>JAFKMU010000057.1 GCA_017305195.1 Verrucomicrobiota bacterium | reverse complement strand
CAGAGTCCCTCTCTTCCGGGCAAATGACCTTCCAACAACTCCCAATGCCTCTCGCTGATGTCGTGACGATGATAGGCGGCTTCTTTCGATGCGGGCATCATCCTTTCCTTTTACCACTTACTCACATCTCGTGACGACACTATTTAGTTGAGGTTCTTCAATTCCGGAATGCCGTACTCCTGGCGGATCTGGGCATCGGATTTCTCGGACTCAACGGCGTCGAGATAGATGATCGGCGGGTCGTCGTCGAACTCGATCTTGTGGAAGCCGTTCTTCGGGGTGGCGATGGCCTTGGCGAGGTCGTCGAGGCTCTTGATCGGCACGTCGTTGACCTTGCTGACGACGAGGTGCTCGAGATCCTGGTAGCCGAGGGCGCTGGCGGTGGGGAAGACCTGGCTGAGGAAGACGACCTTGCCGCGGTCGGGGGTGGTGTCCTCATCCTGGAAGGCGTCGAGAGCGACGAGACGCTGAGGGGCTTCCTTGGGCCAGTTGGCGCCCCACTCCTGGAGGTACGGGCGGGAGAGCTCCTGGAAAACGAGACCTCCGACCACGAGATAGCGGGGTTGTTTGTCGAAGATGTACGGGTCGCTGACGATGCTGCCGCGGTCGACGGCCTCCAGCGTGATGGGGATGGTCTGTTTCTGGCCGTCGCGGAGGATGACGAAATCGACCTTGTCGCCGACCTTGGCGTCGCTGGTGAGTTGGCTGAAGGTGAGCTTGCCGTAGAGCGGGTGATCGAATTCCCCGTCCTGGTTGATCGGCTTGCCCGCCACGGCGAGAATGACGTCGCCGCGCTTGATGCCAGCTTTGTCTGCCGCACCCCCGGGCCGCACGGCGGTGACGTAGACACCGCCATCGTCCTTCAGCCCGACGTAGCGGCGGAGCTGCGGGTCGCGGGTGGGCGAGTAGCCGAGCCCGACGCGCGGGAAGCCCTGATAAGTCGCCTGCGAGGCATCGGCGAGGAAATGGGCGATGATCGGGGCGGGAATGATATCCGCCGTCTGGCTGCGGGAATCATAGCGCATGAGCAGGCCGACGAGGTCGCCGTCGCGCACGGCGGGAATGGTGAAACTGCTGTCGCGGCTCTGGATCGGCGAACTGATCCGGAACGTGAGCAAGGCGAGCTGGCCGAGCGGATAGGGAGCGACGGCGATGGTCGTGATGGTGCCGGGAGTCTGGGCGACGAGGCCGTTGGTTTCCAACTGAAGCAGCTCGATGTGATCCCCGACCACGGCGCCCTTGTCCAGCGCGAGGGGCCTGGCGTTTTTCAGGAAGTTCTCGTCGGACGGGGCGAGGAGGGCGAGGTTGCTATCGTAGTCGACGGTGATGACCTGCCCGGCCACGCGGGCATTTGTGACGGGGTCCTCGAGTTCGATGTAGGTGCTGTTGGTGACGAGTTCCGCGGTCACGAGGATGCGGTTCTTTTCCACCACGACGCCGAGGCCTTTGCGAAAGTACGGGGCCTTTTTGTTCCAGGGACGGAAGAAGTCGTATGCCTGGTTGGTCGAGTTGACCCGGACCAGCGAGGCGGCAGTGACCTCCGAGGTCGCCGGCGCGGGCGTGGCGACGGGCTCATTCGGGCGGGTGGCTGCGGCGTGCAGGGCGGGTGCGAGCGCGAGGAGCGCGACGATGGTAAGAGGAAACCGGCGCATGGGACTAAAGCTGCTGTTCATTGACGACTCCGTAGCGGGTGCGGATGCGTTCGCGGGCCTGGTCGACGGCCTGTTTTTCCAGGACGAGCGGGCGGCCCTGGCCGACCATCTCGATGACATAGTAGTCGGCAGGTTTCTTCAGCGCCTCGGCGAGGTCGTCGAGCTTGCGGATTTTCTGTCCATTGATGGTGTCGACAATGTTGTAGCGAAACTCACCCGAGTAGGCATTCACCGGGTCGGCGAGGATCGAGCTCAAAGTGATGATTTCCTGCCGGTCGCGATAGAGATGATCGGAAATGAAGTGATCGAAGTAATAGCGCAGGCGCAGGTCGGCGGGGTCGTGCTCGCGCATGAAATTCGCATCCACCGGCTGGAAGACGAGGCCGCCGAAGACGACGAAGCGCGGTTTCTCATCATAGGCGTTGGCCTGGAGCGTAAAGGGCCACGAGTGGGTGAGGGGAAGGATGACGTCCTCTTCCTTGCCATCGCGGAGGATGTGGAATTTCACCTTCTCCCCTCGGAACTTGCGTTCGACGACCTCGGCCATCTCGACCGGGTCGCCGGAGTCCATCTTGACCGTGCCATCGCTCGCGATGGGCAGGCCATCGATGGCGAGGAGAACGTCGCCGGTCTTGAGCAGTCCGTCGCTGTTGCCTCCGCCGAAGACATCGCCCACCACCACGCCGGTGTCCTCGTCGCTCAGCCCGAGGGCGCGGCGCATTGCGGGATTGTGCAGCGAATGATAGCTCAGGCTCAGGTCGACGTATTTGTCATAACGTCCGTCCTCGATGTCCTTGAGGAAGCGGCGGACGACCGGCGTCGGGATCATGTAGCCGACATTCTGCGCGACGTCTCCGCTGTACCCCTGGAAAGCGACGCCGACGACCTTGCCATCCTGGAGGACGGGGCCGCCGCTGTTGCCGGGGTTGATGGCGGCGTCGATCTGGATCGTGAGGTGCGAATCCACGCCCGAGTGCGTGTAGGGCTGGAAGTCGATGCGGGAGACGATGCCTCGCGTGACGGAAAGGCGATCGCCCCCGATGGGATAGCCATAGACCGAGACCGTCGACTCGATGGCGGGGATGCCGCCAAACGTGAGGGCGTTGGTGCCCTTGAAGAAATTCGGGTCATCCACGGTGAGCAGGGCAAGGTCGCAGTCGTGGGCGATGAAGAGCACGCGGGCGAGGTAGGGCTTTGGGTCGCCCTCCTTGGAAACGAGGAGGAACCGGCTGTTGCTGACCACATGGGCATTGGTCATGATCCGGTTGTTGTCGATGATGAATCCGGCGCCCACGCCGCTGACGACATTACCACCAGCCCAGGGGACGCGGTAGTTGGGGTCTTGGGAGGTGGCCTGGATGCGCACCAGACTATCGGCGACTCGTGCGGCGGGAAGGCACGCAAAGGGTGCCAGCAACAGGCAAAGCACCCAAAAGCAACGACGGGACATGCGCGAGAACCTAAGCTGGTCCGGTGCGTTGACAACTCGGAAATTTTCCGGAGGCCCGAATCTTTCCGGCGTGATGCCTAAAACGAAGCGCTGACCTGGAGGCCCAGCACGAGAGCATTCCCGATGTTTCCCGTTCCGCCGGGGCGCAGTACGTACTGGATGTCGGGCTGAACGGTGAGGTTGGGGGTCAACTGGACGATGTAGCTCCACTCCAGGACCGACTCCGCTGTCGGCCATCCGGCTCCCTGTGTCGCTGAGGCATTGGCGTAGTCGCTGCTCCAGCCTCCGACGAGGAACGAAAAAAGGGCCTGGTCCTGGTCGCGTCCCGGGATGAGCCCCTGCCAGATCGCTCCGGCAAATCCCATGACCGGCATGGTGGCGATCTCCGGCTGCGGATTGCCGGTGGCTCCGCCCCACAGCGAGAAGCTGATGTTGGGATTGGCCCGGCTGCACCAGAGCATCTGCTGGGCCATGGCGTAAACGCCGAGGGAATTCCGCTGCGTCCCGCCTCCCGTGAATTCGTCCTCCGGGAGATTGGAATAATAGATGCCGACGGCGTAGGTGCCGGGCAGGCCGGCGGCTGGCGAGGCGGTTGCCTTCCCATCCTTGCCGGATGGGGCCGGTGTCTGCCCAAAGGTCGGAGTCCAGCCGATCTCGCCGAGGAGGAGCACGCCATCTTGCGGGCGGATGGAAAAATCCAGGCCATGGTAGGCCGTGACCCCGAGGCGGTCCGTGGCCTGATAGACACCGGCGGACACGTAGGTGTCCGAGGTCGGCGCGTACCGGGCGTAGGCCGCCCAGGTGGCGTTGGGCGAGGCGGTGAACTCGGAGTTCAGAAAGACGCTCAGCGGGTTGCCATTGATGCCGCCGTTGACCTGAAGAGCAAAGGCAGGGAGTGCGGCGAAGGTATCGCCCGCAGCGAGGCGGCCGATGCGAATCTCCAGAGCGTCGTCGAGGAGCGACTGCTGCCAGTAGAGCTCATAAAACATGACAGTCGGCGTGACGTAGGCCTGCGATACCGTGAAGATGTTGCCGATGTCGTCGGAGAGATTGCTCCCAGTGGCATCGGCTCCGGAAATGACCAGGGACGCTCCCGGGAGTTTGAAAAGTTTCTCCAGATCCAAGGCCGCGCCGAAGACGAGTTCCTGCGACCAGGCGGCGGACTGGTCGATGCCCCCGAGCGGATTTCCCTGGAAAACGCCATAATAGGTGACGAAGGGACGGACCCCGGAATCCTTCAGGGTTCCAAACTCCCGGCTGACCCACGCGGGCGCATTCCAGATCGGAACGGTTTCGGTCTTCGATTCCTCCGAACCCGCTCGCGCCGGGGTCATGGCGAAGCAGGCGGCGAGCAGAGTGATTGCGCGCAGAATCCCATTCCGTGGCGCGTTCGTGGCGGGTCCTGCAATCATGCAGCGGTGCTAGCAGCTTGAGGGGCTGAAGAAAACGGAAAGTTCGGCGATTTCCGGTGTCCATCGAAGGGAAGAAAATCGGCCCCGATGCCGAAATCCGGAGGGCGTTGGTGCTTATGGACTTGCCAACCCTGCAAGGCAGCGCCTAAAGAATACGGGAACTTATTTGCGCTCGGTTGCGTGTAATGCCTTGATGCTTTGGCTGTTACATTGCGGGGGTGCTTCAGACAGGTAGACATGCCCACCACAGATCCAAGCCGACACGCATCCATCATGAACCCGTTGGAGGAGCGGATGGGCTACAAGTTTCGCAATGGCCTGCTTCTGGCAGAGGCCTTGACGCACCCCAGCATCTCGCTGGAGCGGAAGAACTATCCCTTCGACAACCAACGCCTTGAGTTTCTCGGAGATGCCGTGATTCAGCTCGTGGTGACGGAGCATCTTTACCGGCTGTATCCGGATTTCAGCGAGGGCCAGATGACCAAACTGCGCACCCGCATCGTTTCCCGTCCCGCCCTCAAGGCCCATGCCGTCCTGATGGATCTCGGGCGTTACCTGATGATGGGACGCGGCGAGGAGGCCAGCGGGGGACGCGAACGCGCCTCGACCCTGGCGGACGCCTTTGAAAGCGTGGTGGGAGCGATCTACCTCGATGGCGGATTTGATGCGGCGAGGAATTTCGTCCTGCGCGAGACCCTGGATGACTTTGAGCGCATCGCGAAGAACCCCGAGGAGGTGAATCCCAAGGGAACCTTGCAGGAAATTTTGCAAGCCATCGAGCCCTGCGCCCCGGCCTACGAGGTCGTCGAGCAGACGGGGCCGGATCATTCCAAGCACTTCGTCTCCAAGGTGATCTGGAGCGGCATCGAGCTTGGCCGGGGAGAGGGGCTCAGCAAGAAACAGGCTCAGGTGGCCGCCGCCTCCGACGCGCTCGATCAACGGCTCTGGTTGCGAAAAGACAAGCGCTCGGGTACTGCTGCATCCGTATGATGTATCCGGTCGACCTTCACGCCGTGGGACTTGTCCTCGGCCTTGCGCTCATCCTGGGGCATGTCTGGGCCTTGCTCAAGCCCTCGGCGACCGAGTCGGCCTTGAAGAATTTTCCCCGCTCGCGTGCGGCGGGAACCGTGTTGATTGCGATCGCGGGCATCTGGGGTTTTATCCTCATTACGACGATGGATCTCGGGGAGTTTGCCCACCTGCGCCGGGTGATGGCCATCGCCGTGGTGGCTGGCACCTACCTGTCCTGGCGTTACATGGATGAGTTTCTCGCGGTTCGCGCCCTGGGCATGATCGCCCTTCTCGCGGCAGAGCCGATCCTGGAGGCCGCTTTTCTGCGCCCGGAGACGAGCCGACTGCTCGTGGTGGTGCTGGCGTATGTATGGATCATTCTCGGCCTGTTCTGGGTGGGAATGCCGTGGGTGTTGCGCGACCAGATTACGTGGCTGACCAGCCAGAAGCTTCGTCTCAAGGCGGCGATGGTGGGCGGCATTGTCTATGGCGCGGCAGTGCTTTTTTGCGCCGTGGCCCTCTGGAAGTAAGATTTTTCGGGAAAATTCCGGGCTTCTGGCGTTGACTAGGTAACGCCATGAGAAAGACCGCTCTCCCGCTGGCCGCCCTCCTTTGGGCCGGTCATCTTTCCGCCGCCCCGATCGACACGTCCTCCCAAATCTCCGCCGTCACGGTCTATGCCGACCGGGCGCGGGTGACCCGCACCGCCGAGGTGGCGCTGCCGGAGGGTGAGAGCGTGGTGCGGCTCGCCGGGCTGCCAGCCGATCTCGATCCCTCCAGCGTGCAGGCAGGAGGAACAGGCACAGGGGTGAAGATCCTCGGGCTGGAGATTCGCGATGTGTTTTTTGACCAGACGGTGAACCCGCGGGTACGGGAGCTGGAGGCGCAGCTCCAGGCCTTGCAGGATCAGGAAGCGACCCTCGTCGCCAAGAAAGCCGATCTTCAGGAGCGCCGGACCTTTCTGAACAAGGTGCGCGATGGGCTGGCCCAGCCGGGAGCGGAGGAGGGCAAGGGGGCGTCCAGCGCCAGCCTGGAAAAGGTGAAGCCCCTTTACGAGTTCTATGGAGCGGAGACCGTGGCCATCTCCGAAGCGACCCAGGCCAATGCCGTCGCCATTCGAGAAATCGGGCCCAAAAAGCAGGTGGTCGTTGATGAGCTGAACCGCCTGCGCTCCGGCGGAGGCAAAACGGAGAAGCAGGTGCTGGTCGCGGTCAAGGCATCGTCACCCGCGAAGGCGACACTTTCGCTGGGTTACAACATGAGCGGAGCCTCGTGGCAGCCGCTCTATGACGCACGAGTTAATACCCAGACCGGCGCGATCGAACTGGCTTACTACGGCAACGTGCGCCAGCAGACCGGGGAGAACTGGGACAATGTGAAGCTCTCGCTGTCGACCGCGCGGCCCAGCGTGGGTGCGCGCATGCCGGAGCTGGAGCCGTGGTGGCTGAATTTCATTCGACCCATGGCGGTATCCAAGCGGAATACTTTTGGATATTCTGCGGGAGCAGATGCCGATGCGGCGAAAGACAAGGAGGAAATGGTCGTGGCCGCCGCCCCTGCGCCGATGGAATACGAGCAGGCGGAGATCGAAAGCTCGGGCGTCTCGGTGGTCTTCGAGATCAAGATTCCCGCGACGATTCCGAGCGACGGTGAGGAGCACCGCGTGGCCATTGCGACGCAGAAATTTGACGGCAAGATCGAGTATGTGACGACGCCTAAGCTGGCTGACGTGGCCTTTCTCAAGACCCGCCTGACCAACTCCAGCGGCGCGCCCATCCTGGGCGGCAAGGTGAATGTCTTCCGCGACGGGGATTTCATCGGCGACAGCCATGTGAACTTCATCGCCCCCGGGGAGGACTTCGACTTCTACCTCGGGACGGACGACAACGTGAAGGTGACGCGCAAAACGCTGGTCGATCGGGCGGCCGAGAACGGGCTCTTCCAGAAGCGCAAAGGCATCACGCGCAAATACGAAACCACGCTGGAGAACTTCAAGAACCAGCCGGTCAAGGTGACGGTGCTGGATCAGCTGCCTGTGGCTCAGGATGCGAGCATCACGGTGCGTGATGTGAAGTTCAGCGACACGCCGGTCCAGGACAAGGATACGGGCAAGCTGACCTGGACCTTTGACCTGGCTCCGAAGCAGAAAAAGCAGATTACCGAGGAGTTCACTGTCGACTGGCCGTCCGAGAAGGACGTGGTCTTCTAGACCAGCGCGTCGATCTGCCGGGCGAGGGTGAAGTCCTTCTCCGTGAGGCCGCCCTTGCTGTGGGTGGAGAGGGAGAGAAGGACGGTGCTCCAGCGGATATCGATATCGGGGTGATGATCGGTGATTTCGGCGACGACAGCGACGCGGTTCACGTAGTTCATCGCCTCCGCGAAATCACGAAAGACGCGTTTGCAAGTGATGGCGGAACCCTCGCGGGACCAGGTGGGCACGGAGGGGAGTTCGTGGGCGATTTCCATCTCGGAAAGCAGGCCGGGCATGGAGGGAATCCTACAAAAATAGCCTTTCCCGCCGCAAGGGCCGCGTGTAGGTTGCGCTTTCCCCTATCAAATCAATCGTCATGGGCAAAATTTACAACAACATCGTTGAGACCGTCGGACGCACTCCCCTCGTCAAGCTGAACAAGGTGACCGAGGGCGTGAACGCCACCATCGCGCTGAAGTGCGAGTTCTTCAATCCGCTGGGAAGCGTGAAGGACCGTATCGGCATGGCGATGATCGAGGAGGCCGAGAAGAGCGGCGTGCTCACCAAGGACACCGTGATCGTCGAGCCGACCAGCGGCAACACGGGCATCGCCCTCGCTTTTGTCGCCGCCTCCAAGGGCTACAAGCTCATCCTGACCATGCCGGAGACGATGAGCCTCGAGCGCCGCACGCTTCTCGCCATGCTGGGAGCGAAGCTGGTGCTCACGCCGGGCGCCGAGGGAATGAAGGGGGCCATCGCCCGAGCCGAGCAGATCGTGAAGGAGACGCCGAATGCCTGGATTCCCCAGCAGTTTTACAACCCGGCCAACCCGGCCATTCATACCAAGACCACGGCGGAGGAGATCTGGGAAGATACGGAGGGCAAGGTCGATATCTTCGTCGCCGCTGTCGGCACGGGGGGAACGCTCACTGGCGTGTACGAGGCGCTGGCTCCGCGCAAGGCGGGCTTCCAGGCCATCGCGGTCGAGCCGAAGGATTCCCCGGTCATTTCGCAGACCCTCGCCGGTGAGCCGGTGAAGCCGGGTCCGCACAAGATCCAGGGCACGGGCGCGGGATTCGTTCCGGGCAACCTGCATCTCAAGGCTTCGGATGGTTCGGAGCAGATCACGGAGTGTATCCAGGTCGCGAATGAAGACGCCTTTGCCATGGCTCGCCGCCTGGCCAAGGAGGAGGGCATCCTCGTCGGCATCAGCACCGGCGCCAATGTGTGGGCCGCTCTCCAGGTCGCCAAGCGCCCCGAGAATGCGGGCAAGCTGATCGTGACCGTTGCCTGCTCGACGGGTGAGCGTTACCTGAGCACGGCCCTGGCCGAGGAAGCTCGCGCGGAGGTGGGAGCTTAATTTTATGTCGAAAGATCAAGTGCCTCCGGCGGAGGATCGTTTGCTGGAGTCCGATGGGTTCGATGGGGATTTGTTCTGGGCGAAATATCGCTCGACCATTATTGGCGCCGCCATCGCAGTCGTGGTCGTCGTCGTGGGCGGAGGCTTCTACTGGCTGAGCGAGCGCAATACGCGGATCAACTCGGAGAAAGCCTTTGCCGATGCCACCACGCTGGAAGCATGGCAGACGCTCATCGCCCAGTACCCGAAATCGCAGGCTGCGGCCGACGCGTACTTCCTCGTCGCTGCCGCCCAGCGCGACGGTGGCAAGATCGAAGACGCGACGGCAACGTATAAGAAGTTCCTCGATACCTTCCCGAAAAACGCGCTGGCTGGCGCGGCCCGGCTCGGCATCGCCCAGAACCTTGAGCAGCAGAACAAGATGAGCGAGGCGCTCGACGCCCTGCGTGACGTTCAGTCCCAGGACGGCAAGAGCTATGCGGCGTCGTTTGCCCTGCTGGAGCAGGCGCGCATCCTCCTGCGCCAGAATAAGCTTGAGGAGGCTCGCGCCGCCCTCGATACGCTGACCCAGAGCTACCCGGCGAGTCCGGCGGCGATGTTTGGCGGATCGATCCTGGCCGACGTACAGGCTTTGATTCCTCCGCCTGCGGTGACGGCGGTGGTCGCCCCGCAGCCGACTCCGGCTGCCTCGGCAACGCCGTAAATGCGCCGGGCGTCTAGGACGCCAGGCCGAGATTGGTTATTCCTTCGAGAGGAAGCGTCTTTGCGGACGCTTCCTTTTCGTTTTTCTGGGGCGGAGGTTCCGGGCGCACGGTGCTCTCGGCGATCAGGAAGCCCCCTTTGTCGACGACGACCGATTTGGCCGAGAGCCGTCCTTCCAGGCGACCGTGACGGTGGATATGCACCCGACCGTCGCAATGAAAATTTCCCCGGGCCGAACCGTGCAGGACGATCTCGGCGGCGATAATGGGGAGGGGAAAGTCCAGGACGGCCCCCTTTTCGACGATGATCGATTTGGCGGCGATCCGGCAGCTCATGGTGCCGGAGTAGCTGATACGCACGGTGCCCTCGCAGCGGAGGGTCCCGTTGACTTCGCCGTACAGATCGGCTTCTCCACAGACGATATAGCCGTTGCTGAGAGAGCCTTTGGCCTCGACCCTGAGGCGTCCGCGTGTGTCAACCGGGCGGGCGACGCGGGAATCAAAGACGAGGTCGTCAAATTCGATCGACGCCGAACAGCCGGGACAGATCGTGCTGCGGGCGGAGGCCGAGACTTCATGCGTCCGCCTGCAGCGATAACATCGCACCTCCCGGACGTGACGCTGCGCCGCTGGCGGCTGGGGCCGGGGAGCGGCGGGCGTGGGAGCGGGCTTTTCTTTTCCGGTTACCGGAGCGCCAGTCTCATAGTAGCTGCCGCAGGAGCGGCAGTACGTGGAGATGGCGGTGACGGGCTCGAGCTGGACGTACTCGCAGTGCGGGCACCGGAACGGGGCCTTGCGGAGATGGTCCTGCATGCAGCCTTAGGACACGGCGGGCGCGGAAGCAGACTGGGTCTTGGCAGGAGCGGGAGCGGTGCCGCGGTCGGAGGCCTTGAAGGCCGGAGCGGGCTTGTTCGGGGTGACCTCGGATTTGCCGATGAAGGTCGCGCCTTCCTCGATGACGATGCGCACGGCGCGCAGGTCGCCAGTGAGCTGGGAGCTGGCCTTGAGCTCGACGCGCTCGGTCACGGTGATGTTGCCGTTGACGGTGCCGTGGACGACGACGTTCTTGGTGCGGACTTCGCCATTCACCTCGGCATTTTTGCCCAAGGTGAGGTTGCCGTTTTCGGAGACGATTTCGCCTTCGATCTTGCCGTCAAAGATCAGCTCGCTCTCGAAGTTGATGGCGCCTTTGATCTGGACGTCGTTGGTGAGGATATTCTTGGTGGCAGAAGGAGTGGTATCCGGCATAAAGCTCGTCAAATTGTTGAGGTTCATAGGGCGATAACGGGCAAATCTAGCGGTGAACCTAGGCAGGTCAACTCTCGACCGAGGCGTCCTCGGCCAAATCCGAGGCCGGATAGGTCCAAATCTCGCACAGGGTGGGGTGGTAGTGCGGAATGAGGGCGAACTGGCCCGCCGTGGACCGGAAGCGCATGGCCACGACGACCTCCTCGATAAGGTCGGAGGCGTGCGGCCCGACGACAGAGGCGCCGATGATCTCGCGGGTGTGCTTTTCCACGATCAGTTTCACGAAGCCGTGCATCTCATCCATGATCATCGATTTGCCATGGTCGTTGAATGGGTAGGAGGCGGTGAGGTACTCCAGGCCCTTGGCTGCGGCTTCGGCTTCCGAGAGGCCGACGACGGCGACCTGGGGCTCGGTAAAGACGGCGTAGAGCTTGAGCCGGTAATCCATCTTTTCCAGCGTGCCGGAGCCCTGGAGCACTTTGAACGCATTGCGCACGGCCAGTTCCGCCTGCTCGATGGCGATGTGGACGACCTCGTACGGGCCGCAGCAATCCCCTGCGGCGAAGATATGGGGCACGGAGGTCTGCTGCGTCGCGCTGGCGGCGATGTGATTGCCTTCCACGGAGATGCCTGCCTTTTCCAATCCCAGGCTGGCGAGGTTGGGGCGGCGGCCCAGGGCATTGAGCAGGGCGGGGGCCTCGATGGTGTGGGTGACGCCATCTTTTTCAAAGGTGACGCGACGGAGTTCGCCCTCGCGCTCGACCTGGACCAGTGAGGTGCCGGTGTGGATTTCCAGGCCGCGTTCTTTCAAGGCACGCTCGAGTTCCGCAGCCACATCGGGGTCCACGCCGGTCAGGAGCTGGGCGCTGCGCTGGATGATCGTGACCTTCGCGCCGAGGCTGGCGAGGTAGTGGGCCATTTCCAGGGCGACGGGACCGGCCCCGAGCACGATGATCGAATCGGGAATGGCGGTCAGCTCCAGCACGTCGTCGCTCGTCCACGCCCCGGACTCGGCCAGGCCGGGTACTGGCGGCACGTTGACGACTGACCCGGTGGCGACAAGGGCCGACCGGGTGGTGATGGTGCGCGTCGCGCCGTCGAGGAGATCGACCTGGAGGGTTTGGGCGTCGAGGAAGGAGGCCTTGCCTCGGACGAACTCAAACTTGCCCGATTCCAGTTGCTCGCGGCGAAAGTCGGCGAATTCCCCGATCAGGCGGCGTTTGCGGGCGACGATCTCGGTTGCATCGTAACTGAAATCGGTGACCCGCAGTCCGAACTCGCGAGCCTGGCCGAAGGCGCGGAAACGATTGGCGGATTCGATGAGCGATTTACTCGGCATGCATCCGCGGAGGATGCAGAGCCCGCCGACCTCCTTCCCGCCATCGAGCACGATGGTTTTGAGGCCCAGCGAGGCGGCGGTGCGCGCGGCGGCATAGCCCGCGCTGCCTCCGCCGATCACGGCAAAGTCGTAGTCGCTCATGCGTCCTACTTGATCCATTCGGGGGAAAAAGGAAAGGGCGAGTTTGTGTGGTGTGCGGGAGTTTCCGGTGGGAGAAGTCAATAATATGGATGGCCTTCCGCCTCGACGAGAGTGGCCTTGAGTTTAGAGGGGCTTCCCGGCACGATGCTCATCGCCCCCTCACGAATCGCTATGTGGAAGAATCAACCCCGCTCCGGGCCTTGGTGGAAGGCAGGTCTCGCCTTGGCCGTCCTGTGCGTGGCGGGGTGCGGGCGCTCGGGTCCGGGAAAGGACGCGCCGCCGGAATCGACGCCAGCGCCACAACCTTCCATAACCCCGAAACTCTCGTTCCGTCCGGTGGAATCCCGGATCGAATCCAAGGGCAGGCCGGTTGCGGAGGTGCTGGCCGACATGGCCCTGGCCAATGGCGATGAGGCCAAGGCCGCACTGGCAGCGGCCTATTCCGCCCGGCTGTCTCGCGATGAGCTGGTGCGGAGTATTCGCGATCTGCAGGCTCAGCCGGGGTCCAGCCAGGAGGTGGTACTGCGGGCGATGTTGAAACAGCTTGCTACCCAGGCTCCGTCCGTTGCGCTGCAACTCGCGTTGGAGAAAGATCCTCAGGCGGCAAACGATGGGCTCGCGGCGATGGTGGCGGAGCAGTGGGCCAGCGCTGATTATGCGGGTTTGTACGACTATTCGCGGACGCTCACATCGGATCGCCCGAAATATCGGGTGGGTGGGTATGCCGCGTTTGCGTGGGCCTCGAGCGATCCTGCGGCGGCGTTTCAGTATTTTTCCGGCTTATCGATGCAGGACGGGGGTGGTTTTATCGGCATCGCGGCCAGCGAACTGGCGCGACGTGATCCCAACGCCGCGCTGGAGGCGCTGGACAAGATCCAAAACGAACAGGTGTGGGACCGGGCTGCGGGCAAGATTACAGAGATCATTGCTCAACGGGCCCCCGAGCAGGCTATCGCCTTGCTTTTTGACCAGGATGACCCGAAAGCGGCGGCGCCGATCGCCAACGCGCTGGGGTCGGTAATGGCGGAAGCCTCGGCGGCGGAGGGGATCGGCGTACTCAATCGCCTCGAGGACCCGCGTGTCGCATATAGCTTTCTTTTCGGAATGCTCGGCAAATTGCGCGATGGCGATGTTTCGGAGTTTGCGGCGAATTTCTCGCAGATCAAAAACGAGAATGTCCGAGCGATGGCGGCGAGGAGTCTGGCTCGCGACGTGGCAAGGCAGGACCCGGGCGAGGCTCTTGCCTGGGCGGCGACCCTGACCGGCGATGAACAGAGTCGGCGGATGGCCTTTCAAGGAGCAGCCAGCGGCTATGCGGCCAACGATCCCCAGGCTGCGGCGCGATGGTTCGAGACTTTGCCACAGGGCGTCGAGCGGGAAAGCGCCATCTACGGATTTGTCGAGCAGTACCAGTGGCGGCAGCCGGCGGAGTCGGCCAACTGGGCATTGAAAATCGCCGATGCCGAGGCGCGGAACCGCTTCTTGAGTTCAGTCCTGGCCAACTGGTCGCGGCGCGATGCGGATGCGGCCCGGACATGGGCCACGCAGACCGGGAACCTGCAGCTTCTCCAGACGAGGAACTAATCCGCAGTCACCTCATAGATGCGGAAGAACCGGTTTTGATTCACCAGCCGGAGGAAGCGCGGAGGAACCGGGCGGGTGCGGAAAAGCTCGGCGGCGAAGCTGGATGACGGCTGGGGCGTGCCGAGGATCTGAGCGGAGTTTTCCACGATGCGCGAGGGCTCGTAGGCAATGACGTAGCGGACGTTGTGGTCCTTGAGGATCTTCTCCGCTTTGTCGGGGTCGTTGGTGGTGTAAAACTCGGCGGTGTCGACGATGCCGGGGAGGCTTTGGTGGGAGCTGCCGCCCATGCCGGGATGGTGGCTCCAGTAGACTGCGGCGGGAGTGAGCCACCATGGGGCGAGGATGCTGCCGGGATTCTGCATGGCTGGGATGGCGCTGCGGAGCAGGACGGCGTCGGCGAGGTTTTCATTCCGAGAGCGAAGCTCCTCCTGATCGGGGAAGAGGTTGTCATCCCATTCACCCGCAATCGGCCAGAGCGCGATGAGAAAGGTCGCCCACGCCACGGGTTTCCACGGGATCGCGGCGAGGGCGGTCGGCAGGGCAAAGGCGAAGCCGAGGGCGAGGAAATATCCCCAGCGCATGTGCCATAGGGCCAGCGCAGTGAGGATCAGGATCATGACGGCCCAGGCGATGCCGGGCAGAGCGCGCACCTGCAGGCTGCGCAGGACGAGCAGGGCCGGGATGACGGCCAGCAGCCATCCGCACCAGGCGAAGATCTGGTGGACAGAGGTATGCTGGAGTTCGCCGATGTTCTGAGCCCATCGCCAGAAGGTCGCTCGGTAGGCCTCGGGCAGGCCGGTGCCGCGCCACCCGTCGAAGAGCAGCCAGATGACAAGAATGGCGAAGAATACGATGAGGCTGGTGCGGTCCGGTAGCAAGGCGTGGCGGCGGGAGGGAACCCCGACCAGAGTACGAAGGAGAAGGGTGGCCAGCAGAAGTATGGCGGGCTCGAAGAGCGAGACCCAGAG
The DNA here is from genome assembly GCA_017305195.1 of Verrucomicrobiota bacterium. Classification (GTDB taxonomy): domain Bacteria; phylum Verrucomicrobiota; class Verrucomicrobiia; order Chthoniobacterales; family Terrimicrobiaceae; genus Terrimicrobium. The sequence goes on along the minus strand of JAFKMU010000057.1, from coordinate 73,688 downwards.
CGCGAGGCTCCAACTGATGGCGGAAACGAGATGCCAGCGGCCCGGGATGTTCCGCCAGAGGGCGATTTCCGCCGCCCAGGCGATACCGACGAGAAGCAGGATGAGGGATTGATGGTCGGGGCGGCCGAGTTGGAAGCCATGGACGAGGATGGGAGAGAGAACGACCGTGAGGAGGAGAGGCCAGCGGAGGCTGCCGGGAAAGACCTTGCGCGACCACCACCAGAGGAAGCCAACCAGAAGCGCGCCGAGGAGCGGCGAGATGTACGCACCCGCCAGATCGAGGGATTGGGCGGAGAAGGGCTTCAGGACGAGCGAAAGCCCGGCGATGAGGAAATCCAAGGGCGCCGTGGTGTGCGGGGTGGTGCCCTGGGGGTAATTCTCAAAGTCATGGTGGCGCAGCGGGCTGAAAGGGTGCTCGAGAACCATCTGCACGCGGGTCATGCGGGCGTAGCAGTCCCCATCGGCAAAATAGACGCCATCCTCGAAGAAGACGGTCTTCGCGTTCCACGTGTAGGTGAAAAAGGCGGCTGCCACGATGAGCAACCCGCTCAGGAGGGAGTAAATACGGCGCACGAGGCTGTCGGACACGCCACCTGAGATAATGCAAGCGAGGGTGCAATGGGAAGTCTCGGGAAGCAGGTTTTCCCTGGAATGCGCAAAATGAGGGTCTAACGAGACTCAAGCGCAATATGTTGTGTTGAAGAGGGATTGGCTTCCCTAGATGCTGTGGCAGGGGGGTGTAAAAAACGGTTGTCGGAACCTCCGGCAGCCCCTAGTCTTACCCGTTTAAACAGGTTTCCTTCCTGCTAACACTCTTCCATTGATGTCCGACGAACCGAATCTTACGCCGAACAGCGAGAAATACGACGCTTCTAAAATCGATAAACTCGAGGGCTTGGCTGGTGTGCGACAGCGCCCCGGAATGTACATCGGACCCACGGACGAACGTGGCCTGCACCACTGCGTCTTTGAGGTGCTCGACAACTCGATCGACGAACATCTGGCGGGATATTGTACTCGCATCGATGTGATCCTGCATGCCGACGGGTCGTGCTCCATCAAGGACAACGGACGCGGCATCCCGGTCGACATGCACCCGAAGTTCAAGGTGCCTGCCATCGAGCTCGTACTGACGAATCTCCACGCGGGCGGCAAGTTCGGCCAGGGTGCGTATAAATTCTCCGGCGGTCTCCACGGCGTGGGCGCGAAGTGCGTAAACGCGCTTTCCGACTGGTTCAAGGTCGAGGTGTCCCGCGACGGGCAGGTTTACCACATGGCCTTCGAGCGTGGTGTGACGACGCAAAAGCTCACGGTCATCGGGGAACTGAAGAACAAGAAGCAAACCGGCACGCTCATCACCTTCCTGCCCGACCCGACGATCTTTAACATCACGGTCGAGTTTCAGTTTGCGAAGCTGGCGGCGCGTCTGCGCGAACTGGCGTTCCTCAACCCGGGCCTTGAGATCAACCTCATCGACGAGCGCGGGGAGACGGAGCGGCGCGAGCAGTACCTTTACAAGCTCGGCATTGAGGAGTTCGTCCGCCAGCTCGGCGAGAACAAGCAGCTCATCCACCCGAAGCCGATCGTGCTCGACGGCAGGCGCAAGGTGAAGTTTCGCAACAAGGACCAGCAGGAGGTCGAGGACGATATGTATTGCGACCTCGTGTTGCAGTACAACGACAGCTATAACGACCAGATCCTCTGCTTTACCAATGCCATTCCGAACCCGGATGGCGGTACGCACTCGACCGGATTCCGCACCGCTTTGACCCGTGCGATCAACCAGTACGCGAAGCAGAACAACCTCGTGAAGGAAAAGGACCCGACGCTCTCGGGCGACGACGTCCGCGAGGGTCTGATCGCAGTGGTTTCCATCAAGCACCCGTGGCCCGGCTTTGAGTCCCAGACCAAGGTGAAGCTGGTGACGCCGGAAGTGGAAGGCATCGTTTCCTCGATCACGTACGAGGGCCTGATGACGTTCTTTGACCAGAATCCGCCGGTCGCCAAGAAAGTCGTCGAGAAAGGCCTCACCGCCGCCCGCGCCCGCGAGGCCGCACGCAAGGCTCGTGAAACCGTCCGCAAGGGCGCGATGACCGGCGGCGGACTGCCCGGCAAACTGGCTGACTGCTCCGAGCGCGATCCATCGCTTACCGAACTTTACATCGTCGAGGGCGACTCGGCCGGTGGCTCCGCCAAGCAGGGCCGCGACCGTCGCTTCCAGGCGATCCTTCCGATCCGAGGCAAGCTGATCAACGTGGAAAAGGCGCGCCTCGACAAGGTGCTCCAGAACACGGAAATCCAGACGATGATCACCGCGGTCGGCACCGGTATCGGCGCGGGCGACCAGGAGGGGGCCTTCAATCTCGCGAAGCTTCGCTACGGCCGGATCATCATCATGACCGATGCCGACGTGGACGGTTCGCACATCCGCACGTTGCTTCTCACCTTCTTCTACCGGCAGATGTCGGAGCTCGTCCGCCAGGGCAAGATCTACATCGCCTGCCCGCCGCTCTACCTCATCAAGCGCAAAAAGCGTGAGGAGTACGTGGACGACGACGCCCAGCTCAACAAGATCCTCATCTCGCTCGGCGCGGAAGAGGTGAAGCTGAAGAACCTCGCCGACAGCAAGGTCTTCACCCCGGTGCAGCTCAAGGAACTCCTCGAGTTGCTCGAAAGGCTGTCCAAGTTCAGCGAGGCGATTCGCCGCCATGGCGGAGATTTCGAGACCTATCTCAGCGAGCGCAATCCCGCCACGGGCCAGCTCCCGGCGTACCTCGTGAAGGTGCGCGAGGGCAACACCGAGTGGGTGACGTATTTCCCCGGCGAGGCCGAGATGCGCGCCTTCCACGAGGAGAATCTCGACCTGAATCTTTTCGAGGACGAACCCGAGCCGCCTACGCTCGATGAGAACGGCGAGCCCGTCGTGATCGAGGCCGTGGCTGCTCCGGTCGAAAAATCATCGAAGAAAAACGGCGTCCATCGCCGCGCCCGCAAGGTGGAACTCTATGAGTCCACCGCCGTGCAGAAGCTCATCGCGGAGCTGGACAAGAAAGGGCTCCATGTCGACCACTTCTCCAACAGCGACACGCCGCTCTTCGAGTTGATCGAAGGCGAGGGCGAGAAAGCGGTGACGCATCCGGTATTCTCCATTCCCGAAATCCTCCAGCGCGTGCTGGATATCGGCAAGAAGGGCATGCAGATCCAGCGATTCAAGGGCTTGGGTGAGATGAACCCGAAGCAGCTCTTTGAGACGACGATGAATCCCAACAAGCGGAGGCTCCTCCGCGTCGACCTCAACGAGGACAACGCGCTGAAGGCTGACGAGATGTTCACCATCCTGATGGGCGACGTCGTCGAACCGCGCCGCCAGTTCATCGAGGACAATGCGCTGAACGCCCGCCTGGACGTTTAATCCCACCCCAGATTTCCGAAGTACATGTACACTCTTAACGAGCGAGTAGAAAAAATCGACGTAGCCGATGAGATGTCGAAGTCGTTTCTCGACTATTCGATGTCGGTCATCATTTCCCGCGCTCTGCCGGATGCGCGCGACGGCCTGAAGCCCTCGCAGCGTCGCATCCTTTTCGCGATGCACGAGCTGAGCCTGTATCCGCCGCGCAAGCACATGAAGTGCGCGAAGATCTGCGGTGATACGTCTGGTAACTATCACCCCCACGGCGAAGCGGTCATTTACCCGACCCTCGTGCACATGGCCCAGCCTTGGGCGATGCGCGATACTCTGATCGATCCGCAGGGGAACTTTGGTTCGGTGGAAGGCGATCCGCCGGCCGCCATGCGTTACACCGAGGCCCGCTTCACGCCCCTCGGCGGCACGCTTCTCGACGATCTCGAGAAAGACACGGTCGACCTCGTGCCGAACTACGACGAGCGTCTCACCGAACCGGTGGTATTTCCTGCTGCGTTCCCGAACCTCCTGATCAATGGCGGCACGGGTATCGCGGTCGGCATGGCGACGAACATCCCGACGCACAACCTGATCGAGATCATCAACGGCATCTGCGCCCAGATCGACGATCCGGATATCACGATCGAAGGCCTCACGGCCTACATCAAAGGACCGGACTTCCCGACGGGCTGCTTGATCCAGGGCTCGGCTGGCATCAAGTCCTACTTCGAGACCGGTCGCGGCTCGGTGCGCGTGCGCGCCCGTGTCGGCACGGAAGAGACCAAGGGAGGACGCGAGAATATCGTCATCACGGAAATCCCGTTCGGCGTGAACCGCGCCGATCTCGTGAAGCGCATCGCGGAACTCGTGAACGAGAAGGTGCTCACCGGCATCAGCGACGTGCGCGACGAATCGGACGAGCAGACCCGCGTCGTGATCGATCTCAAACGTGATGGCAACCCGAAGGTCATCATCAACAATCTCTACAAGCACACCGCGCTGGAGAGTTCCTTCAGCGTGAACATGCTGGCGATCGATCATGGCAAGCCGCGCCTCCTTTCCCTCAAGGACGCGATCAACTGCTACATCGAGCATCGCCGCGAGGTCGTGCTGCGCCGTACCCGCTACCTGCTCAGCCAGGCCGAGATCGAGGCGGAGAAGCTCGAGGGTTACCTCATCGCTCTCGCCAATCTCGATGACTTCATCCGGATCATTCGCGACTCCCGCGACCGCGAGGAAGCCAAGGGCCGGTTGATGGAGTTGAGCTGGGGGCGCGAGATCGTCGAGCAGATCGGCATCCTCATTCGCGACGAGGCCCGCCTGATCAATGGCCACTATCGCTTCACGGAGAAGCAGGTGACCAGCATCCTCGATCTGCGCCTGTATCAGCTGACCGGCCTCGAGCGCGACAGCATCAAGGGCGAGTACGACGAACTCCTCAAGGTCATCCGCGATCTCCTCGACATTCTGGCCAAGGAGTCCCGCGTGCTCACGATCATCAAGGAAGAGCTTCGCGACATCCAGAAGCGTTACGGCACCGAGCGCCGCACTCATATCGTGCCGGCGGAAGGCGAGATCGCCATCGAGGATCTGATCGCCAACGAAGGAGTGATCGTGACGCTCACGCACAATGGCTTCATCAAGCGCACTCTGGTGAGCGCCTACCGCGCACAGAAGCGCGGCGGCAAGGGCGTGATCGGTATGACGGCACGCGAGTCGGACAACGAAGAGGACAGCGACTTTGTCGAGCATCTCTTCACCGCGACCACGCACGACTACCTGATGTTCTTCACGCAGACCGGTCGATGCTACGTCGAGCGTGTATTCGAGATTCCTGAAGGCTCCCGCGCGAGCAAGGGGCGTTCCATCGCGAACTTCCTCGAGCTGCGCAATGACGAGAAGATCACCGCGACGATCCGAATTCAGGGCCAGAAGAAGGAAGAGGACACCTGGAGCGAACAACTCCACATCGTCTTTGCGACCCGCAGCGGCATCGTGAAGAAGAGCAATCTCAGCGACTTCAAAAACATCCGCAAGGGCGGCATCATCGCCATCAAGATCGAGGAAGGCGACACGCTCATCGACTGCAAGCTCACGGGCGGGCAGGACGAGATCGTGCTCATCACGCATGAGGGCATGAGCATTCGCTTCCACGAGGAAGAGATGCGCGACCAGGGCCGCGACACCGTCGGCGTGTGGGGCATCCGCCCGAACAAGGGCGACTACATCATCGCCGCGGCGGTGGTGGAGAAGGACGCCTGCCTCCTCGTGGCCGGTGAAAACGGCATCGGCAAGCAGACGGATTTTGAGGAATACCGCTTGCAGAGCCGTGGCGGCAAAGGCGTGATTACCATGAAAACCACCGAGAAAACCGGTGGCGTGGCGGGTGCGCTGACCGTTCGCGACAAGGACGAGATCATGCTCATCACGAACAAGGGCAAGATGGTCCGCACGAAGGTCGACGGCATTCGCGTGACCGGTCGCAACGCCCAGGGCGTAAAGCTGATCGACATGCGCGATGCGGAAAACCTCCAGGCCATCGCTCCGGTCGTGAGCGAGCCGGAAGAAGAGGATTCCGACGCGCAGGCGTAATCCCTGACCTGCCGTGAAACTCCAGTGGGGCATCCTGAGCACCGGGCGCATAGCCCGGCGCCTGGCCCAGGCGCTGGCAGTTTCCCAGACCGGGGAGCTGGCCGCAGTGGCCAGCCGCTCGCTGAAACCGGCGCGTGCGTTTGCTGAGGAATTCGGCGTTCCGCGCGCGTATGGCTCGTATGAGGAGTTATTGGCTGATCCCGCAGTCGAGGCTGTTTATCTCGCCACGCCACATCCGTTCCATCTGGAGTGGGTCATCAAGGCGGCGGAGGCGGGGAAGCATATCCTTTGTGAAAAGCCTGCTGGCATGAATGCCCGTGAGGTCGAGCAGATGCTTGCGGCAGCGAAGCAGCATGGCGTCTTTTTCATGGAGGCCTTCATGTATCGCTGTCATCCGCAGACGGCGAAGGCTATCGAGATTTTGCGCTCCGGGCGGCTGGGGCAGGTAAAGACGATCGAGTGCAGCTTTGGCGGCCTGCCAGCCTATGATCCGAAGAGCCGTCTGTTTGCTCGTGAACTCGGTGGCGGCGCGATTCTGGATATCGGCTGCTATTGTGCGTCGATGGCACGGTTGGTCGCAGGCGTAGCTCTCGGAAAACAATTCGCTGAGCCGCTGGAAATCAAGGCGGTCGGGCAGCTTGATCCGGGCGAGGGGACGGATTTGCAGGCGCATGCCGTGCTGCGGTTTGAGGGGAATATTTGCGCCCATCTGTCGACCTCGATGGTCGCACCGCTGGAGAATTGCGTGCGAGTGCATGGTACAGCGGGCGTGCTGACGATCACACAGCCGTGGATCGCGGGATCGGCGGGGGCTTCGATCATCCTCCGCGAGTATGCGCCCAATACCGCCGAGACGATTTCCACCGAGGATGCGACGGATCTGTACGCCTACGAGCTCGATGCCGTGGCGCGGTATCGGAACGAAGGTGCGGCCCCGTGGCCCGCGATGAGCGGGGGGGATTCGCTGGGCAACCACCGGCTGCTCGACGCCTGGCGCGAGGAAATCGGCCTGACGTATCCGGCAGACGAGGTTTGTTAGGACGCACCCGAAAGGCTTGCGGTTTTGCGGGGCGGGCATGAAAATTACGGTCGTATGAGCCGTATCCTAGCCCTCCTCCTCTTGGTTCTCCCCGTCTCCGTCTCTCTCGCCAACGATGAGGCCGACATTCGGACGGCGGTGCAGGGATTTTACGACAGCTACATCCAGGCCCTGCCCAAGCTGAACGGGTACAAAGGCACGATGAACTTCGTGGCGAAAGACCCGCGCGTGACGCCCGAGTTTGCCGCTGCCTTGCGCAAGGTTTACACGAAGGCGCTCAAGGATGATCCCGAGCTCGGCTACGGTTCCGACGCGATCGTGTGCGGCCAGGATTGGCCGGACAAGGGCTTTCAGGTTGGCAAGATCAAGATCGACCGGGCTGGGGATGAAGCCGACGTGAAAGAGGTCAGCCGTGAACCCAATTTCAAACACACCATCGACGTCGAGGTGGTGAAGAGAAATGGCCGCTGGCTCATCAATGAGATCGGCGACATTTCCGGCGACTAAAGCGCCGGGGAAGGAAAGCCGGACGAGCGAGTGCCCGCCCGGCTGTCTGGTTGAGCGTTGTTAGGATTTCAGGCGCTTCTGCAGCCAGTTGAAGCAGTCGTTCACCCAGGGAATGCCGTCCTTCATTCCCAGGCCGTGGCCGCCGTCCTGGTAGATGTGAAGCTCGAAGGGCACTCCCGCCTTGCGCAGGGCTGAGGCGAAATGCACGGCATTCTCGACCGGCACGGCGCCATCCTCGTAGGTGTGCCAGATAAAGGTCTGCGGAGTCTGTGCCGTGACGTTTTTCTCGGCTGACATCGCTTCGAGCATATCCTTCTCGGCATCGATCCCGAGGAGGTTTTCCTGTGAACCCTTGTGGGTGAAGTCGCCCATCGTGATGACCGGATAACAGAGGATGCCGAGATCGGGACGGGAGGATTCGCGGTCGATGGGATCGCTCGCTGTGGCGTCGGTCTCGATCCACTGGGTTAAGACCGTGGCGGCGAGGTGGCCTCCTGCGGAAGATCCGATGATGACGATCTTTTTGGGATCATATCCGCGCTCGGCGGCCTGGGAGCGAACGATGCGCACGGCGCGCGAGGCGTCGGTGAGCATGGTGGGATGGCGGTATCCATCAGTGCCGAGACGGTAGTTGCAAACAAAAGCATGGAAGCCCCAGAGCTGGAAAAGCCCGGCGAAACCCTCGCCCTCCTGACCGGAGAGAAAGCCGTATCCGCCTCCCGGCAGGATGACGACAGCGCAGTCGCGGAAGACGTTGCCGAAGGGTTCGTAAATGTCGAGGGTGGGAATGTCGGCAGGCGATGAACCCTTGGCAAAAGGGGCGGGTCCATCCCAGAGAGGAATCGATTTCACGAGGGCGACCTTGCAACCAAAGCCGGGAGGGGGTCAAGAATGCTGCGGGACGATTTATTGACGCGGCTGCTTAATGCAGTAAGATACCGTTCGGTATGTATGAGTAGAGTGAAGGAAGGGCAGATCCCGACCAGGGAAAAGCTGGTCGATGCCGCCGTGCGATTGATGCTGAAGCGAGGTTTCGTAGCCACAGGGGTGGACGATGTCTGTGCGGAGGCGGGAGTCACGAAAGGGGCGTTCTTTCATTACTTCAAGTCCAAGGAAGACATCGGCGTAGCTGCGCTCCAGCGCTGGGCTGATTTTGGCATGGCGCTCTATGCGGAAGCGGAGCGGCTGGACATCTCATCGGACCCGCTCGTTCGCGTGCACAAAATGCTCGATATCATGACGGGCTTTGCCCAACAGCCGGAGGAATGCGTCTGCTGTCTGGTGGGAATGTTTGCCCAGGAGATGTCCTTCACGAACGAGCATCTGCGCGAGGGGAGCGCCAAGGCTCTGGCGGATTGGACCACTTACGTGGCGAAGCTCCTCAAGGAGGCGAAGGACATCCACAAACCCGCCATCGATTTCGATGTCGAGGGTGTGGCCTGGTTTCTCAACAGCATCTGGCAGGGTTCGATGCTGATCGGCAAAACGCAGCCGGATTCCACCGTGGTCGTCCAAAATCTCCGGTACGCTCGCGACTACGTGGACAGCCTCTTTTTCGGCCCCAAGGCTTCTGAGAAGACGGGTTCTGGAAAGAAGTCGAGTTAGTCGGATTTTCGCCGGCGGCTTTTGCGGTTGGTCAGCTCGGAGCGGGCTTTTTCCGCGAGTCGTTCGTAGTCATCACGGATGCGGTCGAGTTCGGCTTCCTCCAGTTTCTCGAGATCGAGCATGGAGTTATTGGCGGAGCGCGTGGCGCGGATGAGTTCGTCCAGTTTGATCTGGAGCGCCTCGGTGTCCCGGTTCTGGGTGTTCTGGATCAGGAACACCATGAGGAACGTCACGATGGTCGTGCTCGTGTTGATGATGAGCTGCCAGGTATCGCTGAAGCCAAAAATGGGGCCAGAGATTCCCCAGAGGACCAGCAACCCCACCGCCGCCGCAAACGTAACCGGTTGTCCAGCCCAGCGCGCACAGTGCTGGGCAAACCGGGTAAACCAACTGGTGCGATGAGATGTGGGGCGGGGTTTCTTGCTCATTGTTTCCGAGGAATCGGATGGCGATATGCCACTGGATGTTTGAATGGATATGGGGAAATGGTTGTCAGCTTAGCTAATGAAAATTTCTCTTTCTTAAAGTTTTCTATTGTCAGCTTAGCAAGCAGGCGATATAGACGTCCTCACATTCATTTTCCAATGTTCAACCAACGATCCATTACAGATTGCAGCAGATCAGGCGCGAGCCTGGGCTGGACGGGGGAATTGCATCTCCGTCGGATCAAGCTTGGTTTTGCATATATGCCGGAACTTAATCCCGGAGATATAGTGGTGGGCAGAAGGCTCTAGATACGGATAAATACTACCGATTTGGACAACCCTGCTCGCTGATGCGAACAGGGTTTTTTGTTGCCCGAAAAAACGAGAATCATGAAATTTATCAATCCATAGGCAGAAATGCCCCGTCACGGCGGTAACCGTGACGGGGCGGGATTTGTCAGCGGAAAACAGGTCATTGTCGAGATGAGCGTGTTTGCGTGACTCCTTAGAGATACGTGAACCAGCGTCGGTGTCAATCCGTCGCGTGCCTGATTTTCTAATGCTAATGAATCCCATGCCACAACCTTACAGTCTAAAGGCTTTGTGGGAGGTGTGCCTGTAAACACCGAAAGATCCGCCGTGAAATATCCTGCGGGTGTGGTCCTCGTCGCGTCTTTGCGGTACGGGATGGCAGCGGTGTTTGTTCTTTTACCCCGGCAGAGTTGTCGGGGTTGTCGTGTTTGACCAGCCGGCACGAGTCAGGAAATCCCGCGTGAAGGCGGCGCCTCCTGGCTTCGGCGTTTCCAAGGAAACCCGTAACCGCCTGGTCAATTTTTGGGGTGGGTTCGCAAGGGCCCGCCTCTCTGTGGTCATCGTTCAAGACAAGGATGCCTGACTTCCAATCAGGCGATGCCGGTGCGAATCCGGCTGACCGCACCATTTTCCACGAAGGGCGCCAGTCTGCGCGGCCGGGTCCCCAAAATCCGGCGCATTCGGGGCAGCACCCAAACTTCGTGCCATTTTAAACGCTGTGATCTCAACGGGCAGAGGTCGAAGCTGTGGAGATCCGTGCCTTGGGAGCACGGGAAAGCGGGTGCGACTCCCGCCTGCCCGACCAGTTTTACAGATCCGGGGTGAATCGGATTCCGGCGAGTCTCATAAGCTCGCTGACGCAGGTTCGACTCCTGCCCCCGGGATTATATTCGATGGAGCCTGTGATGTAGTAGCCGCATTCCTCGCTGTGACCGAGGCCGGGCCGGGGCGAAACCGGCCAGACTCCCCGATTTTTGCTCGCGTAGCCCAAGGCAGAGGCACCAGCCCGAGGCGCTGGACAGTGCAGGTGCGAGTCCTGCCGCGAGCACCATTTTCCTGAGGTCGACATGGTGTCGGTCTCATAACTACAACCAAGGAGGTAAAACCAATGAGCGTCCGTATTTTTGGAACGCATGATGAAGCAACCATTGCGCAGATCGAGCGCTGCATCGCCGCGGGCGGCGAGCGCGGCGTGCTCTGTGCCGATGGGCACAAGGGGTACGCGCAGCCGATCGGCGGCGTGGTGGCGTACCGCGACCAGATTTCCATCTCGGGAGTCGGATTTGATATCGCCTGTGGAAACCTCGCGATCCGTACGGATGCGAAGGCGGAGGATGTCGTGCCGAAGATCGGCGCGATCATGGATGATGTCGTGCGTGATATTTCGTTCGGCATCGGCCGTCATAACAAGCAGCGCATCGAGCATGAGCTGTTTGATGATCCGCTGTGGTCGGAACAGCCCTTCAAGGGGATCAAGCAGATGGCGGAGGCCCAGCTCGGCACCGTCGGAAGCGGCAACCACTATGTCGATGTTTTCGTCGATGAGTCGGAGGTTGTCTGGGTCGGTGTGCACTTTGGCTCGCGTGGCCTCGGGCACAAGACGGCGACGTACTTCCTTAAACAGGCGGGAGGCAAGGACGGCATGGATGTCGATCCCGCCGTGGTGAGCGAAAGCGATCCGGTCGGGCAGGCGTACATCGCGGGAATGAAACTCGCGGGGCGTGAGTTTGTCGCACGTCATGTCGTGCAGAAGATCCTCGGCGCGAAGATCGAGGAAGAGGTGCATAACCATCACAACTTCGCGTGGGAGGAGGAGCATGATGGCTCGAAGTACTGGGTCGTCCGTAAAGGCGCGACCCCGGCATTTCCGGGCCAGAAGGGCTTCGTCGGAGGCAGCATGGGAGATGATGCCGTCATCATCGAGGGTGTCGACTCCGAGGCTTCGCGCGAGGCGATGTTCTCCACCGTTCACGGTGCGGGACGTGTCATGTCGCGTACGGCGGCCAAGGGAAAGTTTGTCCTGGAGGACGGCAAGCGCATCCGCAAGGAAGGGCTCGTCCGCCACGACGAAATGATGAAATGGCTGCATGAGTGTGGCGTGACGCTGCGTGGCGGGGACCTCGATGAGGCTCAGCAGGCATACCGTCGTCTGCCGGAGGTGCTGGCGGCTCATGAGGGGACGATTCGTGTCCTGCATGTGCTCAAGCCCATCGGAGTCGCCATGGCGGGCCGCGACATCCGCGATCCGTACAAGGATTAACCTGGAGCCGGTTGCATCCATGGCAGCCGGCTCCGCAAGCTTTGCCATCAGTGATGGTATTGCCAGTGCGGCAGTGAGGCTGGAGTTACTTCGTAGCTCAGAGGTAGAGCAGTCCGGGAGTAATCCGGGACTGGGCGCGGGTTCGAATCCCGTCGAGATGCGGGCGCGAGCGCGCATCTCAATATCTCCGGCCAACTTTCTCCCCACATCGTTTTGGGTAGCGACGAAGGACATTCTTCGGAATCGTTGGAGTTGGTTCGATCCCAACACCCGCTCTGCGGGTTAGCTCATGGTGAGCAGCGGACGTGCGCAAGCACGGTTTGTTTTTCGGATTTTCTTCCAAAGTTCCTTATCGGGGCAGTGAGAATGGAGTTACTTCGTAGTGATCGACCAGGTTGCCGGTTCGAATCCGGTCTCCGGCTGTCAAAGGCCGGAGTAGCTCAAGGGTAGAGCAGGTGGTCGATGCAGGAAACTGTATTGACCGTTTCTCCGTTCAGCATACTCCCCGTGTCCCTTTGCTGCTCGCAGCAGCGAGCCCGGAGATACTTCGAAACGGTAGAGTGGATCTCGGAAATCCAGCACGCCCGCTAGGGTCTGTCTCACTCCGGGTGAAATTCTCTGCGGGCAGCACCCCTTTTCCCCAGATCGTCACGCGGCGCGTTGCCGCATTAACACAACACAAAACAAGGAGGTGAATACCCATGAAATTCAACGCAATCTTCAAGCGTTTCCGAGGCGGAAACGTAACGAATCTGGCCGGCGGTCGAGCCTTTGCGGAATCGCCGAAGAGCGAACTGGTCGCGATCCTTCTGACGTCGCAGTTGGAGGATCAGTTCTACCGCTCGGGGCAGGCGACCGTGGATCGGCTTAAGGAGTTGATCGCGGCGGAGCCTGACAAGGAGTTTGTCGCCAAGGCTGCAGTGTATGCCCGTCACGAAGCGGGCATGCGCTCGGTGTCGCATCTGGTGGCGAGTGAACTGGCCCGCTCGGTGAAGGGCGAGCAGTGGACGAGGCGGTTTTTCGAGAAAGTCGTCCGACGCCCGGACGACGTGCTTGAGATCCTCGCCTGCCATCTTGCCATGTACGGTCGGCCCATCCCGAACGCCCTGAAAAAGGGCCTCGGTGCGGCGCTGGCGCGATTCGACGAATATCAGGTCGCCAAGTACCGTCGCGAATCGGCGGAGATCAAACTGGTCGACGCCGTGAACCTGCTGCACCCGCCCAACAGCGACGCGCTGCGCAAGCTGGTGCGCGATGAGCTGGCTCCTGCGGAAACGTGGGAGGTCAAGCTCACCCAGGCGGGAACTGCGGGTGCAAACGGGCAGGAGGCGGAGGAGTTGAAGGCCGCGGCGTGGGCGGAGCTGATTCGCTCTCGCAAGATCGGGTACTTCGCCCTCCTGCGTAACCAGCGCAACATCCTCGCGCAGGCCCCCGAGGTGGTGGACGAGGTACTGAGTCTCCTGGCGGATGAAACTCTCATTCGCAAGTCGCTCGTGCTTCCGTTCCGGTACCTCACTGCGCTCGAAGCTCTGGAGGCAGGAAACCTGCCCCGGGCGGGAGAGGTGGTTGAGGCGTTGAGCGAGGCGGTCGACAAGTCGCTGGCCAATGTCCCCGTCTTTGCGGGACGTACGCTGGTGGCGCTCGACGGTTCCGGCTCGATGCAGGGGCAGCCGCTCAAGATCGGCGCGCTCTTTGCCTCGGTGCTCCTCAAGGCCAGCTCGGCGGATATGATGATCTTCAGCGACGACGCCAAATATCTCACGGTGAATCGCCGTGACTCCACGCTCACCCTGGCGAAGGTGATCGAATCGAAGGCGCCCGGTCGTGGAACGAACTTCCACGCGGTCTTCGAAATGGCAAACAAGGCGTACGACCGCATCATCCTGCTCTCCGATATGCAGGGCTGGATGGGCGGAGCGGCTCCGACCGCGGTGTTTGAGAAATACAAACGCCGTACCGGAGCGTCGCCGAAGGTCTTCTCTTTCGACCTGCAGGGTTACGGCACGTTGCAGTTCCCGGAGCGGGACATCTTTTGTCTGTCGGGTTTTTCCGAAAAGACGCTGGAGATGCTCAAGTTCCTGGAAAGCGACAAGTCGACCCTGATCCGGAAGATCGAGGATGTGCAGTTGTAACGTGGTCCCGGTGGGCGATTGCCTGCCGGGGCCATTGACTCAGCGAGGTGCTCAGTCGCCAGCCAAGAGAATAACACGACAACTCTGCCCGGGGTAAAAGAACAGACACCAACCTGTTGCAAAACGGCGGAGCTTCTGTCTAGAAAGAGCGCCCAGTTCATCGAACGCATCATTTTCTGCCAGATACCTCCATGAGAACTTCTCTATCGGCCTTTGCTTTTTCCATTATCGCCATTTCCGCGTATGCCCAGACGCCTGCCCCGGCTCCGCTGCCTCCCTATGAGGTGCCCCCGGTGCTGGATGCGCGGGTGATTTTGCGGCCGGAGTTTGACCGGGGGTACAACTTTGCCGTTCGGCCGCCGGTGCCGACGAGCAAGGGGCTCAACCACTTCACCATCGACACTCCGGACTCCGGGGTGAATCTGGCGGAGGGCAATACGGCGCTGATCCAGCGAATCGCGGAGATCCAGGCCATCGCGAAGCTGCGCGAGGTTTCCCGGAGCGAAAGCTACAAGGAGGCGCTTCAGCGCGCGGCGAAGAGTCCGCTGGCACTGGCGCAAAATCTGATCGAACATCCGGTGGGGACGGTCGGCGAGATGGGCAAGGGCCTTTGGAAGTCGGTGAACAGCATCGGCCAGTCGGTCAAAGAGGTGGGGCAGGGACGCAAACAATCCAAGTACGAAGACTCCACGATGGAGGACGTGATCGGGTTTAGCAAAGCCAAGCGAGGGATCGCCCTCAGTCTCGGCGTCGATCCGTACTCGACGAATCCGGAATTGCAAAAGGAGCTGAAGAGCATCGCCTGGGCGGCCTACGCCGGGCAGATGACGCTGACGGGCGCGCTGATGCCGGTCGGTGGCGCGGTGGGGTTGACGCTGCGTTCCGTCAATACGGGCAGCCAGACCTATGCGGCGCTGCGCGACCTCAGTCCTGCGGATTTGCGGCTGCGCAATCTCAAGATCCTTCTCGCGATGGGAGTGGAGCGCGCGCAGGCCAATGCGTTTCTAAACAACCCGTCCTTGTCGCCGCTGCACCAGACGGTGATCGTTGATTCCCTGGCGCAATTGCGCAGTGCGATAGGACGGGCGGTATATATCAAGCTGGCCACGGCGGCCTCGACCGAGACCGAGGCGATCCGGTACACGCGCCAGGCGCAACTGCTGGCGGCGATCAATCGCTCGCAGCCGATCTCGGCTGTCTTTAACTATCGGCGTGCGCCACTGGCGATGAATCAGCACGGAGCTCTCATCATTCCCCTTGAGTGGGACTATGCGGCGTGGACCAAGGAGAGCGCGGGCTTTCTCGATGTGGTCAAGTCGGGCCAGATCGCCGGGCATAAGTTCAGCTCGGTGCAGCTTTATTTGACCGGCGTGGCCTCGCCGACCCTGAAATCCGTCCTCGCCGTCAATCACATCGCGCTGGCGGAGAAGGCTCTGCCAGGGCCATTGAGATAGGGTGATTCAGCCCGGAGGCAGGCGTGGTTCAGGGTTTGGCGATCTTGTTGTAAATCTCTTCGATCTTCGCTTGGGACAGCGCGCCATCTGCTCCGTTTTCTGCGCCGTAGATGGCCAGGTCGTCGATCATGCCCTGAAAGGGACGCACCCCGGCCGAGGAGTTTCCGATTTCCAGGCCGCCGGAAAACGGGGGGAGTTTGCCGCCGTCGATGGAGAGGGTGCAGACGAGTTCCAGCCCGGCTCCAGTGGCTCCCACGTAAAAGTTTACGTTGTCCATGGTACGGGTGCCGTCATAGGTGATGGCGAAGAACATCCACATGCCCATCTCGGTGTACCGGGGGGCGCTATTCACATAAATGGGCTGACCGCTGTCGGGGATGACGGCGAATTGCAACTCGCCGCTGCTGCCCGCCTGGACGGAAAAAGTCTTTGCGACCACGATCCGGGCAGCTCCCGTGAGAGTGGAGGATGGTTTCAACCATCCCGTGATCGTCAGGGACTCCAGGCCGCCGAGAGCGGAGAGGCCCTCGGTGTTGGGCTTGGCGATGCCGACAGGCCCCTTGTAGGGAGGATTATTCGCACCCATGCCGCTGGCTCCGGACAAGTCAAAGGCCCGGTCTCCGGGCTTTCCGGAAGCGCCCCCGGCATCCGGGGTGAAGAGACTCACGGACAGTTTGTCACTCTTCATCGTCAATGGAGCGGAGCCCGCGGTGCCGGAGCTCTCGGCAACCTCTCCACTTTCCTCGTCGAATTTCCACTCAAGGAGTTGCGCTCGTGACTCGCCAGCCAGGCTGAATATGACAACCATCGCGACGGCGAGGCCGAGCGATTTGCAGGGCTGGAGGCGAAAAATGGACATGGGAGGAAGCAGGTTCACGGGATGGTGGGGGCGGGGGATGGAGCCTGAGGTATGGCGGGACCTCGATACGCGGCGAGCGTGCCCCAGCAAGGCAGGATGATCAAGTCCATGCCCTCGGGACGGCGCTTCAGGACGGCCTCCCGCACGTAGGGGAGATCGAGGCCTTTCTCGATCACGTAGTGCTGATAGATGAGCTCATAGCCCGGGCGAAACTCCTTGCGCCCTTTTTCGCTGATCGGCGCATCGCCGACCACCTCAACAGGGTGACCGGCGAGATAGCGAGCCATGTACTCGTATCCGGCCGCCAGCCGGTTGTTGGCGACGGAGTAGAGGTCGAGCCCCTGCTGCCGTGCGGTTTCGCTGCAGGCGGCGAGCGCCGCGAGGCCCATCTGGCCATGGACCTGGTCGCGGGCAGATTCCTGATTCTGGCCGTGCGGGTAAATATAATGCGTGATCGCTCCGTTGCCCTGTCCATTGAGGAAGTAGGAGAGGGCTTCGTTGAACATCTCATGATTGTCGCAGAACACGGCGATCGCCATCATCGAGGCCATCATGCTGGCGTCCCAGTTGCCGTTGAACTCGGGCTTGAATCCCTTCAGGCGGGGCTGAAAGACGGTGGCGAGCATCTGCCGGAACTTCTCGGCAGAGTCGCTGGACCATCCGGCCGTCGAGCCGTCGGGCTGGCGGTAATGGGCGATGAGTTCCGCGGCGCTGGCGTATTTGCCGCCGGTGAATCCCGCCGTGACCTTTCCCTGGTCGCGACGACCGAGGTCGATGGACAGGAGCTTGCTCCCGGCGGCGTCGAGGATCTGGATGGCCTTGTCGGCATGGGCTCGCTCGCCGGTGAGAGACCAGAGGAGGGCGTGATCGTAGGCAGCCGTGGCATCCTTCATGAGATTGCCGACGCTTTTGTCGTGGGGATTGATGACCGGCGTGATCCTGGGCTGGTAATCGAGGCGGGTGTACTCGTCGGCGCGCAGGGCGGCGAGGGCAGAGGTCCAGGGCTCCTCTCCGGCGGCGAGCTGCTTGCGTACGAAATCGAGATCAGCCTGGCTGTGCAGGATGCCGGGATGGGTGAAGGCCTGGCTTGCTGGCAGTTCCATGGCGGGAAGGACCTCGCCCGGAGCGGCCGGGCCGGTGTAGTTCGGGTCGAGGTAGGCGGGCTTCGATGCATCGGCACGCAGGAGCCCCGCTCCGGCAACGCAGAGAAAGAGGATAAGGCAAAACAGGAGATGCGGCTTCATGGGGGGGGGTGTTGCCGGAGGGCGGCGGCTTTTGGAGCAGCCGCCGATCCCTGCCGAGATTACGTCGCGCGGTCGTAGATTTCCAGAGTCACCTTGGCGGAAACCGGTTCGCCCCGCAGGAAGGCGGCGATGTTTCTCCGGGCGAGATCGCCGCATCGTATGAACTGATCCGAGGTGGGGCCGGCGATGTGAGGGGACTTCACAATGGCATCGACCGCATGGAGCGGGGAGTCCGGAGCGATGGGGTCGACGTCGTAGACATCGAGCGCGGCATACAGCCGGCCGGATGCGGCGAGGTCCGCTACGGCTGTCTCGTCCACGATGGCCCCGCGACCGACATTGACGAAGAGCGCCCCGGGAGGCATCGACTCCAGGATCGCGCGGGAGACGCATCCCCGGGTCTCGGTGTTGAGCGCCTCGCAGTCGACGATGATCTCATTTGATGCAAAGAGCGACTCCAGGCTGTCGCTCCAGCTGACCTCGTACTCTGCGAAGTGAGAGAGCGGCACTCCTGTCGAGAAGGCGGAGATCCTGGCGCCAAACGGGCGGAGGAGGTGGACCAGCGAGCGAGCGACATTGCCAAAGCCATGAATGCCCACTCGTTTTCCATACAGAGTGCGCGTGCGGATCGGCGACGGCTGCCAGCGCCGTTTCCCCGCGATGATGTCGGGCCATTCCGGAGAGCGCCGCAGGCCGGAAAGGATCAGCAGCAGGGCATGCTCGGCCACGGTGTCGGCGGCGAGCGTGCCCCAGTTTGTCACCACCAGGCCTTGCTCAATGAGACGGCGCGGCAGCAGGGTGCGCACCGATCCGCTGGTGTGGCAGAGATAACGAAGCGACGGAATCTCGGAAAGGGTGCTCTCCGGGAAATGCGGTGTGGACCAGCTGGTTACCACGACATCCGGCTCGAGGCTGCCCAGCAGAGGCAGGTCGATCAGCCCGTCGAGCCCGGCTCCGTGCGCTTCAAATACCTCGGCTCCCGGGAGGGAAAACCCGCCGGGGAAGAATAGATCGGCTTCCTTTTTGTCGATCAACAAGACGATCCGTCCGGAGGCGGGAGTCTGCGGCTTGCGATCGGAGGTCAGGGTCTGGAGCATCGGACTTAACCAGTAAGCCCCGGGCGGGAATCGGCCGCGAGCGGCATTCAAGTCAAACTGTTGAGTTGCTGTTGGATTGCGCTGACGGCGAGGCCGAAATACGGCAGGGTTGACTTGGGTGGGGAGGAGCTCACACTGTTGACATGATCCAGCGAGTAACCCTGCGCGATATCGCGAAGGAGGTGGGCGTGCACTACAGCACAGTGAGCATGGCCCTGCGGGACAACCCCAGAATTTCCCAAGAGGTCAAAGACAAGATCAAGGCCGTGGCGAACCGTCTCGGATATGCGCCGGACGCCGCCTTATCGGCCCTCAATGCCTATCGCAAGGCCAAGCTTCAGGCGCATTACCAGTCGACGATCGCCTGGGTCGACAACTGGTCGGGCGAGTATCGGCTGCGGGATCAGCCGACGTTTGAGGAGTATTTCCAGGGGGCGACCGAGCGAGCCCGCGAGCTGGGATACAATGTCGAGGAGTTCAGCCTGAAGCGGGACAAGCTGACGCCGGAACAGCTATCGCGCATCCTGCGTAACCGGGGAATTCGCGGGCTGTTGCTCGCTCCCCAGCCAGCGGCGGGGACGTGGCTGCCCTTGGCCTACGAGTGGTTCTCGGTCATCACCTTTGGATACAGCCTGTATCCGCGCATTTTCGATCTCGTGACCAATCATCAGATTCACTCCGCCAATCTGGCATTCGCGAAGCTGAGGGAACTGGGCTACAAACGCATCGGGCTGTATGTGCACAAGGGACACGATGACAAGGTCGATAATGCCTACTCAATCGGGCACTGGCTCTATCACAAGAAGAATCCGCAGGAGCAGCGGATCGAGCCGTGTTTTGACCCGTCCATTAATCCCCCGGAGGAAACGATCGAGCGGTGGTTTCGAAAGACGTCGCCGGATGTGATCCTGTTTCTGGGCGGATTTGATGTGGCGCGCTGGATCAGGAAAATGGGAGTGCGGATACCCGAGGATGTCGGGCTGGCCAATCTCAGCCTGGCTGTCGACGATACGACGCTCTCGGGAGTTTACGAGAACGGGATCATGATCGGGCGCACCGCGGTCGACAATCTGGTCGAGATGCTCCAGCGCGGCGAGCAGGGGCCGCCGGCCACGCCGATCCGCATTCTGGTGGAGGGAGTGTGGAGGGATGGTAAAACCACGCGCCCGCAGGAAGGAGCAACGGTGAATGGCGAGGTGCCGCGCAAGGCCGCCCGCCGCACCCGCCGCTAGAGGCATCGGCTGGGTTTATGGTGAGGGGGGACCGGCGAGCGATCCGGAAATGACCGGGTCAACAGATTGAGCGCCGCCCTGCTGGCGCGGCGTTTCAGCCGGGATATGGTAGGCGGCGCCTCCCGGCGATCATTCCCTTATGCAGATTTTCCCTATCGGTATTGCCTTATTCCCGGGCGGCCTGTCCCGCCGTCTTGCGCTGTCGTTCGTGGCTGCTCTCCTGGGCGGAATCGTGGCCAGCGCGGCGCGGGCTGAGATTTCCCTCCCACGGATTTTTTCCGATCACGCGGTGCTCCAAAAGTCCGACGTGGTGCCGGTCTGGGGCAAGGGGACACCCGGAGAAAGCGTGATCGTAACCCTCGGCCCGGCGACAGCCCAGGCCACCGCCGGGCCGGATGGCAAGTGGAAGGCAGTGTTGAACCTCAAGGACATGGGGCCGGGTCCTTACGATCTGATCGTGCAGGGAAGGAATACGATCACGGTGCGTGATGTGCTGGTCGGGGAGGTGTGGCTTTGCTCGGGCCAGTCCAATATGGACTTCCCCCTCGGCTCCTTCCCGATTGCGAAAACCGAGACGCCGGTCTCGTCGAATCCGAACCTGAGGCAGTTCCTCGTCAAAAGAAGCCCGTCGGCCGATCCGCTCGATGATGTCGAGGGGGAATGGATGGCGGCGGGCCCGGCCACCTCCGGGAAATTTTCCGCAGTGGCGTATTTCTTTGGCAAGCAGGTGCAGAAGGAGCTTGGCGACCCGGTCGGGCTGGTGAACTCCGCCCTCGGCGGCACGATGATCGAAGCCTGGATGAGCCGCGACGCGCTGGCATCCGATCCGGTGCTCAAAGCTGGTGCAGACAACGCGCGCAACGACAGGCGCGCCTTTGACCAGTATGCCGAACTTTACAGGGCCTGGCAGAGGAAATACGGACGCGAGGATAAAAAACAGGGAGAGCCCGCCTCATTTGCCGGGAGCAATGTCGATACCTCCGACTGGAAACCCGTGACCCTGCCGGGGTTCTTCGCGGAGGCTGGGCTGCCCGAGGCCGGGGCGATCTGGGTGCGCCGCAAAGTCGCAGCGCCTTCCCAGCCCGACATCGCTCCGAAAAAGGGCGTCGACATGTTCCTCGATAACATTCGCGACGCGAACGAAGTATACTGGAACGGTCGGCTGGTCGGGAAAAGCGGGGTTGACAGCGTCGTGCATCGCTACGGCGTCAAGGGCGACCTGGTGAACGAGGGGGACAATGTGCTGGCGCTGCGCATCTTCAGCGCCTGCGAGAGCGGCGGAGTGGCTCCGGGCGGCCAGCGTTTCCAGGGGAATCACGTTTCATTCAAGGGCGAGTGGCTGGCCAGGGTTGAGTATGTCTTT
Organism: Verrucomicrobiota bacterium; assembly: GCA_017305195.1. Lineage (GTDB taxonomy): Bacteria > Verrucomicrobiota > Verrucomicrobiia > Chthoniobacterales > Terrimicrobiaceae > Terrimicrobium. The sequence goes on along the minus strand of JAFKMU010000057.1, from coordinate 52,161 downwards.
CCTCCGCTCGATGCGGCCGCCAGGGCGGAGTTTCCCAAGCGGCCGCCGACGCCCATCGATGCGCAGAATGTCGCGGGCTACATGTACGATGGCATGATCCATCCGCTCATCCCCTATGCCATTCGCGGGGTGATCTGGTATCAGGGGGAGGGAAACTGGAATCGGGGATACCAATATCGCACGGAGTTTCCCGCGTTGATCACCGACTGGAGGGCCCGGTGGGATCGGGGCGACCTTCCTTTCTACTACTGCCAGATCGCCAACCTCGGAGCGCACAGCAAGCAGCCCGAGAAGACGTCTTTGTTTGCCGAGGTGCGCGAAGCGCAGAGCATGGCGCTCTCGCTGCCAAACACCGGACAGGCCGTGCTGATCGATGTCGGCGAGGAGGAGGACATCCATCCGGCGGACAAGATGTCCGTCGGCGACCGCCTGGCGCGCATCGCTCTCGCCCGCACGTATGGCCGCGATGTGGCGTATTCGGGGCCCGTTTTTGACTCCATGACCATCGAAGGGGACAAGGCGAGGATTCGTTTCAAACACGCGGAACCCGGCCTCGTGGCCCGGCCGATGCCCGAGACATACGCACCCAGCTCGAAGAGCCCCCGCATGGTTCCCCTGGTGAGAAATAGCCCACAATCGGAACTCGAAGGCTTTGCGATTTACGGAGAAAACAAAAAATGGGAATGGGCCGATGCCAGGATCGACGGCGACACGGTGCTCGTATGGTCCGATGCCGTTTCCAAGCCCGTCGCCGTGCGCTACGCCTGGGCGCAGAACCCCTTCTGCAACCTTTACAACGCCGCAGGGCTGCCCGCCGGTCCCTTCCGCACCGACGATTTCCCGCTTGCCTCAAGGAATGCGAAGTATTGAGCATAGCCCGCTATGCGATCTCCCCTTTGGATTGTTGCGATGGCCGGATTATCCTGCCAGATGCCGGTATGTACGGGTCATGCGGAGGCTACCGGCTTCTTTCACACGGAGAAAAGAGACGGTCGCTGGTGGATGATTACGCCGCAGGGCGATTTGTTCGTCTCCAAGGGAGTCTGCGCCGCGAATTACGCTCCGGACAAGATCCTGGGCGTCGGGCCGTCTCTTTATGGAGAGGCCAATGCAAAAAAATACGCCTCGGTCGAAGCCTGGCGCGCCGCGAAGGCGACCCAGCTCCTCGACTGGAATTTCAACACCCTCGGCGCATGGTGTGATGATGGCCTGGGGGGCGCGGATAAATACGGCCGCAGCCTCGCCCGCACTCCCATCCTGAATATCGCGGCGGACTTTGCACGGGAGCAGATCGAGGTGGAGGGAGGGAAAAAGAGCGCCTGGGAAATGGGCGTGTTCCCGGATGTCTTCAGTCCGGATTTTGAGACGTTTGCACGCGAGAAGGCCTCGCGGGTATGCACCCCCCAGGCGGCGGACCCGAATATCCTGGGCTGGTTTATCGACAATGAGTTGCGCTGGGGGCCGGACTGGCGCAGCCAGGATGAGCTGCTCGTCAGTTTTCTCAATGGATCGAAGGATTCCCCGGGTCGCAAGGCCGCCATGGAGATGCTGGGCAAGCGTTATGCCAACGTGGCCGCGTTCAACGAAGTGTGGAAGACCGGCGCGGCCTCCTGGGAGGAGCTCGCGGATGCCCGGGGAATCGCCAATCCCTTCCCGCACAAGGACAAGGCAAAGCAAAATCAGGAGATCGACCGCGCCGCCGACGGGAGCGAGGACAGGCGCAGGCAGTACATGGCGGATTGCGATGCCTTTCTCGGATTGCTGGCCGAGCGATATTTCGCGGTGACGGAGCAGGCGGTGCGCGCCGCCGCGCCAAACCACATGGTATTTGGCTGCCGGTTTGCCTACACCCCGGCGAAGCCAGTGCTTGAGGCCGCAGCCCGTCACTCGGATGTGATTTCATTCAACAGCTACACCACCGATCCGAAGGGCGCGGCGGAGCGATATGCCGCCTATGGGCGTCCGCTGCTGGTCGGCGAGTTTGCCTTTCGCGCCACTGATTCCGGCCTCCCCAACACCAAGGGCGCCGGGCCGAAGGTGGGCAATCAACCCGAACGCGCGGCGGCGTATGCAAAGTACGTGCAGTCCCTCATGTCCCATCCGGCGGTGGTTGGCTATCATTGGTTCAAGCATGTCGACGAGCCGGCCGAGGGGCGCTTTGACGGAGAGAACTCGAACTACGGACTGCTCAAAATCACCGACGAGCCGTATGATGACTTTGTCGCCCGGGTTCAGCAGAGCAATGGCAAGGCCGACGGCTGGCATGCCGCAGCGCCAGCCATCACCGGAGACTAGCGTTCCCGATTCCGGCGGCGGTTTACCGATAAAATAGCTCAATGGTTTGAGCGAGCCGCTCCTTTTGCATTTTTCAGGATATGCAAAAGTGAATGAGTTCCCAGATTCCCCAAGATATGAAAAATCCACTGTTCGCCCGGCTGTTTGCGGCCACGTTACTTTCGGCAGGACTCCCCGGCGTCGCCGCGTCGGCTGAGACGCCCGCGATCACCACGACCTACGTGATTCTCAAGCTCGATGACGTGACGAACGGCACTCCGCAGTGGAGGCGTACTTTCGAGTACTTGAAGGGCAGGAACATCAAAGCCTCGGCGGGCATCATTTGCGTTTCGCTCGAGAGCGGTAAACAGGCCTACTATGACTGGCTCAAGGAAGTACAGCAGACGGGCCTGGTCGAGTTCTGGCTTCATGGCTACGACCACAAGCAGTGGAAGGAGGACGGCAAGGATGTGTGGGAGTTCAGCGGGCCGTCTCTCGAACAGCAAAAGGAGCACATCGCGAAAAGCCAGCAGCTCGCGAGGCGGATCCTGGGAGCGCCCTTTGCGGCGTTCGGAGCGCCTTTCAACAAGACGGACGCGGCGACGGTGCAGGCTCTCGCGGCAGATCCGGATATCAAGGTCGTGCTTTACGGAAATCCCAAGGATGCCGCCGACCTGCCCCAGGCTCTGATCCTGGACCGCACGGAGATGAACATCGAGGCTCCGCTCTTCGTCCCCAATCCCCAAAAGGTCAGGCATGACTACGAGGTGATGGCGGGTACGCGCGATTGCTTCGTGATCCAGGGGCATCCCAACCAATGGACGGACGAGCGTTTCGCCGAGTTCCAGAAGCTGGTGGAGTATCTGCAATCGCAGGGGGTGGTGTTTACCACTCCATCGGAGTACCTGAAGACGCGCCAGCCCGGCTCGCTTCAGGTGACGATCCTGCCTGCGGCTAACAAGAAGCCGGGGGGCGGCGAGGCGACTCCGCCCGCCGCGGAACCTCCGCCGCTCTCGGAGAACCTCCTGACGAATGGCGATTTCGAAAACGGCAGCCGGGGCTGGTCTCTCTACGACCCGGCGAAGTCGGCCTCGGCCGCCTGCCAGTTTCAGGTCGTGGCCGACAAGGCGCATGCCGGCAGCGGAGCGATGGAACTGTCTTCCGCAGGACCGTCCCGATACGCGGTGCTGCAGTATCTCAAGAGCGCCAGCTTTGCCGCCGGGCAAAAGTATCGGGTTTCGGCGTGGGTGCGTGCCGGGGACGACTTTGTTGCGTCGTCGAAGACACCGGGATTCCTGCTGCGCATCTCGATGTTCGGGCCCGGCTTCAGCAACAGCGGCATGTATTTTCTCGGCTTCAATGGCATGGGCGGGGACAGTCCTTCGGTGCTGGCGGGGCAGGAGGTTCCCCGCACCTGGACCAGGATCGAGGGCGTCTTTGAGATGGCTGCAAACGTGGAGAAAGTGAACGTCTGCCTCCTGGTCGATAGCGGAGTCGGGCGCGTCTTTGTGGACGATGTCTCCATCGAGCGCGTGTCTGATTCGACCCCTGTCGGCGCGGCCGCCTCGGGCCAGTAAGGCTTCTCGCCAGGACCGGGAGGCTCGGGTCGTGCGGGGAGAGGCATTCGTTCCGGGAAACGCCGGAAGCTTTCGTTCGCTAATAGTCTCCGGGAAGCGGAATTGGGGATCGGCTGTTCATGAATTTCGCGGTTTTGTCAACAGTTTGACTACGGGCCGCCTTGCGGCTTCCGGGCGGAATAACCAGATTTTTCTCCGTCCCCAATCCTAATACCCCACCATGAAAAAAGCACCCCTCACTCATCGCTTCGCGAGACACCTTCTTTATACGCTGGCTGGCGCTTCGGCGCTGGCGGCCCACACCGCCGTTGCGGACACTTATTCCTGGGTTCCCACGACCGGCGGCAATTGGGACCTGACCACGGCAAACTGGAATGACGGCGCATCGACAACGGCCTGGGTCAATGGAAGTGGCAATACCGCTTACTTCAACCCATTCGGGGCGGGGGCGACCGTCACCCTAACGACCAATATCGTGACCGGCACCCTGACCACCAATGGCGGAGCGACGATGGTTCTCAACGGGGCGGGGACGCTGGATGTGCAGAACATCTCGACGGCAGGTGTTTCCGGCAGCAGCGGCAGCATTGACCTCTTTGCCAAGCTGACGGGAAATCACGGGCTTTCCTATAGCAGTACCGGCACGGTCAACAACCAGGGGCGGTTGAATGTCAAGGTGGCGGCCGACTACACCGGGGATACGACCCTGTCCGGGACGGCGTATGTGTTGTCCGACAACGTGAGCAATGCGCTGCCGGTGACAACCACGCTTAACATGTCCTCGGGAACAACGTTCCGTATCGCCAAGAATAACATCACCCAGGAGATTGCCGGGCTTTCCGGCAGCGGCACGGTGAGCGCGACCACGACGGGAAATGTGCTGACGATCCGGACAAAATCCGGGACGACCACCGCGTATACCGGCAGCTTGAACAGCTCGACCGCATTGAGCGTGGTAATCGCCGGGGCAGGCACGCAGACCCTGGGCGGATCAAACCTGAACTACAATGGGACGACGACAGTTTCCTCCGGCACGCTCCTCCTGGCAGGGAGCTTGAACAACACATCATCCGTGACGGTGAGCGGCGGGACGCTGCAGAGCAACGCGGCGGATATCAAACTCGGCGCTGGTATGGTTTCGATGAGCGCGGGCATCATCGACATCCGTGGTACGGCTCCGGGCAAATTCACGCTGTCGGTGAATCAGAATCTTGCGACCACCGGCGGAGTGATCAAGTTTGACCTGGGCACGGGCACAGACCAGATCGCCGGGTCGGGAACGGGCGCATTCAGCCTCGCGGATACGACTCTCGCTTTCACGCTCGGAGTTGGGTTCAGCTATGCGAATACCTACGCGCTCTTCTCGGGATTCAGCAGCGGGTCATTCTCGAATCTGACCTTTACCGGTTACGACTCAGCCAACTACACCGCATCTCTGAGCAACGCAGGCGTGCTTTCGTTCACCGCAGTGCCGGAGCCGTCGACGATTGCCCTGGGTGCGCTGGGTGTCGCCCTGATCGCTTTCCGCCTCCGCCGCCGCACGGTATAGGAGAACCCATCAGTGATTTGACATCAAGGCAGAGCAGTGAGCGGGACGGGGGATCGTTCGCGTCTGCCTTGTTGCGTTCCCGCCCGGGAATGGGCTAAGAGTCAGGAAATCTCTTCCCCCCCTTTAGGAGGTACACCCCTTATGAACATGCGTCCCTTGTTGATTGCTTTTTCGCTCGCTGCCAGCTCGGCATTTGCGGGTCAGCCGGTTTTTTCCGAATCCATCGTCGATCTGCCGAAAACGCCGGGGTGGAAAACGCAGGGAGCTGTGCAGGTGCTCGGAGATAAACTGTTGCTGAAAGCGGCCGGTGATGAAGGAGGGTATGCCAACGGAGTTTTGCTTACGACGGAGCCCTCCGATGCGCTGAACTTTACGGAACATCCATTGCAGATCCGGGTTTCGGGGATCGAATTTGGCGGTGACGCACCGGATGCGAAGAAAGCCTTTGTCATCCTCCTGAGCACGGACAAGGCTCTGGAGACGACCTCTTCGGCGTACGTGAGATTCTGCCTGAACGGTGATGGCTCCTTCAATGTGGCCAGCCCTCGTGGCGGAGGAGGAGAGAATGCGGCGCCGGTGGACCTGGTGGCGGGCAAAGTGATCCTTCCCGTATCCGAGATCGTGTTGTCCCTGAACCGGGAAAAGATCGTGGTGAAGATCAAGGACGGCTCGGGCGACCAGGAATTTACTGGAGAGATCGGAGACAAGGTCGACCTGTCGCTCTGGCAGGGTGTGTCGCCGTACTTCGTCCTCAAGGCGGTGCGCCGTCCCGCCGCAGGATATTTCGAGGCCTCTGTCGCAGGGCTGGAGATTTCCTCCCAGTAAGGGAATCGCGACGAGTCTTTGCGCCAAAGTACGATGTCCCAGGTCTCGCAACCGTCCGGCCCGGGCGAAGTCTCGCCGGATGATGCGGCCACGGAGCGAGCCGCGACGGGAGAGAAGGTCTGGCGGGTCGGCACGCTGCGATATACGGCGGGCGGCCTGGTCGTGTTGTTTTTTCTGCTGCTGCTGGGAGATTTCTCCTGGTCGATGAGGGACCGCTCCGTCGGGCCGATGGCCCAGTGGTATCTCAAGCATCTGGACGTCCCGAATTTTCTTTTCGCCCTGCTGATCAGTTCGTTCCCCTCGCTGGTCGGACTTATTCTGGGGCCGATCATCAGCGTAAAGTCGGACCGCCATCGCGGGCCCCGAGGGCGGCGGATACCATTCCTCCTCGTTACGACGCCGATCGCGGCCGCAGGCATGATCGGACTCGGAGTCACCCCCCATGTGGCCCGCTGGGTCCACGGGCATTTCCCCGGCCAGAGCGAGATCCTTGTCGCGGTGATCTGCTTCGGGGTGTTTTGGGCGATCTTTGAGTTTGCCACCATCGCGGCGATGGCGATCTTTGGCGGGCTGATCAACGATGTCGTTCCGCAGCAGTTCCTCGGGCGATTTTATGGGCTCTTCCGCGCGGTGAGCCTCGTGGACGGCATGATCTTCAACTTCTGCATTCTCGGCAAGGTGGAGACGTACTACACGGTGATCCTGGTCATCATCGGGTTCTTCTACGGGCTCTCGTTTTACTGGGTGTGTCTCAAGGTGAAGGAGGGGCAGTATCCTCCACCCGAGACCCGGGCCGGCACTCATCCGCTGGTCGAGGTGAAGACCTATTTCCGCGAGTGTTTCCGCCGCCCGTATTATGTCGGCCTCTTCGTGATGATGATGGCGGCCGCGCTGGTCTTCATGCCGGTGAACATCTTCATGATCCCATATGCCAACAGCCTGGGGATGAGCATGGATGCATATGGGAAATGCCTCGCGCTGACCTTCCTGATCTCGCTCATCCTGGCCTATCCCCTCGGGTGGCTGGCGGATGTCTTTCATCCGCTGAGAATGTGCATCGCGAGCCTGCTTGGGTATGCCTTGGTGACCGGGTGGGGCGCTCTGAATGCCCGTTCGCCCGAGACGTTTGCCATCGCCCTGGTCCTGCATGGCGTGCTGTCGGGATGCTATTTCACCGTGGGGGCTTCGCTGGGGGCCCGGCTCTTTCCTCGCAGCCGGTATGCGCAGTTTGCCAGCGCCTCGGGGATTGTGGGTTCGCTCGGCTCGATGGCCGTGGGGCCGATGGTGGGCGGCCTCATCGATGCGACCGGCAATGCGTATTATCACACGTTCACCTCGGGCTGCGTGATGGCTCTCATCGCGCTGCTGGCCGCGATCGGCGTGTATGTGCGCTTCATGAGCCTGGGCGGGCCCAAGGGCTATGTTGCACCGGAATAGATTCGTTCACCGCGAGTCATTTTTCGGGGAATCTCTCTGAGGCGCTGCGCCCTTGGGCTATTCGGGCGCGACGAAAATCACCGCCTCCCAGGGGCGAAGATGGGAATAGTCAACACCGCCGTGGTTGGCGTGAAGGAGGGCCGGAGCGGCAGGCGGATCGCACGGCCAGGGTTGCGGAGATGAGCCCCAGTTCAGCACGACGCGGACGGCCGGGTGGTTTTCCCATGCGCCCCGCTGATAGGAGAGAACCTGACCCGGATCGGCGAGGGGAATGAAGTCGCCGTAGACGAGAGACCGCATCCGTTTGCGCAGGGCGAGCAACCGGGAGTACGCCGTGTAGATGGAGCCGGGATCATGAATCTGCCCGGCGGCATGAAAAGGCCGGTGGGCTTCGGCGATGGGGAGCCAGGGGGGGGCGGTGCTGAAACCCGCGCCGGACGAGGAGTCCCAGGGAAGGGGCGCGCGTCCATTGTCGCGGCTGGTGATACGCACCTCGGCCAGGGCCTGTTCGGCGAGATGCCCGGCTGCGACCAGTTCGTGGTATCGGTTGATCGTCTGGATGTCGCGATAGTCGGCGATGGTGGGGTAAGCGTGGTCCGTAAGGCCGAGTTCCTCCCCCTGGAAAAGGAAGGGCGTCGCAGGCAGGGTGAGCAGCCACGTGGCCAGAAGAGAGGCCGAGGCGTGGCGAAAATTCGCGGCATCTCCGAATCGGGACAGGCTGCGCCGGGAATCATGATTGCCCAGCGTGACGGTGAGCCAGCTTTTTCCCCGCGTGGCCTGATAAAGCTTGTGGAAGTTTTCGAAATGCTCGCGCCCGCTTGTGCAGTCGTGAAAATAGAAGTAGAAGGCGGCGTTCAGCTCCCGCCGGTCGTAGCCGGTAAAGTCGAGGGTGTTGTGCGCTCCCACCCACCACGTCTCTCCGACCGAGTAAAGATCGCTCCCGGAGAAGACCTCTTGATGCATTTCCCGCAGATACTCGTGAATGGGCGGTTGATTGACGCCGTATTCGTCGAGGTTGAGAAATGGCTCGGTGCTTCCCGGGGGCCGCGGCACGTCGGGATATCCCTCCGCCTTGGCGATCATGTTGATGACATCGAGACGAAAGCCATCCGCGCCCCGGCCCGCCCAAGTTTTCAGGACATCGTAAAGAGCCCGTCGGACATCAGGGACGCGCCAGTTGAGATCCGGCTGCTTCCGGGAGAAACAGTGGAGGTAATACTGGCGGGTGGCGGTGTCCCACTCCCAGGCCGAACCGCCAAAGACGGAACGCCAGTTGTTTGGCGGTACGGGGCGTCCTTCCTTGTCGAAGGCCGGGGCGTCGAGCCAGTGATACCAGTCGCGTTTTGCGCTGGTTTGCGAGGCTCGGCTCTCACGGAACCAGGCGTGCTCGTCGGAGGTATGATTGAGGACCTGATCGAGGATGAGGCGCAGGCCGCGCTTCTTCAGTCCTCGCGAGAGGGCGTGAAAGTCGTCGAGCGTGCCGTACTCCGGCCCGATCGCGAGATAGTCGGAGATATCGTAGCCATTATCATCGTTGGGCGATGCATAGATGGGGGACAACCATAGGCCATCGACGCCGAGACGTCTGAGGTAGTCCAGCTTGCTTGTGATGCCGGGCAGGTCGCCGATGCCGTCGCCATTCGAATCGGCGAAGCTTCTCGGGTAGATCTGGTAAAAGACGGCTTCCTTCCACCAGGCGGGAGACTCGGCCAAGGGCGATGGCATGACGAGAGGAGAAGGGTTAACGGGCCAGGCAAACGTGGTTGAGCCAATACCCGCCTCCGGCGAGGAAATCCTGGGCGTCGACGAAGATGCCCGCAGTCCAGCCCATCATGGACGGAGTTTCCGCCTCGGGTATCTCGCCTCCGCCCATCGCGAGGTTGACCGGGTTTTTGAAATACCCGGCTTCATTCCTGGCCAGATGAGACCCGTCGGCCACGTTGTATTTTTCCCAAAGATCACCGGTGATGTCGAAAGCCCGGGTGATGCAGTCGAGATATTTTTCGGCAATACGGCGCGCTTCGTGGGTATATCCATAACGCTCCAGGCCACGGTAAGCGATGTGCTGTACGGGCGGCCACATGTTGGGATGATCCCATTGAAATGGTGTCGCACCCTCCGGCGGAATGGTGGCGGTGATGCCATGGGCAAACTCCAGCCTCGGCAACGCGCGGGAGACGACCGACGCCGCCTGATCCGGTGTCGCGAGCCCGGCCCAGAGAGGTTGGAGTGCTCCGGCATTCCAGACGGTGGAGCGCCGCTTGTTGACATGATCGTAGTCAAACCACGCGCCGCGCTCCGCATCCCAGCAGAGGGCATTGATCAGGTCCAGCCGTTGGCGGGCCCGCCCTGTCCACTGGGCGCTCTCGTCTCCGGAGGTCCAGCGGGCGAGGAGGGTTTCGTAGAGCCAGAGGTTGCTGTTGAGATCGACGGGAAAGAAGTCCGGACAGCGCTTGGCGAAGCGGGAGTTCATATCCCAGCCGGTTTCGCACTCGGCCATGACCCGCCTTACGAAATCCAGATCCTCCTCGGCGGTTGCCTCAGGAAGGCCCAGGCGATCTCGCACGGTGGGGAAAAATTCGATGAGCTGCTCCCGGGTGGCGTGGCTGCCGTGATGGGCCAGCCCCGGCGAGGCCGTGCGCTGATGCGTCCAGAAGGCGTATTCCCGCTTCAGCAGAGGGATGGCCTCGGCCAGAAGCTCATCGTCCTGGGTTGCGTCGACCACGAGGCCGACGAGCGGAGCGAGATAGGGCGGCTGGGAGCGGCTGAGGTAATACGTCCGGTTCCCATTTGGCACGTAGCCAAACCGCTCGACCTCCGCGAGGAGGTTGCGGGTATTGTCGATGGCCAGTTTCTGCCTTCCGGTGGCCAGGAGACCGACGCATGTGAAGTAGGTGTCCCAGTAGTAGATCTCCTGAAAGACATCCTTGCGCGAGGGGATCGTGTACGGATGAGGCAATCCAAGCAGGGTTCCTTCATCGTTGGGCGAATATCGGACGGTGTCGTCCCAGTGGGATTCGATAAAGGCCCGCACGGCATCACGGGATGAGTGGCCGGGCGGCGGTTCGGCGGAAACGGAGAGAGCGGTATCCGGCATGACAGTGATGCCGTCAGGATCGCATCTGCTCTCCCTGGCTCAATGGGAACCCAGGTCAAACCGTTGAGCGATCGGCTTTCAATCCTGCTTCTTTTCTCCCGATTGGGTCGGGCCCAGATACTTTTCGAGGAAGGCGAAGACTTCCGGCCGGAGATCTTTCTGCGGCGGTGTGAACCCGAAGCTATGCTCGGCTCCCGGGATTTCGATGTATTCGCAGGGGACATCGAGCTCCTTGAGCCGCGCAGCCAGCCTGCGGCCATAGCTTACCGGGACGATCGTATCGGCGGCGCCCTGCACGGCGAGGACGGGAGGCATGCCCGAGGTGAGGTGGGTGAGGGGTGAGGCGGCGACGACATTTGCCTCTGTTTCCTCTGGTGTGGCGCCTGCGAAGTGCGGACGACGATCCTGCGTCACGTCGCAACGCCCGTAAAACTCGATCACAGCGGAGACAGCGTTGCTCTCCTCAGGGTAGAGCCCTCCCTTGTTCCAATGGCCGGAGTCCTCCGTGGCGGCAACGAGGAGGGCGAGGTGCGCTCCTGCCGAGGCTCCCATCACCGCGATGCGGGCGGGGTCGACGCCGAACTCGGCGGCATGCCTCCGGACGAAGCGCACGGCGGTCTTGCAGTCCAGGAAGTTCTGCGGCCAGGCCACGGAGTCGAAGCGGGTCTTTCCCGCCTCGTCCTTGCTGGCCTTGTTCAAAAGGTAGTCGATCGAGAAGGCGACGTAGCCCCGCTCGGCCAAAGCCGTACAGAACTCGCGGGAACGAGCGTCGCTTTTGCTCCCGCCGCTCCAGCCCCCGCCATGGATGAAAATCACCGCAGCCCGGGGACGGGGAAATTCCGCGGACGGGAGGTAGGCATCCAGCTTTTCTTTGCGATCGGCGCCGAGAAAGGCGACATCGGATTTCAGGACGATGCCATTCTCGGCTCGCAGCCCGGGAGCAATGGCGAGAAGGCACAACACCACAACGGCGGAAAGCCGGGAGACAGGGGAAAATCGGCAGCAGACAGCGGAGGCCATTCGGGAAATTTAGAAAGTCCCGCGCATCGCGAATAGAAAAAGTTGAGGTGAGGCCCTTCTTCTCCTCGGGAAGCCGCCGCCATTCTTCCCCCCACGGGGAGCTTTTTTCGGAAAGAACGAGCGAAGAACGCGTCCGCGAAGAAATCCGCAGGCATGCAGGCGGCATTCTTGGAGAGACGAAATGGCTATACTGCTCCAGTGCGTTTTTTGGAGTATTTCAGCCACTTCGCGAGAGCGAAAGTGGTGGCTGGGGAGGGAATCGAACCCCCGACACGAGGATTTTCAGTCCGCCGTTTTTACCTGGGCACTTGACATCGGCGGACAGTTGGCGGATACTTTCCGCTATAAGACCATGGCTCGAAAGAAAAACCTCATCGCTGATCTGCCCAGTGGCATCGGAATCACCAAGTCACGCTCAGGACGTGGCCGCATGTTTTTCCGCGTCCGCCTCGGGAGCCGTTTTACCGGTGGCCCGATTCTCAAAAAGGATTTCAACTCGGTTGAGGATGCGCGGAAATGGATTTTCGGCGACGCCCAAAAAGAGAGGGCTACTCCCGGAGCAATCATCGATCTGAAAGAGAAGGCCGGCATGGTGGCATTCGAGCTCTCCGCCACTCAACTACACGAATCGGCGGGTGCCTTGAAGGAGTTGGAGAAAGTGGGCATGTCACTTGCCGAAGCGATTCAGTTCGCCATCCGTCACGCAAAACCACCAGCCGGAACGCTGTCTGTCGCCCAAGCAATCGAAGGTGCCCTGGAGGACAAAAGTCGAAGCAAGCGCCCCACCTATCTGGCTGATCTCGGAAAACGTTGGCGGCGATTTGAACGCTGGCTGCCACCGGAAAAGGGAAAAGCCATCAATGGCGTAACCAGCCTTGACGTTCGAAGATTCCTGAATGAGTGCAAGCTCAAGCCAGTTGGCGAGCGGAACATGCTCCGCAATCTTTCCGTGCTGTTCTCCTGGGCGGTAAACCAACACCACATGGCGGAAAACCCGTGCCTGGGAATGACGGTCGAAGAATCCACTGTCAAGAAATCAGCCGTGAGAATTCTCACCATCGAGGAGGCCCGCAAACTGCTTCATCTCGTCGCTAAAGGATTCAAGGCCGAGGCGAGAGTGGAGGAGAAAGGGGTATGGAGGGAGAAGTTCGGGGCGGTGTCGTTGGCTGTTTCGCCCATGGACATGGCGCCGATCATTGCGGTTGGCTGCTTCGGAGGAATCCGCCCCGAAGAATCGGCTCGCCTGAAGTGGAGCATGATCGATTTCAAGCGAAAGCACATCGATCTACCGGCCGAAATCACCAAGGATGGGGATCGTCGCATTGTGGAAATGTCCGACAATCTGTTTGAGTGGCTTTTGATCTGCCGCAAGGAATCCGGTCCGTTATTGCCCGTGAACTTTCGTAGGAAGCGTTGGGCGCTGAGCAAGGCCATGGGATGGGACGGATGGCCGGACGACATCTTGCGACACTCCTACGGCTCCTACCATCTCGCCAAACATCGGAACGCCGCAATGACCGCTGAGCAGATGGGCCACAAAAACGCCAGGATGCTGTATGCTCACTACCGGGAAGTTGTGAAGGAAGCGGAAGACATCGAATCGTATTGGAAACTGCTGCCGGCCAGCGCGGGCGAGATTGTCAAATTCGCTGCCTGAGCCACTATCCTTCATCCTCATTGCAGTTGCCTTCCCTGTGAAAAAGAAACCCGTCCCCAAAACAAAACCCCTCAAAGACTACAATGCAGTTCAGTCTGGCGTGCTCGAACTACTCGATGCCGCGCGCCAAACCTCGGCGCGGACCGTCAACTCGATCATGACGGCAACGTATTGGGAGGTTGGACGGCGCATCGTGGAGTTTGAGCAGGGGGCGAGGCGCGACTGGTGCAGAATCTGTCGACACGGTTTCGGTAAAGTTTTTATCTCTCCCAATCGGGAGACAAGATTCGCCCGACGCTGTCGAGCAAATTGCCGGACGAAACACAATCGACAAAGTTGCTCGAATCAGGCGATCTTCCGATTCATTCGACAGCGTCGAAAAATTTTGCAGACAGTGTCTGCAAAATCTTCGCCATTGTCCGCTCTCGCCGATGCCTTCACTCACGCGCCGAACCTGGCCTGTGCATTCAGTTATCTGCGTTATACTCCGTTTCAACGGATGCCGTGCGGAGGCATTTCCGAGATTCAACCAGATGGTGACAAGTGACTATGGCAACGACGATTCCAGAGATTGATGCCCTGCTGACAGTTCGCTCCGAGGACGAACACCTGGAATTCAAGGAAGCGGCCAACAACTTCCACTTCGAAGAGTTGGTGGATTACTGCGTGGCGCTGGCGAACGAAGGCGGCGGACGAATGCTGCTTGGCGTCACCGACAAGGTGCCGCGCCGGGTGGTGGGAACAAAAGCTTTCGAGGTGCCCGAGCGCACAGTTGCTGGCATCTATGAGCGCCTCCATCTGAAGGTGACCTTTGACGAGGTGGTGCATCCGGCGGGACGGGTGCTGATGTTTCAGGTGCCGTCGCGTCCGGTGGGACAGCCGGTGCATTACAAGGGCCGTTACTTGATGCGGGCGGGCGAGGAATTGGTGCCGATGACGCCGGACCAGCTCAAGAAGATCATGGCCGAGGGTGAGCCTGACTGGGCGTTGAATCCGGCCATGACGGAGTGCGACGGGGAGAAGGTGGTGCAGGTGCTCGACACGCAAAGCTACTTCGACCTGCTGCATCTGCCTTACCCGGCCACGCGGGAGGCCGTGTTGGAACGCTTTGCCAGTGAACGGCTGATCGAGCGGACGGGCAGTGCATGGACCATCACGAATCTGGGGGCGGTTCTTTTCGCGAAGAAGCTGGAGAGTTTCGACCGACTCGCCCGGAAAGCGCCGCGAGTGATCGTGTATGAGGGCACAAACAAGCTGAAGACGAAGCTGGATAAGCCGGGATCGAAGGGATACGCGGTCGGCTTCCAGGGACTGGTGGAGTTTATCAACGGATTGGTGCCGTCCAATGAGGTGATCGAGCAGGCGCTGCGCCGGGAAGTGAAGATGTTTCCGGAAATCGCCGTGCGCGAGTTGGTGGCGAATGCACTCATCCATCAGGATTTCACCGAGTCCGGCACGTCGGTGATGGTGGAAATCTACGACGACCGCATGGAAATCTCGAATCCCGGCAAGCCCTTCATTTCGCCGGACCGGTTCATTGATGAATACCAGTCCCGGAATGAGCGGCTGGCGGACCTGATGCGGCGCCTCGGCATCTGCGAAGAGAAGGGTAGCGGCGTGGACAAGGTGATTCAGGCGGCAGAGGCCTTCCAACTGCCCGCCCCAGACTTCCGCGTGGGAGAGAAGCGCACGGCGGTGGTGCTGTTCGGGCACAAGGATTTCGAGGATATGGATCGGAGCGACCGTATCCGCGCCACTTACCAGCATTGCTGTCTGCGGTATGTGATGAACGAGAAGATGACCAACCAGAGTCTTCGGGAGCGCTTTCGGCTCTCCGAGAAAAAGACGGAGTCCGTTTCACGGGCCATCCGCGACGCGGTGGACGCGGGGAAGATCAAACTGGCCGACCCAGAGCAAACCTCGTTGCGTTACCGCAATTATGTGCCGTTCTGGGCATGATTTTCGTTTAGACGCAAACCGCCACCTGATGCCAGAAACCGTCTAAACCCTTGAAAATACGCGGTTTGCCTATTTAGACGCAAACCGCCAACCCTGAAGGAGCCTCATCGAATCCACCGTAGAAGACGCCGCCCTCGAATGGTTCGGGGAATTGAGGGAGTGTGTTCCGCGATGGCTCAAGGCACGATTTTACCCTGGCTCTTGATTTTGTCAGATTATTGTTATAATTTTCTGACAAAGATCGCCATGAAGAAGCATATCGACTCCATTGATTCGGCCATTCTGGACCGTATCCGCTCGGGACCGCAGGAGCGTGTTTGGATGCCGACAGATTTTCTGGACCTGGGTGCCCGTTCCGCTGTGGATCAAGCGCTTTCCCGGAATTGTCGCACAAATCAAATCTCCCGGGCCGGACGTGGGGCGTACCACCTCCCCCGACATCACCCTGTGCTCGGCCCGTTGGGACCGAGTTACGATGGCCTGCAAGACTTCATCAAGCGGAAGGCCAACGGCAGCATTTTCCCCACGGGAGCGGCTGCGGCCAATGCGCTTGGCCTCAGCGATCAGGTCCCCATGCAGACTTGGCACTATACAACCGGGCCGAATCGGCTCATCCGGAACGGCAAGTCCAACATTGTGCTGAGGCATATTTCGCCCCGCTTTGTTTCGACGAAAAACTCAAAAAGTGCGCTCGTCATCCTCGCGCTGCGTTGGATTGGGAAACGATTTGTGGACGACGATATTGTTGCCAAATTGCGGCGCAATCTGTCTTCTGCGGATAGGGCTGCACTTCTCGATGATGCTGCTTGCGCACCGAGTTGGATCGTTGACGTCTTCCGCCGCGTAGCGTTGGATTCGCCCTGAGAAAAGCTTCAACGCCACGGCATGACTAAAAAAGCCAGCAGCCTGGTTTCCTTCAGGCTGCCAATTCGCGTTCCTGCGGTTTGCGCTCGCTGGGCATGAGTGGCGGCTGTTCTCCGCTGACCAGTCTGGAATAGGCGGTTTCAACAGATTCCGTGGCTACGAGGAGATCCCGTCCCTCCCGGATGAGAGTCAGCCATCGGCCGTTTGCGTGTCTGGTCGCCCAAAGCATCCGATCAACGAGCTTGGCAGACCCCAAGACGGCGATGATTTGTTTTTTGGTCAAGGCCAATGGGCGCATTCCGTCGATGTAAACTCGCTGGGCAGTGGCTGATGATTTCATGAGGTTGGTGGCTTGCGATTGAAGGGGCTGGAGTGAATGGGCTGCTTTCCGGGACTTGAGCCACCTGCCGGGATTGGACCGGACAGGTGGCTCCGAGGCGTTATCCGAGTTTGATCCCGCTGTTACGGATGTGGTTCTTGGCTCCGATGACGAGGGCAGCCTCCTGCCGCTCGGGGGTCATGTTCGGGCTGATGGTGTTCTTGATGCTGCGGACCAAGTCTTCCTGTTCCGGCTTCGCCAGCCAGGCTTTCACCTTGGCGGAGTAACCCTGCTTCTGCTCCTCGTCGTTCATCTTGCGCAGAAGGAATTTGCGTTCTAACTGCTCGCGGGGCAGGTCCTTGACGTATTGCACCAAATCCGGTTCGGCCTTCATGAAGGCATCCAGCTTGGCGTTGACCTCGGGGTTGATTTTAAACTGCTTGGCCTGTTCGTCTTTTTTCTTCGGTGATGCGATTGCCATATTTTATGGATTTGTGTCCGGCGTTTTGGATTCCGTAGCCGGACGATTGACGGAGGTTGCGGTGAAAGGATCAGGCTTTGGCGGCAGCGGGCTTGAGCGAGGGGATTTTTTCATCCTCCTCGTCTTCAAGAGCGCCACGCCGCAGACCGCCGATTTGTTCCATGAGGGATTTCAGGAAACGCTGGGCGATTTTGCGCGGGCTCAAACGTTGGCTCTCCGCGTTGAGCATGGTTTGGACGAGTTGGCTGGTCGGGACGCGGATCCCAGCGTTTTCGACGATTTGGGATGCCTCTTTGAAGATCGCAAAAGTATCTTCATCGAGGGTGACGGTGACGTTGGCGGGTTTGGGTGTGTTCATGATTTAGTGGTTGAAAAGAGCGAATTCCCTGCGGCGGAGGAACGGACCGCTGATGACGGCGGAAATCTTCCTGCGCTCGGCTGCGGCCAATTCCGCGGTGAATTCGTCATTGAGCCGCATCTGGGAAAGGAGGAAGTCCTGGTCGTCGGACCCGGCGGAGAGCGTGATTTCGCCCGGATCGGAAACCCCTTCCTCCCACGCAGGCAATTCCGGTTCGACACTGGAAAGTATGTCTTCGGTCTTCGCCGGTAATGGCGTCGGCTTGGGTGTTTCTCCCGTCTGCTTTTTGAGCTGATCAAGTTGCTGTTCAAGCCCCGGCACCTTGCCTGCCTGCCGCTGTAGATCCTCGATGCGCTTCTGCATGGCACGGTTTTGTTCCTGCAACGCTTCGGCGTACGCCCGCTGCTGGGCGTTCAACTCGCCGGAGCCATTCACGCAATAGGATGGCGAGGGATTTCCGGTCGGAAGAATGGGCGGCGGGTCGGGCAGATAGTTCCAATCAGGCGACTGTTCCCGACGGTAAACGGTGTGCCGTTCGTGCATTTCGTCCGGGAAGTTCGGATCGGTGTAGCGGCCCGCCGGATAGGCTTTTACGACTTCCGGCGTGCGAACAGAAGCCATTCGCCTGGCGGAAACGCTGGTTCCAGGAACAACGGATTTCGGAGTGGAATCTTTGCGAGTGGCGCACCCTGCCCCGAGGCAGACGACGAGAAGAGAGATGAGGTATTTCATTTGCTGGATTGGTAGGAAATGCGGGCGTTTGCGAGGTCAACGGATTGGGCGACGTAGAGGTAGAACGTCGTCCCGGACGGAACGCGGACGTAGTACGGATCGTTTTTCAGGCCTTCCAATAGGCGCTGGGAATAGATCTGGCCGCCGGCCTGAATACCTGCGGCGATGGCATCCTGATAGCCTCCCCCCTGCACCTGAGTCACCCCGCCTGTCAGCGGCGAAATGATATTGGTCATTTGCGGAAACGCTCCGGCTCCCGCCGAAATCATGGAGGCGAGGACGGCCTTGGCCTCGGCGTACTTGTCGGCGGCGATCATATAACCGCGCAAACCAGCGGAGCCGTCCGTTTCCGCCCATTGGTCGCCGCTCGTTCCATCGGGAGCGTAATCGAGGACCGTGCCGGAAAGCGGCAGTTCCCGGCCGTCCTGAAAGACGAGCACCCATTGCCGTTCGGAGCCGATGCGTTCACGGGCGGCGGTTTTTTGAGCCAGCCCATGTACTTCCGTTCCGGCGGGAATCACGAGACGACCCGCCTGCCAGACATCCTCGGTGATCAGGCCGATGATGGGCGTTTCGATATTGGTGGATTCCACGGCGTTGACCAGTTCGCACCGGAGGAGCCGCCCGTAGGGAAGGTAATACTCGCTGCGGGATTCTTCCTTGGTAGCAAAGATGGCCTGCGGAATTGGCGGCGGTGGCTTGGGTGCCGAAGTCGGTCGTGCATCCTGCGGCGGAGCTGGCGCGGGGGCCTTGGTTTGTGCGGGTGTTGTCGGCGGAATGTTTTCCAGAAACTCGGTGTGTTTGGCGGTGGTCGCCTGAGCGGGCAAATCCGGCTTGATCGGCTCCGGTGAGCGGCGGGATTTGCCGGTGAACACGAAAGCGAGAACCAACGCGCCAGCCAGTAGGAAAAGAATGAGTCTTCCGGTGGGTTTCTGGAAAAGCTCGGTAAAGATTTTGCGAAGGTTCATTTGTAGTCGCTGGTGGAAAGTTGGGGTTCAGCGCGAACGACGAGGACGTTCCATTTGTTGTCGGGAGCAAGGTTGTTGCGGCCGCCTTGTCCGTTGCCGGTGATGGCGAGGAACGCGGGAGTGAGCGATTTGGGCGGCATAACGCCGGATGCATCGACCAGCGATTGCGTGTAAATCCGGTCCTCCAGTCGCACGGCCAAATCCTGCGGGTTGTAACGGATGGCGCGGTCTGTTGTGTTTTCCAGTTCGAGCCGGAAAATCAGGGTGTCGTCCTGCTCGAAGCGCCAGACTTCCCGCACCCGGACATTGAAACCCTCGTAATAGGTCGTGATGGCCGGAACCGCATGGAGTACACCGGCCAGGGCGTCCGGTTGGCTGTTCGCCAAAAGTGGATACGCCTTCGCCTTATCCATCAGGGAAAGAAGCCGTTCCGGCACGAGGGCTTCGCCCTTTTTCTTCCGTTCGTCCGGGTAGAACGTCACGTTGTAGAACGGCTTCTCGGATGCTTTCAGGTGAAGGACGTAAGCCTTCCGGTTGAAAATCACCGTAAGATGGTCCTCGGCGTCCGGCTTCAGCGCGCGGATGGTGAAATAGAAATTTCCCGGCGTGAATGTGATGAGGAACCCCGCGTTTTCCTGTTCCTGGGTGGAAACGGATTTCGCATACAGGCCGGAGATTTCCGACGGGAACATTATTGTGGTCGTTCCGGTCTTCTGGGCCACCGGAATGTCGTAGATCACAAATTCATCGAGCGGCTTTTGGGTGATCGGTCCGGCGTAAGCCGAGACCGCCAATAACAAGGAGAGGAAGTATTTCATAAGATTCAGAGTGGTTTTTCGGTATAGGTGAAGTCCTGCACGAGGAGCGGGAGGCGCCCGTTGCCGAGAAGGTCAGGATTGCGGATAAAGAGGAATTCGATCTGGAATTTTGCCGGTTCGCGGAACTCCATGCCTTTGAGCGTGCCGGTGCGAATGAGGTTGCCCTCGGCCTTGACGCTGACGGCTTCGTAAGACTTCCCGGCCCCGTCATTGATTTTCCGGGTATCGAGGATATCGATCTTGGTGACTTCGGCCTTTTGGTGAATCTGCTTCTCTTTGAATTCCGGGTTCTGGGCTTTGTAGATGGATGCCGCTCGCTTCCGTGCGGGATCTTCGAGGTAGATTCGCTTGAGGAGGTCCGGCAAATCCGGTCCCACCGGATTGCGTTGCAACAGAGCCAGGCACGCCAGCCGCACATGGTAGGCATGAAGATTGCCCGCCTCCTCGAAGCCCAGGAGAGGCGCATAAATCAGCGTTCCGCCCGGATCGAGGATGACGACCTTTTCCTTCTGCTTCATGGCGGAAATGGTCAGATACGGTGCGACCACAGCGAACCCGCAGGCGATGATGGCGAGGCCCATCCAAAAGCGGGCGGCGATAACGTTGTTGGTGATGGAAGTAATGGCGGATAGTTTCATGGGAAATCAGGAGTTGCGGTTGGCGAGAGGAGATTCCGCTGGAAGCGGCTGGGCCTTGCTGGCGTGGGAATTGAAGGCGGCTTGGGCTGCGTGCGGAGTGGCAACACTGCCCTTGTGGTGGGAGACGGTGCCGGCGTTGTGGTCCACCACTGCGAAGGCGTTGGGGGCGGTCTGGTGAGCGACCATCGCCGGATTGTCGGCATTGGCAACGCTTCCAGAGGAAGCGGGAGGAACGGGCGGTGGCGGCGGGATGTCCGATGATCCGCCGCCCACGTTTCCGGCAACGTCATTGCCAAGGCGTCCGGCTGCGCTGGCGGCTTGGGTTCCAGCCAGCGCGCCTTGCACGGCAGCCGAACCGCCCATAGTGGCCACGGCTCCCACCGCGGTCAGTCCGGTCCCCACGGCAAGCCCTGCGGCCTGCATGGTGCCTTGAATGCCGGCCTGGAGGGCGGAAGTCGTGCCGCTGAGTCCCTTCATGATGGCTCCGGCCACAAACGGAACAGAGAGGTAAAAGAACACCGTGATGACGGCGGCGAATGCCATGATGAACGGAAAAAGGAGCCAGTTCTGAACCGTGATCAGGTTTTGCGCGGTTTGAACGATTCCTCCCGTCGTGATCGGCGCATAAAGCAAATCACTGATGGCGACGATGACGATATCGACCAAACAAATCGCCACGTGCCAGAGCAGCACAGTCAGGGACGTCACGCAGAACTGGACGCCGAGGGATTGCGTGTAGGAAAGAAAGAGGAATCCCAGCAAAAGCGGAGAAACGGCGATCAATCCCGCGATGGCGAAGTTCTGGAAGAACGTCAGGACGATGAGCATGAAGCGCCCGATGCCCTGGAAGAACATGCCAATGGCGGCGGGCACGACTTTGCCCAAGTCCGTCCAGGAATCGGACGGCGGATTGTCGATGTGCGAGCGGAGGAGTTGGACAAACTTGGCATCGCGGGCATTGGTGAATTTGCCGCGCATTTCCACGAACGCCTTCTGGCCGCTGTCCATGGCGGACGGGTATCCCGCGAGCAACCCGACAATCAGGATGGTTTTCAGGAGGGCGCCGAGAATGGCGCGAGTATCGGATCCGGCCCGCCAGCCCATTTCCCCGATGCCCATGACACAAAGGACAAAAGCAAAGGGCATGAGCAGCGTGCGAATTTCAAGGCCCGCGCTGTAGAGATTGGAAAGAGATGGAATCATAAGTTGTGATTGGTTTTGCTAAGAACAACCCGAAGGCTTCAGAAGCCGGGAGGGAGGTCTTCGTTCGCGGCGGAGAAGTCGGGCATTTCGAGTTCTGCCTCGGCCGCGGCGGCCAGACGCGAGAGCTCACGATTACGTTCCCGGCTGATTTCCTCGGCGGCGACTTCCTCCTCTTTTTCGCGGTTCTGGTTGAGGATATGGAGGGATTCGATTTGGCCGTGAGCCGTCCCGACCATGCTGTCGAGGTCGCCGAGCGCGGCCTGAGCCGTGGCCAGTGAGCCAACCAGCTTCTGCACCTCCGCATCGGTCTGGGCTCCCTTCAACTGCGTGTTGAGTTGGGCAATCTGCCCCTTCAGCGTCAGGCGTTTGCTCTGGGCCTTGAGCAACAGCGCCTCGAAGCGGGAATAGGCATTGTTGACCGCCCGGTATTGCTTGAGCGGATCGCCCGCGTCACGAAACGACGAAATGCCATTGAAGGACCGGTTCAGATCCTTCCAACCGGAAAGGTCAATCGGTTGGAAAAGCTCCTGGATCGTGCCGGAAAGCTGTACGCCTTCCTGAGCAATGCCGGCGAGGTCGCTCAAAGTATCCGTGATGCCGGATTCCTGCAGATAGCCGGAAAACAGGCCGTTATCAATGAGGCCGATGGCGGCAACGGGGTCGCCGATGGCCTGTTTGACCTGGTTGGCGGTTTCCAACTGCTGGCGAACGGTCGTCAGCGTGTTGTGCAGGGTGGCGAGCTTTTCCGCCCACTGGGCTTGCTCCCAGGCATACTTGATTTGGTCGAAGATATTCTTCTGCACGGTGGCCTGTTCGACGATGGGATCACTCACGATGTCCCCCACGCCGAGAACGGCATGGGCATACGGAGCGGCGAGAGCGACGGCAGCGGCGGTGATGACAGTCTTTTTCATGATGATGCTTCGGTTTGGTGGGAGAATTACTGAATGACTGGGACGGTGATTTCGTAGGGCACGGTCTTCACCGTGGCCTCCGGGTCGGGCATCACCGGGATGCGATAAAGCGAAAGGCGAGGCTTGGATCGATTGCCGTCCTCCCGCTTCTGCATGTCCTGCAAAATCCAATACTGGCGCTTCACCGTGTCGGACGCGCCGCGCTCATAGCCCTTTTGGAATGGGGAACGAGAGGCACACGCCGGGAGAAGGCAGACGACGACCGCGCACCACGCGACCGCCGCAGACACAGCTTTTATTTTCCTAAAAGAAACGAATATGCTTTTCATGGATGATTAGGGTTTTGAAGAAACAGGCGCGGCAGATTCAGAAAGAATCCCGCTGACGATGTCTTTGTGGTTGCGAAGCACTCGGCTCCGGTTGTCGAAGTCTTCCCCGGTCGAGGAAGAACAGAAGAGCATTTCGGGAGAGACCCGGTTATGAATCGTCCCGCAAAGAGGCTGCTGAACGTCCAAATGATAATACGTCAACGCGGCGTATTTATTATTGTCCGGCAAATGCTCGGGAAGCGGATACCGCGAAATCGCCTCCTTCGTCGTCTCGGAAAGGTCAATGTCCTTGGCGACATCTTCAATATCGCGCCGGTCGTTCATCCGGGTAAAAAAGAATTGCTTGGCGTTGCCGAAGACGATGGGGCGGATGCCCGAGCGTTGGAACCGGCTGTATTGCTGGACGATGCTGATGATCCAGGTGGAGAACTTGGAGAGCTGGGCGTAGAACTCGCTCACGAGTTGTTCGCCGCCCGGAATATCCAGCGTTCTGGCGACTTCCTCGAAGATCACCCGTTTCCGTTTGCCACGCGGGAGCGTGATGATGTGCTGGCGCCCATAGTTGGCGATGAGGAATCCGGCCAATTCTTTGAGTTGCTTGTTTGATTCCGGGATGTAGGTCAGGTCGAAATGAGCGATCTTGCCGGTGATGGACAGAGTGGAATGTCCGCAGACGAGCCGCTGCTCGTTCCACGGAGCCAGCAGGGTCGCAAGGTGATTGATCTCATTGCGGTCGTGCTCCGGGAATGGTGCGACCAGCATCATTTGCTGGAGCATGTCGTGGGTCGGGTAATCCGTGGGCTGGAAGAATGCGAAGGCGGCGTTCCGCACGTATCTTTCGGTATCCGGTGATTTCATGAACCGGGAAACCTCCTCCGCGGTCGGAGCCGCAATCAGGCTTTGCCGTTCATCCCCACCGACCGAATGACGCAATTCTGTCCACGCCTCCAGGAAGGTGGCGGAAATGGGCATGTGTGCCTTCTTGTACGCCAGCGTGGCCATCGCGTGGCGGGCAGCGTTATCGAGCGCGTCTTCGGACACCCATTCCTCGAAGCGATCGGCGTAAAGCTGCTCGATGTATTGAGTGATTTGAGCCAATCGCAGGCTTCGCCTGTCTTCGTCGGCAGGATGGCCGGCCATTTTCGCCACCAACGCAGCGGCGGTGGTGATTTGCAGATTGGTCAGCGGTGCGCCCTGGGTATCGAGATAGTTCAGGCACAGGTCGCCGTCCGGCTGGATGACAATGGGTGTATGCCCCTGCGCCTGCGTCCAGATGCCGTAGGAGAGTCCTTCCTCGACGATCAGCGTGAAGTCGTAATACGGGTCGGTCTGCGAAAGGAGGTCCGACATGAAAGCGGATTTCCCGGCCCTCGTCATGCCGAGCAAAACCGCGAGTTGCGGCGTGCCGGACAGGAAGTTGCGGACTCCGATCAAATTCCGATTGCTGCCGTCGTAGAGAGCCTCAGCGTCCTTAAGATGCCCGGTGAAGGTGGAGGAAAATGGCAGGATGTCAGCCAGCCATTCATCCAGTCCGTTATCGGCGTGATGGGTGTATTTGCCCCAAACCCATCCCGGCCAGGTTTGGAACCAGATATTCTTCGTCGTGGCTGCCGATGAGACATTCGATGTCCAGCATTGGGCATCCTCCATTTGACCGAAGGCCGTTTCGATCTGGCGTGTTTTAGAAATCAACCCGTCTTCGGTGCTGTCCCAAACATGGACAACATAGTCGTAAAGGAAGGGAACCACGTCCCCCTGGGCCAGATTGCGGATACGCTCTTCCTTGACCGCCTTGGAGGTGAGAAGCGAATGCTTGCCCTCGGCGGCATAGTCGCCACGCACGCGCTCCAGCGAGCGTTCCGCTCGACCAATCTCTTTGCGGACGTTCTGCGGATACAGATTGACCGTGATGGAATAGTCTAAAAACGGCAGCGAAGTGACCGCCCAGAAGATCCCTCGCCGCGTCCGCTGCGGACGGCGCTTGAGGATGATCAGGTTGTGATAAAATCCGTCGGCGAAGAACCCGAAGGTTTTTCCGGCCTGCACGCCCTGGTGCCAGCAGTTTTGGTGGATGGTTTCCTCTTCGCGGAACTGCCCGACGGGGTCGTAGTTATCGCGCCGGAGGTAGGACGGATTGAAGAACGTGGCGTAATAGCGGAACAAATCCGCCGTGGACATGGATGTGACCCGGCACCCGTGCGGCTCCAGCAAGGAGGAAATGACGCGTCCGTGCTGATCGAATCCCTCGCCATACTGCGCCAGAATTCGCCTGTAGTGTTCCTTCAACACTTCCTGGCTCGCCCCAGCCGGTGGATTGACGCCAATTCGCTTCGAGAGAAACAGCACCAGTTTTTCGCGACGGAGTTTTCCGTCCTGCATGGCCCGCCAATACCGGTTGAACCGTTCGTTGCGGGTGATGGCCGCCCATGACCCGGCGACGCACCGTTCTTCCGTCACCTTGTTATAGGCGAGCAATTCGTCACGGTAGTTGGAATCCACTGACCAGCGGATTTGCGCGCGGGTGGATTCATCCAACGTATGGAGGAATTGCCGGATGGATTCATAGAACTCGTCAAGCGCATGCTCGCTGGCGTGGCGAAGGTCGGGCACATCGAGGACGAATCCTTTGGAAACGAAGCCGCGTTTATCGAGGTCGTTCCAGACGATGAGATTTTCAGTGAACCAGCCGTTAGGTGCTTGCATGGGAAAAGAGAGGGTTGCGAGATTGCTGGGCGGGCGACTGCCAACCGCTGCCGTTGGCGAGGGTTTCGAGCAAATCCGTATCGAAGGATTTTGGTTTACCCTGTCGGAGCCCGAAGACATAAGCGGTGATGACGGCGAACGGCACCGCGCCTGCGCTGACGCTGAAGGTCGGCGAGTGGTGGCGCGAGAGCATGTGGGCGAGCCCGATGCTGATGAGGAGTCCAGCCAGCATGAACAGGATGTTCAGGCCTTCGATCCCCCAAATCTTGCCGTCGCTGTCGTCTCCGGCATGGGTGTGGACAATATTCATTAGCCGACGCTGATGGTGGGCATGCCGCCCGCGTTGAAGAGGGCTTCCGCGATGACGACGGAAAGGCCGAGAAGCAGACCGCCGACAATGGACATTTTGCCCTGGTCGGCATTGCCGCTCCGGATCTGCCATCCGCCATGGGCGATGACGATGACGGCGATGATGAAGAGGAACTTCGCGATGATTCCGAGTCCTTCGGAAAGAGCGCCGTCCAGTGCTGCTGCGAGGATGAGTGTTTTCATACGCTCGCGATGGTGGAGAAAATCCCCGACGCCGTTTCTCCAAATTTGGATAAAAGTGAAATCCCCAGAATCAAGCTTCCGAAGCGTGATACCTTGGATGCGCAAACCGCTTCATAGAGCCGTTTGGCGCACCGAATCAAATCGGGGTAAAGCTCCTCGACGGAAACGCCGAGAGCGCGGGCGATGTAGAACAACTCCTCATCGGCCACGCAGGCATAACGCGCCTCGATTTTATAGACTCTCTCGGGAGTGGCGCTTTCCAGCCCGAGGATTTGCAGCTTGATGGCGAGATCGTTCCGGGACCAATCTTTTTGGCTGCGCAAACGGCGCAGTTGCGGCCCGATGAGATTATGAGATGTATATCGCATGGCGGGAAACCAAGCCGTTGCTTGGTTTCCTGCCGCTCAATGTGCCGAAACGTTTTGAAAAAATGCCGAACTAACTCGGCATTGAAACGGTTGAGAAATTGAGCATCGCCTTTCGCAAGCGGCGCGCGGCGAGCAGTCCGAGTTTGACGACCTCGGGGGAGTTCTGAAAACGGACCTCCGCGCAAAGATTCGGCTGCGACACAATTTCCCGGACCAACGAAAGATTGAGAATATTCGAACGGTCGATACGGAGAAAGAATTCCGGGGGCAGCAAGCGTTTCCATTCCGAGATCTTGCGGAGCACCATCATGGGTTTGTGGGTCACCAAGTGAACCCGGCTGTAATTGTGCTCGGCCTTGATATTTGTGATTTCCATGGCTGTCACCACCCGCATCTCGCGATTGGCATACAGAAAGATCGGCATATCCTTGGAAAACGGCTTGGCTTTTCGGATTGCGGGTTTGTCCAAGCGGGCAAGAGCAAGTTTCAACCGCTCCGGGAGAATCGGCTTCATTAGAAAATCCATCGCGTTGACCTCGAATGCCTTCACGGCAAAGCAGCCGTAAGCCGTGACAAAAATGATGTCCGGCACGGGAACCAAATCGGGGAGCAAAGCAAAGGCATCCTTCTTCGGCATCTGCACATCCAGAAAAAGGAGATCGGGTTGAAATTTGCGAAACAATGCGAGCGCTTCGGCTGCGCTGCCCGCCTCCCCAACGATTTCGATTTCGGGATGTGCGGTCAGTAATTCGCGAAGGGCGGTGCGGGCAAGAGGTTCGTCGTCAATGATGAGTGCGCGGCGTGTTTTCATATCGTGGGAATGTGGATGTTCACGGCGACCCAGCCGCTCTCGTCTCTAACTTCAAATCGGTGTCTGTCGGCGTAGAGTAACTCCAGTCGGCGTCGGAGGTTTTGCAAACCCAGATGGCTGGATTTTTCCCTCTGCACGGGTTCTGTCCAATATCCCGTGTTGCTCACGTCGATCTGTACGGCGGAGGGATCGGGACGACTGACTTTCACTCGCACCCGTAAAGGCAGCTCGGATGTTTCCCGCCCGTATTTAATGGCATTCTCCACCAGCGGTTGGAGGATAATTCCGGGAACGGCCACAGGCCGGGCGGCCTCGTCAATGTGGCATTCAATCTCCAGATCATCGCTGAAACGGCTTTTTTCGATGGCGAGGTAGTCGCGCATCGCGTCGTATTCCGTGCCGAGTGGCACAAGAGCATCGGCCCCGTGATCAAGGGAATAGCGCAGGTAATTCGTCAATGCTCGGATGAGCGCCTTGACCTCTATTCCGGACTTTTCCACCATCGCCCCGATGCCATTCAGGGTGTTGAACAGGAAGTGGGGGTTCATCTGCGCACGCAGCATCTGGACTTCGGTTTCGCGGTGGTGGGCCAGCGCTTCTGCCAGTCTGTTCTGCAAGTCGTCGCTCTCGTGAATCAGCCGGAACACAAAATAGAGAAAACTCCAGCCGGCAAAGACCGCCGCACGGTAATACAGCACGCCCATGCGCGTGGTGTCGTTGCTAAACCCTGCTTCCTCGAAGAGGACTACGTTGTGAAGGGCGAAGGAGATGATGATCTCTATGGCGCTGCCTGCGAACGAGAGCACGAAGACGGTGAAAAGAATATTTGAAATCCTCCAGCGCCCGTAGATGTGGCGGTAGATCAGATACATTCCGAAGGTCAGGAACAACCCAAGCAGTTCGCGGTAGAAAGAGACGGCGGCTCCCGAGAATGACCGGAACAACGCCCATTTCACCGGAATCACGATGAGGGCATACACCGCCCATCCACCGAGTTGGCATTTCCAGAAAGGCGTGAGTTTGGACCAGTGAGAATTCATTATGGATTTTTCTTCGATGCCGGAACCGCGCGCTCACGAAATGGTTTCCAAAACTCGCTTTCAAAGGCTTTCCCGAAAACTTTGCGCAAATAGTAGATCTCATATCCGCGGATCGTGGCGACACCCGCTTCGATCTGGGAAAGCAACGCACGGGAACAACGACTGAATCCGCTATCTCTCAACAAGGCGGCAAGATCCCTTTGGGTCAAGCCGCTGCGCATGCGATTTTCCCGGACGCTGACGCCCAGAAGCCGTTTCCACTCCCTGTTCACCGGGAGCGCCTCCGACTGCTCGATATGTCGAGCAAAATATTTCCGTTCCCTCCCGCGTTATTTTGCGGGAAGTGTTTTTCAATCAATGTTCTCTAGATTTTGGCAGCTTCGGGTGAAGAGTTTGGTTTTTCAGCCATAGAGTGGACCGAAATTCGCACAGGCGCGGAAGTCGGCACTGGTGGTATCTTCCGTTCCGAAGGCCGCCCAGACGTTCGGACGAAAAATATTTTCCACGTTGTGCATGTAAACGGGTATGCGCAGCAGGGTGGCGAGAGTGATGAGATCTGCCCCAATGTGACCGTAGCTGAGCGCACAGTGATTGGCTCCCCAGTTGTTCATCACGGTGTAAACATCGCGGAATGCGCCATTCCCCGTGACACGGGGGACGAACCATGTGGTTGGCCAAGTCGGATTCGTGCGTTCTTCGAGCGTCTTGTGGCATTTCTCGGGCAGCTCGACAGTCTCGCCTTCGGCGATTTGCAGCGTCGGCCCGAGTCCCTTGACGAGGTTGATCCGGCAGATCGTCGCGGGCATTCCTCCGGGGGTGACGTACCGCGTGCTCCAGCCACCACCTGGGAAGTATTCGGTGATCGAGGGATGCCAGGTGGTGGCTTCGAGGCAGGTCTGGACTTCGATGTCGGTGATATCCCAGAACGGTTTCATTGCCGGGTTGCCGTTGCGTGTCTGGCGACCCGAGCCGTCGAGGGCGGCAGGGCCGGAATTGATCAAATGCAGGAAGCCGCCTGCGGCCGGGCCATCCAATTCGTGACCTGTCACGCGTAGGACGGCCCCGGGACTCCAGTAGGTGCGCACATCGGCAAAAAGCTGGGCCGTATTAGTAAGCAAATATCCGAAGAGCATGGAAACTGCGTTAAGTGCATCATTTTCCGTAGCAACGATGTATGGTGCGCGACGGCCGTTCCAATCGAAGGAGGTGTTGAGGATCGCCTCCATAAAATCGCCGTTGGGCATATGATCGGTCCATTGACGCTGGCCTTGAAAACCGGAGGCGATGGCAAAATGCCCGTGGGCCTCCTCTCCGAAACCAAGTTTTTTTAACTTCGGGTTGCCGATCATCAGATCCCGTGCAATCAGCGTCATTTTGATCGAAATCGCCCATTCCTCGTTCAAGTGCCTGCGGTTTCGTTTTTTGTCCGGAGAATTCCAATCCTTGCCTTCCGGGCAATTCTTTTTCGCCCATCCCAGTGCTTTTTCAAATTCCTGCGGGTCAAAGATCCCGCGTTCGATCCGACGCAGGAACTCCGTCATGTCCACCGATTCGACGCGCATTCCCAAGTATTCCTCGAAGAGGGATGGTTCGATGATGGAACCCGCGATGCCCATCGAAGTGCCGCCCATTGCGAGGTAGGCTTTCCCACGCATCAGGGCTACGGCCAGTCCGGCACGCACGAAACGGAGGATTTTCTCCCGCACGTCTTCCGGAATTTCAGAATCGGAGGACTCCTGCACGTCACGCCCGTAGATGCCGAAGGCGGGCAGTCCCTTCTGTGCGTGGCCGGCGAGGACTGCTGCCAGATAAACTGCTCCGGGCCGTTCGGTGCCGTTGAATCCCCAGACCGCCTTCGGCAGCAAAGGGTCTGTGTCCATTGTTTCCGAACCGTAACACCAGCACGGGGTCACGGTCAGGGATACGCCGACATTCTCACGGCGAAATTTCTCCGCGCAGGCTGCCGCCTCGGCAACCCCGCCGATCGTGGTGTCAGCGATCACGCATTCGACAGGCTCGCCTGTCGGATAGCGGAGTGTTTCCGAAATGAGCTTCGCCGTGCTTTTTGCCATGCTCAGGGTCTGAACCTCGAGCGATTCGCGGACACCTCCGAGACGACCGTCAATCGTCGGGCGGATACCGACCTTGGGAAGAGTGGGAAAAAATTGCGACATACGAATGGAGCTATTTCAGTGTGTTGATGATGGTTCGTGAGGGAGGGGATTATGTTTTGAGATCATAACGAAGGAGGATGAGATCCATTTTGGAGGAAGGAGCTGTGGCGACGCGAAACTTGAACTGGAAAATGGGCACGGATTCTACAGGTCGAACCTGTCCAGATTCGATCGGAGGCGTTGGAGGGCTCCGACAAATTTGTCGGGAATGAGTCCGTGTTTGTCCGGGCCGACGTCCAGCAGAAGGTTGGAACCCCGGCTAACAGAAGTTAGATACATGCCCAGGAGTTCTTCGTCGCTGCGCGGCGAGTCATCTTCCGTAAAAAACCATTCCCGACCGATGGGATCGCAAGTCTCGCCGGGCAGATAATATTTCTTTCCCTCGATCTCACGCCATTTGACATGGCCGGTGTGGCTGTTTGGCAGAAAACGTTCGATGGCTATGAGATCGGTTGGCCAGGCATAATGAACGCGGAATTCCGAACCGTCGCCGATGCCATGGTTCATCATGATAACGGTCTCCGGCTGCCACGAGGCGATTTGATGGTACAACTCGTTGCGATATCCCCTCGGCAGCAATCCTGGAATATCGATCCACACTTCGGCAATTTTCCCATAACGCGTCAGCAATTCCTCAAGCTGGGCCGTTTGAAAATCCTGATACTGTCTCGTCGTATAGACTTCTCGAAGTTGCGAAACACAGTCGAATTTCCGGTTGGGATAAAGCCTCATGAAATCCGAGGGCGTGAGAGAGCCGAACCTGTGGTGGTTGTCCCATGAACAATAATAGATTCCAGGCAATACGCCCCGTCTCTCGCAGGACTTGACAAACGCTTCCACCACATCGGTCGTATTGCCGCTTGTACCCACGTGATAGTCGGTTTGCTGTGATGGCCAGAGACAGTGGCCGGCCACATGTTTTGCGGTAAGAACGGCATATTTCATGCCGGCATCGCGTGCGACGCAGACCCACTGATCCGCATCAAGTTTGTCGGGAGCATATTGCAATGAGGGCTGGGTGCCCGAGGGAAGCTCCTCTCCAGTAAACGAGCTCATTCCGAAATGAATGAACATTCCGAACTTCAATGCCTCCCATCGGTGCAGTTGATCGAGGCTGAGGCGTTGGGCTCCGGCTTCGATGGTGTTTTCTGTATTTCTCATTTCAGGCAATTCCAAAGATTTATCGGGCGTTCACGAATCGCAACTTCTGGCGATAGGCCATCCAGTCGCAGGTGTTGGCCAGATCCGCGACAGGGACATTGGTATGAGGGAGAGTGTGCAGGTAGGGAGGCGGCCCGAACTCGGGTGTCAGCGTTGATTCTTCCAACCCTCGCGCCGACTGTGACTGCCAGATGACATCCCACCAGCGTTCGTGGGCGCTCAAATGGAGAGCATATTCCGGCGCGGAGGGATCGGGAACTTGTGGTCCCTCCTCGAATCCTACACGCGCATGGAGATGGTGACAGTGGCGGGCCGCTAGCGAGATGGTTTCGTTCATGTCGGGCAGAAGGCGTTCACAGACACAGACCCAGTGGCTGAAGTCGCATGTTATCCGCAGTTCGGGAAATCGATCCAAAATCTGCCGTGTCTGCCATGGGGTGCCGAAGAAGCGCTGCCGGTGGGTTTCATGCGAGATGGGGATGCCGATTTCACGTTCCAAGGAAAGCGCCTGGCCAAAAAAATCCTCCGCCTCGGCGAGACTCCAGTTGTCGTACCCGGAATGCGCATTGAAAAAGAGAGGAGCGTGGTCAAGGCATTCCTGTATCTGGGTGCGGAGAGAATCCAAGTGCTCGCGGACGGTGCCTCCGGGATGGAAGTCATTGCTGAAAATCTGCGGCACCCATTGAAAGGCGTTCTCCTTGAGAAAGCGGAGAAACGCCTCGCGGTCTGGCACGAAGCGGATCGAGACTTCGAGCGCATCGTATCCGACCTCGCGCCAACGAGGCAGATAGTGCTGCAGGCCATGCGAGAGGTCGCACCCCCAAAGATGGCGGACAAGTCTGAGTTTCATGGGATTTCGTATG
Organism: Verrucomicrobiota bacterium; assembly: GCA_017305195.1. Lineage (GTDB taxonomy): Bacteria > Verrucomicrobiota > Verrucomicrobiia > Chthoniobacterales > Terrimicrobiaceae > Terrimicrobium. The sequence continues at coordinate 19,470 of JAFKMU010000057.1, read as the reverse complement.
GCAGGGTGTCCGATTTAAAATTCGTCGAAGGCGATTTGTTCCGGGCTCACCCCGAGCTCAGAAAGCATTTTCGAGCAGGCCTTGATCATCATCGGCGGACCGCAGAGGTAGTATTCGACGGCCCTCGGGTTGGCATGTCCGCGCAGGTATTCCTCCAGGACGACTTCATGAATAAATCCAGTGGCCCCTTGCCAGCTATCTCCGGGAAGTGGCGAGGAGAGAGCGGAGTGAAAGGTGAAATTTGGATGCGTCTTGGCGAGGACTTCGAAATAGTCGAGATAGTAGAGTTCCTGACGGGAGCGGGCACCATACCAGAAGCTGACTTTGCGGGCGGTCTTCTCGGTCTCGAAGAGATGGGAGATATGCGAACGCAGCGGAGCCATGCCGGCTCCACCGCCGATATAAACCATCTCCTTCTGCGTCGGCTTGATATGAAAATCCCCAAAGGGGCCAATAGCGGTGACGGTATCGCCCGGCTTGAGACTGAAGACATAGCTTGATCCAGTTCCCGGAGGGCACTCCTGCCCGGGAGGAGGCGTCGCGATCCGCACATTGAACCGCAGGGTGCGTTCCAACTGCTGGTTGGAGGCCAGAGAAAAATTGTTGCGGCGGCCTGGCTTCCTATTGGACGCCACCAGGTCGAAAACATGCTGGGCCTCCCAAACGGACGCATAGGGTTCGGGAATATCGAAATCGCGGAACCGGATCTCGTTGTAGGCGGGAATATCGATCTGCATGTAGTCTCCTGGTGTGAACGAGACCTTGATTGACGCATCGAGCGGCTCAAGAACGAGCTCCTTGATGAAGGTCGCTACGTTCGCGTTGCTCACAACCCGGAAATCCAGGGCTTTCTGCACCCTCGCTCCGGCTCCTCCGGCATGGGATACAGTGAGAACGAGCTTCCCGTTCCGTTCCTCAAGCGGATACGTCGCGAGCCCCCGACAGATCGGGGCACGGGCGGGAGAACCATCGGCAAGATGAAATCGTCCGTTGTGCTTGGGGCACTCGATGATCTTTCCCTTTACCAGACCGTCTGAGAGATGGGTATTGCCATGGGTGCAAATGCCATCGGTCGCGTAGAGGGAACCCGCGGCGTCTCTCACCAAAGCAAAGGTCTTCCTGCCGTGATCGAATCGAAGGACATCCTCTGCGCCAAGAAGCGAGGAGGCGCAGACCTCGATCCAGCCCCCGGCATCAGGCTTGGTGGAAGAGCCGTGGAAAGTATCCGTGCATCGGGCCTTTTGTTCGGGCAGGCGGCGCTTCACATGCCACGCGGGATCTTTCACCTGCCGCAGGACCGACGGATCAATTTCGCGCCAGGCATTCAGCAGGCTGGGATACGGGGCCGGGCAGTCGTCCTTCACCGCCTCATGCAGCCGGGGAAGAGCGTGGTAGGGAACCAGTGGGAACATGTGGTGCTCGACGTGGTAGTTCATGTTCCAATAAAGGAACCGATGCACTGGGTTCATATAAACCGTCCGGCAATTCAACCGGTGATCGAGTACATTTTCCGCAAGCCCCGCATGCTGGGTCAGCCCGTAAATCACCATCAACCAAGAGCCAAAGAGGTTTGGCAGTCCGACCAGGAGCAGCGGCAAAATGCTGTTTGCCGCGATGCAGAGCGCGATGCCCCCCGCATAGATCAAAACGTAGATCCTTGCGCGAAAATAGACTTTGGGAAACTCGCTCTCCGGCACGAACGTCCGTTCCTCTGGAGTCATCCGACCGAGCGAATGAATGAGGACGTGTTTGAAGTACTTCGGATACACCCCCAGGTTAAAGAATCCCAGGATGAGCGCCTTGATATCCGGCGGCCTTGGCACCGCGATCTCCGGATCGCGCCCAACGATGATCGTGTCGCTGTGATGTCGCGTGTGGCTCCACCGCCAGACGGTGGACTCCCTCATCACCATGAAGGACGCGATCTCGTAAAGGGCATTGTTCATCCAATCGGTCTTGAAGGCGGTTCCGTGGCTGGACTCGTGCCAGCGGGAGTCCGAGGTCGATCCGTAGAGTGCCGCGTAGACGAGATACGGGAGCACTGCCAACCAACTCCCCCCAGAGCAGCCAGGTGGCGGTTCCACTGCCGATGATGAGCCCAAGCCAAAGAATGGTATCGCGGATCGCCGGGCCGTCCCGTCGCTCAAGAAGCTTGCGCATGGTAGCGCGCGGCACCGGACATTGATACCAATCGGCCTCGGCAAGCACTTTTTCGATAGCTAAGGCGGCGTTCTCTCCGGTCAGACTGTAGTCCAACCCGGCAGGCGGTTTCATGGTTGCTTCACTCATGTCAGTCGGCGTGGAAAACTTCCTCCATGGCGGCCCCCCATTCGCCATCGGCACGGTTGGAAAGCGGCTCCTGGCATGGTTTGCATAGCGCCCACCACTCCTGGGTTTTCGGATCGGCCGCCATGCGGGCCGAGTCAGCGGCCATGTCCTCTCCGATATATTCAAAATAGCTGAAAAGGTAGTGAGTCCCATCCGGCAGCTTGCGGAGGTAGATCGAATAGTTACGGATGTGGCATTCCTTGATTATCGCAAGAATCTCCGGCCATGCAGCCGCATGCAGCCGCTTGTATTCATCGAGTTTTTCCGGGCGAAGCCCGATAACGGATCCGTAGCGTTTCATGGTTGTTGGGATCGATGGGGAGAGAGAACTGGCGGGGATCATCCGGGTTCTGTTTCGTTTGTCGCCTCGAAGAGGGCGCGGATGTTTTTAGGCGGAATGTCGGATAGGATGGCCTCGTGGCTCGGTGAGATGACCAAGCCTGTTGGAAAAAGCCGGCGAAGTTTATGCACACAGGTTTTCACCTCGTCGGGAGTTCCGTTCACAAGCAGGTTCTGGGCGTCCACACCGCCACAAAATGACACCGCGCCACCGAAATCCCGCGCCAATCCATTGGCATCCATGCCGGTGGCCAGAGCCTGAATCGGATGAATCGCGTCCACTCCGATTTCAATCAGGTCGGGGATGATCTCCCGGATGGCCCCACACGAATGGTGGATGACTTTCAACCCATGGGACTTTGCCTGGTCAACGAGCGCCTTTGTGCCGGGCAGCACAAATTCCTTGATAAGCTCCCGAGAGAGCATCAGCGAGGATTGGCTGCCAAAATCGTTGCCGATGAGCACGGCATCGAGCGAATTTCCCGCCGCTTTGTAGAAGATGCCATTCGCCTTGAGGTAGAATTGCGTAATCCGGTTGATCACGGCGCGAAAGATCTCCGGCTCGGCAATCATGTTCATCAATGCCGTTTCCATTCCAAAGGCCGCGCACGCATCCTGAAAATGCGCCGACCAGACAACGCCAAGCACCGCATATTCGGGCGGAATCTCCCGGACCACCGCCCGACATTCCGTCTGATCGATGTGGGCGGCGGGATCGGGCCATGGAAATTCCTCAACGGCGGCGGGATCTTGAATGTCCTCGAAGTAGCCGGGCGAGTTCAACGTCCGCTCCTCGTTCACAAGATGACCCTGCTTGGCAAAATCGAACGCCATGTAAATCGCATTGGAGAACGGCGAGCGATACGGAAGGTCAACCGGCCATATGTCGTCACCAATCGCCGCCTTCATTCCCGCCATGTCTGAGACAGAATATTCCGCAAGAAGTGCCGGGATGGCTGAAGCCGCTGGGATGCCCAGCCACGAGGCGGGACGGTCTACTGGCCTTCGTTCGAGAGTTGCGTGAAAGCGTTCTTTTTTTGTCATATCGATGGACAGCGGTTCAGGGAAGGCGGTTGACCGGGCTTACCGGCTCGCGGCCTTGCAACACCGCCGCGACGTTTTCGCAGGCCAGACGACGGGTGGCCTCGCGGGATTCCCGGGTGCCGCCTCCGATATGCGGAGTCAGGACGACATTTTTCATGGTTGGAAGCGCCGGATGCACGACGGGTTCGTCTTCGAAAACGTCGAGCCCTGCTCCGGCGAGATGTCCGCTTTGCAAGGCGGACACAAGAGCCGCTTCATCCATCGTTTTCCCGCGCGCCATGTTGATGAAAATGCCTCCGGCTTTCATGCGGGCAAAACGGAGGGAATTCATAATGTGATGGGTTTCCGGCAGAAGTGGAATGTGGAGCGAGACGATATTGGATGCAGGCAACAGCTCGTCCAGTTCACGGAATCGGGGGTCATCTTTTGCGGAAGGATCGAAGAACAATACGCGGAGCCCGAAGCCTTCGGCACGCCGGGCAACAGCCCGTCCGATCTTCCCAAATCCGACGATGCCGAGAGTCTTTCCGTGAAGTTCCATCCCATCCCAAATGCCCGGCTGGAAGCTTTTCCACGCTCCAGAACGCACGTAGGCATCGGCCTCGACGAGCCGCCGGGTTACGGCCAACAGCAACGCGAAGGTACAATCAGCCGTGGATTCGACGAAGGTGCCCGGCGCGTTGGCGGCCCACACGCCACGGGAGGTCATCAGGGGTAGATCAAGGTTGTCCGTGCCCAAGGCGACGTTGACCACGATTTTCAATTCTTTCGCTACGTCCAGCAAACCAGCATCCACCCTCAACTCGGCTTGGTTGATGATGGCGGTGATCTCGGGAGCCAGTCGCAGCACTTCTTCGCGCGTCATCAAATCGCCGGTGTTTGGCCCCATGATCACATCCGCAAGCCCCGCGAGAGGTTCGAGGACGGATGGAGGTACGGTGTTGGTGATGAGGACTTTCGGTTTTGTTTGTGTTTTCAAATTATCAAGGGGCAATGAATGTCGCTAGGATCGACTATCTGACGACCCGTCCTGAGGCGTTGCCGCTCATGAGTGCCTCTACCTCGGCGCGACTGCTAAGGTTGAAATCTCCTTCGATGGAATGGGCCAGGCAGGATGCCGCCACGGCAAAACGGATTGAAGTCGCTGGGACCGCGAGTTCGGAAGTATTGAGAGCAAAAATCAACCCTGCGGCAAAGCTGTCTCCGCCCCCAACGCGGTCCACAATATTGCGGATTTCATAGGGTGTATATTTTCCGTCGGACACAGGAGCGAAATGCGCATTGCCATCCGTTGTGTCATAGAGCATCGCTCCCCAGTTGTTGTGGGAGGCGGAAAGGCTTTCCCGAAGAGTGATTGCCACTTTCGAGATGTTCGGGAACCGATTGACGATATCCTTCGCAACGAGCGGGTAGCGGTCAATGGCAAGGTGGCCGCCTTCAATGTCATTTCCCTCGGCTTGGATGCCGAGCACATCCGATGCGTCCTCCTCATTGGCAATGGCCACATCGACGTGGGGAAGAATCTCCGCCATGCAGCGGCGTGCCAGTGAGGTGGTGGAGGTGCCCTCCTCCCATTGCCAGAGCTTTTTCCGAAAGTTGAGATCGCACGAAACCTTTGCTCCCGCAGACTTGGCGCAGCGCACGGCGGTCAATGTTGATTCAAAGGCAGTCTTGGACAGCGCCGGGGTAATGCCGGAAACATGCAGCCAGCAGGCGTCGGAAAAAATACCCTGCCAGTCGAACCCGTCCGCAGGCGTCACGGCGATGGAGCTGTGGGCGCGATCATACACCACGTTGCTGGGGCGTTGGTTGGCTCCTTTCTCAACGAAGTATAGACCCAGACGCCCCTGCTCTGTCCGGAGGATATGGGACGTGTCCACACCGATGCCGCGGAGCGTATGAACGCATGTATCACCGAGGACGTTCGAGGGAAGGGCGGTGACAAATGATACCATAGAACCAAGCAGCGCGAGCGAGGCAGCGACATTGGCCTCGGCACCCGCAAAAGTCAGATCCAACTGTCCTGGCATGCTCTGGAAGAAGCGTGTGTAGCCTTCGGGGGAGAGACGCCCCATGATTTCGCCGAATGTGACGATGGTTTTCATAAAGTGAGATCCTTGTGTTCAGGAGAGTTTTGCGACGGCACGGCGTGCATTTTCGCGAATGGTCGGCCAGTCGTTCTTTCGGATCAAATCGCGCGGGGCAATCCATGAACCGCCTATTGCGGGAACATTTTCTAGAGCGAGGTAACTGGTGAAATTCGATTCATTCAGCCCTCCCAAGGGGATGAATTGCAAATCAAGGTGGGTGTAGGGCGCGGCAATCGAATTTAGAAAACCCACCCCGCCAGAAGCTTCAGCAGGAAACAATTTCAACAAACGGCAGCCAAGTTGAACGGCGCACTCGATGTCTGATGGCGTCATGATTCCGGGTGCGAAAGGCAACCTGGCCATCTGTGCCGCTCGGACCACATCGGGATTCAATCCGGGAGCGACAGCAAATGCCGCCTCCCCAGCGACCGCCAAGCGGGCTTGCTCAGGGAAGAGGACAGTCCCCACCCCCGCCAGCATATCAGGACAGTGTCTGCGTATCGCGCAAAGTGAATCGAGTGCGTTTGGCGTCCGCAAAGTCAACTCGATGGCGGTAATCCCGGCCTCCATCAACGTCTCACTCAAAGGTTGGGCGTCCGCCACCTCGTCTATCACTACCACTGCAATAATCCGTGCTTTGCGGATGCGTTGGAGCAGCGATTCGGAAAAAAGAACCGGAGGGTTCATTGACACGTTGGAAATCATAGATTTGGGTTTGTGTGTGGGAAGGGGCTGGGAGTGCTCATTTTCGTTCAGACAGCCACTTTCATGACGATTTTGAGGACCGGTTGGCCGGCATTCGTCATGGGAGCATGGGCATCGGAAGGAAAAAATATCGCGAACTGCCCCGGGCCGACATCCAGCCAGGTGGTGGGAGAATCCGAATAGAGTTCCAGATCTTTGTTGGAGTTGTAGCCCTTGGAAAGGCGGCAATCAGCCGCCGCCAACCACCCGATCCGATCCACCCCTTCGGCTGTGTATTGGATATCGATGTAACGGCGGTGGGTCTCCGTTGAAATATTCTCCGGCTGTTTTCCCGAACCCCGCACCACCACGGCATAGATCCGGTCGCCATCAACGTCCACCCGTCCATCGGACAGTTCCTCACGCGAGGCCAGTTCCCTCAAATGCTCGAAAGCTCCAGCAAATAGCGGGTGGAATGTTTCGTATTGTCCGGAGTTTTGCAGGGTGTCGAGCATCATAAAAAGCTATTGATTACCATTCGGCGAAAGACCCGTCCGCGTGGGTGAATTGAGGAGTTTCCCAAGTTCCATCGAAGATGTATCCTTCCAGTTTGGACTCGTCCAATTCGATGCCGAGTCCAGGTTGATCCGAAATAAAGACGTAGCCCCTCTCTGTCTGAAACGGTTCTTTGAGATATCCCTCGCCAAGGGTGAGATGCTCCTGACAGAGGAAATTCGGAGTGCAAGCGTCCAACTGCAGGCAGGCAGCGAGCGCTATTGGACCGAGCGGACAGTGAGGGGCGATCGGCACATCGTGGATTTCGGCCATAGCTGCTATCTTCCGGGCCTCGAAAATTCCTCCCACATGTGACAGATCCGGTTGGATGATCGAAACGGCTTGTAAGTTGAGCAGATCGTTGAAGTCCCAACGCGAATAAAGTCGTTCCCCGGCTGCGATGGGAATCGTTGTGCTCTCTTTGATCGTTACGAGAGCCTTCGGGTTCGTTGGAAGAGCAGGTTCCTCAATAAAAAATGGACGGTATGGCTCAAGTTCCCGACAGAGCTGTCTGGCCACAGCCGGGTTGCAACGCCCGTGGAAGTCCAATGCCATGTCGATGTCGTCACCCAGGGTCCTTCGGAGTCCCGCCACGGTGGAAACAACCTTGTCCAGAAAGCACGGGCTTTCGAGAGATTCACTGGCGGGTACAGGAACAAACTTATAGGCAGTAAATTCCTTTGCCTCGACTTCCCTAGCCACTTGGGAAACGTAGTCGCCGGTCTCGGAAATGTTGAGCCATCCATAGAGTCGAATCTTGTCACGGACGCGACCGCCGAGAAGCCGGTGAATGGGAACCCCGAGCGATTTTCCGAGAATATCCCAGAGTGCCTGTTCAATTCCGGAAAGCGCCGACATCAATACTGGTCCCCCCCTGTAAAATGTGCCCCGGTAATACCGCTGCCAGATGCGCTCGATGTGTGTCGGATCCTGGCCCACAAGCGTGCGACCGATCTCATGCACTGCCGCCTCCACGGTGAGGGCGCGTCCTTCGAGAAGGGGCTCCCCCCACCCGACGATGTCCGTGTCCGTATGGACCTTGAGAAATAGCCATCTCGGGCGGATATGGAAAGTTTCGAGTTTGGTGATCTTCATCGTCCCACCTCCCCCACCAGCCCGGTCCCGGCTTTCCATTTATCCATGGCAACAGGATATTCGTGGCAGAGCAAATGCTCCGGTTTCACGTCCTCGGCGATCCGGGGAAAGCGCACCGCCCAGGAGTCAAAAAATACATTATCGTTCCAGTCATCACAAAGACTGCTGATTTCGCTGCTGAGCGTGAATCCGATGCCGTGAAATTTCTCACCGGTTCCCTCTTCTCCCCAGAATTGATGGATTGTGCCGGGTGGGATCGCCAGACTTTCCCCAGGACGCAGTTTCACAATTTCTCCGGCACCCAACATCAGAGTCCTGCCGTCCTTTTGGATGGGAAAGGTATTTTCTGTTGGTTCTCCATTTTCGTCCCTTGCTGTCAGTTGCACCAAGAGGTTCCCCCCGCATCGACAAATGATGTCCTCCTGCTTCGATCGGTGGTAATGAGCAGGTGCACGCTGCCCCTCCGGATCAATCAGAAGCTTCTCCGCATAAGGTTTGGAATACCGCGCATCTCTTGTTTTGCCGTTGCGCAATGTGAAAAGCACCCGTCCGATTTTACGGAAGTCGCCGCTCCCAAAATCAGTAACATCCCAGCCCAGCATGCAATCGCGGATCTCGTCAAATGTGGTATCCGCCGACTCCCAGTCGCCCGGCGACCAGCGGGCGTAGTCTGGAAGATGAAAGTCGAAATGCTCGGTCACGCTGAGGGCGGTAAGGATCGCTTGATTGACGAGAGAGCGGCTGAAAGTCGTATTCACGAATGGTTTTCTTGATGGTCGGAGTTGTTGATTCGGTTGCGTGGCGGCTCATGCGAACGGGAGTGGCTACATGATTCCAAACTTGTCCCATGATTCCTGTGCCAGCATGCCGCCTTTGATGGCCTCGAAGACTTGTCGTTCACCCCGGGCCTTTTCGAGCGCTTGAATGAAAACATCGGTCTCGATTTCTCGTGGCACGATGCAAACGCCGTCGATGTCCCCGAAGACGATATCGCCCGGGCGCACCACCGCTTCGCCAAAGTGGATCGTGCAGCGGAAATCCACAACTTTGCCGCGCGGGCGCTGGTCCTGCGAATAACGCCCGTGGGAAAAGCAGGGGAAGTTCTGGGCGAGAATTCCGCGCGTGTCACGGGAATAGCCGTTGACCACCGCTCCGGTCGCGCCCCGATTCGTGGCGGCAACGCTCATCAATTCGCCCCAAAGCGCGTAACTCGGGGAAGCACCACTACAGACATAGACCTCGCCAGGTTGGATGTCGTCCAAGGCGGAAAGCATCAGACCAAACGGGCGATTGAGCACATCACTCCTGCGGCCGGGGCCTTCCCCCCCCTCGTCGTCCATCTCAAGCACCGGCATGGCCCTGCCAATCACAACCATGTCGTCCTTCAGGGGTTGAACCTGCGGCGGCAGAAACTGACGGCGGAAACCCAGCGTATCCATGATGTCCCCGACAACCGCAGTGTAGAGTTCCCGACGAGCGATTTCGAACAAGCCCGCATCGTTTTTCCAAAGAGCTTTCATCAGATATAAAATGCCCGGTTACTTGGCGGAACACGCAGGCCGGGATGCATTTCAAGCACCGATTCGTCAATGTCGAAGCCAAGGCCGGGACGGTCGGGGAGAACAAAGAAGCCGTTCTCGACGGGCAGCGGATGAGACAGGCATTCATCCCGCCAGGGCACATCCTTGAGCATAAACTCCTGGCGGTAAAAGTTCGGGACTGTTGCCATGGTATGCGCCGAGGCAATCGTGGAAATCGGGCCGTTCGGATTGTGCGGGGCAATCGGCACATTGAAGGTTTCCGCCAGATTCGCCATCTTGCGCATCTCGCTGATTCCCCCGCAACGGGTGATGTCCGGCATCACAATATCCGCTGCCTGCTTTTCCAAAATGGTTTTTAGCATGAAACGGCTGTGAAGCCGCTCGCCCACACAGACCGGCAGGGATATTTTGCGGCGGATATCCGCGATGGAATCGGGAAATTCCGGGAGGGCCGGTTCCTCATACCACATGCAGTTGAAGCCGAGTTTGGCAAGCCTCCCGGCCATCTCCACCGCCGTCGGCCCGTTGAGAAAGGCATGCGTCTCGATGGCGATCTGCACCTCGGGACCCGCGGCCTTGGCCACCGCGTCCACCACGTCCAATGCCAGACGCTTTTGCTTTTCGGTCAGTCCGTTGTTGTCGCTAAGATCCTCGCCATACCAATAGTTGACATGGGCAAAGGGATCGAATTTCAAGGCCGTGAATCCTTGCGCCACCGTCTCCTGCGCCTGCCGGGCGTAAGCTTCCGGGGTATGATCCCCACTGATGAACCAGTAATTGGCGTAAAGCTGGATTTTTGAGCGGTAGGAGCCTCCGAGCAGTTGGTAAACCGGCTGCCCTGTCGCCTTGCCCTTGATGTCCCAAAGCGCGATGTCCATGGCGCTGATGGCCGAAAGCAACGGGCCGGCTTGGCCCAGCCAGTTCATGTCCCGATAAACTTTCGTCCAGAGGTAGTCGATCCTCCGGGCGTCCTGTCCAACAATGAATTCCCCCACATGCCGACAGGCCGCTTCGACGAGCGGGGACCCGGGCCAGTTTGTCGCCTCGCCCCAACCGTGAATTCCCGCGTCGGTCTCGATTTTGAGCAGAGTCCAGTTGTATTTGATGCCCTCGACAAGGAAGGTCGTGCAGTTGGTTATTTTCATAAAATCATGGAAACCATGTGAACTGGTCCGTATCCGGGTATGTCGGGACGGATTCTTGACCGGCTTTTTCCCAATCGGTGACACTCCAGTTGGCGAACGAAGGCAATGCAATTCCGAAGCGCGCAAAGACTTCGCAGGCTATCAGAATGCTCTGACTAATGACAGATCTGGAAAGCTGGCATGGTTTCATATTGCGATGCCAAAGCTTCAACGCATCTTATGCGAGTGAGAAGGGAATGAATTTTCTCATTAGAGACAACGCTTGTGCGTTCCTGACACAATGTCTGAAAATTGCATTCCTTGTCCGCATTGTGTAAACGTGGAGCCGTGCGTGTTGCTGTCTCCCGTTGCAGATTCGACGCATGGAAAACGTTTTAGATGATGCGGCCAGAGAGCGATCCACCCACAGCAAGCTAAAAGCTCCCGGCAAAGCCAGATCCGCGACAAACGGACACAGTCTGGCTAATTACTCGAATGCGGCCATGGAAAAGACGCTTGGCTTGTTTGAATACCGGCCATCCGCGCAAGATTCCCGACTCGTAAATCTCGGCGATGTGATCCCCACGCACTATTATGCCGACCAACCCTATATTGTCCCCACTGCTGATGGCGCTTGGCTTTGCGTGGTCACGACAGGAGCGGGTCACGAAGGTTGCCGTGGTCAGCACATCGTCGCCCTACGAAGCGAAGATTGCGGCAAGCATTGGTCTGTGCCAATTGCCATTGAACCATCGGATGGTCCCGAAGCTTCCTGGGCAGTGTCACTTGTCGCCCCCTCCGGCAGGATATTTGTTTTTTATACCTATAATGCCGATGACATCCGGGAGCTTCCGGCGGACAATCCGCCCTATGAAAATGGAACGACCAACCGGATGGATTCGCACGGCTACTATGTGTATCGCTGGAGTGATGACCATGGGCGGACATGGTCTTCTCAGAGAGTCACGATTCCTGTTCGAGAGTTTGAAATTGATCGCAACAATACGACCGGCGGCAAGATTCGCCTATTTTGGAATGTCGGACGTCCCTTGGTTTCCGGCGGATCAGTTTATCTGACTTTGCACAAGGTGGGTGGGCTCGGGGCCGGATGGTTTACGCAATCCGAAGGTGCTTTCGTTCGCTCGGACGACTTGCTTTTGCTGGATAATCCCGCAAAAGCCACTTGGGAGACTTTGCCAGATGGGGAAGTTGGTCTGCGGACTCCGCCGGGAGGCGGTTCTGTCGCAGAGGAACAATCGCTCATCGAGTTGAGCGATGGTTCTTTCTTCGTCGTTTATCGCTCCATAGACGGGCACCCTGTAGGCTGTTACAGCCGCGATAAAGGGCGCACCTGGCAGCAACCTGGTTATCTCCGATACGCTGACGGACGCCACCTCAAGCATCCCCGCGCCGCCTGTTTCGCATGGAGATTGCATCACGGCGACTATGTGCTCTGGTTCCACAATCATGGCGGGGTTATCCTTGGCGGCCATCCCGACCGGCTGGATCGCGGCTACGATGACCGGAACCCGGTTTGGATGTGTCGAGGGAGGGAAATCCAAACGGCCGAAGGCCTAGAGGTTGTCTGGGACAACCCGGAAATTGTGCTTTACGACGACGATCCGTGCATCCGCATGAGCTACCCCGATCTGAAGGAAGAGGCGGAAACCATTTACCTTACCGAAACACAGAAGGCCGTCGCACGGGTCCATGAGCTCGGTCCTCGGCTGGCTCGTGCATTGCGATCCGGCTCGGGGGGATTCGACGCGGGGGAAACGTGGCGGGAAGCGGTGCTCGATTGGAGGGCGGATTCCGCTCCGCCTCGCTTGCCTCCGCTTCCCGCATTTCTGGCCCGCTCACCGGAAAGTCCCTACGGAACAACCGACCAACGGGCAGGCTTTACCGTGGAATTGGAGATTGATTGCGCCCCGTTTAAGGACTCCACGGTCCTCGCGGAGGCCTGGCATCCTTCCTACGGAGGGTTGCGATTGGAATGGCTGGATGAGGGCAGCCTGAAATTGACGGCCTCCGATGGGCGGAGTGAATTTTGCTGGAGTTCGGATATCGGGCTCTTGAGCGATGGCTTGCGGCATCATGTTGTCGCTTGCGTGGATGGCGGCCCTAAAATCCTCTCGTTTCTTGTGGATGGCAAGTTTTGCGATGGCGGAGACCGCCGTCAATTTGGATGGGGCCGCTTCTCCACGCTGTTCCGCGGGTTGCCGGGACCTCTTCCGCTGTCTTTCACCAATCCCGGCCTGGAAAGTCTGCGTTGTCTCCGTATCTATCCCAGATCCCTTCTTTCCGCCGAGGTGGAGGCCCTCTTTCTGGCGGCAGGAGAGGGGCCGGGTGCTTCCTCCGGGCTTTCGTGCGATTTTACCGTGAAGCCGGATTTGAGCGAAACTTCCTCCAGAAGCATGGCGCTGGGGGCCACTCCATAGACCTTGCGAAAGGAATTGCTGAAATAGGCGAGAGAATTGAACCCGCAGGTGAAGGCGATCTCTTTTATCTGCATTTTGCCGCCATTTTCAGTGAGTAGTTTGCGGGAGTGCTCCAGTCGGCGATCCAGCAAGTAATCGTGCAGGCTTTTGCCGACGTGCTTGAGGAAGAGTCGATGCAGATGCCGGGTACTCATTCCCACTTCTCGCGCTATTTGGATGAGGCTGATGTCAGCTCCCAAATGTTCATCGATATGGCGGACAACCCATCCCGCCACTTCTCTGCCTCGCACCGTTGCGGCGATCTTCGTCGTCATGTCCATTCCGGTCCGTTTCGCGGGAAGAAGCGCCTCCAAAATTTCCACCAACAAGAGAAACAACCGGCAGGCAACGATCTTCGAGTGAAACGATGGATGCCTGATATCCAATCCCGCTTTGATCAGATCATCCACCTTGAGCTTGATCGAGGTGCTGGCCACCTGTCGGATGTCTTCAATCAGCCAGCCATCGCGATGAATGGACTCGGGAGTGGGAAGTAGTTCCAGAGAAATACCCACCATCACACCCGGTTTGATGCACTTCCAGCGATGGGCCATTTTCCAAGGGATGACGAGTGCGCGTCCGGGCCGGACGACGATCCGTTCCGATTTCGCCGTAATGAACTCGAAGGCTCCGGCAACCGCGATTTCGAGTTGATATTCGTCGTGTGAATGCCATCCGTAACCGAATCCGGAGGGATAGGTGCCCGTGGCGACATGGCATTGCACGCACCGAAAATTCCATCCGACAGCATCAAGGGGCGCGCAATGGGCGATTGAACTTGCTAGATTCGCATTCAGCCTGATCGCGTTCTTTCGAACACGAAGAATTTTTACCCAGTCCTGCATGAGATAAATGTCTGTTTTCTATCGTAGATCGGTTGTAAGGTGCGGGCGCAAAAAGGTAAAAAATGGGAGGTAATTACGTTGTAAGCTCTTGATTATCAACATGAGTAGTTTTCAGAACATGCCTTTTGCGTCCGCATCTTGTGATGCGGCTTTGCTCGCCGAGGAGGGCACATTTCATGACGCCGTAAAAGGTAGCAGCGAAATTGCACAAAAGCAACAATGTCATTTTTTCACAACAGTTGTCCGATTGCTGCAACCGGTGGGATTTGATCATAGAAAGTTGCCAACTACTTTTGTTTCAAATGAATATTCAAATCCCTTTCGTTTCAAAAAGTGCGCTCAACACTCATTTCGTCGGTGCGTGCGTTGCAGCCCTTCTAATCTGCACCCTGCATTCAACGGCTTTCGGTGCCACCTTCACCTGGAACCAGCCCGATGGAACATTTGGATGGAATGTCGATGGAAATTGGACGACAGCCGGTTTTCCCAATGCCAACGCGGACATTGCTGATCTGGGCCAGCTTGACATCACCTCACCGACGACGGTCAATCTCAATCAGGCCATCACCGTGGGACAACTTTTGATTGGAGATACCAACAATACTCTCGGTGCCACCTATACGATTGCCCCGAATGGCGGTTCGCTCACATTTAACAACACTGGAGGATCGGGCAATGCAAAACTGACTCAGACGGCAGGAGGCAGGGGCGCAACAATTTCAGCGAATGTCACGTTGGGAAGTGATCTTGACGTGAGTAATATGTCCACAACCGCGCATCAGCTAACGCTTTCTGGGACAACTAATTTGAATGGGCAGGCGATGAATCTCAATGTTGCATTTGGAAACAACACCAATACGGGAATCAATGTTGGCGCTCTCACCGGAAGCGGAGCGGTTGTAAAGAATGGAAATGGCTACGCAAAAATGACGGCGGCAAACGCCAACACCTACTCCGTGACCATTAATGACGGAACTTTGAGCTATGCCAGCGTATCGATGGCAGGAGCCGGAGATATCACTGTAAACAGCGGCGGCGTGCTCGATTATTCCTCGGGCGGAAACGCAACCTATGGGAATATTATCAGCGGAGCAGGTTCTGTCACAAAAGGTCTGACTGGCACTTTGACGCTTACTGGAAGCAATACCTATACTGGAAACACCACGGTAACGACCGGAACATTGGTTCTTGCTGACGACTCACAAACCAAATTCGTTATCGGTGCAAGTGGGGTGAATAATAAGATCACCGGTGTGGCAAATCTTACGCTTGATGGGGATTTTGTATTCGACCTGAGCGGTGCCGGAATAAATTTGGGGGATAGTTGGAATATTGTTGATGTCGGAACCCTTTCCGAGACGTTCGGCTCTACCTTCTCGGTCCTCGGATTCACCGACAACCTCGACAATACCTGGACAAAAATCAATGCTGGAACAACATATAGGTTCTCGGAAACCACAGGCGTTCTTACGGTAGTCCCTGAGCCATCCACTTGGGCGCTTCTCGCCGTGAGCGGCATGACATTGCTTTTCTTGCGGCAGCGCAGAAAGACATGCTATTCGGCTTGACCGGGAGTCCGGCATAAGGCCGGAGAACGCACTGCATACGCCTAGTGTGACGTCCCGGAAATAAAAACGAACAACAATCAGGCGCAACTCATTGATAATCACAGAACGTAATGTAACCTCGTTTTCGGGACTTCACGCTGGCATGTCTCAATTCTGCAAGCAGGTGCGATTTCGCTGTGTGCAGGCATACATTCATCTTAATCAAGACCATCCCCTCGACCTATGAAATCACGTATTGAAGAAGGCACTTCTGGAACAAAATCGATCTTCAACGTACCAAGTCGGTGCTGTCCGCGCACGATCCGGCTTGCCCTCCTGTCTTTCTTGCTGACCCATTGTGTAGCAGTAGCTGCCGAGCCACAGCTTCGTTTTCAATTCCCTGAGGGAGGCGGAACGGAAACCTCGGATTCCCAGGGAAACGTGCGACTGACTCTCGGGAATCTGGATCCCAATACAGTGACGCGACCGACTTGGAGCAATGAGATCCCTTATGATGGTGCAAAAGGCAACCACAGTTTGCTCTTTGACAAGGAAGATTTTGCTAGTGCCATTGTGTCGAACGATATTGCGGCGATCTTTTCACGGCCTTTTACCATCACCGCCTGGGTAAAACTGACCGGAGAGTCGGATATCGATCTGAGTTCCTCAACCGTATTGAGCATATGGTATGCGCAAAACAAACTTTTCTCCTTTGAGATGCGAGATCTGAACAAAGGAGAGGAAATGAACGGCCTGCGACCCATCCTCGCCTTTATGGGAAAGGATGAGGCACCTCGGACGCTTTACGCTTCGCGGAAGATGATCCTGCCACTCGGTGAATGGACTTTTATCGCTGCCAGTTACGACGGCAGTAAAGCCACGTTCTATGTCAACGGGATCACCTCTACATGCGGCGAAGAGGTGAACGCGGACCAGTTGTCGCCGGTTGAAAGCTTTGCGGACCCGGAACTGCGGATGGGGCGTAACACATCAAATACAGAGGTATTCCCTTTTATGGTTAGTGATGTGAGGGTGTTTGCATCGGCCCTAAGCGAGAGTGAGATCGAGGAGGTTTCAAGCTCCAAGTAGATCGGCGTTCCTCAGAACCTAGTCTCAATTATGATCCGTCTTGTCCTGATGTATGTCCTGTTCGGAATGGCGGTTTCGCTTGCAGGGGCCGCGGTTTCTGAAGGGGTATTTCCATCACCGGGAAGCAATCCGTTAGCGGGATGGCAGGTGAATGTTCCCGCCGGTTTGGAGATCAAGGTGGAGAGCGACGGCTCTTTGCGTGTCAAAGACCCAGTAGGCTCCAGCGGGGGGAGTGCCGGTGGCATAAAAACGGCTCCAGTTTGGGAAGGAAACCCGGAAGAGCAACCCACATATTTTTCGCTCACGGTGGCTTTTCAGGATGTGCCCGTGACACTCGCCCATCCCGCTCTTATGGTTGGGTTTGCAGACGAAGGAGGAAATGGAAGAGGGATTCTTCTGGGGTTTTTCCGCCCCTCGGAAAATGAGTGGCTGATCGGGCTTGTGGACAATCAGGCGGGGCTGCGCGTGCCGGTTTCCCTCAAAAAGTTTGCGGATAGCACGGTTCATGAATATCGCGTTGTCAAGTATCGCGATCCGGGCGATGCCGTGATGAAGGTTCAGGTTCTGGTTGATGGCAAGCCCGCCATGAAGGATCCTTTTCCTTACTCTGGGCTTCCCTCGGCCCGGGGCACAAAAGACGGATTCAGGCTCACCACGCTGTCGCCTTCGCGTGTGACGGCGTCAGTAAAACACATCCAGTTCGGTCCCTTTATCGGAGATGCACCGTTGCTGGCGGAGGACGATTCGGAATCTGAGAGGCCGGAGCGATTTTCGCCGGTAGAGGCGACTTGGACGTGGACCGCCGCAGGTGCTGATTCCTCCACAAAATTCGCGGAAACAAACGAGGGCATGGCGATCCCCACTCCGGCAATGGGTGCTCTTGAAAGCGATTTCGTCCCTCTTTCGGGGAATCGCTTTTATACGCTTCGTGCCGAGGTGGAGAGCGGTGCTTCAGCGGGTCGCTTGAGAGTGAAGGTGAGACAATATTCTCGCCGCAGCATGGAACCGGAAAGCCCGGATTTCGCCAGTGACTGGTATGTCTTCAAGGCTGGTCGGCCCGACGTAAAGGTGGAGCTTCCGTTTTACATGCAACAGGCAAGTGGCAGGGGACGCTTTATCCTGGAAATCGAGAGTGGGGGAACGCTCCGAGTGAAGTCGGTCGAATGTGGCAGCCCCCAGAGCTGGCCTGCTGTGGTCCGCCCAGTGGACTCCGAGGATCTAGTTTCGGAAGAGACGGCGGTGAACACGATACGCGAGCGGAAGGCTTCTTCCGCCGGGCTCAAGGCGGAGAAGCATCATGTCGCCATGCTCGTTGACCAAAATCAGGTGGCACCGTGCATCTACGATACCATGGGAAGCCTGCATCCGGATACCAGCTCTCCCTCGATGGCGGCGCGCGCTGGCATTCACTTGCAGTGTCGCGTACTGCCATCAGCAGTAACCGGTGGAGGGGATGCCGTTTGGATGGGGAAAGATACCTACCGAATGGAGAATGTGGATGCCCAGATCATGCGCATTCTCCGGGCGGATCCTCAGGCAAAGATTATCCTGATGATAAACGTCGATCCGTACCCCGCATGGGGAAGCGAGAATCCCGATGAGGTGTGCATGAATCAGAAGGGGCAACGGGCCATTGGCGTAGAACATTTTTCGATTTGGGGAGACAAGCCGGGTGGTGGAAGGTTTTTGCCATCCCTCTACTCGGAGCGGGTGCGGCAGGATGCCAAGGCTTACCTTCAGGCCGTGGTGGATCACCTGGAAAACGATCCGCTCGGGAAGGCAGTTATCGGCTATGGAGTCATCGGTTTTAATGACTATCAGTTCGTGAACTGGGCACATTGGGAGGCGTTCAAGGGGGATATGGATGATTATTCGCCAGCAGCTGTCCGCGCTTTTAGAAATTGGCTTCGTTCGCGCTATCGGGACGACGTGACGTTGTTACAACAGGCATGGAAACAACCGGAGATTACATTCGAATCGGCGACGATACCCCAGCCTCAAAGGCGCCGGGGACCGGAACTTTGGCTGGATCCTGAGAAAGACCAGGATGTGGCAGATTTCAATCGGTTTTACATCGAAGGTCCTATCGAATTCATCTCAAGTTTGGCGGATAGTGTCAAAGAGCGAACCGGCGGAAAAAAGCTCGTGGCAACCTATTTTGCGAGCGCAATGAATGGGTCGACGTCCGGTAGCGGGTTGGGCCGGATGCTTAATGTTCCGTCGGTTGATCTGTTGTTTGCCCCGGCGGATTACTCAATCCGTCTTCCGGGCTATCCATCGGGCACGCAAACGGCACCCGATGCCGTGCGTTTGGCTGGAAAGTTGTTCATTCATGAGCAAGACTGGCCCTCATATCATACCCCCATTCGCTTCGAGGCGATGGATTTCGCTTTTGGGAGGGCTCCAACCCCGGAGGCCTTGTCTGCGATGGTTAAGAGGGATACAGGTAATATGATCGCGAGAAGGCAGGGGACATCCTTCTACGAGCTCCACGTCGGGGCGTTCTCCGGCAGGGAGGCCGTGGAAATCATGTCCGATGCAAAGAAAGCCATGGAAAACTGCCTTGATCCCATTGGGAAAGAACGTGTACAGGTCGCCTTTTTCATCGGGGAACGGAGTTTGGATTACCTGAAGATGCCTTCTGGAAGTTCCTATCGGTGGTCTCTCCTGCGCCTCGCGAGACGCCATTGGGACACTTCGGGGGTGCCCTAT
>JAFKMU010000056.1 GCA_017305195.1 Verrucomicrobiota bacterium | reverse complement strand
TCGCAGAGATCGAGCCAGTACGGATCATTCGGATAATGCGAGCAGCGGACGGCGTTGACGTTGAACTGCTTCATCATCAGCGCGTCGAGCCGCATGGTTTCGCGGTCGAGCGCCTTGCCCAGCGTGTCGTGGTGATCGTGGCGGTTCACACCATGAATGAGGACGCACTTGCCGTTGACGAGAAGCTGCCGGTCGCGCACCTCGACGGAGCGGAAACCGACGCGCGAGGAGGTCGTCTCGACCTTTTCCCCGGACGGGCTGATGAGCGTGACGACGAGCGTGTAGAGATTCGGAATCTCCGCCGACCACTGGAGCGGCTTGCGGATGGGAATCGACAGCTTGGCCAGCAGGCGGTCGATGGCCCCTGAACGATCCGCGGGAATCTCCTTTTCGGCTCCCTTTTTCAGGACCGCCTTGCCCTTGGGATCAAAGAGCTGCACGGCTACCTTCCAGCCCACCTCGGGCGAACCGGGGAACCCGGCACGCACGGTCAGGTCGAGGAGGCCGTCCTCGTACTCCTCGTCCAGCTTGCCCTTGGCAAAGACGTCGGCGATGTACACCGGCGCGGTCGAGTAGAGGTAGACCTCGCGATGCAGGCCGCCCATCCACCACTGGTCCTGATCCTCGATGAAGGTGGCGTCCGACCACTTCACGACCACGGCGGCGACGGTATTGGCGCGACCGGTTTTGACGAAATCCGTGATGTCAAACTCCGAGGGCAGGCGGCAGTCCTTGCCAAAGCCCACCGGCTTCCCATTCACGTAAAGGAACAGCACGCTCTCGGCTCCACCAAAGTGAATGACCACGCGGCGGCCCTTCCAGTCGCGAGGGATGCGCACCTCGCGGACGTAGACGCCCGTCGGGTTTTCCTTCGGCACGGACGGCGGCTCGTCAGCGAACGGCATTTGCACGTTGGTGTAGTGCGGCGCGCCGTAGCCCTGGAGCGTCCAGTTGCCCGGCACGGCGACATTGTCCCAATCCTCACGGTCCGTCTCCACCGCGACATCGGCCTCCTTCAGCAGCTCGGGGCGGTCGACCATCTTGAAATTCCACTGCCCGTTGAGGAGCTGGAACCATGGCGACTTTTCCCGGTTCAGGGTTTTTGCCGTTTCCGCATCCGGGAACGGATAGGAAGTCGCACGCATCGGCAGCCGGGCGGCGCAGAGCAGCTCGGGCGAGGTCCAGGTGTTGGCCGCGCCAAAACTCAAGAGAGGCAGGAGAGATTGAGACATAAGGTGATGAGACAGAGAGTGGGAAATCCCGAAAGATCGAACCATAGGGAATCACCACATTGCGCCCCGGAGATAAAGCGCAAAAGAGCGGGTGCGCCCAGAAAGGCGCGTCTTCCTCAATGCCGTGGCTCCCTGCGGGCGATGCCGATGCGCAAGGGCTTGACCTGGTCCGGGAAAAATCCGAACACCGAAGCACTCCCCGACGTCATGTGTCTCCACTCCAGCCCTCCGCCCCAACCGCATCGCATCAGTGAAAATCACCGGTATCTGGTGAAGTCGGACGGCACCCCGTTCTTCTGGCTGGGCGACACGGCGTGGGAGCTATTTCACCGGCTCGGCAAGGACGAGACGCTGCATTATCTGGAGAACCGCTCGGCGCTGGGGTATACGGTGATCCAGGCCGTCGCGCTCGCCGAGTTGCAGGGCCTCGACATTCCCAATGCCCAAGGGCATCTGCCCTTGCTGGATCGCGATCCGTCCCGGCCCAATGAGGATTACTTTTCCCATGTCGACTGGACGGTGAACCAAGCGAACCGGCTCGGGCTCTGCATCGCTCTCCTGCCGACGTGGGCCTGCCACTGGCACCCGGAGGATGCCGCCTTCACCCCGGAAAATGCCGAGGTTTATGGCGAGTGGATCGGGCGGCGCTACCGCGAGGCCGGGATCGTCTGGGTGCTCGGCGGGGACAAGGCGGTGGAGAACGACCGTCATCGCTCCATCATTCGCGCCATGGCGCGCGGAGTGAGGCGCGGGGACGGAGGCGCACACCTGATGACCTTTCACCCTGGCGGCGGACTGGGCTCGGCCGAGTCGTTTCACGGCGAGCCGTGGCTGGATTTCAACATGCGACAGAACGGCCACGCCGCGGAGTATACCGGCCGCTACGACAAGACGCGGCAGGATTACGACCGAGAGCCGGTGAAACCAGTCCTCGACGCCGAGCCGATCTACGAAGACCACCCTGTCTCCTTTGACTCGCGCGGACGAGGGCATTCGCTGGCCATCGATACACGGCGAGCGCTTTACTGGGATTTGTTCGGCGGCGCCTTCGGCCATACCTACGGGCATCACTCGGTCTGGCAGATGTGGGAGCCGGGCCGGGAGGGAGTCAACTTTCCCGTGATGTCCTGGCAGGAGGCGCTGGGACAACCCGGGGCGGCCCAGATGCGGTATGCCCGGGCCCTGTTGGAATCCCGCCCCTTCCTGACGCGCATCCCGGACGACGGACTGATCGTTCCGCACGACCACGCCACCGTCCTGCCGGGGGCCGGGCTGTATCGCTTCGCCGGCACCCGGGATAGCGAAGGCAGCTTTGCCATGATCTATGCGCCAGGAGGCAGGAACTTTCGCGTGCGCACGGAAAACCTCGCGGGCAGCCAGTTTCGCGCCTGGTGGTTCAACCCGCGCACCGGCCAGAGCACGCAGATCGGCCTCATCGACCGATGGGATGAACTCGCCTTCCGCCATCCTGACGAAGGCGAGATGATCGATTGGGTCCTCGTGCTCGACGATGCGGCGCGCAGCTTCCCCCCGCCCGGGCAATCCGCTAGCGCGGCGCGTGGCTGCGCGTGGCGCGAAAGTCTCGCGGGGAGTAGAGGGCGAAACGACGAAAGACCCGCGAGAAATAGTTGCTGTCATTGAACCCGCAGGCGAAGGCGATCTCGGTGATGCTCTGGCGGGGCTGCGCCGCCACCAGCAAGCGCTCGGCTTTGCGCACCCTCGCCCGCAGCACGTAGTCGACAGGAGAAAGACCGGTGGCTTCCCTGAAGCTGCGCAAAAACGAGCGCTCCGACATCGCGGCCTCGCGCGCCAGCTGCCCGAGCGAGACCGGATGCTCCGGGTGCTTGTCGATGCGGGCGAGCACCGCGCCGATGCGCGCATCGAGGCTCAGTCTTTTCTTGTCGCGGGGCTGATAGCGCCGGGCGAGAAATCCCAGCAAAAGGAGGAGCCAGACCCGGATCATCGCGCCGCCGCCGTCGTCCGGGCGTTGCCCCTCGGCCTCCATCGAGTCCACCAGGTTTTCCACCCAAGCGAGTTCATCGGTGCGGAGATGGATATAGGCATCGCCCGCACCGGAGCTTCTCCGCACGGACTCCAGCGTAAACAAGGCGTGATATCCCGGCATCGAGCCCAGCGCCGCTTCGGCCTCGCGCATCACCTCATCCGCCACGAGAATGTTGGCGATGTCCAGCCCCTGCGTATCGCGGTAACCGTGGCTCTGCTTTCGGTTCACCACAAGCACGTCGCCAGCGAGGATCGAGCGCGATCCCTGCGGCGTGAAATGCATCCCGGTCCCACCCAGCACGATGACGATCTCAAAAAACTCATGCCCGTGCATCTTAATCGGGTTCTGATCCCTTTCCCGCCAGATCACCACATCCAGCCTGGGGTCGGAAAAGAACGCCTCGCGCTGTAGATTGCCCCTCCTTTGCATGGCGAGATCATGCTAAAATATGGCGGCATACTCAAGGCCGCATCACAAAAAAACGGCTACTGTCCCGCATCATGACTTCCCTCGATTCCAGTGCAAAGTGGATTTCATCAACCACCCAGGGCGATGAAAAGACGCAGGCCCCCGCTCCGTATTTTCGCAAAGAGTTCTGGCTGGATCGTCCTACCGTCAAGGCGACCCTCCGGATCACGGCGCTGGGCCTGTATCAGGCGCAAATCAACGGTCAGAAGGTCGGAGATCTCGCGCTGGCTCCCGGCTGGACGGACTACAGCACCCGCGTACCGCTCCAATCCTACGATATCACCTCCCTGCTCAAGCCCGGGAAGAACGTGATCGGCGGCGTCCTGGGCGACGGCTGGTACTGCGGGCATGTGGGCTGGGGAAAACGGCAGGGCTACGGAGCGAAGCCGGAACTGCTGGCCGATGTGGATATCGGCTTTTCGGATGGTTCCAGCGCGAGGATCGTCACGGATGGCTCGTGGAAAACCACCACCGGCCCCATCCTGGAAAACGACCTCCTGATGGGTGAGAGCCACGACGCCCGCGCGGAGCTTGTCGGCTGGAGCGTAGAAGACTACGACGACTCGGCCTGGACGCCGGTCGAGCCGAGCCCGGCGCGCAGCATCATTCTCGACACCATCGACTACCCCGGCGTACGGCAAACTGCCGAGATCAAGCCAGCGCCGCTGGGCGACCATCGATACGACATGCAGCAGAATTTCAGCGGTCGCATCCGCATCCGGGTGACGGCACCGCGCGACACGACCCTTACCTTCCGGTATGCCGAGATCCTCAACCCAGACGGCTCGCTCTACACCGAGAACCTGCGCGGCGCGCGGGCCACGGACACTTATATCTGCAAAGGCGGCGGGGAGGAAACCTGGGAGCCCGGATTCACGTTTCACGGCTTCCGCTACGTGGAGGTCGCGGGCCTGCCCGCCGATGCCCGGATCGAGATGACCGGGATCGTGCTTCATTCCGACACCCCGCCCGCCGGAGAGTTTGCCTGCTCCAATCCGCTCCTCAACCAGCTCCAGCACAACATCACGTGGGGCCAGAGGAGCAATTTCCTCGAAGTCCCGACGGACTGCCCTCAACGCGACGAGCGGCTCGGCTGGACAGGCGATGCGCAGGTCTTCATCCGCACGGCGGCGTTCAACATGGACGTCCGTCGATTCTTCCACAAATGGGTGCAGGACATTCGCGATGCCCAGAATCCCAGCGGAGGCGTGCCCGAGGTCATCCCAGCGGTCAAATTCTATGGCAATGAGGACGGCGGACCGGCGTGGTCCGACGCCACGATCATCTGCCCGTGGACAATCTACCTTTGCTACGGCGACACGGATATCCTGGCGGACCACTACGAGTCGATGCAGCGGTACCTGGACTTCATCAGCACCCAGGCCGCCATCGGCTTGATCCGCGCTCACCCGGACTCGACGGTCTACCGGGGCTATGGAGACTGGCTCGCGCTGGACGGCAGCGGAATAAGGGAGGGCGCCACGCCGAAGGACCTCATCGGCACGGCCTTCCTGGCCTACGATGCCAGCCTCATGGCGCGCATCGCAGGCGTGCTCGGAAAGACCGCGGATGTGCAAAAATACAGCGTTCTTCATTCCGAGGTGGTGAAGGCCTTTCAGCATCGCTACGTCACCCCGGAGGGGCTGATCGCCTCGGCCACCCAGACAGCCTACGTGCTGGCGCTCCACTTTGATCTCGTACCCGCCGAGGTCCGGGCCACCACGGCTCGCGAGCTCGTCCGGGACATCAAGCAGCGCGAGTACCATATCGCGACCGGCTTTGTCGGCACGCCCTACATCCTGGATGTCCTCACCCGAGAAGGCTACCTCGACGTGGCCTACCGCCTGCTGGAGCAGGAGACGTTCCCCTCCTGGCTCTTCCCCGTCAAAAACGGAGCGACCACGATCTGGGAGCGGTGGGATGGCTGGACGCCCGACCGCGGGTTTCAGGACAAGGGAATGAACTCCTTCAACCACTATGCCTACGGTGCCGTCGGCGACTGGATGTACCGCCATGTCGCCGGGCTCGATCTCGACGAGAGCGACCCCGGTTACCGCCATATCGTATTCCAGCCCAGGCCCGGCGGCTCGATCACGTGGGCCAATGCCCGGCTGCAGACGCCCCAGGGGCCAACCGGCATCTCCTGGAAGATCGCCAACGGCAGCCTGGAAGCGGAATTGACAGTTCCGGAAAATGCCAGGGGGACATTCGTCGCTCCACCCGGCTTCCAGCAGCCCGACAGCACCGTATTCGGCCCGGGAACACACCGCCTCAAGGTGGTCCCGGAATAAAGGCGGAAACCCCGCCCGGCTCAGGACGGCTTTTTGGAAAAACTGCCCTTCCAAGCCGCCGAGTAATTCCGGCGCAATCTCCAGGCGCGCTCGACGCTGTCTCGACGGATATAGTGCCGTGCAACCTCATCCCATGTGCGGGAACGGGAAACGTACCTGGCAAAAAGAGGCCAGCCCGGAGAAAACAGGAATGCGCCGATGTCCCAGGGCTTGGGGTTCCCGAGGAAATGATAAATCGCCGACCGCCCCAGCAATGCGGTTTCCTGTCCCCGCTCACCGGAGCCGACCGGATGAACACATTCGTTCCAGCTGTAGGCCAAGGGAGCAATCCTCCCTTTCAAAACCGCATTCAGGCAAACCTGATCAGCCGTGAAAAGGTATGCCGAGTTTTTTCGTCCAAACTCCAGGATACGCTCCCCAACGCTTTCCTCCCGCCATTTCCTGCCGTCAAAGACGATGACTCCACTATTATACGCCAGGTCATCCTCCGACATCCCGGAGGCAATCAGCAGGTCGCGATCCCGGACAGACGAGACAGGCCCCTCCGACCGCATCCCGACGATGCTGTCCCCCAAATCCAGGTCCATGAGGAAACGACAATCCGCCGTGCAAAGGGTATCCGCATCCAGATAGAGGAACCTCTCCGCGGGGATGACCTCCGGCAGCAGCAGCCTGGCGTAGGGAAGATAGCTTCCGTAAAACGGCCGGAAAGCCTTGAAAACCCCAAGGTCCAGCTGGATAAACCCCACCTCTGCATCCGGCCTTGCGTTAAGAATAGTGCACTTGAGGCGGTCGATTTCCCGGGAAGAATAACCCTCAAGGTATAGCCACAGGCGAACCTTATCCCGTGCATGAGTCAGCACCGAAAAAAGTGAGACATGCAGAGACGGAGACATCACTCTATCGGCGCAGTAGGCGAGATGAATCATGCGGTTAGCTATCTATAAGATAACTTAGAAAACTAAGTACAGTCATTTGGAATTCCAAAATCCGGAAGATGACATTCTGCCCAGAGTTTCCCCATGATGCACACTCGCCTCGACGACAAGACCTACCATCGAAGCCCGGCTCCCTGCAACATCGCAGACATCGTTCCTGAAATCCGGCGAGACGTCCCTGTCCGGACAGCTCCCCCGGCCCCTTGAGCGGGAAAGATCTGAGGAGATTTCCAGCCGCAGCCGCCATTTCCGCGGAGCCAGCAGTGCTCGAAGCCCCGTTTCACCCGCGAACGAAGGGCCGACAGCGGCATTTTCGCAAACAGGTAAAAATTGCGTTGATTTCAATTCCTTGGCCGATATCCTGACCCTTCCAGCGCAACTGGCGGGAGACCTGAACTCGGGAAACCAGTGAGGACTTTCCCCGTGAGTTTGAGCTCGGACATAAAGTATTGCCTCGTAGTGTAACGGTAGCACAAGTGATTCTGGATCACTTTGTCATGGTTCGAATCCATGCGAGGCAGCCAATTGGTTTTCAACCAGTTACACACAGCTCCCGAAAGCCGATCCGCTGGAGCAGCATTCAATCCTCCCCGATTCGGGATACTCCAGGCCCGGAATGGAAGGGAGACAACCCGTCCAAAAGCGGCAAAAAGCTTGCACCGGCGAGTTTTTTGCGATTTCTCCTCGCAACCAGTCTTCGGATGACCGCCGCCCTGCGCCTGCGCTGAGACGTGATCGATCTCAATGACGGGATCATGTCCATCATGCGCCGGATGGGAAATATCGAAATCATTCTCCTGACCCAGCATGCCAGGAAATTGATCTGCCCGAATTCGAACATCGACTTCCTGCTCCCACTTTTCCCCGGCAGAGGCGGAGGTGGGGCGACGACGTTTGAAGCGTTTTGCGAAAGGATCGGCCATGCACCTTTCCTCCTTCCACGCCGTCCGCAAATGCGGCTGAGCAAGGATCGAAACGCGAAACAACCAAGGCATCGAACCAGTCTCGCGGAATCATCATCCATCGGCCTCCTTGGTTCGAAAGCTCCTCCCGCCCGGTCCAACGACGGAGAGCGACGTTGCTTTCGCCCTCCCGCCGATCGCGCTTGCAAATTCCTAACACCCGCTGGTGGACTCTCCGACAGAAAGGGGAATCTCCGATGGCGCCATGACCAAGGGCCCCTCCCAAGGCTCATCCCCCGCGAGCATCCAATCCAGGCAGTAATTCAGATAGGGATCAATATCCGGCGACCGCAGGCAGGTCAGGGTGGGGTTTAAAAGCTCGGCAATTCCTTCCCCGGAAAAGGCCGCAACGGGAAACTCTGGTCCGACCTTGCGACGGAAATCCGCCAGGGCGCGCAGAACGCCCACGGCGGCAGCGGCCGTGATGCAAAAAACCGCATCGGCATCCAGGCCTTCATCGAGGATTTCCTTCATGTAGCGCAGAGCAGCTGTCGAAGTCACCTGGCCAGACTTGACCGGCCGGTTGTAGAGTTTTCCCCGGAGGCCATGGGCGGCCATCCAGTAACGCCAGAGGTCAATCCGCTCCAGGACGGGGGTGTCTTCCGGTTGAGTGTTGAAGCAGGCAATACGGGATCGCCCCAGCGAAGCCAGATGATCGAGGACGACCTGCCCGCAATTCACCGGAAACTGAAGGATGGAGGGAAGCCCGAAGCATGCGCCATCAAAACCCTGAACCGCATCCAGCAATACGGGATCGTCCCAGTGGACATAGATCACGGTCCGGACAGAAACACCGCGACTCTCCGCGGCAGTCTCGGCGGCTACTCGCAATTCATCGACCCGGGAAGAGACGAGGATCGGCACCAGTAACGCGATCCGCACGATCCGCCGACTTCCTGCGCCGTCATTCTTCACCCGCATCCTCCCGCGTCGTCTTTCAATCAAGCCATCTTCCACCAACAATTGAAGACCCCGGCGGACCGTCATGAAATTGACATCCAGCTCTCTTGCAAGCTGCCGCTCAGAGGGGATGGTTTTGATGGAGTAGTCTCCGTGAAGGATCCGCTTTTTTATCAACTGAGCGACTCGTTTATACTGGGGCCCCGTCTCCAACATGCTCCACATCTCGGTTTTGAGAAAACCTGATGCAATAACAACTCCCCCCAAGGCCCGGCCTGACAACTGGCTTCACGAGCGCAGAAGCTCGTGCTCCTGCGACTCGCCATCGTTGGGGCCAAAGACGGAACCGATCTCATTGCGGGCGTGATCCTGCAACGCCTGGTCGAGATAGCCAGTGACACGGTCACGATGGTGAGAGCACTACGATAAATGGCATAGCCTTCATGATGTTCAGGAGAGGCGGGGTTGAAGGATGCTGGCGGAGGCCGGAGCGCCGAGCCTCCTGATCCCTCTGTGGCTCATAGTCAATGCATGACGGTCAGGGAAGCTGTGCATGTGCGGGGAAAACGCTCTTGGACGGTCGGGTAAACCGAGAGCAGACCGGCGCCTGACCGGGCGAATTTGTCGAAACCGCGGGCGAATTTCCTATGGCGTATTCCGGTTTGATTTTCCATGCTGGAACTCCTCCCCATTCCCATGGCTTCACTCCTCCACTCACGGTGTCCGTCTTTTCCAAAACAGGCGTTTGTTTTCGCCTTCGCCGCCGCAGTCTTGATGAGGCCGGTCCTGGCGGGAGCCGAGTTGGATTTGATCATGGACGATCCGTCCTCCCTCCTGCGGTCCCATCCCGAGGGGCTTTCCCGGCTGCCGGCGGCATTTGCGTCCAGCAAGGCCACGATCGCCTCCGGAGTGGGAGGCCGAGCCGTGCCGCAGATTAGCGGAGCCCCCGATGCTGAATCCCAGGACGCGAAGGTGCAGATCCTCTCCGAACCCTCACTGGGGTCGAAGCCGTTTTTCCGAGCCACCCTGAATGGCGCCTCGCCGGTCAAGCAGGTCGGCCTGGGCATCTTTCCCGACAAGGAGGCCTCGCTCCAAAACCTCGCCAAGCGGGAAAACGGGCAGGTCAAAATCGCCGGGGCGATCGATTTCCTCATCCGGGGGTCTTCGAGCAGCGGCTCCCCGAAATTCCAGCTTACCACCAAGGTCGCCAACCTAGGCGTCACCGTGACGACAGCACCGAAAGATGGAGTGCTGGTCCTCAAAATCTATACCTCCTCCAAATCGCTCTCCGTAAACAGCGACAAAACCGGGAAGCGGTCGGCGATCGAAAAGCGGTCGGAGATTCGCCTGGATAATGATTCCATTTATCATGGAGCGCTGATCTTCAAAACGCAGGCGGATGGCTCGCAGACTGCTTCGCTGTGCATCGCGCCCGGGCCGGGACCGCTCGACCCCGCTGCCACGGCCGCAGCCGTGATCGACGGCTTTGAGATTCTCGAGGATGCCAGCAGCAAGGAAGTGGACAAGATCGCGATCAATCTGGGCCGGGATGAGACCAGCCAGCAAACGCTGGATATCGCCGCTTTCCGGATCTTCCAATCCCCCCTCGAAACCCTCCCCGCTTTCGAAGCGAAACAGCTCTGATCCATCGCCCAATATTGGGTGAAAATGCAAAGTTTCTGTGCGTTTCCTCTATAGCAGCAAAACGGAGTCGAAGTATATTCATTGTAAAGAATTCGCTCCCCCAATGAGCTCCCATCAAAAACTCAACCCGATGACCGGCAGCGCCTTCAGCTTGATCGAGCTGCTGACCGTGATGGCGATTATCTCTGTGATGATGGCTGTGACGGTACCGGCCTTCAATGTTCTGAAAAGTACAGGCGACATCTCCACGGCGGCCTACGATATCGCCAGCACGCTGGAGCAGGCCCGAGCCTATGCCATGGCGAACAATACCTTTGTGTACGTGGGATTCGCCGAGGTCTCCCAGATGGACGCGACCAAGCAGGGCACCGGACAGATCCTGATGAGCGCCATGGGGTCCAAGAGCGGCTCGCGGAATTTCGACAGCAAAAATCTGGTCGCGCTCACCCGGATGCGCAAGATGCCTAACGTGCGGCTCGAGGATAACATTCCCAACTCGGGATCGTTGACCCGGCCTGTGGTCCAGAGCGCCTATCAGGTGGCCAGTGATGCCTTTAAGGCCCAGGATAAGTTTGAGGTCTCCGGCGTTACGTTCTCCAAAATCGTCCAGTTCGATCCTCGCGGCATGGCCAGCATCCAGGCGAGCGCCGCCTCGGTCTCCCAATGGATGGAGATCGGACTGGCCGGAGCGCAAGGGTCGTCACCAAACAACGCGGTCGTCGTGCTTGACGGCGTAACCGGGGTGGCAAAGGTTTATCGGCCGTGAAGCGCCCCCCCAACCTCCGTGACCGCACGGGGTTTTCCCTCGTGGAGATCTCCATCGCACTGGGGGTGGCGGCATTTTGCCTCCTCGCGATCCTGGGCCTCCTGCAAACCGGGGTCACCAGCGAACAGGCCACGGTAGGAAAGACCGCCGCGTGGGGCATCCTCTCGACCGCATTCTCCGACCTGAACTCCATCCCGTCGGGCAACACCACATCGAAGGCCTACAAGCTTTCGCTCACGAAGTCCTCGCCCCAGACGATTTACTTTACGAAGGCGGGAATACCCACTGGCGAAGTCGGAAGCGCGCCCTCGGCGGATTCGTATTACTGCCTGACGGTCGGAGTCCAGAATCCCTCGGCCACCTTTGCCTCTCCGACTCTTACGCGCTTGCTTGTCACGTGGCCGGCGAAAGCCGACCCCGCACCGGGAGCCTGGCCGACGAAGGCATCCGGCTCGGTGGAGATCATCACCTCCTTGCTTCGCGACTAGTTTTTCGCAATTTTTCTCCCTGTCAGCCTGGATGCAACTCTTGGCCTCACCTCCCCTTAAATCCATGCGTCCCCCGACGATCCAACGCCGCTCCAGCGGCTTTACGCTGATCGAGATCCTCGTGGCCACGGCGGTATTGATCATCCTGGTCACGATGGTCGCGAGCATCGTGCAGAGCGGCAACACCGTGATCTCCAGCAGCCGCAAGCATCTCAGCGCCGACTCGGAGGCGCGGGAGGTCTTTGGGCAATTCGGCATGGACCTCGCACGCATGCCCCGCCGCACAGATCTCGATGTGCTCACGTCCTCGAGCAACAACGCGATATTCTTCTACAGCGAGGCCCCAGGGTTCCAGACCGCCAGCGACACCCACCAGTATAACAACCTGTCGCTGGTGGGGTATCGGGTCAACGACAAGGCGCAGCTCGAGCGGCTCGGCAAGGGGCTGAACTGGGAAAACCAGCCCTTCCTGACCTACGCCAACCAGCCCGTCACGACCAACTCGACACCGGTGAACGGGAGCACCATCGCCGGCGCGTGGAAGGATGTCGTCGGCACGGGTCCAGCCTACGGCGACGGCGTCGATGACAACTACCACCTGCTGGCGGAGGGCGTGTTCCGCATCTTCTACTGTTTCCAGACCACCAACGGCACGTACACGAAAAGCCCGACCGCCACAGCACTCACCGGCCCTCTGGGAGATGCCTCTGCGCTCATCCTCACCATTGCGATCCTGGACGAGGACTCCCGCAAGATCGCAACCAATACCAGCAAGCTCGCGTCGGCTCTGCCCGAGCCGGACCTTTCAGGCCCAAACCCGAAGCTGCCAGCGGAGGCCTGGCAGAGCGCGGTCGACAACGCCACGAAGTTCGCCCAGGACGCGGACATTCCCGTAGCCGCCGCCTCCCGCGTGCGCATTTACCAGAGGAGCTTTCCGCTGAACACCCCGTGACCAGACTTCCCACCGCCCCAAGCCGCCACGCGAATGCCTCACCCTGCATACCGGCCCAACCGTCGCGCCGCGGCATGAATCTGCGAAACGACACCGGTGCATCGCTGGTGATCATCCTGGCCTTCATCGTCCTGCTCACCGTGCTGGTGCTGGCGTATTTTTCCTATTCCTCGCTCCAGCGCCAGATCTCCCAGGCCAGCGCGAGCCAGGCTGCGGCCGAGGTTTTCGCCAAGGGGGCGGTCAATACGATCATCGGCGACCTGCGGCAGGAGATCCTGGCGGGATCGACGAATATCTCCACCAACAGCAGCTACCCGGTCTACTATCCGGTGAAGGCGACCACCATGGTTCCCGCCCTCTCGGGCTTTTCCACAAATGCGGGACTGGAGAACGTCGTAAAGGTCAGCCGCTCAGGCAGCAACTTTTTCTCCGGCACAAACTATAACACCACCGACTATCCCTCCACCAATCGCGCCGCCCAGCTCTCCACCACCGCCGCCTCGCAAAACGGACGCTACCTGAGCCTCGACCGCTGGAACGCCGCCCTGCTCCTCGGAAAGAACAATACCAACAGCGCCACCGACCTGACCCCGGCGAACTTCACCGCTCCGGACTGGATCCTCGTCGCGCGAAACGGATCAAATCCCACGTCATGGAACGCCAACATGCGCTGGAGCGCAACCAGCTCCAGCACAGTCGTGGGACGCTTTGCCTATGTGATCTACGATGAGGGCGGACTGCTCGACATGAACGCCGCAGGGTTCCCGCCGGGGTCGGACACGAATCTCGTCGCCAGCAAGGGCAGCCTCGCCACGGCCGATCTCTCGGTCATCCCCGGCATGACCGCCGACGCCATCTCGGCGCTGGTCGGATGGCGCAACTTCGTCACCGGCGGAGCCTCCGGCTCCTTCCCCGGCTATTCCTTCAGCACGGCGGGGCAGTCCAATTACTTCGAGACCATGCGCACCAACACGGTCGGGTTCCTGCGCACGGCCAACACCTCCCTCTCCGGAGGAAAGAGCGACCGCATGTTTGTCAGCCGCCAGCAGCTCATCCAGTTCCTGACGCAGGGCGTGGCGGGCAGTGCCGCGGAAAAAGCCGCCCTGCAAAACTCGCTGCGCTACCTCGGTACATTCTCCCGCGACCTGGAGCAGCCTTCGTTCCGCCCCGATCCCAACCGACCAAAGAATACGCTCAGCCCGAACATTGGAGTCACCGGCGGCACGCCCGGCATCGGAAATGGAAACGATGCCTTCAGCACGGATGGCTCGATACAGGACGCTGTCAACCCCGCCCTGCTCACCGTGCGCGGGGCTGACGGCGAGCCCGTGCTCAAGCGTCGCTTCCCTCTCAGCCGACTCGCGCTGCTGAAGCCAAACCCCTCCTCGGCAGACGCGGCAAAGATCAAAGACTACTTTGGCCTTAGTTGGGATAGTGCAAACAATTACTGGATCTACGACCACGGCAATCCCACCAAGATCCTTCGCCTATCGGAGGTTCCGGCTGGCCGTGAACCTGACTTCTTCGAGATTCTCAAGGCTGCCATCCATGTCGACTCTCTGGGGAAGCAATTCGGCGGACTCGACAGTCCAGCGACTCCTCATGGCCAGAACGGCATCACGGTGGAAGAACAGCGAATGTACGACGGCGAAACCCAAAGCCAGATCGCACGGATCGCGGCCAACATTATCGACCAGTATGATGAGGACAGTTACCCAACCGCCATCAATTTTTCGGGCCGGAACTTCTATGGGGTGGAAAACCTTCCGTATCTGGCAGGCTGGCAGCAAATGTGGTACCGGCTCAGGCATTTGACGGCCGCAGATATCGCTCCCGACGCGGTCGACGAGAAGGGCGATGAGGTTTCCTTCCTGCCCCCAGATGCCAAGGGTAATCGCGGAAACGTCTTCCCCTACGAAAGCGCGGTGATGATTCAGCCGATTATCTGGAATCCCCATGCTCCCGACACCCGTACGAACCCTCCCGACGTGCCAACCGAGTTCCGCGTCTACGCCGGCGGCACGGCTAATAATGCTCGTGGCGACATAGATTACTATACTACCTGTCACGCTGAAGTCGCACGAGATTGGTGGGCAAGTCCGGAAAAAACAGTCCTGACCGATACCTTTCCGGCCAGCGATACCTATGCGACGGCCACTGGCATGACCCCAGTGAGTGATACGCTCTATCGATTCCCCGATGCCACGATCAATCCATCCAAAAGCATACTGACCTTCAACACGGGTGTCGGCGCGGCCGCTTTTCAGGAACCTTACCGTCTCCGTGCTCCCGACTTTCCTTCAGGCAGCAATGCCAGTAACGACCAGGGGTATCCGGCAGGCCGCCTCACGGTCAATGATGCCACGCTGGTTGCTGCTGACGGAGGATTAAGTACCGTGATCGGGTTCTTTTGCGGAAAGGCCTGGACCGGACCTTGCATCAGCAGCGACAACACCCAGAAATGGTTGAGCTATGGCCGGGTCAGTGTCGATCTCAAGCTTACTCTTCAATATAAGAAGGGTGGAAGCTGGTACACCTACGATGTCATCCCGAACGTCTTCAACCTTTCCTCGAACACAAGCACCGTGGACAATACGGATGACAATATGGATATCCTTCCGAATATCTATATCCGAACCTTCCGCACCTGCCTGCGGGCTGATCCGCGCACAAACCGATGGGGGCTCTTTCACCTGGCAACCTGGCCCTCAGTGAACTCCAGCGATGTACCTGCCGGACTGGACTTCCTGGGGGATAATGGCGTTGACCAGGTCAAAGATTCCAAGGGCAACACCAATGTCAAACATCCCCGATATATCCTTCCTCAGGGAATCACCTGGAAACCATCGGCAACTTCATCGTATCGCGCACAAGGCACCGCGAACGGCCCGGCCGCTCCGGGATGGATTAACCCTAGTCTATGGAATCCCGCTGATCTCATGGTCAACCTCGCCCGTACTCCCAACGGAAATCCCAACAGCGGCACATCGACGAGCGCGACGCCCGGAGCGAAGTACTACTACGCCGACCCCGATGGCGTGGTTCGCCGCGCCTCGGGGTGGAACTTCTCCGGCTCCGACGGGCTTCCTCTTTACACGGGAAACACCGATAGCAGGCCGGTGGTGCTCAACCGTCCGTTCCGCTCCGTCGCGGAGCTAGGCTATGTCTTCCGCGACATCGCCTGGAAAAACCTCGACGTCTTCGCGCCAGAGAGCGCTGACACAGCCTTGCTGGATGTCTTCTGCCTGAATGAACTCGATAATGCCCCCGACGACGTCACCGTGGCAGGCCGCGTCAACCTGAACACCCGCCAACCCAAGGTGCTGGAGGCCCTGATCAGCGGCGTCTCCAAGGCGGAGGGAGGCGTATTGACCTCCACCGAAGCGGCGGGTGCGGCAAAAAAGCTGGTCGACTGGACGACAGATGGCTCAACCACATCCTCCGGCATCAGTCTCAAGGGTCCTCTGCGCAACCGGGGCGAGCTGATCGGCAAATATATCACGAACACTCCCTATGCCTCACCCCCGAACCTGAGTGGCTACCAGAATCCAATTCTCAACCCCGAGACCACCTTTCGCGGATTTGCCAGTGAACTGACCTCCGGGGGAGTCTTCTCTGCATCGGCAGATCGCTCGATCCCGCGCCGCACGGAAAGCGTGATTCGCGCCCTGGCCGATGCCGGTAACACGCGTACCTGGAATCTGCTGGTCGACCTCGTCGCCCAGGTCGGCCGCTATCCCGACCATGCCACTTCTCTCGACCAGTTCGTCGTCGAGGGGGAAACCCGCTTCTGGGTTCACCTTGCCATTGACCGGCTCACCGGCAAAATCATCGCAGAACAATGGGAGGCGGTTTCCGAATGAGAATGAAAATCTTCCTAAAGCCAGCTTTGGCCATGATGGGGATGCTCTCCGTCCTGTCCGCCGCATCCGCGCAATCACCCACTCCGCCGGAACCTCGCCAGCCGCTCCTGCCCCGCGCTCCGGCGAATGCGTCGTGGAGCGTCGCTTTCAAATACTCGAGAGAGGAGAAAACCTCTGGGACCAACACACAGCCGCGACCGCTCGGCGAGCTACCTCGTACTGTCGTGATCACGAAGGTCAACACCGTCTATCGCGAGCAAATCGAACTCGCCACGGGTAAGAAAGTGGAACGCTGGGATTTCGGCGGAACGGTGTTCAACTCCGATACCGAGGGAACCGTGTTTCTGGACGCTCCCCCAACAGAAGACACCCCCTCTCCGGACTACTATGATCGGAGAAGCTCGGATTTTCCCGAGCTCAGCTGGATCTCCAAGGCGACCTATCGCGGCGTGGGGAATTTTCAAGGCAAACAGGCTTTCCATTTTGAGACTGAGCGTGATGGCCGCAAGCTCTCCGCCTATATCTCTCTGGATAGCCAGATGCCGCTGTGGTTTTCCGACGGCATGGCCTTCCGGACCTATACATTCAACCCGCCGCCAGCTGGTCCGCTTGTTCCGCCGCCGGACTTTGTCAGCGCCTACAACCGCCACAAGCAGGCGATGGAAGCAGCGAAAGTCGGCCATTCACCTCCCTAGGCCGCTTTCAGAAAAGGCGTGGTCGGAATCAACGAATGCCGCCCGCCCTAGGTAAGGCGGAATAAACGAGCGACTCTCGCCTCGCTAGCACCACAATATCGTCCCCTCGCAATCTCTATTTCCCGTCGCTGGTCTTCTTCAGCTCCAGGTATCCCATCCTGGTCGGTGAGATGTGGGCATGCTTCTCCAGCACGGGAGCCCAGGAAATGGAGACGAGCTGGCGGCCTTCCCCGCCCTTGGGGAGATCCCAATTGTTGCGCACGAGGTGAATCCGAAAAGTGCGTGGCGACAAGGGCGCACCACCATCCCGGTGATTGACGAAGCTGGCGGGAAGAAACATCTCCACCGTCCACTCGCCCGTCTCACGATTCAGCCTGCTGGCGGACAGAAATCCCTCCGGAGGAGGAATCACGTAGCGCCACAACTCGGAAGCCCCGAACTCCGGCGTGAGCCTTCCCTCCTCGGTAAGGCGGGGCTCTGCGGTCAGGATGTGATTCTTGACAAACACGCGGCCTGCCGGGTCGATCTGGACCTCGAAGAACTGGCGGTGATCACCGCGCTGATCCAGGAAGAGTTCAAAGGCATCCTCCTCGTGCAGCGACTCGCCCTCCTTCGCGTGCCCCATCACCGGAGTTTTCTCAACGCCCTGAAAGGCGACATAAACGCCTTTTTCATTCCAGAGAAAGCGGGTTTCTCCCGCAGGGGCATTGATCACCTTTGTCTCGCTCCAGGCGGTATCATCCAGCGCCCCGTCGATCCGGGGGGCGGTGGCGGTATACTCTGCCGCCGCCCTGGGAGGCTCCTCCGCGCGCACAGGAGCCAGGGCAAGCAAAAGGCCCGCCAGCACAAGGTTTCTGGTCCGGCTGAGATGAAATGCGGATTTTGGCATAAACAGGGAACTCCTAAACTCATACCGCCCTCGACCGGCGGGAACAACGATGCAATGCGCAGGGCGAAGGCCTCGATCAGTCACGCCACCCCGGCGCACTCGGGAGAGCCAATTTCCATCGCCCGCCCGGAAGGCATAAGCTCGTTCTCAAAAAGCAGACAGCCGTCGCCCCCTCCCGGAACAACGGCTGCCATTACAGTCTTTTACGCAGGGTTTAGCTGCGACGGCGGCGAAGGAGCAGAACCATTAAACCTCCCCCGAGCAGCAAAGCCGTCGCGGGCTCCGGCACAGCTGAAAGAACTCCCGTGGCTTCACTGAACGAATAGGTCACACTTCCATTCGTATAGGTCCAGATATTGGAGTTCTCGGTCCAGGCGGTTCCCGTGGAAGTGTACACTCCGAAGGTCGTTGCGTTGAAGGTCTCGTCCAGCAATGCAACGTCCACAATCTGCCAGGAGCCATTGGCCGCAGCTCCGGTCAAGTCGAACACGAAGTCTCCATCCAGCGTCAGGACGTTGTTGTTTCCGCCAGCCGCCGTGATCTTGTTGTTCATCCCGGTAGCCCCGATGTAAAAAGTCATCTTGGCGTTGTCGGAGAGAGCGAGCGAGCTGGTTTCCGAAAGCGTGGTGTTGCCACTGTAGGTGTTGGTAATATTCGTCGACCCATTACCGAACTGGGTTTCCCCAGTGCCGACCGTTGTGACAGATCCAACCCCGGAAATCACATTCGTGTAGCGAACATCATTACCGCCCGGACGGGTACTGATGAGAGAAACATCACCATTCAAGGTAATGGTTCCGGAAAATGTGGCATTCACAGCTCCCGTACCTGTATTGCCAAGCAGTAATGTGCCGCCGGATCCTGCCGCTACCACAATATTGTTGGCCAGTATCGGCGCACTACTGGAGGCAGTCCCAACCAGCGACGCAGAACCATCTCCCGCACTACCAAGAGTGATGACATTACTCACGGAGCCAAAAGCATTTGCCGTGGAACCATAAATAACCGCACCCTTTTTCACAAGAACACTGCCCGTAAATGTACTACTACCCGCAAAACTAAGAGTAATTTGCCCACCCACAAGTGAATTGTTAACATTTACAAATGTTAGATTTCCACTTCCGGTCATTATTCGATTAAACCTGATACCAGGATTTGTTGTATAAATCGCGTTATTATTTGTAACCACAAGGTCGTCAGCCAGATTAACGCGTGCATCCATGTATATGAAACAGGAATTGCCGCTTGCATCACTGGTTATGGTTGCAGGCCCTGAATCACCCGAGTTAAAGGTGAGAGTATTTGTGGCTTCCGTACCACTGAAATTAATACGGCGAGCTCCTGAAGTGTTTCCAGAATAATTCAACGCCCCAATTGTATAGGCAGCATCCAGTGTCGTGGCACGTTCCGCCCCCACCGTCGTAAAATTCGCTGTAGCTCCACTGGAATTCGGCGCGGCAGAATCCCACCCGGTCGTAGTAGTCACGCCATCGTAGACTGCCGACCAATAGACGGGCGGAGTAGGGGAGGGGCTGGGACTGGGGCCGGCACCAACCCAGTTTGCCGCTTGCGTCAAAGTCGCCGAAGCCATTACCAGACAGGAGGCCGTGGCGATCCGGAGGAGTCTTTTGTCAATTGCGAGCATTTTTGTGAGTGGGAGAGTGTTGTGATCCATAGGAAAACGATGGGTGGGAGGGTTGGTGTGGATTACTTGTTAAAGAGAACCTATCGGAGGAGTTAAAGTCCATGGCAGAACCAATCCAGTAATTGATAAATTCAACCATTTTTCCTCTTCGAGCCGGGTATCCATCGAAGAAGAACGAGTATCCCGACTGATGACAGAGCCAGGACGAGGGAGGAGGGTTCGGGAACGACTGTAACAGCGATGGAACTGGAAGGCAAATGGACCTCCGTGCCTCCGCTCTCGAAATCATAAAAGAAGAGGCTGCCGGTCGTCGTCATGATCGTGTAGCTGCCCGGCGCAGTGGCGAGGCTGGTCTGGATCTGAAGCGTGAAGAGCCAGAGATAGCTGCTGGCCGGCAGGTTCTCCACGGTGGGGGTGGTCGCGACCCCGTAGTCCTGGCTGTGGCCGTTATTCGGAAGGACCTCTGGCAGCGTTGGCTCCGCATTCACGAAACTCCAATCCGGAGAAAGGACGTTTGTCTGAACAACGAAACTCCCCGACGCATCGGTGCCCGCCATATTGAAAAAGACGGAGAAACCCGCAATCGGCAGACTGGCCGTGTCGACCGACACCTTCAAGGAGAAGGTATCTCCTGCTCCCAGCACGGTCGCGCTCGGCTCGAGAATCAGGGTCTGGGCCTGAACGCTGAAGGCGAGCACCGCGCTGAGACCGATGCTGGCGGCGAGGACTCTAAAACTCATCATTCGCGGCGTCAGGGCAGGGAATTCCCGGAACGCTGGGTGGTCAGCGAGGTATCCAGGGAGTTAAGCTCTCCGTTGGCGTCGATGTCGTACCAGTAGTTATTTGCGGCAACGGGTTTTCCCGCGACGCTCTTGACCTTGGCGGCATCCAGCACATTCACCGCGGAGCTTCCATTCACATCGCCGACCAGCACCTTGACTCTCATGATCCCGACAGGAAGCACGCCGCCATCGGTGGCGGTGACATTTTCCAGGTCGACCTCCAAGGCCTGCATGTCTGTCACATCGGTGAGACTGACCGTGACCTCCCGGCCGGAGACGATGGAGTCCTCGCCGAGGGAGGCGGCGCCGGAGGCCACGACAACGTCGCAGGTGGCGATATCCTTGTCAAAAGTCGCCACCAGGGTGAGCGCAGAACCCAGGCGACATTCCACCGGGACGGTGCCGTCTGGCGAGATCGAAACCGGGAGATCAAAGGAGCCTGCCGTACCGTGTACCCGGCGTGAGACAGCGCTGGTCAAGGCCGGAGGGTTCACAGAATCCGCCTGTATGGTCGCGGAATCCGCGCTCTCGCCGCCGGCATTCACAGCAGACACCTTGTAATAATACGTCACGCCACTCGCCAGACCGAGATGCAGATAATTCCGCGAGGAGGAATCCACCTGGGCCAACTGGCTAAACGGCCCGGACGGCGAGGAGGCGACCTTGACCCGATAGCTCGCGGCGTCGATGACGGGCGTCCAGGATAGCGAAACCAATCCATCTCCGGCGATGGCGGCGGCACCGGTCGGAGCCGCTGGCGCGGGGACTGTGTCCGTGATGTCGTACTTTGCCTTCAGGTAATCCACGATGGCCTCGATGTCGGCAGAGGGGTCGGTGGACTCGGTGCTGCCGAAGACAATCTCGTAGCAATCCAGGTCGATCGGCACGTGGCCCTGGGCGGAGTTAAAGAGCGTCCATGCCTTTGCCGAATCCTGCACGGCGGCGGGGGTGTTTCCCTTGGCCAGGGTGAGAGTGCGTGACGAAGTCACAGCCTCATTGACCCCGAGAGTGGCCACCGCATTGGTGACGCCCGGATCGGGATCGTTGAAGTCGATCTTGAAGACGAGAACCTTCAGGTCGCCAAACGTCACCCGCAAAGGCGGAGGCTCGATGGCGCTCTGCAATGTCCCGTAGCCGATGTAGGTGGCGTCGTCATCGTAGTTGACCAGGCACTCTCCCGTGCCAGCAGCCGTGAAGGTGATGCAGCCCGAGGCGGCCACGGCCTTGCCCACACCGGCCTGCGCGCTGGCCAGACTGGAGTGCAGCCGGGCGCTGCTACTGGTCGGCGAGGACTTGGAAATCCAGTAGCGAGTCCCCGAGACGAGGGGAGGAGGGAGGGTCGCGCCGGGAGGAACCCACAGC
The DNA here is from genome assembly GCA_017305195.1 of Verrucomicrobiota bacterium. GTDB lineage: Bacteria > Verrucomicrobiota > Verrucomicrobiia > Chthoniobacterales > Terrimicrobiaceae > Terrimicrobium. The sequence continues at coordinate 68,323 of JAFKMU010000056.1, read as the reverse complement.
ACCACCGGCGTGAGGTCGGGCACGCTTGCAAAATTCGTGACATTCCCGTTCGCCGAGAAAGCCGTCGGGATTTTCAGGACGCTGGCCCCGGATGGCATCGGCTCCTGAAGGCGGGCCGAAAGCGTATTCCCTCCCCCGCTGCCGGGCTCGAGGACCTCCGCAAAGAAGCTCCAGCGCCGCGCATCGCCGACACGCAGAGGATCATAGAAGAGGAACGATCCGCTGCCAGTCGTGGTGAGATCAATAGTGTTGGTGCCACTGGCGGCATCCGCCGCAGTGGGATGAAGCGTCATGAGCTTGGTGTCCACCTTTCTCGCAAAGTAGTCCGTTCCCTCGACCAGGGGAGCGGGCAAAGTTGATCCGCTGGTCGCCTGGACCCTGATCAGATCTCCCGTGGCCACCTTGCTGGTCATTCGCGACTCCCAGCCATAGCTGACCTGGTCCGTCGAGGTATTGATATGCGCGGGGGTGTCGAGCACCTTCAGGACCTGCCGCTCCTTGTACGAGCGAACGCGGCAGACGAAAATCTGATAAACGACCCGCTTGTTCCCAATATGCTGCCGGGCGGCGTACTTGTCTCCACTCTGGTAATACGTCGGGCCGTATCCATTGTAGGAACCCACCATGTTTTCCCGGGTGATCGCTCCCAACGTCTTGAAGTACCAATGCCCGCTGGCATCGGTATCCAGCTCCAGCATGGCGTGTTTGTTGGTGATGTTCGGAGCGATGGAATGAAATCCATTCGCCGTCAGGTCGTTCAACTGGGTGAGGAGCTTCTTCGTGGAAAGCGTATGGGTGCCGGAGCCGCCGTTGGTGAAAACGACATTGCGGACTCCGAGGTAGGCGTTTTGCGCGATCTGTACTTTTTCACCCAGCAGCGATCCGGGCTGATAGGACGCATCGGCGTCGGTCGCGATGGGGTAGACCTTGTAGCCGCCTGTGGCGTTGCCCACCACGTAATAAGGGGTATTGGCCTGCAGCGGCGCGGGCAGCGTGCCGGTGGTGGAGAAATATACCGGTGTCGCATAGCCCTTCGCTACCGAGGGGAAGCCCAGGTCGGGCAGCCCGGTCAGCAGCTGGTTGGCGAGATCGACGTTCGCCGAAGTAAATGCCTGGCTCATCGGCACCACGGTGACATTCGCACTGTTGTCCGCCGAGTAGTGCACATAGACGGAAGAGACGTCGGGAAAGCTCTGGGCATTCAGCAGGGAAACCGAAGCCAGGAGCACAGCAACTCGCGGGAGCATCTTAACGCAGGGAATCATGGGAGGGATGTTGAAAGACCACGCCAAGCCAATAGAAATCGCTCAATGCCGTCCATGGAGGAATCGCCCCTGTTATTGATAATAACGACCATCTCCCGCCCTGCGTTCTCAAGCGAGACCAAGACATTCCACGCCACGACGAATCCGAAAGCCGACCTGGCAAAGGGGGCCAGAGGGTTTGCTCGGCAAGCCCTCCGGCTGGAAAACCTAATGATCCAGGATCAGGGGCAGGGCATCGACCAGACGCGAGACCTTGCCAAAAAGGAAAGGGTTCGACCCGCTGCGGTTGATATTTCCGCCCTCGACGCCGATCGCGGAGAAGCCCGCGAGGCGGATCGAAACGACCCCAGCCCCGGAATCCTCCATGCCGATCACGCGATGGCGGCGGGAGGGATCAATGCCGAGGCCGACCCGCGCCGTCTCGGCGTAGAGCCAGGGATGGGGCTTGGGGGCGAGCTCGCCCATGGTGCCGCACTGCCCCTTGCGGATCGCATGACCTGCGCTGATGATGGCGTCGTAGAACTCCAGCGGATCGCCCATCTTGAGCGTGCGAAAGGCCGACAGCACCTCGGGCCACGCCTTTTCGTAAAGCCCGGAGGTGACGAGGCCGATCTTCACGCCGCTCTCCTTCAGCTTGTACAGAAACTCATCCAGCCCCGGAGCGGGCTCGAAGGCATTCGGCCTCCCGCGCCCGGCCATGATCTCGCTCATCTCATGGTGAACGATGTCAAAGTAATGCTGGCGGGCCTCCTCCACGGTTTTGTCGGGGCAGTATTTGCCGATGCAATAGCTCAGGTGCTCGCTGACGGAGTGGCCGGAGACATGGGGCTCGTCCGCCGCCTCAAGCTGAAACCTTGCGTTGCCTAGCAGGCGCGACGTGGTCTGCTCGATCACCCAGATCCAGAAGTGCTCGCTGTGCACGCTGGTGCCGTCGAGGTCCATCAATACGGCCTCGGCGGGACCATCAAACCTCGCCTCATGCAGCGGATACAGGGCGGGGTAGCCCATCTTGGACCGGATGTAAACGAGCGTCTTGTCGGCATAGACGATCAGCTCGCTCACGCGGTCGAGCGGAGTGAAGATCGCCCTCACCCCGTCCCGGCCCACGCGGAACATTCCGTCGCCGCCGACCTCCTCGGGCAGAAATTCCCGCAGGACCTCGTCGGTTATCGGGCCAATACCGGGGATGTGATCGATCGTCATCGTACGCGAAGGGTGTAGATTTTCCTGGGAGCGACGGAGAGTAGCACAGTCGACCCGTCGACGGAAAGCGGCTCCAGCACGATTTCATCCATGCCGCACCGTTCGGCTGCCGTCATAGCCTTTCCAAACGCCACGGCCACCTCCTGAGAGTCGTCGGTGGGATTGAAGAGACGAATGATGAGCCCCTCGCCATTCTCGGCCTGCTTCACCGCGCTCACATGCACGGCGGAATTGGAGATACAGAATAGCGACTGCTCGGCCGGGAGCGAACCCTTGCCGCGACCCGTCATGATCGCCCGCACGGGGTGCGCGGCATCATCGGCCTGCTGCAGCAGTTGGTTGGACTGCCAGTCACCGCCGGCCGCGACCAGCGCGTAACGGAAGACCTGACGGCCCGGACACTGGATACCCTCGTCGGGCAGCTCGGTCATCTTTTCCTCACTGACGGCCAGCTTGATCCGGCAGGCGCGAAGAAGGGTGAGCGACAGGGTCGAGGCGTCGTCCTCGTGGGCTTCAAACTCGAAGAGCCCCTGCGGAAGCACCGCGAAGGTCTCGCCGCCATTTTCCAGGCAGGCAAAGGTCTGCAGCGGATGCGTGCCAAAGGCCTCCTCCACCCAGCCGGTGGAATCCGGCAACTCCACAGGCCGCGAGATCACGTCAAAGTGCGTGTCCGCGGTGCTGAACTTCGCATCGAGATGCGTGGGGAAATTCACGCGCAGCCAGTGGTCTTTCGCCACATTATCAAGCCGCACAGTGACATCGAGGCGGGGCGATCCGTGGTTCAGGCGATACTCGACGCGCACGGGGATCTTCACCAGCGTCTCGCTGCGGCCCGTTCCGTCGCCATAATCGGCCGGAACCGCGAAGTCATAGACCGCCTCGATCGTTCCCACGAGTGGCCCGGATTCCTTCACGCAGAGGACGGCATTCGCACCGATGCTGGTGTATTTGCGATCAAAGGTCGGCGCGACATGCTTCCAGGCATTGCCGCACTCGCCCTGGCTGGTGAGGTAGTTCACGCCCTCGTAAACCTTGCCGGTGTGTTTGCAAAGCAGGTCGACCGTTCCGTTTGTGTTCACCGAGACACGGAGGTGTTCATTCTCCAGTGTCGTATCATTGACCACGATGGACCCGCGGGTCCGCAGGTCGACGGTCTCGGGAATGATGTCGTACACGCGATAGCCGAGCGCCGGGAGAGCCGTGAGCCTGGCGTGGAATTTGATGCGGCTGGAGTTGAGGATGCGCGGTACCTCCCAGATGCTATCGACGAAGACGCTGGATTTCTCGCTGCTGATCGGCTGCCGGGCCACCTCGGGGTCCGAGGCCGCAGTGAGACGCGCCGCCCTGGCCTTGTAGGTCGAGGGAATCTCCAGGTCGACCGGCACGATGGCGTCGCGAGTGAAGGGCAGAGAGTTGAACACGATGAGTTGGATCGCGTTGGCGGGGCGTCCCTCCGGCGAGATATTCCGCGCGATGTGGCACATCGCATCCTCGGAGACGATGTCGCCGATATCGGAGGCCTTGGCATACCGGCCCGCGATCTCCTCGCAGACGGCATCGGGCGCACAGCCGCCGTTGGCATCGTGCGTGTGATTCGAAAGCAGGATGCTCCAGCCGCGATCCAGATAGGTCTTCGGATACTCGGCCCCGAGCGTGGCCGCGAGCGAGGCCAGCGGCTCGGCATACCGCACGAGGCGGGCTGTCGCGGAGAAATCCTTTTGCTTGAGATACGTGCGGGCGCTGACTGTTCCCGGGAAAAGGAACGTCCACATGCCCTGCTTGAGATAGGAGCGCTTTTCGCCCTTCAGGACCGCGAGCTTGCTGCGGTCGAGATGCTCCTCCGCCGCCGCCCAGAATCCCTCGAGATCCGTATGCTCGATCGTGTACTCACCCCGGAAAATCTCCTGCGCATCCTTGATGATCTGCGACTCCAGCGGATGGGCGACCGAGATGTCGTGCCCGTGCATCGCGAGGAACACCGGCGTGGTGAAATGCGAGCCCTCGCGCTCGATCATGTCGCGGACGGCCTGCTCGAGGCGCGACCGGTCGTACCGCAGTTCCGGCTCCTGGAGATCGAAGGCGAGGTCTTCCCCCGCCTGGCCGTCGGCGATCCGGACCGGCACCTCCTCGTGCGCGTCCCAGTCGTAGGCCTTGTCAAAAACCGCATTCGCCGTCACCGCGCGGTGGACCTGGTAATACCAGTTGTACCGGGCATACACGGCGAAGCGGCTCGCGGTGAGCTGCGTGCCATCGGGAGCCTCCCAGATCCACTCGGCATCGGCCTCATGGTGCGAGATGCCACGGTAGAACATCATGTATTTCTGCCCAAACTCCGCGAGGATCTGCGGGAGCTGGCCGGTCTGTCCCCACGAGGAGGGCGTGTAGGCTACCGTGCCGACCTTGCCGCCGTATTTCTCCACCGTCCGGCGGCCCCAGAGCAGATTGCGGACGAGCGACTCCTGCCCGATGCTGAACTCTTCGGCCAGCGTGTAGTAAGGCCCGAGGATGAGCCTGCGCTCCTTCACCAGCTTCTCCACCAGCGGACGGCGCTCGGGGCGCATCTCCAGGTAATCGTCGATCATGATGGAGTGGCCGTCCATCGTGAAGGAGGCGTAGTCCGGGTCCTTTTCCAGGATGTCGAGCGTGACATCCATCATCGTGAGCAGGCGTCGCCGCGTCTTTTCAAAAGTCCGCCGAAACTCGCGGTCCCAGTGGGTGTTGGAGACGACCTTGATCTGCTGAATTTGTGAGCTTTTCATTTTCTGTACCTAAACGGTTGGTGCTTGGCGTGGAGATTCTGAATCCGGGGCGGCATCGGGTCCCGGGATGGCGACTTCGTAGACCTGGCAGTCGCCGCTGCGATCGGAGGTGAAGACCAGGCTGAGGCCGTGAAGCGCGGTGATCGGATGCGCGTGCGTATCCTGGTCCTCGATGGTCGTGTCGTGCCGGCAAAGATCGACCACCCGGGGCTGTACGCCTCCGGGTTGCGGATCGATCAGGGAGAGCATTCCATCCCGGCGATCCACCGCGAGCCGCCGTCCGTCGGGCAATCCCGTGGCGTGCCAGAATTCCACCCCGTCGATCGCCGTCTCATGCAGCAACTCTCCTTCCCACGTGCGTGCGGCCACAAAGGCCCGCCCGTCACGGGAGCCGTGGTAAAGGATGCTCCGGCCATCGGGAGCCCAGTTTTCGTGCGACCGCCATTCGCCCTCGGCCTCCGGGGCGAGCGGCCGAAAGGCACCGTCCGTCTCCAGGCACCAGATGCGGTCTGGCAACGGCGCTCCATCGCCGCTGCCCTCGAGGTTGAAAATCATCCGAAGTGATCCCGCGGGATCGAACTGCACGTGCGTCACCCAGAAGGGAATCTTCGCCGCGATGCGCTGTGCACCGGTTTCCGTGTCGATGAAGTACAGCCGCGTGTTCAGTCCACCCGCCGCCATGCGCGACGGCACGTGTTCGAGCTGCTCCCACTGCGTTCTTTCCTCCGCGAAAGCGCGCGGGTCCGTCACCGGCACGCAGAGCGTCTTTCCATCCGCCGAGATATGGGTAAATCCGCCATACCAGCCCGCAGGCAGGGACGAGAGGGATCGCTCCGTCGGCTCCGGGTCATCGAGATTCACCTGAAATATGCGGTCGTCGCGGATATAGAAAAGACGATTGCGAAACGGATCGAGGCAGGGCGAGACCTTGCTGAGTCCGGTCAGTCCGCCCAGCGGATAAACATAGCTCCGTAGCGTCCCGGAGGCATTGTTGCTCAGCCTGCGGATCGTCCCATCGCGCCGGTCGATGGCGTAGAGATTCGGATGCCCATCCCGTTCCGAAAGGAAGACCAGCCAGCGGTCGTCCGCCGTGACGCTATGCGTCGTGAAATACAGATGGTGATTCTTCCCCGGTCCCAGCGTCCATTGAATCACCTCGGCTCCGGTCGAGGCATCGCATGCGCTCGACCGCTCGGAGCAATGTGAGATTTTCACGGAGTGGCAAACGGCTGCCTATTGCCCGGCCCGATTCGCAATCGGCTGATCGTCGGTCCGGAATGGCGTGGCGGGCAACCCCGCTCCGTTGGCCAGGTTGGCGCCGACCGGATTGATCGCCCAGGCATAGCGCACGGCCACGGGCTGCTTCACTTCGGGACTGGAGACCGCCACCGCGTCGCCCTCGATCACCGCGTCACCCCAGACCCACTTTCCATCGGCGCCGGAAATGGCAAAGCCCTTGAGCGCCCCCCCACCCTGCGCGACCAGGCCGCCATCGGTATGGGTAAACTTTATCACCATCTTTCCGCCCTCCACGGTGCTGCCCGCAGGCAGCGGCCCGGACATGGCGACGTCTTTTTGCCCGTACACGGAGGCGAGCGCCCAGTTTGCGAGACGTCGTCCGGCTTCCTGCTTGTTGAGCGGGTGATTGGACTTCTCCTCGCCTGTTCCGAGCAGGACCGCCAGGCCGGTATTGGGAAGTTCGAGGGACTTGAGTTCGCCCTCCCGGACGAGCACGCGCCCATGGGTCTGCATTGGCTCGGTCTGCGGCGCGCCGAGTTCAGGCAGCTGTACCGTGAGAAAGGCAAAGTCGTACCCCCAGCGCGAGCGCCAGTCCTTGATCATCGTGGCAAGCTGGAGGCCGTAGAGGTTGGCGTGTTCCGTGTAGGAATTGGCCTCGCCCTGGTACCAGATCACGCCCTGGATCGCGAACGGGGCCAGCGGCAAAATCCGATCGGCAAACAGATAGCCCGGCGCTTTTTTCTGCGCGGCGACAGCCTGCTTGCCCTCCACCTCGACCGCCTGCTGGCGGTCGCTCTCCGCCTGTTTGGCATCATCGCCCGCCGCCTCGGCGACAGCACCTTTGGCAAACAGCGGCTGGAGGCCGGGCACGGCCTTCTGCGCCTCCGGGCTGGTCCACAGCTCGATCGGCGTGCCGCCCGAGGACATGTTTAGCAAGCCCACGGGAGCGCCGGTCTTTTGATGAATGTCCCGGCCAAAATAGTACGCCACCGCCGAGAAGGTTCCCGCCGTCTGCGGGCTGCAAATGATCCACTTCTTGTTTTGGAACATCCGGATCTTCGGCCAGTTCGCCGCTGCGATCTCGGTCGCCGCGTCTTTCGCCTTCGCCACCGGCAGGGCCATGTTGGATTGCCCCGAGCACAGCCACACCTCACCTGCGAGCACATCGCTGATGGTGATCGGCGTTCCCGAGCCACCCTGGATGGAAAGAGTCAATTCCTCCCCGGACTTCAGCGGATCGAGCGTGACCGACCATTTTCCATCGGCGGCAGCCTGGGCTTCCTTCACCTGGGAACCGGCCCGCACCGAGACCTTCTCACCCGGCGACGCCTTGCCCCACACAGGAACAGGCCGCCCGGCCTGGAGCACCATGTGGTCGGAGAAGACCGGCGGCAGTTGCACATCGGCCAGGGCGAGCGAGGGCGCGACGGCGCAAAGCAGCGCCGCCAGCAGGCGGGAGGATTTTACTTTTTGAAACACAGGGCGGCGACAGTTGGGAGAGAAGCTCATTGGGGACGGGAAACTCTGACATCAACTCCGTCGCCACATTTCTGCAGCGCCAGAGCCGTTATCTGACTGACTATTCATCAAAACCGGGTATGCCGTCCATGCGATCAGCATCCCGGTTTTTGATATTTTCGCCCTCTTTCGGGAATCTCATCCAGCCATATTCCCGGGAGGAACGAGCGGATCGGAGCGACCTACTCGATCCGATAGGCATTCAGCTCCATGGGCTTGGAGTCGATGACAAACTGCAAGTCGCCGCCGGAATCCGTCGTAGACACATACTTGTCGGTGACGAGATCCTTCAGCTTCGCTCCAGCCTTGCCGGGAACCTTGATGGTCAGTTTCTTGTCCTCGTATCCCTTGTAGGCGACGCCGAGGTAGGTTCCCTTGTCGGTGGGATACAGGCGCGCCTTCACGTCAGCGTCGCCCTGGTCGAGCACCGTTCCCTTGACCGCAGGCAAGGCCAGGAATGCCTGGGCAAAGCGGCGATGCGCGTCGGCAAAACCGCGACCGTACGTGTAGACGGTGTAGTTCAGCGTGCGAGCGTCGCCATGGAAGTAGGCGAGAAGCTCCAGCGCCATGCTGAAATCCGGTCCGCCCGGGGTGATCATGTTACCCTCATACTTCGGATTGATCATGCGGGCATTCACCTCGTCGTAGGAAACGACATTGCTTACGGCGAGGCCATCGGCGGTCTGGAAGTAATTCAGGTACTCCGGCTTGTCGGCATAGCAGAGGTAATTCGCCGGGGCAAAAATCTGGATGCCGGGCGTGTCGCGGTAGAGTTCCGGTCGGATGCCGTAATCCGCGCGATTGACGCCCTTGAAAGCGTCGCCGAAATTCCCCGTGCGCACGGTCTCGATGTAATCGGCAGCGGTCAGCTTCTTTCTCTCCGTGCGCTCCGCCTCGTAGGCTGCCTTCCCGCCCGTGGGACCGGATTTCGCCACTTTGGCCTTGAATGCCCAGGCCGTGATGTCGGGCAGAATGATGCCGAATTTGTCGGGATCCCAGTTGAAGTAGTACAACTCGAGTCCGGGGCGGTAGCTCTGCAGCAGAGCGGAGAGCTTCTTGTGAAAGTCCGCCCGCTTGCCGTGCCACCATTCATCATACTTGGCCCGCATCTCGCCCGCCGCCCAGGCGGCGCGCTGCGCCTGTCCGCCGGGAGGAAGCGCGAGGCCGGTTTCCTTGGAGAACAGCTCCAGGTCGGCTTCGCCGTAGGAGATTTGTGCGCGGTCGCAGCGGATGCGCCACAGCACACCGGTGAGCTGCGGGTTGTCCTTCACGTACGGCTTGATGAGATGATCCATCAGTTTCTTGAGATCGTCCCATGTCGCCTGGTTCAGCAGGTTGGACGACCACTGGGCAAAGCGGTTGGGCTTGGCCAGCTTTCCGTCCACCCCGATCGCCTTGGCGTCCTCGGGCAGATCCATCGAGCCGCCCCACTCGAAGCGCGGGATATAGTCAATACCCCACTTTTTGGTGGCTTCGAGGAAAAGCTCGTGCTGGGTCTTGCGGCCCGGGACGGGAGACGAGGCGGGTTCGCCCGTAGCAGGATCGTAGGGCTTGTTGGCCCAGTAGTTATGCTCGTCGATGACGATCGAGGTATAGCCATTCAGGGGCTCGCTGAAATTCATGAAGGTCCACTTGATCATGATGGGCGAGATCGCGTTGTAGCCCATCAGCTTTGCATACTTCACGAAATCCTCCGGGTTGCCATCCGGCTGGCGCTCCCAGTCCAGCGAGAGTACGCGATTGGGCAGGCCCTCGGGACGATGAATCACCGGAGCATCCTTCTCCGGATTGATCTCGTAGAGCTTGATCTTTGCCACGGCCGGGCCGCCTTCCCACATGCTATAGAAGCCCTCGGGACTGATCTTGTTCATGAAATAGACCCAGAAGCCATTCTCCGCCGGAGCTGTGCCGGTCCCGCCCGTGCCCGTGGTCTCGTCGTCGAGAGGCACGATCACGTCGTACCACTTCCACTTCTGGCTGATCGGCCAGTTGTCATAAACGTCGTCGGTCTTGCCGACTCCGCTCTTCCACCCCACGTCCATGAAATTCTGCCCGATCTGCACCTCGATGGGAGCGAAGCGGGGCTTGTCCTCCGGGTACTCGATGCGGAGCAGGTAGGTGGAGCGGGGGTTGAGCTTCCCGCGTCCCACTCGATAGGCAAACCAGCCGTACGCGCTCTCGCGGGCCTTTTTGCCGAGGATCTCGGTCACCTTCACGTCGACGTCCGAACCGGCAGGCATGCGCTCCTGCGCCTTTTGGAAGCCGCTTTGCAGGTACGGATGGATATCCTCAAAGATCGGAGTCGAGGCGTCGATCTCGTCGACCAGCTTCAGCTTGCCGTACGGTGTGTCCTCCAGCGTCTCGGGTAGCGCAGGCAGCAGCGTCGTGTCGCGCTTCAGGAAGGAAAGGCGATCCATCTCGCGGCGTCCCGCGTAAAGCGGCATGCCCTGCGCGTCGTTGATGATGAGCTGCGCCCAGAGACGCCCGCTCAGGTAGACCTTGCGCGAGGTTTCCAGGTCGACCGGCACCGTGGCCGTTGCGATGCCCTTGTCCCCGGCAACCAGCGGGGCCTGCCCGGAGGCCAACGCGGTGCCGATGGAGTTCACGAGCTTGAACTGCACCTGCGTTCCCGGAGCCTGGGCGAGTTCTCCCGGGAAGGAAAAGACGATCTCAAAAGGCTGCCCCTGCTGGGCATCGCTGAGATCAAACAGATCGGGCGCGACGGCCTCGCCGCCGGGCTTGCGGAATTTCACCGTGTAGGGATCGAGCTCCGCCACGAGCGGGCCTTTGATGAGTCCGCTCTTCTTTCCGATGAAGGTGATGTTGCCGCCCCAGATTCGGACGGTGATCTGGTTGTTTTCCCCGTAGCGGATGAGGGAGGGCGGCACGATGTAGGTGCGGGTGTTCCAGTTGTTGTACTTGTACTCGCCGTTGAACCCGCCGATGCGCTGCCCGTTGAACCACGCATCGTCGTCAGCCTTGATTTCGCAGAGCGTGATCTTGAGCGGCACACCCTCAAACTCCTTGGGCACGAAGATCTGCTGGCGATACCAGCCATAGCCGTAGTGCTCGATACCCTGTGCCTGCCAGTCCTGGCCGGACTTCAGCACCTTCCACTGGGAGTCGTCGAAGCCGGGAGAGAACCAGCTATCCGTCATTCCCTTGTCGCCGGGATCGGTGGCGAAACGCCAGTCGCCCTCGAGGCTGATGGCGAGCTTTTGCGTCTTCCACAGGTCGTCGTAATACGGAGCATTACCGACCGCGAAATCCTTGATCTCCACCTCCGTCCCCGCGGGCGCATTGGCAACGCGGAAACCGATTCCCGCTACTTTCGAGAGGTCCTTGAGGCCCATGTCCGCCACCGGCAGGATCACGCGCTTCCAGTCGCCCGGCTCGGCGGTGAAAGCAGCCTGGTTGGTCCCGGCGGATTTTCCGCGCTGCAGCGGGTGAAAGGTCATCCTCGCTGGCTTGTTGCTGCGGCAGAGGAAGGTCACATAGTTCGCCCGGGCCTTGGCCCAGACGGAGCCATTGGCCGCCGCCTCACCGGGCAGGAACGTCCGCACGGTCATCTTGCCGGGATCCATCCCGTCGGTCTTGAGACGCAGAAAACTCGCCCCGTCCGCACTCTCGATGGAAAACGGCGCGCTGCCTCCGGTCACTGCGGGCTCCGTGGTCCACGAGGCCGCGTTGGCCGCGCTGAATGCATCCACCGGAGTCACCGTCGTCTTGGCGGGCTTCACGGGGCGAGCCGCCACGGGTGCCGCCGCAAAAGGCGTGGGAGCCGGGGTCTGTGCATGCGCGGCCAGGGTGAACGCGCCGAAAAGGATCAGGATAGGTACGGCTTTCATCGCGGCTTTACTCGGCTGTGCGGACATTCGAAATGGCGGCGTTTCCCGGCTCGGCGGTTGTTTTACCTTTTCCTACTGCGACCGAGAATTTTGTGATGGGGTAATGGATCGTTCCATCGGCCGGGCCGCCGAAGCTTTTGTTGGCGGGCTTGGCCAGATCGACCGTGAGGGTCTCCCATTCGCCTGCCGCCTTGTAGACCAGGTTGTACTGGTGGGTTTGCTTGGCGGAATCCTCGATCCGCACGATGACCTTCATCTCCCGGTCGGCCTTGACGTCGAAGCGCAGCTCCATCGGCCCCTGTGCGATCTCCACCGGCGTACCGGCCAGCACGTATGCCCCACCCCCGGTGAAATCGTACTCGATCACGAGTGCGTCGCGGCCATCGACGGATTCCAGCCGACAGGTTCCTTTCGCGCCAGGAAACTCATAGCCGGGATAAAACCCCCACTTCTTGCCGCCAAAGACATCGAGTGTGGTTTCCGCCGCGGGTGATGAGGCAATAAGCACAGCAAAAGCGAGCAGGCCGAGGCCCGCACGAAGGAGGCCGGGGAAAAACGACGTAATCATAGGGGGAAGGGTACTTTTCATAGAATATTCAGCAAATGCAACCGGGCCATTGCGGCAGGGAATTACCCGGCCAGCACAGCCGGGTCGCCCGCAGGCGCCGCCGCCACCTCAGAGAGGGGATCGACCGCCGGGGTCGTCCATTCCTCCAGGCGGAGAAGAGAGTCCACCTTGACGGGTAGGCCGGTGCGGAACGACTCGTTCGCCGCGATCCCGGTAAGGATCGAGCGCGCGCCATCGATATGGTTGGCCGCCCGATGAAAGGGATCGGGGAACGCCTTGCCGCCAAAGATCTCATCGAGCATGACGGGATCGCCCCCGCCGTGGCCGCCCTCGCTGGGGGGAATCTCCACGACGACCGGCTTTTGAAAGAGGGGCAGGAGAATGATCTGCTCCGAACTCGACTTTCCCTCGGTGAGAGAACCCGTGCCGGCATTGATATAGGATGCTTCCTGGTGATTGACCTCGATGCGGCCCTTGGTGCCGTTAAGCGCGATGCGGTATCCCTCCCATGGAGCATAGGTGTAGAGACTATAGCTCATCTGCACCCCGGATTTGTAGCGCACCAGGACATTCATCGTATCCTCGATGGTGATGCCGTCGGAAAAAACGCTCTGGTCCCTGCGGTAGCCATCCTCATGCTCGGCATCGAGGTAAAGGTGGCGCAGATTCTCCGATTTCCGCAGATCGAGAGCGAAGGGATCGCTGGCCGCCGCTGCTGAGTCTTCCGTACCCCGCTCATAAAACGCCGAGACGCCGCGCCGGAGGGCATTCTCCCGGCCATAAAAGCCGAGATTGCCGAAGGCGAAGACCGTCTCGGGCGAGGATTCGAGCCACCAGTTCACGAGATCGAAATGGTGGGTCGCCTTGTGGACCATCAGGCCGCCGGAGTTGCGCTTGTCGCGGTGCCAGCGGCGGAAATAGTCGGCCCCGTGGTTGGTATCCAGCAGCCATTCGAAATGGACGGATTTCACCTCGCCGATCGCGCCCTCCATGAGAAGTTCCTTCACCTTGGTGCGGAGAGGAGCGTAGCGATAGTTGAAGGTGACGGTGAGCTTCCGCCCCGTCCGCGCCACCGCGTCGAGGATTGCCTCGCATTTCTCGATATCGATCGTGAGAGGCTTCTCGGTGATGACATCGCACCCGAGCTCCATGGCCCGCACGATGTACTCGTGATGAGTCCGGTCAATGGACGACACGATCACCACGTCGGGGCGCTGCTCGCGGACCATCCGGTCAAAGTCCGAGGCGAGATAGGTGGGAACGGGCTCGGCGTCGCATTTTTCCGCGATTTCGCGGTTGTAGAAATCCATGCGCGTCTGGTTCGTGTCACACAATGCAACGAGAGCGCAGCGGTCGCGGTAGGTTGAGGAAAGCGCCTGGGTAAACATCCACGACCGCCCTCCCGTCCCGACCAGGGCAAAGCGGGCGCGAGAATCATCGGGAAGCAAGGAAGGGGATTTTCGTTCCATTTCAGACCAAAGCTTTCCATCGCGCCTGGAAATCCGCCATAGGGGAAACGCTCAAATACTTGATACTTTCGCCCAATTTCCTATTTTGGGAGTTGTGTTCCTATTCTACCGCAATCAAGGGGAGCGCCAGTACGGAGACCACCCAGTCCAGCCCTACCCGCGAGGCCGGTGGGAGTTTCAATTTTTTCTGGAGGGAGAGTTCACCGTCGTCCTTCATCACAACGGGATCAAAAAGAACGAACGGCTGAAAGCCCCCATGCTGATCCTGACCGGCCCGGATTGCATTCACGGCTGGGGAGGGAAACCCGGCGACCATACGCGGAATATCATTTTCCACTTTGACGAGGCGGAGTACCCGGTCCGGTCCATCGTCGGCGCGGATGGCTACCGAAAGGTTCCCTTTCAGACCTCGGAGATTCCGATCATCCAGGCGCTGTATGATCGATGCGACGAGGCCCGGAAGCGCCTCGGCACCACGCCGCTCGAGGTCAGCAAGCGGGCGGGATTCTGGGAGCCGCTCATTTACAAGATCGTCGCCGCCGAACTCACCATCTTCTTCCTGAAGCACATCCCCAAGACGGAATGGGGCGCACCGCCGAACTACGGAGAATCCAAGGTCAAGGAAGCCATGGCATGGTATGAGGCAAACATGTCAAAAGCGCCCAATATTGCGGAAGTGGCGCGCGCCATTCATCTCTCCCCCACCCATCTGCGCCGCCTCTTTCACAAGGTCCGGGGCGCGTCTCCTCAACTGGCCTTCACCCATGTCCAGTTTGAGCGGGCCAAATGGCTGATGCGATCACCCGACATGACGCTCGAGCAGGTGGGGGAAAGCACGGGCTTTGGCAGCGCCAGCGCCTTCTCGCGCGCCTTCAAGACCGAGTTTGGCATGTCGCCCCGGGAGTTCCGCCAGAAATCGCTCGGCAAGCTGAACAAGGCAGACATCCTCCTGACCACCCCCCAGCGGCGCAGAAAAACGCCCGAGTCCGTTTAACCGGGGGCATGCTGCCGTCGGCTCATCCGCTCTAGCTGGGCTCGGGACTCGCTCCGTCCATCAAGGCGCGATAGGCCATCTGATCTTCATACAGCCGATGGAAGACGCGGTATTTGGCATCGTGGTATGGCTTGACCTGGCGGCTCGGCTCAATGATGCGCCCCGGAGCTGACATTGATGCCATGGCCTCCTCGATGGTCCCGGCCTGGCCTGCGGCGACGGCTCCCAGCATGGCGGCCCCGAGCAGGACGGCCTCGGGCTCCTGAGGAAGGACGATGCGGCAGCCCGTCGCGTCCGCGTGCTGCTGGAGGAAGACGGGATTCTTCGTGCCTCCTCCGCAACAGATAAGCGTGTCGATCCGATAGCCCGCGGAGTTCATCGCCTCGATGATGTGGCGCGTGCCGTAGGCGATGGCCTGGATGGTCGCGAGGTAAAGCCGCGCGAGATCGTCAATACCGGCGGAGAGATGCAACCCGGAGATCATCCCGACGAGGCTCGGATTGGCGCGAGGGGATCGGTTTCCGTGGAAATACGGGCAGACGTGGAGTTCGCGCGTCAGGCCAGCCACCTCGGCATTCTCCGCGAGTTCGTCCAACCGGGCGTTGAGCAGCTCATAGATGGAGATTCCCTGAGTCTTCGCCATCTCCCGGGCTTCCGCAGCGGCGCCGTGGTTTGAGATCACGTGATCGACCAAGGCGCCTGTGGCCGACTGGCCGCCTTCGTTGAGCCAGAAGCCCGGCACCATGGATGACCAATACGGCCCCCAGACGCCGGGAATCTGCCGTCCGGATCGCGACACGGCCATGTGGCACGAAGAGGTCCCGCCGATGAGGGCCAGGCGGGTATCGAAATCCGTATCACCTGCTCCCGGCAGCTTCATCCCGATCGTGCCAATGCCTCCGGCATGGGCGTCGATGATGGAAACACCGACCGGAGTTCCCGGCACCAGTCCCAGCTCCGCCGCCGCCCGCTCGCTGAGCCCGCCGTCGATGGGCGATCCCATGGGCTGAACGTCGGCGCCGATGCGGGCATATCCCTCAGCCACGAGGTCGCCGAGCCCGACGCCCTCAAAGAATGTCTCGCTCCAGCCGCTGCGTCCCCCGGCCTTTTCATGGGCAAGGTAGGTCCACTTGCACGTCATCGAGCAGATCGAGCGAGTCGTGACGCCCGTGGCCCGGTAGGTGAGGTAATCCGGCAGGTCAAAGAAATGCGCCGTGCGTTTCCAGGTCCCCGGGAGGTGGCGCTTCAGCCAGAGAAGCTTCGGAGTCTGCATCTCGGGAGAGATCCTGCCGCCGACGTAATCGTAAACCGGATGGCCGCGCAGGCTGTTGACCTCCTCGGTTTCCGCCAGGGCGCGATGATCCATCCAGACGATGACGTTGCGCGCAGCCTCTCCATCGCGCGCGACGGAAACAGGCTCGCCAGCGGCATCCACGGCGACGAGGGAGCAGGTGGCGTCAAACCCCAGGCCGATGATCTCTCCGGGCCGGACTCCGGCTTTGCGGACAGCCTCGCGGACGCATTCACAGATGGCCGCCCAGATGTTTTCCGAGGATTGCTCGACGAATCCCGGCTCCGGCCTCCAGATCCGAATCTCCCGGCTATGATGAGCGACCAGCGCCCCTTCCGTGGTGAACAATCCAGCCCGGGCGCTTCCCGTGCCGACATCGATGCCGAGGAGATAACTCATTGCCGGGATTTTGATGGAAGACTCCCGGTATCTGAAATACCATTTTGCGACATTTATGGGCCGTATCCCGACATTCCGCGTCGCACTGCTGCTCGGGCAGGATCTCGGGTATTGCCGGGATGTGCTGTCGGGAATCCTTTCCTACGCCGAGGAAAGCCGCCCGGAATGGATCTACCACGAAGCGCCGCCCGACGCGCGGGTCTTTCCCCTGCTGAAGCGCTGGAAGCCGCATGGAATCATCGTTCACCTCTCCGACCGCGCCCTGGCGGAGCGGCTCCTCGGCCTGCCGGGTCACGTCGTCTCCATCACGCATACCCTGGATGATGTCAAAATCCCGGTGGTCGATGTGAACCATGAGAAGGTCGGGCAGGAGGCGGCCCGGTATTTCCTTTCCCTCGGGTATAGGTCATTCGGCTATTTTGGCAGCAAGGCGGCTGCCTTCTCGCGGAGGCGGGAGGAGGGGTTCCGCCAGGCGCTAGCGGCAAAGGGATTTTCCCTCACGAGCTGCCACGCCCGGTTCCTGCCGCGCACGCCGATCACCGAGGACTGGTCGGCCATGGAGAAGCGCGCCGCCCAATGGCTGCGGCAGTTGCCCAAGCCCGTCGCCGTGCTGGCCTCGAACGACATCCCGGCGCGCACGCTCTGCCAGATCTGCCGTCTCTCCGGGCTCCGGGTGCCGGCGGATGTCGCGATCCTCGGCGTGGACAACGACCCCCACGAATGCCGCCTCACGTCGCCGCCGCTTTCCAGCGTGGATATCCCGGCTCATGCGATCGGGCGGCAGGCGGCGGAGACCCTGGACCGGCTCATGCGGGGTGCGCGACCTGCGGCCGGCCCGGTTTCCCTCGATCCCGGCGGAGTCGTCGCGAGGGAATCGACAGGCTTTCGGTCCACGCTCGATCCCGCCCTCCAGGATGCCCTGCGATTTATCCAGGAGAATGCCGGGAAGAGCACGCTCGACATCTCTGCCGTGTGCGGATTCCTCAAACGCTCGCGCCGCTCCGTGGAGCGCTTGTTCAAGGACAAGCTCGACTCGACGATTCACGCGGAGATCCAGACGTCGCGAGTGCGCTTCGCCGAGCAGCTCCTCTCGCAGACCGACCTGACCATTTCCGAAATCGCCGCCCGGGCGGGATTCGAGAATCCCCGGCGATTTTACCGGACCTTTCGCCAGCACCGAGGCCGCAGCCCGTCGGATTACCGGAGGTTCTGAAACAGGCGGCGGGGTCTCTCTCTCCCAAGGCGTAAAACGAGCGGGGGGCGTTTTTTAAAAAAACGTGTGTATAGTTTTTGGCGCGGAAAGATTGCATTATCCATCGAACAGGCATTCGCGCTAGGTCAGGCAGCAGAGACGCGTCCTCAAGCGAGTCGCGTCCGAGATTTTGAAAATCATGCCTCTGCCCAGCCCCCTCTCCAAGCCGCTCCTCATTTTGTTCGGAGCGATCCTCGCAACTCTCCCGCTCCTGGCAGAGAATCCCGAGCCAACCAGTACCGCGATGACCACGGGACCCGCTCCAGCGGGAAAACCGTGGGAACCGGCGTGGGGCTTCTGGCCGGACTATCCGGCGGACTGGCAGCGGACTCACTGGGGCTTCGTGGAAAAAACCAAGGCAGGCGGCTGGGATGTGCTGTTCCTCGGCGACTCGATCACAAAGAACTGGATGCAGCAGGGCCGCCCCATCTGGGACGCGCATTATGAACCGCTGCATGCCCTGGATATCGGCATCGGCGGCGACACAACGCGCCAGACTCTCTGGCGGATCGAACATGGAGCGCTCAACGGGGTGCAGCCCAAGGTGGTGGTGCTCATGATTGGGGTCAACAACGTCAATTCCCGTACCGCCACGGCGGAGGAAATCGCCAAGGGTATCTCGGACGTCGTGGGACAAATCGAAGCGAAGCTCCCGCAAACAAAAATCCTCCTCCTGAGCGTGCTGCCGGTCGGAAATCCATCGCTGAATCCGGAAGTCGAGAAAGTCAACGCCCTGCTCCCGAAGCTGCAGAGCGGCAAGGTGCGGTTTCTCGACCTGACGGCCCTTTTCGCCACGCCGGACGGAAAGCTGATCATCGAGAACTACAAACCCGATCAACTCCATCTGCTGGAACAAGGCTACACGACCATGGACAAGGCGCTGTATCCCGTGCTGCAGGAGATGCTGAAAAATTCCTGAACACCATGGCGCTTCCTCATTTCCAAGGCATCTTCCCGCCTCTCGTCACCCCGCTCTCCGCACCGGACAAACTCGATATCGCGGGGTTGGAGCGGCTGATCGAACACGTGCTCTCCGGCGGAGTCCACGGGCTCTTCATCCTCGGAACGACCGGGGAGGCCCCCAGCCTCGATCACAACCTCCGCAAGGAGCTGATCCAGCGCACCTGCCGCCAGGTGCGGGATCGTGTCCCAGTACTGGTCGGCATCACCGACACGGCCATCGTCGAGGCCAAGGAAATGTCGCGCCTCGCGGCGAACTCCGGCGCGTCCGCCGTGGTGCTCGCTCCTCCCTACTACTTTCCCAACAGCCAGACCGAGCTGGTCGAGTACATCGAGCGGCTCGCCCCGGAACTGCCCCTGCCGCTGCTGCTTTACAACATGCCGACTCACACCAAGACGATGTTTGAGCTGAGCAGCCTGCAAAGGCTCATGGAGGTGGAGAATATCAT
This sequence comes from Verrucomicrobiota bacterium, assembly GCA_017305195.1. GTDB lineage: Bacteria > Verrucomicrobiota > Verrucomicrobiia > Chthoniobacterales > Terrimicrobiaceae > Terrimicrobium. Next base: position 49,109 of record JAFKMU010000056.1, on the reverse strand, counting down.
CGGCTTCAAGGACAGCTCGGGAAACATGACCTATTTCCATCAGGTGCTCTCCTCGCTCGCCCTGCGCCCGGAATGGTCGGTGCTGATGGGTCCGGAGGAGCTGCTGGCCGAGTCGGTCCTCTTCGGCGGGCATGGCGGCATCTGCGGCGGGGCCAACCTGTGCCCGCAGCTCTATGTCGATCTCTACGAGGCAGCCCGGTGGCGGGATATCGAGCGCGTCCTCGACCTGCATCATCGCGTGATGCGTATTTCCTCAACCATCTATCGCGTCGGCAAATACGGCTCGTCTTTCATCAAGGGGCTGAAGTGCAGCCTGAGCCTGCTCGGCATCTGTGACGACTTCATGTCGGAGCCGTTTCACCGTTTTTACGACGTGGATCGCGCCCGCCTGCATGAACTCCTCGAGGAGCTCGGGGTGACGGTTTCCAACCCGTACCCTGCGGCGGACGATGCCGCGGTGACGGACCTGATGCACTAAAGCAGACTTCAAAAATCTGCCGCCGCTGCCGGCGACAGCATTGGTATTTATACCGCCCTAGCGCGCCCGGCTCACGGCTTGAGCACGGACACGCCCAGGATGCCCAGCGTAGTCGACTGGGCGGCATCGGCGGTCACCTCGATATGGGTGATCGCGCCATCCGGCGATGGATTGATCCACTCGAGCGTGTAGAGAAAGACATGTCGTCGGATCGCATCCGCCGAGCCGTCCTCCAGCATCGGCGCAAAGCGCGAGTGCGGAAAGTCGAAGTGTGGGTAATCCGGCCACCAGTCCTGGATGTTGGCTGTCTGCAAAGCCTGTTTCATCTCGCCCGGAGTGATCTCCGGCGGCGGCTTCCCGAGCGAAATGATGGGCACCTCGCCCACCTTCTTCCTGCCGTTGTAAAACGAGTAAACGGCAAAACGGTTCAAGAATTTGGAGTAGCCGCAGGCGTGCAGGATGTAGATGGCGCGGGCGGGCTGGTCGATGCGGCAGGTGACCTTGCTGGGAAGCTTGCGAGCCTTGCCCACGGAGTTGACCAGCGACTGGAGAACGATCACGCCGCAATCCTTGCGGTTATTCCCGCCCATGACCTCAAAAGGGATACCGTGAATGGTGTGCCGACCCGGCTTCAGGTTCCGTAGCGGCACGTCACCAAACCAGCCGCGACGGAAATTGATGGGACGGTTGACAAAATCGCTGATATCGATCGTGGAAAATCGGCTCTCAGGCACGCGCGCGCAGCTGTCGTAGGGTCGCAGCCATGCCATCTCCACATCCGCCTCCAGGCCGGGATCGAATCCCCGGGTATCGCTGGACCGGGCGGCCAGGGCGTTCTTGGAAAGCGTCGCACGGGAGCCGGGTGCGAAGGTGGTGGACTCCCGCAGGACCAGCTCCTGCTCCAGTCGCATGACTGAGGGACGTGGCAATACACCTGTCTGGGCCTTGAGCGCCTGGGCGCGGCGCAGGAGAAAGTAGACCGTCTCGTGCAGAAGGGTGACATCAATGGCGGTCGAGCTGACCGAGGGAGTCGAGACATGCAGGGCCTTGAAGTCGCCGAGAAAGACCACGGAGAGCTGCGAGGGAACCTTCACTCCGTTGCGGGAAAGCTCATCGAGGAAATGCTGGATGGGGTATTCCTTGTCCGTGTAAACGACGAGCGCGGTGCAGTCCTTCCAGTCGCCCTTGAGCTGGCGGGCGAGCTTCTGGATTTCCTCAGGCATGAGTTTGATGCCCGAGCCGGGGATGAAGCGATCCTCCGAAGAGGTGAAGCGATACTTGCGGCACAGCCAGCGCCACTGGGAGAGCACGCCGATGGAGGCCGAGGTACGAGGCGACAGGGCCATGAGCGCCATGTCGGTGTGCCCGAGATCCGTCATCTGGCGAAAGATCACCTCGAGAGCCTGATCGTCGTCGCCAATGACCGAGGAGATGTTGCGCACGCGATGGCCCACGCACACGACGGGAATGTCCTGGTCCGCGAGCTTGGAGGCGACCGTCTCCCACGCGGCAGAGTAGGCCTCGGAGGGCGGAGCGAAGACCACGCCGGGAGAGCGTTCGTGGAGGAGGCGCTTCAGGATGGCGACGAGTTCCTCGGTGGAGTCCCACGGATAGATCGTGGCCTGGATGCCCATTTCCTTGGCCACCTTGCGATAGCTCGGGAGATAGATCGAGCGGCGGGCGACGACGACATCGCACGGGAAAAGGCTTTTCTCCGGCGCTCTCTTTCCCGCGACGAAGAGCTTGTATCCCTGCCGGTCGACGACGCCCTGGAGGGCGAGATTGGTCATCGCGCGGTTCAGCGCATAATACCGCATGCCAAGCTGGGCGCTAAGGATACGAACCGAGGGAAGACGAGAACCCGTGGGCAGACCACACGCTCCCAGCCATTCACGCAAAAGATCCTCAGCCTCCTTGACATCGTGGCCGCAACTCATCCCGATTTTTTAAATATTATGATGAGCATTTGCAAGACACGAGATCGCTAGGGCGGCGAACGTTAATAGAGCGGACTGTCTCGTCACCAGGCTTCCGCGATCCCTTGAGCGCATCGAGCGTCGACTCCAGCCCGCAAAGGCCTCGGCACAGGGTGTTAGCAGGTTAAGGTCCGCGCAAGGGATTGTCTGAAATTTTTAAAAAACCGGCATGTGTTTAGCCGGGGTTCACGGGTTTGCCGTTCCGGGAGGAGGTGGAAGGAATTATTCACGCTTCAACCACCTCCACCCCCGAAATGATCATGAATCACATCGCGACTCTCACTATAAACAGCGCCGCCACCTGGACTCTGAGGCAGGGAATGGCCGCCCTTCTCATCGCCGGATTTTGCGGCAGCGCCCTCACGACCGCTCGCGCCGCCAGCTATACCTTCGATGCCAACACCGGGTCCGCCGGGGTCCAGGATGGATCCGGCACCTGGAACACCACGCTCGCCAACTTCTGGAACGGGACGAGCGATGTCCAGTGGCCTAATCAGAATACGGACGTGGCGGTCTTCGGCGCAGGCGGAGGCGGAGGCATCATGACAATTACAACGGGCAACGTGACGACCAACGGGATCACATTTGCGACCGTGACTTCCGGGGCCTATTACCAGACCTTGGGCGGCACGATCACGCTGGCTGGCACGGACCCGACGATCACCGTAAACGCGGCCAATGGCGGCACAATCCGATCGACTCTCGTTGGCACCTCAGGCTTCATCAAGACGGGAAGCTCAGGGCTCTCGATTGGAGCGGATGCTGATCTCAGCGGCCTCTCGGGAACAGTCCGAGTTGACACCGGGGCGGTATTCCTCAGCGCCAACAGCGCCGCGGCAACGTGGAATCTCAATTCCAACACGGCCGTCCTGGCGCTGTCCTCCAACACGGCCGTCAGCATCGGCGCGCTCTCCGGGGTCACAAATGCAATCCTTCGCACGGCGGGCAGCACTTTGCCGACAGCCTCGATCGGAGCCCTGAATACGGACTCCACCTACGCGGGAAAAATCACCGGCACCATCGCGATCACGAAGGTGGGCACGGGAACCCAGACCTTTAGCGGCAGCGGCAATACCTACACCGGAGCCACAACAGTCTCCCAGGGAACGCTCCTGCTCTCCGGAGCCGCCGTCATCTCCAGCAGCACGAGTGTTGATGTGCAGAGCGGAGCGACGCTCGATGTCTCCGGAGTCAATGGCGGAGTCTATACCTTCACCGCGACTCAGCTCCTCAAGGGAGCGGGAACGGTCAAGGGCAACTCCATCGTGAACGGCTCGCTGCAGCCGGGCAGCTCGCCGGGCATCCTGAGCTTTGCCAACAACCTGACCCTGGCCAACACCACCCAGACGACGATCGAGCTGTCCGCGGGAGCGCGCGGAACGAACTTCGACGGCATCAATGTCGGCGGAGCCCTGGTTTACGACGGCACGCTGACGCTTTCCATCGGAGCGGCTCTGCTGAACGGCACGTATAACATCTTCGACTTCGCCAGCAATTCGGGCGCCCTCGATCTGGTGGCCTTCAGCGGCGGCGTGTACGCGGGAACGTTTTCCTACGACGGCACCTCGCTCTGGACGTCCACCGACACCAATGGCAGCGGCCAGACCTTTACCTTCGACCAGGCCAGCGGAGACCTGACGGTCGTGCCGGAGCCGAACACCTGGGCGCTGGCTCTGTTTGGCGCGATGTTTGCTGTCTTCGTGGTACGGCGCTCGTCGGCCCGCAAAGCCTAAATCAACGCCCGATCCAGCATGAAGCAGCCTCTCCCTACGCCCCCGGGAACGGTCATTCGCCACCAGCCCGCCGTATCCGGGCTCTTCATCGGGTCGCCGAGCATCGCGATCCTGGGGGATGGGACGTATGTTGCCTCGCACGACTTCTTTGGCCCGGGATCGCGCGAACACGAGCGCGGCGGGACATTGATCCACCGCAGTACGGATCGCGGCCTTACCTGGAAGCAGGCGGCTGGGATCGAGGGTGCTTTCTGGTCGGGGCTGTTCGTACACAACGGCGCGCTCTACCTGATGGGGCTGACCTGTCATCACGGTCTCCTGGTGATCCGGCGGAGCGAAGATGGGGGATTCAGTTGGACATCGCCGGTCGATGAACGATCGGGGCTGTTGACGCCGGAGGGGCAGTATCACACGGCTCCGATGCCGGTGATCATTCACTCCGGGAGGATCTGGCGGGCCATTGAGGACGCCGGAAGCGGAACCACATGGGGCCAGCGGTACAATCCCATGCTGGTCTCGGCACCCATCGGAGCCGATCTGCTGGACCGTGCGAACTGGACCTTTTCAACGATGGCGGTGCAGTCGCCGGAATGGCTGGCGGGAGCCTTCGGAGGCTGGCTGGAGGGAAATGCCGTCACGCTGGACGATGGCCGCATGGCCAATCTCCTGCGCGTTCACCATCCGCGGGGAGAGAAGGCCGCGCTCGCCATCCTCGATCCCGATGGACACACGCTGACCTTTCACCCCGAGCACGACATGATCGAGCTGCCGGGGGCGGCGACTAAGTTTGCCGTGCGCAAAGATCCCGAGTCCGGCGCATGGTGGACGCTCGCCAACGCCGTGCCGCCCAGGCACGCTGAGGACAAGGATCATCACACCCAGATCCGCAATACTCTGGCCCTGCTGCGCTCGACGGATCTGCGCCACTGGGAGATGCGTTATATCCCCCTCTATCATCCGGATTCCGCGCGACATGGCTTTCAATATGTCGACTGGCTCATCGAGGGCCGCGACCTGGTATTTGTCTGCCGCACCGCGTGGGAGGATGCCAGCGGCGGCGCGCGCAATGAGCATGACGCGAACTACCTGACGTTTCACCGCATCCGCGACTTTCGCGACTGTGAACTCATGGACTCCCCGGCGAACCCGTTCCAGCCGGAATCCGATATAAGTCCCGCGCCCGCGCCAGCCCCGCACCTTGCCACGCATGCGGCGTGAGTGGGAGCTTCCGCTGAAGCGCCTTATCTGGCGACCTGTGGGCGGAGAAGCATCTCCGTCGAGGCCGCGCGGCCTTTGACATAGGGGGAGAGCTGCTCGATCTCGATAAAGGGATTGAGGCGATCTCCGAGGTAGACCTGGGTGAGCAGTCCCATATCGGGCTCGGACGACGAGAAGCCCGACTGGTCGCCACGCTGCATCTGCAGCCGGTATTTTCCGATCCGGGCAAAGATCGTCTGCGGAAAGAACGCGACCTTCTCGCTTTGATTGGCATGCCGCAGGGTCACAGAGTCGCCATCGACACGACTCACCGCGCGCGCCAGCGGGACATCGATCAGGATGTTCGGTCGCTGATAGATCGGGACGAGGGCATAGCCCAAAGGGAGTTCCGGCGTCACGGCCCGCCGCACGCTCACGACCGCACCTCGAGGCAGTTGCACGATATGAATGCCGTAGAAACGCCCGCCCCGCCAGGAAAGCCGGCAGTGCAGCACGTCACCCCGCCATTCATAAGCCCGGGTGAGAGCCGGATACTGTGGATCGACATGCGGATGAGTCAGCGTGAGCAGAGAACCGGAAACCGCCACCCGCAAGGCGGCGCTGGACTCCCAATCGCGCGGCGGAGGCCAGGCGGGTTGCCAGGCAGATTGCGGGCCGAGCCAGCCGCGGTGACCTCCCCACGAGATGCCTTCGCGAGAGGATTCATAAAGGAGATTACGCCCCTCCCCGACGCGGGTGATGGACACCAGCCGGGAACGCTCTTCCGAGACGGTGGCGATCCACCCTTGCGATGTCGACTGCCAGGCCTTTTCACCACGCCAGAGAACGGGAGTCCACTCCGAGGCCGGCAGGCTGGCGACAAAGATCACCGCCAGCAGGACGAGGATCGCTTTCACCGCGAAAACCTCCGTATTTCTCCGAACGGCTCGCCCACTGTTGCTGAAAGTTCGCTTTTCCAAAAGCCTGCGTTTGGGGGTCAGGGATGCACACATCTTCCGTGTTCGCAGTGATGAAGGAAACAATCTTTTCCACAAACCAAATCCTCAAATGCCGAGAAAGCCTCAGCGAAATTGTGCAAACAAATCTCCGTAAATGATTCCCCCGAGTAACAAACCACTCGCGTCTTCCGGCGCATAAAGATGATATTTTCCCGCAGCCGAAAAACCCTCCGGAGAAGCGGTCCTTCCCACATACAGCGCGAGTGAACACCCTGACCTTGCGCTACACATCAAGCCTAATACAGAACGCACCAGTCCCCAGCATGCCACCCATCATCACCAATCGCTACGGCGCGGCCAAGGTAACCCGGCTCGCAGGACGCACCTCGATCATCCATCGAGCCAGCTCCTGGGATGCGGCCTACAGTCACCACCCGCAGGTGGTCTCAATCGGCGGACGGCTCTGGGCTACCTGGTCGCTGGGGCATCTCCATGAAGACGCGCCAGGGCAGATCATGGTCTATGCAACCTCCGATGATCTCGGCCACACCTGGACGGCTGCGCAGTCGCTCGTGCCAGCGACGCAGGGCGAGAATGGACCGACCTGCATCACTTCAGGTGGGCTGCATGTCGGACAGGACACCATCGCGGCGTATTATTCCAGCTACGAGATCACCCCTGCGGCGATGGCACTTTTCATGGAATCCGGTCTTGATCGATGGAACAAGCCGGGACTCAGGACATTGCAGGATGTCCATGCCGGCGTTTACGTCTCGCAGGACGGCGGCGCGTCGTGGAGCTCCACAAATTGCAGGCTGCCTGGTTTTATTCCCAACCTGAGCCCCGTGCGCCTGTCGTCTGGACGCCTGCTCCTGACCGGGCATCTCCTGCACGCCTATACGGACGATCCAGCCGGTTTGTCGGGATGGCATATTGCCGCGCTGCCCGGCGTGCCAGAGGGATACTATGAATGGGCGCGGGGTTTCTGCCCGCCAGGTGGACAGGCTGCGGAACTTGGTGTCTGCGAGGGGTCAGTCTACGAAATCCCCGACCAGCCGCTCAGGATGATGCTGCGCACGAACCGGGCGCGCCTCGCCGTGGTCGAAAGCTGCGACAATGGCGCGACATGGAGCGAACCGCGCCTCACGGACTTCACCGATTGCGGCAGCAAGATGCAGTTTGGCCGTCTGCCCGACGGGAGATACTTCGCCCTGAGCTGCCCGGACCCAAACGTGCCGGAATCCAGCCTGCGCCGTACGCCGCTGGTGCTGGCGGTGAGCCGCGATGGCAATGTCTTTGACCGGCATTTTCTTTTGGGCGACGCACCCGATGCACCACTGCGTTACCCCGGCGCGTACAAGCATGGCCGCTACGGGTATGCGTACTGCCATTTCGTGAACGATCACCTGGTGATCGTTAACTCTGTCGGCAAGGAAGACATCGAATGCCATGTCTTCGGCCTCCGCGATCTCGAGGACTAAACCTCCGGGATCGGCAAAACATTCACCCCATTCCTTCGTGGAAAAGCCCTCCCGCCATGACAAAACTCCCGCCCATTCTCGTGGCCGCATTCTGCTGCCTCATTCCGCCGCTCGTCCACGCTGTCGACAGCACGGAAAGCATCCCACGCGCCAAACCAGCCGAGGCGCTCCCGGATAGTGCCGACCTCGTCGTATGGCCGCTCAGCCCTTACCCCCGGATCGCGAGTGATTCCGTCGTGAACGCTGCCGCGTGGCTCCTCGACGCCCCGGCGGGGAAGCACGGATTCGTCCATACACGACCCGACTGCCAGTTGGAGTTTCAGGACGGCACGCCCGTGCGGTTCTGGGGGACCACGACGGTCTTTGGCATGTCCCTGCCCGACACGCCGGAGGATATCGAAAAGCTCGCCGACGCCATCGCCTCCGCCGGGTACAACATGGTGCGTTTTCACCACAACGACATCCCCCGCCGGGGGCTCGGCTATCTCCAGGAGAATCCCAAGAGCAACTCGCTGCTCCAGCCCAACGAAATGGACAAGCTGGATCGTTTTGCCGCCGAACTCTACAAGCGCGGCGTCTACGTGTACCTGGATTTCGCCGATTTCCGCCCCTTCCTGCCCGAGGACGGCATGGAGGACGGGGAGGCCATGAACCAGCTGGATAACAAGGGCTGGAAGGGTGTCTTCCCTCACCCCAGGATCGTGGAGGCCTGGAAGCGCGCGGTGACGGAGTTCCTCAGCCACGTCAACCCGTACACCGGGCGCAAATGGGGCGAGGAGCCAGGAGTCGGCACGGTCGAGATCATCAATGAAAACGGGCTGTTCTGGGATTGGAACTTCAAGGTGACCGACGGCATTCGCGCCTGGCACCAGCAGGAATGGAACAAGTGGCTGCTCGCCCGGTACGGGAATCGCGAGACGCTGGACGCGCAGTGGACGGATGCCTCCGGAACGAAGGGCCTCTTTGCCGATGAAGATCCGGCCAAAGGCAATGTCTTCGCGCCCAAGCTCGGCCGGTATCTGGAGTGGAACCGGCCGTACCGTTCCAAGACCAAGGGAGGCTCGCGGGTGAATGACTGGTACGCCTTTCTCGCGGACCAGGCGATGGGCTTTTACCGCGAGGCGGCGAAACACATTCGCAGCCTCGGGTTTCAAGGTGTGATCGTGGGGTCGCATGAGCTGCAGGGGCCGATCAATCAATATGCCGAGGTGCAGGGAACGGGCGCGATCGCGGCCCATCTCTACGCGCATGGCGGCCTGCTGGCCTGGGATGCGAGGCCGGGAGTGCGGGGCGTGGTGATGGATGGCGTCGACGCAAGCACCAGCAACTGGTTCTCCAATCTCCCCCGCATCAAGGTGCGCGGTGCGCCGGGGATCAATGGCGAGTGGACAGGGCGGAGCCTCACCATGAGCGCGGACTGCAACCTCGCCATCGCCGCGATCACGGCGCAGCAAAAGGTGACGCAGAGCCTGCACTTCAGCTTCGGGCATCGCTGGGTGGACGAGCCGGTGCCGGACTACGATTTTTCCTACAAGTGGCAGGAATACAAAAAGGCCATCACCTTCAACTACTCCTCGATGCACGATGTGCCGTGGATGGCGGTCAATCGCATCTGCGCCGCGCTCTTCATCCGGCGGGATTTCAAGGACAATAAAGCCAAAGCGGATATTGCCTTTTCCTCAGCTGACCTGCATGAGCAAAACCTCCACGCGCTGGGCTTGAGCGGCGGCGGCGGCACCATCGGCGACGCGGCGCTGTTTCTCCCGATCCTGCACGAGGTGGAGTGTGTTTTCTTTGATGAGGTCTACGAGGGCGACGCCGACGTGGTCTTCATGACGGGCCGCAGCGCGAGCGGGGACTACCGCAAAGCGAAGCATGCCGTGCTGGTGGGAGATAATCCCTATGTTGATCCGCATCACAAATCGCGCGACCTGGGATTGCCCGCCCGTACAGTGCGGCCCGAGGCCCGGATCGTGAATCTTACCAAGCCAGCGACGTTCACGGTCTCCTGGCCGTGGCCCGAGAGCAGGCAGCTCACCTTTGACGCGCTGGAGGGAGCTGTCGAGGTGGCGTCCATCCCCGAGGGAGCGAAGCCCATCGGCCTGAGCGCAGACGGGAAATACACCCTTGGCTGGCTGGATGACCGCTACCTCGTGCTGCCCAATGGGCGGGCCTTCCAGGATCAGATCGCGGATGTGCAGTGGCTCTACCGCCTTTATCTAGCGGCCTGCCAGCGATGGCAGATCGATACTGCGGATAATGCCGCCGGGAAGAGCTTTATCCAATCCGACACCGGGGAGCTGACGATAGACTGGGGACATGGCACGACGATCGTCGACACGGAGCGCACCCAGGGGTTCTCGGGGCTGATGGGATGGCGTGAGAAGAATGCGACCAAAAACCTCGAGGCCGCGATCGACCTCCCGTACGGGAACGTCCTTGCCACCAGCACGGATGGCCGGGCGCTAGGCGACTCGCGGAGAATCCTCCTCATCGCGGCAGCACGGATGCAGAACACCGGTCAGGTGCTGGGGTTGGATGCCAAAGGATTCCCCAACTACACCAGCATAGGAAAGGCTCCAGCCCTGATCGAGGCGCTACGAGGTCGCGTAACGCTCACATCCAGTCTGGCCTCGGACCTCAAGGTCCATGCTCTCGACGCGGAGGGACGCCGCCTCGGCGAGGTCCCAGCGACAAGAAAGGACGACAAGCTGACCTTTGACCTGTCTCCGAAATGGGGGACGCTCTGGTTCGAAATCACCACCGCCGACACCAAGGGCCCCGCCGCGCCGACCACCACGTGGCCGCTGGCGGAGAAGCCGCGGGCAGCGGCGCCGAAACCCGAGATGATCGCGCTCGCGGATTACTACCGTCTCGTGAATCGCTCGCTGGATCGCGACACGCCGACCGAGACCAAGGCATCGCAGTCATTCGCCAGCACCATCGACCTCGCGGCATTCCAGGCGCTGCCGCAGGGAGGTTCTCCCGCTTCCAACCAGATCACCATCCCGTTCGTACCGGGAGCCGCCCTCAAAGCGGATGGAAAGCCCGATGAAGCGATCTGGCAGAAAGCCCTCAACATCGACATGAACGAAGACCAGATCCCGGAGTGGCATTTCTTCGGCACGCACATCGTGGAGGGCAAGCGCCTCCATGACGAGGGCGGGCGGTTCTGGTTCGTCGCGACAGACGGCGGTCTCGCCGTTACCGCGTACATTCGCAAAGGCGAACCCGGCGTGGTGATGGAAAAGCCTGATTGGTTTCAAAATGACTGCGTGGAGATCCTGATCGACGCCGATGGGAAGGGCGGGAAGCCGGACAAGCAGATCTTCCTCGCCTACCGCACGCCGAAGAGCGATCAGGCCTCGGCGAGCGACCCCGCGATCCAGATCGGGCGGGCGGCAGATGAGAATGGCTACCTGCTCGAGGCAGTCATCCCGTGGCGGGCGTTGGGTTTCGCTGAGCGACCCACAGGCGAATTTGGCCTGGAGATGCAGATCGACTTTGCACGCCGGGGCTTGGGCCGTGCGCTGCAAATGGTCTACGGCACGGGAACCAACGAAGCGTTCATCCAATCCGAGAACTATCTCAAAGCTCGCATCGCTCCCTGATTCGCAACTCCGTCACTCAGGCACAGCCAATACACCATCATGAACCTCCGCCTCGCCTCCCTGTTTCAAAACCACGCCATCCTGCAGCGCGACCAGCCGCTGCCCGTCTGGGGTTGGGCCGAGCCAGGAGCCTTGCTGCGCATCAGCCTCGGAGGTCATGTGGCGGTGACGCAGGCCGGGGCGAGCGGGGATTTTCTCGTGCGCATGCCTGCGCTCCCGGCGGGCGGTCCGCATATTTTGTCCGTGACGATTCCGGCCACGGGAGAAACCCTCGAAATAAGCGACATCCTGATCGGCGAGGTGTGGCTTGCCTCCGGCCAGTCCAACATGGAGATGACGCTGGAGAGCTGCCTGCCCGTGAGCGCGGACGACATCGCGGCCGCCGATTTCCCGGAGATCCGTTTTTTCAACATTCCCAAGCGAGCGCATCTCGGCCCGGAGCGAACGGTAGAGGGCGAATGGGTGGCCATGAACCCGACCGCCGCGCGCCAGTGTTCAGCCACGGCCTTCAGCTTTGCTCGCCGACTGTATCGCGCCCTGGGCGTGCCGGTCGGGGTGATCTCGTCCTCCTGGGGCGGGTCGAATATCAAGAGCTGGCTCAGCCGTTCCGCCCTGGCGAGCAATCCCGATACCGCACAGTGGCTGGCGGATTTTGAAAAGGTCGCGTGGACGGAGGACCGCTGGGAAGCCATGAGCAACCCGGACCCCGACGGACGCGTCTGCAACCTTCCGAAGGACCCAGGCAATACCGGCATCGAGCGCGGCTGGCATCTGCCGGGCGCTGCGGATTCCGACTGGCAGAGCATCCATCTGCCCGCGACCTGGCAGTCCGCCGGACATCCGAATACCGGCGTCTTCTGGTTTCGGCGCACGGTCGAGATCCCGGCATTCTGGCTCGGGCGCGAGCTTGTTCTCAATCTCGGAGCAGCGGATAAGCAGGACATCACCTACGTCAACGGCCTGGAGGTCGGTCGCACGGGAAAAGATCGCGAGGATGCGTACTGGAATCAGCCTCGCATCTACACAGTGCCGGCCGCACTCGTGGACGGCCCCACGCTGAACATCGCCGTGCGGGTCTATTCCTTCGTCTACGACGGTGGGCTGACCGGGCCAGCGGCTGTGATGAATATTCACCCTGCAGGAAGTCCTGCAGAATGCCTGGGCCTTTCCGGCGAATGGAAATGCCGCCGCGAGCATGATCTCGGTCTCGTCCTGGAGACGCATCTGATGGGGCAGGGCGAGCGCAACACTCCGCACATCCTCTTTGATAACATGATCCAGCCGCTCATTCCCTACGCCCTTCGCGGCGCGATCTGGTACCAGGGGGAATCCAACGCCTCCGAGCACCATACCTACGCGCAGCTCCAGCGCGACCTGATCGAGGACTGGCGCAGGCAGTGGGGCCTCCCCGGGCTGGCCTTTCATCTCGTCCAGCTACCCGGTTTCAAGACTCCGCAGGACCATGAGCCGGAGAGCACATGGGCGCGTCTGCGCGAGGCGCAGGCGGACGCCCTGGCGCTGCCGGGGGTGGGCATGGCCATCACACTCAACCTCGGCGACGCCGACGATATTCATCCGAAAGACAAAATGCCGGTGGGCGAGCGGCTGGCACAATCCGCGCTGGCCATCACGTACGGGGCTGCCGTCACAGCCACCGGGCCGATATTGGACCGCATAGAAATCGACGGTTCGCAGATCGTTTGTATTTTCCGAAATGCGGACTCCGGACTCGTGACGATGGACCAGGCATTGCCGCGTACCTTCTTCATGGCGGGAACCGATCGCGTCTTTCATCCCGCCGAGGCTGTCCTCAAAGGAAATACCGTATCCGTGAAATGTCCTGCCGTGACCGAACCCGTCGCCGTACGGTACGCCTGGGCCGACAACCCGGCAGCGTCCAATCTCGCCAGTAGCGAAGGACTGCCAGCGAGTCCCTTCCGTACGGATAACTGGTAGGAGCTTGGGAAGTGGCGGGCGGATGAAGACCATTCTGAACGCCCGTCCCGTCGTCGCCGACAAACAAAAACACAGCTGCCAGACCGTCCGATCTGGCAGCTGCAATTTCCCCCAAACCCTTGCGCCTTCCGGCAGGAAAGGCGCGAAAGTTTCCCGCCTTAAGGATTACGACGGCGGAAGACCAGCAACCCGAGCAGGCTCAAGCTCAGGAGTGCCACGGTGCCGGGCTCCGGCACGGCGGTGAGGGTCAGCACGCCGGTCGAGTAGTCAAAGGTTCCCGCAGCCTCGGCCTGGGAAAAGGTAATGCTGCTGAAGGTTCCGGTTTGCGAGGAGAATCCGGTGAACAGCTGATACGATCCCACCTGCGTCGCCAGAGAGACGTCGATCACGAGCGCACCGCCGTAGGTCAGGGAAAGCCCCGTACCCGAGAGGGCGATCTGGTCGAATCCGGAGCCAGCACCCAGCGCGCTGCTGACCAGCTCCATCGTCGTGGTTGAAGAGGAGGCGAGCGAAAGATTGCCCCCGATGGTGACGATACCCGTACTGTTTCCCGGAGCGAGATTGCCATTCACCGTCAGCGTTTGTCCCGAGGCGAGGAGGACGCTGCCGTAACCGGAGAGCGTCTGGGACGCGCCGATCGTGTACCCGCCCGTCTTGGACGTGACATCGAGCGTGCCCTGTGAACCGCTGGTGCCGAGGTTAATGCCCGAGCTGCTGGAGATCGAGCCATTGGCCGCCAGGATTAGCGTTCCGGCGGAGACGGTGGTTGCGCCAGTGTAGGTATTGATCCCGCCGAGCGTCTGCGATCCAGCCCCGGTTTTGGTGAGGCTCATGCCGGTCGCTCCATCGGCGATGATGCCGGTGTAGGAGTAGGATTTGGAAGCACCAGTATTCAGCGTGATCGCTGTGACGCTGCCCGTGTAGCCGGAGTTGATCACACTCGCGAGGCTGGAGCTACCGGTGAGGCCCCCGAAGGTCGCGGTGGTGATGCCGGAGAGGGAGATCTTTCCTGCGCCGGAGGTGTCGATGGCGCTATTCTGCAAGGCCAGGCTGTTGCCGAGCACCAATACGCCGGCATTCACCTTGGTTGCGCCGGAGAAAGTGTTGGCTCCATCCAATCGCAATTGCGCATTTCCGGCCTTGATCAGCCCATAGCCATTGCCGCCATCTCCAATAGCCCCGCCGATGGTGAGGACTCGTGCAGTGTTGGTCGAAGTCGTCGTTACCGTGCGCGTGCCGGAAATGGTCACGTCGCCCGTGCCAAGATTCAGATCGCTTCCACTGACCCCGGCAGCTCCGAAGGTGAAGTCTGCGTTCCACGCCTGTGCGTTATTCGTGCTAAGCGTACGAGCAGATCCATAACCGTTTGTGATGGAGCCCCCGTTGATCGTGAACGTACCGGTTCCCAAGGCGGTCTGGGAGTATCCGAATTCCAAAGTCCCGGCGTTAAGCGTCACTCCTCCGGTGAAAGTACTATTACCACCGGTACCGGTGAGCTTTAGCGTTCCAGTTCCACTCTTGACCAGGGACAGTGAGCCGCTGCCATTGACGAGGGGACCGCCCAAGGTAATAGCTCCCAGGCTATTGTCCACCGTGATAACTTTTGCCCCTGCGCTGCCTCCCTGGATGTAGGAATTTATCGTAAAGGCGTTGGACGATGCGTTGCGAATAAGAAGAGAACTGCTCTGAAGCGCAATCGGCGCGCTGAGGGTATCCCCCTTGCTCGTGCTGATCTGGTTGATCTCCGCAGGGCTCGCGCCATTGTTAAGCACCAACGAGGTGCCGCCGGAGACGGTGAAGGAGTTCGAGCCATTGGTGTCGCCAATGTTCAGAATCCCGAACAGCTTGTTGGAACCATCCACTGTGACGATTTGATTCGCCGTAATATCAAAAGTGATGGCGGCAATGTCGCCATTACTTCCTCCCGCGATCGTATTGTTGAGCCAGTTGGAGGCGGTCGTCCAGTTGCCGCTGGCGTCCACATTCCAGGTGCCATTGGCCGCCTGACTGGAGAGCGAGGTACCGACAAGCGCGGCGAGCGCGATTGTGGAACGAGATAGTTTACTTCTCATGGATGTTTGTGATTTTCGAAATGAACAGAACCGATCTTCGGGAAACACGTGAGGGGATTTCATGTGGCGGGGTGGGGTGAAGTTTCGCTTCGAATTTAATTAGCACCCGCCCAATTTCCTCAAAAGGGAATACCCGGCCCATAGGCGATATTCACACCCGTTTGTTTGAACAATACGTGGCATTACCCGGAAAAGCGCGACTACCGCCAACGCCCATGCCATCGGGAAGAGCGCGGCGAGCCCTGTGTCACGAAAACACCGGGCGATCGCGGAAAAGCAAACGCCCGGACGTCATCGCTAGAGACGTCCGGGCGCGCTAATAGATTACGACTTTATAATCCTGCTATTGCTTCGTCTTGAACATGCCGACCCAGCCGGCCCAAAGCTCGTTGGTTTCTGGATTGAAGCGCAGCGTGTGAGGGCCGACGTAGGGAATGTTTCCCGTGATGTCGGTCCAGGTGTCTCCGCCGTCGGTGGTCTTGTGGATCGAGCCGAGCCGGAGGTTGCCCCAGTTGGTGCGGGAAACCCAGATGATGTTGGGATTGGTCGGGTGAACCTCGATGCCCACCATGGCGCGGGGCTTCTCGGGGAAGTTGGTGATCCTGGACCAGGTCTTGCCCTGGTCCTTGCTGCGCCAGAGCTGTTCGCCGGAGCAGTAGATGGTGCCGTCGGAGGCGACGACCACATTCCAGATGAAGACCTCATTGCGGAAGACCTGCTCCCATGACTCTCCTCCGTCATTGCTGCGCCAGACACCTCCCCCGTTGCCGCAGGCACCCCAGAAGATGCGGTTGGAATCGGTGGGGTCCACGGCCAGGCCGTAGAACATCCGGCGGCCTCCGGGTTGGGAGGCGAGCTGCGTCCAGGTGGCGCCGCCATCGTGCGACTTGAAGATGCCGCCGCCGATCTTGCCCGGCTCGGGATCGCCGTCGATGCCGAGATAGACAACCTGCGGATCATTCGGGTCCACCGCGAGAGCGCGAGGATACCCGCGGCCCCACATGGTATTGGGCATGACCACGTAGTTCGGAATGCCCTCGCGGATGACCGTGAATGTATTGCCATCATCCTCACTACGGATGATGCCCTGCGGCTTAACGGTGCTCCAGGGCGAGCTGGTGGAGATCACTCGCGTGTTTCCATTCACCTCATTGACGGCCATGCGCCAGTTGTGTCCGCTGAGGTCGTCCGTGTGCTTGAGCGGCCACAGCTGCTTCCAGTTCTTGCCATTATCGGAGCTCACGAGACTGCCCTCATCCATGGCAGAGGCATACACCTTGCCCTTGTGGAAGCGGATGTCGGTGATGCACGAGATATCCGCTCCGCGGCAGCGCTCGGTCCATACGACTCCGCCATCCGTGCTCAGGCTGGGACGCCAGTTTGTGCTGAGGAAGATCTCGGAAGGGTTCAGCGGATTGAAGGCGATGTTTGTCGGAGCGCTCAGGCGCGCCGATTTTCCGTCCGCGGACAGCATATCCATGGTGGGGTTGCCACTGGCCTCGTCCAGATCGATCTTGTTGGAGTATTTCCCCGCAGAGCCCCCTTCGAGCTCCTTGCCGCTGGCCTGCCAGGTATTGCCTCCATCCTCGGAGGAAAGGAACACACCGGTCCAGCTGGACTTGCCAATGGCGCAGACGTTGAGCGGATTCGATGGGTTCACCGCCACATCGAGGACGTCGAACTTGTCGGGGAAGCTGTCGGAGATTTTTTTCCACGTCGCGCCTCCATCAGTCGACTTCATTACGCCATCGGCAAAGAAGGAGCCGTAGATGATATTGGGATTCTTTGGATCAAAGGCGGCCGAGGACGCCTTGGCGGGAGTCTTGAGTTCCTTCCAGGTCTTGCCGGCATCCTGGCTCATGACCAGCCCGAGGGCGGCAGTGGCGGCAATGACCCGCGAGGGATCGCTCGGAGCCACGGCGACGGAGTAAAACGTGGAGGCCGGAGCATCGCCGAGATGAATGTTGCCAGCGGTCTGGAAGGCCTTGACGGCATCGGGATTTGAGAAATCCGCGAACGGAACAAGGCGAGGTTCACTGCCGCCTTCGGCCGGTTCAAACGCGAAGTAAAACCGCTTCAGCCGCGCAATCGCCGGGGTGGTCGGGATCGGGCCGGAGCACGTCAGGTCAAATCGTGCGATGGACGCGAAGTCGGGATTCACCGGCTGCGAAGCGGCCTCGGGGTGGGCCTTCAAATACTGCGGATCGTAGACAAAATCAGACGCCTTGAGCACGACGTCGCGCCAGGTCGTATCCTGGTACAGCGTGTTGAGGTTCTTGCTGCGGTAGGCGATGCCGTCCTTCGTCTTCATGATGAAGAATGCGTCCTTTGGCAGGGTGCCATCGCCCTTGAAGGTAAACCCGATGCCCTGGGAGCCTGCGCCAGATTCTCCCCCGGGGAATTTCGACAGCGTGAGGCTTCCAAAGTAGACGTTGTTCACCTTCCCATACTGCACACGCAGCACGCCGGGGTCCTCCACGGGCATCTTTTCCTCGTAGGCGATCTCCCAGGTCTGCCCGCCATCAGTGCTTTTATAGACTCTTCCCAACGGACTGGTCGCGTAGACATTGCTGCCATTGGACGGATCGACCGCGACGGAATGGATGCTCTTGTTCTTTTCGCCGGTGATGCGGAGGTCGTTCTTGTCAGTGCGCGGGAGCGTCACCCATGTCTCGCCCGCATCGGTGCTCTTGCAGAGTCCGCCCTCCGTGGCGGCGTAGACCGTGTCGGGATTGCTACGATCGACCGCCAGCGAAAAGACGCCGTAGGAGGCCAGCCCGTTGTTGATCGCCTTCCAGTTCAGCCCATGGTCCACGGTCTTGTAAGCCCCGCCGACATCGCCACCCATGTAAATGGTCCCGTCCTTTGACGGATGGTAGGCCGCGCAGTAGAAGAAGCCTCCCCCGCCCCACCCGGAATGCTCCCAAACAGTGGAAGCACCCGCGCCGTCAGAGGTCTGAGCTTGCAGGCCGGCCATTGGCAGCAAGGCGGCGATCGGGAGGATTTTGCGAAGGAATCGAGAGGGAACCGTGATACTCATGATGCAGAATTTCTGGTGAGGTGGAACAGATAGAGAGTGAAGAAGATCAGACTTTGGACCAATCGAAAACCACGCCGGTGTAGAGGTCCTTCTGGTTGGCGAGGCCCTCGTAAACCGAGTGGCAATCCGCCGGGCTGACGAGATGGGTGAGGAGCGGGTCGGTGTTGAGCTTGCCATGGGACATCATGCGCAGGAGCTGCTGCACGTTGTTCTCGATGGAGTGCTTGCAAAAGCCCGCCGGATCAGCCAATAGCGGATACCGCCACTCCAGCGCGCCCTTGACGGTAGTCTCGGCATTGCAGAGATGCAGTCCGCTCAGGAACGGAGTGACGTCGGCGACATGCGGGGCGCGAGGACTGCCGAGGAGAACGATCTCGCCAAAGCGGGCGGCGAGCTGCGGGGCGCTCTCGATCGCCACGGAGGAAAGACCGGTGGCCTCGATGACCGCAGCGCACATCCGGCCCTCGGTAATGGCGGCGACCTGCGCCTTCATTTCCGGACCGGGGGCGATCACATGAGGGATGCCGCAGGCCAGAGCCTGTTCGCGACGGCGGACGGACGGGTCGATGCCGATAACCTCGCATCCCGCCAGACCAAAGAGCTGCGCCGAAAGATTGCCGACGAGACCGAGACCGATCACTGCGACAAAGTCGCCCAGCTCCGCATCGGAGGCCCGCGACGCCGCCATGGACACCGCAGCCATCCGGGCGAAGGTGACCTTGACGGGGTCCAGGCCATCAGGCACGGGAACGACAACGAACTCGCCGAGGATGTGCTTGGCGTGGCGACCAAAGGAGAGGACGCGCTGGCCGACCGAGAGGTTCTTCACCTCATCTCCGAAAGCCAGGACCCGGCCGACAGAGCCATAGCCGGGAGAAAACGGCAGCGGCGCCCAGCTCTCCAGGCCGGCGCGGCAGGCTAGCTCGGTGCCAGCACTCACGATGCTATATTCATTTTCAATCAGCACATCGGTCGGACGGCTGATCACTGGCATGGGAAATTCCTCAAGCGCGGCGAGGCCGGGCGAAGGAAAGATGACACGAACGGACTGAGTTTTCATGGAATAAGCGGGGATGCAGCCATCAGTACCTGGCGGACTGGGTGGTAATCGGAAAATCGTCGGTGCGGAAGGGCGAGGCGGGAAACCCCTCGGCGTTATAAAGGTTGCAGGTCGGGTTGCTCGACCAAGCGTAGCGTACGGCGATTGGCGAGGGCACATGCGGGGATGAGACAACGACCTCGCCGCCTTCGATCTTTGCGTCGGCCCAGGTCCACTTGCGATCCTCCCCGCAAATGGCGAAGCCTTCCAGCTCGGACGAGCTATTGCGCACGAGCGAAGCTTTCGCTCCACTGTCGGAATCGACGCTGTAGGTGTCCGGTAGAGGCTTGGCTACGAGTCCTCCCCCGGTTCCGCTAAAGGTGAGGCGGATCTTGTCGCCGTCGACCTTCATCGATTCATACACCGGGCCGGAACCGACGATCTTCTGGCCATAGGTCCCGGCGAGAGCGAGAGCGGAGAGGCGCGCGCCGACATCCTTTTTATTGCGGGGATGGATGTTGAGAGAATCGCCCAGGTCGATCAGCACAGCCTCCCCGGTGTTGGGCGCCGAGAGCGTCATGGACTGCGCCTCGCGGAGTTCCGCCCAGCTGGAGTCGCCGGGCGCTGCGGACTTGTCGTTCTTATTGGCCAGCTGGCAGATGTAGAAGGAAAAGTCGCCCTGCCCCCAGCGGTTGCGCCAGTCAGCGATCATCAGTGGGAGAGCCTTGCGGTACTGATAGGCGCGCTCGATGTTGTTCTCCCCCTGGTACCATATGACGCCCTGGATGGCGTAAGGGATCAGAGGATAAATCATGGCATTGAAGAGATGGCTCGCAGCCTGCCAGGAGATCGGTTCCACGCCGGGAGGAGTGGGGAGCGCTGCGCGGGCCTCAGCGGTGAGCGCGGGAAACTGCTGCTCGACTCGTTTCATCCATGTGCCCGGAATCGCAGGCCTTCCGACGGTGATATAGGAAACCGTAAGGTCACTGGCCGGGTGGGTGAAACGAATCGCAAGAGTGGATTCCCCCGGTGCGAGGGCGGAGGTCGGCACGGTGTAGCGCCGCGGGGTGCGGGATTTTGCCGCCTGCTCGAGCGAGAAACGACCGATGGACTTGCCATTCCAGAAGACCTCCTCGATACCCGTAGTCCCCTCGCCGACCGTGATCAGCAAGGGCCGCGCGGCCTGCTCGGGAGTGATCTCGACCGTACGGCGCAGCCAGATCGCCCCGGCGTCCCCGAGCTTGCCGGGAACGGTCGCGGGCTGCCAGTCCTCGCCGTCATCGGGCACCGTCCCGGCGGGCTGATCCTGCCTCTGGTTGGCATCCTGCCAGTCCGACATGGCCAGCAGGTACTCGCGAATGCGGCGCGAATACGTCCGCAGATCCTCCTCCCGCTTCTCCATGCCCGCGGCGATCTCGGGATCGGACATAAGCGCTTCCTTGCTCGTCCATGTCTCGATCGGAGTGCCTCCCCAGGCGGAGAGAATCACCCCCACGGGAGCCTTGACGCCCTCCTGGAGGAACTTTCCAAAATAGTACCCGACAGCGGAGAAGCTGGCGATGGTATCCGGCCCTGCGACCACCCACTTGCCCTGATACCCCTTGATCGGAATAGCCGCCTCCGCCTTGGTGACAACGAAAAGGCGCAGTTGGGGGTTGGTCGGAGCAGCCAATTCCTTGGCGGCTTCCGGCGTATTGGCCAGGGTCCACTCCATATTGGACTGGCCCGAGGCCAGCCAGACCTCGCCGACCACGACATCGGGGATGGTGACGGTATTCTCCGCCTGCACCACGAGGTCAAAAGGTCCGGAGGCGCTCCGGCTCAGATCGAGTTCGACCTGCCAGCGCCCCTTGTCATCGGCGACGGTCCTGGCTGCGGAATTTCCGAGCGACACGGAGACCGCCCGCCCGGCTTCCGCCTTGCCCCACACGGGGACGCGCACGGCTCGCTGCAGCACGGCATGCTCGGAGAAAATGGCAGGCAGCTTGACCTCCGCCACGGCCATCGCAGCCGGAAACGCCAGGCCGAGATACAGCGCGATCCAAAACAGTCGTCTCGTTGTCATTTTATAGGGGGAGAGGGCAAACCCGGGACAGCGGACCGATCACTCCTTGATCACGCAATCGACGATCGAAAAACCCGCGACCGGAGCCCCGAAGAACTGGATGCGCACGGCGGAAATGCTCGCCAGTTGATCCTGGTCCGCGAGACCCTTGAGCGCCTCGGGCAAAGTCATCTTGACCGTATTTCCTGCTTCCGCAGCGCTGATGTCGACCTTCACGTTGAACTTTGCATGCACCGTCTCGCCATCCTTGTTAAAAAAGGTGAGAGCCAGTTGCACCGGCTGAGGTTCCTTCGTCGTCTGGCCCTGGGCATCCTTCCCGGGCTTGAAGGTAATCTCGACGACCCCATTTTCCCGGAGCTTGTCGGTCAGATCCAGCCCACTGCCCGGATTGGCGGAAAGAATGACGCCTGCAAAAGGCTGGGCTCCACTCTGGATGCTCACGTCGAGGACAGTGGCGCGCTTGCCCTCGGCGTCGACCTGGAGGACGGCAGGACCACCCCACGCAGAGGCCTTCCAGCCATCGGCGAAACCACCTTTGGAGGAATAAACCTCAAATGGCGAAGCGGCGAGAGCGGCGGCAGAAAACACGGACAGGAGGGGCAACATCAAGCTAATCACGCGAAGTTTCATAAGCGAATCGGGAGGGGGTTTGTTACGCCCAAAGGAACTCCCATACGCCCCCACATGACAGCCCAAAGTGCCGCGTGAATTTGCATTTTCAGAAATTTGTTTAAACAAATCACCCTTTGGTGAATCTGACCGGGAAAATCTCTTTCGCCATTTCGTGTCCTGCGCTAAGGGTCGCTCAAATGTCCTATGGAGTGATACTATCGGACTCTGTCCAGATCCTGCGACGGTGGCTTGATTCCTCGAACCTCTCCCCGGGAAACCGCCTCCCCTCGGAGCGAGTGCTCGCCCGGGAACTGGGCATGAAGCACAATGCCATCAACCGCGCGATGTCGCGCCTGCTGGGCGAGGGCGTGGTGCGCAGGGATGGCTACAAGCTCTTCTACGCAGGCCTGGAGAAACCGGAGGAAAGCCGCTTCGCCTGCGATCTGGTCATCGCGCGGCGGTCATTTTTCACGAAGGGCTACACCAAGCTGGCGAAAGAACTGGGCATCGAGCTGCGGGTGCACCAGTACGACTCCGGCGGTGATGCGCTGAGCTACTTTTATCACCTCGACACGCTGGAAACGGAATGCGTGATCTTTGAACCGCCACATTTGATGCCTGTCCCCCTCTGGGAGCCTGCGGTGAGAAAACTGCTCTCGCACGACATCCCGGCGATCAGCGCGCGGCAGGCGGCTCCCGGCGTGCCCTGTGTGGATCCCGACTACACGCGAGCGGTGGAGCTGGCGGTCTCGCATCTGCGGGACATAGGCCATCAGGAGATGGGGCTCCTCACGATCTCGCCGCGTTCGGAATCCGGCAAGGAGATCGTCTCGGCCTGGAAATCCCTGAGACTCCAGAAAGGCCTCTCCTCGACAGCGAGGAGGATCGCCTACTACTCCGAGGGCCGGGAGGACGACATCCAGATGATCCTGAAGAAAATGGACGGCGACTGGAAAGACGTATCGTCGCTGGTCATCTACTCGGAGCATGAACCCATCGGGCCGCACCTGCTGGAGGGCCTCGCCCGCACGGGGCTGCGCGTGCCTCAGGATCTCGCCATCGTATGCATCGGCGACCTCCCGCACCTCGCAGCGACGAACCCTCCGTTAACAGCCATCTCCTTCGATGCGCCGCTGATGCAGGAAGTGATCTTTGGTCTGGCGCAACGGCTCACGCGTCGGCGGCAGGATCTCCGCAGCCATTCCTCTGCGCCGAGGATTCGCGTGCAGCCGCATCTCATTCGGAGGGCATCCACCGACGCTCCCGGTCCCATCCCGGTCAAGGCCAGCCCGGCCTCTCGGAGTGCAGGCGCGACATCCACGGAGTTCGCCGCCATGTCGTCGGCTGCGGCGGCGGACTTTGCGCAGTTGCTGAATCGCCGTTACCCGATGACGTCCAGCGCCAACGAATCCCGCTTCGAACAGGTCGATCTCGCGGAGTTCGTCAACCGTCCCCTGAACTTCCGCAAGGGATGGCTCGGCGACCTGCCGCTGACCAACTTTGCCATCGGACGGCACAAGATCCATGGGGTGCCCTTTGAAGTGCTCGGAGGCCACGCGCGAGGCGATTGCGGCGTGATCGTCTTTCGCTCCACCTCAAACAAAACGGGCAACTCGCGCGCCCTGCCGTCACGCCTGCGCATCCCGATCGAGACGACCGCGCAGGCCATCTACATCCTGCATGGCTGCGGCTACAGCCGGTATTTATCACCCTTTGCGCAATACGACTTTTACGCCGGGCGCAAGCACCTCGGTTCCGTGCCGCTCGTCTCCCTTGGCTATCCCCCGCCGGATGGAGACACGCGGAATTTTGAGAAGGAGGCGATGAAAGCCAACATCCAGGACTGGTGGTCGGACTTTCCGCACCTCGACTTCCCCAGCGCCTGGCGGGCTCCGGTCCTGGAGGGAAAGACCGAGTACCCCGACCGCAATGTCTATCTCTACACGTTGGAGTGGAAGAATCCCTTCCCGGGCCGCACGATCACCCACATGGAGATCGCAGTGGATGCGGAAAAGCCGACGACCCTGGGCGTGCTGGCGATTTCCACGCTCAAGCCGGAGCCCGCACGCGGCTGATCATCCGGCCTTTTCGTTCCGAGGGACGGAAAGGAAATTTTGTTCGAACACTCGACTGAGAGACTGCATCCGGCAGGTTGTTTAGGATTTCAGCTCCGGGACCCGCGCTCCCAGAATAGCGGAGATGTCCGCCCCTAGCTATGAAGCCCTGGCTGGTCTCCTCGACGCCCAGCCATCGATCCCCTTTCGCCCGGGAATCGGACACTTTCTCACTCAGCACCCATGAACCTTCTGGCCCATTCCTACCCGTCATCCCTGCCCCGCTCCACCCGCTTCCGCGCCACTGCTGACGGCCAGGCGCTCGACGTGCTCACCCACCCCTCCGCGGATCACGCGTCCTTTGAATGCGATGGCCCCGTGGCGATCGAGATCGAGTGCAGCGAAAGTCCCTCCGAGGTGAAGGTGCGTCCGCTCCGGCTCGATATCGAGGCCGAGATCCAGGGCAACCGCATCCGCTTCCTCGCGCCGGGGCCGCAGGCTCTCCAGGTCGAGGTGGATGGCACCCATCTGCTGTACGTGTATGCTCTCGCCCCCGCGGCCCCGACGCCGCAGGGTCCCGATGTGCGGATCTTCCGAAGCGGCGCAGTGCACGAGGCCGGGCTGATCGTGCTCAAGGACGGCGAAACCTGCTGGATCGAGGCGGGAGCGGTGGTGCGGGGCAGCATTCGCGCGGCGAATGGCTCGGGCTTTCATATCGGCGGCTATGGCATCCTCGATGGCGGGTACTGGCCCGAGCACGAGGGGCGCTGCCGCAAATCGCTCGTCCTCGATCACTGCCGGGACTCGCGGGTCGAGGACATCCTCATGCTCGGACCGACCAGCTGGATGCTGGTCCTCGGAGCCAGCGAGGACATCACGATCAAGGGCATCCGCCAGATCGCCGGGGATATGAGTTCCGACGGCATCGACATCGCAGGATCGCGGCGCGTGCGTATTTCCGGCTGCTGCCTGCACAATGGCGACGATAACATCGCCATCAAGGCCATCTGCAACAAGGCCGGCCAGGACGACCGCGTCCCCCTCGGTTTCCCCGACGAAGACTGGGACTGCACGGTCGAGGATGTCGTGGTGAGCGGCTGCATGTTTTACAACACGCATGGCGGCTCCGCGATGGAGATCGGCTACGAGACGATCACCGAGCACATCCGCAACATCCGGTTTGAAGATATCGACGTGCTGGCGGTCCATCAGTTCGGATCGGTCTTCGGGATTCACAATGGCGACCGCGCCCGGGTCGAAAACGTCGTCTGGGACAACATCCGCATCGAGCATCATTTTGACACGCTGATTGATTTTCGCGTCCTGCGCTCGCGCTGGAACGTCGATGCCGAGAGGGGCTTCATTCGCAATATCCAGATCCGCAATGTCGATGCCCGGCAAAGCGTTCACAACCCCGGCTACACCGTGAGCATCATCAGCGGGTACGACGCCGACCATCCGGTCACGGGTGTCGCCGTGGAGAATTTCGTGCTCGGCGGGAAGCTGGTGCGAAGCGCCGACGATCTCGATCTCGTCACCCGCCACGCTCACGGCATCACCTTTGCCGCCGAGGCTCCGGTCGAGAGCAGGCCGCCCCTGCCGCAGGCGCGCGAGCTGGCCGTAGCACCCTAGCCCCCACCCTTCACTCCCAGCCCCACGGGAGAAAACAAACCATCCGCACCGCCGCAGCCAGCTCCACCGGCCCGGCACAAATCTTCCGTTTCTCAAACGACAACATACAACCGATGCAAAAGCTAAAAATAGGAATGGTGGGAGCCGGCTTCATCGCCGACTGGCACCGCAATGCGTTTATCACTCTCCCCGAGGTCGAGTTTGCCGGCATGTGCCGGAATGACTCCGGAGCCAACGACCCGCAGGCCACAGCGAACCAGGTCGCACTGGATAAGAAGTGTCGGGAATGGAACATCCCGGCGTACCCGAGCTTTGAGGCGATGGCTAATGATCCGTCCCTCGACGCCCTGATCATCGGAAGCATCAACCCCTTCCACCACGCCCAGATCCTCGCGGGCTTGAAGGCGGGAAAGCATCTCCTCGTGGAAAAGCCGGTCGTCACCGAAATCGCAGAAGTCGACGAGATTAAGAAACTCAGCGCAGCGACCGGCAAGGTGGTCTTCCCGGGCCATAACTTCGTCTATCGTGGAGCCGTGCAAAAGGCGAAGCAGATCCTCGCCAGCGGGGCTCTCGGCCGTCTGGTCTCCTCCTCATTCGTCTCCAGCCACACCATCAGCGAGGCGCACGCCACGGGCTGGCGCGCGAAGAAGGCGCTCTCCAAGGGCGGTGCGCTGATGGATAGCGGCCACCATCTCGTTTACCAGATGCTTTACCTGCTCGGAATGCCGGTGGCCCTCCAGGCCTTCTGCTCCCGGCAGGTCCTGGTAAACATGGAGGGCGAGGACACGGCGCAGGTCAACGTGAAGTTTGCCGACGGTTCGGTGGGCCTCATCCTGCAATCGTGGGCCTCCGGCATGGACCAGGGGATCAGCGGCATACGTATCCTCGGGGAAAAGGGCAACCTCATCATCACCGACGCGCTCTACCACAACGGCGAGCGCATCGACGGCGACGTCGAGTATGGGGATTCCTTCAAGGGGCAGGCCAAGGCCTTCGTCGATGCCGTACGCCAGGGCCGGGCTCCGGTATCCACGCTGGATGATGTGAAAAACACGCTCCGCCTGATCTACGCCGCCTACGACGACGAGGGCAAGGTCACCCGCTTTGCCTAAGCCTGATCGGAAAATTTAAAGCCTGCTCACGGCGGAGAGCCACGCTCCGCCGTGGGTGATCCAATCCTCGTCCGTAAACGAGGTCGGCGCGTCAAACTCCCGCTTCGGAGGCACGTCCCAGACGAATTGTTTGCCAACGCTGAAGCCGTTCACCACAGCGCCGCGCACGTTGAAAAACGCTCCCGCCCAGCGCTTGCCCACGCTATTGATCATGCTGACGGGCAGGGTGCGGCCTGGCGTGACGTCGCGTTTCCAGACGACGCAGCCCGAGATGCATTCCTGCGTGAGCCCGGCGTTGAGCCCCGCGATCCAGAGCAGGTTGCGATAGGCCAGTTCGCGGAGCCTGTTGTCGGGAAAGAGCTTTCCCAGTTCGAGGGCGAGAGCCGCCGTGAGAGCGTAGGCGGAGTTAAACCCATGCCACGCCCCGGCAAAGGAAAGCAGCCCCTCCTCGGGGAAATCCCCCAGCGGGATGATACCAAAGGGATTCGCGTCGCAGGCCGGAATGAGATAGCCGAAGGCAAATCTCTCCAGCGTGCGCCGCCAAAGCGGGGCGTCCGGATGGTCGGGCAGCTGCCTCAAGGCCAGGAGGAACGGGAGAAGGTAATTCGGATAGGTCGCCCCGACGTCCGCGCCGACAACGCCCTTGGGAAGATGATGAGACCAGGAGACCTCGATGAGCGGACCGTCATCAAACAGGCGGAAATGACCGAAGACCTCCCTTTCTCCCTCCGGAATCTGCCGGGCGGCGATGCGGCGCAGATCGGCGCAGGCTCGGTCCACGTAATCCCGCTCCCCCATCTCGGCCAGGGCGAGGGCCGCCCAGGCGTTCAGGACGAGTTCATGCGTCATCCACTCGACCGGCGGGACATAGTCCGCGGGAGCGCCATGCACGCAGGCCAGCCAGCCATCAGGACCAGGAGGCCGCGCTTTCATGAGCCACCGCATGCCGCGGAGGGCGGCGGACCGGAAGCGTTCGCGCACCCCGGTGTAGGTATCGCCGGTAAAGGCGGAGACAAAGGTCTCGCCCGTCAACAATCGCGCACTCATCGCCCACGCGATGACGGCCTTGGAAACATCACCGGTCAGCACCATGGACTCATGGGTGCGCAGTCCATGCACCAGCCCGCCGTCTCCAGAATGCAGCTCATCGCAGCGCTCCTGGCACCGCACCAGATACTCGCAGCCCATCACGATCTGCAGCTCGAGACGTTCGCACTGCGGCGCCGTCATTTCGGCTCCCCGGAGCTCCAGCAGGTCGCAAAGCCCGATCACGCACGACGCATGGCTGTTGGCTTCCTGCAATGCCGCTCCGCAATCCTGCCACCCGAAGCCGGAAGGGGCAAAATGGACACGCGTCTCCATCTGCTCCAGCCCGACATACTCCCAGGTCTCGCGATAGATCAGATCGTCGGCGATAGAGAACGTCTCCCGTACATCGCGCAGCTCCGGCACGCCCTCGACCCGGATCTCATATGTCCCAGAGGGCAGCTCGAATGTCGCAACCCACCAGCCAGCCCCCCAGGTCTCGCCCCATGGTGAAAACGATCCCACCAGCGCCTCTCCGCCACTTCTCGGCGTGATAAGCCAGACAGGAGCCGGACCAGACCATCCCGCAGGAACTCGCAAAAGCACACGCTGGGGAGCGCCGGTGTCGTAGCCAATCTGCGAAACAAGAAGGCCGAAAACCGGCGGCGAGGATGTCATAGCTGAGAAAAGGGGCGGAGGGCTTGTGCCGACAATCCTCCCGTCCGCCCGGGGCAGCTTATTTCAAGCGATTGTCTGCACGATTGCCCTCGCGGCGTTCATGGCCACCAACGTCATCAGGGCGAAAACCGCTTCGAACTGAGCACGCGGAACCGGTAGAACGAGTCGAGAGTCGGATCGGCCGTCGAGCTGTTCGATGAGTAAACGGAAGCCGACGCGTAGTCGGGAATGCGGGTATCGGCGGGATCGATGTAGCGCTCGATCACCTGCGATCCCCGGTACTCGCTCGTGACCGCATCCTTGCCCTCCACCCACGTAGCGGGATCAGTGCGGCTGGATTTCTTCAGCGCCTGCACGCGGAAGTGCACCGTGTACGTGTTCGACTTTGTCGTCAGGCGCGGGTAGATCGTCGCATAGGGCCGCTCGCGGCTGTTATCCCCGGTCGGGCGGTGGGTTAGCCAATACGACTTCATCCCAGAGTAGGTCACGCCGGAATCCTTGGGAACGAGAGATATCCCGCATATTTCCGCCGCCGAGCGAAAAAGGTCGTTCCGGGAAAACCGATCGGCGAAGCCCTTGAGGGTTTCGTCCGCGTTGACTGGATAGCGAACGGGCAGCAGCGCCGTTTTGCCACTGTAGGACTTGTAGTTGGCGACGTCGCTGTCGGCCACGGCGATGACCTTTTCCGACTTCAGGATCGCGCGGATGCCGGTATCGCGATTGATGTAGGTAAACGGAACGATCTGGTAATTCATGTTGATCCGTCCCGCCGTGGAGAGCGGCTCGCTGATGGGATATGGCTCCACGACAGGCATGCTGAAGAGATCCAGCAGCAGATAGTCCGGCGGCACAGTGAAGGGTGGCCCGCCGACCGGAGTGCCAAGACCACGATGGTCCTCTGGAAACGGACGAAACAAGAGCGTCTGCCAGGGCTTGTTGGCAAAAACCTCGCTCGGAAGCGATCCGAACATCACAGCGGAGGGGATCTGCCGGTTCGGAGAAAACAGCGTCATCGTCTGATCATAGGAATCGGCATGATACTGGTAATAGGGACTGCTTTTGCTCGTCGCAGTCCCGTCGCCCTCGTCGACCTTGTTGATATAAGGTCCGTCGGAGATGTAGCCGAAGCCATTATCCCAGTCGCCAAGGACCTTGCCGCCTCCCCCGCCCATCCGGACGCCGTCATCATTGAGAGCGCGATAGCCAAAGTCAAAGACTGATGCCATCTGTGAGTAGGGACTTTGGGTGTCGGCGCTGCCGTTGCTCGTGTAGGTGAGCGGATACTTCACATACAGCGAAGGATTGAGCTCGAGCAATTTTCCGGGCGTTGCTCCGTAGTACGGATAGTTCATCCCCGTGCGGAGGGAGTGCGCCATGAAGTCGCTCGTACTGTCGTATTTCACATTGGGCGAAAAGTAGGAGCTCGGAATATCAGGCTGGGCTGCCACCATGCGGGGGTCGCCATCCGCGAGCTCCACACTGCGCACCACGTCGGTAAATTTTCCGTCAGCCCTTCTTCCGAGAATCCATGAAACGGTCTGACGCTGCCCAGAACTCGCAAGATCACCGCGCGCATTGAGCCGTCCGCCGTATTTTTTAGCTTTCGCGTCAACCGGGCCAACAAAGGTCCGGAAGTCTCCATACACGACCTGACCGCCATCCTCCGCACGCGGACTGGACAGACTGCCGACCGTGTTGACCGGCGGGAGATTCGGCACCGGCCATCCACCGACGGGGGAGGAAGGAATACTGATGGTCAGCTTCTGGATTTCATTCGGGGTATTATTCTGGTTGTCCAGGATCGTGACCGTAATGAGACCGCCCCCGAAGTTGAATTTCCCACCGACCGGAAAGTCGGTGTCCGTCTCAGTGTAAGCGATGAAGGGATAGACATCCTCGCCGGATGAAACTCCCAGGGTTCCCGATCCCTTGCTGGCGACAAACGGAGCCCAGCCCATCAGGCCGCCAACGAAGGTCTCATTGACCAGGGCATTCCATACCGTGAAGGGATAGCCCATCCAGGAGCCGGAGGGATAGGCTTTGAACGTCGCCTTTGCGGGGAAGCCCACCATCGGGAACGTGGGCGTAGTCGGGTCGGTCACCGGCCCCCAGCGAAAATTGTGCAGCCCTTCGATCTTCACCTGAAACTTGGGATAAATATGCATGAATCCCCGCGAAGGATCGAAGAACTCAAGGAACAATGCAGCCTGCACGCGGACCTTTCCCTCCTTCACTCCCTTCGTATTATTAACAGCATCCCAGGCATTGACCGCGACCGGAGGCGCGAGCGTGGGCGAGTTTTCCCCATTGGCGATGAACATGAGGAAGGCCTTGCTCACGGTGGGGAATCGCCCGAAGCCCTTGGTGCCATTTTTCGTGTCGAAGATGGGTATTACCTGCCCCTGCCCAAGCTTCACCGAGTCGCCGGGGGCATAGGGGTTGGCAACCCGCGTATCGTAGAGATTTGCGCAGCGGATGTAGTCAAAGATCTCTGTCAGGATCTGGTCGCAGTCTGAAGCCCCTTGGGAGTTCTTGGTTTTGTATTTGCTCTGAAAATCCCCCCCGAACCCCGGGATTGGCTGCGATGTGAGATAGCGCAGATAATCCATGAGCATGCGGTTGCGCTCCAAGCCTTTCTCAGAGCCATTGGTCGGCAGGTCCTCAGTCGAGCTTTCGCTACCCCGCTTCGTGGGATCGGTGCTGCGCTGAAAATAGTATTTGTGCCCATTGACCGTGGAGCAAAAGGCAAACTGCTGGTCAAAGATGCTGCGGTCGCTTTTGTCATTGGTGCTGCTGACCGGCCAGATGCACACGCGGGGCTTGTTGAAAAGATTCACATCGGGTGCGCGGCTGTTGGCCGTAAGGAAAAAGCGACTTCTCTCCAGTTGCTCCCGGTTCAGCCCCTGAAGGGAGCGCTCGGAGCCTGAAAGCGTGGGAGCGAAGATCAGTTCATCGATCGTGGCGTAGAGACGATCCGAATCGAGAGTGATCTGCGGGACAGTCGCCGTCCCGAGCTTCACCGTTTGCACGGTGCCGCCCTTCGATCCGCCGCCGGAAATTCGCGGCGTGATGGCGTAGATCTGGTCCGCCGTGAGCGTGGGGAAGACGACGCTCAGGCTCGTCATGGCGGGATGTCCCGGATAACGCTGAAATTCCTTGTTCATGGGCTGGTTCAGCGAAAGGGTGTTGAAGTCCTCGTTGGAGAGAAAGCGAGGCATGTCCATGTACACGCCCTCGGAGGCCGTATTGACATTGACCTTGCACGTATCGTCATCGGTCCAGAAGGCGATGCGTCCCGTGATGGGGTTGCTCGCCGACGGGCGCTTGGATGAGGGGGCGTCGTTAAACGTCGCCGTCGTGCCGCTCGTCGCGTCCGCGACGGTCACTGTCCCGTCCTGGAGCACGTAGAGCCATTTCGTCGGCATGGGCACGGGCGTGTTGGTCACCGAGATGGCGCTGCCGGAACTGTAGTTCACCTTCGTCGCATCGACCGAGAAGCCCTCCACATCCGGCAAACCGTCATTATCCGCGTCGTATCCCAGATACGCGGGCACAGTCGTTCCGTCGCGATTCTTTGACAGTGAACGAATGGCGTTGCCGTCGAGGATCGGAAACACGGCGGAATTGCCGGAGACGACGGGGCTGTTCAGGTCGGTAAAGAGGGCTGGTTTCGAGCTCCACTGCGCATCGACATCAGACTTCCCGGGCTCGAAGGCGGAGATCTGCGACGAGTTCACCACCATGGTATCGGAGGAGTAAAGTTTGTAATAGGCCTTGGCCGCGCCCTTCTGATCGTAGACGCGGATCATTCCCGGCTGGGAGGCCCACGTTTCCTGCACGCCATGGTCGGTCGCGGCCTGGATCGCGCCGATGGCGATCTGCACGGCGGAGTCCGCCAGCTGCTTGGATCGTGCTCCATCGGCGTAGCCCTTCGCCCCGGAGTGCTCCGTCGTGACGTTGGAGAGAAAGGCGATGATGAGCGCCGTGATCAACACGAGAAACGCGAGCACCAGCACCAATGCCATGCCCCGGGTACGGGACCCGGCAGCGAAAAGTACACCGTCGCCTGGAGGGGAAGTTCTCATTTCAGAGTCAGTTCTTTTGTTCCCGGCTCCACTTGGCCGCCTTGAGCGCGACATTCATGGTGAAGATCCGGTAGCTGAGGTTGAGTGATTTCAGATTGCTTTCGAGTTTCTGGAGATCCAGTTCATATCTGGAGGCATCCGTGAACTCGCAACCGGCATAGATGGGGGCCATGTCGGGCGGAGAATCCCCGTTTTGGAGACGGATAAACGACGTCTCATCGACCGCCACCATGGTCACCTGGACCACGGGGGGGAGCTGGTTCTTGGGATTGATCGTCGGGTCGGACTTCGCGTCGGTGGAGTCGTACTCATAGGTCGGAGCCAGCTTGATTCCGGTCGGGTCCTCCTGGCTGGAGAGCTTGGGCAGGAGGATGAGCGCCACGATATTCTCCGCGAGCACCCGGACGGGCCGGGTCGACGCCGTGTAGGGGGCGGTGCCATTGACCGCGGACAGGAACCAGGAAGCGTCCTTGTAGCCCGCGTTGCCGCCAGCTTTTTGCGCCTCGTCATAGAGGGAGAAAGACTCGGCTGGACCGACAACCTCCATCAGACGGGAGCGATACCGCTCGCGGGGCGCATTGCCTCCCTGGTTGACAAAATCGGGCCTCCAGTCCTTGTCGCTGCCGAACTCGAGGAAGAATCCGCACGTATTCATAAGCGTCCCGAGATCAGCGTAGTTGGTATTGTTAACGTAGCCCAGGGGAGCGGTGAAGAAGACTCCGTGCGTCCTCGCGGTCGAGTCGGAAAGCAAGGCCGAGGCCGGGCCGCTCCGGAACCTGAGCTCGGACTGCCGGGAGTAGGATTTGGGATCATTGGGATTGTCGTAGTCCCAATAGGGATTGAGCGTGGCCTGGCTTAGCTTGCTGGTGATGGACTCAAAGGCCTCGCGCGCCCCGCGAAACTCCTCGATGCGGCCGCTCGCATAACCCCAGGTCCGGCGGGTCGCATCGATGATGGAGGCGATGATGAGGAGAAGCAGGGCGAGGATCGCGACGGAGACGAGCAGTTCGATCAAGGTAAAGCCGCGCGATCGCCGGGAATACGAACCGGCTGCAAACAAGGCGCTCATCGATTTTTAGCGACAAAAGCCTCGGAGGTCACCATGGCCACCGAGCGATCATTCCACATCCCGGTGGAGGCGTCGGTGGTCAGCGTACGGTTGCCGGGGTTGTTGACGATCTGGATGGTCACGGTCGCGAGCTTGCCATTGCTCGCCGTGGCCGAGCCGCCCGGCAGGTCGGTCGCAGGCTTGACCCAGGTCTTCACGTGATAGACTGCCGTGGCAGGAGCCTTAACCTCCGAGCCCTGATCGTCAAAATAGCGGGGCGAGACAAGGAACGGCTCGGTATGCCCGTCCACCAGGACATCAAAATCCGTCTGCTGGATATCATTAATGATGCGCTGGGTGATCTGCGCGCTGATCGAGGCGTCGATCGCCCGGCGAAACGTCTGCAGCCCGACCGGGAGCACGCCCACGAGCGCGACGAAGGCAAAAGCCACGATGCCGATGGCGATAGTGACCTCCACCAGGCTGAACGCCCGGCGGGCCATGGCGCCACGACGATGCCTAAGGGTGATAGATGCGTGTCCGCCCATTTGCCGGATCGATTTGAACGGTTGAGTAATCCGCGGGAGCCTTGGAGAGACTGTCCCCTTCGGAGGCATGATGCAGGGTCAGAAACCACGAGGAGTTGGCCGTGGAGAGATCGGTCGAGCCATCGGGCAGGAACCGAAACTTTACACACTGATAGGATTTCCCAACCTCCGGGAGCGAATAGCCGACATCGGCGCCGCTGCTCGGAGTCTTGATGATCGACGACAGGGTCGAACCCGAGTCGATCAGGACGGAAGAGGGCAACCGGCAGACCCGGCCAAGAGGCTGGGCTACGCCGGAGTCGAGGATCTCAAAAGTCTGGATCGCGCGAAACTTTCCGCTCCCGGTCTCCGGCGGAACGGCATATTGATAGATACGCACCTCGACGCTGCGGTTTTTTGAAATAGCCATCTGCCGGGCGAGGCCCAGTTGCTCGCTCAAGATCTGTGAGCCAGTGCGCAGATCGGAGGCTCTCATGACCGACGAGACCGCCGGCATGGTAAACGACGCTATGATGCCAAACACAGCAATAACGGCGAGCAGTTCCAACAGGGAAAAACCTGCCGATGCGCCGCGCGGTGAGAGGAATATCTCGCCACGCCGCGACTTGTGCGATTTCTCATGAGATCCGGCTGTAGACCGAGACCAAGCCATATCTGGAAGCAACGGGGAATGCATGGGGGAGGGCTGGGTGGAAATATCCTAGGTAATTTCTTCAAACACCAGAGGATGCTGGAACCGTGTTCGGATTTTTCGTCGAATTGTTTAAATAATTTCAGGACGCTACCGTACAATTCATGGGGGAGTCATGTCATCGGATCGCACCTCCCGGCAGGGCTCCCGCGTCTTTTTGCCGCAAACCTGCGACGACCCGGGTGACGCCTTGCTAAGAAACACGTCCGACCTGGGTCAAAATTAAAACAGGTAATGACAAAGTAAAGAAACCGCAGGCGGGTGAAACGGGTATTTCAATATTTTGTTCAAACAAAATCCCCTTTCCACCTGCGGCCGCACGCAGGCAAAAGAAAGGCGGGCTGGCCGGATGCGGTTCTGCCCGCACCAGCCAGCCCGCCTTGGCAGGCAGCGATTTTTTTCCCGCCAGAGGAAGAGTACCTAAAGAATCAGCGATCAGGCAACGTTGCGACGAGACTTTGCGCCGCCGAGGCGGCGATTGGCCCGGATGAGCGCGATGCGCTGTTGCACGCTGGCGGCGGACCGCAGCCCGTCGGCGGGGGTATTCTTCACATAGTCGAGGAGCCGAGGAATCGTCGTGCTCGCGACATGGAGGCGCGTATCGGAGGAGGCGTAATAAATCAGCACCGTGCCATCCTTGCGCGCGACCCAACCGTTGCTGAAGACGACATTGGAGACATCCCCGATGCGTTCCTCACCGACCGGAGCGATGAAGTAGCCCTGCGGGCGGGCGATGATCTTGCGAGGATCAGTCAAATCTGTGAGGAAGAGATACAGCACATAGCGGAGTCCGGCGGCGGTGTTGCGCACGCCATGGGCGAGGTGCAGCCAGCCCTCCGGCGTCTTGATGGGCGCGGGACCCTGGCCGTTCTTCAGTTCGCTAATGGTGTGATACACCCGGGGGTCGATGATTTCCTCCTTGCCCGTGCGGGGTTTTTCGAGGGAGCGGCAGAGCGCCCAGCCGATGCCGCCGCCAGATCCCGCATCGATAAAGGAATCCTGCGGTCGCGTGTAGAGCGCATACTGGCCGCGCACGAACTCCGGATGCAGGACCACATTGCGCTGTTGCGCGGACGGGGTGACGAGGTCGGGAAGACGCTCCCAGTCCTTGAAGTTGCGTGTGCGCACGAGGCCGCACTGCGCGATGGCGCTGGATTGATCGGCAGGCGTGGCTTTGGGGTCTCGCCGCTCGGTGCAGAAAAGGCCGTAGATCCAGCCATCCTCATGCTCGACGAGGCGCATGTCATAGACATTGGTATCCGGCTTGTCGGTCTCGGGAATCACGCACGGCTCATCCCAGAAGCGGAATCCGTCGATGCCGTTTTTCGACTCCGCCATGGCGAAGAAACTCTTGCGATCCCATCCCTCGACGCGAACGCAGAGCAGCACCCGGCCCTTCCACTCGATGGCCCCGGCGTTGAAGGCCGCATTGATCCCGAGACGCTCCTGGCAAAAGGGGTTGGTCTCCGGGTTCAGATCGTACCTCCAATCGAGAGGCACGTGGTCGGCGGTGAGAACGGGATGCGCGTATCGACTATAGACGCCGTTGTACCATGAGGGATCGACGGGATTCCGGCGGGCGAGGAGGGCGGCGTGCCTGCGTTGGAGCTTGGCAAGCTGGGAGGTGAACTGGGTCTTTTTCATAGGAAAGGAATCGGCTACATCGCGCCGCGGCGGGCCTCCAACTGCTGCCGGATCACGCCCAACTGGAGACGATCCAGCGGATAGCGCCACACAAAGAGCAGCCCCGCGCCCCAGATGAGGACGGGCAGCCCGACATAAAGCAGCAGCATGGAGTGCAGCACCTCGGGAGGCTGCTCGCTGGCGCGTTTGACATCAAAGCCCGAGAGGGAAAGCACGAGGCCGCCGATCCCCATCGAGCAGGTGAGCGCGGCCTTGATGAACCAGGAGTAAAACGCATTGAGCGCGCCCTCGCGTCGACGATGGGTCTGGAGTTCATCGTAGTCGGCGATATCGGCCTTCATGGATGGGACGAAAAGCCAGATCGCAGAGATGGCGGCGGATTCAAAGATACCCGGGATGACCTGGAGGTAGGGATGATGGGGATTCATCACCACGATATTGGAAAGATGCCCGGCCAGGCTGACGAGCAGCATGATGCCGACCACCTGCTTCTTGTCGAGACGCTCGCCCAGCCAGGTGTAGAATGGGATGCACAGGATGCCCGTCACCACGATCACGCTGCCCTTCCAGCCGCCAATGATCGAAGCCATCGCGATGTCGCCGTGGCAGACATAGTAGATATTCACATACTGGCCGAGAGCGCTGACCGAGGAACTCCCCACCACCAGAAAGAACGACATTCCGATGAGGAGCCAGAGCGGCCTGCACCGGAACGACTCGCGGATGCTCTGCCAGAAAGGATCGCGCGCCTGCGTGCGGGTCTCGGCCTGATAATACCGCTCGCGGACAAAGAGCGCCGGCATGAGACCGAAAACGAGAATGATGCCAGCAATGAACCAGCTGCTCACCTTCATGCCGTGCACGAGATCCGGCTTGCCCGTCTCGGGATGAGCAAAAAGCGGCCCGGAGATAAACGCCATCGCCCAGCTCCCGACGAGGCCGCACATTTTGCCAAAGAAGGTCATCCAGGCGGAGAGGCGGGTGCGCTCGTCATAGTTGGGGGTGAGCTCCAGCTGGAGCCCATAGTACGGCATCGCCCAGCAGGAAAAGCACGTGTAGAAAACCATGCCCACCACGACGAGATAGACGAGCGTGCCGGTCTCGCCCAGCGATACAGGCGGCCGCCACAACCACGGAAAAACCATCGCAGTGAGAAATGATCCCACAGCGAGAAACGGCCGCCGCCGGCCCCACCGCGTGCGGGTATTGTCCGAGAGATTGCCCATGACAGGATCGAGCACGGCATTCCAAGCCTGCAGGATCATGAGGACGACGCCGAGCTTCGCCGGATCGATGCCCAGCCCGATGTTGAAATACGGCATCCACAGGGTGCTCAGCATCAGACTCGTGCAGAGATAGTCTGCCCAGAGCCCCAGGCTGAAGGCCGCCTTTTGCGGCAAAGGGATGCGGTCAGAGACCGGGATGGAGGGCCTTTCAATCTGCGCGTTCATCGGCGGAAACTGTCCAAAGGGCCTCGTCCTTTTCCGATGCGCAGGACGGGACATCACGGGAGGAAGTTTTGAGGAGAGGGCGCAAGATGCCGGGAGGATTCCTGCGAAAAGTGCTGTTTTCAACCGCATTTTCTTGCACTTTTCTCGTCGAAAAATGAACTAACGGTATTCACCCATGAATGGCGCAGCCCGCCCTCTCTCCCCTCACCGCCCGGTCATTCTGGTCGCGCTCAACTGGTATTCCCTGGCCGTTCACCGCGGCATCGCGCGGTATGCCAGAGAGGCCGGCTGGGTCCTCGACTCCAGCATGACCCGCCACGGACTCGTGCCCAAAGACTGGCGCGGGGATGGCATCATCTGCTGCCTGCACTGGGGCTCCGACCTGCACGAGATGGTGGAACGAACCACTCTGCCTTTGGTCAATATCGGAAGCCGCATCCTCAACCGACCCGCCGTCATTCCCGACGACCGGGCCATTGGCAAACTCGCCGCGGGCTATTTCAAAAAGCGCGGGTTTGAAAACTATGCCTTCTTTCTCAAATCCAACGCCCTCACGGGCCGCGATCGCTGCCGGGCCTTTGCCGAGACGGCCCGACGGGCTGGCGGACAGTGTTTCATCCTCGACTGGCCCAAAGCCAGCGCCATGCCGAAGCAAACCCGGTACTCGCAGCACTACCCCGCCAGCGAACATGACGAGCGGCGGCTGCTCACGTGGCTGGCGGCCGAGATCGACCGGCTGCCCAAGCCGGTCGCGCTCTTCGGCGAGTTTGATGATGCCGCAATCGACGTACTCTACGCCTGCCGCGAGCAGGGAATCATGGTGCCCGAGCAGGTCGCCGTGCTCGGCACGGACAACGACGAGCTGCGCTGCGAGTTTTCCCCTGTCCCGCTGTCGAGTATTGACATCAACCAGGAACTCCTCGGTTACCGGGCGGCCTCGCTGCTGGATCAGCAGCTCAAAAAGGAGGCTCTCTCCCGGAGGATCGCACGCGTCCCGCCGGTCGGCATCGTGACCCGCCAAAGCACAGACATCCTCGCCATCGCGCACCCGCACGTCGCGACCGTGCTCCGCTACATCTGGCAAAACTACGCCCGGCGAATCAACGCCAAGACCGCCGCGGCGATCGTGCCGATTTCCTATCGCTGGCTGCACGAGGCCTTCCTCCAGCATGTCGGAAGAACCATCGCCGACGAGATCCAGCACAAAAGGCTGGAGGCGGCCAAGAAGCTCCTCGCCGAGTCGCGCCAAAAAGCCCGGGACATCGCCACGGCGGCGGGATTCCCCAACGAGGATCGGATGGGGCGTGTCTTCCGCCGCGTGGAGGGCATGTCACCGATGACGTACCGGAGACGCTTCGGAAAAGCCGCCTTGTCCGCCAGCGAAACCGTCGTCCGCGCTCCCAGGAAAGCGGCAGGCAGATAGTCGGCAGCAGACGCGTCGGCAGGTCGCAGCGCCCGCCTCCGGACCTGGGTAAGGGGGCCTATCGGGATGCCGGGGATGTGGAATCGCGCGGAACGAGGCGGACCGGCAGCCGGTCGCAAACCGGAGGGGGCGGAGTATCGCGGAGTTCCTCCTGCTTGTTGACCGCTCGCAACTGGGTGAGCAGGTGACTCACGGCATGGCGTCCGATGCCGATGGGATCCTGGGCGATGGTTGTCAGTCGCGGGCGAATCGCGGAGGCAATGCGCAGGTCTCCGAAGCCGACGACTGAGACGTCCTCCGGAACGCGGCGCCCGCAATCCTGAGTGGCGGCGAGCACGTCCATGGCCACCCAGTCGTTGAAACACACGATCGCCGTCGGAGCCTCGTCCATGGTGAGGAGTTCCCTGGCGTGGCGGTAGATTTCCTCGGAACCATAGTTTTGGATGTCGCGCATCCACGCCTCATGAATCGGCAGCCCATGGCGTTCCATCGCGTGCCGGAATCCTTCCACCCGGGCGCGGCCGGTGCTGATCTTTCGATGGAAAATGTTGGCGATGCGGCGATGGCCGAGTTCGATGAGGTGCTCTGTGGCGAGGATACCTCCCTCGTAGTCCTGACTGCCGACGAAGGCGTATTCCTCGACTCCGGCAAAGGTCTGGTCCACCACGACGATCGGGCGGTGAAAGGTTCGCAATTCCTGGAGATACGCCGGGGTCGGCTGGTCTCCCGGGGGGAACATGAGCAAGCCATCGACCCGCCGCTCGGTGAAGGTCCGGAGCACCTTCTCGCCCTCATGCACGCAGAGATCCCAACTGATGACGATCGTGTCGTAGGCGGCCCCGTAAAGCACCTCCAGCATGCCCTCCACGATGCGGCCGGAGAAATCGTCACGGAAGTCATTACAGGTGAGGCCGACCGTCATGCTCCGGCCTTGTTGAATGGCATGCACGAGGCGGTTTGGCCGGTAGTGGTGCTGGGCGGCCACGCTCAGGATGCGTTGCCGGGTCGTCTCCGAGACCCCCGCCTTGCCGCTGAGGGCCTTCGACGTGGCTCCGATCGATACACCGCATATCCGGGCGATTTCCGCGAGTGAGGACATAACGCCCTCATATCTATGAAAAAACGGCGGTGAGAAAAGACTTTCTTAAATTCCCTGGGGGCAATCCTGCGGATTCCCGGGATTTTCCTCCAAAAACTTCTTGGAGAAAATACTTGCGCAAACACAGAGAAAGTACTTTCTCTATAGAAAGTTTCCACCTCACCATGATCTCCCCACTCCCACTCAAATCCCCCCGTCTCCTGTCTTCAGCTGTCGCTGTTCTGGCTGTTGGCCTCAGCGCCTTGTCAGCCGATGCCGCTTTGCTTACCTCCTGGACCCAGTACTCAGGTTCCGTCAGTAGCGGGCTGAATACCGCCAGCCCGGTGCTCGGCAACGGCACGACGGATTCCGGAGATAATCAGTCGATCTACGCCGTTACACCCACCTCCTACACGCTGAGCAGCGTGGGCGATTCCCTCACCCTCTCCGGCGGAGTGACCTTTTTGAATCTCGCCACACCCCAGGCCGACCAGTTTCGTTTTGGCCTGTATAATGTGAATGGCCAATCCGGCGGAACCGGCTGGCTCGGCTACATGGCGTCAAACTCCGGCACCAGCGGCGGCCCGACCTACAGCAGGCTCTGGGAGCGGAACAATCCGAATACCGGCAGCTTCGGCAGCGGTACGGGCGCGACGGCGGTTGCCAACGTGAATGCCACGCCGGGAAACACCTCCTTCGCCTCGGGCGCCTACACGTTCTCCCTGACCCTCACCCGCGTGGCCACGGGACTCCAGGTGGGATGGACGCTCATCGGCACGAATG
Organism: Verrucomicrobiota bacterium; assembly: GCA_017305195.1. GTDB lineage: Bacteria > Verrucomicrobiota > Verrucomicrobiia > Chthoniobacterales > Terrimicrobiaceae > Terrimicrobium. The sequence continues at coordinate 7,637 of JAFKMU010000056.1, read as the reverse complement.
TGTCCTACACGGTATCAGGCTCTTACCTGGATACCACGCCGCAGACCTACACATACGATCGCGTGGGCTTCTTCACCGGCGGCGGTCTCAATGCCGACCAGGTGAGTTTCTCGAATGTCGATCTCACTGTCGTCCCCGAGCCCGGCGTGGTGGGCCTCGTGGCGGCGGGACTTACCTTTTGCTTCATCCTCAGGCGTCGCCGTCAGGCTTAGCATCTTTGCCCGGCAGGTCTTATATTGCGGATGATCTGCCGGGTTCCCCTGGTCATTCCATCTTTCTTCCCATGAAACACCTCCTCCCTCTCTCGGTCCTTATTCTTGCCGGTTTCTCCGGTTCTCTCCGCGCCGCGGATGCTCCCACTTTGCTCGCGGAGTACGACTTCGAAAAAATCCCCGCCTACGTGCCCAACTGGGGCGCGGGACTCGGCAGCACCTACAAACCGGCCACGGGCTGGAAGACGCCGTTCAAGGTCTCGCTCGATCAGGAGAATCCGCACTCCGGCGACAACTCTCTCCGCTTCGATTTGCTGGAGCCCTCCGATAAGGAAAAGATCGTTCACAGCCCAGCCATCAAGGTCGAGCCCGCCGATGGCGAGCGAAAGGTGCGTGTGCGCCTCTTCATCCGCTCGACGGGCTTTGGCGAGAAGGGAGCGGGCATCCGCATTCTGGAGCGCGACGAAGCGGGGGCCAGCATTCGCCTGCTGGGAGGAGAAAAGACGCTCATTCCTGTGCCGGACTCGCCGGATTGGGTGGAGCTGGATGCCGAGGGCGTCCTGCATTCGCGCACCGCGTCGATCTCCTTCATGGTGGTCGCCTACACGCAGGAAGCCCCTGCGACGCTCTGGGTCGACGATGTGTCGATCGAACTGGTTCCCCCTGTCGCACCCTGATCACGCCCTGGATTTTCGATGAAGGATACTCCCCTGTTCCTGCCGGGTCGGCGGCTGACGCTGGCTCTCGCCCTGGCCTTGCTCGCTCCGACCGTGAGAGCCGCGGATGCTCCTCCCAGTCTTGCCTTTTCCTCGACGGCGAAGGGGAACATTTTCACGGACGCCCAGGGAATCGTCACTCTCAAGGTGCCGTCATCCGTCGCCAGCGGCACGCTCACGGTGAAAAACGAGAGCGGCGCAGTCATTGAGACGCGCCCTCTTGGCGGAGACTCGGGGGAGGTTTCCATCACTCTCCCGCAAAAAGGATTCTACGCACTCGATGCCGAGGCGGTGCAGGCGGATGGTGCAAAATCCCGCGGGGCCACGACTGCCGCCGTGGTCGGTCCGGCGCCCTCCGATGAAATGCGCCTCCAGTCCCATCTCGGCCTCTGGACCGTGCAGGGTGACGCCGACCTCGTGCTCGCCGCAGGCGCTCGGTGGAACCGCCGCATGATCTCCATTCACAAGCTGGGTGAGAACATGCTCAGCGAGAATCCTCCCGCCGCCGAGAGCGTGCTCTTTCCGAAGTCGCCCTTCACCCAGGTCGGGGTGATGTCCTTTGGACTTCCCCTCTGGCTCATGGAGCCGACCGACAAGAAAAAGAGCTTCGGCAACCCGCTCAACAAGCCGACGGATTGGAACAAGCTCAAGGCGCTCGTCTCCGCCTGGGTGCGCCAGCAGGGAGAGAACTTCCCCGACTACTTCGAGATCTACAATGAGCCGGAATGGCAGTGGAAAGGCGCGTCGAATGAAGACCTCGTGCGCGTGCTCGCCACCATCGCCGACGGGATCAAGGAGGCCAGCCCGAAGACGCAGGTGCTCGGCCCGGGATTCTCGTCCATCCGCATCAAGGACCCCGCCCGTCTCGATCTCGTCACTGCGAAGGGGCAGGGACTCTTTGATCACCTCGACGGACTCGTCGTTCATGCCTACGTCGACGGTTCTGCTCCCGAGAAGGAGTTCATCCAGCGTGTCGAGGAACTTCAGGAGTTCCTGCGCGACATCGGGCGTCCCAAGTTTCCGATCCACATCACGGAGTTCGGCTGGACCTCCGGCAAGGGCACCTGGCAGAAGCCCGTCGACGAGATCACCCAGGCCCGATACGTAGTGCGTTCGCTCACCCTGCTCGCCGCGCTGGGCGTGGAAAATGCCACCTACTTTTGCCTGCAATTCAAGGCCGCACCAAATCCCGGTGAGCGCGGCTTCTCACTCGTTCATGACGACTCCACGCCGAAGCCCGGGTTTGCCGCCTACGCCAATGTCGCCCGCTGGCTCGCCGGGGTGAAGGGGACCGGCACCTGGCTGCGCCTCACTCCAACCACCCATCTCGTGCTCTTCGAGAAAAGCGACAACACCTCGATCGCCGTCGCATGGGATACCGACGCGGAGCGTGTGATCGGCCTGCCGCTGGTCACCTCCCGACGCGAGGACATGATGGGCCGGGCGCTTCCGGCCTCCGATACGCTGGCACTTTCGCCTGCCCCCATCTTTCTGGAGTTTTCCCAAGCCCAATCGCCGACGATCGAAATGCTCGCACGCCTTGACGTCATGCGGGGCGGCGAGGATCTCGCTCTGCCGCGTGGCGGCGAGTGGATCGCCCCGACTCCTCTGGCTGTCCACGATGGACGGCTCTCGGTGCCTGCCTCTGCTGCCAACGGAGACTACCTGCTCCTGACCCGCGATGGGCAGAAGTGGCTCGGCCAGCCTGTCAAGGTGATCCCGCCGCTGGAGGCTCGTCCTCCCGTTCTCGCCTGGTCTGCGGATCAGCCGGAGCCGTCGCTGGAGACGACCGTCATCTCTCACTCCACCGTGCCCGTGACCACGCGGCTGGCGGTGAAGCTCGACGGAACGCGTGACCGGTTCCTTGAGGCATCCGAGATTGCACCCGGAGAGACACGCCGTCTCTCGGTGCCGCTCGATGGGCTCTCCCAAGGCACGCGGTATCGTGGCAAGATGGCCGTGGACAGCCGCCACGAAGGGCGTCGGGATGAAATCTCGCTTCCCCTGGACTTCACCATTCTCTCCGCGGCTCCCGTGCCGCGCGGCAAGCAGCCCGACTGGAGCCAGATTCCCGCGGTGGATTTCTCGGGCTGGGACCCATTCGGCGGCCCCATTGCGCCGGAGGATTGCTCCGCGACGCTGCAAGCTGCTCATGGCACCGAGGGATTGCACCTCCGCGTCGTCGTCCGTGACGACGAGCACCTCCAGACCCGCTCCGGCGAGGATATCTGGTCGCAGGATGCCATCCAGATTGGCCTCGATCCCGATCACCAGAAGACCTGGGAGGCCAATGACCTCTTCGGCCTCAAGGGGCATCGCGTCTTCGAGTACGGCGTGGCGTGGAATGGCCGCCAGCCCATGACCTGGCGCTGGGTCTCCTACGTGCCGGAGCTGCCCGTCGGCGTGGCCGAGCCTCGCATACGGCTCAGCGTCAAACGGGAAGGCGACCTTACCACCTACGACATCCTGTTCCCATGGGCCGTGATGGGTCTCGATCGTCCCATGGCCGCAGGCTCCGCCATCGGCATCTCGCTCTCTCTGGCCGACGCCGACACGGGCAAGACCAGCCGCCGCGCCTTACGGCTCTATGGCGGCATCGCCGAGGGCAAGGACCCGGAAAAATACGGTCCCCTCTGGCTCCGCTAAAATCGCCATGCAATCCGCTCTCCGCCAGGTTCACCTCGACTTCCACACCTCTCCGTACATTCCCGACGTGGGTGCGGAATTCGATGCCCGCGAGTTCGCCGCGACCTTCAAGCGCGCCCGGGTAAACAGCGTCACCATCTTCGCCAAGTGCCACCACGGGATGTGCTACTACCCGACTGCGACCGGCACGCCGCACCCGGCCCTGAACGGTCGCGATCTGCTCGGAGAGATGCTGGAGGCGCTCCACGAGGAGGGCATCCGCTGCCCGATCTACACGACGGTGGCGTGGGAGGAAAATGTCGCCGACCTTCACCCCGAGTGGAGGCAGATGCGAGCCGACGGCACCTTCGCCCGCTGTGACAATGTCGATCCCGCTCGCCCGCCGCACCCCGGAGGATGGCGGTTTAACGATTGGGTGAACCCCGACTATCTCGACTATCTGGAGGCGCATGTGCGCGAGCTCTTCGCCCGCTACGGCAAGCTGGACGGGCTTTTCTTCGACATCCTGTTCTACGATCTCCTCGCCCACCACAGCGACGCCTGCCGCCGCTATCGTACGCGCCATGGCTTCGAGGCGGATGATGTCGAGACATTCAAGCGCTTCGAGTCTCACGCCCAGGCCAGCTTCGCCGCTCGCTTCACGAAGCTCATTCGCAGCCTGTCGCCCGCCAGCTCCGTCTTTTACAACACGCCCTTCGATGTCTATGTCGACGGCACCGGCGGCCGCCAGCGCCTGGCTCATCTCACCCATATCGAGATCGAGTCGCTGCCTTCCGGTTTCTGGGGGTATTACCATTTCCCGCGCCTGGCGCGCGGGGCCGGGCGGTGGGGCAAGCCATGGGTCGGCATGACGGGTCGATTCCAGCGCATGTGGGGCGACTTCGGCGGGATCAAGCCCCAGGCCGCGCTCGAGTACGAGTGCTTTCGCTCGCAGGCCCTTGGCGGCGGGAACTCCGTCGGCGACCAGCTCCCGCCTCGCGGCCGGCTCGATGCCGCAGCCTACGATCTGATCGGCGCAGTCTACGAGCAGTGCGAAGCCGCCGAGCCTTTCTATGCCGGCAGTGTGGAGCTGACAGATATCGGCATCCTCTCCGCAAACTTCCCCGGCAAGGATCTCGCCGCGACCGGAACGTCTGACGAAGGCGCGATCCAGATGTGCGAGGAGACGCACTACGAAGTTTCGCTCCTCGATGAACAGTCCGACCTCTCCGCCTGCCGCGGCCTCATTCTGCCCGATGACGTGGTCATCACGCCCCGGCTCTACAAGAAGCTCAAGGCTTGTCACACTGCGGGCGGCAAGCTCATCATCTCACACCGCTCCGGGCGCGATATCTCGGGACGGTGGGCGCTCGATTTCCTGCCCCTCGGCTTTAACGGCATGGTGGAAAAATTCCCCACCTACTGGCGGGCGCGCAAGGACTTCTGGCCCGAGCTGAGCACCAGCGACCGCGTGGTGTATTCTCAGGGGGTAAATGTCTTCCCGGGCAAGGGTGCAAAAGTGCTCGTTGATCGCGTGCTGCCGTACTTCAAGCGCACCGACCTGACCTTTTCCTCGCATTTTCAAACTCCGCCGCAGGCCGAGGCGGACCGCTTCCCAGCCGTCGTGTCGGGGAAGGGCTTTGTGTATTTCGCCGACCCGATTTTCCGCGAGTACCGGCAGACCGGCAATCAGGCCGCACGCGACGTCTGGCGGCGCATCATTCGCGACTTCGTCGGCGATCCGCTCGTGGGTGCAGATCTCCCGAGCACCATGCTCTGCATCCCGCGCCGCCGCGGCCGCGACCTGATCCTCACGCTTTTGCATTATGTGCCCGTGCGCAAGGCGCTTGAGATCGACGTATGCGAGGAGCGCATGAGCTTCGCAGGCGAAACGCTCGCCTTTTCCTCCCGTGTGAAGGAAGTCCGCCGGTTCGATAACGGTGAGCCTCTGGAACGCTCTGGGGACGACAACAGCTTCCTCCTACCGGTCACGAAAGGCCGCCTCCTGCTTGAGGTCCCCGGATTTTTCGCTCCCAAGGCCAGCCGCCCTGCTCGCTCGGCCGCTACGAAACGGAACTAGCCCGGCTCCCCCAGAGAGCCGGAACGGCTTCCCCCCACCCCAACCTGAACGCCTATCTCCAAACACCACGGGAAAGATTTCTCTGGAAAGAGAAAATACTTTCTCTAACTTGAAAGACGCCCCCCATGAAGTATCGTCGCCGGAATCCCCACGGCCTTACCCTCATAGAACTCCTCGTTGTCATCGGCATTATCGCCGTGCTGGCGAGCCTGCTGTTTCCAGCGTTGAGCAGCACCCGCAAGGCGGCGGCGAATGCCGTCTGCGTGTCGAATCTTCGCCAGATTTTCCAGCTCTCCGCCATCTGGGCTACGGAAAACGATGGCTACGTGCCCCAGAGCCAGTGGTATGTGACGAACCTGCCCTCGATGTACAACAATCTCACCAAGTACGGCTTGACCACGAAGATGACGATCTGCCCGGCCTCGGGACTGCAGTCGCCCACCTACGGGATCAGCAGCCGGCTTGTCACCTCCGCCAACCCGCAATGGGGGCCTGGAGACGTGTACTTTTGGTCGCACGGAAAATACAAGCTCGCCCTCCTCTCGCCCCGCACCATCTTTTTCTCCGAGACCGCGCAGCAACCCTGGAGCGGCAAGGCAGGTGCCTACATCTCCGCACCCGAGTCCGCCGCCGCCCCCCATGGAAACCGAGGGAATGTCCTCTATTGCGACGGACACGTCGAGTCGCTGGGGACAAACGATCTGAAGAAGATCGAAAACTGGTCGTACGGAATTCCGTGAACCCTGCAGAAAGCTGGAATGATCATGCCGCACGGCTCGCAGCGCACAGTCAGGCCGAGTTGTCCTCGAAAGGCCCTCGCGAGCAGGGAGACCCGGTTTGCGCGCAGCGAAGCACTCGACGCGGAAAACACGTCGAGGCTGGCGGCAGCCGATTGAGTCCTCCCTCGTCCCATCTGGTGCTTTTGCGTTTCCGCTCGCGCAGCGATGGAAGTATCGATATGACTTTGCCCCTTACACGCAACACATCTCCCCGAACATCATGCTCTCAGTACTCAAGTGGAAGAGGAGTTCTCTGGCTCCAGCGTCTCGACGCACGGAAAACAGACCCACCCCTTCAAGCTAGCAACCCGATTTTGCGCGAAGATCCGAAGGTTCATGCCTGAAGGAGTCCCCGCAAGTCAGCACTCGTTCCCGGCCCCCTATGCATTTTATTGACTGGCTCATCGTTCTCGTTCCCGTGATCGGGGTTCTCTGGTTATCCGTATACTCCAAGCGCTATGTGCGCGGTGTGGCGGATTTTCTGGCCGCAGGCCGTACGGCTGGGCGCTACGTGCTCTCGGCGGGCGACATGACGTCGGGCCTGGGCATCATCACCCTGGTCGCCTTGGTGGAGGCGAAATATCAGGTCGGCTACGCGCTCACCTTCTGGGAATATTTGACGGTTCCCGTCGGCATCATCATGGGACTCACGGGTTTCTGCGTGTATCGGTTCCGCGAGACGCGCTCGCTGTCCATCGGTCAGTTCCTGGAGATTCGCTACAGCCGGTCGTTCCGCATCATCGCGGCGGGCCTGCGCACCATTTCCGAAATGCTCACCAATGCCATCGGGCCTGCGGTCGCGGCGAATTTCTTCATCTACTTCCTCGGTCTGCCCCACAAGGTCATGATCGCCGGGATTCCGCTGCCGACCTTCGGTCTGCTCGTGGGCTTCTCGTTGTGCCTGTGCATGGTGGTCATCTGGCCGGGAGGTCGCATTTCGCTGCTGATTTCCGACGCCTTCCAGGGCCTCATGAGCTACCCGATCTTTGTCATCATCGCCGGGTATATCTTCCTCAAGTTCGGATGGAATGACGCCATCGCTCCCGTGATGATGGATCGCGCGCCGGGCGAAAGTTTCATCAATCCCTTCGACATCGAGAAGCTGCGCGACTTCAACATCTTCGCCCTCTTTGTCACGATCATGGGCAGCATCCTCAACCGCGCGAGCTGGATCGGCAACGACACCTCCAACTGCGGACTGACGCCCCACGAGCAAAAGATTGCT
>JAFKMU010000055.1 GCA_017305195.1 Verrucomicrobiota bacterium | reverse complement strand
GGCCCAAATAGCCGAAATGTTTTCGCCCGCAGGGACAAAATTATAAGAGCGGTAAATAGGAAATAGAGCGATCGGGTGTAGGATAAGCCGTAAACGCTCATCTCTCCGGATCCATCTGACACCACGCCACGAGACAACCAGATATCACCGATCAGATAGAATACTATAGAACTCAGGACAAGAAGTCGGAAAGTTGCCTTCCAAGATTTTTGATATAGGGCCGCAAAGTATCCCAGGCCAAAGCCAGCAAATGACATGATATAATTGACCGCGACATTCAGACCACCTTGCTCGGATCCAAGATTTGCCATTCCCGGGCGATCATAAATTACTCGGGCAGCTATTAGTGCAACGGACAGGACAAACAGCGTATAATATCCGCGCCAATAGATGAAAATACGGGGCTTCCGCATCGCTACGTCGAGCACAAGAAATCCAGCAACGAGAAGCAACATAACACCACTCAGGCCTAAAGAGCCAATGACAGGCATCTGGAAGCTTCCCAAGGTCCACAACGATAAACTGCCCAGAAGAAATGCGGCCCAATATCTTCGCAAGCTGTTAAACACCAAGACGAGGGGCAGGCAGAGTATAAAGCCAAATCGGATGATATCTCCGCCCAAGAGCGCTCGAAAGCCGAACAAAGCTAGAGCAATGTAAATCAGGCCGCCAATGATCAGGATGAACGGCCGGCTGTTAAAATTTCCAGTCATGGTGAAAAATGGATGGTCAAAGGGTGCCCGACCAAGAGCTATCCTCGAATGTTGCGAATCGCATCCCGCCCGGAAGGGCCGGGTAGTAAAAACTCGATCTCGGGAACATGAAATTCTCGCTTCTGCAAGCGGGCCATACGCAGCGCGGTCATGGTCTCGATGGCAAATTTCATCCGGTGATACTGAGTGTGTTTCTGGTGAACGAGGGCCGCCGCCTTTTCCGCCTTCCGCATGACTTCAGCACAGTCTGACTTGAGAACCTTGTCACATTGCGCCATCAACTCATTGCTATCGGAAAACAGATACCAATCACGTTCCTCCAAGAATAACTCATCGACTTTCGGCACCCGGTAGTCAATCAAGGGAATACCCGAACCCATCGCAATAAATGGCCGATCGGAGAGATAATAATCGTCGCTGGCGTGGGGATACCCGCCAAAAACGACTCTACCTCGTCGGAAGGCCTTCACTTGATCATGATACGGGATTGGCCCTTGCCAAGCCGGATTTCCATTCCAGCCACGCCCAAATAATCCAAGCCTCTTGCCATAGCGACGCGTGAGAGCATCGACCAAAGCGGCACGTTTCTTTGATCCACGACCAAGCGAGGAGAAAGGGTTTCGCACCGATGTATGGTTTCCCACGAAAACGACATCAAATTCCGGTTTCCAGGTGACTGCATCAAAATCGTTAGGAAAACGTTTCTGACAGTTTCCATGCGGCCAAAGAAGCAGGTTCCTCGCACCCCACTTTTCCGCCGCCTTGGCGCTGCGTCCCATTTGCGAAAAAAAGGACATATCGGCAAGGGACGAGGATTCGATGAATGACCGCGGAAAACCATGGTCCAAAAGTCCGGGTGCAAATGGATCACCACAACTTGATGCTATGGTTGGGCCGGACGGCAAGACTCGAAGCCGGGCCATCAAACCGCTAACATTATCCATCGGACCATGAAAAAATTGAAGGAGCACCAAGTCTGGCGAGAAATCCTTGGCTTTGCGCTCAAGTCGACTCCATTGCTCAGACCAACCCTTCCCGGTTAGATTATCACTCCCATCGTAATAACAAAAGTAATCGTATGCGCTAATCCGGTTTTCTTGTAACAACCGCAGACATCCATCGTGATACCCCGGCTGATCATCCGTCGTCCGACCTTGGATCAGAAATAAAAATCGCATATACTGAACTGTTAGGCTTCGCTTAGAAACGAGGAATTCCGAGTATTTCCGCAAGCGACTGTTTCACCCTGTTGCGATAAACGGGGAGGTAGGCTTGGCAGGCCTCGCGAGCGGCCTGGATAGCGTCGCGGCGTTCGAGATGCGCAAACAAGGCTGCTACTGTTCCCTCGGGAGTCGCGGAGACGCTTCCGCCGAAGTCCGAGACGACATGAGCCGCTCCCGCCTCGGAGGAGGAGATGACAGACATGCCGCTATTGAGAGCCTCCAGAATGGCAAAGCCGTACGAATCCTTCCGCGTCGGCAGCACGTAAATGTCGTGATCGAGAAAGAGGGTCTGCTGCTCGGGCGTTCCCGCCCGGATGTCTCGCCGGAAGATCACGTTCTCGATTTCAGCCTCGGGAGGATGAGGGCATACAAAAGTGAGAGTGGCATTCGCCGGGCGAAGGCGGGCCCATTCCTGAAGCAGGATGTCCCCACCTTTGCGAACGTAATCCGCTCCGACGAATAGCACCTTGGTCTTTGGAGCCAGTTGCGGGCGGAACGGCACCTGGTGCGGCGGAGGCAGCGGGCAATCGCAGCGCTGAATCGCGATGCCCTTTCCTTCGTAAAGCTTGATGAAATCCGGGGCGGGACTGTAGAGCCCGGACAAGCGCCGGAACGCCGTCTTGTAAATGCGGTCGTAGAAGGAAAAGAGCGGAATATGCTGGCCTGAGGGAGCGAGCAGTTCGTTCCATTCCAAAAAGCCCACCCATCGGGAGAACCGAGGCAGGGGGAAAAGTCCGCCAAGCAGGACCGGCGCATTGAACATGCAGAGCACGGTATTCCGGCACAGCCAGTTGAGAGCCAGGAAGGATGTGACGCGCAGGAGATCCTCCGGTTTTAACTTTTTGAATCCCCGGGTGAGCGTGAGGCTCGAGGTAGGCTGGATGGCCTGCTTGTAGGTCTCGGAAATGCTGCGGGTCCCGTAGTCCACCGCACTGGCGAGAATGGAGACTTTCATGCGGAGAACTGCTGGTCAGCCGGGAGGGTAGGAAACATGTCGGGACGAAATTTGCGGGCGAAGAGCGCCTCTCCGCTGCCGTAGTCATCTCTCCACTGAAAATCGTGCGACTGCAAGGCCTCGATATCCGAAGGCGCTAGCCATTTCGGCGATGGCCCCCGCTGCGACCAGTCCTCATAGGTGAGGTGATGGCGGATGCGGTCGGCAAAAGGCGAGTTGAGCATCACCGTATGCGGAATGATCTCCTCGGGGCCGAAAAGCGATCTGGCGTACCGCATCAGCTCCGACCGGGAGTCGATCTCCCGCAGGAGGTGCTCGCATGCCGGGCGGGTCAATGCCCACCACAGGCAGCCCTTGGCCGGGGCCATCCCGCCCAGGCCCGTGCGCCAGTCGAGGGCGGGCACGGCCAGACCGGTGCGCCGGAGCACCTTGCCCACGACGCCCCGCTGCGACCAGGCGGGCAGGTCGTTGCGCTGCAGATCGTAGGAGAGTCGCCAGCGATCGATGCCGTATGGTCTCATCCGTCGCATTCCGATGTACTCGCTCTCCGGATGGGCGCGAAAGAAATCTCCAATCGCCTGCGGCGTCCGAATGGGGCGGCAGCTTTGGCTGAGCAGGACAAAACGGCTGCTGTCGGATCTCTCGATCGCCTCGCGTAGAGACGAGAGAATCGCATCGAGCAGGCTGCAGGTGCCCCATTGAACCCGCACTCGCGCCTCCACAAAGGCAGCGTCACCGCCGACCGCCTCGCGAAAGGACGCCACATCGCTCTCGGCGTTGACGTGGATGAATGCGCGACCGGCCGGCGCGAGACTGCGGGCAAGCCGCGCCACCTGGGCGGGATCGGAATGGGTCAATATGACGAAACTCGTTTCCATGGCTTCAAGGCTGGCGAAAGGCACCAATCGGGGAATGGAAACTGCGTCGATGCGGGTGCATGGAAATCCTCTTGTCAGACCGGCCCGGGGCCGCCGTAATCCCGGCAATGAAACAGCGGAGCTGGAGTTGGACGAAACGGATCATCTTGTCACGATGGTACGGCCTCCGTGTACAACTCGCAGGCCCATCCGAAAAGCGCTTCCGGTTTTATCCCGCCGCGCGTCCCTTCTTGAAAGGCGGATTCCCGACCGGCGAGGCGGAGATTCCGCAAGGTGGCTGCCTGACCTATCGGCCGAATCCCGTCGCCGGCATCGGTCATCAATCGTCGGCCTGGATTACCGCGCACAATCTGGCGCAGGCGCTGGGGCTGACCTTCGTGCATCGCCCGCTCGATCCGGAGTGGGATGACTTTCTGGGCCTGCCCATCGGAGAGCAATCCTTCACCGATCCACGCGTCACCGGGTTGCGTCGCATCTCCCTCCCGAGGTTCGCCGGAGAGGAACCATTTGACCGCCGCCACCCCATCGCTCACATCGTGGCCCGGGAGCTGAGAAAAGGGCCATGCCTGTTTTTTACAGAGTACGACCAGGCGTCGTTCGACCTGAGCCCGGCGAGAGCCGCCCTCCACCGGAAGTTCTTCGCAGCACATCCTGAGCTGGCGCCCGGTGCATCCCCCGGCGGGAGCCTGCGAGTCGCCCTGCATGTTCGCCGGGGTGACATCATCGGCCTGAAGGACGCTCGCACCGATCTGAAGTACTCCCGCTTTCTGCCGGAGGCGTACTATATCGGACTGGCCGACACGCTCCGCCGCTCCGTCACGTCCCGCCCGCTGGAGTTTCATATCTTTTCCGACGGCAGCGCGACCGATCTTCCCGAAATCAGCCGGTCCCTGCCCGGCGCGGTATGGCATCTCGACGCATCCGCCCAGGAGACGTTTCGCGAGCTCTGCCAGGCCGATATTCTGGCGGTTGGCCGCAGCGGTTTTTCGTTCCTTGCCGGGCTTATCAATCCCGGCATCAAGATCTCCACCACGCCCTGGTGGCACAAGATTCCCGACACGGCGGACTGGCTGCAGGTCGCGATCAATGGCGAAACCGGAATGTACTCGTTTCAAGACCTTGCGGATCAGTTGAAAATGATCGCGCCGGAATTCAGAACCCCGACTCCACTGTAATCCAGTCGCCGGGAAACAATCCCGGAACAGGCTTGCGATCGGGCATCCATGGATACGGTGCGATGACCACCTTTTCGGTGCGGGGATTGCTCCATGCGCCCCACCAGGAAAAGGTGCTGTTGGCGAGGATGTGGTGCCCGCAATTTCGCATCAGGCAAAGATCCTTGTGCGAGGCCTGGCTGTCGTTTCCCTCCACAAAGACCAGGGACACATTAAATCGTGGATCATTCACAGAACCCACGAGCGGCGGCACGTTCTCCCGGCACCATGCGAGATCATCGGAAAAAACAAAGAAGGTAACCGGGCGGGGGCCGGATCGCCCTCCGCTCCCCTGCGCGGCCAATCGCTCAAGCACCGCGCGAATCGCACGTTCATAATACGCAGTCCCCAGCACCGGGGCCGAGGCCAGTTTCATGTAATCCCCGCGCCGAATGTGGAGCGACACTGCGTCTTGCTCCCGCGAAATGTGCTCGAGACTGGGAAAGCACGCATCCGCCGGTGTAATTTTCCAATCCAGCAGCTCCAGCAACTCCGCCCGGACCTCACCCGCGTAACGGTGATTTTGCCAGTAGCCGAGAAAGATATTCTGCCTGCCTCGCCCGATCTCATTGACGATCTGCCGGTCGTACGAGGACAGCTCGCGCTCGTTGATGAGGTTGATGCCCAGCACGGCGCGCACAGCGGCCGCCGCCTTGGGCGGCACGAGACGGGAGCCCCGAAGGATGTTCCAAAACCATTGCGAGTTCTTGGGAGGCAGGAGCAGGCTGCTGGCCGCGCATTCCTCCAAGACGCAGTTACGCCGGATACCCTGGCCCGGAATGTCGATCAGCCACTCGTCGAGCCGGACTTCATCTCCCGTCTGCAGGCGGAGCCAGAGCGCGAAGGCAAGTTGAAAGAGCTGGTTGCCCGCCCCCCCGTGCAGCTTGACGATCATCGGAGTCTTCTTCATCAAGAGGCGGTCAGCGTTTCAGGAATCGCTTGAGGTTGGCGAATTTGGCCGACTCCGAACGTAGGCTCGGCGAGATCATGTATAACACGGCAAAAAACACGACCACCACCGCCCCGGCCGCGAGAACAAATCCGACCCAGGAAACCGTGGTATGGACAAAAAGGATGGACACTGCGGTGGTCACCGCAAGCGCCAAAACGCAGCGGAGAGTCTCGGCGACGAGTTCGCGAACAGTGTCTGCGGTCAGCACGCGGTGTTTCCACAGGAGCTTGGCGCAATAAATGACCGTAACGACTGATCCCACGCCGGTGGCGGCGGCGATGCCCGGGAGGCCGAAGAATTTTCCTCCGACATACAGGCAGGTGATGGAGACTGCGGCCTGGATGGCGGTGACGACGCTCGTGCTGCGAATCTCGCCGATCGCCGTCGTGAGATTCGAGAACAGACCCGCCAGCGCCACGACAAACAGCGACAGGCAAAGAACCAGCGTGGTCGGGTTGCCCGCGTAGAGCGCAGCGCCAACCCAGAGCGTGACGAAGGTCTTGTTCAGCGCAATGAGCCCGGTCACGGCCAGAAGGCAGATCCAGATCGAGTACTTGATGAGGCGCACGAGCTGATGCCGCTTGCTCTCGAGCTCGCCCGCTCCGGCCAGATGAGACACCACGGGCGCCACCCCGGCAGCCGGACGGCTAACGAGGCTGCTGCAGATATCCACTGTCGACCGGGTGCTGCGCATCGCCACGGCGGCCTCCGGCGAGATCAATCGCACGATCAGGAGGGAGTCGAGATTGGAGGCAAAGGTCGCGACCGTCTTGCTGGCAAAGGTGAAAGAGACCAGGCTCAGCAGCTTCCGCGTGACCGCGCTGTCCCAGAGCACGGGGATTTTTTCCTGGAGGAACCGGTAGCCGAGATAGATCCCATCGCCCACGAGTACCACGACACCGCGAAATACCGTGGCCAGAGCGATGCCCATCGGCCCCCAGCCATGCATGACCAGGTAGATTTGCAAAATAAAGCTGCCGATGAGACCGACAAGGAAGATGGTGCCCACCGCGACACTGGACTGGATGCCGAGGCATACGGCAGTAATGGCATAGGCGGCCACGTTGAAGAAAAAGCCAATACACGAAACCCAACAGGCCATCTGGAGCTCGCCATACGGGAGCTTGTCCGCCGGGATGCCGAGGATGGAGGGCAGGAAGAGAACGAGAAAGGACGCGACGAATACCAGGATGGTCGCGACGAGGGTGTTCATCGCAACACCGCCGCCGGTGATTCGGCCCAGGAGCTTCAGGTCACCACCGCCATAGGCAGCGGCCGCCTGCTGCTGGATCACGGTGGATAGCCCGGGGTCGATCACCGTGGCCCAGGCGAGAATGTTGCCACTCGCAATCCAGGCTCCGTACAGGTCGACCGGGATGTAGTGTACGTTGATCGGCACCGTCACCAGGGCGGCAACGGAACTGACCCCCATCGAGAGCATGTGGAACACGACATTCCATGCTGCGGTTTTGGAACGAGTTCGCATGGAGCTAGGAGGCTGCTGGCTGGTGTTTGTACAGGCTCTCAAACCAGTCCCGGGACAAACACCGCCGCTGGGATCTCAGTTTTACTTTGACGCGAATGCTCCTGAGCCGGAGCGATTCAGATACCACCAGGCGGCAGCTCCCGAGAACCTCGCGCGGGTACCGTGGAATGAAACCGGCGAACCGCTGGAGCCATTCCCGGCGTTTCGGCCAGGTAAGGCGGCCATCCGCGAGCACGGTGAAAAATCCCTTCATGGCGCCCTGGAGGTACTGCCGGGAAAAATGCGCCGCAATCGGAAAGGCAGCGAGGGGCTGTTGAGAAAGCAGATCGTGCACGGCACCGTAGAGATAGGCGTTATTCCAGCCCCGGCAGGCAAAAGGCGCATGTATGACCTCATCCAAGGAGGTGCCTCGCACGACGCATGAGGTGTCGATCCCAGAGACGGGCACCCCGAGGGTCGCGGCAACCAGCGGGATATAAAAGGGCAGAAACAGTTTGCGATCATCGACCGCTATCCAGGTCTGGCCTTCGCAAATCTGCATGGCGTTTTTCAGGGCCATCCGAAAGCCCTCTGTGTACCGAAAACAACTGCTCCCGATGAAGGGCGCGCATCCCAATACATCCGCCAGTTCCGGCACCCTGCGGACGTCGTCTTTCTCTGCGATGGCCGGAGGATAGCAATACTCCCCGTCATAGAGCAATCCGCTGACGAAAGGCGAGGTGAGGATTTCCGAAGCGTGGCTCTCCATGGCCCGTACCCTCACCTCAAGACCCCAGGGAAGCATGATATCGTCGTCGCCATGGAGAAAAACGATCTCCTCCTCATGGGCATTGTCGGTGATGGCTCCATACCAGTTCTCCGCAGGCGGAAGGGTCAGCTCCCGATAGACAAAATCAATTTGCCATCGGTCCGCCTCCGGGCATCGCGCCGCCGCCGCATCGATGATGCTTTTCACCTTGCCGTGCGAAGGCGGATGATTGCTGACGACGCACAGCCGCGGATTCTCGACCTTCCGTACATCTGCCCGGAGGACAGACTCCACGGAGAGAGCCAGCTCCTCATGGCGGCGAAAGGTTGGAAGTATGACAAGCATCTCGGAGATCAAGAATCGCGGAGTTTTATGAAAGCTCGGGCACGTAGCGCATCACCTCATCGGCGCGATAGGGGACCTGGCCCAGGAGCAGGCTCCCCGTGGCTCCCCACGCTTTCCACCAATGCCCGGCAAAGTCGCACAATGTCTGGGGTTTTCCCGTTCCTAAATTAGCCACCAGGGGAACGCCCGGGGTCAACTCCTGTCCCAGACAGCGGAGAAAGGCCTCCGCAATGTCGCCGACCGGGATGAAATCTCGCACCTGCTCGCCCAGCGTCATGGGAAAATCCTCGCCGCGCTCCGCCGCCCGGCGGAGGGAAGGCCAAAGCCGGTCAGCTGACTCTCCCTCGCCGAAAACATGAAACGGTCGCAGGATGGCGAGCTGGAGCTTTCGCTGAACCCCCAGCCCGTGGGCGGCCATTGATGCCGCAGCCTTGGAGGCATGATATGGGCCCGTCGGTTCCAGCGGCGCATCCGCTGGGATCAGGTCATACCGGTCCGCCGCCCGGCCGTATTCAAAACAGGAGCCACAGATCAGAAACTTCCCCACGCCAGCGTCAGCGGCCCGCAGCCAGAAGTTCAGGCTCTGCGAGACATTCACCTCGAAGCATTCCTTCCATTGGGCTGCGCCGGGTTTCACCCCCGCGGCAGCGAGATGCACGAGGGCGTCGTGATTCTTAAGATGGTGTGTCGCGACGTCGCCCAGTCCGCCGTCGATCCACGTCAGCTGGCTGCCGGGTTGATCTTCATCGAGGGCGATCACCGGGCGCGAGTCAGGCCCGCGCCGCAATGCGGTGACAGTATGCCCGGCGGCCAATGCCGCCCGGACGAAATGGGATCCGATGAAGCCGGTTGCGCCTGTGACGAAGATTCGCATGATCGGGAGTGACCGTTCAGGTCGTAAGGCCTTTGGGGCGGCTCATTTCGCCGATCTGTTCCGCCTTCTCCAGAGCGAGGGCGATGACCTGGTCCATGTTGTAGTATCGGTAGGTGGCGAGGCGGCCTACGAAGGAGGCGTTCACTCCTGCCCGAGAGATTCCGCCAGCAGTGAACACTTCTGGGAGAGTCCCAACCGCGGCGAGACTCCGATATTTCTCGTAGATGGCTTCGGCATCGGGCGAGGGCACGGGGTAGTAGGGTTCGCGGCCTCTTGTGTAGTCGTGCGGATATTCGCGGACGATGGTTGTGTTGTCGCAATCCTGGCCGGTGGCGTGCTTGATCTCCACGATGCGGGTGAAATCCTCGTCGTTGGGGTAGTTTACCTGCATTGCGGGCTGCCAGAATCCAGCTTTTCCGGAGATCGGCTGCCGTTCGGCGAGCTGCCCCGGGGTGAAGCCCTCCTTTTCAAATCGCAGGGAACGGTAGGGCAGATCTCCAAAGGCGTAGTCGTAAAATTCGTCAATCGGTCCGGTGTAGACCAGATGGCGGAAATCGGTATTTGGCGCGATTTCGCGATAGTCGGTGTCGAGCATCAGCGTGAGGGCATCGCCACAGGCTGCCACCATTCTGTCAAAGAGCGCTGTGTATCCGGCTGCAGGTAGGGCTTGAAATTTTTCGCGCAGGTAGCGGTCGTCGCGGGTGGTCCTGATCGGAATGCGACCGCACACGCTCGGCGACAGATCCCTCGGGTGACGCTTCCATTGCTTGAGTGTATAGCCCCTGAAAAACTTCTCGTAGAGCTCCCAGCCGACTTGTGAAACGATGATCTCCTCGGAGTTGGCTGGCTGGTCGATGGGGACGCGATGCTCGGCGAGCCAGGCCTCCATTTCCTCCGATGTCGCCGGTCGCCCGATGAATTGCTCGAAGGTCTCCAGGTTGATCGGGAAACTCCAGTACCGTCCATCCGTAAAGGACTTCACCCGATACTGCACGGGATGCCATGCTGTGAACTGGCTCAGGTACTCGACGACGCGGTCGCTGTTCGTCCGAAAGTAGTGCGGCCCGTAGGCATGGATGCGCACGCCGTGGTCATCGAGATGGTCGTAGGCGTTTCCTCCGATGTGGCGGCGGCGTTCGACGAGCAGGCATCGCAGCCCGTGCCGGGTGCATAGGCGCTCGGCGATCGTCAGCCCGGCAAAGCCGGCGCCAACGATGAGCACGTCATATACGGTCGCCATACGTCGAAGCAGCGGGGGCTCGATCTTCCTACCCAACGGTCTCCGCGTTGCGAAAGGAGTCCACGAAATCGCGGATCGTCCGGATTTCGTAATCCAACTGAGTGCCGCTCAATCCGGGATAGGTGCCCAGAAAGATCGCCGTGTGCATGATGTCATCGGCTCCCTCCATCGTCTCCGCGACTGTGCGGAATGCCGCGGGATTATCCTTCCGCAGTTGAACGAAAGCTGGCTGGCGAAGGAGGTTTCCGCCAAAGAGCATGCGATTACCGATGCGCTTCTCATCGAGATGCGCCGCCAATTCCCTCACGGTGAAGGGCGCGCCTGGCCGGACTCGCAGCATGAACCCGAACCACGACGGATCGCAGCTCGGACCAGCATTCCCGGCCTGCCAGGAAAAGCGGGAAAAATCCGCAGCCTCGGCGGCATCTGGAGCGGCCCATTTTCCCGCATGGGTGGGCAGGCTAAAATCGAAGAACTCTTCGAGATCGGCCAATCCGCGCCGCAGAATTTCCCAGTTCCGCTTACGGGCCGCGATGAAGCCGTCCAGCCGCCGGAGCTGCACGCGGCCGATGGCAGCCTGCGGGTCGAGCGGCTTCAGATTATAGCCGAGATGGCTGTAGATATACTTGTGATCGTAGCCAGCGGGGAGTTCGCCGAGCTGCCAGCCGAAGCGCTTGGCGCAGGTGTTGTCCTTGCCAGACGGGCACCAGCAGTCGCGGCCCCAGTCGCGGAAGCTCTCCGCGTAGGTCTTGAGCGATGCACGGCGGATGATGTTGACTGCTCCTCCCTCTCCCATGGTCAGGTGATGCGGCGGGTAGAAGGATTGCGTGGAGAGATCGCCGAAACTGCCGGTGTAGGCAGTCAGCACTCCACCCTGCATGCGGGGGAATCCCTCCTGCCTTTCCCCGGCGAGCTTGATGAGATGATCGAGACCCAGCGCCTGCGCCATCTCGACAGGCAGCGAATAGGTCGAGCCGAGCGCGTCGCAGTTGTCCTCGACGAGCCAGAGGTCGTATTTTTTACAAAAGGCGAGCACGGCTGCGAGATCGAAGGGGTTTCCCAGCGTGTGGGCCATCATCACCGCCTTGGTTTTGCCCGGAGTATAGGCTTTCTCGAGATCCTCCACGCGGGCGTTGCCCGTCACCGGATCGTTGTCGAGAAAGACCGGGACGCAGCCGTTTTGCAGGATGGGCGCTACGGTGGTGGGAAATCCCGCCGCGCAGGTGATGACTTCATCCCCCGGGCGCAGCCGCTTGTGATCGGGCAGCTTGTGCGTGGTGAGGCAGGTGATCGCGATGAGGTTGGCGGAGGAGCCTGAGTTAACGAGCAGGCTGTGCTTCACCCCGAGGAAGGTCGCGAGTTCCTTTTCAAAAGCAGCTCCCTCCGAGCCTAGCGTCAGCCAGAAGTCGAGGGTGGACGACACGGCAGCCTCCACCTCGTCCTCGGTGAAGACGCGACCGGCATAGGGCACGACGGCGGGGTCTCCCGTTCCCTCCGAGGCGATGCGGTCGGCGTCATCTCCGGGGCGGTTCGCTTTGTGCATCTCACGCGAGTACTCCCTGGTCAGGCGGAGAATCTCCTCTTTGATTTTTTCCAATGTCATGGGCATCGAATAAGCTAGGGTAAGGCTGATACGTCAGGCGGCGCTGTATGCTTCGATCTGGCTTCGGGTCAGAGCACTGAACTCCTGCGAGGTCCGGCAGTTCTGAGCCTGCCGGTACCACTCGAGCGTCCGGGCGACGGTCGTTTCAAAGTTCCATCGCGGCTGCCACCCGAGGAGGTGAAAGGCCTTGTCCGTGACGAGGTTGAGCTTCCCGGCCTCATGCGGGGCGTTGGGGTCCGACTTGTCGACCCACTCGCCAGGCCAGTGCTTGAGGATCTCCTTCACGACATCGGCCACGGTGCGGTTCGAGTCGAGGGGCGGACCAAAGTTGAACGCGGTGGCGAGACTCTCCGCGTTCGGCTGTCCGACGGATTTCGCCAGGCGGCTCGCCAGATGCAGGTATCCGCCGAGGGGCTCCAGGACATGCTGCCACGGCCGGGTGGCGGTCTGATTGCGGACAGGAATCGCGCTCCCCTGCTCCAGAGACCGGATGCAGTCCGGCACGATGCGATCCTCGGCCCAGTCTCCGCCGCCGATCACGTTACCAGCCCGGGCGCTGGCAATCTTCACCGGGTGATTCTTGAAAAACGACCGCCTCCAGGAGGCGATGGCGATTTCGCACGCAGCCTTGCTGGAGCTGTAGGGATCGTAGCCTCCCAGCGAATCCTCCTCGCGGTAGCCATGCAGCCACTCCCGGTTTTCATAGCACTTGTCGGTCGTGATGAGGACGGCGATGCAGGGATGGGTCAGCTTGCGAAGCCCCTCCAGCACGTGGATGGTGCCGAGGACATTCACATCCCACGTCTCCACCGGCTGCTGGTACGAAAGCCTCACCAGCGGCTGAGCCGCCAGATGAAAGACAAAGTCGGGTTTACCTGCCGCGATGGAGGCGCTCACCGCCGCAGGATCACGCAGATCCGCGCAGTCCCAAGCGATGCGATCCTGCAAACCAGCCTGGTCGAAAAGCGAAGGCGAGGTCGGCGGCGGCAGGGAGAACCCCCTCACCTCGGCGCCGAGAGCCAACAGCCACTCCGCCAGCCAGCTCCCCTTGAAACCGGAGACACCGGAAAGCCACACGCGTTTCCCGCGAAACGCATCGGAAAATTCATTGGCCGGGATAAAAGACATAGGTCAGGCAGATGTTACCAGGTCTTCCAGGGAGCCCGTTTCTCCTCCCAAAGCTGCTCGAGCAGCTGCTTGTCGCGCAGCGTGTCCATGGGCTGCCAAAAGCCGCGATGTTCAAATGCAGCGAGATGGCCATCCCGGGCCAGCCCCTCCAAGGGGTCTCTCTCCCAGATCGACTCGTCCCCTGCGATGTAATCGATCACGGAAGGCTCCAGGACAAAGAACCCTCCATTGATCCACGCTCCGTCGCCCTGGGGCTTCTCCTGAAAGCTGGCAACCTTGCTGCCTTCCATCTTGAGCGCGCCAAATCGCCCGGACGGCTGAACGGCGGTGAGAGTTGCCATGAGTCCGTGCTGACGGTGAAAGTCGATGGACGCTGCGATATCGACATTGCCCACGCCATCGCCGTAGGTCAGGCAAAAGGTTCCGTCGAGATAGGGTGCCACGCGCTTGATCCGCCCGCCCGTCAGCGTGTCATCGCCGGTGTCCACGATCGTCACCCGCCAGGGTTCCGAGCGCTTCGAGTGAACCTCCATGCGGTTCTCCTTCATGTCAAAAGTCACATCGGACATGTGGAGGAAGTAGTTCGCGAAGTACTCCTTGATGACATACCCCTTGTAGCCGGCGCAGATGACGAAGTCGTTGACCCCGTGGGAGGAATAAATCTTCAGAATGTGCCAAAGGATGGGTTTTCCACCGATTTCGACCATGGGTTTGGGTTTGGAGACCGTCTCTTCACTGAGACGAGTACCGAGGCCACCTGCCAGAATTACGGCTTTCATAGGCTATGGATGTATTGAGCTTCCGATTTCACCATGCTGCCGCCCGTGGCCGTTCCCGGGAAAACTCCTGGGAGACCATCGACGACTGCCTGGGCGCGTGACTGCGTATGTTCACTTTTCGCCGTTAGGCGAGAAAAGAGAGGCCGACTGCAAAAGTTTCTCTGCCAGGGGAAGAAACGTCGATGCCCGGCGGTGCCATTGGCTCACCCGCTGCAAACGCCACTCCGCTTCCCGGGCCTCATCGGGCGACATTTCGCCGATCAATGCCTGCATGTCTTTGAGCGCGGCGTTGCTTTTCTCCAGCCGCGGCACGAGCCGCTGCCGGACAAAACCCGAGATCAGGGTCTTCAGCTCGAGCTTGGCGGAATAGTACCCGAATCGCCCCCGCACCTCGCGCTCGACCACGCCCAGATCCTCCAGGGCGCGAAGCCCCTGACTGGTCGCGCCGAGGCTGATGCCGACCCGCTTGCTGATATCCTCCATCGACATCGCATCGGGCTCCGTAAAGAGCAGCCCGTAGATCTGGCCATGCGACCGGGGGTTGCCAAACAAGTCCGCCAGTTCAGCAAACACCTCCACGAGGTCTCTCTCGAAACACCGGAAAGCTTCAGTCTGAGCGGGAGGCGCGGTCGACACATCAAAAAGAATCTATGAAAATTCTCAAAATTCAATTTAAAATGAAATAAACCATGAACCCGTATGTGCTTGGTCGCTTCAGCCCTGCCTCGGCCTCTTTTTGGAGTCGAAGTGCTCGGAAATCCTTGATAAGGACGGGCGCAATGGCTGCCACTTCCCTCTGGAAATCTCCCGTGCCGGAAGCAACACCCCTTCCCTTCGAAAGAATCGCATGATCCTCCTGCTGGGTGGTTCCGGTTATGTCGGTGCGGCGTTTGCCCGGGCTCTGAACGAGCGCGGGATGGAGGTGCTTGCGCCTTCGCGGCAGGATATGGACGCGGCGAATCGTGATCAGGTGGCGGCGATCGTGGCGGAGGTGAATCCTCGCTTTGTCATCAATGCCATCGGGTATACGGGGCGACCGAATATCGATTCCACGGAGCGCGAGAAGATGCGCTGCCTGACGGAGAATACCGTGGTGCCAGGCATTCTGGCCGAGGTTTTGGGGGAGCGAAACATCCCGTGGGGACATGTTTCTTCGGGGTGCATTTTTCAGGGGACTCGCCCGGACGGTGAGCCATTTACCGAGGAGGATGCGCCGAATTTTCCTTTCGGCCACCCGGAGGCGAGCTGGTACAGCAGGACGAAGGCGATGGCTGAGATCATGCTGCGTGATCACCCGAACTGCTTGATCTGGCGGCTGCGCATTCCGTTCGACGAATTTGATCATCCGCGCAATTACCTGACGAAGATCATGCGCTACGAGCGGCTGCTGGAGGTGACGAATACGATCTCGCAGCTCCAGGAGTTTGCCTCGGTGAGCGTCGAGACGCTGCTGCGCGGGCTGCCGGGCGGGACGTACAATGTGACGAACCCCGGAGCGATCCGCACGAGCGAGGTGGCCGAGGCGCTGCGGCGGGCGGGGTTGGTGCAGAAGGAATTTGTTTTCTTCCATGACGAGGCGGAGTTTTTGTCCGATTCCGCCCACGTGCGCCGGGCGAGTTGCCAGTTGAGCAGTGCGAAGCTGGCTTCCCTCGGGCTACCGTTGCGCCCGATCCATGAGGCACTGGACTGGACGTTGCGGAATTGGAAATGGGCGCGATGACACAGGGCGTGGTGGCGGTGGTGGTCACCTACCGCCGCCTCCCGGAGCTGACTCGGCTGCTGGAGTGCCTGGGCCGGTCAACAGTGCCGCTGCTTGGTTGTGTGATCTCGGATCATTCCCCGGATGGGTCGGTAGCAGAAGTGGCCCGCAGGATCGACACGCTGGAAGTCGTCGTGCGCGAAGATGCTTCCAATCCCGGCCCCGGTGCGGGCTGGAGCAATGCCGCACAAACAGCCATCGCGCATTTTGGCGAGCGAGTTACCGCGCTGTGGTACCTCGATGACGATGTCGTGCCGGAACCGGATTGCCTGGAGATTCTTTGCCGGGACATCGGCAGCGCAAATGCCATCGCGCCGTTGCTTTCCGATACGGAGGGAAACTTATGGGCTTTCCCGGAGCCTGAAGAGCCGGAACTCCGGCGCTTGATCCGCGTGGCCGGGCAACCGGCTGATGCTCGTCGTTTGATCGGCGATGCTCCGCATGCTGCCTGCTGGGCGACCGGAGCGTGCCTGCTGGTCACCCGCAGGGCCTATGACCGGCTGGGCGGGCATCGGACGGATTTCTGGCTGCTGGGCGAAGATCTGGAGTATTCCATGCGGCTCGCGGGCGAGGGCGGGCTCGTCTTCACCTGCCGCGCAACTGTGCCTCATTTGCCGAATCCTCCGGGGGATGCGAGGGCGGCGCTACGCGGGGGGTATGTGAAGTTTTGTTCTCTTCTGCAAAATCTCAGCTATCTCTCATTTCACTCATCCCACAGTCGGCACATGCGCAGATATCTCCCTGGTAACTTTCGGCGGTTCTTCCGCACCTACGGCTGGGGCGTGACGCAGATCGCCGATGCGGCGAGCTGTCTGCTGGGCGGCATCGTCCAGGGACAGCCGGCCGGCGGCTCCATCGGACAAAATCTTCGCCGAAAAATTGCCAGTCGCCATGCTTGAGCAGGAGGTCGCCTTGGAAAGTCGCACGATCCTGAGTACGCGCGTGCATTGTGCGAACTACGAGACGGCGTTGCGTCGCGTGATCGAACTGGCCCGAGGAAACCGGCCAGCGGCGGTTTCGGCCTGCAATACCCACCTCGTCTCGCTCGCCCGTTACGACGTGCGGTTTCATCGGGTGATGCAGAGGTTTGACCTCATCGTGCCGGATGGCTATCCGCTGGTCTGGAGCCTGAACGCCTCAGGTGCCAGACTTCAGGATCGGGTCTACGGCCCCTATTTCATGCGCCATGTGCTGGCGAATACGCCTGCGCCGTGGAAGCACTTCTTTTTTGGCGGCACACCAGAGTGCCTCGAGCGTCTGGTGGCGGCGGCAAAGGAAATCCAGCCCGATATCGAGATCGTCGAGGTGCTGTCGCCGCCGTTCCGCCAGTGGACCGAGCACGACCAGCAGGAGTTTGCCCGCCGCATCCGGGAAAGCGGAGCGGATTTCATCTGGGTGGCCTTGGGTGGCGAACGCCAGGAACGCTGGATCGTGGAGAACCTTCATCGTCACAGCCGCGGCGTGTTTTTTGGCATTGGCGACGCCTTCGAGCTTCTCGGCGGGGGCCGGGCCTTTGCCCCGGAGTGGATGCAAAAGCGTGGGCTCACCTGGCTGTACCGGCTCGTGCAGGAGCCGCGCCGTCTGTGGGCGCGATACTTCAAGTACAACAGCCTGTTTCTTTACTTCACTGTCCGCGACAAGGTCTTCGGCCTCCCGAAACGCTGGAACAGCAAGCCGCGCACGGATGTGCCCTCGGTGGCCTTCCTCGGCTCCCGCGGCGTACCGGCGCGGTACTCCGGGTTTGAGGTCGTGGTGGAGCAACTTGGCGCCCGCCTGGCGGAGAAAGGCCATGCCGTCACGGTGTACAACCGCTTCCCGCGCTTCCAGGCTCCGACCAAGATCTATCGCGGCATGCGCACGATCACTCTGCCTACGATCCGCACGAAGACGCTCGACACGATCGCGCACACCTTCATCTCTGCTATCCACGCCATCTTCCACCGCTACGACGTGATTTACCTTTGCGGCGTGGGCAATGCCATCATCGGCGGCCTGCTGCGAGCGGCGGGCATGACGGTGATCATCAATGTCGATGGCGCGGATTTCCGCCGTCAGAAGTGGGGCTCCTTCGCGCGCATGTGGCTGCGCATGAGCGAGCGTTGGGCGACGATGCTGGCCGACGCCATCATCGCGGACAATCACGAGATCGTCTACCGCTACGAGCGCGAATACAAAACGCGACCGCTCTACCTGAGCTATGGCTGCATCATCCGCGACCAGCCCGTGAAATGCGGTGAGCTGGAACATTGGAAGCTCGAGCCCCGCAAGTATCTGCTCTTCGTCTCGCGACTCACGCCGGAAAACGAGGCCGACCTGCTCCTGCGGGCCTACGCAAAGGCCCGGGTGGGCATCCCCCTCGTCATCTGCGGCGGCGCGAACTACGAGCAGGATCACCTCGAGTATCTGAAGAGCCTCTCCTCCGACGGGGTGATCTTTACCGGAGCCCGCTACGGCGACAGCTATCTCGAGTTGAGCCAGAACGCGCTCTTCTTCGTGATGCCCGCCTCGATCGAGGCGACCCGCCTCGTGTTGCTGGATCAGATGGGCATGGGATCGGCCATCCTTTACAAGGACTGCCTCGCGACTCGCGAGGTCGTGGGCGATGCCGCCGAGCCCTTCGATGCAGAGAATCCCGAGGAGGCCCTCGCGGCCAAGCTCGCCTATCTGGCCAGTCACCCGGCACGGTGTGCGGAGCTCGGGGAAAAGGCCATGTCGCGGGCAAAAAGCACCTTTGACTGGAATCACGTGGTCGCCGAATACGAGAAGCTATTTGAGGAACTCGGCGTTGCCGCCACCAAGCCGGTTCCCGCAACTTAACGCGGCATGCGGTTTTCCATCGTCACCCCCTCCCTGAACCAGGGCCGGTACCTGGCGGAGTGCCTCGCCTCGGTGGCGTCGCAGGGCGTGGAGACGGAGCACTGGGTCATCGATGGCGGCAGCTCGGACGAAACGCTTTCCGTCCTTATCTCCCAGGTCGGGGCAAAATGGATCTCCGAGGCCGACCGGGGCCAGTCCGATGCTATCAACAAGGGCCTGGAACGCGCGACTGGCGACATCCTGACGTATCTCTGCGCGGATGATTTTCTCGAACCCGGCGTCCTGCAGCGCGTGGCTGCCGTTTTTGCGGAAAACCCGCTGGTCGATTTCGTCTATGGCGACGGGTATTTCCTGGAATCCGACTCGGGTTGGAAACGGCGGAAGACGGCGGGTGCGTTTTCGATCGAGCGTCTACGCCGGGGAAATTTTCTCCTCCAGCCCGCGGTATTCTGGCGGCGGCGGGTGTACGAACGCCATGGAGGCTTCGATCCCACCCTGCAATATTGCATGGATCACGAGTACTGGCTTCGCGCCTGCGGAGATACGGTGTGGCATTATCTGCCGGAACCACTGGCCAGCTGCCGTCTGCACGCAGATGCGAAAACCTCGCGCGCTCTCGCCCTCGCCTGGGCCGAGGCCGCCCGGATGCAGGCCCGCTATGGCATTCATGGCCGACCCGCCTGGGATGCGCTCTGGATGCGCGTTGCCGGAGCGCGGTACTATACTTTAAAACGCCGGATGTTTGCCCTGATCGGCAGACTGCGAAAATGAAGCCGCGACTCCTCGTACTGGAACTCCACCACCTCGGCGACGCCGTACTGGCGATTCCGTTCCTGCGCGAGGCAGCCGGGAGATATGAAGTCGCGGCCTGCGTCACGCCATCGGCGGCAACAATGTTGCGGACGTTTCTCCCCGGGCTCGAAATCTTCGAGGCGGCAGAGGGTTGGAAAGCACGGTGGAAACAATGCCGCACCCAACTCAGAGCCTGGGAGCCGGATGTGACGGTCAGCGCGTGGAGTGACACGCGCGTGCATATCGCGGCCCGGCTGACCCGGGCTCGTCGACGAATCGGGTTTCCGGTGACGCGGGCAAACTACTACGCGACCCATCTCGGGTGGCGCTTGCGGAGGCTGTGGGCAGGTCAGGCGATGGAGTTTGCCGCCCGGATCGTCGGCGATCCGCTGCTCACGGAGCACGTCTTTCGCGAACCGGAAACTCGCCATCTGGAAAACTGGACCCATCTGGCGAGGAGGCTGGGGTTTTCCCTGCCGCTCAAAACACCATGGTTTCCCTGGCATCCCACGGAACTTCCCGATGCGGCCCGGAGGCTCATCACGGAAGCGCGGGCGGAGGGCAAACCGGTCTGGGCTCTCCATGCTGGCGGCCGCCTGCCAACGAAACGCTGGCCGGTGAAGCGATACGTCGCAGTGCTTCAGGAGTATTTCGCCGCGCGAGGATTACCCGTCATCATCATCCGCGGACCGGACACGGCCATTCCCATGCCGCAAGCTCCCAACCAGATCGTCGTCGATACAACATCCCACCGGGAACTGGCGGATTTGCTCTCCCAAGTCGACTATCTGCTAGCCAACGACTCGTACTCGGGCCATCTCGCCGCTGCCCTCGGCAAACCGGTCGTCACGATCTTTGGCTCGGGCAATCCGGCGTGGTTCGCTCCGTTCGGAGACCGCAACCAAGTCGTGTGGAAGGATACCTGCCCCTACCATCCCTGCATCGACCGCTGCCAGATGCCCTCCTATGTCTGCCTCGCCGGGGTCAGCGAATCAGCGGTCATCTCCGCGTTAGCCGAAATTGGCCGAGAGGCAACCTGTTGAATAGGTGACGGAAGTGACGGCAAATTTGATTTGAAATCCCCCGCCGTCTGAACGAAGTCTATGCGGCCTGCCCCTGCGGGCCAAACACTCTCCTGTGTGACTCTCTCCCGCTACAAACCCTACCTGCCCATCGCCATCGCGGTACTGGCCTCGCTGGCGGTGCTCTACGTGCTCTTCGCCTGGGTGGATTTCGCCTCCGGGTATGGCTCGACCCGCATCAATATCCTGAAGTTTGCCCGGTGGGTCTGGGACTCGACCACCAGCGCGGATGGGCAGAAGGACTGGCAGCATTGCTACCTCGTACCGTTCGCCTTCGCCTTCCTGGTCTACGTCCAGCGAAAGAAGCTCGCCGAGTATCCTATCCAGAGTTCCTGGATCGGTCTGGCTGTGATCCTCATAAGCCTGTCGATCTATTGGATCGGCTTCAAGGCCGACAACATCTATCTCGGATTCATCAGCTTCCAGATCATCATTGTGGGGTTGATCCTGTGGTTTTTCGGCCTGCGTTGGATGTGGTCCCTCGCCTTTGCCTGGGCGTTCCTCGTCTTTCTCTACCCGCTGCCCTTTCTCGACAACTGGGTGGCCCTGCCGCTGCGGCTCGTGATGTCCGAGGCCAGTGTGCATGCCCTGAATCTCTTGGGCATCGGCGCCATCAAGAGCGGCAGCTCCATTCTCTCCGCATCCGACCCCATCTCGGGCATCCCCATCGGGGCGCGCTTCTCGGTCGACGTCGCGGCAGCCTGCAGCGGTATCCGCTCGCTCTTTGCCCTGATGATGGTCTCGGCGCTCTTTGGCCATCTCACGCAGAAGGGCATTGTCCGGCAGAGCCTGCTCTTCCTTTCCTCCATCCCGCTGGCCGTCTTTGCCAACCTCGTGCGCATCATCATGCTCACCGTTGGCACACTTGCGATGGGAGCCGAGGTGGCCATCGGCACGAATGAGCATCCATCATTCTTCCACGAACTGGCGGGATACATCGTGTTCGCCGTCGGCCTGGGCGGATTATTCGGCGTCAGCTGGCTGTTGAATCTGGACTACTCTGCGCTCAAGATCCGGCTGCTCGCCTCGCTGCGCACCGCCACCACCGCACAGCCCCGGGTGTCTCCTCCCACTGGCGATGCCCCCGCAACCCGCAAAACCCGGCAGGATGAATACTAGCAGCCAATCCTTTCTCGAAGCCGATCCGGTGAAAACCTCGATCACGGCATCCATCCGCGCTCTGGTCCTGCTGGCGATCGCTGGCGTCACGGTAGCCATCTGCCAGCACACTCCCAACGTCAACATCCCCAGCGAGGGCGGTGTAATCATGAAACTGCCCGACACTGTCGGCAGCTTCACGGGCAAGAGCATGGAAATCACCGAGGTGGAAAAGACGATCCTGCCGAAGGACACGCAGTTTGCCCGGATGAGCTACAAGAACTACAAGGGCGAGGAAATCAACTGTCAGATCGTCCTTTCCGGGGGGGAAAAGCGCAGCATCCACCGTCCAGAGATCTGCCTGCCCGGTCAGGGATGGACGAAAAAGAGCTCGGAGGTCATCAAGGTGAAGCTTGACGACGGGCGTGTGCTCCCGGTGATGAAGCTCGTGATCTCGCGTCCCATCGAGGTGAAACCCGGCGTGCGCAAGGAACTCACCGGACTTTTCCTGTACTGGTTCGTCGGCAAGAACTCGACCACTCCGTATCATTGGCAGCGCATCATGCGCTCCGATCTCGATCGCGTGTTTCACAATGTGAACCACCGCTGGGCGTACGTGATCGTGAACGCTAACGTGCTCGATGGTTTCGTGCCCGGCGCGAAGAACCAGGAGGAGACGCTGGACATGCTCAAGAAGTTCATCGGCGACATCGCTCCGGAAATCCTCAAACCCGAGGTCAAACTCAACAAATAGCTCCTTCTCCGCGCAAAGCTGCAACACGTCCTTGGCGAAGGCCGGGGTGTTTCGTATGTATTTGCGATGAAGATTTTCCGTCCGAAAGACCGGGGCTACGCCCAGGCACTCCAACGGCTCAACCGCCGTGCGATCCCCGATCCCGCCGTCCGCGCCACCGTCGAGGAAGTCGTGGCCGCCGTGGCGACGGAGGGCGACGCGGCCCTCATCCGGTACACCGAGAAATTCGGCGGCCCGAAGCTTGAGGTCGGGCAGCTTTACGTCACCCCGGCCGAGATCGTGGCCGCGCAGGCGAGCATCGACAAGGAAACGCGCGACGCCATCAAGGCCGCCCGCGCCAATGTGCGCACCTTTGCCAAGAAGAGCCTGCGCAAGAGCTGGTTCACCAAGAACAAGCAGGGCGCCGTGGTCGGCGAGCGTTTCGACCCCTTCCCGCGCGTGGGCATTTACATCCCGGGCGGCACCGCGCCGCTCGTCTCCAGCGCGATCATGACGTGTGCGCTGGCCGAGGCGGCAGGCGTACCGGAAATCGTGGCCGTGACCCCCGCCGACAAGGAGGGCAAGGTCCATCCGGCCCTGCTGGCAGCGCTGGCCGCATGCGGAACGCATGAGATTTACCGCGTGGGCGGAGCGCAGGCTGTGGCCGCGCTGGCTTACGGAACGAAGACGATTCGCCCGGTGCAGAAGATTTTCGGCCCCGGCAACTCCTGGGTCGTCGAGGCGAAGCGCCAGGTTTTCGGCGTGGCCGCCATCGACCTGCTGCCCGGACCGAGCGAGGTGCTCGTCATTGCGGACAAGTGGGCGAATCCCGAGTGGATTGCCGCTGATCTGCTGGCGCAGTCCGAGCACGGCCACGGCAGTATCGCCGTGCTGCTCACGGATGACGCCGAGTTGATCGAGAAGGTCGGCAAAGCCGTCGACGCCCAGGTGAAGCTCTCCCAGCGCCCGAAGCAGTTGGCCGAGGCCCTCGCCCATACGACGCTCATCCAGACGAAGGACCTCGACGAGGCCATCCGCCTCGCCAACGAATTTGCCTCCGAGCACGTCTCCATCGCGACCAAGCGCCCGGGCGAAATCGCCCTGCAACTCAACTCCTCCGGCGCGATCTTCATGGGCGGCATCTCGCCTGTGGTGGGCGGCGATTTCCTCGCCGGACCGAGCCACGAACTGCCGACCGGCGGCGCGGGCAAGTCCTTTGCCGGCCTGACCGCCGACCAGTTCCAGCGCCGCACGAGCGTGGTCATGTTTGACGAGCCTTCGCTGCGGGCCTCCGTGCCGATCATCGAGACGTTCAGCAAGATCGAGGGACTCGACGCCCACGGGCGCTCCGCCTCGATCCGCGTGCAAAAGACGAAGAAGGCCGCAAAGAAGAAATGATCTGGCAGCACCGCCGCGGCGTTGCCGACCTCTCCCGCCATGGATTCATCATGGGCGTGCTCAATGTCACGCCCGATTCGTTCTCGGACGGGGGGAGCTACTTCGACCCGGCGGCGGCCTTGGATCACGCCCGAGAGCTGATTGCCCACGGCGCGGACATCATCGACGTGGGCGGGGAATCCACTCGCCCCGGCTCGGAACCCGTCTCCGTCGAGGAGGAGCTTCGCCGCGTATGCCCCGTCATCCGGGCCATCCGCGCCGAGAGCGACGTCCTGATTTCCATCGACACCTCCAAGGCTGTCGTCGCCGACGAAGCTGTGAAAGCCGGGGCCGACATCATCAACGACGTCACCGGCCTCACGGGAGACCCGGCCATGCCGGAGGTGGCGACCCGCAGCGGGGCGGGCATCGTGCTCATGCACATGCAGGGAGAACCCCGCACCATGCAAGTGGCTCCGCACTATGAAGATGTTGTCGCGGAGGTGCGGGAATTTCTTAGACAGCGCATTTCCCTCGCCCTAAGCTACGGCATGGCGGCGGAAAGGCTGGCGATCGACCCGGGAATTGGCTTCGGCAAAACGCAGGAGCACAATCTCGCGTTGCTGCGCGAAACCGGACGGCTTGCCGAGCTCGACCGCCCGGTGCTCATCGGCGTGTCGCGCAAGTCCTTCCTCGGCCGCATCACCGGCAGCACGGCGATGGAAGATCGCGCCTGGCCGGCGGTGGCCGTCACGAGTTTTTGCCGCGAGGCGGGCGCGCATATCTTTCGTGTTCATGAACCCAAACCGCACCGCGAGGCGCTGCGCATGACGGAGGCGATTCTCCATGCTTGACGCCATCGGCTCCTTTGTTGGGCAGCACTGGAGGACTCCGCTTGAGATCGGCATCCTCTCGGTCGTCCTGTACTATATTTACATCTACCTGCGGGGCACCCATGGCGCGCGCATCCTCATCGGTCTCGCGCTCATCTTTCTCACTCTCACCTTCATCTCGCAGATGTTCAACCTCGAGGTCATCGGGTGGATCATCCGCAGCCTGTCCGTCTTCCTGGCCATCGCGCTGGTCGTGATCTTCCAGCCTGAGCTACGGCGCGCGCTGACCGACCTCGGAAGCCATCCGTTTTTCACTTCGGCTTTCGAGAAACGCGAGACGATCGAGGACATCACGGATACCGTCTTTGAGCTGTCCAGCAAGGGCTTCGGCGCACTGCTGGCGGTCGAGCGCGAGATCGGGCTGCAGCCCTTTACGGAAACGGGGGTGCAGATCGACGCCGACTATTCCAAAGAACTCGTCCTCACCATTTTCCAGCCCAAGACGGTGCTGCACGACGGCGGCATGGTCGTGCGCAACGACCGCGTGGTCGCCGCCGCCTGCATCTTCCCGCTCACCCAGCGCGAGGATCTCGACCGCAACCTGGGTCTCCGCCACCGCGCCGCGCTCGGCCTGAGCGAGCAGTCGGACTCCGTGGCGATAGTCGTTTCCGAGGAAACCGGTCAGGTTTCCATTTGTCACAGCGGCCTGCTTGAGCGCAACCTGAGCGTGGACAAGTTCCGCCGCCGCCTTAGCCAGCTCCTCCTGCACGATGACGATCAAAGAAGTAATCCTGAAAAACTGGAAACCCAAGCTCACGTGCGTCCTGCTCGCGACCGCTCTGTGGTATCTGATCCACCAGAACGTCCAGAAAATCCCCTGGCGTCCTGAGCGGGAAGAGGCGCAACCCGCGGCGCATACCTCCAGATAATTTTTTATTCATGAGTGATCAACGCAAGCTCTTCGGCACCGACGGGGTGCGCGGAGTGGCGAATATCGAACCCGTAACCGCCGAGACCGCCCTCAAGCTGGGCCGTGCGGCGGCGCATATTTTCAGCCAGACCCGCCATCAGGCGCGGCCCGGCACCAAGCCCACCATCGTCATCGGCAAGGACACCCGGCTCTCCGGTTACATGCTGGAAAACGCAATGGTTGCCGGCATCACGTCGCTCGGCGTGGATGTGATGGTGATCGGACCGCTGCCGACTCCCGGTGTGGCTTACATCACCCGTTCGCTCCGCGCGGACGCGGGCATCGTACTCTCCGCCTCGCACAATCCGTACGAGGATAATGGCATCAAGTTCTTCCGTCACGACGGGTACAAGCTCGACGACAAGGTCGAAGCCCAGATCGAGCGGCTCGTCTTCAGCGGCGAGATCGAGAACATCCGCCCGACGGCAGGCAAGATCGGCAAGGCCCGCCGCATCGACGACGCACTCGGCCGGTATGTGGAATTTGCCAAGCGCAGCTTCCCGGCGGGTCTCACGCTGGAGTCGCTGAAGATCGCAGTCGATTGCGCCAACGGCGCGGCTTACAAAAGCACGCCGTGGATTCTGCGCGAACTCGGGGCGGATTCTATCATCGCCCACCACGAGCCGACCGGCACGAACATCAATGAAAATTGCGGCAGCACACACCCCTCCGAGATTCAGCGTCTCGTGAAGGAAACGGGCGCGCATGTGGGCATCACCCACGACGGCGACGCCGACCGCGCCCTGCTCTGCGATGAAAATGGCGAACTCGTCGACGGCGACGAGATCATGGCCATCGCGGCAGTGGATTTCCTCAAGCACGGCAGACTGCACGGCAACACGCTCGTCGCCACGGTGATGAGCAACTTCGGCCTCGACGAAACCCTGGAGGCTCATGGCGGACGCATCCTGCGTACCAAGGTGGGCGACCGTTACGTCATCGAGGAGATGATGCGCGAGAACTACAATGTCGGCGGCGAGCAGAGCGGCCACATGATCTTCCGCGACTTCGCCACGACCGGCGACGGCATCGTAAGCGCGCTCCAGGTGCTGCGTATCATGATCGAAACCGGCAAGCCGCTGAGCGAGCTGAAGAAAGTCCTTCGCAAATACCCGCAGGCCCAGCGCAACCTCAAGGTGCGCGTGAAGCCTCCGCTGGAGGAGCTGACCGGGGTGCAAACCCTGCTGGTCGAAGCCGAGAAGGCGCTCGATGGCAAGGGGCGCGTCCTGCTGCGTTACTCCGGCACGGAGCCAAAAATCCGCCTCCTCATCGAAGGCCGCGAGCAGGACGTGATCAACTCCCACGCCGACCGCATCGCCGGGGAACTCACCAGCGCCATCGGGGTGTAGCTCGAACCATCCGAATTTCTTCCTGATCCGCGGAAGCGTGATTCAGGAGGGAAAGAGCGGTTCCGTGGCAAATGACGTCACCGGGACCGCCTCGACCCTGTTGGCGATCGCAAAGCGTTTGGGACCGGGATAGACGACGGCAATCCTCTCCAGCTCAAGGTCGTCGAGAGCGGTCTGCATCGATGGGGTCATTCTCGGCCCATCGACCCGCTTGCACTCGACACCAAAAAGCCGCCCATCTTTGCGGAGAACCAAATCGATCTCCGCACCGCCATGAGTCGCCCAAAAATAGGCCTCATCAGGATCGACCGACCTCAGCACCTCCTCAATGACATAGCCCTCCCAGGAAGCCCCGCATTTCGGCGACATCAAAAGATCCTTTTCGGAACGGATACCCAGCAGCTGATGCAGCAACCCGGTGTCGCGCAGATAGACCTTGGGAGCCTTGACCTGGCGTTTGTTCAGATTCGCATGCCAGGCCGGAAGCTGCCTCACCATGAATGCTCCCGAGAGGATATCCAGATAGCGGCGGATGGTTGGCTGGCTGAGTTCCAGCGAACGGGCGAATTCCGCCGCATTCCAGATCTGCCCATGATAATGGGCCAGCATCGACCAAAAGCGAAACAGGGTCAGAGCGGGAATGGATATGCCCCATTGCGGCAAATCGCGCTCCAGAAGGGTTGTGATGAAATTCCGCCGCCAGATAAAGCTGTCGGATTCGGTCGCAGCCAAAAAGGAGTCGGGAAAACCTCCTCGCAGCCAATGCCGCGAAAGTGATGCCGCTCCCACCTCCTCAAGGTCAAATCCGCCCATGGAGAGAAACTCAATCCGACCGGCCAGCGACTCTGAAGACTGGCGCAATAACTCGGGTGCGGCGCTCCCGAGAATGAGAAACTTTGCCGGGAGCGGCCTGCGGTCAGCCAGCACACGCAGGATCGGAAACAAATCGGGCCGCCGCTGCACCTCATCGATCACGACCAATCCCTCCAGCGGACGAAGCGCCGTCATGGGCTCCTCCAGACGCACCAGGCTTAGAGGGTCCTCAAGGTCGAAATAATTCGCGGAATCGACATCTACCAGCTCTCGCGCGAGCGTGGTTTTTCCGCACTGGCGAGGCCCAATTAAAGCAACGATCCGCGACCGTCCCAGGGCGGCATCCAATGCAGATCGCAGCGTGTTCCTTTGAATCACCTCGGCAGTTTACCATGAAAATCGAAAATACAACTTCCGATTTTCATGGTAAACAATGTTGCGTAAGAGCCGTTCCCGCCTGTCAGTTCGCCTTTACGGCGGCGACGAGTTCGTTGAGGGACGCCTTGGCGTCGCCGAAGAGCATGCGGGTGTTGTCGCGGTAGAAGAGATGATTCTCGATGCCGGCGAAGCCCGCCGCCATGGAGCGCTTCATCACGATCACGGTCTTGGAGTGATCGGCGTCGATGATGGGCATGCCGTAGATGGGGCTCGATTTGTCCTCGCGGGCGGCCGGGTTCACCACGTCGTTGGCCCCGATGACGAGGCACACGTCGACGCGATCCATGGAGGGATTGATCGCCTCCATCTCGCAGAGCTGATCGTAAGGCACATTGGCCTCGGCGAGCAGCACGTTCATGTGACCAGGCATGCGGCCTGCGACCGGGTGAATGGCAAACTGCACCTCCACGCCGCGCTGGCCGAGTTCATCGCTGAGTTCGCGCACCTGGTGCTGCGCCTGGGCCACGGCCATGCCGTAACCAGGGACGACCACCACGCGCTGGGCGTAGGCCAGGAGCACGGCGGCCTCGTCGGCCTGGATGGGCTTGATCGTGCCGGTGACGCCTTCGCCGCCGCCCTTGGCGGAGCTGCCGGAACCGAACGCGCCGAAGAGCACATTCGTCACGGGGCGATTCATCGCCTTGCACATCAGCAGGGTGAGGAGCGTGCCGGAGGAACCCACCAGCGTACCCGCCACGATCATGGCGAGGTTGTTGATGGCAAAACCATCCGCCGCCACAGCGAGGCCGGTGAAGGAGTTGAGCAGCGAGATCACGACCGGCATGTCCGCTCCGCCGATCGGCATCACCATGGCGACGCCAAAGATGAGCGCGAGCACGGCCACGACCGCGAGGATCGCAATGGCGAGGCTGCCGGTGGAGTTGAAGGTCAGCCAGCCGCACAGGGTCAGGATCGCGAGGAGGATCAGTCCATTCAACACGTTCTGGCCCGGGAAGGTGAGGGGCTTGTCAAATTTCCCCTCCAGCTTCAGGTAGGCGATGGCGCTGCCGGAGAAGGACAGCGACCCGATGAGCGTGGCGAAGAGCATCGCACCCGCGATGAAAGCCGGGAGACCGCCATGCGTGCCGTGCATGAACTCCAGCCCGCCGACCAGCGCCGCCGCACCGCCGCCGAGACCGTTGAAAAGGGCGACCATCTGAGGCATCGCGGTCATCTTGACCGAGTACGCGCCGAGCGCGCCGATGCCGAGGCCGACCACGATGCCGACGAGGATGAGGGTGAAGTTGGTATTCCAGCCGGACAGCCAGACCGAGCCGCCCTCCGGTTTATGCAGGGCGAGGAGCGCGACCAGCATGCCAGCCGCAGCCACGAGGTTGCCGAGCCGCGCCGTCTTCGGCGAACTCAGGAACTTGATGCCGAGGATGAAGAGGACGGACGCGCCGATAAAGACGAGAGCCAGGGGAGAACTCATTGGGATTTTTTCTTTCGGAACATCTGGAGCATGCGATCCGTGACCATAAAGCCGCCAAACACGTTGGCGGACCCGAAGACCACGGCGACAAAGCCGAGCACCTGCACGAGCAGGCTGTCCGCCCCGGCCAGCACGAGGATGCCGCCAAAGAGGATGATGCCGTGAATGGCGTTGGTGCCGGACATGAGCGGCGTGTGCAGCATCGAGGGAACCTTCGAGATGACCTCGAAGCCCACGAAAACCGAGAGGATGAAGATAAACAGGACGTTGGTATCCATGGCTATGAGCTGAGTTTTTCGTTCACGATGCGACCCCCGTGGGTGACGAGGCATCCGCGGATGATCTCGTCCTCCAGGTTGAGAGCGAAGGTCTTCTCCTTCTTGTCCCAATACTCCTCGAGCAACCCGACGAGGTTGGCGGCGTAGACCTGGCTGGCGTGAAAGGGGACGCGGCCGGGGAGATTCGCCGTTCCCACGAGGAGCACGCCGTTGCGATTCGTCACCTGGTCGTATTCGATGCCCTCGACATTGCCGCCGGTCTCGACCGCGAGGTCGACGACGACGCTGCCGGGTTTCATGGCGGCAACCATCGCGCTGGTGAGCAGGATGGGAGCGCGACGGCCAAAGACCTGGGCGGCGGTGATGACGATATCCGACTCGGCGCAGGTCTTCGTCATGGTGTCGCGCTGCTTCTGGATCTGCTCGTCGGTGAGCGCCTTGGCGTAGCCGTCCTTCGTCTGGCCGGTCTCGCCGAGGTCGACCTTGAGGAACTGCGCGCCGAGCGACTTCACCTGTTCCTCTACCACGGGGCGGGTGTCATAGGCGGTGACCTTGGCGCCGAGGCGCTTGGCGGTGGCGATGGCTTGGAGACCGGCAACGCCCACGCCGATGATGAAGACGCGGGCCGGGAGAATGGTCCCGGCGGCGGTGGTCATCATGGGAAAGATCTTGTTCGAATACCGGGCGGCGAGGATGACAGCCTCGTACCCGGCGAGGTTCGCCTGCGAGGAAAGGACGTCCATTTTCTGCGCCCGGGTGGTGCGGGGAACGAACTCCATGCTGATCGCGCTGACCCCACGAGCGGCGAACTTTGCCAGCAACTCCTTCTCGTTGAATGGATCGAGGAGACTGAGGTGCACGCAGCCGGGCTTGAGGAGGTCGATCTCCTCCACGGGCGGCTTGCGCAATCGTAGGACGATATCGGCGGAGCTCAGGAGCGAGGCGCGATCCGTCGATATCGTCGCGCCAGCCTTGGCATACATCTCATCGGGAAAACCTGCCGGCAGCCCTATGCCAGCCTCGACCGATACCTCGGCGCCGAGTTTGACGAGCTTGGCCACGCTGTCAGGCGTGAGCGGAGCCCGCGTTTCCCCAGGGTGAGATTCTTTGGGGGATGAAATCTTCATTCCAGAACGCCCATCATAGAAGAATCGACCGCCGGGTATACCCCTCTCTTGCTGCAAAGCATCCGCCGATTGGCTTTCCCTCTTTCGTTTGATTTCGTTTCAACCCCCTGCCCGGAGCCTCTTTGCGGATTGACGCCTCCGGTGGCGCATGGACAGAATCCGCCCCCAAGAGAGTCCCTCGTGCATGAAGGAATCTCCGGTCGTGTTGCTCGAAGTGGATAGCGCGGCCGCCAGCGGAAACGTTAGGGAATACAAACCAATCTCCATGAATCCAACACGGCTCACCCTCGCGGTCGGTCTTGCCTGCGCCACCTTGCTGTCCGGCTGCGTCAACCCGATCAATCCCCTCGGTAAATTTGACCCCACGCCCAAGGTCTCCGGGCGGCCCTCCCCCAAGATGAAGGAGAAGTTCGCCTGGGGCATCTCGACGGCGAGCTACCAGTACGAAGACCCGGCGGTGAAACCGGGCGAGAAGGATTACTTCTCCACGGACTGGGACATCCTCGTGAGCCAGCACAAGGCTCCGCCGCGCGGCAATGCGCTGTATAGCTGGAGCGACTTTGACAAGGACCTCGAGGCGCTGAAGAAAATCCGTCCGACGCACTATCGCTTCAGCATCGAGTGGGCCCGCGTCGAGCCGCAGCCCGGCGTATATAATGAGGAGGCCATCCAGGGTTATGTCCGCATGGCGCGCAAGCTAAAGGAGATGGGCATCGAGCCCGTCGTGTGCCTCTGGCACTTCACCTTCCCCGACTGGCTCTACGACAAGAAGCACCCCGGCAACTCCAACTGGCTCCACCCGCTCGCCCGCGAGCGCTGGAAGGCCTATGTCGAGAAGATGGTCAAGGCGACCGCCCCGTACACAAAGTACTATGCGCCGCAGAACGAGCCAAACGGCCAGATCACGACCGCCTACATCGTGGGCCAGTGGCCGCCGGCGATGACCCTCGCCATCGGGCACTACTGGAAGGCGATCGACGCGAGCACGGGGATGTTCCGCGATGCGGCGAAGATCGTGAAGGAGATCAAACCCTCGGCCAAGATCCTGAGCGTCGAGGCCCTGCCGTGGTGGCAGCGCGCTCCGCTCGACCCGGGCGGTCTGATTTACAACACGATGATCCATGGCAACACGGATCACCTCGACCGCATCTATGATGTCTGCGACATCCTCGGCATCAACTACTACTACTCGCAGGCGCCCGGGCCGATCTCGCTCCTCGCCGGGCCGTCCATGCGCGGCAAGCACTTCACCATGATGGGCTGGGACATCAATCCCAAGGGCATCTATGACGAGATCAAGCGCGTCGGCGACCGCTACGGCAAGCCAATGATGATCACGGAGAATGGCATCGCCACGTCGAACGACTCCAAGCGCATCTGGTACCTCCAGAACCACCTCCACGAGATCGGCCGCGCCATCCAGGACGGCTACGACGTGCGCGGGTACTTCACCTGGTCGCTCGCGGACAACTACGAGTGGCACTGGGGCTACACCGCCACCTTTGGCCTCTCGCACATGGACCCCGAGACAAAGGACCGCATCCTCAAGCCCTCGGCCAACTGGTTTTCCGACGTGATCAAGGATCACCACACGGTCGAATCGGTCATGAAAATCGAGCACCGGCGCGGCTTTGACAAAGAGCCGCCGAAGAAGAACTGACTCATCCCCGCAGGGAGGATAGCACCGTGAAATGAGACCCCGCACCTCAAGCCCCGACAAGGAGGCCGGATGGCTTTCCTGCCGGACGTGCGGAGTCTCGATCCGGGAGCGTGTGCTCAAGCATGGCGAGTCGCTGCGTTGCAAGCGTTGCGGCGAGGTGCTGATGATTCACCGCACGGATGACTCGTTCCATATCGCCTGCGCCCTGGGCATCACCGGGGTGTGCATGGCCCTGCTGGCCAATGTGTACCCGATCATGACCTTTTCCGTGGCGGGCAACACGCAGTCCAATCTCATCATCACGGGAGGGCAGAAACTGGCCGACCAGGGGTACTGGCCGATCTCGCTGCTGGTTGTCTTCTGCGCCATCGCCGCACCGGCGCTGTATTTCGGAGCGGTCGCCTATGTCTCCGCCTGCTGTCTCGGGTGGAAACTGCCCGGCGGCCGCATCGCGCTGCATGTGGCGGGGTTCACGGAATCCTGGAGCCTCATCCCCGTGTTTGCCATTGCCTGCGTGGTGGCGGTGGTGAAGCTGGACATGATCGGCACGGTCGCGTGGAAGGTTGGCATCGGCTGGATCGTGCTGCTGGCGGCGATTTCCATCGGGCTGTCGCGCGTCTTTGACGAAGACTCCGCCGAGCGGCGACTGGAGGGCAAACCATGACGGACGAGACGCGGCTGAGCATGGCCCGCGCCCTCGTGGTATCCGGCCTCATCCTTTACATCCCGGCCAACATCCTCCCGGTGATGACGATCACGATCACCGGTCAGGTCGAGCCGCTCACCATCATGGGCGGCGTGCTGGAGCTCTATGATTCCGGATTGACGCCGGTGGCGGCGGTCGTGTTCCTCGCCAGCATCGTCGTGCCCTTCCTCAAGCTCGCCGTGATGAGCTGGATCCTGCTGCTGCACGGCACGAGCGAACTCCGCGAAGGCCGCACCCTGATGTACCGCATCCTCCACCAGATCGGGTCGTGGTCGATGATCGACATTTTCCTCCTCTCCGTCCTGGCCGCCGTGGGCCAGCTCGGCATCCTCGCCAGCGTCAAGGCCGAGCCGGGAGGACTCTTTTTTGCCGCCGTGCTGCTGTGCACGCTCTTCGCGGCCGAGATTTACCACCCTTCACTGATCTGGAAAGAACGCCGTACCACATGAGCCAAACACCCATCGACAAAGAAGACGCCGGAGAAATCGTCTCCACCCGCAGGACGTTCCCCTGGGCCTGGGTGTTCCCCATCATCGCCGCCGCCGCCACGGTCTGGCTGTTTTGGAACAACTATCGCGAGGAGGGGCCGGAGATAGACATCGCGTTCGCAGAGGCCCCGGGCATCGAGGCAGGCAAGACGCCCCTCGTCTTTCGCGGCGTGCATGCGGGCAAGGTCACCAGGGTGCATCTTGATCCGAAGCTGAATGGCGTGATCGTTTCGGTGCGGCTCCGGGCCTTTGCCAGCTCGCTTGCTCGCTCAAATACGGATTACTGGATCGAAAAACCCGTCGTCTCCCTCCAGCAGCTCACCGGCCTGGAGGCCATCATCCAGGGCAACTCGATCCGCGCCCGGCAGCGTCCCGGCAATGGCAGCTACGAAACGCGCTTCACCGGACTGGCCAAGGCTCCGCTCTCTCCGCTCGACGCACCGACGCTGCTGATCAAGCTGCGCGCGGATTCCATCCCGATGGTCGACCACGGCTCGCCGATCTACCACCTGGGTGTGCCCGTCGGCTGGGTGGTGGAAAAGGAGATCGACACGGATGGCCGCCCGTACGTGCAGGTCGTGATCGATGAAAACCACGCGCAGATGGTAAATGACGCCTCACGGTTCTGGCTGATCCCGGCAACCTCGCTCAAGGCGGGACCCGGCGGACTCTCGCTCAACATCGCGGGCCTGGAGTCGCTCATCCAGGGCGGCATCGCATTCGATGACTTCGGCATAAAGGGTCAGCCGGTCGACGACGGGAAGGAATTCGAACTCCAACCCGACGAGGCCAGCGCCCGGGCCTCGGGGAGGAAAATCTCCATCGCCTTTGAAGACTCACGCGGCATCGTGGCCGACCAGACGCGCATCATGTACCTCGGGCAACCCGTCGGCATCATCAGCAAAGTGGAGATTCCCTCCGGCTCGCAAACCGCCATCGCGACCGCCCAGCTCGAACCCTCCTATGATTTCCTCGCGGCGAAGGAGTCGCAATTCACCCTCGTGCGCCCAACCGCTAATCTGGAAGGTATCAAGGGCCTGGACGCGATCATCACCGGCCCGTACATCGAATGCCAGGCTGGCTCCGGCGAACCTGCCGAAACCTTTGCCGGGATCACCGTGGGCAATCCCGCTGCGCGACAGAACGATCTGCTCGTGACATTGACGGCCGACAGCCTTCCCACCATCGAACCGGGAGCGCCCGTGTATTACCGCGGCCTCGTAGCTGGCGCGATCAAGGAAAAGACGCTCACCGCCAACGGCCAGCCCGCGCTTATCGCCTCGATCAAGCCGGACTTCCAGTCGGCGCTCGTGAGTTCGTCGCGCTTCTGGCGGACGCCCGCGACCTCGGCCATGGCTGGACCGGGTGTGATCAACATCCATATCGAGGGCATCACCGCGCTCCTCAGCGGCGGCGTGACCTTCGACAGCTTCGGCGCGAGCGGTTCCCCGGTCCAGGAGGGGCAGCGCTACCAGCTCTTTGACGACGAGGCCTCGGCCCGCGCGACCTCCGCGCCGATCCGCATCCGCTTTGCCAGCGCCCAGGGCATCCTGCCGGGCCGCACGGAACTCCGCTATCTCGGCGTCCGTGTCGGGTTGGTCGATGAGGTGCGCACGGATCGCGGCCGCGTCGAGGTGATCGCCCGCATCCAGCCCGGCTACGAGAACCTGCGCCGCGAGGACTCGATCTTCTCGCTGGTGGAGCCGCAGATTTCGCTGCAAGGCATCTCGGGCCTCGAGACCATCATCAGCGGCGTCTATATTGACTGTATCCCCGGCTCGGGCGGCTACGGCAACGTCTTCTCCGGCCGCATGATCACCGACCCGTCGCTGGCCGAGGCGAGCGGGTTCACGATCAAGATCTCCACCCCGGCCACCACCGTCGGCCTGGGAGCGCAGGTGCTCTACCGCGACGTGAAAGTCGGTGACGTGACCACCAAGACCCTCTCGCCGGACAATAGCCGCGTCCTGCTCACGGTCGTGATCGATCCCAAATACCGCGACCTCGTGCGCCAGAACTCCGTCTTCTGGAACGCCAGCGAGCCCGAGGCCAAGATCGGCTTCCTCCGCCTGAAAGTGGACGCCCCGACTCTGTCCGGCATCGCAGGCCGCATCGCCTTTGGCACGCCAGACAAACCCGGCCCCCCGGCCAGGCCCGGCCAGGTCTTCGAACTCGGCAAACCAATCCGGCAGAAGTAAGCGGCGACTCCTAGCCCGCCCCGCGCGAGCCGCGGGCCTTCTCGATGAGGTCGACGAGCTGTGAGACGTCGACGGGTTTGACGAGGTGCTCGTCGAACCCGGCTTCGCGGGTAAGGCGGCGGTCGGATTCC
Source organism: Verrucomicrobiota bacterium (assembly GCA_017305195.1). Taxonomy (GTDB): domain Bacteria; phylum Verrucomicrobiota; class Verrucomicrobiia; order Chthoniobacterales; family Terrimicrobiaceae; genus Terrimicrobium. The sequence goes on along the minus strand of JAFKMU010000055.1, from coordinate 54,070 downwards.
TGGCCCCAGCCGGTGATCGCGATGACAAAAATCGGGGTTCCCCAGGATTGCTGGCGGATCTCCCGGCAAATCTGGTGGCCGTCCCGGCCGGGCATGCCGATATCGAGGAGGATGACATCGGGCCGGAAAGTCTCCGCCTCGGCGAGTCCCTCCTCGCCGCCATAGGCCGGGTGCGTTTCATAGCCCATGCTGCGCAACAGGCTGGAAATGCTGTCGGCGATGTCGCGCACATCGTCGATGACGAGGATTTTCAGCGTTCGAGAAATGTGTACGTCGGGCAACGCTCCGGGAGCGGAGAGTTCAAGCGGAACCGCGGGCAAGGGAATACGAATGGTGAACCGGCTGCCCTGTCCCGCCCCCTCGCTTTCGGCCGAGATGGTGGCGCCATGCAGGTCGAGCAGGCCCTTGACCAGCGCGAGGCCGATGCCAAGGCCCGACTGCACACCGCCGCGATGCACCTGAGAGAACATATCGAAGATCGTATGCAGCGACTCCGGGGTGAGGCCGATCCCATTGTCAGACACGGAGACGATCACCTCGCGATCCTCGCGCGCGACGGCAAAGACAATACGTCCGCGGGCGGTGGTGAACTTGGCGGCGTTGTTCAGCAGATTGGAAAATACCTGGGCGAGGCGCACGGCGTCGGCATCGAGGACGATGCGATCGGGAGGCATCTCGACGACCAGCTCGTGCCCGGCAGCCTCGATGATGGGACGGCTGGCCTCGAGGGCGGAGTTGACGATGACTGCCAACTCGACCCTCTCGCGACGCAGCTCCAGCTTGCCGTAGGAAATGCGCGACATGTCGAGGAGATCCTCCAGCAGGCGCACCATGTGGCCGACCTGGCGGTCGATGACTCCATGCACGTATTGCAGGGTGGAGCGGTCGACGCCGGGTTGCGCGATCAGCTGGACCGCGTAACGAATCGGCGCAAGCGGATTGCGCAGCTCGTGGGCGAGAGTGGCGAGGAATTCATCCTTGCGGCGGTCGGCCAGCCTCAAGGCCTCCTCGGCCCGGACGCGATCAGTGATGTCGATGGCGATGCCGCCGACAAACGGACGCGCGGAACCCGGTTCCTCGATCGGGAATTTCGCCACCAGCGAATGATGTTCGCCATCGCCGTGCTCGAGCTTTTCGATCACCTGAATCCCGATGCGCGACTGAACCGCCCTCCGGTCATTGGCAATGAACATCGCCGCCGTCTCGGGAGAAAAGACATCCGCGTCGGTGCGGCCGTAAAGAGCGGTGCGGGATAATCCGAACGCCTTGAGCGCAGACTCGTTGGCGAAGACGTAGCGTCCATCGGCATCCTTGATCCAGGCGAGTCCTGGCACGGACTCCATGAAACGGGTGAACCGCTCATCGAGCACGCGGAGGGCGGAGCGGGCCTGCCGGGCGACGGCAGCCTGGCTGCTGATGGTGTTGACCGTCCACCACAGGAGCAGGAAAAACAGAGCGGTCTCGCAGAGAGTTCGCACCGCCGTGCCAAAGGTCACATCGTACATCTCATACTGCCGACCAAACACCTGCAGCCATCCGAGCACTGGCGGGATGATGATGATCGGGAGCAACAGGCGTCGGGCGGCGACGCCCCCGGCATCCTCGCGCAGGAGCATCTCGGCGAGGCCATGCTCGGGGATCACCGCGATAATGGCCGTGCTCAGGATGAAAATGATGAACCCGGTTTGGAAAGCGATGGCCGTGTAGTGCGCCAGGCCGAAAAGCTGGTTCGCGCCGAACCAGTATCCCATGAGCGAGAGGGAAACGACGGCTACCGTACCCAGAGCCAGCAGGGAAGACACACGCCGGGCGAGGCCATTCCAGGAGGCGAGGAAGACGGCGAGGCCCAGGATCAGGAAGGAAACGCTGGCGGGAAGGCCCATTCGCATCGGAGCCGCGCTGGCCTTCTGCCCCCAGGTGCGGGCAATGATGGAGGTGTCGATACCCAGGTTTGTGCCGGTGAGATGCTGATAGAGCACCAACCCGCTGAAGACCGCGCAGAAAAGCGCGGTCACCCTCGAAAGATTCCGCAACGTCCTGCTGCGACCGCTCCAGGCCAGAATGATCAGGGCCACGCCGATGAGCGCGCCACAGATCGCGGCATTGGGGAACATGCAGATGCCGGTATGCAGCCAATCGGTCATCCAGGGGACATCGAGCGCCCAACCCAGGAGCGTCACAATGCCGCCGAGAACTCCAAAAAGCCCCGCCACGGTGGCGATGCCCCGGAGTCCTTTTGCGCGGAACGACGTGAATCGGGTACCCGGCATGGACTTTGCACGCTAAGCAGGGCTCAGCGTTCCCTCAAGCCCTTTGCCGCGTGGGAAATACGCCTTATAGCGCGCTCAGGAGTTCCCCTGTCGTCGGCACGTCCTTGATGATCTGGCTGCGGAGCGGACCGACTCCGATGTAGCGGAGATTGGGCAGGACCGCAGGGCGATTCTCGCCATATGCGATGTCCACGATCGCAGCCATCACCTCGACGACATAGCGACGGGCGGCGGCAGGCAGGTCGGCGTAATGACGGATGCCGGAGAGATCCTCGCTCCATCCGGGGAGCATTTTGTAGACAGGCTTCAGCGTGCGACGGAAAGCGTCGTCACGGGGAACGTGGGAAACGCGCGTGCCATCCGGAGCCTCGTAGGCAACGCAGATGGCGAGTTCGCCTTCCGTCCAGTCGCCGCCGTAGGAGAGGGCGTCGAGCTTGTTGAGCGCGAGATCCTGATAGCCGCCGTAGCGGAGGGCGTCGCCCTTCTCCACCGCGTCGAACCACCCGACCATGCGCTGGCGTCCGGTGGTCGAGCCAAACTCGATGCGGCGCAGCGTGCGGCCGAGCGGATGCTCGTCGGTCAGCTCGGTGAGGAAAACATGGGTGCCGACCTTGGTGTCATACGCCTTGCAGCACCCGATGGTGTGCACGGGCTGGGCCGGGATGCCAGCCGACTGGAAAAACTCGGGCGTGAAGGTGTGCGAGGCCGTGACGTTGGGCGGGAAGCCATGGCGCTTGTCGAGCCAGTAGGCCTGGCCGAACTCGCCGATGATGCTGCGGCCCGCCTCGACGTTTTGCAGGACGATCTCGCGAACGTCGGTCACGCAGGCGACGAGCTTTTGTCCCGCCTCCCAATAGGTGTCGACAAGCAAGTCGACATTGAGGGTAAAGGGCTGCGGGCCCTTGAAGCAGCGGAAATCAAACTCCGCTGCCGCGAAAATCCCGGCGTCGATCGTCTCCTTGTTGGCGCGCGTCTCGGCATTGGAAAGGGTGTCGAAAAGCTCCGGCCAGCGCTCCGGGCGGAGCTGGCAGACGTGCTCGATCACGCGCAGGGCGCGATCCGCGCGGGCGCGGAGCTTGCGGGCGAAAACCGCTTTTTCCGAGCGGAAGTCGGCGTAGGTGATCTGAAACTGGGCAATCTCGTCCGTGTAGGCGGGCGTGATGCCCCGGCCAGTGGAACCCCGCGGCTCCTCCTTGAGCACATGCACGCGGTAATCCTCCCAGGCGAGGTCGAGCAGGCGGTGGGAGAGGTCGGAAACGAGGGTGCGCTCGTCGATGCGCAGGCGGCTCAGGGTCGGGTAGCCATGCAACTCGGCATAGGCGGCCTCCCAGAGGAACTTGCGCGGATCGGCCACGACGCCGCAGCCGATGAGCAGGTGCGGGAGGGTGGTGTCAACCACGCCGCCGGGGATGAGATTGAGCTTCACATCGGCGACGGAGTGTCCCGAGTTCGAGCCGCCATTGACCTTCATCACCGCCGCGACCGCGTCCGGATTGCCGGTCGATTCACGGAGTTCGTCGATGATTTCGAGAATGAGGCGGCCTTTCCCTTCGTCACCGGTGGAGATTCCGGTATCGGCGATGAGCAGGCTGGAAAACGGAGTAAGGGCCATGAAGGAGGGGAAATGTTACAGCGAACCGGGGAATTTCGGAAGTGGGAATTCGGAAGTCGGAAGTTCCATCATGCCACGCGTTGGCAGCATCGGAGGGATTCCTTCCGACTTCCCACTTCAAACTTCCGACTTCGTCCTACTCCGCGCTGTTGTTGGGCGTCGTCTTGACGGTGATGACGTCGTGCGGAGCGGCTTCCTTCTGTCCGGCGGGGCTCACGCGGATGTACCGGGCGTTGACCTTGAGGGTCTTGAGATCCGCCGCGCCGAGGTAACCCATGCCGGACTGGATGCCGCCAATGAGCTCGCGCAGAACGAAATCCAGCGGACCAGCCGCCTCCTTGAGAGCCTCGATGCCCTCGGGAGCGGCCTTGGCCACGGCGTCCTTCTTGTCATGGCCATAGCGGGCGGCGGAACCGTCCTTCATGGCCTCGCGGCTGCCCATGCCACGGTACTGTTTATACAGCTTGCCGTTGATTTCCATGATGCGGCCGGGGGCCTCGTCGCACCCGGCGAGCAGACCGCCGCAGATGAGGCCGTCGGCGAGGGTGAGCGCCTTGACCATGTCGCCGGACTTTGTGATGCCGCCGTCGGCGAGGATGGTCACGCCTTCCTTCGCCGCCTGACGGGAGGCGACGTACAGCGCCGTCATCTGCGGAATGCCGACACCCGCGACGACGCGCGTGGTGCAGATGGACCCCGGACCCTGACCGATCTTGATGCAGTTCGCCCCGGCCTTGGCGAGAAACTCGACGCCGTCGGCGCTGGTGACGTTGCCCGCGATGATGGTGAGATCCTGGAACTGGCTGCGAATGAGCTTCACCGTATCGCCCACGCCCTTGGAGAATCCATGCGCGGTGGACACCGCCACGGCATCGACGCCCTCCTCCACGAGGCGGGTGACATGGCCGATGATGCGGTCGGAATCGAGGGAACCGTCCGCCTTGCGATGCGAGCCGATGGCTGCGCCGCACACGAGGCGGAAACGCTCGTCCCGCGCGGGTTTCACGATGCGGGTGGCCTCGTCCTCGATGCGCTCGATGTCGCTGAGGGTGAAGAGACCGCACAGGCGATCCTGCTCATCGACGATGAGGAGCTTGTGGATGCCGATGTGCTCGGAGAAAAACTTGTCGGCCACCTCGATCGGGTGGTCTTTGATCGCGCTGACCGGGAGAGTGTAGACCTCGCTGCGCGGGGTCATGGCCTCGAGGACCGAGCGCTCGCGATAGCGCTCCTTCACCGTGCTGCTGGAGAGCAGGCCGAGGAGATGGTTTTGCTCATCGACGACAGGGAAGGTGCGGAACCCAAAGTCCTTGCGGGTGATGCGGTCGAGCACCTCGCCGATGGTCTGGTTGGCCATCACCTTGATCGGTTCGCGGATGAAGCCGTGAATGTGGTTCTTCACGCGGGCAACCTCCTTGATCTGCGCCTCGTCCGTCATGTTGTAGTGGATGAGGCCGAGACCGCCATTGAGGGCCATGCGAATCGCCATGCGCGACTCGGTCACGGTGTCCATGTCCGACGACAGGATCGGAATCTGCAAATGCAGCGAGGGCGAGAGGGAAACCGAGAGGTTGGCGTCGCGGGGCAGGATCTCGGTGTACCGAGTCGCGAGCGAAATATCGTCGAAGGTTAAGCCGACGGGTAAATTCCGGGGAAAGAACGTATCCGCGTCCGGAAAAAAGGCTGACAGGTCTTCCATGGGCAACCTTCACCGAAGTGCCGCCCTTTGCACAAGGAGATTTTGCGAAGAGTGATTTTCTTCCTCGCGAAAGGGGTAGTCTCCCGCGGGGAAACCGATGGAAAAAATTCCACCAGCGCCCCGCGGGATCCCCAAGATCAGCCCGCCTCCACACACCGGGCGGGCTGGGAACTACCGGAGAAACGCCTCGTGCAATCCGCCGTCCACCGTGATCACCTGTCCGGTGGTCTTGCTGAGACGGTTCGTGACGAGAAGGAAATACGCCTCGGCCTGGTCGGCGGGCGTGATCGGCGCCTTGGTCAGCGTGCGATCGGCGTAGAACTGCGCGAGCTTGCTGACGAGCGATTCGGTCGCCTCATCGTCGGTGTACGGGATGTTGTACTTCGCGAGAGAACCGATGACGCGGTCACGCGGGAACATGGCGCTGCCCTGCACAACGGTGGCCGGAGCCACGCCATTGACACGGACCAGCGGCGAAAGCTCGATGGCGAGCTCGCGGACGAGATGGTTCGCGGCGGCTTTGCTGGTGTCGTAGGCCACGCTGCCCTTCTTGGCGACGACGGCGTTGGCGCTGGTGGTGAGGACGAGATTGCCACGGAGGCCCTGTTCCTTCCAGATCTTGTAGGCCTCGTCGGCGACGAAGTAGCTGCCGGTGACATTGATGCCGAAGGTGAGCGCCCATTTGTCGTCCGGGATGTGGCCGGTCGTGTCGCTCGGGACAAAGATGCCCGCCGTGACCTCGATGGAATCAAATCCGCCGTAGGCGATGGCCACCTGGTCGAGCGCAGCGCGGATGCTGGCACGGTCGGTGATATTGGCGGAAAGGCCGATGGCCGGTCCGCATCCGCTGATGCCCGTGCCAGCCACGCCGATGCCGAGGCCGTACTTGTCGGTGATCTCCTTGGCGGTGGCTTCCGCCGCGGCGAGGTTGAGGTCGACGCAAACGATATGCGCGCCTTCCTTCACGAGGCGATGAGCGACCTCCTTGCCGATGCCGCTGCCCGCGCCGATGACGACGTGGACCTGGCGGGCGAGTTCCTTCTCGGCGGGCATGCGCTGGAGCTTGGCCTCCTCCAGGAGCCAGTACTCGATGTCAAAAGCCTCCTGCTGCGGGAGCGAGACGTATTCGTCGATGGCCTCCGCGCCGCGCATGACCTCGACGGCGCAGTTGTAAAACTCGGCGGTGACGCGGCTTTCGCTCTTGTCCTTGCCCCAGGCGACCATGCCGAGACCGGGGATGAGCACCACGGTCGGGTTGGCGTCGCGCATCGCGGGCGAGTTGGCATGCTTGCAGCGATTGTAATACTCCGCGTAATCGGCGCGGTACGCCTCGAGACCGGCGGCGAGCTTCGCCTTGAGCGCGGCGACGTCCTCGGACTGCGGATTCCAGTCGACGTAAAGCGGCTTGATCTTGGTGCGCAGGAAGTGGTCGGGGCAGGAGGTGCCGAGTTCTGCAAGACGCGGGGCGTCCTGGGAATTGACAAAGCGCAGGATCTTCTCGTCGTCCTGCACGGTGCCGACGAAGCGCTTCTGCTGGCTCACCTGGCCGCGGAGCCACGGGAGGATCTGGGCAAACACCGACTGGCGCTGCGCCTCGTCGAGCGACTGGTACTTCGCGCCGCCGAAGGCTCCGGCATGGCCGCCCTTCGCCTCGTACTTGGATTCGATGTAAGCGGCAGCCTTTTCGATGAAATCGAGCGTGCGGGTGTAGCAGACCTTGGCGTCGTCATCCCACGAGATGAACCCGTGCTGGCCCATCATGATGGCCTTGATGCCGGGCTGCTGGCGGGAGATTTCCTGCATGGCGAGGCCAAGCTCAAAGCCCGGGCGCATCCAGCCCACATAGGCCATTTCGCCGCCGAAGATTTCCTTCGTCAGTTCCTCGCACCGACGGCTCGCCGCGATGGAAATGATGGCATTCGGGTGCATGTGGTCGACATGCTTGCCGGGCAGGAAGCTGTGCAGCGGCGTGTCGATGGACGACGGACGCGGGTTCAGGTTGAAAGTCGTGTGCGGGTACATGCCCACCATGTCGTCCTCGGCCTGGCTCTTGAGACCGCGCTCCTCGCGGGAGCCGTAGACCTTCTGGAGGTCGATGAGCTTGCTCTGGTAGAGCGAGGAGAAGTTCTCCTTCTTCGACGTGCGCAGGTCGCCGCCGGAGCCCTTCACCCACAAAACCTCCACGTCCTCGCCCGAGAGCGGGTCCTTTTCGACGATCTTCGAGGAAGTGTTTCCGCCGCCCGTGTTCGTGATGCGCTGGTCCGAGCCGAGGAGGTTCGAGCGGTACACGAGGAGGGAAACGAAGTCGAGGGAGGCCGCCTTGGCGTCATCCCAGAGGTAATTAACGTACTTGTAGCTCATAAGGTGGAGGAATGTTTGTTTAGCTGTGTTTGCTTCTGAATTTCTTTTATTGATTGGGCAAGAAAAATCATTCAAACTGATTCCCACATGCTCGCCCTCGAACGACATCGTCAAATGCTCGACCTGCTGAAGAAGCACGGGAGCGTCCGCACCACCGAGGTGGCCAAGACTCTCGGCGTGACCGAGGAGACCGTGCGCCGCGATTTTGAGAAGCTCGAGGCCGAGGGCATGCTGATGCGCTCCCATGGCGGAGCCGTGCGGCTGGAGGCCCAGCGCCGGGAATTCCCCGTGCGCGAGCGTGCGGTTCAGAATGCCGGGGCAAAAATCCAGATCGCCCGCGCCGCCGTGGCCAAGATCCGCGAGGGGCAGACCATTTTCTTCGATCCCAGCACCACCGTGCAGCACCTCGCCGAGGCCCTGCCCGACATCCCGCTCACCGTGGTGACGAATTCGCTCCAGATCGCCAATTTGCTGGCAGACAAACCTGCCGTCCATGTCGTGCTCCTCGGCGGAAACCTGATGTCGAGCTCTCTGTCCTGCACGGGCTGGGCGGCGGAGCAAACGCTGAACCTCTACCGCATTGACTCGGCCTTCGTCTCCTGCCGCGGGATTGATCCCGAGCGCGGATTGAGCGAGGCGAGCGAGGAACAGGCCCGGCTGAAGCACCGCGTGGTCGAGGGTGCGGAGTCCGTCTATCTCCTGGCGGATTCGTCCAAGTCGGGCGTGGCCTCCAGTTATTTCTATTCGCAAAACTCCGCTGTCGACGTGTGGATCACGAATGAAAAGCCATCGCCCGCGCTGGAGGCGGCCGTGACCGCACAGGGGGTTCGCATCGAGCTCGCCTAGACCCTTTCTCTCCTCCCCATGTCTCATCAGACCTATCTCGCTGTCGACCTCGGAGCAGGCAGCGGACGCGTCGTCGCAGGTCACTTCGACGGTCGCAAGCTCCAGCTCGAAGACCAGAACCGCTTCCCCAACCAGGGCGTCCAGCTCCCGACCGGCTGGCACTGGAACATCACGGAGCTTTTCTCCAATATCAAAAACGGCATCGCCGCCGCTGCGAAGGCGCATGGTGACAAGGTCGTCTCGGTGGCAGTCGATACCTGGGGTGTGGACTACGGCCTCGTCGACGAACGCGGTCGCCTGCTCGGCCTGCCGTGGATGTATCGCGACAGCCGCACCGACGGTCTGATCGAGGAGGTTTCCAAGACCGTGCCGAAGGAGGAACTCTACGGCCGCACGGGCATCCAGCTCCTGTTTTTCAACACCCTCTTCCAGCTCGCCGCCGAGGCCCGATCGTATCCTGCGGTGCTGCGCGAGGCGTCGCAGCTTTTGTTTGTGCCCGATTTGCTCACCTACTGGCTGAGCGGCGAGCGCGTGATCGAGCAGACCATCGCGAGCACGTCGCAACTGCTCAAGGCAGGCTCCGCCGAGTGGGACCTGGAGCTGGCCGCCAAGGTCGGCATCCCCGCCCACCTGCTCAAGCCCGTGACCGCGCCCGGCACGAAAGTGGGCAAACTCATCGCCAGCCTCGCAGCGGAGATCGGGCTGGATTCCGTCGATGTCGTCGCCTGCGGCAGCCACGATACCGCCTCGGCAGTGGCGGGCGCTCCGGCGCGTACCAAAAACCCGCTCTTTCTCAGCTCCGGCACGTGGTCGCTCCTCGGTCGGGAACTCGACGCCCCGATCGTCACCGACGCGTCCTTTGCCGCCGGATTCTCCAACGAGCAGGGACTCTCCGGCACCACGCGCTTCCTCAAGAACGTCGCGGGCATGTGGCTCCTCCAGGAGTGCAAGCGCAACTGGGATGCCCAGGGCAGCAAGCTCCACTACGGCGAACTCGTCGACCACGCGTGGGTGAGCAAGGCCCCCGGTCTCGTCGATCCCGACGACGCAAGCTTCTCGCGCCCGTGCGACATGCCGCGCGCCATCGCGGACTACCTCCGCAAGACCGGCCAGCCCGTTTCCGAAAAGCCCGGCGACATCGCCCGCGTCATCCTGCGCAGCCTCGCCCTGAAGTACCGCGTGCTCGTCGACCAACTCCGCGCCTGGATGCCCGACCTGCCCGGCACGCTGCACATCGTCGGCGGCGGTTCGCAGAATGCCCTGCTCAACCAGATGACCGCCGACGCCACCGGCCTGACCGTCGAGGCCGGCCCGATCGAGGCCACGGCCACGGGCAACATCCTCGCCCAGCTCATGGCCCGCGGCGAAATCTCCTCGCTCGAGGAAGGCCGCGAGATCGTCCGCAACTCCTTTGAATTCGAAACCTTCGAGCCCTCCGACACGCAATCGTGGAACGATGAGGAAGCCCGGTTTCTCCAACTGATATCCGCCTGACCCATGGCAAATACCCGCACTCCTGTCACCGGCCGCAAGGTGCAGCTCATGGCCACCTGCCTGTGCGACGCCTTCTATGACGATGTCGCCCGCGCCACCGTCGAGGTGCTGGAGCATCTCGGCTGCGAGATCGAGTTTCCCGAGGGGCAGACCTGCTGCGGGCAACCGGCCTTCAACTCCGGCGACTGGGACGCCTCGCGCAAGATCATGCGCCACACGGTGAAGACCTTTTCCGGCGACGCGCCGGTGGTCATTCCCTCCGGCTCCTGCGCGGCAATGCTCTTTCACGGCGCGCCGCTGGAGTTTGAAAAACAGCCCGACGCGCCCGAGGTGCAGGCTCTCGCCGATCGCACGTGGGAGCTGGCGGATTTCATCGTCAACGGCCTCGGCATCACGCAGTGGGAGGGACGGCTCGATGCGAATGTCGCCTTTCATCGCGCCTGCCATACACGCGGCACGGAGAGCGGCCCGGCGGCGTTGCAACTCCTCGGCTCGATCCCGGGGTTGAAGATCGCCGCCTTTGGCGAGGCCGAGCAGTGCTGCGGGTTTGGCGGCACGTTTTCCGTCGCCTTCCCGCATATCTCGGGCTCGATGGGCCGCCTGAAGCTCGAGCACGTCATGGAGACGCATCCCGATTTCCTCGTCTCCGGCGACATGAGTTGCCTCATGCATCTTTCCGGCCTTGCCAACAAGGAAGGCAAGCCGCTGCAAATCCGCCACATCGCCCAGGTGCTGCGCGACGCGCTCATCCAGGCCCCCTAACCATGGCTCACCAAAAGATCGACACCTACGCCGCGACCCTCAATCCCGAGGTGCGCCAGGCCGTGCGGTCCAACAGCGCCGCTGGCACCGAGAAGCGCTACGAGGTGCTCGGCTCGGACTTTGGCAATCCCGATCCGCTGCGCAAGCTGGCGGGCGCGATCAAGCAGCACACGATCGAGCATCTCGACCAGTACCTTGAGCAGGCCGAGCGCAGCCTCACCGCCAATGGCGTGAAGGTTCACTTCGCCGTGTCGACGCAGGACGCCCGGCAGGCCGTGCTCGACATCCTCCAGCAGACCGGCTGCCGCAAGGTGGTGAAGTCCAAGAGCATGATCTCCGAGGAGATCCACCTGAACGACTTCCTCGAGGAAAACGGCGTGGAGTCCGTCGAGACCGATCTCGGCGAGTACATCATCCAGATCGACCACGACCACCCGAGCCACATCGTCAAACCGATCCTGCACAAGAACCGCCGCGACATCGCCAAGAGCTTCGAGCGCGAGGGGCTGGGAGATTACAACGACGATCCCGAGACGATCACGCGACGCGCCCGCGCCTTCCTGCGCCAGAAGTACCTCCAGGCCGACGCCGCCGTGACGGGGGCAAACTTCGTCGTGGCCGAGTCGGGCCGCATGGTGCTGGTGACGAACGAGGGCAACTCGCGCTTCTGCCTCGCGGGCACCCGCGTACATATCGCCCTCATCGGCGTGGAAAAGCTCGTCCCGCACGACCGCGACCTCGCCGTCTTTCTCAACCTGCTCGCCCGCTCCGCCACCGGCCAGCAGCTCACGGTTTACACCGAGTTTCTCTCCGGCGCGGCCCTGCCCGCCCAGCCCTCCGGCCCGCGCGAAATGCACGTCGTCTTCGTCGACAATGGACGAGTCGATACCCTGGCGTCGAACTGCCGGGAAATCCTGCGCTGCATCCGCTGCGGCGCGTGCATGAATGTCTGCCCGGTCTATCGCCAGGCGTCGGGCCACGCCTATCGCAGCGTCTACCCCGGGCCGCTCGGCGCGGTGCTCTCGCCCATGCTGGCGGGGAAGGGGTTTGCCCAGCTCGGCGACCTGCCCAAGGCCTCCAGCCTCTGCGGCGCGTGCAACGAGGTCTGCCCCGTCGACATCCCGATCCCCGACCTGCTGCTGAAACTGCGCAACCGCGCCAAGGAGGAGCACCTCCCCTCGCCCGGCTCGCCGCCGATGGGCGGCTTTGCCCTGCTCGCCACCGCGCCCATGCTCTGGCGCACGGCCATGCACGCAGGCATCGCCCTCGACCTCACGCCGAAGGGACTCATTCCCGTTCCCGCTCTCCAGGAGTGGCTGAAGATCCGCACGCTGCCCGCGTGGCGCGGAGGAAAATTCCGCTCCTGGTACAAGAACCGCCCCGCCCAGGGAAAGGACCGCCAGCCATGAGCCACCGCGACCAGATTTTTCAAGGCATCCGCCAGGCCATCACCGCGCTCCCGGAGCGCGCGGCCTACCCGGATTACGACACCGCCGCCGTCACCACCCCGCGCTGGCTCCCCGCCGCCGAGGAGAATGAAACGCTCTTCCGCAAGCGCCTCACCGGCACGGGCGGGTTTTTCTTTGAATCGCCCGCCGATTGCGCCGCGTGGCTGAAGAAGGACGGCGCGAAAAGCGTCTACCTCGCCCCGGAGGTCGCGCACCTCGCGGCGGACTTCGCCGCGCATCTGGAGGTCGTTCCCGCATACACGCGCGACGCGGTGGATCGTATTGACGCCGCCGTGACTGTCGCCCATGGCGCGATCGCGGAATCCGGCACCGTCATTCTCACCGACTCCGGCACACCCGACCGGCTGGCCGCGCTGGCCCCGTGGTGGCACATCGCCGTCGTCCCGCGCACCGGGCTCGTCCGCACCATCGGCGAGGCCATTGCCGCCCTCCCCGCCGACCCCGGCATCGTCTGGGTCACCGGCCCGTCCAAGACCGCCGACGTCGAGGGCATCCTCATCCAGGGCGTCCACGGACCCGGCCGCCAAGGCAGCTTTTTCCTTTAATCCAACCTCCCCGTATTAGCATGTCCTCCGCCTCCTACTCACTCGCCAAAGAAACCTACGCCCAACTCGGCGTCGATACCGAGGCCGCGCTCCAGACGCTCGGCCAGACCGCCATCTCCCTGCACTGCTGGCAGGGCGACGATGTGGGGGGATTTGAGAATACCGGCGGCGCGCTCACCGGCGGCATCCAGGCCACGGGCAACTACCCCGGCAAAGCCCGCTCCATCGACGAACTCCGCGCCGATCTCGACGCCGCCCTCGCCCTCATCCCCGGCTCCCGCCGCCTGAATCTCCACGCCATCTACGGCGACTTTTCCAGCGGCAAGGCCGACCGCAACCAGATCGAGGTTTCCCACTTCCAGAGCTGGATCGACTGGGCCAAGGAGCGCAACCTCGGCCTCGACTTCAACCCCTCCTATTTCTCCCACCCGCTCTCGGCCAGCGGCTACACGCTCTCCAGTCCCGACGCAGGCATCCGCGCCTTCTGGATCGAGCACGGCCGCCGCTGCCGCCGCATCAGCGCGGAGTTTGGCCGCCAGCTCGGCAAACCCAGTGTGATGAATGTGTGGATTCCCGACGGCTCGAAAGACCTGCCCGTCGACCGCAAGGGCCCCCGCGAGCGCCTGGAGGCCTCGCTCGACGCGCTCTTCTCCGAGCAGCTCAACACCCGTCACCACGTCGACGCGGTCGAGTGCAAACTCTTTGGCATCGGGTCGGAGTCCTACGTCGTCGGCTCGCATGAGTTTTACATGGGCTACGCCGTGAGCCGCAAAAAGGCGCTCTGCCTCGACGCGGGACACTTCCACCCCACCGAAAGCCTCGCCGACAAGATCAGCTCCACGCTGCAATTCGTCCCCGAGCTGCTGCTCCACGTGAGCCGCGGCGTCCGCTGGGATAGCGACCACGTCGTGCTCTTCGACGACCCGACACGCGCCATCATGGAGGAGCTCGTGCGCGGGGGCTTCCTCAGCCGCACACACATCGGGCTCGATTTCTTCGACGCCAGCATCAACCGCATCGCCGCCTGGGTCATCGGCACCCGCAACGCCCAGAAGAGCCTCCTCGCCGCCCTGCTCGAACCCATCGCGCAGCTCCGCGACGCCGAGAACTCCGGCGACTACGCCACCCGCCTCGCCCTCCTGGAGGAAGCCAAAACCCTCCCTCTCGGCGCGGTCTGGAATGAATTCTGCGAGCGCAACGGCACCCCCGCCGGACCCGCCTGGATCAAGGAAGTAAAGGCCTACGAGGCCGACGTCCTTTCCAAACGCTAAGGCATTCTTTCGCCTCGTTTAGGATTTTCCCTCCTAGGGGGCGTTTTTCGGAAACGAAGGTGAACGAAATGGTAAACGGGCCGGAAACGAACGGCCCGTTCCCTCGGGAATCCGCTGAACGAGCCGGAAACGAAAGAAGTGAACGAAAAGACCCTTTCTGATCCGGGCTGCGAGCCGTGATTGCGCCTTGGCGCGGTGAGAAAAGGCTGTCAGGGAAGAGGGGTGTTCACCCCTGAGGCCAGCTACGAAGCCATCTGCCAGATCGCCGACCTTGTCGCGGAAGACAGGTACGCCGAGGCGCGACCGCTGCTCGACGCCATGACGGAGATCGAGGACAGCGTGCCGCTGGTTCTCTTTTACAAAGCGATCTGCATCTACGAGGACAAGGACGACGTGGAGTGTGTCCGGCTGCTCACGCGATTCATCGAACGAGCCCCTCGCCATAAGAAAGTACCTTACGCACGATTCACCATCGCGATCTGCCTGGTCAACCTCGGGGCCTACGCCGAGGCTTTGGAAGTTTTTGGCACAGTTCCCGAGGACTATCCCGATCTGAAAAAGGAAGTCACCGCCGCGACAAGCCGTCTCGAGCTTCAAAAGAAGGCCATCGCGTATTGCTCGGGGTTGCGCGATGCGAGCACATGACAAGCTCAAGCCTCAGCCTCTTCTCAGGGAGTTCCATCATCGTCCTCATTCGCCATTTCACACCCTAAGGGGGAAATGGTGCAATGAAGCGCAATGAAACCCGAAACGGGGCTGCAACGAATCTCCTTTTCCCTCGGGATCAGAGAAATGAGCGGGAAATGGGCAGATGCAATGAGCCTCCGTTTTTCCTGCGCCTTTATTTCATCAATCCACCTCCCGCTCACCCTAAAAAGATGAGCGTCCTTTCCCGGGTTGTAGGGCCAGCGTCCCGCTGGCCTGCGCTTTCGGCTTCACCCTCGCCTCCCTGTCGGAACATCCACCTCCCAAGAGTCCGTCAAAAAGTCTGGAGGGCGGGATGCCCTCCCTACGGTCTGTTTTCGCAAGGCGGCTTTTATCGTGAGGCGTTACCGCTCCTGGCGATTTCTGATCGCTAAGCTTAGCGCGTTTTGGTTGAGTCCCCGCGATGACGGATGACCCGGAGACGATGCGCGACCGTGCACGCCATGCGTTGCAGCGTTATTTTACCCGCAGAGCCCTTCCGCGCTTCACCCTGGGCCTGATCCTCATCTTCACCGGCACGGCGGGATTTGGGCTCTCTGTGGGCCTGCTCAGGCTGGGCGTCACCAACATGGCCGTGCGCTATCCCGTGGCTTTGCTGGGAGCGTATGGTGTCTTTCTCCTGCTCATCCGCCTGTGGGTGGAACTGGAGAAATCGCAGTTCAATCCCGAGGACGCGGAACTGCAGGAGGATTTTCAATCCACCCCTCCCAGCCCTTACGTTTTAAAGAAGGCAAAATCCCGCACATGGGACTGGCTCGATGGCATCGACTTCATGCCCGATGAAGGCTGCGGGCTGGCCATCGTGCTGGGGGCCATCATCGCGGTCGCCGCGACGGTCTGCGTGGCCATCGCAGGCGCGCCGCTGCTCATCGCGGAGATCTTCGTGGATATCTTCCTCGCCAGCGTGCTGTATCGACGCCTCCGCATCGCCGCCGAGGAGCACTGGCTGGGTGCTGCCGTACGCCGCACCTGGCTCCCCGTGCTCATCACCGCCGCCGCCCTGGCCGTCATGGGCCTCACCCTGGAAATCTGCGCCCCCGGCTCCGACACCATCGGCCAGGCGCTCAAGCGGATGATCCAGGGATGAGGATCAGTTCATTGCACAGAATCTCCCCTAAGGTGTGAAATGAGAAAGGAAGCGCAATGAAACCCGAAATGGGGCTGCAACGAACGGCTCTTCCCCTCGGGAATCGTGAAATGACCCGGACGCGAGTCCCTGAAATGAAATGCGCTTTTCCCGCTTCCTTCATTGCACGCAGGCACCGCCCACCAGCCTCGTCGGGCGAAACACCGTTCCGTCGCTGAAAGGCTGGAAATCCACAAATCCACCCTTGCTCGCTACTCGTTCGTTTTCTCGTTCATGCCCCTAAGAGGGGTTTTCCTGAACCAAGCTGAACGAATCGCTAAACGAGCTGGAAACGAATGGCGTTTCCCCTCGGGAATTCGCTGAACGAAAAAAACGCACACCTGTGGCAAAAATGCGGTTCTCTCGCGGCGTTCGTTCACTTCTTCGCGGCGGCGATTGGAACCCGGATATGCTCCCCTCGCCACTCCCGCGTGAGGCTCTCTGGCTTCGTTTCCGTTTCCTATTTATAGATAATAGGAAACGGAAACGAAGCCGACCAGGGGGGCAACGCCTGCGCTCACATCGCCCGGACACGACAAAGCCGGTTCCGAAGAACCGGCTTTATCTCTGCGGGAGGGAATTCTTTTAAGAAGTTTGCAACCTACCACTTCATCGCGGCGAAGCGGCGGGCGGCCTCCTCGGCCTTGAGGCGGCTGTTGAAGGCGGAGATGCGGAAGTAGCCCTCGCCCGCGTTGCCAAAGCCGCTGCCGGGCGTGATGACGATGTTTGCCTCGTTGAGCACGCGGTCAAAGATGTCCCAGCTCGTCGCTCCCTGCGGGCCGCGCACCCAGATGTAGGGTGCATTGACTCCGCCAAAGACGGTCAGCCCCGCGCCGCTCACGGCCTCGCGGAGGATCTTGGCATTGCCCATGTAGTGGGAGACGAGCGCGGCCACCTCGGCCTTGCCCTCGCTGGAGTAGAGCGCCTCGGCGGCGCGCTGCGTGACGTAGGACACGCCGTTGAATTTCGTGCTGAACCGGCGGTTCCACAGCGGATGCAGCGGGCGCTTCTCGCCGTCGGCGGTGGTGCAGAGCAAGTCCTTGGGCAGGACAGTGAAGGCGCAGCGCACGCCGGTGAATCCGCCGTTCTTCGAAAAGCTGCGAAACTCGATGGCGCACTGGCGCGCCCCGGGGATCTCATAGATCGAGCGCGGCACTCCGGGCTCGGTGATGTAGGCCTCGTAGGCGGCGTCGTAGAGCAGGATGGCGTCGTTGGCCAGGGCGTAGGCGACCCACTTTTCCAGGCGCTCGCGGGTGGCGACAGCGCCGGTCGGGTTGTTGGGCGAGCAGAGGTAGACGAGGTCGACCTTTTCGGTCGGCACGTCAGGCATGAAGCCATTCTCCGCCGTACACGGGAGGTAGACGAGCCCCTCGTAGAACCCGGCGTCGCTGGCCTCGCCGGTGTGGCCCGCCATGACATTCGTGTCCACGTAAACCGGGTAGACCGGGTCCATCACGGCGATGCGGTTCTCATGGCCGAGCACGTCGAGGATGTTGGCGCAGTCGCACTTCGATCCGTCGGAGACAAAGATTTCGTCGTCGGCGACATCGAGGCCGCGCGAACGGTAGTCGTTTTCCGCGATGGCCTTGCGCAGGAATTCATAGCCCTGCTCGGGGCCGTAGCCGCGGAAGTGCTCGCTGGTGCCGAGTTCGTCGACCGCCTTGTGCATGGCCTCGCGCACGGCGAGCGGGAGCGGCTCGGTGACGTCGCCGATGCCGCAGCGAATGAGACGGGCGGCCGCCTCGGGATTGGCGTCGGTGAAGGCCTTTACGCGGCGATTGATCTCCGGGAAGAGGTAGCCGGCCTTGAGCTTCAGGTAGTGCGAGTTGAGGTGAGCCATACGGGAAAAACGAGAGGTAATGCCATGTTCCGCCGGGTGGCGGGAAGGGAAAAAACTACTGCGCGCCCCCGGCGATTTCCAGATATTGCTCGCGGAAGAGGACCCACGTGTCGTTTTCGTCCTCCTCGGAGTTGCGCCGGGCGATGTTGAGCGTGATTTGCAGCTCCTTCAACCCGCGCTCGAACTGGTTGCGCTCCGGCGGGTGCGTCATGTCGAGGTGCCGCCGCAGCTCGGGCGTCGTCATGGGGTCAAACTTCAGCGCCTGGTGGATGCGCTGGGCGACCGGGCTGCACTCGCGTACGGGCCGGTGGTGCTGCGGGTAATGCTCGCGCAGCCGCGCCATGCTCATGAGGACGGCTTTGCCGCCCTTTACCTTGCCGTAAAAAATCTCGTCGGGATGCCGCGCGGGCAGGAGGTTTTTCCACGTCCACACGGCGCTCACCTTTTGCCCCCATCCCCGCTCGCCGGGCTGGCGGTCGGGCAGGTCGGTGACGTCCCAGAGCGAATGCCCCTCGACCTCGGCAAAGATGCCGCAAATCCCCACCCGCTTCACAAAGGCGCGGGCCTGGGCAAAGGTGCGAATGCCTGCCATGGCGCTGCTCTCAGGCCTCGCGCACGAGGCGCACGCCGTAGTTGTTACTCGCCTTGCCCTCGGTATCGAGCTCGACGAGGCGCGCGGCCTTGGCGGCCTTGAGGAGTTCGTTGAAGGAGCTGAACCCATGCGCCCGCTCGCTGAAGCCGGGGTTGAGGCGCTTGAGCGCGGGCTTCACCATCGACGCGTAGATCGGGTCGTCGCCGCGCTCCTCGGTGAGCGCCTCCATCGTGCTCACGAGCTGCTCAAAGGCCTGCTCCTTCGTCGGCCCCTCGTTCACGGCGGGCTTCTCCTGCGGCTTGGCGGCGGGCTTTTGCACCCTCGGGCGCTGCTGCTGCTTCTTCCGCCGGGCAAAGTCGTCGTAGTAGAGAAACTCGTCGCAGTTGTTGATGAAGAGGTCGGAACTCGACTTCTTCACGCCCACGCCGATGACGGTCTTGTTGTTCTCGCGGAGCTTCGAGACGAGCGGGGAAAAATCCGAGTCGCCGCTCACGATGACAAAGGTATCGAGGTGGGGCTTGGTGTAGCACAAATCGAGCGCATCGACGACCATGCGGATGTCGGCGGAGTTCTTGCCCGACTGGCGCACGTGCGGGATCTCGATCAGCTCAAAAGCCTCCTCGTGCAGATCGCGCTTGAATTCCTTGTAGCGGTCAAAGTCGCAATACGCCTTCTTCACCACGATATGCCCGCGCAGCAGCAGGCGCTCATTGACGAGCTTCATGCTGAACCGCTCAAACGCCGCCTCCTTCGCGCCGAGGGCGACATTTTCCAAATCGAGAAACACAGCCATCGTGGCATCCGGTGTCGTGGAGTCGCTCATGCCGAGATTTTACGCCAGGATCGCGCCTTGGCGATCAAAAGGTTGGCGGGCGGCGGCGGTGCTCCGGCGGGATGAATTTGCCAATCCTCTGCTTTCCTGTTCTAAGCTTAGCCATGCCGCTCTCCCGCCTCCTCCTCGCCGCCTGCGTCCTTCCGCTCATGTTACACGCGCAATCGGCGGAGCCTTCCAAGCCCTTCAGCTATGCAGACACGGTGGCTTTGGTGAAAGAGCGGGCCAACATCGCTCCCGCGCAGCAACGCTATGTTCAGGATAAGAATGGCGTTGCCCAGCCCGTCGATAACGCGGACTCGCGCCAACTGGTTTATGTCACAGGGCCCCCGTTTACTTCAGAAACCTATTTCGCTGATGGAAAGGAAGTCACAAGGACGGTGCCATACTGTCGCATGCTCGACCTGGAGTATTGCCGCAACCCGGAAGGATTGATCCCGGCCGTGTTGCAAGGCCAAGCGTGGCCAGTCCAACCAGTGCAAAATCAGCCGACCATTCAAGGCGTGATCCAAGTGCTCGTCTACCGGGCAGGCCAGAACGAGCCGACCTTCAAACTGGAGGGAAAATTCGAAGCAATCAAGAACTCCCAATTCCCCTTCAAGAATGGTGACCTAGTGGTTGTCTCTCTCCTTCCCTAGCACATCTCATAGCCTATGAACTTCGCTCTTGGCAAAGTCCTGCCGCTGGCTCTCGCCATGGTGACCATGAGTTATGCCGAGGTTGAACCTTCTAGCCCATTGAGCGTAACTGCCGCAACAGACGGCCATTCGGTCTTTGTTAAGATAGTAAACACTGGGAAGGATCCATTGGCGATCATGCTGCTACCTCTCGGCCATGAAAGGTATGGCATCGAATCCCGCCTTACCGAAGACGAGCAGAGGCAAGAAAATGGGACACTCGAGGTTCAACATACAACAATCCTGAGTGAAAGCCATCAATGGTCCCGCAATCCTGCGAGGTATATCTTTCTCGACAAGGCTGGAGCATCTCCGTCGTCTAGCTCCCTTTCGCTAGAGATCAAACCTGACTCCATTCCTGAAGACGCCACGTTGAAATTGAGCGGTTTCATCCCTTATGCAAAGAGGGCGGAAATGATGCGATTCGAGTCGATGGGGGATTTCCAAGACTTCGTCAGAAAAAACGGTTTTGAGTTCTCCGTAGATGTTGCATCAGATACCCGGATTCGAGCCTCATCGGTAGGAATCGAGACTATACTCATTGGCTCTCTCGGATATCCTCTCGGCGCGGACCTCCGGGTCAAAGCTCGGGTAGCCATGCACCACTCGGAGCATCACAAAGACTCCACGTATCCCGTGCTGCACATCATCGAAGTGGATGGCAAGAAGTTGCCAGAGGAGGTGACTCTCCCCATTCGCGGTAATACGCCGTCGACCAACGGGCAGGCGACCGAAATGACCATCATGGAGACTGGTGAGTTTTCTCTGGAAATCGCTCCCAACCTCGGGATCGGAGATAACAGGCAACCGGAGCAACGGCTCAGGACATGGGCGGTGATCCTTTCGGATCGGGCAAAGAACTAAGCTTTCTTATCCGCGCAGCTGCTAGGCGCGCTTTTAGTTTAGCTCCTCAGCCAGCTCCAGCAGGATGCCCTCGGGGCCGCGGAGGCAGCAGAGTTTGTAGACGTCTTTGTAATTCACGATCTCGCCGAGGAGCGCCGCGCCCTTTTGCTGGAGTCGGGCAGCGATGGCCTCGACGTCGTCGACCACGAAGGCGACGTGGCGCAGGCCGGGGGCGTTCAGTTGCGTTTGCCGGATGCCGTCCTCCGACACGGGGCGCTCAAACTGGATGATCTCAAGCGTCGCCTCACCGTCGGGCGTCGTCATCATGACCATGGCGCATTTCGCGTCCTTCAGGCCGATGATGCGATCCACCCATTCACCCTCGACGACGGCATCCGCTGCGACCTCCATGCCAAAGTGCACGAAGAAATCCCGGACGGTCGCGAGGTCCTCGACCACGAGACCCACGTGATCGATACGCCGGATCGCCATGCAAGAAACCTACGAAGGCCGCGTGCCGGGTCAAGGCCGGATGCGCCAATACCTGCCTACCTCGGCTTGATGTAGTACCCGGAGGCCTTCCATGTGCCGCCCTCCTCGACAAAGGTCACGGTCTCGATGGCGAAGCGGAGATTCTCAAAGGCGGTCTCGAATTGGGCGGTGACAAAGTTCCCCTTGATCGGGCCTTTCGGGCCGGGCACCTCGGCTTGCTGCATGGCGGAGGCGAGTTTGCGCTCCTTGAGCGCGCCGAGCGGAGCACGCACGGCTGTCAGCGATGCGACCAGTTGAGCCTCGGTGACGGCTTTCTGGAAATCGGGGGAAGCGTCTTTCCAGCTCTCGGCATATTTGCCGGCATCGATGCCGCTGAGCCAGGTTTCCATGGCGGCGACGGCCTGGTCCTTCGGGTTTTCGGCGTGGCCGGGTTGCAGGGTGGCGATGCCGCCGAGGATCACGGCGACGAGGGCGGTGAGGAGCATTCTGGGTTTGCGATGCTGGGTTTTCATAATCCGGTCGATCCTCCGCCGCAGGTGGCGGAAGCTCTCGCCGATCCCGGCGAGGTTGGGAGCAAAGGAACTTTCCGCCGCCATGCCGAGCAGCGTCTCGCCATAGGCGCGGGAGGCGCCCGTGCGGTCATCGGCCTGCACCGCCGCCTCGTCGGCGGCCTCCTCGCGGCAGCGAATCCACTCGCGATGCAGGAAATATGCGGCGGGGTTGAACCAATGCACGCAGCGGACCAGGGCAAACAGCCAGCCCGCCGCGATGTCGGCGGCGCGGACGTGGGCGAGTTCATGGCGCAGGACGTGGCGGAGAGCGTCCTCTCTGGCCTCGCGGGCAAACACCGCAGGCAGCAACAGGCGCGGGCGCAGCCAGCCGAGCACGGCGGGCGCGGAGATTTTTTCGTCCACGATGAGCCCGACGGGAATGCTCACGCCGAGGGAGGCCTTGCACTCTTCCAGCGTGTCGAGCAGGCGGCTGTCGGTGCAAAGACGATGCCGCCGCCAAGCCGAGAGAAAGACGGCGGAGCGCCCGACCACGATCCCGCCCGACACCAGGAAGCCGACCAGCCAGAGGATTTGCAGCACAGGAACGGCCTCGTGCACCGCGCGGCTCGCCTTTGACGCGATGGAATCCACCGGGGCGTAATGGAGGGCCGGACTGGTGGCCAGCGTCGCAGGCGTCTCATTGCCCCACAGCCCCAGGTGCGGCGTGCGCAGCGGGCAGAGAAAGACCAGCGCCGCCACGAGCCACCACAGGCGCAACGCACCCGACCGCGAGGAGCGGCGAAGGATCAGGCTGAGGGCAAACACCAGCGCCACCGCCAGGGTGCCGCGCAGGGTGAGGTCAATGAGCGTCGTCATGCCGGTCCAGCAGCCGGCGCAACTCCGCCAGCTCCGCCTCCGTCAGCTTTTGATTTTCGAGGAAATGCGCCACCAGCGGCACCGGAGAGGAACCGCCAAAGACCCGGCGCAGGAAATTCACCGCCTCGCGCTGCTGGCACTCGGTCCGCTGCACCGCCGGGAAATACGTGTAGTGCCGCTCCGTCTGTTCGTGCCGGAGGGCTTTTTTCTTTAGCAGGCGGTTGAGGAGCGTCTTCACCGTCGCCTCCGTCCAGCCGGTGCCTTTCAGGGCGATGGCGACCTCCCGACCATTGCGGCCCGGATGCTCCCACAGCACCTCCATCACCTGCCATTCCGCCTCGGAAATCTGGATCATTTACATCTGTAAATAGTCATTCGTTTACAGTTGTAAATGATAATCGGAAAAAGAAAGGGGGGCGTCAGGATAAAACCCGGCGTCCCCCTTTTTGGAGGGAAGGGCTTACGGCAGCGGGAAGCGCGCGGTGAGCGCGGTGACCTGCTTGCGGATTTTCGCCAGCTCGGCCTCGTCGTTGCGAGCCTCGAGCGCGGCGTGGATGTAGTCGGCGATTTCCATCATCTCCTCCTCCTTGAGACCGCGAGTGGTCATGGCCGGGGTGCCGATGCGGATGCCGCCGGTCTTGAAGATCGGCTCGGTGTCGAACGGGATGGCGTTCTTGTTCACCGTGATGGCGGCCTTGTCGAGCGTGAGGGAGGCCTCGGCGCCATTGATGCCGCGCGAGCGGAGGTCGACGAGCATCACGTGGTTGTCCGTGCCGCCGGAGACGATGCGGTAGCCCAGCTTGTTCAGGCGGGCGGCGAGGGCCTTGGCGTTGCTGACGATCTGCGCGGCGTAGGTGCGGAAGGACGGATCGAGCGCCTCCTTCAGGCAGATCGCCTTGGCCGCGATGACATGCATGAGCGGGCCGCCCTGCACGCCGGGGAAGGCCTGGCTGTCGACCTTCTTGGCAAACTCCTCCTTGCACATGACGAGACCGGCGCGGGGTCCGCGCAGGCTCTTGTGCGTCGTCGTGGTGACAAAGTGGGCGTGCGGGATCGGGCTCGGGTGAGCGCCGCCGGCGACGAGACCCGCGATGTGGGCCATGTCGACAAAGAGCAGCGCGCCGACGGAATCCGCGATCTCGCGCATGCGGGCAAAGTCGATCGTGCGCGGGTAGGCCGAGGCCCCGGCGGTGATCATGCGGGGCTTCACCTCGCCCGCGAGCTTGGCGAGGGCGTCGTAGTTGATCGTCTCGGTCTCGGGGTCGACTCCGTAGTGGTGCACCTCGTAGAGCTTGCCGGAGAAATTTGCCTTGTGGCCGTGGGTGAGGTGGCCGCCGTGGGCGAGATCCATCGTGAGGATGCGGTCGCCCGGGGTGAGGACGCTGAAGTACACGGCCATGTTGGCCTGGCTGCCGCTGTGGGGCTGCACGTTGACGTGATCCGCGCCGAAGAGCTGCTTCGCGCGCTCGATGGCGAGCGACTCGACGATGTCGACGTATTCACACCCGCCGTACCAGCGCTTGCCGGGATAACCCTCGGCGTACTTGTTCGTCAGGCAGGAGCCCTGGGCCTCCATCACGGCCTTGCTCGTGAAGTTCTCGCTGGCGATGAGCTCGACGTGCTCGTACTGGCGATGGCGTTCCTTGGCGATGGCGTCTGCGATCTCAGGGTCGATCGCGGCGATGGACGGAGTGGAAGAGTCGTTGCTCATGGAAAAAGATTCTTGGTCGATGAAGTTGAGGAGGTCGGGCAGCGAGCGCCGGAGGACGTCGCGACAACGCTCGTAGACCTCGCGGCCGAGGCCGATGGGGTCCGGCACGTCCGGCGAGCCGTTGTCAAACTCGCGGACGAGGTAGGTTTTTCCCGAGGCTTCCGGGAAAAAAAGCTCCAGCAACCGGCGATGGTCGCGGGTCATGACGAAAATATGCGTGGCCTGCTCGACCAGCTCCTCGGAGACGGGCTGGCTGCGGAAACGCGAGAGGTCGATGCCGAGCGTCTTCAAGGCCCGCACGGAGTCCATGCTGGCGGGCTGCCCGCGACCGGCGCTCACCCCGGCGGACTGCACCTCGATGTCGTCCCGGTCGGCCACGAGCTGACGAAAAAGCGCCTCAGCCATCGGGCTGCGGCAGACATTTCCAGTACAGACAAAGAGGACGTGCTTCATCGAGAAGGGTACAAGTTGAAATCCACCCGGGGCTAAAGTCAATCGCAGGCGGCAGGTTTGATGAAATCTCGCCCCCCGGCGCTTCCCTCGGGGACGAGAGAACCTGCTTGTGCCGGGACGGCTGCACGGCTATCTAGCATGAGCCCGAATGAGTGAAGCTGCCCAGAAATGCCCCTCTCTGGTTACCGCCTGGAGGGTCGCCTACATCCTGACCGGTTGCCAAGAAGGCGCCAGCAAGGTCATCCAGGAGTCCATCGATGAACTCCTGCAGCATCCGGGCGTGCATGACCGGCATCGGCTGGAAATGCTCTTTTACAGCATCTTGCGGCGGCGCTGCCTGCGCTTCCCCGCCCGGTGCGAACTCACCGGCCCCCTGGCGGAGCTTCATGCCCTGGCCGAGCCAGACCGCTCCGCCCGCGTGCTCCTTGAGCTGAATGCCCTCGACGCCGAGGAAATCCAGCATCTGCTGAATGTCACCAAGCTCCCGCCCGCCACGCCTGAGAATCCGGCATTGGCCGAGGCGCTGGGTCAGCTCCTGCCAACGCCTGAGGAGGACAAGCAGCTCGTCGAAGCCGCCGAGGCCGTGGCGGGCCGCCACGCGAGCAAGAAATTCTCCATCCGCAACCCGGCCTCCATCGCGGTCGGCATCGGCTTCCTCCTCATGGTGGCCGTATTGACGTGGAACTTCCTCGGCAAGGCCGGGACCTTCCCCGACGAGGCGATCAAGCTCGCCACCCAGGGCAACAGCGCCGGAGCCGAGCAGTTTGACCCCGTGACGCAAAAGACGGGCGATCTGCAGGACTGGTTCATGCTCAAGGGATTCGACAATTTCCGGTTGCCGGCGGGCTTTGACCAGTTCGAGGCCGTGGGCGTGCGCATGTTCCGCTACGAGGGCGAGGCCGTCGCCCAGGCCGCGGCGGTGAATGGCGACGACACCATGTTTTTCTACTCCTTCCCGTCGCAAAAACTCGGCATCGATGTGGTGCCGGAGAAGTCGTGGCGCATCTCGCAGGCCGACCGCATGGTGTTGGCCATCCGCGAAGAGGGCGACGTGTGCTTCATGGTCGCCTTCCCCGGTAAGAAGAAGGACATGGAGGAGTTCCTCCGCCGCACGGCGAAGTAACCGCCGCGCCTTTCGCCCGCCGACGGTTTTCGCTCCACGCCATCGTAGGGCTGGCATCCTGCCGGCCTGCTCGTATAGCAAGCTTCTGGCGGATAGGGTTCTCCGGTCCTCCGTTCGCAACCCGCCCAGGCCAGCGGGACGCTGGCCCTACTCTGCAACGCCTCGGATCAGCCCAAGGCACAAAAAAAGACCGGGCTTTGCGGCCCGGCCTTTCTTGGGAAATTCGCCACCGTTAGGCGGCGGAAATTCCTTAGTAGCGGTAGTGCTCCGGCTTGTACGGACCCTCGACCGGCACGCCGATGTACTCGGCCTGGGCCGGGGTGAGCGTCGTGAGCTTCACGCCGATCTTCTCGAGGTGCAGGCGGGCGACCTCTTCGTCGAGGCGCTTCGGCAGCACATAGACGGCAACCTTGTAAGTTTCGCGGTTCTTCCAGAGCTCGAGCTGGGCGAGCGTCTGGTTGGCGAAGCTGTTGCTCATCACAAAGCTCGGATGGCCGGTGGCGCAACCGAGGTTCACCAGACGTCCCTCGGCAAGGAGGAAGATCTCGTGGCCTTCGGGGAAGGTGTACTTGTCCACCTGCGGCTTGATGTTGGTGCGCTTGATGCCGGCGTAGTTGTTGAGCTTGTCGACCTGGATCTCGTTGTCGAAGTGGCCGATGTTGCAAACCACCGCCTGGTCCTTCATGCGGGCCATGTGCTCGATGGTGATGACGTCGACATTGCCCGTGGTGGTGACGTAGATGTCGCCCACGCCGAGGGTATCCTCGACCGTCGTGACCTCATAGCCTTCCATCGCGGCCTGCAGGGCGTTGATGGGATCGACCTCGGTGACAATGACGCGCGCACCCTGGCCGCGGAGCGACTGGGCGCAGCCCTTGCCGACATCACCGTAGCCGCAAACCACGGCGACCTTGCCGGAGATCATGACGTCGATGGCGCGGTTGATGCCGTCGATGAGCGAGTGGCGGCAGCCGTAGAGGTTGTCAAACTTCGACTTCGTCACGGAGTCGTTCACGTTGAAGGCCGGGACGAGCAGTTTGCCCTGCTCCTGGAGGCGGTACAGGCGATGCACGCCGGTAGTGGTCTCCTCGGAGACACCGCGCCAGTTTTGCACGATCTCGTGGAAGATATTCGGCTGCTCGGCGTGGATGCGCTTGAGGAGGTCCTTGATGACCTTTTCCTCATGGCTGCCGCTCGGGGTATTGACCCAGCCGTCGCCGTTCTCGAGCTCGTAGCCCTTGTGGAGGAGGAGCGTCACGTCGCCGCCGTCGTCGACGACGAGTTCCGGGCCCTTGCCGTCCGGGTGCGAAACCGCCGCCCAGGTGCAATCCCAGTATTCCTCGAGGCTCTCGCCCTTCCAGGCGTAAACCGGCACGCCAGCCGCCGCGATGGCCGCAGCAGCGTGATCCTGAGTCGAGAAGATGTTGCAGCTGGCCCAGCGCACGGAGGCGCCGAGGTCGACGAGCGTCTCGATGAGGACGGCCGTCTGGATCGTCATGTGGAGCGATCCCGTGATGCGCACGCCCGCGAGCGGTTTGTCGGTCGCGTACTTCTTGCGGATCGACATGAGACCCGGCATTTCCTGCTCCGCGATGGAGATTTCCTTGCGGCCCCAGTCGGCCAATTTGATATCGGCGACTTTGTAGGCGTCTGTCGGATTAACAAGCGAGGTAGACATAAGTTTTCAGTGGTTCAGTTTTCAGTTTTCAGACTTTGTGAGTGCGAAGATGAGGCCTTGGATCATAGCCCCCAGCTCGCGGAGTTCCTGGACGAAGGCCTCGCCTTTCGCGCGATCCATCAGATCGAGCCGGATGGCGATGTAGGCCTGCGTACGGAGTTCCCCGGCAGAGCCTTTGGCGTAGCGCAGGAACTTGGCGAAGTCGGCGACGGAGTCACGCTCGGCCCCCTCGGCGATATTCGACGGTATCGATATCGCCGCCCGCTGCATCTGGTCTCGCAGCGAGAAATTGGGGCAGCTCGCCAGTTCCCGGCAGAGGTCAACGGCCATGCGGCAACCGCGCTTCCAGATTTCGAGTTCTTCAAACGAGTGGTAAGGCATAACCGTGTCTGAAAACTGAAAACTGGAAACTTGGGCCGCCTTACTTGGCCGCCTTCTTCAAGGCCGCGGCCTTGTCGGTGTTTTCCCAGGTGAGATCCTCGTCGTCCTTGCCGAAGTGCCCGTAGTTCGTGCTCTTCGAGTAGATGGGACGCAGGAGGTCGAGCTGGCTGACGATGTCGGCCGGCTTGAAGCTGAAGGTCTTGAGGACGGCCTTCTCGATGCTCTCCTCGGAGACGGCATTCGTGCCGAAGGTGTCGATGTGCACGCTGACCGGCTTCGGGTGACCGATGGCGTAGGCAAACTGCACTTCGCACTTCTCGGCGAGCCCGGCGGCGACGACGTTCTTGGCGACGTAGCGGCCCATGTAGGCGGCGCTGCGGTCGACCTTTGACGGGTCCTTGCCGGAGAAAGCGCCACCACCGTGACGGCCCATGCCGCCGTAGGTGTCGACGATGATCTTGCGGCCCGTGAGTCCGCTGTCACCCTGGGGACCGCCAATGACGAAACGGCCGGTCGGGTTGATGAGATATTCGGTCTGCGGGGTAAGGAGGTTCTTCGGGAGGACCTTTTTGACGATCTTCTCGATGATGAACTTCTCGATCTCCCCGTGCTCGACGTCGGCGGCGTGCTGGGTCGAGACGACGACGTTGGCGATGGCCACCGGCTTGCCGTCTTCATAGACGACGGAGACCTGGCTCTTCGCGTCGGGGCGGAGCCATTTCACCTTGCCGCTCTTGCGGAAGCGGGTGAGCTCGCGGCCCAGGCGGTGGGCGAACATGATCGGCGCGGGCATGAGCTCCGGCGTCTCGTTCGTGGCGTAGCCAAACATCAGGCCCTGGTCGCCAGCGCCCTGCTCCGCGGTCTTCTTGCCCTTGGCCTTGCGGGCGTCGACTCCCTGCGCGATGTCGGGGCTCTGCGCGGTGATGTAGTTGTTGATGAAGATCTGGTCGGCGTGGAAGATATCGTCGTTATTGACGTAGCCGATTTCGCGCACCGCCTGACGGATGATCGCGTTGTAGTCAAACTGGGCCTGGGTCGTGATCTCGCCGCCGACCACGACGACGTTGCTCTTCACAAACGTCTCACAGGCGACACGGCTGTGCTTATCCTGCGCGAGGCAGGCATCCAGAATGGCATCAGAAATGGTGTCGGCCACCTTGTCGGGGTGACCTTCGCCTACGGACTCCGAGGAGAATATGTAGCGTCGGGGCATAAGAGTTGTACTTATTTAAATATACGGATATCTTGATAGATCAGATGCCAGCACTTGTCAAATCCCTCAGGGCGCTGTCTGACCCGACCCGCCTCCGGCTCCTCCTGCTCCTCATCGAGGAGGAAGTAACCGTCGCCGAGCTCCAGGAGATCCTGGGCATGGGCCAGTCCCGCATCTCGGCCAGCCTGTCGCTCCTGAAGCGCGAGGGCCTGACCGCCGCCCGCCGGGTGGGCAAAAACATCTTTTACTCCTCGCGACCCGAGATGGTGGAGGCGATCCGCCCCATCCTCGACGCCGCCAGCCGCGAACTCCCCGAGGCCTCCCGCGACAACGCCGCCCTCGCCCTCACCCTGCACAAGCGCAAGGACAAGGCGGCGGAATATTTCAACAAGCTGGCGGGCAAATTTGGCCGCACCTACATCCCCGGCCGGTCCTGGCAGGCGCTCGCGCATGGCCTGCTCCGGCTGCTGCCGCCCATGGTCATCGCCGACCTCGGCGCGGGGGAAGGCACTCTTTCCCAACTCCTCGCCCGCTCGGCCCGTCAGGTCATCGCCATAGATAACTCGGAAAAAATGGTGGAATACGGCGGCGCGCTGGCCCGGGACAATGGCTTTGAAAATCTCGAGTACCGCCTCGGCGACATCGAGGACCCGCCGATCGACTCCGGCAGCGTGGACCTCGCGCTTTTCAGCCAGGCGCTGCATCACGCGGCCAGCCCGGCCCGCGCGGTGAAATCCGCCCACCGCATCCTGCGCGATGGCGGCCGCATCGTCGTCCTCGACCTCGCCGCCCACAGCTACGAACAGGCCCGCGAGCTTTACGCCCATGTGTGGCTGGGGTTCCCGGAAGCCGAGCTTTACCAGATGCTGAAGGACGCCGGGTTCTCCCAGGTCGAGGTGAGTATCGTCGCCCGCGAAAAGCAGGCCCCGCATTTCCAGACCATTCTCGCCACGGGTGTGAAATAGCCGCCGGGCGCGTTTGCGCGTTGCAGAAAAAGGCCGGGGCCCCGCTCATCCCGTCCGCCAGATCTCCCGGTGCGAAAGGGAAAGTTTGCGCCTACTTGTTTGTCTGGTTGAGGAGATATTTTGTACTACCAATCGGCGCGAAGCGGCCAACCTGGGCTTTCGGCGCGCGGGAATCAATCGTCGCCGGGTCGAGAGGCAGGAAGCCCGCCGAGCCGTTGGCAAAACCCACCATCGCACTTCCGCCGTGGTGGCCGTGCACCGTCACCTCCCGCTGGTCGATGCCGTAGAACTCTTCCAGCATCGGATTGGACGCCGAAGCCGGAGACTGGAATGTATTGACTTGCGCCGAAGTCGCGAAAACCACGATCTCGCCCGGCTTCTCCAGCGTGAGCGCATTCACCCGTGTGGCGCCGCCGGTCCATTTTCCGCCGAGCAGCACATTGTACCCGACGCCGAGATAGCCAAATTTGTACTTCGGCTTGAACGCCTTGCCCGAGAGCCGGAAGCTCGGGTCCGGCCGGATGCTGGCCGGGACATATCCGCCCAGCGGGCCCTCCTCCGGGCGCAGAATGCGATTCCCCTCGCCCAGCGCGGTGCTTCCCGGAGGCTCGTACCCAAACCACCACGTCACGCCGCCAGGCTCCGGTCCATCGCTCCGGTAGGGCCAGTAGACGTTGTTGTTATCTCCCAGATAGGCCGCGGCTCCGACGCAAAGCTGCCGGATGTTCGACGCCGAGATGGCCAGCGAGGAACGTTCGTAGGCTTTCCACCCCGCAGCGCCGAGCACCGTCGCCAATGTCGCAACGATGCCGACGCCGACGAGCAGCTCAATGAGCGAGAAGGCTCGAGTCCGGGCGTGCATGGCGGCGGCGAATGGCGATCAGGATCACCACACCTCCGAGGGCGAGAAGTAGCGTGGACGGTTCCGGCACGGCGGCGGTCGGTGCATCTATCGTCGTGGTGGGCGGCACACTTGCCGGGAACTGCGTGTAGCTAAAGCCATACCAGCCCTGGTTGGTGAGCGTGACGGTCGAGATGCCGTAGTCCGATGCTGTAAAGGTGGAGCTAAACGACGAGCCCGCCGTACCGATGTAAAAGCACCAGAATTCTTCCGTCTGCTGATTGTAGCCGCTCTGGTTGCGCACTATCTGGTCGTAACCCGGCAGGCCATTCTGGTTGTAGCTGATGCTATCGATAAATACACCCGATCCCGGGCCATAATCCGTTCCGGTCCAGCTCAGGCGCGAGTCGCCGGAGGCGTTGGGCGTCGTAGTCGCGCCGATCGTGATCTGCCCGGCGATCGCCTGCATCATCTGGGCGACGGTGACGGTGGCGGCATCATCCCAGCGGAAACCCCAGGCGAGCGAAATCGGACTGTTGCCGTCGTTCCATTGAACGACGAAGGCGGCCTCATTGTTGCCCGTCCCGTACCAGGACGTGATATCGGAGAGCCCGGTGATGATGGCGAAGGCCTTCGAGCCGGGGCAAAGGACTGCGAGAGCGAGAAGCGAGGCGACGAGCGCCGCGCGGATGCGTGAATAGTGAAACATGGTTCTTTTTCTTGCGAGAACCTGGCGCGCCCTGCGGCGTGCCGATCCTCATTCTTTCTTTGGTGCGAAGAAGGTTTTTAGCGCCCGTGCTGGTCGCACGACCGGACCGGGCGAATGAGTTTTCCAACAATGAAGTATTCTGGCTCCTGGACGGTTTGTATTGCCTCAGCCCCGGCCTTCACCCTTGTTTCCAAAGATTGGCCTCCTTTGCGGATGGGACCTCGTTTCCAGTTACAGCAGCGCGACTGCTCCCGGCTTTCACGGGATTCCATGCACTGTCGGATTGAGGATGTCGTAATGGGATCAGTCGATAGGCGGCGGGTCGGTTATGCTTGTTGGGAAACCGTGTCGGGATCGTAGGTGAGGTACGACTGGAGCCACTTCTCGACCTCGGCGACAGACATGCCCTTGCGGGCGGCGTAGTCCTCGATCTGGTCGCGGCAGATACGGTTGGCGGGAAAATACTTCGCCTGGGCGTGGCCAAAGTACAGGCCGCTCACGCTGCTGCCTGGGTACATGGCGAGACTCTCGGTGAGGCTGATGCCTGCGCGCTTCTCGACGTCGAGGATCTGCCAGATCGTGCGCTTCTCGGTGTGATCCGGCTGCGCGGGATAGCCCGGCGCGGGGCGGATGCCGCGATAACGCTCGCGGATGAGGTCGTCGTTGCTCAGGCCCTCGGTCTTGCCGAAGCCCCAGTTCTCACGCGCCTTCTTGTGCAGGTACTCGGCGAAGGCCTCGGCGAAACGGTCGCCCAGCGCCTTTGTCATGATGGAAAGATAATCGTCGTGGTTGCGCTCGTAGGCGTCGGCCACCTCGTGCACCTCCGGTCCTGCGGTGACGGCAAAGGCTCCGACGTAGTCCACGACTCCGCTATCGCGCGGCGCGATGAAATCGGCCAGTGCGTAGTTCGGCTCGCCCTTCTTGCGCAGCGTCTGCTGACGCAGGGTGTGCAGCACGGCCAGCGGGTCTTTGCCCTCCGCATCGCGGTAAAGCTGGATGTCGTCGCCTATGGAGTTCGCCGCCCAGAAGCCAAACACGCCGCGCGGCTTGAAGAGCTTCTTGCTGATGATCTCGTCGAGGAGCTGCTTCGCGTCGGCGTAAAGCTTGCGCGCCTCCTCGCCCACCACCTCGTCATCGAGGATGGCCGGGAAACGACCGCGCAGTTCCCAGGCGTGGAAGAACGGGGACCAGTCAATAAACTCTGCCAGTTCCTCCAGCGGCACGTCGTTGAACTCGACGATGCCGACGGTCTCCGGCTTGGCGATTTCGCTGAAGTCGGCTCGGAACGGATTCGCGCGCGCCTGCTCGAGCGAGGCGTACTCGCGCTCGCCGGTGCGGTTGCCGTATTCCTCGCGGAGCTGCTGGTAGTCGGCCTTGAGCTGGGTCATGAAGCCCGGCTTCTGCTCGGGGCTGAGGAGCGAGCTCACGACATTGACGCTGCGGCTGGCGTCCAGCACATGGACGACGCCGGGCTCGTAATGCTGCTCGATCTTCACCGCGGTGTGCGCCTTGCTTGTGGTCGCGCCGCCGATGAGGAGCGGGATGGTGAACCCGGCCCGCGTCATTTCCTTGGCGACATGGATCATCTCGTCGAGCGAAGGAGTGATGAGGCCGCTCAGGCCGATCACATCGCAATCCTTCTCGCGGGCGGTCTGCAAGATCTTCTCGCACGGCACCATCACGCCGAGGTCGATCACGTCGTAATTGTTACACGCGAGCACGACGCCGACGATGTTCTTGCCAATGTCGTGGACGTCGCCCTTCACCGTGGCCATGAGGATGCGGCCCTGGGCGCGGGCGTTCGGGTTGGCCGCACGCTCGGCTTCCATGTACGGCATGAGCCAGGCCACGGACTTCTTCATCACGCGGGCGCTTTTCACGACCTGCGGCAGGAACATCTTGCCTGCTCCGAAGAGGTCGCCGACGACCTTCATGCCGTCCATGAGCGGACCCTCGATCACCGTGAGCGGCTTGCCGTATTTCAGGCGGGCCTCCTCGGTGTCCTCGTCGATGAAATCCACGATGCCCTTGATGAGGGCGTGCTTGAGCCGTTCCTCGACGGACTCGTTGCGCCAGGACAGGTCGACGGTGCTTTCGCGCGTCTTGCCAGCCGACTTGTTCTTGATCTCTTCGGCGAAGGCCACGAGCCGCTCGGTGGCGTCGGGGCGGCGGTTGAACAGCACGTCCTCGATGAGCTCGAGCAGGTCGGCGGGAATTTCCTCGTATACGCCGAGCTGGCCGGCATTGACGATGCCCATGTCGAGACCGGCGCGGATGCCGTGATACAGGAACGCGCTGTGCATGGCCTCGCGCACGGCATTGTTGCCGCGGAAGGAGAAGGAAATATTGCTGATGCCGCCGCTCACGCGGGCGTAGGGCAGGTTTTCCTTGATCCAGCGCGTGGCGTCGATGAACGCCTTGGCGTATTCATTGTGCTCCTCGATGCCGGTGGCGACGGTGAGCACGTTGGGGTCGAAAATGATGTCCTCGGCGGGGAAGCCCACTTCCTCCGTCAGGATGCGGTAGGCGCGGGAGCAGATCTCCGTCTTGCGCTGGAAGCTGTCGGCCTGTCCGCTTTCGTCAAAGGCCATCACGATGACGGCCGCGCCGTAGTCGCGCACGAGCCGCGCCTGCCGCTTGAACTCCTCCTCGCCCGCCTTGAGCGAGATGGAATTGACGATTCCCTTGCCCTGGATGCAGCGCAGCCCGGCCTCGATGACCTCCCACTTCGACGAGTCGATCATGATCGGCACGCGCGAGATGTCGGGCTCGCTGGCGATGAGATTGAGGAAGCGCGTCATGGCCGCCGGGCCGTCGAGCATGCCCTCGTCCATGTTGATGTCGATCACCTGCGCCCCGGCCTCGACCTGCTGGCGGGCCACGGCGAGAGCCTCGTCGTAGTTGTCCGCGAGGATGAGCTTGGCGAACCGCGGCGAGCCCGTGACGTTCGTGCGCTCGCCGATGTTGATGAAAGGAATCTCCGGCCGGGCCTCAAAGGCCTCCAGCCCGCTCAGGCGAAGCGTGCGCGTGCGCTGCGGAATGACGCGCGGGGCGTAGCCCTTGACGATCTGCGCGATGGCGCGGATGTGGTCGGGCGTCGTGCCGCAGCAGCCGCCGATGATGTTGAGCCAGCCTTCCTCGGCCCACTCGCGCAGCTTCGGAGCGAGGGTGTCCGGCGTCTCGGGGAAGCCGGTCGGCGACAGGGGGTCGGGCAATCCGGCATTCGGATACGTGCTGACAAAGAACGGCGCCTTGTTGCTCAGCTCCTCGATGTATGGGCGCATCTCCTGCGGCCCGAGGGCGCAGTTGAGGCCGATGGAGAGAAGCGGGAAATGCGATACGGAATTCAGGAACGCCTCGACCGTCTGGCCCGTGAGCGTGCGGCCGCTCAGGTCGGTGATCGTGCCGCTGACCATCACGGGGAGCGAGGCGCCGGACTTCTCGAAATACTGCGCGATGGCAAAGAGCGCGGCCTTGGCATTGAGCGTGTCAAAGATCGTCTCGACCAGCAGGATGTCGACCCCGCCTAGGACGAGATTTTCCACCTGCTCGTAGTAGCTCTCGACCACCTGGGTAAAGGTCACCTCGCGCTTGCCGGGATCGTTCACGTCGCGCGAAATCGACAGCGTGCGATTGAGCGGCCCGATGGCTCCGGCGACAAAGACGCGGCGATCCGTGCAGGCATCGGCGGCCTCGCGGGCGAGGCGGGCGGCGGCGCGGTTCAGCTCCGGCACGTAATCCTCCAGGCCGTAATCGGCCATGGCGATGCGCGTGTCGCTGAAGGTATTCGTCTCGATGATGTCGGCCCCGGCGGCGACGTACTGGCTGTGAATCTCGCGGATGACCTCGGGCTTGGTCAATACCAGCAGGTCGTTGTTGCCCTTGAGATCGATGGGCCACTCGGCGAAGCGCTCGCCGCGATAATCAGCCTCCTGCAGCTTGTAACGCTGCACCATCGTGCCCATCGCTCCATCGAGGATGAGGATGCGTTGGGACAGCAGGTCGCGGATTTCGGTTTCGACAGGACTCATGAAATGAAAAGAAACGGGTTACAGCTCAGGCCGCCACCGGCTGGAAAGCCGTGGATGGGCGCTGCATACGCAGCACGACGATCACAAAGAGGACCGTGAAAAGCGCATCGCTGAGGAGCGAATTGCGGAAAAACACCCACGTCGGCGGGAAACCCGGCTGGCCCACCGTCAGCGCCTGCGCCCAACCAGCGGCAGTCTGCGCGTAGTTCGCGTTGCCGATCCAGGCGAGGGAATTCGTCACCACGTAGAAAAGGAGGCTGTTCGCCAAAGTCGCGCCCGCGAGGGCGAGAAACCCGGAGCGGCGCAGGAAACCGCCCGCGGTAGCCGCGATGAGGTAGCAGGCATACACGCCCACCATACTGATGCTCACGAGCGGCATGTGGTAGTGGAAATTCAGAACCAGATCGCTCGCGAAAAGGATCGCGATCGGCAGGGCAAACCCGAGCACGCCTGGCAGCGCCATGCCGCAACAAAAGGCCATCGCCATCGCGGGTGAGAAATTCGGCAGCTCCGTCCACCACATGCCCGAGGCAATCCGGTACAGGCCGGCGGCTAGTGCCAATACTACGATACCCACCCATTTCGCCCTGCTGTCCAAAAGTTCGTGCCTCATGGTTTTTACCTATCGGTTTTCGTTGATCGGGACAATCTCGGCGAATTATCCAATAACATCAAGATATTTGCATATGTGCATATGTCATGCAGGCGCATATCTCATCTCCCAAATGAAATCGGCGGAGCGTGATAGCGCTCCGCCGATTCGGGAATAAGATGATATTACAGAGTCGGCCCCGGCGTTGGTGGCGGCACCGTCGGCACTGGTCTCGGCGGTGGAGGCGGCGGAGCCGGAGTGGGAATCGGCTGCGGCGGTTTGGGCGGGGTCGGCCCCGGTTTGGGCGGCCCTTGCGGCGGTTTGCCAGCCTCGATGATCCGGCGCGTGATCTGGGCCGCCTGCTGGTTCCGGTTCAGCATGTCCGGCAGCGGACGGATCTTGCCCTGCTGTGAATCGGCAATACGCAGAAGGAGGCGCTGGCCCGGCAACGGGCCGAACCCACCCGCCTCCAGCAACCGGCTGGTGGAAATCAGGCGCATGAGATCGATGGTCGTGCCCAGGGGAATCGTGGAGGACCCGGGTGGTATCGTCACCAGCTGCCCTGCGACAAACATCCGGCGGCTCTTGGGATTATTCTTCACCGAGAGCCAGACACGCCCCTCCAGCACGACGAGCTTCACCGCGCCGTTCTTGAACCGGGCGATAAGGAATTGCGTACCCGTCACGGCCGCCGTCACCGCGCCCGCCTGCACCTGGCCGCCGCCCTCGCCCTTGGGCGAGGAAAACAACAGCGTCCCAGTGTCGAGCTCCATGCTGCGGCTGCCCGCCTCGAAGCTGAAGAGCGAGTTCGCCCCGAGGCGCAGGATGGTGAGATCGGGAAACTTCAACTCCGTGCGCGAATCCACCCCCGTGCGCACGAACGTCTGGCCGAGCACCACGTCGCCCACGGAAGCTGGCCGCGCCTTCTCGTTATCGACCAGGGAAACCGTGTTTACCGCGCGCGTCACCTCCGCCTTCTGGAAGGGATCTGCCAGCAGGCTGCCCGCCAGGACCAGGGAAGCCAGTACCAATACGCTTTGCCGGGGATTCATGGCTAAAATCGGATGTCGAGCCCCAGCGTCCCGCCGAGGTTTACCACGGTGTAGTTATAGAACGACTCGGTCGACGCATTGCCGCCGAAGTTCGCCGAGGCGGAAATCTTTGCCCACTTCGTCAGATAGTAGTTCACCGAACCACCGACGTTTTGCGTCAGATCGACGCGGTTGTCGTCATCGGGGTAATGGAAAAGCGAGACCACATAGTAAGTCTGGAGCTCCACCGGCTCGATGATGCGCCAGCGCCAGCCGACCCAGAAGTCATAGGAATTCCGCGTGGCGCTCGTGGGCTGCGCATAGACCGACCAGGAACCCTGCCAGCCCACCTGGATGGCCTGCGTGTCGGAGATGAGGAATTGCTTCGTCACCAGCACATTGACCGCATTGTTGACGTAGAACTCATCGAGATTGCCGCCGTCGAGATACCGCTCGTACTCGTAGCGCACGGAGACCGTGAGCTGCCCGAGATCCTGAAAGACGTAATCCAGACCGCCGCCCGCATTGAACCGGGTGAAGTTCAGCGAGGAAAACTGGGCGTATTGAAAAACCTCCTGCGTCACATGCGCGTCCAGGTAAAGCCCATCGACGAGGTTGGGATGAATCCCCGCGCCGCCGCGTGCGAGGAAATACATATCCCCGCGCCCGCCGCCATTCGCCAGCGTGGGGTTCGAGGTGTAAAAGAGCCCGGTATCGGCCACGACATAAGCCCCCAGCCCCCCACGCACCATGCTCACCGGCAGCTGCTCGCCGAGATCGGTATCCACCTCCGAATGGGAATCAAAGGAAAGCCCCTCATTCGCCGTGGCGGTCGCCGCGTCCACCCGTTGCACGGTGGCGGCGGTCCGGGAAGCATTGTCCGCCCGCTGGACCTGGGCCCAGCTGCATGTCCCTGCGAGGAGCAATATCCCCACCGCTATGAGCGATACCTTCACGCGGCCCAAACCCACCGGATTTCCGGGAAAAGTCAAGCCTCCGCAGGTGATTTTTGATTGCGAAAACACCAACTTCTATGGCACACTCCTCCTCCCGTGAAAGCATCCCCCAAGGCATTCACATCCCCCACCAAGCGCCCGAAACCCGCGCTCTCCTCCGCCATGGTTGTGTTCCTCGCCTCCGGCCTGGTTGCGTCGCGTCCACGCGCCTGACCCCCATCCTCCACCCCCAAACCATGACCAATCCCCAAGACTCCCGCTCCTTTCGTCTCATCGGTTGCACCGAGACTCATATCGGCATCGCCCTGGCTATTGCCTTTGCCGCCCTGCTTACCATTCACTTCACGGACCGTTCCCGCCCGGAAACCACCCGCAGCCTGACGGCCATGCAGACCGTCCAGCAGCCCGCCGTCCTGAAGTAACACCATACCGCCGCTCGACGCGGCCCCCCATTTCCATGTGTGAACCTCTCCCGCACCAGCGTGTGGGAGAGGTTTGTTTTTTGCGGCGGGCATGCTCTCATCATCCCCGGCTATCCTGCCGGGGCTTTTCGATAACGCAGGTGCTCGTAGGCCTGCTTCTCTTGACGACTCTTCTGACCCTCGGTGCGCTTTCGATCCCGACGATCCATGTGGGTTGCGGGTC
Source organism: Verrucomicrobiota bacterium (assembly GCA_017305195.1). Classification (GTDB taxonomy): domain Bacteria; phylum Verrucomicrobiota; class Verrucomicrobiia; order Chthoniobacterales; family Terrimicrobiaceae; genus Terrimicrobium. The sequence goes on along the minus strand of JAFKMU010000055.1, from coordinate 14,938 downwards.
AGCCCCCGCATTATCCGAGATGAAACAACTTCATCTCGCGACCCAGCAAATGGTGCTCGATGGAGTAACCACTGGCACCCCCAGCTCAGACTGGACCTCGTACAAAGGAAAACCCCTCACCTACGAGCAGTGGCGCTCTCTTCTCATCGAAGGGAATTACCTCACACCGCAGGATTTCGCCAAGCTCACCACCCTCGCCGACAACGGGGGCTGGTTTGGCAGCCACAAAGCCGTTCCGAACGCCATCACCGTCTTTGCCGTATGCGAGAACGACGCGGGTACGACCCTCCTCTTCGCCACAAAGAACTGGCATGGCCTGGATGCAAAATCCCTCAGCGGCGCCCCCTACGAAACGCGAGGTTTTGCCGTATTCCGCAAAGAGGGCTCTGGAGCCATTCTGCGAAACAGCCAATGCCAGAGAGCCGACCTCATTGGCTCCGGCGGGAAGTTCAACTATCTGCCGCTGCAATGAAAGCTGTCCACAAGCCGAATGATACGGCTTTTGCATTTCGAGAACTCCTTATTGTGGTGTTTTTGATTGGGGTGCTGCTCTTTTTAGCTACTCCTGTCATTACTGATCGACCCATCTCCGGCCAGCTCATCCAGGTCCTCTCCAACATGAGGCAGCTTCAACTCGCCACGCAGATGATGACGCTGGATTCCGAAACAGCCAATACACCTCCCAGCATCCGCTGGACCTGCACCAACGGTCAGCCTCTCAAGTTCGCCGAGTGGACCAACCTGCTTGTCAGCAAGGGCTATCTTTCGCAGGAAGACCTCGCCAAGCTGCTCAAAAGCCCGCAATCCAACAGGTCGACCAATGTCTTCACCGTTTACGCGGTCGGCGACTTCGACCCGGACACCACGCTCCTCCTCGCCACGAAAAACTGGCTCGGTCCGAAGGCGAGTGCCCTGGGCGATTCGCCCTTTCGAACTCCCGGCTTCGTCGTCTTCCGCAAAGATGGTGACGGGGCGATCCTCCAGCCGCGCCAGTGCCAAAGGATGGACCTCATTGGCACCGGAGGAAAATACAATTTTCTCCCGCTGCAATAACGCCCCGCGAGCATCGGAGTGCCCGCGAGGCGTGTATTGACTCGTCTTACGTAACTACGCCTTGCGCGTGAAGGTCATGCGGACGAGCTGGGTCCAGCCGCCGTCGGCGCCCTGCACCTCGGAGGTGAGGATGCGCAGGCCGTCCGGGGTGAACTCGGTGATGTCGCGATAGCTCGCCGTGCCGCCGGAGCCGCTCATGTCGGGGCCGGTGGTGTTCAGGATGAGCTTCGTGCCAGTCTCGTCAACCTGGCCCTCGTAGACCCAGAGGAACGCGGAGACCGAGGCGACGAAGGTGCCAACGTACGCGCCCTTGACGGGATCGAAGGTGACGGCGAAAAGCGAGGTCGATACACCGCCGCCCGGCATGGTGCCTTTGGCCTCGGCCTGAACCCAGAGGCCGCCGAGCAGGCGGGCGCCTTCGGTGCCGCTGAAGGTCATCGGCGGCTGGTCAGGGCCCATCTGGCATTCGCCTTCAAAGGTCCATTCGCCGACAAATTTGTTCAGCCATTCGTGCTCGGCCTGGGGCTTGGTGGACATGGGGCAGGGGGAGTCGGTGTCAGTGCTCATGATGTGTGGAGTATGGGTTGGGTGTCATTTGTTACTGGGGAAGGGGTGCGCGCTGGGCGGCGGCGGCGAGGTTGGAAAGGCCCTCCTCAAAGGTGCCGCCCATCATCTTGTCGCAATCCACGATGCAGCTCATGGCCTTGCCGATGTAGGTCTGCGGTCCGTACATGGACCACGTCACGCGGGTGCCGCCGACCTCGGGCGTTAGGGTGAAATCCGCCGTGCTCAGGCCCTTGAAGGGTTTGAAAAACTCCAGCTTGATCCGCACGAGTTCATTGGGCTTGCTCTCGAGGATGGTCATGCGTCCCGCGCCGACCTTGCTGTTGCCCTCCCAGGCGACGGATGCGCCAATACCCGCCGATGGACCGGAATAGGTGAGCTTCTGCTCCGGGTCGAGCTTCGCCCACGGCGACCAGCCCTCCCAGAGACGGAGGTCGTTGATGAGCGGAAAAACCTTCTCCGGGGGTACAGGCAATACGGCGCTGCGCTCCATGCGGAAGGTGGACGGACGCGACGCGATGTAGGCGGCGAGGATGCCAAGCGCCGCGGCGACGGCGACGAGGATTTTGATGATCATGGGCTGGTGTGGAGTTGGTGTGAGGAAAAGGATTCGGACGACCAGAGGCCATCGAGATAGGCGTGCATCTCGTCAATATTGCGCCGCACGAGGCTCGGGCTGTTGCGGGTGCGGGAAAGCAGGCGGGCGCTTTGCCAGATGCTTTGGAAAATCCAGGCCAGATCGTGCGGATCGAAGTTTACGCGGGGAGGAGTTTCCTCCCGCGCATCGCGCAAAAGATCGGCCATTTCCAGGGCCCAGCCGAGATCCACGGCGTCGCACTCCGCCAGGAGCTCAAGCTGGCCGTGCGCCCGCGCAAGTCCGGCAGGAAGCCCCGGGCGACGGGTCCGAATCCTTGATTCTGTGCATGCATTTTCCATACCAACCAGTAGGTATGTATGAAACGTTGCGGAATTGGTCAATGGAAATTCGAAGAAAGGGGCGGGCTTGCGCGTATGCCATCGCGGCGGGTATTTCTCAGAGACGATGTGGCGATTGAAAGCGCGGCGGATTATCTGGCAGGCGATCGTGGTTTTTATAGGTGTGACGGCCGTATGGACGTTTAGCGCGCATAGTCCCTACCTCATCGATACGGAGCTGCGTCTGCAGGATATCCTGACTCGCGATGCGGCGACTGTCGTCGATGACAGAATGGTCTTGCTGGCGCTCGACGAGCCCACGCTCACCCTGGATATGATCGAACCCGAGGAGATCCAGGCCTCCCAATCGCTGCAGCTCATCCAGAAAGGGTTCCCCTTCTCCCGCGCCGTTTACGCGGAAGTGCTCGACCGGATCCTGAACGCTGGAGCGAAGGTTGTTGTGGTCGACGTAGTCGTACCCAAGCCCCGCGAAGGGGATGAGGAACTGGCCACCATTTTGCAGAAGTGGCGGGGTCGCGTTGTCCTCGGCAGCAATTTTGATGTCAATGTTACTCCGAAAGGTCCCGTCGGAGTTTACGTGCCCCCTCTGCCTGAGCTGGCCGAGTCGGCGGGCGGCCTGGTGGGATACGTCACGCTCGAGTCTGCCCGGGATGCCGTCATTCGAAACTTTTATCCCTATGCCACGCTGACGACGTTCAAGATTCCCGCCAAGGGATACGGCTCCGAAACACCGCTGCCAGCCCTGAGCACCCTGGCCGCGAGCGTCGCTGGAAAGACTCTCCCCCAGCCCCCGCAAGCCGAGCGCATGCGGTTTTCCTATCTCAAAAAGGACTCGATCACTCGTTTTTCTCTCTACGAGGTCCTTGTTCCAGCTCTATGGCAGACCACGCTAAAGAATGGCGCTGTGTTCAAGGACAAGGTGGTTCTGATCGGAGCCACCGCCGGGCGCTTGCAGGATTTTCAGGTCACCCCGCTCGGTTCCATGTCGGGGCCGGATGTTCACCTCAATATTATTTCTGCCATCCTGCGCGATGGCTGGTATCACTCCGCTCCGCAGCTCTTCACCGTGCTCAGCGTCCCGCTCAGCGGATTTCTGGTCTTTCTCCTCGCGGTGCTGCGCCGCAGGACGTGGAGTTTCCTGATCGGATGGCTTGTCCTAGTGGGTCTGACAGGGTTCGCCTTCTGGCTGGCCTTTGTGACCAAGGGATTATTCCTCCCCGCGGTTCATCCGCTGGTGACTCTCTTCCTCTGTGGCTTCGGCGCGCTGGCGGTGGATGTCGCCATGGAGCGGCGGGAGCGCGTTCGGCTGCGTAGCACGCTCGACCGCTACGTCTCCCGCGATGTGGTCCGCGAGATCGTGGACAACCCGGACTCCTACCTCCATGACCTCGGCGGCCAGCGTCGCGAAATCGTGGCGCTCTTCTGCGACCTGAAGGGCTTCACCTCCGAGGCGGAAAGTATGGAACCCGCCGAGATGGTGGCGCTGCTCAATGAGTACTTCACCGAGATGACGTCGGTGATCTTCGCCCAGCGCGGCACGCTCGATAAATTCATGGGCGACGCCCTCCTCGCCAGCTGGGGCGGCCTGCGCCCGGAGGACCCCGAGTCCATGTCCAAACAGGCCGTGCAGGCCGCCCTGGAGATGAAAGACCGCCTGCGCGAGATGAACTCCCGCCGTGCCATCCATGGCGTGAGCACCTGGGAATCCGGCACCGGCATCTGCCTGGGGCCCGCCGTTTTCGGCAATATCGGCTCGCGGGAAAAGATGGACCCGACCGTGATCGGCGACACCGTGAATCTCGCCTCGCGCATCGAGGCCCTTACCCGCATCTACGGCTGCGACATCCTGCTCGATGAGCGGGTGGCCGCCCACGTGCAGGGGCTCTGCCCCCTCATCCTCGTCGATGTCGTCCGGGTGAAGGGCCGCAAGGGCCACTCCACCCTCTGGCACCCCAGCCGGGCCGAGAACGCTGCCGAATGGGCCAAGCGCTTCGACGCCGCCCGCGTGCTTTACGTCGACCAGCAGTTTGCCGCCGCCATGCGGGAGTTTTCCGAGCTGGCGCGCGATCCTTTCGTCGCACCGGCGCTGGCCGAGTGCTACCGTCAGCGGTGCGAGGACTTTCTCCGCAATCCGCCCGCCCCCGAGTGGGACGGCGTCTGGGAGTTCCTGAAGAAATAACTCCCGCATCGCCGGTTGAAATGCCGCCGGATTTTTCACATGCTCGGCGGTTCTCATGGACATCGTCTACTTCGATCTCGAAACCCAGCGCACCGCCAATGACGTCGGCGGCTGGGACAAAAAGGACCTCATGGGCATGTCCCTCGGGGTGACCTACAGCTCGAAGGACCAGGCGTACGAGATTTTCTCCGAGAAACGCGCGGGCGACCTCGTGGCTCGCCTCCAGCGGGCCGACCTCGTCGTGGGGTACAATATCTTGAACTTCGACTACCATGTGCTGATGGCCTACACGATCCTCGACCTCGTCCATCAACTCCCGACCCTCGACCTGCTGCTCGATATCGAGAAGGTCGCGGGTCATCGCATGAAGCTCGAGGACGTGGCCCAGGGAACGCTCGGCGTGGGAAAAGTGGCGGAGGGACTTGACGCCATCCGCTGGTGGCGCGAGGGGAAGATCATGGAAATCGCGGAATACTGCTGCTTCGACGTCAAGGTGACCAAGATGGTCCATGAATACGGGGCGCAGCATGGCGAACTGTTTTACGACGACCGTTTCGCCCGCCGCCAGCGCGTGGAAGTGAAGTGGAGCCTCGAATGATCCAGCCGCTCAAATCCTCCAAGACCACCTGGTTCGTCTACTGGCTCGATCTCGAGGAGCCGGTGCCGGCCAATGGCGACTACTTTCTCCCGACCCTGCTCATCGTGAGCGACAGCAGCGGCGCGCCGCTCTCCGCCCCGGAGGTGCTCGAGGAGCTCGACCAGCTCCGCGTGGAGAATTACCTCCTGAAGCTTTTCGACAAGTTCGGTGCTCCCGACCGGCTGGCCGTCGGTGTGAGCGAGGAGTGGGACGACGAAGCCTGGACCGTCTTTGCCCAGGAAAACCGCGTCGAGATTCGCTTTCAGAAATTTGACCGCAGTGGTCCCGACGAACTGCACGCCCTGGCCCAGTCCGTGGTGCTGCGCTTCAGCGGCGACGCCAAGAGCGAGCCAAAGCGCAAGGACGTCGCACGAGGACTTGTCAATACCGCGCTGCGCACCCGCTCGACCCGCAAGAAGCTGGCCCTGCTGCGCACCGCGCTGGATCGCGACGCCGACTGCTCCAGCGCTCGCGTGGAGCTGGCCGACGTGGAGTTTCAGAACGGCAACTGGAAGGCCTGCCTCACCGCCTACGACGAAGTGATCTCCCGCGAGATGCCGCGCTGGCGCGACCGGACCACCGCGTGGTGGATCGACCGCTCGACCCGCCCGCTCCTGCGCGCGATCTATGGCCGGGCCATGACGCTCTGGCACCAGGGGCAGCACGCCCAGGCCGCCGACCAGTTCGAGGATCTGCTGGAGCTGAATCCTCGCGACAACCAGGGCGTGCGCTTCTTTATCCCCCTCCTCCATCTGCTGGCGGAGGAGCAGGAGGCCGCCGCCGACTTCTTCGAGCGCTACGAGCAAACCTATGCCCGCGACTACGGCGAACCGTCGTTCCTCTTCGGCTGGGCGTTCAGCCTGTTCCAGGACGGCCACGAGGCCGAGGCCAAGCGACGGTATCAGGAGGCCATCCTGAAGAACATCTACATCGCGCCGATGCTGCTGGAGCTCACGGAGCCGAACCGAGCGATCTGGCATCCCAACGATCGCGCCGAGCCGAACTATGCCGGGGAGTTCATCGACTCCTACGCCGTGCTCTGGGACCGGGAAGCGGGCGCGCTGCGGCTGCTGCGCGAGGTCTGGGAGGAAATGCAGCCCCGCATCGAGATCATCACAGCCCACCGCGAACGCATGGTCGACTTTCAGGACCAGCGCTATGAGCCGGATTACAAGAAACACTGGCAGCAGCTCGTCGAGGAGGACGAAAAGCTGACCGCCCTGGAGTAAAAGGAAAAGGGCCTGGCAAACGCCCAGGCCCCTGGCTTGGCAAGGATCGGGCGGAGCGTGCCGCCCCGCCCGTGAAATGTCTCTCCGCGCAGCTTACGGCTGGTACTGCGCCACGAGGATCGTCGTGAGATACAGCGTGCGCATCTTGGTCTGGCCCTTCTCCACCTGCGGCCCCTTGATGCGGGTCTGCTTCATGCTGATGATCTGAGGCGCGCTCGAGACCGGGCCGGAGCCATTGTAGTTCGACGTCGCGTAGTTGCGCAGGCCGAGCTTCACGCCTTCGATGATGTCGATGTTGACCGATACCCGGCCGGAGCCGAGCTGACCCTTGACATCGGCGCGCTGGTTGCCCAGGCGGGTCGAGGTGGCAAAGCCCGCTCCGGGCGAGGCGACAAAGGACTGGGCAAAGAGCACGTTGCCGGCCTTCAGCTCATTCTCGCTCGTGATGGTACGATCCGAGTTGGTGATCTCGCTGAGGTTCGTGCGAGAAAGCGCGGCGGCGAGTTCTTCCGGAGTCCGTTCGCTTCCAAACTGGATGACGGCGATGTCGAGGCGCCCGGCAAAAACCGGCGTGACTGCGAGGACGAGAGCTAGGGCGGTGAGAAGTTTTCGCATTTCTTGAAAAATGCGGGTGGCGCTATGGGAAAAGCAATCCGAAACTCCCTTTATGGAATTTCCATGGACCGCTCCCGATGGCGTCACCTTTCCCTGCCATCACTGGCAGCCTGTCGGAAGCGACCGCGGCACCGTCATCTGCATCCACGGCCTCGGCGGCGCAGCCTCGGACTTCGACACCCTCGCCCGGCACCTTTCCCAGCAGGGTCTCTCCGTCTACGCCCTGAATCTGCGGGGGCAGGGCCACGATCCCGTCACCCGGCGGCGCGGGGCGTTTTTTGACCTCGCCGCCCTGGAGCTGGACATCGTGGCCTTCGGCGATTTCGTCCGATCCCGCCAGGCGGGCAGCCCTCTCTTCTGGTGCGGCGAAAGCATGGGCTCGCTCATCCTCTCCCATCTCCTCCACCGCAAGGCCATCGGTCCCGGCATCGCGGGCGCCATCCTTTCCGTTCCGGTGGTGGAGCTGAAAAAGCCCACCCCGCCACCGCTCCGCGCCTTGGTGCGATTCGCCGCCCGTCTCGCTCCCAATCTGCGACTCCATCCCGGCCTCTTCGTCACCGGCAAGTCCAAACCCATCCCCGTCACCCGCGACGAGGAGCACATCGCCCGCATTCGCGCCTCGTCACACTACATCCCGGTTTTCAGCATCGGCTTTCTCAGCGCCTTCAGCCGCTTGATGGATTCCACCCCGCTACTCGCCTCCGGCATCACCGTGCCCACCCTCGTGCTCTCCGCCGGCCAGGATGTCTTCATCCGCCCCGAGCAGATCGCCCGCTGGTATGACCTGATCCCTTCCCCGGACAAACAGCACCTCCACTACCCGGACGCCTACCACCTCCTCTGGAATGATTGGGAAAAAGACACCGTCCTGCGCGATATCTCCACCTGGGTAGCCGACCGCTCCGCCTTGGTGCATTAGCCTGCTAGGAAGTCCCACCCATTCTCTTGACAAAGTCCTCAGCTATGAACTATGTCAGCCTCGTTCATTCAGAGAACATCCGGCCTGCGGAAAGGGCATCGCCCGTCTGACTTATATAACCTAAATCATACTCCGTAAGCAGGCCGGGGAGCCTTTTCACCATGCATGAGAAAAATGCAGCCGTTTATTCCGTTGCTCCAAATCTCGCTTATCATCGCAATCGTGCCCGCGCGCTTCATCGCGCCCTGAGAGCCGGGGAGGAATACGCACTATCGGAGTTCCGTCACTTTCATCCGGAAGGATCGTCTTCGGGCGACGGTCGGATTTTTACCCTGACAGATGCGCAGTTGATCATCGCACGGAGCCAGGGCTTTTCGTCGTGGACGACATTCAAGCGCGAGCGGGAAAACAGTGCACCAGCGCCCGCCAACCTTGAATTCATCGGCTTCATCTCGGAAAGGTTGGAAGAAACCAAGAGTTTTTATCTGACCTTCTTTCACTACAGCATTCAGGTCGAGGAATCTGACGGGCTGGTTTTGAAATCTCCGCGGGGCATTCGAACGCTGTGCTTTGTTCGGCCTGGTTCACGACCGAAACATGTAATCTCGTTGCTGCCCTTCCGAGGCGAGGGAGTCTACCTCACCTTCAGCACAGATGATGTGAGTGGCGACCTGGAGCGCTTTCGAGCGGCCGGTGTAGCCATAGAAACCGGTCCACTCACGACCGCTGGAGAGACTCTGTTCATGGTTCGCGATCCTAATGGGATCGGTATTTATATCTCGGAACCGTCGCCTCTCATAAGATCCCGCTCTATCAAGGAAAACAAAAGGGCGGCTGCCTAGGTATCGGCAGCCGCCCTTGAGATTTTTGTTAGCTTTTGCGAGCCGGTGCCTAGAACAGCATGAGCGCCGGATTCTCGATCAGCTTGCGCAGGGTGGAGAGGAACTCCGCCCCGACCGCGCCGTCGACGACACGATGGTCGCCGCTGAGCGAGACCACCATGCGCTGGCCGACCACGATCTCATCCTTCGCGTTGACCACCGGCTTCTTGACGATGGCGCCGACCGCGACGATGGCGGCCTGCGGCGGGTTGACGATCGCGTAGAACTGCTCGACGCCATAAGCGCCAAGGTTCGAAACCGTGATGGTGCCGCCCTGGTATTCCTCGGGCTTGAGTTTCTTGGTGCGGGCGCGGGTCGCGAGGTCCTTCACCGAGGCGCTGATCTCCTTGAGGGAGAGCTTGGCCGCGTTGCGAATGACCGGCGTGACGAGACCGTCATCGACCGCCACGGCGACCGAGATATTGACGCTCGCGTACTGGATGATCGAGTCGCCGCCCCAGGAGGCGTTGACATACGGATGCGCTGCCGCGGAGCGGGAAATGGCGAGCAGGACGAAGTCGTTGACGGTGAGCTTCGGCTGACCGGCGGCTTCGTTGGCCTTGTTGAGATCCGTGCGGAGCTTCATCAGCGGACCCGCGTCGACCTCGACGGAGAGATAGAAGTGGGGGTTCTGCTGCTTGCTCGCGACGAGACGCTCGGCAATCGTGCGACGCATGCCGCTGAGCGGCACCTTCGTGTCGGAAGCGCCTGGGGCCGTGGCCTGGATGGCCGGAGCGGCGGCGGGCGCCGGAGCTGCTGCTGCTGCAGGAGCCGTCGAGCCACCCTCAAGGTCCTTGACGACGATGCGACCGCCCGGGCCGCTGCCTTTCACGGAGCCGAGCGAGATGCCCTTTTCCTTGGCGATCTTGCGGGCGAGAGGCGAGGCCTTCACACGCGAATCGGAATCGTCTGCCGCGGGCGCTGCCTTCGCTGCCGGAGCGGCGGCCGGAGCAGCTTCCTTGCTGCCGGAAGTGGTAAGGTCGCTCTTGGCAGCCGGAGTCTGACCGGCGGATTCCGGCGTCTCTCCCTCGGCGAGGACCAAAGCCACCGGGTCGCCCACCTTGGCCTTGCCGCCATCCGGGACATAGATCTCGTGGAGCACGCCATCGTCGAAGGCCTCCATTTCCATGGTGGCTTTGTCGGTTTCGACTTCGGCGAGGATATCCCCCATCTCGACGGTGTCGCCTTTCTTCTTGCGCCAGCGAGTGATGGTCCCTTCGGTCATCGTGTCGCTGAGCTTGGGCATGGTTACATTGGGCATGTCAGCAGATAAAAAACGGAAACATTAGGCGAGCTTCAGGACCTTCTCGATCACGCGCTCGGGCGTGGGCAGTTGCAGAGGCTCGACCGCTGGCGAGTAGATCGCCGGGGCGTCGAGTGAACACACGCGGGCCACGGGAGCATCGAGGTCGTCGAACGCCTGTTCCATGATCGTCGCGGAAATCTGGGCCGAGACGCCGCAGAAGGGCTTGTTCTCGTCGACCAGCACGGCGCGATGCGTCTTGCGAACGGTCTTGAGAATCGCCTCTTCGTCGAGCGGTCGGATCGAGCGCAGGTCGAGCACGTCGGCCTGGATGTTGTGCTCCGAGGCCAGAATCTCCGCCGCCTTGAGAGCGGTGAGCACGGCGCGACCGTGGGCGATGAGCGAAACATCGGAGCCCTCGCGCTTCAGGTCAGCGACGCCGAGCGGAATGATGTATTCCTCCTCGGGCACCTCGCCACGATTGCCATAGAGAAGGGTATTCTCCATGAACATAACGGGGTCGTTGTCGCGGATGGCGGCCTTCATCAGGCCCTTCGCGTCGTAAGGTGTCGCGGCGGAAACCACCTTCAGACCCGGGATGGCGCCGAGCCAGTTCTCCGGAGTGTGCGAGTGGGTGGCGCCGACGTTGGTGCCGCCGTTGGCCGGACCGCGAATGACGATCGGGCAGTTGATCAGGCCTCCGCTCATATAGCGGATCTGGCCGGCGTTGTTGATGATCTGGTCGTAGGCGACCGTGGCAAAGCTCCAGAACATGAGCTCGATCACGGGACGCAGGCCGAGCATGGAAGCTCCCACGCCCATGCCGATGAAGGCGGCCTCGCTGATGGGAGTATCCATCACGCGCTTGTCGCCATATTTCTTCCAAAGGCCGCGGGTGACCTTGTAGGCCCCGTCGTACTGGGCGACTTCCTCGCCGATGAGGACGACATTGGGATCTCGCTCGATCTCCTCGGCGAAGGCTTGGTTCAGGGCGTCGCGATATTCAATCAGTGCCATACGTGATGCGCAGTAAATCGGTTGATCAGTCGGTACCGAGGGGACCTTAGTTGTTGAAGAAGAAACGACCCGTGCGGCCGGCCTCGGTCTGGCGGTCGACCTCGAAGTAGACGTCGTCGTAAATGGATTCCACCGTCGGGTACGGGCTCTCCTCGGCGAAGCGGGCGGACTCGTCGGCCTCGGCCTTGATCTCGGCCTCGATCGCCTCGAACTGCTCCTCCGTGATGGCTTTCTCGGCGAGGAGGCGGTTTTTGAAGATCACGATCGGGTCGTGCTGCTTCTTGTAACGCTCGATCTCCTCCTCCTTGCGGTAGCCGCCCTTGTGCTTGGCGTCGGCGACCGAGTGGCCGTAGTAGCGGTAGGTCTGGAATTCGATGACGGTCGGGCGGGACTTCTCGTAGGCACGCTCAAGAGCCTGCTGCGTGACCGCGCGGACCTCGTAAACGTCTTCGCCATTGGCGAGGGCCCAGTCGACCTTGAAGGCCTCGGCGCGCTGCGCGAGGCACTTGTCGACGACAGAGGAGCGCTCCAGGCTCGTACCCATCGAGTACTTGTTGTTCTCGATGACATAGATGACCGGGAGGTCAAAGAGGGAGGCCATGTTCAGGCTCTCGTAAACGACGCCCTGGTTGACCGCGCCGTCTCCGAGGAAGCAGAGGGCAGCGCCTTTGAGTCCCTTGTACTTGATGCCGTAGGCGAGACCGAGACCGAGCGGGGTCTGGCCGGCGACGATGCCGTGGCCGCCCCAGTAGTTCTTATCCGGCGCGAAATAGTGCATGGAACCGCCCTTGCCCTTCGAGCAGCCGGTGGCCTTGCCGTAAAGCTCGGCCATGCACTCGTTCATGCCCATGCCAACGGCGAGAGCGTGACCGTGATCGCGGTAGGCGGTGATGACATGGTCGTTGTCGCCCATGAGGGAGACGGTGCCGACGGCGATGGACTCCTGGCCGATATAGAGGTGCAGGAAGCCACCCATCTTGCCAGCGTTGTAAAACTTGAGCGCCACCTGCTCGAAGCGACGAATGCGCATCATCTCTCGCAACAACTTGACGCGTTCCTCAGTCGAAAGGTTTTCGTTGATGGGGGCGTTGGCGTAATCAGTTGAGCGAACTTCAGTTTTTGGCATGCTAAAGCAGGTGTTGGGTGTTGTTCGATGTGCGCGTCGTATCCGTCCAGCCCCCTGGGTGACCGCGACGACGACAAACCTAGATAATTTCACAGACCCCCGTTTTGACAACTGGAAATCGAGAACAGATCGCTTTTTCGCGACGGAGCTGGTAGGGATTTCCGCGAGGCGGTCTGCCCCGCAGCAACCAGTTTCCGACGGTCGGTCCCTCCTCTAGTTCTGCCTACCGCTATATATGGTAGATAAATCGGGGAAAAAGGCGGCTGGAACACAAGCATTCCCCGAGATGTGAAGCCTCGGCCTACTTGATCAGATTGAGCAGCCTGCCGGTCCGATCCCAGATCGCCACCGCTCCAAAATTCGTTCCTGGCGGCTTGGGGACGTACATCACGATGGTTCCATCCGAGCGGTTATAAACCAGATAATCCCAATCGCGCTTCCCGGACGCTCGCGTCCAATACTGATCCGGCATTCCGTAACGCGCTATGAACCCCTTAATGGTAAAATCGCCAGGGATATTACCGCTGGGCCAGAAAGTCGCCGCGACCTCGCGGAGATCCCGGATCGATCCACCGGAATCCGCCGGGAGCCACTCTTGGGGAATCGGCTGTAGCTTGTACCCATTCGCTCGGTAAAACTCCACTTCCGAGCCTTGCGCAAAGCTGCCCAGGATTACGGCCAGCATGGCCGCACACACGATCGGCGTGAGATTCATGGAGACACGAAGGAGGCTATTAATTCCTGCAAAAAGCCACAAGTTTATCCGGGTTGCGGATGGCGAAAATACGATGGATCGTACCCGGCTCAGCCTCCAGACAGCCCGGCGAAATCTGACAAAGCGGGAACCAGTTGAAATCCGCCCCGCAATCAGCGTATCGTGCGCGCCTCTTCCCTATGAAGACAATCTCCCTCGGTCGCATTTCCGGCCTCCTCCTTGGCGCTTTCGCTCTCGCTCTCTCCGGCTGCGCCACGATGGAAAGCCCTGCTCAGAAAAAGGTCTCCCGCGAGGACAAGGCGCTGCAGGCGTCGGCCAAGACCGAGCACGCCATTTTCCGCTCCCTGGGTGCATGGAAGCGGAGCACATACCGCAACAAGGCTTTGCTGGAGAAGGCCACTCCGGAAAATGTCGCGATCGAAATCTCGATCAAGGAACAGCGCGGCTACCTTCTGGTGCGCGGTGCTCTCGCCATGGACTTCCCGGTGGCCACGGGCAAGAAATCGCATCCGACCCCGACCGGCAGCTTCACGATTCGCGCAAAGGAGAAGGATTATCACTCCAACCTCTACGGCAAGATTTTCGACGCCACTGGTGTCGTGCTGGTCGAGGACGCGGACAGCCGCGTCAACCCTGTGCCAGAAGGCGCGCAATTTGTCGGGGCCACGATGCCCTACTGGATGCGCCTCACCGATGGCGGCGTGGGGCTCCATGTCGGCTATGTGCCGGGCCATGCCGCCTCGCATGGCTGTGTGCGCCTGAAGGACGATACGGCCAAGCAGCTCTTTGAGCTCGTGAAGATCGGCACTCCCGTGACCATCGCCTACGAGGCTCCGGTCATGGCCGAGCCGGTTTCAAAGAAGCCGTAACTGCTCACCGCCCGGACGGCGGAAATGGTCGACGGACAGTTCAATCCGCCGACCCTCCAAACCCTCGCGCTGCCGGGCTGTGCGAAAAAGCTGGCGGATCTGCTCCGCCCAGATCCCCTCGCCTCTCATGCGCGTGGCGAAATCGCTGCGGTTGAGCTGACCGCCACGCATGTCGCGAATGCGGTCGAGGATCTTTTCCCGCGACCCCGGGCGATGCGTCTCCAGCCAGGCGGCAAAGACATCCTTCACGCCATAGGGCAGCCGGATCACCGAGTAGCCAGCCGTCCCCGCCCCGGCTTCCCTGGCTGCTTTCAGGATCGCCGGGATCTCATGCTCGTTCAGGCCGGGAATGACGGGCGCTGTCAATACGCCCACAGGTATTCCCGCTTCCGCGAGCTGCCGGATCGCATCGAGCCGGAAGGCCGGCGTCGCCGCCCTCGGCTCCAGCGCCGCCGCCAGATCGGTATCGAGAGTTGTCACTGAAATGAACACCATCGCCGCCTGAAGCGCCGCCAGTTCACGGAGATGGTCAATGTCGCGGGTGACGAGATGATTCTTCGTCACGATCACGCAGGGATTGCGAAACTCCGCCAGAACCTCAAGACACTGCCGGGTGATCTCCAGCTTGCGCTCCACCGGCTGGTAGCAGTCCGTCACGCCACTGATCGCCAGGACCTCGGGCTGCCACTTCGGAGAGGACAACGCCTTTCTCAAAAGCTTCGCCGCATCCGGCTTCACCATGATCTTCGTTTCAAAATCCTGGCCAGCGGAAAACCCGAGATACTCGTGATACGGCCTCGCGTAACAATAGAGGCTATCCCAAAACCGTTTTTATGAGGAGGATGGAGCAGGTGAGATGAACAAAGCCTTGGAACATGGCGGTGGATTTTTCCCAGCGGATGCAAAGGCGGCGGTAGTTCTGAAGCCATCCGATGGTTCTCTCGATGGTCCATCG
>JAFKMU010000054.1 GCA_017305195.1 Verrucomicrobiota bacterium | reverse complement strand
CGAACCAACATTTCCCGTTCGGTCGGACTGTCCTCGGCGTAGATGATGCGAAGTTTGCTTGGCGTGGGCGGGATTGTCATGAGGGAGTCGTAATCAGGGGTTCGGAGGGGAGTTCTTTTTGGATTGGTGGGCATCGGAACTGGCCGAGTCAACAACGAGATTTTCCAAGAGCTGTTCCAGATTCCAGCGACACACCGGTTTTATGAGGCAGACGTCCATTCCCGCCTCGATGCAATAATCCCGCCAATCGACTTTCCCATTGGAGAGGCCCGCCATGTATGCCCGGTATCCCACATCTGCCTCATAGTCCCGGATGATGGTTGAAGCCGTCAAACCGTCCATGCCAGGCATGATCACGTACAATAGAATGAAATCTGGGTGGTGATGGCAGACTTCCGTCAAAGCTCGAATTCCACGATCCGCCAACCGGACGTGCCTGCACCCGAGGTCTCGGAGCGTGTTTCGGATGTCATCTCGGAAGAAATTTTCGTCGTCCACTACCAAAATGTCGAGATCTCGAAAATCCCCAGACCTGGCCGTGATCGGAATATTTGTCATGTCAGCAACTCCTCTGATTCTTGGAAATGCAGGTGCGTAGCGCACAATAGCGCGACGCAGATTTTCTGACTAGTCAGAAAACATTTCCATCGAGGACGGCTATGAATGGGGCGTGCCCGGCAGAGTAAGTCCTAAAACAGAAACCAAGAACATCTTCGGCCCGCAGCTCAAAAAATTGCGTCTGGCCAAGAAAATGACTGCGACGGAAGTCATTGCTCAGCTCGGTGTACTTGGCTGGGACGTGGGACACTCCACCTATTCCAGCCTAGAAGCGGGCGACCGCATCATTGCCGCTACAGAATTGGCTTTGATCCTGAAAGTCCTGAAAGCCGGTCTCGGGGAACTTCGCCTACCACGGAAATTCGTCGATCCGTAGCGCGCTTTTCCGATTTCCCTGGAGGCGAGCAACTGGATTCCAACTCTTGAAAAGCCAAGGTGATGTCGTTGGCATGAGTGGAATGCCGTTCCTTGCCGCGAATGGCCGTTGCCGTCCAACCCGGTTCGGCATCGTGCATGGCTTCCACCCAACGGATGTCCCAGCCATCCGCTTTCAGCTTTTCTACGATGGTCTCCCAGTACTTCTGCACGTCCTCAAACAAACGAACGGTCTTGTCTGAAGCAACCCCTAAAGTTCCTGGTCCCCGTGACGGATGCCATGGCGTTGCTGCTCTGCGCCATTTTGGTTCGTTCGATTGTTTTTCCGCCCTTTGCTGCTACTATACCGCTCTTCAAAGAATATGGAGGTAAGAAAAATAGCCCATGATATGCGCACGCCGTTGAGCGCGCTGACCCTGGCTATCTCGACCGCACAGCAAGCCAGCCGCCCCGAAGAGGTGAAACGAGGGCTCGAAATTGCCGCAAAAAACGCGACGGCTCTCTCGAAAATTATTGAATCGCTGATTGAAACGAGCTCTGTCGGCGAAGGGCAACTCCGGCTGGCAGAATCTTTACCATTGGATCTGGTTACGTCGGCAGTCGATCAAACTGTTCCGCTCGCGGAACAAAAACGTCTCCGCATCGAGATCAGTGAAATGCATGCTCTTCCTTCGATCATGGTGGATGGCACCCGCATCATCCGAGTGCTGGTAAACCTCCTCTCCAATGCGATTCGCTTTAGCCCTGAAGGGGGTCGGATTTCGACAACAGCTAAATCCCGAATTAACGACGGACATGCAGTGATGATTTTTTCAGTCTCTGACGAGGGACCAGGTGTTCCACCAGAAGACATCGACCGCATTTTCGTCGAGGGGGTCAGCCTCGCAAAACCATCGACAGGTTTGGGACTTGCGGTATCGAAGGAAATCGTCGAGGCCCATGGCGGACGGATATGGGTGGAGACAGGGCATTTGACTGGTGCTACATTCTCGTTTTCCATCCCGAGCGGCGTTGACGAGATATCCCGGGCGGTCTGATGTAAGGGTACCACCATCGGTATGCTACCAAGATGGCGAGAAGCTATTGATATCAAAGCTGAAAACGTCTAGTGAGGCCCTGTATGTCCAAAGCAGAACTCGTCTCTCAAATACAGAAATCTCTCGGAAAAGAAACTAGTGCGGCGCAGGCTGAACGCGCACTTAATGCTGTCATCGACGGAATCAAGACCGGCGTAAAAAAGACCAAGAGCGTCCAGTTGATCGGGTTTGGAACTTTCAAAGTGGTGTCCCGCAAAGCCCGTACTGGCGTTAACCCGAAGACCGGGGAGAAGATCAAAATCAAGGCCAGCAAAACCGTCAAGTTCGTGGCGGGCAAAGCCTTCAAGGGAATCCTTTAGTAGTCCCCATGAGCCTGGACCTCTCCTCTGCTTCGCTTCGTGCCCTGATCTCTCTGACCGAGAAGCGGGAAAAGCTCCTTGGCGAGCTATCTGCCATTGAAGCAAAGATTTCCTCCGCACTCGATGGAACCTCCGTTGGCTCCGTCAAACCTTCTCGACGAGGGGGGGAAGTCGGCAATACCCGTTCTGCTAAACTCGCCAAGCAGGTCCGCAAACGCGGCAAGCGTGGAGCCATCAAAGAACTGGTGTTGGCCGGGCTCAAGGAAGCCGGCGAAGCGGGTATTGCCGTGAAACACTTGGCTGCCAAACTGGCCATCAAACCGCAAAATCTTCATGTCTGGTTCCACACAACCGGCAAGAAAAGCGGTCTGGTAGAAGCTGCGGGAAAGGGCATTTATCGCCTCAAGGAATCGGTTGGCGTCGAAACCCCGAGCAGCATTGTGGAAGTCCCAAAGCCGAAAGCGACCGCAGAGGTTGCCAAGAAAGCACGGGAAAAGACGAGACTGGCGAAAGCAACTCCCAAGAAGGCTCGGACCTAATCGAGATCAGGGTCAAACTGCCAGCAGATTTGCCAGCAACTGCCAGCAAAATTGCCAGCAGAATGTGGTCACGGAGGCCGCAAAAGTATTCGGCGAGTAGGCGTGGATTGCCCTTGTTTACAGGGTGAAACGGGTGTAATCTCTCCGTAAGTCAGGCAGGTATTCGGCCCGAATCCTACCTCAGGAGCCAGTTTCCTATTTTGCTCTGAAGTTCAGAGTGAATTCGTCACTTCTCAAGCGGGAGGAAGCTCGCAATCCCCGGCCTGTATGGACGAGCGGGGTTGCCATTCTTTCACCAGCCTGCCGACGGGACAGATCGCGGTGATGTGCGACGCTCTTGCAAGTGGGTTTTCTTGGCTGCCATGTCCTCCGGCCATCTCTCCCGTGATCTTCAGAAAATCAACGCTCTGAGACTCCGCTCATGGCATCTCGAATAAGAGAAAGCCGGTGCGCCGGGTTCGAAAGTTTCGGAATTAAGCTGACCGCAAACAAATCACTGATAAAACCTCCCATTCCCAAAGGCCCATATATCGATGTCGGCACCTGTCTCACCCCAACTAATTGTGGCAGCAGGGCGGGGGTGTATTAACTCGCTTGACAAATTTCGATATACTGCCAAGCTCTCCGATTCCACTTTTTGACCTTTTTAAGATATGAAGCGCACCTATCAACCCAGCAAGCGTACGCGCAAGCGCCAGTTCGGCTTCCGCGCGCGGATGAAGACCAAAAGCGGCCGCGCAATCCTGAGCCGTCGTCGTCAGCGTGGACGCAAGCGCCTGCTGCCGAAGGGTGTTGAAGTCCATTACGCCCGCCACACCGAAGCCTAACCGGCTTCGGTTTCCTCGAGCGGCCCGGCTGCGAGCCAGCCGGGAATTTGCGCTCGTCCGCAAACAGGGCCGAACCGCCCAAGGCCGCCTCCTCCGCATCAGCGTGGTGCGAATGGAGGAAGAACAGCCAACGCGGTTCGGCATTATTACGTCCCGCAAAGTCGGCGGGGCGGTGGATCGCAATCGTACGCGCAGGAGGCTGCGCGAGTTGTGCCGTTTGTCGCGTCCGGAAGTCCTTGCCGGATGGCTGGTTGTGGTCGTCGCAAAGTCTCCTGCCGCGAGCGCTTCGTTTTCCGAGTTGCGCGAGGAATGGTTGCAACTGGCACGGCGTCTCTCTATCGTGCCCCGCTCCGATGATCGCAAGGCAGAATCCAACTAAACGGCAGGCCGGAAGCCGATGGCTTTCGCGCGCTCCGTATTAACCGGATGAAGGCGGTCGTCATCTTCCTGATCTATACCTATCGCTGGACACTCAAACCGGCTCTGCATGTGATTTGCGGACCCGGTTGCGGCTGCCGGTACGAGCCGACCTGCTCCCAGTACGCTCTTGATGCCGTGCGCGAGCATGGCGCCTGGAAAGGCTCCTGGCTGGCCCTGAAGCGTCTCACGCGCTGCCACCCCTGGGGCGGCGCTGGGTATGATCCCGTCCCCAAAATGTTCAAACCGCACTGTTAAATGGATCGCAAAGCCTGGATCGCTGTCACACTTTCCGTACTCGGCCTGCTCGGCTGGTATTATTACTTCGGGATTCTCAACCCTGCCAAGCCGCCTGTAGCCCCGGCCACGGCGGCAGCCTCGCCCTCGGCTTCTCCCACGGCGGCCACTCCGGCTCCGACGGCGACTCCTGCCGCGGCAGCGACTCCGGTGCCGGAGATCGTCGCCAAGACGGAGACGCTTTCCGCGTCGGATTCCGCCTATGTTTTCACCAATGACGTTGGCGGAATCAAGCACGCCATCCTGAATCGCCATCTCGGGGAAAACGACCAGCCGGTCGCCCTCAATGCCGACCCGGCCCTGCCGATCGGCGCCATCGGCGACGCCCCTGGTAAAGCCTGGGGTGGGTTCGACATGGCTCTCGATGAGGCCAATGGCGTGGCGACCTTTACCCGCAAGGACGGCGACGGGGTTCAGATCACGAAGCGGTTCATCGTTTCCCGGGATTCGGGTGACAAAAAGGCCAGTCACTACGTGGTGCGTCTCGAGGTGGAGTTTAGTAACACCGGGACTGGTCAGGTTTACCGACCGCCTTATTTCGTGAGCACCGGCGGGGCTGCTCCGATTCACTCGGCGGATCTCCCGACCTACACGCGTTTCGACTGGATGGCCGACTGGAAGTTCGTCGGCATCGACGTGAACTGGTTCAATGCGGGTTCGATCCCGTTGATCGGCATCCAGACCCATGCGGCGCGCGAGGTCTATCTGGAAAGCCGCAACAAGGTCCAGTGGGCCGGCGTGGCCAGCCAGTACTTCTGCACCATCGTGTCGGTGCCGAATTTTGAAGGTGTCTCGGTGGGCGCCCTTCGCTACTCGACCCAAAAGGCGAACCACACGCCCGTCTTTGGCATCGAGGGCGCGCTGGGAATGCCGGGTATCAACCTTCAGCCGGGCGAAAAGGTCACCAAGACTTTCACCATCTACGCCGGTCCCAAGGAGCTCTCCAGCCTTCGCAAGCTCGGTGAAAAGCAGGATGCGGTGCTGAATTTCGGCTGGTTCGGCTTCATCAGTGAAATCCTGCTGGCCGCGATGAACTGGCTGCACGGCATCCTGTTCAACAGCTTCGCCGCCGCGATCATCGTCCTGACCCTCATCATCAAGTCGCTCCTCTGGCCGATTCAGAACAAGGCGACCAACGAGATGCGCAAGATGTCGCTCCTCGCGCCGAAGATGAACGAGCTGAAGGCGAAATACCCGGATGACCCGCAGAAGATGAACGAGGAGGTCATGAAGCTCTACCGCGAGTACGGGGTGAACCCCTTCAGCGGGTGCTTCCCGATGCTCATCCAGATCCCGATCTTCTTCGGCTTCTACGCGATGCTGGGCAGCGCGATCGAGCTGCGCAACAGCTCCTTCCTCTGGGTGCATGATCTTTCCCAGCCCGACACGGTCTTTCACGTCCTCGGGTTCCCGATCAACGTCCTGCCCATCATCATGGCGGGCACTATGGTCTGGCAGATGGCGATCACGCCGAAAACGGGGGATGCCATGCAGCAGCGCATCTTCTACTTCATGCCGATCATCTTCCTGGTGTTCTGCTATAATTATGCGAGCGGCCTTGCGCTCTATTGGACAACGCAGAACATTTTCTCTATCGTTCAGCTGTATCTGACCCGCAACAAGCCGCTTCCGACGCTGGAAAAGAAAAGCGTCCTTGCGAAACGGGAGGCGGCTGCGACGGGTAAGAAGAAAAAGAAACGCCCCGGCCAATGAGTACCACCCTGAATGCACGAGACCTCCTCGACACCATGCTGGGCTACCTCGGTTTCGTCTTCGAAATCGAGGAGCAGGAGCGGGACGGGCATCTGGTGCTTCAGATCTACACCCATGAGGCCGACCGCCTGATCGGCAAGCGCGACCAGGTGATGGACGACCTGCAGTATCTCCTCAACCGGATGCTGCAGACGGCCGATCCCCAGGCCCGCCGCGTGATCGTGGACGTGGAGCATCACCGCGCCATGCGGGATGATGCCCTGATCGAGAAGATGAAGCATCTCGCCGAGGCGGTAAAAGCCACCGGCCGCCCGATCCAGACCGAGCCGCTGAATTCCTACGACCGCTACGTGGTGCACAATATTTTCAAGGATGATCCGGAGGTCGCGACATGGAGCCCCCCGGATGATGCGAAGGTCAAACGCATCACCCTGCGTCTGCGGAAGAAAAACGCGTAACCACCGGTTGGTGACCGTAGCTCATTACATGATGAGAACGCTGCTCTCCGCCTGTCTGGTATTTGTGGCCTGCGGGTTTGCCCAGGCCCAGCAATCGGCGTCTTCTGCGAGCCCGGTGGGTCTGCCGACGATCCGTGCGGCGGCGGCGGTGCTCTTCAATGCCCAGACCGGCGAGGTGCTATACAAGAAAAACGAGACGGATCATCGAGCCGTCGCCAGTACGCAAAAGCTCCTTACCGCCCTCATCGTGGCGGAAAGCGGCAATCTCTCTGATCTCGTGACGGTGACCCGGTCGGACACCTTTGCCGATCCCACGAAGCTTTATCTCAAGCCGGGGGAGGTGTATCCCCGCAGCCAGCTGCTGAGCGCCCTTCTCGTGAAGAGCGCCAATGACGTGGCGCGCATCCTCGCGCGGGACAATGCCGGTTCGGTCGAGCAGTTTGCCCGCAAGATGAACGAGCGCATGGAGCGGCTGGGGGGCAAGTCATCGCATTTTGTCAATCCCAACGGCCTGCCGGTCGAGGGACAGTACTCCACTGCGCGCGACATGGCCTGCGTGGCCCGCGCGGTGTACTACAATCCCGTGCTGCGCGAGGTCATCAAGCAGCGCTACTTCCCCTTCTGCTACTCCAGCGGGAAGGTGGGCATGCTGCGAAATACCAATCGCGTCCTGCGCACGTTTTCCTTTTGCAATGGCATGAAGACCGGCTACACCGACGCCGCCGGTCACTGCCTCGTCTCCAGCGGCAGCTACAATGGCAAGGACATGATCGCCGTGGTTCTGGGAAGCAACAAGGCGCGTGTCTGGGATGAAAGCGCCCAGCTTCTGGCCTACGGACTGGGTCTCTCCCAGAGCCAGATGGCTTCGTTGCGAGTCGACGAAACGAAAGCGCAGGACGACGAGGACTGAGCGTGGCCCGGCATTATCAACTCGATCCCGCCACGGCTGCGACGACCACGGATTTCGCCGCCGAGCTCAATGATCAGCAGCTCGCCGCTGTCACCGCCGCACCGGGCCCGGCCCTGGTCATTGCCGGAGCGGGTAGCGGCAAGACCCGCACGCTGACCTATCGCGTGGCGTGGCTGCTGGAGCAGGGGATCGCGCCGCGCAACATCCTCCTGCTGACCTTTACCAACAAGGCCGCCCGCGAAATGCTCGAGCGGGTCGGGGCCCTGTCGCAAAGCGCGGCCGAGGGCATCTGGGGCGGGACGTTTCACTCCATCGGCAACCGCATCCTGCGCCGCCATGCCGAGCGCATCGGCTTCCGCCAGGGCTTCACGATCATGGATCGCGAGGATCAGGAGGAGATGGTCGAGAGCATCGTGGCTCGCGAGGGGCTGCGCACGAATGACCGGAGGTTCCCGAAGGGCGAGGTGCTGGCCGACATTTTCAGCTATTCCATCAATACCGGAGCGCCCATCTCGCAGGTCGTCGCGACGAAGTACCGGTACTTCATGCCGCTCATCGCGCAGATCGAGCGCGTGCAGGTGGCGTACGAGGGACGCAAGCGCGAGGCAAACTCCCTCGACTTTGACGATCTGCTCTCGAAGACCCTGGAGCTTCTCCAGATGTGCGAGGATGTCGCGACGCAGTACCAGCAGCAGTTTCAGCACATCCTCGTCGACGAATACCAGGATACCAACCGCCTCCAGGCGGAGCTGGTCGACTGGCTCGGGCGCAAGCACGGCAACATCATGGTGGTGGGCGACGACGCGCAGAGCATCTACTCGTGGCGCGGGGCCAACTTTGCCAACATCCTCGACTTTCCCAAGCGCTACCCGACAGCGCAGGTCTTCAAGATCGAGACGAACTACCGCAGCGTCCCCGAGGTGCTGAAGGTGGCGAACGCCTCCATCCTCGCCAACGAGCGCCAGTTTCCCAAAAACCTCGCCCCGGTGCGAACATCGTACCCGATGCGCCCGGCGTTGGTGCCGCTGGCCACCAACAACCAGCAGGCGACCTTCCTCGCCCAGCGCATCCTGGAACTGCACGAGGAGGGCGTGCGCCTCAACGAAATCGCTGTGCTCTACCGTGCGCACTACCACTCGATGGAGGTGCAGTTGGAGCTCACACGGCGCGGTATTCCCTTTTCCATCACCAGCGGGCTGCGATTCTTCGAGCAGGCGCATGTGAAGGATGTCTCGGCCTTCCTGAAGTTTGCCACCAACCCGCGCGACGAGGTGGCCTTCAAGCGCATGGTGAAACTCCTGCCAGGCGTGGGGGCAAAGTCTGCCGAGTCCATCTGGAGCCAGACCTCGGATGTCCTCGATGGCGGCACGGGGTTTGGCCGCCTGCATGGGCTCAAGGTGCCGTCAAAGTCCGCAAAAAGCTGGGAACAGCTCGTGCACACGCTGGCGGAGCTGGCCCCGGATGGCAGCATCCTCTCGCCCTCCACGATGATCGATAGCGTGCTCTTCGCCGTCTACGACGACTACATGAAGAGCAAGTTTGCCAACTACGAGGCGCGGCGCGAGGACCTCAACACGCTGGCGGGATTTGCCCGGCAGTTTGAGAGCACCGAGGAGTTTCTTTCCCAACTGGCCCTGCTCGGATCAGTCGAAACGACGGATGCGCTCGCGGTGGAGAGTGAAAGCGAGAAGGTCACGCTCTCGACCATCCATCAGGCCAAGGGGCTGGAGTGGAAGGTCGTCTTCCTCATCTGGCTCACGGAGGGCATGTTCCCGAGTTCCCGCAGTGCGGAAACCGACGAGGGCATCGAGGAGGAGCGCCGTCTTTTTTACGTCGGCGTGACCCGCTGCTGCGATGAGCTGTATCTGACTTATCCCGACCTGCGCCTCAATGCCGGGTATGGCGAGGCTTTGCAAAGGCCCTCGCGATTCCTGACCGAGATTCCCGAGGATTTGGTCGAGGGGTGGGAGGTGTCCTCCAGCCGCCAGCCGGAAAAGGTCTCCGAGGAAGACGCGCCGTTTTAGGCGGACGCAGGGAGCGCGCCGTATTCCAGGTCGGCTTCGCGGCGGTTGAGCAGGATGAGCGTGAATACGCCGAGGGTGGTGCCAAAAGGGAACATGGCGCAGTTGATGGCGCCCATGACGACACTGAACTTGCGAGCCCGGCGTTGAGCGATCTTTCGTCCCGACAGAATGGTAAGTGCTCCCAGCGTCCAGCCGAACAGGACGAATACCGCGCCAAAAATCGCAAAGAAAAGACCGATGAAAGCCGGAGGTTCACTTCCCGGGTGAGTCTGAGACATGCTCCCAAATCCGCCAAAGAGCATGCACAATCCGATGGTGAAATGAATCAGCCCAAAGGAGCCGAACAACGCATGAAGCCCGCCGACGACATAATGAAAGATCGCCAGGAGATTCAGCTGTTCCTTGGGAGTCATGGGATCACTTGGTGATCGTCACCGGGGTGCCCATGGGGGCGTTGTCCCAGAAAATCTTCACCATTTTCTCCGGCATGCGGATGCAACCGTGGCTGTCCGGCACACCCGGAAGGAAACCCTGATGCATGCCGACACCGGCATTGGAGACGCGCATAAAGTACGGCATCGGCGAACCCTGGAACTTCGCTCCGGGCGGGCAGGGGTCCTTCGAGCTGACGTTCTTTTGCACGACATTGCCCGAGGCGTCCACGAAATCACCGTAGAGGTTGGAGACGTGGTTCTGGTTTTTCTGGAGGATCTTATATTTGCCGACCGGCGTATCGTAGCCCTCGCGACCGCTGGAGATCGCGGACACACCGACAAGCTTGTCGCCCTTGTAGAAGGAGGCGGTCTGCTTGGTAAGGTCGATGACGATGGACGGCGCGCCGTCAATGCCTTCGCCGTCCCAGTACGATTTCCGCAGGGCAAGATCCTCCTTGGATTCCTGGCTGACGACGGTTTCGCCGACGCCGAGATATTTCACGGATGAGTTGGTGAGGCGGGTATCGTAGTTGGCGCAGCCGCCGATCAGCAGAGTTGCGGCGGCGGTGAGTGCGAGGACGGCACGGATATTCATGTATGTGCGAGGGCCTACAAGAGCATTCCCATGGAAAACGTCAAGCACGCCATAGTTCCTTTACGCTTCGGTTGCGTAGTACGGCATCTCTTGCTAGGTTTCTAGGCTTTTGCCATGCCAACGTACGAATACGAATGCAAGAAATGCGGGAAGACGTTTGATGTCTTCCAGTCGATGAAGGACGAACCGCTGACCGTTTGTCCCGACAAGAAGTGCAAAGGCAAGGTGAAGCGCCTTATCGGCACGGGAGCCGGACTCATCTTCAAGGGGAGCGGGTTTTATATAACCGATTATCGGAGCGAGGGATACAAGCAGGCTGCGAAGAAGGATTCCACCAGCTCGTCGACATCGTCCACGAGCAGTTCGAAGCCCAAACCCTCCAAGGAATGAGCTCGGCCCTGGTTTGCGATCAGTGTGGTTTCCATAACGATCTCACGCGCGTTTTCTGCCATAACTGTGGCGCTCGTCTGACATCGCCGCCCAAGGAGGTGGCCTCCGAGGCGGCTCCGGTCGCGCCGGGAAGCTCGTTTCCCGCGCGTCAACAGACCGCTCCTGCGATCGGTGCCAGGCGTCCGGCCGGATCATCGGCTCCGCCGCCGGGTACGGCTTCGGTGGGAAGCGCCTTTGGCAAGTTTGTCCGGGCGGTGTTTACGACGGCGATCCTCGGCGCTATGCTGGCCGCGCTGATCCAGATGGCTCGCAGGCCCGATAACATTCCGGCTGCCGAGATCGTGAATCCCGCCATGGCGGATGGAGTTGCGGCGGCCATCGAATCGGCCTCCAGGAATGGCACAGGGCTGGTTTTCACCCAGGCTCAGATCAATAACTTCCTCGCCTCGCGAGTGCTGGCAGCGAATGACGGGACTGAGGCCGTCTATCAGCCGAAGTTTGTCCGGACCTTTGTACGTCTGGAAAATGGCGCGTATCGGCTGTACGTCGAGGAGACGGTCCTCGGATGGCCGGTTTTTCTCTGCCTCGCCCAGGTACCTACGGCTTCTCCGCAGGGGCTCTCCAAGGAGGATGTCGGTGGATGGATCGGTCGTCTGCCTATTCACCCCAAGGCGCTTCCGCTCGTGCAGCGCCTTGTGAATCCGGTCGGGGCGTCTGCGGCGCAGGCGGTTCCGGATCTGGCCAAGGCGACGTCGATTTCCGTGACTCCGCAGCAAATCACCGTGGGATTCATCGGGGCGAATACGAACCGGCGTTAATCCTTTGAGACGTTGGGCTTGGCTTGTCCTGCTTCTGGCAGGAATCGCTTTCGGGCTGGCGCAGTCACCGGCGCCAGCTCCCAAGGTTTCGCCCTTGCCTCGCTCTTTCAGCACGTCTCAACAGTTCATCATCTATAATAATGACAAAATCCTGCGCGCAAGGCTCTCGCGTCAGGTGGAGGACATCAAGGGCAATTTCCTCAAGCGGCTCGGGCTTTCCGACGAATGGAAGTCTCCGATCATCGTGCGGGTCTTGACGCTGCGCCCCTCGGATCAGCCGAAACTCATCACCAACGCGTATGAAAGCGATGGAGACCAGCTCAAGCTGCAAATCGATGTCTTTGAGCCGTCAGTGATTGATTCTGCGGATTTTGATATCGAGGTGTACCGGGCTCTCTGCCTGGAATACCAGTACCGTGGCTACGTCCTCAAAGCAGGCAAACCGATCAGCCAGCCTCCCGCGTGGTTGCTCGAAGCGCTGTACGAGGAAAGACGCTCGCGCGAGGATGGTCCGGCCGCCGGGCTCTACGAAATGCTCCTCCAACGGGGAAACTCGCCGAAACTGGACGCCTTTCTCAAGGAAAAGCCCACGCTCTACGACGGGACATCGCGCGCGATCTACCGCGCCCAGGCCGTCGGCCTGTTCCGGGCTCTCATGGCTTTCCAAGGTTCCCAGGCGGACTTGACCGCCTACCTGTCCAAGCTGCCGGAGAAAAATGCCTCCGATGCAAAGGAACTCCTCAAAGCATTTCCTGAGATCGAAAAGGACCCGGCCATGCTTTCCAAAGCCTGGGTGCTGAGCATCGCCGATGTCTCCGCGGCGAATCGCCTGGACCCCTTGACCGTCGAGGATACGCGCAAGCAGCTCACGCTGATCATGGATCTCACCGCTCCGCCGAATCCCAAGAAGCCCGATGAGAAACCGGTGAGGGGCCCCATGGCCTTTCCCGAGATCGCGCGCACGGCCGAGGGCCGGTATGTTCTGGATCAGAAGAAGGACGATCTCCTCAGGCTCGAAGTGCGTGCCCATCCTCTGCTGCGTCCCATGGTGGCAGAGTATCGCTTGATCGTGACCCAGCTCGTCGCCAAGCCCAAGCGCAACGTACAGGACCGGCTGGAAAAGAATCAGGAACTCCTCGACGTCGTTTCCAAGCGGGTAAACGAGGTGGAGGATTATCTCAACTGGTACGAGGCGGCCAAGCTCGAGACCCCGAGCGGTCACTTTAGCAACGTCACCGATCAGCCGATGATTCAAAAGACGCGTCGCTCCGATCCTGTCAGCCGTCGCCTCGACGATCTGGAGGCTCAGGGCTGGTGACGCGTCTTGGCGCTTGCAGGGCGGGGGGAGCAGGCTATTTTTGCGGAGATTTGTTGACCCGACGCGAACAGATTCTCGTAGCTTCCATAGTTGCCGCCTTTGCTGTCGGCGTGGTGGTGAAGTGGTGGCGTGGTGCGGCCTCGCTCCGCAGCCTGCCACCGGTGACGGTCTCTACTCATTGATTTTTATGCAGTCGATTGGATTTCAAGAAGCCCTGGAGCAAATCCTGG
The DNA here is from genome assembly GCA_017305195.1 of Verrucomicrobiota bacterium. GTDB lineage: Bacteria > Verrucomicrobiota > Verrucomicrobiia > Chthoniobacterales > Terrimicrobiaceae > Terrimicrobium. Next base: position 98,199 of record JAFKMU010000054.1, on the reverse strand, counting down.
CCTCCGACACCCGCTACCACGCCGAGGCGTATGCGTTCCTGCGTGACGCGTTGGAAGGTACGCTGAAAAGGCGAAAGAAGGCCCGCAAGGATTCTCCTTCCACCCACGTGAATGCTGCGGAATTGCTCGAGGGTTTCCGCCTGCACGCCTTGCAGGAGTGCGGCCCGATGGCCGTCACGGTGCTGGATTACTGGGGTGTGCGCTCGTGCGAGGACGTGGGCAACATGGTGTTCAACCTCGTGAATGCCGGAGCCTTTGGCAAAACGGACGAGGACACGATCGAAAGCTTCCGCCAGGGATATGATTTCCGGGAGGCGTTCGTGATTCCTTTCCTCCCCGAGCCAACAAATTTGAGCGCCGGAGCCACTGGCGTTGTCGGAAAGAAAAAATGAAGTCGTTGATCCCCTGTGCCCTTCTCTCTATGTCCATTGCCCTAGCGCCCGCCAAGGAGACCCGTATCATCAAGGAAACCTCCCCGGTGTTGCCCGATAGCAAGGCCCAGTCCTTCACCCTGCCCAACGGCCTCACCCTCATCGTCGAGGAGGACCACAGCGCCCCGGTGGCGAGCGTGCAGGCATGGTGCGGCACGGGGAGCATCGACGAGGGCAAGTGGATGGGCGCGGGCTTGTCGCACATCCTCGAGCACATGCTCTTCAAGGGCACGGAGAAGCGCAAGGCGGGCGACATCGCCCGGCAGGTCCAGGACCAGGGCGGCTACATCAATGCCTACACCAGCTATGACCGCACGGTGTACTGGATCGACATCCCCGCCACCGGCGTGGAGCAGGCCGTCGACATCCTCGCCGACGCGATGCTGCACTCGACCCTGCCCGAGGACGAGTATGTGAAGGAGCAGGAGGTCATCCGGCGCGAGTTTGCAATGGGCTTTGACGACCCCGGTCGCCAGAGCACGCTGCTCATGTTTCGCACGGTCTTCACCGAGAGCCCGGTGCGGCATCCGGTAATCGGCTACCTCGACGTCTACAACCAGCTGAAGCGCGAAGATGTCTTCGCGTATTACAAGAAGCGTTACGTACCGAACAACCTCACCTTTGTCGTGGTCGGCGATGTCGACGCGCAGAAGGTGCGCGACCAGGTGGAGAATCTCTTCAAGGACGAACCCCGTCAGGCGCTCGAGCCGGTCTTCGTGGCCAGCGAGCCCGAGCAAGTGGGCCGCCGCGATGTGCACGAGGAGTTTCCCACCGAGCTGACGCGCCTGAATCTGGCCTGGAGGACTCCCGGCCTGACCCATGCTGACACACCGGCTCTCGATCTCCTCGGCGACATCCTGGGCACCGGGCGCAGCTCGCTACTCAACCAGGATCTCCGTGAGAAGCAGCAGATCGTCCACTCGGTGAGCGCGGGCATTTATGCTCCGCAGCTGGACGGCATCTTCGCCATCCAGGCGCTGTGCGATCCCGACAAGCGCGAGCAGGCGGAGAAGGCTGCCCTGGCCATCCTCGATCGCGTCAAGAAGGACGGCGTGACCGCAGCGGAACTCGAAAAAGCCCGACGCTCGCTGCTCTCCAGCCAGTTGTCGAATCTCGACACCTCCAATGGCAAGGCCTCCGATCTCGGCTCGAACTGGCAACTGACGAAGAACCTCAACTTCAGCAAGGACTACCTCAACGCCATCGCCAAGGTGACGCCTGCGGACATCCAGCGCGTGGCGCGCCAGTACCTCCGCGACGATCGCGTCAACGTCACCTCGCTCAACCCGATGGGCTCGCTCAGCCTGAAGTCCGACAAGGAAAAGGACGCGGCCAACTCGGAAGTGAAGAAATTCGTCCTGCCCAACGGACTGCGCCTGCTCGTCCGTGAAGACGCGCGCCTGCCGCTGGTGTCGATCTACTCGACCTTCCGCGGCGGCCTGCTGGCCGAGACGGCGAAGGACAACGGCGTGACCAAGCTCATGGCTCGCACCATGCTCAAGGGCACGAAGACCCGCACGGCCTCGCAGATCGCCGGGCAGATCGAGGACGTGGGCGGCAGCATCGGAGCCGATGCAGGCAACAACAGCTTCAGCATCTCCGCCGATGTGATGAAGCCCGACCTCGCACTCGGCCTGGACATCCTCGCCGATGTGATCAAAAACCCGACCTTCCCGGCGGGCGAGGTGGACCTCGAGAAGCGCGGCCTCCTCGCCGCCATCAAGGCGGAAGACGAGCAGCCGACCGCCGTGGCCCGCAATGCCATGCGCCGCAGCCTCTTTGGCTCGCACCCGTATTCCCTGCGCGCCAATGGCTCGGCGGAGAGCGTGGCCAGTCTGACCCCCGAGCAGCTCAAGGCCTTTCACGACGAGTACGCCGTCGGGGCCAATGGCGTGATCGCCGTCTTTGGCGACGTGAAGGCCGAGGAAGTGCTCAAGCTGGTCGAGAAGGACTTTGGCTCGCTGCCTGCGGGCAAGCTGGCGCTGACCGATCCTCCGCAGCCGGTCTTCCCGGACAAGGCAATAGATACGCAGGAGAACCGCCCGAAGCAGCAGGCCGTGCTGATGTTTGGCTTCCCCGGCGCGGATATTCTCAGTAATGACCGCTCCGCGCTGGAGCTGATCAACGAGGCCTCGAATGATCTCGGGTCGCGGTTCTTCAACCGCATCCGCGAGCAGATGGGCCTAGCCTACTACGTGGGCGCGGGCAACTTCATGGGGCTCGCCCCGGGGTGCTTCCTGTTCTATCTCGGCACCGATCCGAAGAAGGTCGACCGCGTGACGGTGGAGTTTCAGGATGAGATCGGGAAGCTCGCCAAGGACGGCCTCACGGAAGAGGAGCTTGCCCGCGCGAAGATGAAGCTCATCGGCTCCGAGGCGATCCGCAACCAGAGCAACTCCGCCTTTGCCGCGACCGTGGCCATCGACGAACTCGTCGGCCTCGGGTACGACAATTATTTGAAGCGCAAGGACCAGATCGAGAGCGTGACTCTCGAGGACACGAAGCGCATCGCGGCGAAGTATCTTGGCGTACCGGGCCGGGTTGAAGTAATCGTTCAACCTCCGGCGCAAGCCGCCGCCAACAAACCCCAACAGTAGCACCGATATGGCAGAAGTTCAGACATCCACCCAGGCCGGGGCCTTGACCCAGCGATTCATCGAGTTCGTCGTCATGCAGGCGCAGCAGGCGTCCCTTTTTCTCGGGCGCTTCCCGCATCCGCAGACCGGCAAGACCGAGGTACACCTCGAGGCCGCGCGCCTCTTCATCGACCAGCTGGAGATGATCCGGGAGAAAACCCGCGGCAATCTCAGCCCCGAGGAGACCGAGATCCTGCAAAACGTCCTCTCCGACCTTCAGATGGCCTTTGTGCAGGCGACCAACGAGGCCTCTGCCGGAGGAGCCGCACCGGCTCCCGAGACGGCCAGCGCCGGGCCCGCCCCGGAGGCTGCCGCCCCCGACGACGGCGACGAGGAGAGCAAGAAGCGCTTCTCGAAGAGCTACGGCTCCTAGAGGATTCCGACCAGATAATTCCCAGAAAAGGCCCGCGGCAAAACGCGGGCCTTTTCGTTTAGATCGCGATCGTCCGCCGACGCGACTCGTTTTTTTCGTTCCGGTCAAAGAGTAAGCCTAAGACAATTTCCCCCCCCCCCTTCTGAGCTTCCGTCTTCCTAGTTTCGTCACCTACAAGACGACCGCGCTACTCTCCACATGAAAACACCGACCGTCGCACAATATACCCTAAGCAGGCTTGCTCAACTTGGTATCGATAAGATCTTCGGAGTCCCCGGAGACTATGCTTTTTCTATCGATGATGCCGTGGAGCAGGTTCCCGCCCTTGAGTGGGTGGCATCCGCGAATGAACTGAACGCAGCATATGCCGCCGACGGGTATGCCCGTGTCCGCGGCGCGGCGCTCCTCACGACGACCTACGGTGTCGGCGAGCTCTCCGCGATCAACGGGGTGATGGGCAGCAAGGCTCACCGCCTGCCGGTGTTCCACCTTACCGGTTTGCCCAGCGAGCGCATCCAGAGACTGGGGCTGCTGACCCATCATAATCTCGGCGATGTGGACTATGATCGTTTCCAACCCATTTCCGGGGCCGCCGCCTGCGTTTCGGCAGTCCTCACCCCCGACAACTGCATTGACGAACTCGAGCGGGTGATTCGCGAGGCTCTGCGCCAGAGCAAGCCAGCCCACATCGTGATTTCCGAGGTGAATGGGATTCAGCCCGTAATCGGCACTCCTGTGGCCGGCAAATCGATTTCCGAGATCAAGCGCCAGCAAAGTGTCCCCCAGGAACTGGACGCCGCAGTGGCAGCCATTCTGAAAAGGCTTGCGGCGGCAAAGAATCCCGTTGCCTTGGTCACGGCGCTGACCTCTCGCTATGGCATCAATGGCATGGCGAGTGAATTCGTCACAAAGGCGAACATTCCCGCGGCTCTCACCCCCAATGACAAGGGCGTTCTTGATGAATCGCTTCCTCAATATGTCGGCCTCTACGCGGGCATATGGTCTTCCTCTGCCGCCGTCCAGAATGCGGTGGAATCCGCCGACCTTGTGCTTGATATCGGCGGCATCATTCCGACCGAGCTGAATACGGGGATGTGGACCGAAAAGCTTGATCCCGGCAAGTTGATTTCCATTAACGACAACTGGGTCCGGATCGGAACCAAGGTATTCGTCAATACCGCCATTGACGACGTGCTGTCCGCACTGATCAAAAAGGTCACACCCCTTCCAGGCAAGGTTGCTTCTGCGAAGGATTTGCTGCCGCTTGCCGGCAATGGCGGCGACCCTCTTTCCTCCGCTTCATTCTATCCCAGGCTTCAGCGTGTGCTGAAGTCCGGCGACACGCTCGTCATTGAGACCGGGACGTGCATGACGCACCTCAACAAGATGCTGCTCCCCGGGGGTGTTGGCGCGGAAGGGCAGGGACTCTGGGGATCGATCGGTTGGGCTACGCCCGCAGCCTTTGGCGTCGCCATGGCAAAGACCTCCGGTCGGACCTGGCTGGTCACTGGCGACGGTTCCCACCAGCTCACTCTCAATGAACTGGCCGCCATGGGTCGGTACGGGGTGAAACCTGTGATTTTTGTCCTCAACAACGGCCTTTTTGGCGTTGAGGATGTCATCAGCGAGCGCGGACACGGCTACGACGACCTTGCTGCGGTCAATTATCATCTGCTCCCCGAGGCCTTTGGCTGCAAGGGCTGGATCTCCGCCAAGGTGGGCACGGTCGCGGAACTCGAGGAGATCCTCGCAAAAATCGAGAGCAGCACTGGCGCCGCCTACATCGAGGTGATGATTCCGAACGAGGAGAGTCAACCCCTTCCCGGGAATGTCATCGACAGCGGATACAAACTCCTCACGCCTTCCGCGGACTAAGAGTTGTTTAGATAACCCTGTAGCCACTGCCCGGCGGCTACAGGGTTAGTGAATCTGCTCTATAAGAAATCCTGCTGACGGCACTGCGCCCGCCAAGGCGCTCCATCGACACGGTGTGGAGCGCCCCGGCGCCTTCAGGCGGGTGGCGACAGTTTTCAGAGAGGCTCTTAATTCGAGACCTTGATCAGCCGGGAGGTGTCGTAGCCTGCCTGGCTGATTTCCTCCAGGATGTGCTGGTAGGTTTTCTCGGGCAGCTTCGGCTCGCGCGACAGCACCCAGAGGTATTTGCGGGACGGGTGTCCCACCACGGCCCACTGGTATTTCGGATCGAGGGCGATGACCCAGTAGTCGCCGGTGAAGGGGCCGAAGAAGCTCACCTTCAGCTTGGCGTTGCCGCTGTCGGGCACCACCCAGGCCCTGCCGATGGCCTGGATCGTTTGGCCCTTTTTGTCGAGGCATGTGTTGGTCACCTTGATGGAACCATTCGCCTGGGGCGCGTACTCCGCCGTGCTCTGGCAGGCGCATTTCCGCTGGAACCAGTTCGGGTAGCGGGCGATTTCGTACCATTTGCCCGAGTAGCGTTGCAGGTCGACCGAGGAGACTGTCTTGAGCGGGGGCGAGGCGCAGCCTGGGAGGAAAAGACCGAGGAGCAGCATTGCAGGGAGGGTCAGGTTCGTTTTCATTGGGTGCTTCCATGAGGATACGTATCTGGATGCTGGCGGGGATGCTTGTGATTGCGGGTTGCGATCGCCTGACGAAGCGCGCCGACCTCGTCTTCCTCAATGGCGCGGAGCCGGAAACGCTCGATCCCGCCCTGCTCGTCGGCCAGCCCGAGGGGCGTGTCGTGCAGGCGCTCTTTGAGGGGCTGACCACCTTTGACGCCAGGGGCCACGCGCAGCCCGGCATGGCCGAGTCATGGACGATCTCGGAGGACAAGCGCGTTTACACCTTCCGCATCCGGGACGATGCCCGATGGAGCGATGGCACGCCGATCACCGCGCAGGATTTCGTGGATTCCTGGAAACGCACGCTCACGCCGGAGACCGCGTCGTCGTACAACTACCAGCTCTTTTACGTGAAGAACGCCCAGGCCTTCGCCGAGGGTAAGATCACAAACTTCTCCCAGGTCGGCGTGAAGGCGCTCGACCCGCGCACGCTCCAGGTCACGCTGGAGAATCCGACGCATTTCTTCCTCGAACTCTGCGCCACGCCGCCACTCTTTCCCGTGCCCGTGCGCACGATCGAGAAGTACGGCGACGAGTGGATCAAACCCCAGCACATCGTGAGCAATGGCGCGTACGTCCTGAAGGAATGGCGCATCAACGACCGCATCCGCCTGGAGAAAAATCCCTACTACTGGAATGCCGCCAACGTCGCGCTCCAGACCGTCGACATCCTCCCGGTGAGCAAGGACAATGTCGCCTTCAACTTCTTCTCCAGCGGCGTCGCCGACGTACTGCTCGACAAGGGGCTCGCTCCGCCGGCCCTGCTCGACGACCTGCGCAAGCAGCCGTACTTTCACTCCGCGCCCTTCCTCGGCGTGTATTTCCTGCGCTTCAACTGCGCCAAGCCGCCCTTTGACGACGTGCGCGTGCGCGAGGCCTTTTCCCTCGCCATCGACAAGCGCGTCATCACACAGAAAATCACGCGGGCAGGGGAGTTGCCCGCCACGAGCTTCGTTCCACCCGGCATCGAGGGGTACACGTCGCCGACCGGCCCCGGCTTCGATCCCGAGCGCGCGCGCAAACTGCTGGCCGAGGCGGGATATCCCGGCGGCAAGGGCTTCCCGCTTGTGACCTACCTCTACAGCGAAGGCGCGGTGAATGGCTTCATCGCCGACGAGTTGCAAAACATGTGGTCGCGCGAACTCGGCATCCGCGTCGAGCTGGCCCGGCAGGAGTGGAAGGTCTACCTGAACTCGCTCAACTCGCTGGAGTACAACATCGCTCGCTCCAGCTGGCTCGGCGACTACGCCGACCCGAATACCTTCCTCGACATGTTCGTCACCGGCAATGGCAACAACCGCACCGGCTGGAGCGACCCCGCCTACGACAAGCTCATCGCCGAGGCCGCCAGCGAGGCCGAGCCCGCCCGCCGCGCCGCCATCCTCCAGCAGGCCGAGACCATGCTCGTCACCCGCGCCATGCCCGTCTGTCCGCTGTATTATTATGTCGGCATCCAGTTTTACGACACTGGCAAGATCGGCGGCATCGAGCCCAATGTCCTCGACGAACACCCGATCAAGAGTATGTTTCGCAAGGACCTCCCGCCGAAAACCACGGGCAAATAGATACACGCGGCCAGCCGGGCACGACCGAACTGTCGTCTCAGCGATGCCTCACTCTCAACACCATCCGCCTGCCTGCCAGGCCAAACAACCCCTGGAGATCGCTGCGAGGGCAGTATAAGCTCCAGAACTATTTCCCCATGAAGATCTTCCACTGCGACAGCTGCGACCAACTGGTCTATTTTGAAAACTCCAAGTGCCTGAACTGCGGCAGCGTGCTCGCCTACCTGCCGGAGCGCCAGGATTTGTGCTCCCTGGAGATCGGGGCCGATGGAGCGTGGAAGGTTCCCGGCCAGGAACCCGACTCCTACCTGCTCTGCACGAACTATGTGAACGAGCACGTCTGCAACTGGGCCGTCAACGTCGAGGACGAAAGCCCCTTCTGTGTCTCCTGCCGGTTGACCACGAAGATTCCCGACCTGACCATCCTCGGCAACAAAGAGGCCTGGGTAAAGATCGAGCGGTCGAAGCACCGCCTCGTCTACAGCCTGCTGTATCTCGGCCTGCCCGTGGTTTCCAAGTCGGAAAATCCCGAGACCGGACTGAGCTTTGAATTCCTCGCCGATGACCCGGAAAACGGACCCGTCCTGACCGGCCACGACGACGGGCTCATCACGCTGAACATCGCCGAGGCCGACGACGCCGAGCGCGAGAAGCGCCGCATGCAGCTCGGCGAACCCTATCGCACCCTGCTCGGGCATTTCCGCCACGAGGTCGGGCATTACTATTGGGATCGCCTCATTCGCGACGGGGGATTAGTCGATTCCTTCCGGGAGGTCTTTGGCGATGAATCGCAGGACTACGGCGAGGCGCTGAAGGCGCACTACGCGCAGGGCGCTCCGGCCGACTGGCGCGAGAGCTTTATTTCCTCCTATGCCACGTCGCATCCGTGGGAGGACTGGGCCGAAACCTGGGCCCACTATCTGCACATGAGCGACACGCTGGAGACAGCGGCCACGTGCGGGCTGGCGTTATTTCCGCCGAGAGAGAATGAGCCGCAGCTCTGGCCCTTGCAGAGCGGGACGAAGCAGTCCTTTGATCAGATGATCAAGAGCTGGTTCCCGCTCACTCACATCCTGAACAACCTTAACCGCGGGCTGGGGCTGAGCGATGGGTATCCCTTCGTCATATCCCCGCCCGTGGTCGAAAAGCTGCGTTACGTCCACCAAGTCGTACACGGCGAGATCACGGCTCCGGCCGCCACTGCGGCGGCCTGAGGCCGGGCGATCCCGCTACTCCAGCACGAGATTGCTGCGCGTATTGCCATCGGCGCGGATGCCGGTGGCGTAGCGCCAGCAGAGACGGATGCCCGCCTCCGGGCTCGCCGCCCAGGTGCGCAGGTTGTTCGCGTGGTGAAACTGTCCGGCGAGATCCAGCGGCACGGCGAGGTACTCCGCCATCGTGGCCGGGTCCTCGTACTCCTCGTACCAGAGATCGTGCATCAGCGGGGTAAATCCCGCCTTGTCCATCCAGTCGGCCAGGTGCTTGCCGGCGCGGGTGTTGCCGCCATTGCAATCCTGCAATGTGCGATAGGCCTGGATGGCGCGATCCACGCGCACCGGGTGCGAGGTCAGGTCGATGGCATCCCAATCCGGGCTGCACACGCCGAGGAATCCGCCGGGCTTGGTCACGCGATGAAACTCATTCAGCGCGGGCATCGGGTCATGCAGGTGCTCCAGCAAAGCGTGGGCAAACACCACATGAAACGCCTCATCGGCAAAGGGGAGCTGGTCCACCGTGCCGGCCACGAAGTCGAGATTCACGATCTCGCGCCCCTGGGCGTTGCGGCGGGCCTGGTCGAGCTGCTTCTGCGACACGTCAAAGGCCGTCACATGGCCGGGGAAAACGCTCTGGGCGAGTCCGGTCGTGATCGTGCCCGGGCCGCATCCGGCGTCGAGCACGTCAAAGCCCGGTTGCAGCAGAGGTGTCAGGAAAAAGCCGTGCGTGTCCAGGTCGCGCGCCGCTTGGAAAGCAGTCGCGCTGGCCGTGTGTCCCGGCGTGTACTTTTGGCGAGTTGGATTCATTGGAGTTGGTTCTTTTGGTGGACCAACCCACTGTCCTTTGATTCAGCCGTGAAATAAAAAATCCCACAGCCTTCAGAGGGCCGTGGGTTTGTCGTTTCAGTGAGTTCTCAATTCACCACGATGCCACGGCTCCCCGGCCGACGACGGCCTTGGAGACGACGGAAATCATGATGGAAACGAGATGCTTCACTGCCGCCTAGTATAAGGGGCGCTTATCCCTCCGCAAGCGGAATTTTCGCGAGGCCGGAAAATCTTGAGGCGACCCCGGTTTCGGGCTACCTAGTGTCGGATGGCCCTACGTGCTTTTCTTGCTCTCTTTCTGTTGGCACTCGGTACGGCGGTGGCGGCGCCCCAGCGGTTTGAAGCCTCCACGCTCAAGTTTCTCTACCACGTCTCCTTTGAGGAGAAAAAAGGCGAGGTGCGCGGTGTCCTCGAGCGCAGCGAATACGGCGTGAACCGCATGAAGTACCGCTTCACCGGCCAATGGACCCCGCTGCCCTCCGGCGACAAGGGCCGGGGACTCCTCGTCACCTTCCTCCCCAAGGATCTCAAGAAATACGGCGACCCGTACTCCTTTCCCACCGCCGGCAAGGACCTCATCTGGCGACTCGTCCCCACCAAGGACGGCGACCGCCTCTACATCCGCACCACCAGCCGCATCTACTCCTCCCCGACCAAGTGGAAAGTGACCGAGCTCGTCTTCGAGCCTCAGGATTAGGGAATACGCCTGCAGTCTCTACCTGCTCCGCCAATGGATTTTCCCGTAGGGTGGGCATCTTGCCCACCCGCGAGTTCGGCGAGACAAACCCGACGTCCTGCGGAATAACAATCCCCCGCGAGGGGAATCCACCCGCGAGTCTGACCCTATGGCCTCAACATCCGACGGCGCAAAGACCACCCCGCCGGCTCCGCCAAGCTCCCCGCGGAAACAGAGTTTTCCTGCTCAGGGCGGGGGAAGCCTGCTTAGCTGAAAACTAAGTGAACCCCGCACCGCAGATATCTCCCGAGGAGTCGCACGGCGAAGCCTCGCCGCTCTTCTTCCGCCATCGTCGCAAGATGCAGATCGGCGGCGGGATCGTCTTTGCCCCGCTCGCCCTGTGGATTAACAGCATGACCGCCGTTCCGGACCGGCCCCGCATATCCGCCTCCGCGCATGCCAGGCCAGCCTTTGCCGACGCTTACGCGCTCATGATAATCCTGACCATCGTGGCTTTCCGTGGCGGGCTGCACCTCCTGCCCGGCGTCGTGGCCTTTGTCTTCCTTCTCGGTGCGTCGCTAGCGGTGTGTTGTTATCGTTAGGGCTACATAGCCAGCATGAGTGCTCCGGAACAAAGCAAAAACCTGGAAGCCTATGAGGCAGGGCGCAAGTTCATGGCCGAGGGATTCTACGCCGGGGCGTTGGAGCGACTACAGGCGAGCCTGGAAGCGTGCATCCATTTCAAGACGCTGGAACTCATCGGCGAATGCCACCTGAAAATGGGAAACCCACATGCTGCCATCGTCCCGCTCGCGGCGGCCTCGGGGTTGAATCCGGGAGTGCGCGCTCTGTCTTTGCTCGCCCGGGCTTTGTTTGAGGATGGCGATCACGTTCATGCCAGACAAATCGCAGAGCGAGTCTTGCAACAGGCTCCAGGCAATCAGGTCGCCCTCGAGATCCTGTCGGCGCTCGGAAGCGATCCGTACTCTGTGTCTTGAAGGGCGAACGATTCTGGCGTGAACACGCTCCGTTTTGGTTTCATAAGTGCCGCCGCCGGCGCCCTGTCACTCCTCGAGTCTCAGGTAAACGCTGCCGGAGTCGTCGAAGAGAAAGTTCGAGTATTCCGGGGTGTTGCCGAGGCGGGAGATGATGGCTGGCTCCTATCCGCCGTACCGGTGCGAATTGGCCGCGCTTGATGATGTCGGGTTGGGCGAGGGATTAGGGACGGGGCGCGTGGCTCGGTGGTTCCTCCTGCGGGTTGGTCACTTTCTCAAATGTCTCAAAAATATCGCTGCCGGTCCAGGTATGCGATTTTCCATCCGGCTGCCGGAGCCAGACGATATCAGGTTCGTCGACGACTCCTCTCAAAACCGTCCACACATCTCCCACCGGGTGGACCACGCCGGTAGGCTTACTCCCCTGGTGAACAACGATCGCCACCTTTACCCGCAGCCGGTCGCCCGCCGACAAACCGCATGGGTAATCAACCAGCTCATACTCTGTGACTAAGCGATATTCATTCGAAGACATCTAAGACGTTCTCTATCTTCAAAAACATTCTTTCGCGCAAGGCGCTTCAATCGCGAAACCCGGTGGGTGCAGCAGTGCGGAGAGGAAAGATCGCTCAGCGAAACGACTAAGCCTTCACTGAGCGCAGGCCGAGATTGTCGAAGATGCGGCGCGTGGCGTCCGAGCGGTTGAGCGTGTAAAAATGGATGCCGCGCACGTTGTTTTCCAGCAGGTCGGCGCATTGCTCGGTCGCGTAGTGGACGCCGATGCGCTCGACTGCTGCGGGGTCATTCTGACCGCGCTGGAGGGCGCGGAGGAGCTTGGCGGGGAAGCGCGCTCCGGCGGCGAGTTCCGCCATGCGGCGCATGCCACCGAGTGACGTGATCGGCATGATGCCCGCGATGATGGGAATGTTGATTCCGGCCAATGAGCAACGGTCGCGGAAATCGAGGAAGTCGCGGTTGTCGAAGAAAAGCTGGGTGACGATGTAGTTCGCCCCGGCGTCGACCTTGGCTTTCAGATAGTCCATTTCCAGCAGGCGGTTGGGCGTGCCTGGGTGGCCCTCCGGGAATCCGGCGACGCCGATGCCGAAACCGCGCGGGTCGGCATGTTTGCCGCTGGCATTGAAGCGCGAGATGAAACTGACGAGATCGGCCGCGTGCTGGAACGCGTCCTTTGAGCGGTCGTATCCTTCACGCACCGGCGGGTCTCCAGCGAGAGCGAGGATGTTGCCGACGCCTTCCTCGGCGTAGCGCGTGAGGATGCTTTCGATTTCGGCTTCAGAGTGGCACACGCAGGTGAGGTGCGGCACCGGGTTGAGCGAGGTTGTGCGCTTGATGCGCAGCACGAGGTCGTGCGTAAGGTCGCGGGTGGAGCCACCTGCGCCGTAGGTGACACTGACAAAGTCCGGGCGGTACGCCTCGAGTTCGCGAATGGTTTGGTACAGATTCTCCGAGGCCTCTGGAGTTTTCGGGGGGAAAAACTCAAAGGAGAACGTGGTCTCGGATTCGCGCAGGGTGTCCTCGATATGCATGACGGGCCGGAAAGAATCACCTGTTGGCGGCAAATTGGCAACAATCCGTGTTTCGGGAATGGCGGTTTTGGCGCAAATTGTGCCCATGGCAGCCCTCAATGACGCTCAAAAAGCCTCCCGGGACCAGTTTCAGAAGCAGAGCGACCGGTATGGGAAATCCCATATCCTGGCCAATGTCGAAGACGTGGCCGCTTTGCTGGACGGGGTGAGTTTTCCTCCGGGGGCCAGTGCGTTGGATGTCGCGACGGGTGGGGGGCACACGGCGCTCTATCTGGCCGGGCGCGGGCTGGCGGTGACCGCCAGCGACATCACGCCTGCCATGTTGGAAAACACCGCGAAGCTCGCGGCGGAGCGCGGCCTGGCTATCGAGACAGTGCTGCACGAGGCGGAGAATTTTCCGTACCGCGACGGCTCTTTTGACGTGGTGACCTGTCGTGTGGCGGCGCATCATTTCAGCGATCCCCGCCGCTTTGTTACCGAGGCCGTGCGGGTGCTCAAACCGGGCGGTTACCTCATGGTGATCGACGGCAGCGTGCCGGATGGAGAGCCGGAGGCCGAGGAGTGGCTGCATCAGGTGGAAAAACTGCGCGATCCCAGCCAAGGGCGCTTCATCGCTCCTGCCGTATGGGCTCAATGTGTGAGCGAAAGCGGGCTGGAGGTTCTGGAGTGCGCCACGACGCCTTTCAAACAGCCCGATCTGGAGTGGTATTTCGAAACCGCTGCGACCTCGCCGGAAAATCGCGCCAAGGTGATAGCTTTGGTCGAATCCGCACCGGAATCCGCCCGTCGTGCCTTTCGCCTCGCCATTGAGGACGGAAAGATCGTCTGGTGGTGGCCGAGATTGGGCCTGCTGGCGCAGAAGCCCTAGCTCTCGCCGATCTCGTCGCCCACCGTTTCCTCAAGGATGTCGGCGACGCGCTGGACCACGCGCATGTAGCGAACTCCGTCGGTGAAATCCGGGTGCGGACGCGCTCCGGCGGGATCACGCACGGCGTCGATGAAATCCGCCTCGACCGTCCAGCCGCCCAGGAGTTCCTGCGGGATAGGCAATACCTCGGGCTCCTTACCGAGATGCTGAAGCGAGATGCGGTCAGCGAGGTAGTCGTAGAAAAGCGTCCCCGTCGTGCCTGCGATCTCCAGGCGCTCAACCTGCTCTTGCGTGTAGACGCCGCTGAATTCCAGCGTGCCCGCGAAACCCGCAGCGCCTTCGATTTTGACCCGAAGGGCGTCGGGAATCGTGACGCGGTAGCCGTGGCGTTCGCGCACGTCGAAGCGTCCGACGGCGCGAATGGGCGTAAAATCGCCCAGCCAGCGCTGGATCACTTCGGTATGAATGCCAAGGGTGAGAATGTTGAGCCCGCTGGTCTCGCGGCGCTGGCGCCAATGGGCGGGTTTTTCACGATCCGAAAACGCCCCGTTGAGGCTGAGCAGGTGAATATTGCGGACATCGCCGATGACCTTTTCTCCGAGCAGCTCGCGGATGAAGCGATCGCCCGTCAGCCCATGCGGCGGCGGGCAGAGCATGGTGACGCGGTCCGGTCGTTCCGAGGCAGCGGCGTGCATGCGCTCGGCCTCGGCCAGATCCCGCGCCATTCGCGCCTGGCAAAACACGTGCTTGCCGTGGTGCAGGGCGGCGATGGTGGCTGGTTCGTGCAGGTAGGGCGTTGCGCCGATCCAAACGATGTCGACATCGGGGTGGGCGACCACCTCCTGCCAGCTCCCGAGCGGCTTCGCTCCGGGCGCGTGTTCCTGGCAAAAACGTTTTGAACTTTCCAGCGTCGAGTTCGCGACGACCGCGAACTCGACACCCGGAATGTTTTTCAGCCCCGGCAGGTGTCGTTGGAGAACGATACCGCCTGCCCCAACGAACCCTACTCGAAGCGTATTCATGATGTTTAACTTAGCAACTGACGCAAGACGAACGGCAGGATGCCGCCGTGGCGATAGTAGTCGACCTCGATCGGAGTGTCGATGCGCAGCTTGACCACCTGGTCGACGACCGAGCCGTCCTTGCGGGTGATGCGGAGCGTCACGTCCTGGCGCGGCTGGATCTCATCCGACAGGCCGAGAACGTCGTAGCTCTCCGTGCCATCGAGGCCGAGCGTCTGGGCGCTCACGCCTTCCGGGAACTGGAGCGGGAGCACGCCCATGCCGCAGAGGTTGCTGCGGTGGATGCGCTCGAAGCTCTGAGCCACCACGACCTTGACGCCGAGGAGGTTCGTGCCCTTCGCGGCCCAGTCGCGGCTGGAGCCCGTGCCGTATTCCTGACCGGCGATGATGATGAGCGGGGTGCCTTCCTTCTTGTACGCCATGCAGGCGTCGTAGATGAAGGTCGGCTTGCCACCCTTGTCGGTGGTCATCTCCTTGTCCGGAGCCGGGACCTCGCCCTGGCCGAAGTAAACCGTGTAGCCGCCCTCCACGCCCGGGAGCATGAGGTTCTTGATGCGCACGTTGGCAAAGGTGCCGCGGGTCATCACGAGGTCATTGCCGCGGCGGGAGCCGTAGCTGTTGAAGTCCTCGACGGCGACTCCGTTTTCCAGCAGGAACTTGCCAGCCGGGCTGGTCTTCTTGATCGCGCCGGCGGGCGAGATGTGGTCGGTCGTCACGCTATCGCCGAAGATGCCCAGCGGGCGGGCCCCGGAGATGCCCGAGATCGTTCCGGCCTCCATCGAGAAGTCTGCGAAGAACGGCGGCTCCTGGATGTACGTGCTGGAGCGGTTCCACTGGTACACGTCGCCGGTGGAGGAGGGGACCTCGTTCCACTTCGGGTTCTGCTCGGCGAAGTCGGTGTAAAGCTTGCGGTAGACCTCGGGCTTGAGCGCAGCCGCCATGGCGGAGCGAATCTCCTCCTGGGTCGGCCAGATGTCCTTCAGGTAAACGTCCTGTCCGTCCGTACCCTTGCCGATGGCGTCCTGGCTCAGGTCGATGTCGACCGTGCCCGCGAGGGCGAAGGCCACGACGAGCGGCGGGGACATGAGGAAGTTGGCGCGGATGTTCTGGTGCACGCGGGCTTCGAAGTTACGGTTGCCCGAGAGCACGCTGGCAGCCACGAGGTCGTTCTTTGTGATGGCGTCTTCCAGCGCCGGATGGAGCGGGCCGGAGTTGCCGATACAGGTCGTGCAGCCGTAGCCGACGGTCTGGAAGCCGAGCTTGTCAAAGTACGGCTGGAGTCCGGTCTTCTCAAGGTAATCGGTCACCACGCGCGAGCCAGGCCCGAGCGAGGTCTTCACGGCGGGGTTCACCTTGAGGCCTTTTTCGACGGCCTTCTTGGCGAGCAGCCCGGCGCCGAGCATCACGCTCGGGTTGCTGGTGTTCGTGCAGCTCGTGATGGCGGCGATGAGGACGCTGCCGTTGCCGATGGCGGTGTCGGTGGTCTTGTAGGGCGACGGGAATTTCGAGATGTCGTCGCCGGTTGGGCGATTCTCGACCATCTCTTCCTTGTTGCGGGCTTCGCCTTCCTGGAGGTGGTTGGTCGTGGAGTCGGTCGAGGGCAGGTCATCGGAGTCGTTGTTGCCGTGACCGTTGATGTGCACGGGTACCTGGAGCTTGAGATCCTCAGCCGTTTTGCCGTAGCCGCCTTCGGTGAGGGGCTTGGTGAAGAGGTTTTCAAACGTGCTGCCGAGTTCGCTGAGGTTGATGCGATCCTGCGGGCGCTTCGGGCCGGCCACGCCGGGAACGATCGTGCCGAGGTCGAGATCGAGTTCGACCGTGTAGTCGACCTCGCCCTTGCGCGGGATGCCCCAGAGGCCCTGGGCCTTGTAGTAATTCTCGAAAGCAGCGCAATTCTCTTCCGAGCGGCCGGTGCCGCGCAGGTAGGCGAGCGTTTCCTCGTCGACGCCGAAGAAGCCCATCGTGGCGCCGTATTCCGGGGCCATGTTGGCGATCGTCGCGCGGTCGGTGACGCTGAGAGCGGCCGCACCCTCGCCGAAGAACTCGACGAACTTGCCGACCACCTTCTGCTTGCGGAGCATTTCCGTGACGCGGAGCACGAGGTCGGTCGCGGTGACGCCTTCCTTCAGCGTGCCGGTGAGGTTCACACCGACGACTTCCGGCGTGAGGAAGTAAACCGGCTGGCCGAGCATGCCCGCCTCGGCCTCGATGCCGCCCACGCCCCAGCCGACGACGCCGAGACCGTTGATCATGGTGGTGTGCGAGTCGGTGCCGACGAGCGTGTCGGGGTAGTAGACGGTGCCCTTGTCGCTCTTCGCGCTCAGGACGCCCTTGGCGAGATACTCGAGGTTGACCTGGTGAACGATGCCGATGCCCGGAGGCACGACGCCGAAGGTCTCAAAGGCCTGCTGGCCCCACTTGAGAAATTCATAACGCTCGCGATTGCGCTGAAACTCCAGCGCGAGGTTCATCTGGAGCGCCTGGGCGGAACCGAAGAAGTCCACCTGCACGGAGTGATCGACCACGAGGTCGACGGGCACGAGGGGCTCGATGATCTTGGGATTGCCGCCCTTGAGGGACACCGCGCTACGCATGGCGGCGAGGTCGACGAGGAGCGGTACGCCGGTGAAGTCCTGCAGGACGATACGGGCGACGACGAAGGGGATCTCTTCCGGGGCCGGGGCCTTGGCGTTCCAGTTGGCCAGCGTGGCGACGTCCTTGTCGGTCACTTTCTTGCCGTCGCAATTGCGTAGCACGGATTCGAGCACGATGCGGATGCTGACCGGCAGTCGGGAGATTTTGCCGATGCCCTGCTCTTCGAGGGCGGGGAGCGAGTAGAGGAGGCCGGTTTTACCGTTGCCTGCGTCGAATGTACGCTGCGTGTCTGAGATCATAGTTTGTCGGTTATAGAAGATAAAATAAAGCGTCGCGCCAGCAATTTATGCAGGCAAATGGACGGCGGAGGAAACCCATGCCAGCAAACGACATGCCAACCAGCGGATATTCCCGTGATTGACGGGCGATACGCAAGCGGGCAAAAAGTCCCTTCACCGCATGGTTTTATTTTTTCTACGCCACGCAGAGGCCGAACGAGACGCAGACACGGACTTTGCCCGCAAGCTCACCTCCAAGGGAGTTGACCAGGCAGAAAAAGCGGGCAAATTTCTGCTACGGCTCGGTATCGTGCCGGATGTGATCCTGACCAGTCCTCTCGTCCGCGCCCGCCAGACGGCGAAGATCGTCGCCGACCGGCTCGGGGACATGGAGGCGACCGAAGTGCCCTGGCTCGCGGCCGGAATGGCTCCAGAGACCTATCTGAAAGAGATTCAGGACTATTCCAAAAACGAATCCGTGATGGTCGTGGGCCACGAGCCGGATTTCAGCGAAACCATCGCCTATCTGCTCGGGCTGCCGGACCCCGATGCCCTGAAAATCCGCAAAACCTCGCTGACCGCCATTCAGGTCGGCCAGATCGAGCCCGGCAAGGGCCAGCTCCAGTTCCTCGTTCCCGCCCGCCTGATGTAATTCTTTCCCCATGAAACCCGAGATCATCCACTCCACCAACTTCGTCGAAGACGCCGTCAATCTCATCCGCGCGGAGGCCGCTGCCGCCATCGCCGCGCGAGGGGTTTTCCGTATCGCCCTGAGCGGCGGCAACACCCCGCGCCCGGTTTACGAGGCCCTCGTTAAAGAGCAGACCGACTGGTCGAAATGGGTCTTCACCTTTGGCGATGAACGCTGCGTCCCGCCGACCGACGAGCAGAGCAACTATCGCATGGCACGTCTGGCGTTGTTTGACCACATCCAGATCCCGGCGGAGAACATCCTGCGCATCCGCGCGGAGGCCGAGCCCGATGTTGCCGCCAAAGAATACGAGGCGACACTGCGCCAGCACGCCGCAGGCGAGGAATACTACCGCCACGACCTGCTCCTCCTCGGCATGGGGGACGACGGCCACACGGCCTCGCTTTTCCCGGGCACCGATGCGCTCAAGGTCACAGATCGCTGGGTGGTGGCCAACTTCGTGCCGAAGTTCGACACGCACCGCATCACCTTCACCTATCCGCTCCTCGACGCGTCGCGCCACGTCTGCTTCCTCGTGAATAGCAAGGGCAAGGATGCTGTGCTCGACGAGGTCTTCAGCGGCACGTCGCACTATCCGAGCGCCGCGGTGAACCCGACCGACGGCAAGCTCACCTGGCTGCTGGGGGCGTAGCCTCCTCGGTCAACCCCTCCCAGATCTCGGTGCCATCCTGCTTCGGCGCGGGCCATCCCGCGCCGCAATGCTCGCAGGTCTCCCGCTCCACCGAGCGCTTGCGCCCGCACGCCGGACAGGCAATGCGCCGCGGCCAGTCGTTGGCGATCCAGAAAGCAAGCAGCCCTCCAAGGCTGAAAAAGAAGACGAAGAGCGTCCAGCCGAGGCGCTGCCCCTTGAATTCTGTTCGCCGCAGCGGCACCTGAACCGCTCCGGCACAGACGAGTCCCACGATCGTGGCGACCATCCAGTAGATCAGGGCTTTGTTGCGATCTTTTGCCTTCCAGGTCCAGATCGGTGTCGAATCACTAAAGCCAAGGCCGTGGAAGGCCCAGATGTTCGCCTGATTCCAAAGGCGTGCGCCCAAAGGATTGAGCGCATCCGACACCCACATGCGCCATGTGCGTTCATAGGTTTGCCGGAGCTGCGGGAGCGAGGTCTGGCTCACGATGGCTCCCTGAGGCGAGACTTTCACCAGTTCGGGACCGATCTTTCCATCGCCCCACCATGTCGAGTAGATCAGAGTGTATCCCTCACTGGTTCGATAGAGTTCCAGGCCTTGGAACTTCTCGGGATCGACCGAGATGGGAATCTGGATACGAGGCCCGTCGTGAGGCAATATGTAAATGAACCGGCTGGTTGCGATGGCATAGTCTTTCGGAGCGTCGTTATTGCTTCGATTATAGATGATCGTTGCGGACCGCATTTTCTCATCCGGACCGAGCGAGAAGATTTTCTTGATCGTCTCCGCGTTGAGATCCGGCAGATAAACACCGTCCTCCGTGGCAACGATGTCATCCGTTCCGTAACTCGATCGAAGGAGCTGGAAGCTGCCGGCCTTGGCTGGGTCATTTTCCGGAGCGAAGCCATCGGGACCGAGAAAGCCGTGGCAGGATTTGCCGATCATGGAAAATGCCTGAAAGGAGCCGACGCTACGCACGTAGTACCAGAGATAGGGAGACGAGGAATTCGTATAGATCTGGTTGAACAATCTCTGCGTCTCTCGGTAGTTCGAGTAGTACGTGTAGGGTTTCAGGTAGAGATAGCTGGCGTTGAGAAAATCCTGCCAGTCGAATGACGACTTCTCGGGCTTGATCTCCCGGCCATCGAGAGTGACGACGTTCTTGTACCAGTTTGCCTCCCGGGTGGTAACGACCACCTCGCCGGTTTTGAACAGAGCGTAGTCTTTGTAGGAGTATGGCTTGCCGGGAAACACGATGTCCCAGCCCACCCAGAACCAGCCAAGCAGGACGTTAATGGCGAAAAGATAAGTCAATACCAATGCGGCTCTGCCAATTCCGCTCGTCCTGCGGAAGATGCCGGCGGCGCCATGCGTGGCAGCGGCGGCGAGAAGGATGCAGATGAGCACCAATGCGACGCCGCTTGTCGCCATCGGGAAGGAATAGACTTTTGCACAGGTGGCCGCAAAGCATGTTGCGACCAGCGGCAGCGCTCTTCGCCCGTACCATGGTCCCTGGATGATACCCGAGAGGAGTGCTGCAAAATAAAAGCAAAGTCCCGTGAGCAAATCGACCGTGCCGGGAAGGAGCTGCCGGATATCGAATGGAGCTGGCATGTTGCCTGGTGTCGCCAGCCACCAAGCCGTGCCGGCGAGGGGGATGCCGGTGGCCAGCAGGTACAGGATGCCTCCCGGAATGGCCTTGCCCCAGAAGACCTGCTTGCGGGTAACCGGGCGGTGAACGAGGAAGGCCCACTGATCGCGGCGAAGCTCCGTCAGGATTTGCAAAAAGCCCAGCGCGAGGCCCACCACGGGAAACCCGAAGACGGTGACCATGAGGAACTGACTGCTCTGCAATCCCTGCCAGACCTCCCGTTGAAATGAATAGAACTCGTTCGGATTGTACCTAAGCGAGTACGCCATCGCGGCGATAATGATGCCCATCGCAAGGATCGCCCACTTCAGGTTCTCACGGAACTCCTTCCAAAAAAGTGCCTTCATTTCACGCCCTCCAGGTCTTTGGTGAAGAAGCTCTTTTCGCCGCGTTCGCCGACATAGGTGACAAAAGCGTCTTCCAGGCTGAGTTGGATCTCCTCGATGGAATGAACCTCGAGGCTGCGGATATGGTGTTCCTCGTCATGCGAGATGTTGGCAAAGGTGAGGCTGATCTCCGTGTCGGTGCGGAAGGTTTGCAAAAGTCCTGGGAAGTCGGGCAGGGGAGGCTCCTTGCCATTGTGCTTGATGACAAACTGGCGGACGTGGCTGCGAAAGGTATCGAGTTTGCACGAGGCGCGGAGCACGCCGCGATCGAGCACGGCGATTTCATCGGCGACGCGCTCCACGTCGGAGAGCAAGTGCGAGGAAAAGAGAATCGTGCGATCCGTCTTGCGGGTGACGTAAAGCATCGACTGGATGAGGCTTCGCCGCGCCACCGGATCAAGGCCCAGCGCGGGATCATCAAGGATGAGCAACTCGGGTTCCGGCGCGAGTACCAAGGCCAGGCACAACCCCGCCCGCTGGCCGCGCGAGAGGTTGCCCGCCTTGTTCTTGCGATCCAGGCGGAAGTGCGACAGCACGGCATCGAAGATCGTATGGTTCCAGTGCGGATAGAACGACGCCTGAAACTTGCCGCACTCCTCCACCGTCATCCATCCGTAGACATGATGACCCTCCGGGAGATAGCCAATACGGGCGCGATCCTGCGGTGAAAGTTCCTGGCTGTTTTTGCCAAGGACATGGGCGGAGCCGCGGGTGGGCTCCACCATGCCGAGCAACATGCGAATGGTGGTGCTTTTGCCTGCGCCGTTGCGCCCCAGGAATCCGAAGATGCTTCCCTTCGGGACCTTGAGGTCGAGTTCGGACACCACGCATGTTTTCCCGAAGTATCGGGTGAGACCTTTGGTTTCGATGACGTATTCGCTCATGGAGTCGGGGTTTTTCGAAAGTAGTCCGGCCACGCGGCTTCCAGCCGCCGTACCATCTCTGGCACCGGAATATCGAGAAACGCCGTCTCATCGAAAAAGCGCCATGCGGCGCGGTGAAAACGCCTGTTGCGCTCTTCCTCCGAGAAAATCTGCCGCCTGGGGGCAACGAATACTCCGCGACCGGTGCGCGACTCCACCAGCCCCTCCGCTGTCAACTCGGCGTAAGCGCGAGCTACGGTGTTGGGATTGACAGTGAGCTGCTCTGCGAGCGTGCGCACGGGTGGGAGCTGATCGCCTTCCACCAGTGAACCAGTAGCAATTTGCCTCCGGATGTGTCCCTCGATTTGCTCATAAATGGGCTCGGGGGAGCCGGGGGTGATGTCGAACTGGAGCGACATGGGTGTATTAAATCAAATAGTACGCTTGTGGTCAAGGACGGATATCCAGTCAACTCTGCTCGGATCTCCGCAGCACTCTTGCCGGATGCAACCCCTTTGCTAGACTCGTCTTGTGAAGGCACTCTTCCTGACAAACGAGTATCCTCCCCACATCTACGGTGGAGCGGGTGTCCATGTACAGTATCTCAGTCGCGAACTGGCCAAGCTGATGCCGGTGGATGTGAGATGTTTCGGCGACCAGAATCAGGTTTCGGGCAATCTCTCGGCGCTCGGGTATGGACTCGTTTCCGATGCCTACACATGTCCCAAGCCGCTGAAGTCCGTCTTCGGAGCCCTTCAGCGGTGCATCGATTTCAACACCACCAACATCGATGCCGACGTGGTCCATTGCCACACGTGGTACGCGCATTTCGGCGGCATCCTTGCGAAGCTCAACTACGGCATCCCGCTCGTCGTGACGGTTCATTCGCTCGAACCTCTGCGCCCCTGGAAGCGCGAGCAGCTCGGCGGAGGCTATGATTTCACCTGCTGGCTGGAGCGCACGACGCTGGAGATGGCCGACGCGGTGATCGCGGTGTCCGAAGAAACGAAGCGCGACGTGAACAAGCTCTTCCACATCGCGCCGGAAAAGATGCACGTGATCTACAATGGCATCGACCTCGACGAATACCGTCCGGTCACGAGCAAGAACGCGCTCAAGCGTTTTGGGATCAACCCCGTCGAACCGTACATCCTTTTCGTGGGACGCATCACACGGCAGAAGGGGATCATTCATCTGGTCAATGCCATCCGGCACATGAATCCCGGCTTTCAGGTCGTCCTCTGCGCCGGGGCTCCCGATACGGCGGAGATCGCCACCGAGATGAAAAACGCGGTCAGCGCGGCGCAGCGGGCGCGCCCCGGCGTGATCTGGATCGAGGAAATGGTCGATACCAAGAGCAAGGTGGAGCTTTACAGCAATGCGGCCGCCTTTGTCTGCCCGTCGATCTATGAGCCGTTTGGCATCATCAACCTTGAGGCCATGGCCTGCGGCACCCCGGTGGTGGCCAGCAATGTCGGCGGCATCAAGGAAGTGGTAATACACGGGGAGACCGGATTCCTCGTTTCGCTCGACCAGATGAAGGAAAGCCCGTTCGAGGCGACGAACCCCGACAGGTTCTCGCGTGACCTCGCGGGCCGGGTGAATGAATTGATGAGTGATCCGGCCAAGCGCAAGGCCTTCGGGGCTGCCGGACGCCGCCGGGTCGAGGAAAAATTCGGTTGGTCTGCCATTGCGCGACAGACCGCCGACCTGTACGAGACTCTCGTTACAAAGTAAAAACTGAGTGAAATTCGTCGATCAAGTTCGTATCCATGCCAAGGCTGGCGATGGCGGCAACGGGTGTTGCAGCTTTCGCCGCGAGAAGTTCGTGCCCCGGGGCGGTCCGGATGGAGGCGACGGAGGGAAGGGGGGCAGCATCATCCTCGAGGCCGATGTTCATACGGACAACCTCGTTTCGCTTTACTACGAGCCCAACATTCGGTCCAAACGCGGAGCGCACGGTCAGGGCAAGGACAAGCATGGACGAAGCGCAGAGGATCATATCGTACGAGTGCCCGTGGGAACGATCATCTACCGCCTGCCGGACCAGGTGCCCGCGCCGACAGATATCCCGCTCTATGAAGACCTGGAGGCCTCGGAGGAGCCGGTAAAGAAGACCCATCTCGACCTGCGCACGATGGAGCCCGTGGCCGACCTTTCACAACCCGGGCAGCGATTCGTTCTCTGCGCCGGTGGAGACGGAGGCAAAGGCAATTCGCATTTCAAGACCTCGACGAACCGCGCCCCGCGCCGTACGACGGATGGATGGCCTGGTGAGGAGGGTTGGTTTGCCTTGGAGTTGCGCACCATCGCCGACGTCGGCCTGGTGGGTTATCCCAACGCAGGCAAGAGCACTCTGCTCGGCAAGATTTCCGCCGCTCATCCACGGGTGGCCCCGTATCCCTTTACGACGCTGAACCCTGTGGTCGGCGTGGTCGATCTCAATGGCTACCAGCGGCTCACCGTTGCCGATATCCCGGGATTGATCGAGGGAGCGCATGAGAACAAGGGCCTCGGGCACGAATTCCTCCGCCATATCGTGCGCTGCCAGTTGCTACTGTTCGTGCTGGATACCGCAGGCAGCGAAGGCCGCGATCCGGTCGAGGACTTCCAGACGCTTCGCCAGGAGCTGAAGCTGTACGATCCCACTCTCGCGGCCAAGCCGTGGGCGGTCATCGCCAACAAGGTCGATCTCCCCGAGGCCAAGGAAAACCTCAAGCGCCTCAAGGCCAAGGTCCGCAAGGTGAAGATTATTCCGATGAGCGCCGAACAGGGCGAGGGGATCGACGAACTGCGGAAGCTGCTCGAGGAGCTGGCTTCGTCACCCGTCGCTTGATCCGATAGGTCAGGAAGCACTCGGCGCCGAGGACTTCCTGGCTCGCCAGATTGAAGCGCACCAGATGCGGCAGGAACTCGCCGGGGAGTCCGGTGAGCGTGGATGCCTGGCGGCCTCCGAAGATCACGGGGGCCCAGGTCAGGTGCAGAGTGTCCACCAGATCCGCCTCCAGCAGGGAGCGGAATAACGTCGGCCCTCCTTCGCAGATCACCGTGCGGATTTTGTAATCCGCCCGCAGGATGCGCATCATCTCGGCGAGGTCGACCGTTTTTTCAAAGAGCCACACGTCGGCTTTCACCGCCAGCCAGGACCGGACGCGCTCCGGCATGGCGTTCGTTGAGAAAACGACGATCGGCGCTCCGGGCGTGGCGAAAATTTTGGCTTTCGGGTTGAGCCGCCCGGATGCGCTGACGATGACCCGGAGCGGCTGCGGAGCCTGGCCGCGTTTTTTCCGCGCGAGTTGCAGGGAGGGATCGTTTACGCCCATGGACATGTTGTCCGCGACGAGTGTACCCGCTCCCACCAGCACGGCGTCAGCCTCGGCGCGAATCTCGCGGAAGCGCCGCTTGTCGTTCTCCGATGTGAAACCCGATGGCGTTTTCTTCCGCGTGGATGCCTTGCCATCCGCCGTGATGGCGAAGTTCGCCGAGACCCTTGGCCGCGCCGTCTTCACGCTGCGTCTTCGATGGTCTTTTCGACCTTGTCGACTTCCTGCTCCACCTCACGAATGTGAATCCCCCCGGCCGGGCGGAAGAGCATGTAGATCACCCCGCCGACGAGGCCCCAGAAAACGATCATCGCGAAGCCCGTCATGGAGATCATCGCGGCCGTTCCTATGGGCGTATTGAAAAGCTCCGAAAAGACCTGCTGAAAAAGGCCCTCGCGCACTCCCAGACCGGAAAGGCTCACCGGCAGGGACGCCACCGTCATGATGGCGGGGAGGACGGCAAAGACATCGACGAGGCCTTCAAATCCGCCGAACAGACCAAACGCCCGCGCTGCGAAATAAAAGGCCAGAAACATCAGGAGATGCGACGGTATGGAAATGCCGAAGGTCGCCAGCAGGGTTTTCGGGCTGCGGGCGTAGGTGGAAAAAGCCGAGGCAAACTCGATGATCTTGGCATGGAGCGGAAGCCAGGTGGGAAGCTTGTGCGCCAGCCGGAAGTAATCCACCAGAAAGCCCGCGACGATAAACGTAAGGGAACCACCGAGGATGATACCGAGCGAACCCATGAGAGCTTGGGTGATGGGCTTGGAAAACAGCAGGTTGAACTCCAGCGTGCAGAGCGTCGCGGCCACCGCCACGAGGCCGAGGAGACCCATCATTCTGTCGACCAATACGCTGAGGAAGGCCGCGCTTTTGCGGTCCTTGGTCTCCTTCATCGCATAGAAGATCTTCACCACGTCGCCTCCGGTCCCGCCGGGCAGGAAGAGGTTGAAAAACGCGCCGATGAGAAAGATGCGCATGGCGCGCCACCATCCCATGGAAATTCCCTGAGCGGCCAGGAGGATGCGCCAGCGCTGGGTTTGCAGGGCGAAGGCCGTGCCAATGGCGAGCGCCCCGGGGATCAGCCAGAGGAAGTTCGCGGTGTGGAGCGCCGTGGCCATCTGCTCGCGCTTGGCGGGATCGCGGAAGATCCAGCAGAGGAGCAGGACGGTGACAACGATTTGGAGAATGGTCAGGAGAGTGCGTTTCATCGGAGAGCGCGCCACCTCGCGGCAGCGGAGAGGATGTCTTCTTTGGCCGTTCTCGGATGAAGTTCAAAGACGAAAAGGCAGTCCGGAGGAAGAAATTGTACCAGTTTCTCGAATGGGATCTCCCCGGTGAAGGGAGCGCGGTGATCCTGAAATGGCCAGCCGACGTCGTGGACGTGACACCCCATGGTGCGAGGCCCCATCTTCTTCAGCCAGTCCGCGTGATCGAGCAACCCAAGGTTGTGCTTGATCTGGGCATGGCCAAAATCGTGCCAGTAAAGGGCGTTGGGCGCGTCCAAGCGCTGGAGGAAATTGACGAACTCGTGCTCGGAGGGCATCGCCTCGTAGTGCTCGCGGTTCTCGATGCCCAGCCGGATGCCTTTTTGCGAGGCGTAGTCGGTGATCTCCATCAGGCAGTCCAGAGCGCGCCGGATATAGACCTCTCCCACCTTCTCTCGACGGAGCACGGCCCGGACCTTCTCCTCGGCGTAGTGACGGGTGAAGCTCCCTTCCTGCTCCACGAGCTCGCGGAGATGACGGGTGAGCTTGAGGGTTTTGATCCGCCCCGTGTGCAGCACGACGACCCGGGCTCCGAAGCGTTCCGCCATGTCGATGGTCTGGAGAGTCAGTCGGACGGCTCGTTGGCGGTCGGTGGCCCGGTGCGAGGTGAACTCATAGCAGTCCGGGTTATCGATCATCACCTCCGGGGGCAGGGGGCAGAAATTGTGCAGGCTGGAGACCGTGAAGCCCTCTTTTTCCTGAAAGGCAAGGATTTCGTGGACCGTGTTGGCTTTGAGTCCGTGGCCGAGTTCGATGGCGTCGAACCCCATGTCGAGGATTTCACGGACGATCTTCTTGCCGCTGCGATGCCGACCGGCATTCCAGGCTGTCGAAAACGCTAGCATAGATCAGATATTCTCCAGGACTCGCCGGGCTGCGTTTTCCCCGGACCGGATCGCGGCGTCAATACTGCTCGTCGAGATTTGGTCTCCGGCGAGATGGACATTGGGCCAGGGAGAGGAGGGTGGAGTGCCGGACTTGAGCGTAGCGTAGGCGATATGCCGCTGGTGGAGGAATCTCAGGGCGTCCGCTGTCCCCGGAAAGACCTCGGCGATCTCTGCCCGGGCGCGAGTAACGATTTCCTCCGGGCTGAAGCCCCGGTCGTGCAAAATGGTGGCGCTGACGAGATGCATGCCATCGGGAGCATATTCCGGCGCCACGTTCGTGATCTGGGCAAAGTGCCGGACCAGCCTGTCCTGACCGGCGGGGAGGACGATCAAGCGGTCCGGGTAGAGGCTTTTGCGGGAGGAAAAGTACACCACGCGGGTGGAGGTATGCTCCCGGCTCGGCGTTGCATCCTGGAGCAGGCGTCGTGTTGCAGGCTCATCCGTGGCGATCACCACCTGGGTGGCATGAATGATGCGATTCCCGGAGAGCATGATATTTGCCGTCCGGCGATCCCGGATGTCGAGATGCACGACCGGACTGTCGAGACGGAGCGCCCCGGGCGGGAGACGGGAGGCCATTTGCTCCGGGAGGGCCCCGATGCCCCCGGCGGGAACGAATGCCCGGCCGGAGGAGAATTTTTTCAGGTAAAAGAGGAAGAGGGAGGCCGGGGCGCTCAGGGTATCGTCCAGAAACACTCCGCCGAAGAAGGGCTGGAAGAAACGACGGACCGCCTGGGCACTTATTCCGCGTTTCTTCAGGAAATCCCAGGTCGTTTCGCCGGCGTCGATCAAGGTTGTCGGGTCGATATCCGGCGCGAGCAGCAGGTCGGCCACCATCCTGGTGAGACGGATCTTGTCCAGCCAGGTAAAAGCCGTGCTGCCAAACGTCGTACCGGTAGAGGATGGGTGTTTCAGCGGGTTGTGGAGGTGGAAAAGCTTCCCCGCATCCCACATGACCGCTCCGGAATCGAAGTATCTCGGGCGCAGCGCGGCGAAATCCACGTGCGCGCGGAGGCTCGTATACGAGTCCATGATCACCTGGAACCCCAGGTCGCACGTGAAACCCCCGATGCGTTCATGCCTGACGCGTCCGCCGACCTCGGGATTTGCCTCCAGGACAAGGACATCGCGGCCTGCGTGCTGCAAGCTGCGCGCACACGCGAGTCCCGCCAGTCCTGCACCTATGACTACGACCACGGGATGCTCTCCTGGAGGGTCCGGGGTTCCATCCCAGCAGCTAGAGCGACTCCAGCCATCACAGGCAAGGAAAACCAGCAGATCGGAGCCAAAAACCGGTACAGTTCAAAACTAAAAGAGATAGTATCTTGGCAAATCGCTTCAGGCAATGGCATGTTCCCTGCCAATATGAAGTACCGCACATTCCGAGGCACGGACATACGTGTGAGCGAGGTTGGATTTGGTCTCTGGACGGTCTCGACCGGCTGGTGGGGCAACTATACCGACGACGAAGCGGTAGCTTTGATGAATGAGGCTCTGGATCTCGGAATCACCCTCTTTGACGCAGCGGATACCTATGGGAATGGCCGCAGCGAGGAGCTTATCGGCAAGGCCTTTGCAGACCGACGCGATGAAATCGTCATTGCGACCAAGGTTGGCTACGATTTCGTGAATCATGGCGAGGAACGTCGCGGGCAGCGCGAGATTCCCCAGGATTTCAGCCCGGAGAACATCCGGCGGGCCACCGAGGCAGCACTGAAGCGCCTCAAGACCGATACCATCGACCTCCTTCAGCTTCACAACATCCGGTTTGAGCAGGTGGAGGACGATGCGCTCTGGGCGACTCTCGAAGACCTGCGGGCCGCCGGTAAGGTGAAACACTATGGCGTCGCTCTCGGCCCCGCCATTGGCTGGCTCGCGGAAGGCGTCCTCACCATCCGCCGCCGCAATCCCGGCGTGCTCCAGCATATTTACAATCTCCTCGAGCAGCACCCGGGCAAGACCATTCAGGATGCGGCGCGCGATGCACAGGCAGATACCATGTTCCTCATCCGTGTCCCACATTCCTCCGGCATGCTGGAGGGCAAATACACCGCTGACACGGTCTTCCCTCCGAACGACCATCGCAGTCATAGGCCAAAATCCTGGCTCGCCAATGGCGTAAAGAAGGTCGAACAACTCCGCTTCCTTGAGCGCGGTGGCGAACGAACTCTCGGCCAGGCTGCCATTCAGTGGCTGCTTGCGGATGACCGGGTGGCATCCATCCTGCCCAATATCTACAACGCAGAGCAGTTGCGGGAGTTCGCCGCAGCCTCGGATGTGGCCCCGCTTTCTCAAGATGAACTGACCCGTGTGGAGGAACTGGTCGCGGCAAATTTTGGCCTGGAACCCGAGGAGGGACGCTACAAAGGGACGATGGAGCTGCCCGCGGAAGCCGCCGCGTGAAGCAGTGGGCACATCGGGTTTTTGGGCGGCGTAAACCAAAGGCCCCTGTCGTCGTTGCACCCAAGGTCATCGTTTTCGATTTCGATGGAACGCTGGCGGATACCTTTGATATCGCCTTCGATATCCTGAACAAGCTGGCGGATGAGTTTAAATTCCGCAGGCTCAGTCGCGACGAAGTCGAGCACGCTCGCGATATGCGCACCCGGGAGTTGATGAAATTCCTTGGTGTGTCACCGACAAAGCTGAGCCGCATCGGGTCTCGCGGCACCGCGGCACTCCATGCGCAGATCGATCGGGTGGCGCCTTTGCCGGGCATTCCCGAGCTGGTGAGGGAATTGCATCGTCGGCAGTTTGCACTCGGAATCATCACGTCCAACACCGAGGACAATGTCCGTACCTTTCTTCGCAATCACGATCTCGATGTCTTTCAGTTCGTTCGCAGTTCTTCGAAGCTGCTGGGAAAGGCCCGGGAGATTCGCCAGGTCATGAAGGACTTCCGGTTTGCGCACGGGGACATGCTTTTCGTCGGAGACGAGACGCGAGACATCGAGGCCGCGCACAAGGCGGGAATTCCCATGGCAGCAGTCAGTTGGGGGTATAACAGCCGCCGTTCGCTGGAGGGGATGAACCCCGGAAGGCTTTACGATAAGCCTGAGAGCCTGTTGGAGGTCTTGGAAAAACCAGGCCAGCCCCTCGATATCCCGATAGGGCATCCCATCAAGGAATAGCCTTTACGGCTGCCGCGGCCGGAGCCGGGCAGCCGGAAAAGACGCGAGCGGCCTAAAACGGCTTCTGCTCCAGGTGCCAGATGTCCTTGGCGTACTCCATGATCGTGCGATCGCTGGAGAATTTGCCCACCCGTGCGGTGTTGAGGATGGCCATCTTGGCCCATTTATCCTTGTCGCGGAAGGTGGCGTCGACCCGTTTCTGGGCGTCGCTATAGGACCGGAAGTCCGGCAGGCAGAGGAACGGATCGCTGTAGTAGAGATTGTCCCGGAGCATGCTGAGGACGCCGTGCGGTTCGTCGGGCGTGAAGTAGTTTGATCCCACCCAGTCCACCACGGCGCGGAGTTCCTCATCGGCTTTGTAGTAATCCTGCGGATTGTATCCACGCGCCCACAAGGCGTTGACCTCCTCGACGGTCATGCCGAAGATGAAAATATTGTCGTCGCCGACTTCCTCGCGGATCTCCACGTTGGCGCCATCGAGCGTGCCGATCGTCAGCGCCCCGTTGAGTGCGAGCTTCATATTGCCTGTTCCCGAGGCTTCCTTGCCCGCGGTCGAGATTTGCTCGGAAAGGTCTGCCGCCGGCACGATGCGCTGGGCGAGCGAGACGCGGTAGTTCGGCAGGAAGACCACCTTGAGGCGATCGTTGATGCGCTTGTCGTTGTTGATCACCTTGCCGACCGAGTTGATCGCCTTGATGATGCATTTCGCCAGGTCGTAACCCGGGGCGGCTTTTGCTGCGAAAACAAACACGCGAGGCGTGATATCCAGCGACGGGTCCTGCAGCAGCCTGCGATAGAGCGCGAGGATATGCAGCAGATTCAAATGCTGGCGCTTGTACTCGTGCAGGCGCTTGATCTGGACGTCGAAGAGCGCCGACGGGTCCACCGAGACGTCGCAGGATTCCTTGATGATGCGGGCGAGGTCGACCTTGTTGGCATGCTTCACATGCATGAAGGCCGACTTGAACTCCTCGTTGTCAGCGTAGGGCTCGAGTTCGCGCAGCTTGTCGAGATTGCGCTCCCAGCCATGGCCGATCTTGGAGGTGATGAGGTCGCTCAGGCGCGGGTTGCAGGCCAGCAGCCAACGACGTGGCGTGATGCCATTCGTCTTGTTGTTGAACTTGCCCGGATACAGCGCGTCAAACTCGGGAAACAGGTCTTTTTTCAGCAGTTCCGTATGCAGGGCGGCGACGCCGTTGACGGAGTGGCTGCCCACCACGGAGAGGTGAGCCATGCGGACCATCTGGGTCGGGCCTTCCTCGATGAGCGAGAGGATTTGCTTCTTGGCGGTATCGCCGGGCCACTTGGCCTCGACCTCCTCCAGGAAGAGCTTGTTGATCTCAAAAATGATCTGCAGATGGCGCGGGAGCACCTTCTGGAACAGCCCCACGCTCCACTTCTCCAAGGCCTCGGGCAGGAGGGTGTGGTTCGTGTACGCGAAGGTTTTTGTGACCAGACTCCAGGCCGGACCCCAGGACATGCTGTACTCGTCGAGGAGCAGGCGCATCATCTCGATGATCGCGACCGCCGGGTGCGTGTCGTTGAGCTGGATGGCGACCTTTTCCGGGAATTCGCTCCAGTCCTCATTCGTCTTGCGGAAGCGGCGGATGATGTCCTTGAGCGAACACGCCACGAAGAAATACTGCTGGAGCAGGCGCAGTTCCTTGCCGCTCTCCGTCTTGTCGTTGGGATAAAGAACCTTGGAAATCGTCTCGCTGTGGTTCTTTTCGCGCACCGCCTCGTCGTAACCGCCGCGATTGAAGGCCTCGAAATCGAAATCCTCCGCCGCGCGAGATTCCCACAGGCGCAGGTAGTTGACGGTGTTCGTCCCGTAACCGGGGATCGGAATGTCGTACGGGATGCCGAGCAGCTTTTTCCAGCCGTTCCAGCGGGAGACATAGTTGCCGCGGTCGTCGAAGACATTCTCGACGTAGCCGTAGACCTTGATCTCGGTGGCGTGTTCCGGGCGGACGATTTCCCATGGCGTTCCGTCGCGCATCCAGGCATCGGGCAGTTCCACCTGATAGCCGTTGCGGAACTCCTGCTTGAAGAGGCCGTATTGGTAATGGATGCCGTAGCCGATTGCCGGCAGGTCGAGCGTGGCGAGGGAATCGAGGAAGCACGCGGCGAGGCGACCGAGACCTCCATTGCCGAGGCCCATGTCATACTCCTCGCTGCGCAGCTCCTCGAAATCGAGTCCCAGCTCCTCCAAGGCATGCACCATGTTTTCCATGACGCCGGCACTGTAGATCGTGTTGGAAAACAGACGTCCCATGAGAAACTCCAGGGACAAATAGTAAACCCGCTTGGCGTTGCTGTTGTGATGAACCGCCTGGGTGGCGATCATTCTCTCCACCACGACGCTTTGAGCGGCCTTACAGGTGGCCAGCCACCAGTCTCGCTTCGTGGCCGTCGAGGCATCTCGGGCCAGGCTGAACTTGAGGTGGGTTTGGATCAGGCGCTTCAGGCCGGGGACGGAAGTGTCGAGAGCGGATTCGAATTGGCTCATGCTTTATCTCGTTTCGTATGAATGGGAAGTCAGGGAAAGAGCAAAATTCACGCCAAATTCGATTGCGGCGAACTTGTTACACAAATTCGCCAGTGAAAACCGCTCAGCCCTGCTGCTTGGCTGTGACGTACGCAGCGATGGTATTTACGCTGACGAAAGCCTCGCGCGCCACCTCTGAGCTGGGCGTTGCCACGCCGAAGTTTTTCTCCAGGCTTACGGCGAGTTCCAGCGCGTCGATCGAGTCGAGGGCGAGGCCCTCCGGGCTGAAGAGCGGAGTATCGTCACCGATGTCGTCGGGCGAAACCTTCAACATCAGACTTTCAACGAGCATTTTCTTGATGCGGGAGGTGAGGTCGGAATCAGGCATGGCAGACGTACGAATCGGAGTTTCCAAGTTGGGCAGGATTTTTTATACGGAGGTATGTCGTCAAAAATACGCCTCGATAACCTCTTGGTGGCGAGGCAATTTTTTCCATCTCGCGAAAAAGCGCAACGCTCCATCATGGCCGGTTTGGTCTACGTGGCTGGTCAAAAAGCTGCCAAGGCGGGCCAACAGGTGCCGGAGGATGCTGAAATCGAGGTGAGAGGCGGCGAAAAGTATGTGGGCCGGGGCGGATTGAAGATGGAGGGGGCGCTGGATTATTTCCAAATTGATCCAACGGGACGTATCGCCGTCGATGTCGGCGCGTCGACCGGGGGATTTACCGATTGTCTCCTGCAGAGGGGAGCCTTGCGGGTCCATGCGCTCGATGTCGGCCATGGGCAGCTCGACTGGTCGTTGCGCAATGACCCCCGGGTCAAAGTTTACGAGGGATTCAATGCCCGTAATCTCAAGGCGGAGGATCTCGGGGAGCCTGTCGATCTGGCCGTGGCGGATGTGAGCTTCATCTCCCTGACCCTCATCCTGCCGCCGCTTTTCGCCCTGCTCGCAGCTCCTGGCGACATGATCGTCCTGATCAAACCCCAGTTTGAGCTTTCGCCCGAAAAAGTCGGGAAGGGCGGGGTGGTGAGGGAAGCCCGATATCACGACGAGGCCGTCGCCCGCATTCACGACTTCGTGACGGGGCACGGCAAATGCTGGCATGGCGTCATCACTTCGCCTATCAAGGGCCGGGAGGGGAACATCGAGTTCCTCGCTCATCTATCTTTGTGATCGGACTCATCGCCCATACCGAAAAAACGGAAGCCGCCGAGCAGGTGCGCGCCATGATTAGCGCCCTGGAGGAGAAAAATGTCGGTTTTCTGGCTGATAAATCCACCGCCGAGCTTGTCGGCATCTCCTCGGATCTCGACGAACGGGCGCTGGCCCGCCAGTGCGACCTCCTGGTCGTGATGGGAGGCGATGGCACGATCCTGCGCGTCGTCCACAAGATCGGCGAGGACATCCGGCCCATCTTTGGCATCAACATCGGCTCGCTGGGATTCCTGACCTGCGCCGCCGCCACGGAGATTCCCCGGGCGGTGGACAGCATCATCCGCAAGGACTATATCCTGAGCCAGCGCAGCCTCCTTTTGACCGAACTGATCTCCCCGGGGGGCAAAAGTCGCAAAATGTTTGGCTTGAATGACGTCGTCATCAGCCGCGGCGAACGATCCCAGTTGGTGAAACTGCGCGTCAAGATCGATGGAGCGGAGCTTACGGACTACAATGCCGACGGGCTCATCATCGCGACCCCGACGGGGTCCACGGCTTATTCGCTCTCGGCGGGAGGCCCGATCCTCATGCCGGACTCTGGAGGATTCGTCATTACCCCGATCTGCCCGCACGTGCTGACCAACCGGTCCACGGTCGTGAGCGACCGGTCGATCATCACCAGCGAACTCATCGTGGCCGAGCATTCCGTCTTCGTGACCGTCGATGGGCAGGGCAACCATGCCATGCACCTCGGCGACACCCTGCGCATTTCGCAGAGCGACCGCAGGCTGCCGCTCGTCATGCTCCCGGAGAAGCTCTTCCCGGAGGTGCTGCGCCAGAAACTCAAATGGAGCGGAAGCAACGTATGACTCCGATTTCCGACGTCCTGCAGCCCGATCATGTGAATCTCGCTCTTTCCGCCCGGTCGCGGACGGAGGCGGTCGAGGCGGTGATGTCCAAGCTGAACGGTGATCCTCGGGTGACGAATTTTGCCCAGTTGGAGGAGGCCGTCAGGTCCCGGAACGCGCCGGCCATCTCCGAAAACGGGTGGGGGATTTGTCTCGCCCATGGCCGTACCGACAGCGTGACGGAGCTCGTCATGGCCGCGGGTCGCGTGACGCCCGGTTTCACCTGCCGCGACGTGAAGGAGCCGGTGAGGCTCGTTTTCGTGGCGGGAATCCCGAGCGCCTTCGACTCGGAGTACCTGCGCATCGTCGGTGTGATCGCCCGCATTTGCCGCGATCGTCACCAGTTCGAGCGTCTCCTGGCAGCCAAGACGCCCGAGGATTTTATCCATTTGCTGGGAGCGGCTGAGGTCAAATTGTGAAGGCTGCCTTGACACTTCGGCCCTCTCGTCTTTGCTTATCCGCCAATGCCTTTGCTTGAGGTCAAAGATTTACGTGTCTGGTTTCCCGTCCACGGAGGAGTCCTCCGGCGCAAGGTGGGTGATATCAAGGCGGTGGATGGGGTGTCTTTCACCATCGAGCCCGGCCAGACGGTCGGCCTCGTCGGCGAAAGCGGCAGCGGCAAGACCACGGTGGGCCGCGCTCTCCTGAAGCTCGGTCCCGCGACCTCGGGAGAGGTGTACTTTGAGGGCAGAAACATCCTTCCTCTCAGTGAACGGGAGTTCCGCCCGTTGCGACGCCAGATGCAGATGATTTTTCAGGACCCGTTCGGTTCGCTCAATCCGCGCCTGACCTGCGGATCGATCATCGGAGAGGCGCTGACCACGCACTTCAAGAGCATGACGGCCGCTCAGCGCCGCTCCCGCATCGCGGATCTGCTCGCGCAGGTGGGGCTCAAGCCCGAGATGGCCTCCCGGTATCCGCATGAGTTCAGCGGCGGCCAGCGGCAGCGTATCGGCATCGCCCGGGCTCTCGCGGTGGAACCCAAGTTCATCGTCTGCGACGAGGCGGTGAGCGCGCTTGATGTCAGCGTACAGGCCCAGATCGTGAATCTGCTGATGGATTTGCAGGAAAAACTGGGCATCGCCTACCTGTTTATCGCGCACGATCTCGCTGTGGTTCAGCACATCAGCGACCGAGTCCTTGTCATGCATCATGGCCGGATCGTCGAGTCGGCTTCCGCCGAGGAGATTTATTCGCGGCCGCAGCACGAATACACGAAAACCCTGCTGGCCGCCGTGCCGCAGTTGGCGTAAGGATTTCACGCTTCGATGCATCCTCTTCTCCGAAAGATTCTGGGTATGAACTGGTTCGTCATGCTGCTCATGACGGCCCTGCTCGCCTATGGCGTGTACTCGATCTATAGCGCCACCTGGATGCGCAACGAGGCCTACTGGTCTTCCCAACTGATCTGGATCGGCATCTGCCTGCCGGTTTTCTTTGTCACTGCGCTGATCGACTATCGGTGGATTCGCTACGGAGCCGTGCCGATCTACGTCCTGGGTATCCTGGGTCTCGTCGCGACGATGGTGATCGGCGAGGAGCGCTTCGGCGCCAAGAGCTGGCTCGATCTCAAGGTCATGAGCTTTCAGCCGTCCCAGCTCGCCATCGTGGCCGGGATCATGACGCTCGCGGTTTATCTGGAGGCCTCGCGTCGTACGATGCCGATCCTGCGCATCATGGCCTGCGGAGCCATCGTGGGTGCGCCCTGGGTGATGATTCTGATCCAGCCCGACTTGGGGTCGTGCATTGTCTGGGTACCGGTTTTGCTGGGCATGATGTTCATCGGCGGCATCCCGAAGCGCTGGCTGGCCGCCATGCTGATCTTGGGCCTGGCATTCATTCCGCTCGTTGTTCACTTCGGACTGAAACCCTACCAGTACGCCCGTATCACGACTTTCCTGAATCCAGACGCTGATCCTCTGGGCGATGGCTGGAATATCAATCAATCTCTCATCGCCATCGGCTCCGGCGGCTTCTATGGCAAGGGCTTCAAAGCCCCCAATACCCAGAATGAGCTGGGTTTCCTCCCCGTCACCATCGTGCACAATGACTTTATCTTCTCCGTCATGGGGGAGCAGCACGGGTTCATTGGTGGCGTGATCCTTCTTGGCGCGCTGGCCCTGCTTTTCGTGGGTATACTGCACATCGGCATGGAGGCGAGTGATGATCTCGGGCGATTATTGTCGATCGGCATATTGTTGCTGTTGTTCACGCACACTTTCATGAACATCGGCATGACGATTTCCGTGACGCCGATCACTGGCCTGCCCCTTCCGTTTGTGAGTTATGGCGGATCGTTCCTGCTGATCACTCTTTTCAGCATGGGCCTCCTCCAGAGCATCTGGATTCACCGCAAGGTGGTGAGGTAGGCGGCGGCTCCTGTACAGCCCCGAAGCGCTTTTCGTAAACATTCCAGCCCTTGGTTGGAAATATCGGAATCAGGGCAGCGAGAAGCATGCCTGCCGTCGCCAGCCCGATGAAGTGGACCGCCGTGGCGGAGAAGGCATTGTGAAGCCAGTTTTGCGAGTTGAACCTCGTATGAAAGCCCGGGATTCGCTCCGGCAGCAGCTTGTGGCAGATCATGTCGGCGAGCAGATCAGGACCTTCGCGGATCAGGCGGTAAATCAGGTAGGTGCCGAGGGAGATCAGTGCCAGATATATTCCAACGATGACCGATCCACCTCCTCCCCGGCTCATTCCCTGGTGGAATCCGTTCCAGAAGCTTTCCTGGAACTTTCGTTCTTCTTCCGTCAGTTCACCGAACCGCTTACGATTTTCCTGAGCCGTCCTGTGTTCGTCTGCGGAGATCGAGGATTCCAGATTTTGCAGCAGATGATGGCGCTTATCGAGTTGGCGTGCGGCTCGATGGATGAACAGCACGAAGAGGGGCCAAGAGACGAGAATGGCGATAAATACCGAAGCGGGCGTAGATAGCTTGAAAAACGAAAGGGCGAGGGAGATCGCCAGGGCGCAAGCTGCGCATTGGTTGAGCGCCCAGGTTGTCCGCCATCGAGGTCGATCCATGGCGCAAATCGCGCCGCGGATGCCTGAGTAAAGACGGCGAGTACTGTACTCGCGTTCCTCCCAGGCCGCTCGAGCTTCGTCTCCGAACTCGACGTAACCTCGCATGGAAAAGAACTAGACCTTGACCCGCTCGATCTGGGCTCCGAGGCCGTTGAGCTTGTCGTCGATGCTCTCGTAGCCTCGGTCGATGTGATAGACGCGATTGATCTCGGTCATGCCGTCGGCTTTAAGCCCGGCGAGGACGAGGGCGGCGGATGCGCGCAGATCGCTGGCCATTACAGGCGCGCCGCTGAGGCGGTCGACTCCGGTGATCACAGCCGTGGCGCCTTGGAGATCAATGTTGGCGCCCATGCGCTTGAGTTCCGCCACGTGCATGAAGCGCTGGGGAAAGACGTTTTCCGTGATCGCGCTGACGCCGTCGGTCATCGCGAGCAGGGCGCACATCTGCGCCTGCATGTCGGTTGGGAACCCGGGATAGGGCAGGGTTTCCAGCGTGAGCGACTTGTGATTGCCGTTGGTCTTGAGCGTGACGTAGTCCTTGCCGTTCGCGATTTCGTACCCGGCGGAAGCGAGCGGCTCGATCACGGCCTGCAAATGGGCGGGATCGACGCGCCTGAGTGTGACTTCCTTGCCTGCAATGGCGGCGGCTACGAGGAAGGTTCCGGCCTCGATGCGATCG
Source organism: Verrucomicrobiota bacterium (assembly GCA_017305195.1). Lineage (GTDB taxonomy): Bacteria > Verrucomicrobiota > Verrucomicrobiia > Chthoniobacterales > Terrimicrobiaceae > Terrimicrobium. The sequence continues at coordinate 59,463 of JAFKMU010000054.1, read as the reverse complement.
GGGATCACCTCGTGCTCCGCGCCGTGAAGCTCCTTCACACCCTCAATGATGATGCGGCGGGTGCCGGCGCCCTCGATGCGAGCACCCATCTTGATCAGGAAATTGGCGAGATCCTCGACCTCAGGTTCTTCGGCGGCTCCGTCGATGACGGTGGTGCCTTCCGCGAGGACGGCGGCCATCATGACGTTGTCGGTGCCGAGTACGGTGGAGCCAAACTTGCCGCGCAGATTGATGGTTGCGCCTCTCAGTTCCGGCGCGAGGACTTTGACATTGCCGCCCTGTACGCGCACGGCCGCGCCGAGGGCTTCAAACCCACGGAGATGCAAGTCGATCGGGCGGTCGCCGATGACGCAGCCGCCGGGCAGGGAAACCGTGGCTTCCTTTTCGCGACCGAGCAGGGGACCGAGGATGCAGACGGAGGCTCGCATCTTGCGCACGATGTCGTAGGGAGCCTCGGTGAGGACCTTCTCGGCCTTCACCGTCACGATGCCGCTGGCGCGCTCCACCTCGCATCCGAGTTCGCTCAGGATGGTGAGCATGTAGTGGATGTCGCTCAGATCGGGAACGCGGGAAATCACGCACGGTTCCTTGGTCAGCAGAGTCGCGGCCAGGATGGGCAGGGCGGAGTTCTTTGAGCCGCTGATGCGCACGGAGCCATTGAGCGCGGCTCCTCCGTGAACGATGATTTTATCCATAACTCGCGAAGACGAAACGTTCTATACCTTGATAGTCGGGACGTACGGTGATGTCCCGATAATTGTTCCCGGAGAACAATTCGCATACGAGGGCCGCCTGGCCGTGTCCGATTTCCAGGCCGATGCGTCCTCGGGGTGTGAGATGTTTAGGTGCAGCCGTAATGAGCCGCCGGATGATGTCGAGGCCGTCCGGTCCGCCGTCCAGGGCAGTCACGGGATCGAACTGCACCTCGCGTTGTAGGCCGGGGATTTCGCCTGCCGGGATGTACGGCAGGTTGGCCATGATCAGGTCGAACAATCCTCCTTCGGCGGGAAGCAAGTCGGCTTGGGAAAAGTGTACCGTTGCTCTCAGCTTTTCCGCGTTTTGTTGGGCAAGGCTGAGGGCGTCGGAATGCAGGTCGGTGGCAAACACCTCCGCATCGGGAAACACCAGCGCAAACGTAATGGCGATCACGCCACTGCCGGTGCCGATATCGAGAACGCGAGCGGGTTTGGGATATTGCAGGGCGAACTCGATAAGCTGCTCGGTCTCGGGGCGGGGGATCAAAGCGCGCCCATCGCACAGGAAGGTGTGGCCAAAAAACTCCACCGTGCCGAGCAGGTGCTGCAAGGGTTTCCCCTGGGCGCGCTGGCGGACGAGCTCCCGCAGCGGAGCGCGGTCTGCGTCGCTCAGCGGACGATCGAACTCCAGGTAAAGGTCGAGGCGCTTCTTGCCGAGTGTATGGGCGAGGAGGTGCTCGGCATTCAGACGCGGACTCTCAACGGAATGCTTGCCGAGGTAATCCGCGGCGGCCGTGAGAGTTTCGAGGACGGTCATCACGCCTCGTTTTGGGCGTCTTTCAGGCGCTGCTCCATATCGCTGGCAAGCAGGGACTCGATCATGTCCTTGATGTCGCCTTCGATGAAGCGATCCAGGCTTTTCAGCGTCATATCGATGCGGTGATCGGTCACGCGATTTTGCGGGAAATTGTAGGTGCGGATTTTTTCTTCACGCCCCCCGCCGCCGATGAGGGCCTTGCGGTGAGCCGAGTATTTTTCCTCTTCCTCTCGGCGTTTGTCTTCCAGCAGGCGGGAGCGCATGATCTGCAAGGCCCGCTCCTTGTTCTGCTGCTGGCTGCGGCCATCCTGGCATCGCACGATGCGACCTGTGGGAATGTGCAGGATCTGGACGGCGGAATCCGTTGTATTGACTCCCTGTCCGCCGGGACCGCCCGCGCGGCAGACCTCGATGCGGAGATCCTCCATCTTGAGTTCCACGTCGACTTCTTCAGCCTCGGGGAGAACGGCCACAGTGGCTGTGGATGTGTGAATGCGCCCCTGCGCTTCCGTGGCGGGCACGCGCTGGACGCGGTGGACGCCGGACTCGTAGCGCATCTTGCGAAACACGCCTTCGCCGGAGAGGCGGAAGGTGATTTCTTTCAATCCGCCAAGGTCTGCCTCGCTGGTATCGAGCACCTCGATCTTGAGGTTGTTTGCCTCGGCGAAGCGCACGTACATGCGATAAAGGTCGGCGGCAAAGAGCGCGGCTTCCGTGCCGCCTGTGCCTGCGCGGATTTCCACGATCGCGTCGCGGTCTTCGTCGGGCTCCGGCGGGAGGAGGGCGATCTGGAGACGCTTCTCCAACTCGGGAAGCTTTTGCTCCAGCTCGGGCAGCTCGGCCTGCGCCATCTCGGCGAGCTCGGGATCGTTGTCCGATGCGAGTTCGCGATTCTCCGCGATCTGCTGCTCGATGCGACGGCACTCGTCCGCGATGCTCAGGAGTTCCTTGAGCCGCGCGTGCTCGCGCAGGATTTCCCGGGCTTTCGCGGGATCGTCATATAACGACCCGCTCGTCACCGCGCTTTCGAGTTCCTCGAAGCGGGCGCGCTTTTTTTCGATCAGTCCGGTGAAGTCCACAGCAGTGCGATTGGGATGTAAAAACGCGAAACGGTGATGGCGCTTTTGGCGCTATCACCGTTTCTTGCGGGAGGGGAAATCTAGGCCTTCTTACCCGGCTTGAGAGCGCGAGCGACGCGCACCGTGCCGTAGCGGCGCTTGAATTTGTCAACGCGTCCAGCCGTGTCGACGAATTTCTGTTCGCCGGTGAAAAAGGGATGGCAAGCCGCGCAAATACCGATTTTGATGTTGTCGCGCGTGGAACGCGTGCGATACGCCGCACCGCAAGCGCAAGTGATAACGGTCTCGACGTAGTTGGGATGGATATCTGCCTTCATTTCAGTGGAAACGAGCCAATTTAGTCAAAATTCCTCCGGACGCAATCTCGAAAAGAATCCAATTCTCGCGCGATGGTCGGAAGTCCTGAGGCGGAATGAGGCCAAACCGGCGATTTTTTCTCCGGATGGAAAGGTCCTGCGCACGTTCAATGACGTGGAAAAGGAGGCTCGCTTCTGGGCCAGCCGCCTGGGATTTTTGCCTCCGCGGTCGGTCGTTTCCTGCCAGATCGGGAATGCGCCGGAGTTTTTTTCGTTCCTTCTGGCCTGCTGGCGGGCGGACTATTGTTTCCTGCCTTTCGACCTGGAGCTGGCGAGAAACCGGCGCGACGATCTGGAAAAAGTCTGCGGGGTGACGATGCGGCTGGAGGCCTCAAAATCCGGCTTCCGCCTCGTTCCGGTCAATGGCTCGGCGACCTCGCTGATGGCGGCCGATATGCTGAAGGTCACCTCCGGGAGCGCTGGAGAACCCAAGGCGATTCGCTTCTCCTGCGCCCAACTGCTGGCGGATTGCGACGCCATCTGCGAGACCATGGGCATCCGGGAGACGGATATCAACTATGGCGCGATCGCCTTTTCGCACTCTTATGGGTTCAGCAATCTGGTGACTCCGCTCCTGTGCCAGGGCGTGCCGCTCGTGGCTGCCCGGGACATGCTGCCTCACGCTCTCCGGGATGGCTTGGCGGCCTCGCGTGCGACGGTGTTTCCCGGCGTTCCGGCGGTGTTTCGTACTTTGGGCGCGGTCGGTCCAGGAGATTCCCGGCCTCGACTGTGCATTTCCGCAGGCGCTCCGCTCACGCCGGAGATCGCGGCGAAATTTGGCGACACCTGGCGGACGAAGATCCATACCTTCTACGGAGCATCGGAGTGCGGAGGCATATGCTACGATGTCTCGGAGGATTACGTGATCGAGCCGGGTTTCGTCGGTCAACCCCTGAGCGGCGTCGCTCTGGACCTCGCGGAGGAGGGCGAACCCTCCCAGGCCACAGTCATCAGCAAGGCGGTGGGAAAGGGGTATCATCCTGCCCGCGTCGGCGAGAGTTTCGGCGGGCAATATACCCCGGGAGACCTGCTGGAAAAGGGCTCTGACGGCTATCGCATCTGCGGGCGCGTGTCGGATTTCATCAACGTCGCCGGTCGCAAGGTCAATCCCTCCGAGATCGAGCAGGTGATCGTCTCGCTACCGCAGGTCGAAAGCGCCGTCATCATCGGTCTTCCGGCCGGAGCCCGGGGCGAGGAGATCGCTGCCTGTTACGTAGGCGGCGCGGAGATCGACGATCTGCGTAAAGGGTGTGCCCGGGCTCTGCCGTCCTGGCAGGTGCCCCGGCATTGGCTGAAGCTTGAGGAACTCCCGGTTAACCATCGGGGGAAGATCAGCCGGGCGGATTTGCGCAGGAAGCTGCTGGCCGGAGGGTAGCTTCTCGGATTTTCCATTTACTCGCGGAGGCTCTTTCGTAGTTTACGCCCATGTCCCAACTGGAATCCCTCCGCGAAGCGGCTCGTGTGTCGCCCGACAACATCCCTCTGCAGATGCTGTTTGGGGAGGCGTGTCTGAATGAGTTTGCCGCCGATGAGGCCATGGGCGCGTTTCAGCACGTATTGAAGATTTCCCCCTCTCATCCGGAGGCTCGCATCGGCCTGGCCCGGGCATTGCATCATACCGGACGCACCTCCGAGGCGGTCGTGCGGCTGGAGGCCCTGGTGGCTGAGCGCCCCGATCTTTCCGCCGCCTGGCTGCATCTCAGTCGCTTTCTCATGGCGGAGGGATTGAGGGATCAGGCGAAAACCTGCTACGAGAAAAGCCTGGCCCTTCCTGGTGGCCTGCCGGACCCCGCGCTGGAGCAGGAGTTGTATTTGCGCGGCGGAGCCGAAAAGCCCTCGGATGGCAAGGGGCTGGGTCGCGTCACAAGCGAAGGTTGGGAAGCTCCCGTAGCGACAGACGAACGGAGTTTTCCCGGCAACCCCATGGGCGCGGACGGCTTCGATGGCATTGAGCAGCCGGATTTGAACTTCGAAGATATCGGGGGCATGGAGCCGGTGAAGGAGGAGATCCGGATGAAGATCATTTATCCGCTCAAAAACCCCGATCTGTTTCGCGCCTATGGCAAGAAGGCCGGGGGAGGCGTCCTGCTCTACGGGCCCCCGGGATGCGGCAAGACGCTCATCAGCCGCGCCACGGCGGGCGAGATCGAAGCCAATTTCCTCTCCATTGGCATCCATCAGATCCTCGATCTCTACATCGGCGAGAGCGAAAAGAACCTGCACAAGCTCTTCGAGATGGCGCGGGACAATGCCCCTGCGATCCTGTTTTTCGACGAAGTAGACGCTCTCGCGGCGGATCGCCGCGATTTGCGCAAGAGCGCGGGTCGCACCCTCATCAATCAGTTCCTGGCGGAGATGGACGGCAACGTCGCTTCCAATGACGGGCTTCTGATCCTCGGCGCCACGAACGCTCCGTGGCATATCGACCCGGCCTTTCGCCGTCCGGGACGCTTCGATCGCGTCCTCTTTGTGCCGCCGCCTGATGAAGACGCGAGAGAGGCCATCATCACCATCCTCGCCAAGGGGAAGCCGGTATCCCAGCTCGACGCCCGGGCTCTTGCGCAGAAGACGAAAGATTTCTCCGGCGCGGACCTGAAGGCGATCTTCGACACCGCGGTCGAGCGCAGTCTTGCCCAGGCCATGAAGCAGGGGCAGGTGGTGCCGATCACGCAGAGGGATCTGCTGGAGGTCGTGAAGTCCATCCGGCCCTCCACCAAGGCCTGGTTTGAGAGTGCGAAGAATTACGCGATCTATTCCAACCAGGGGGGATTCTACAACGACGTGCTGACATTCCTGGGGATCAAGAAATGACTCCTGACTCCTCGACTGCTCAACGTGGGCTGATTCTCATCCAGCAAGGCCGTTACCGCGACGCGGAGAAGTATCTGCGCGAGGCCCTCTCGTCCGATCCCAACAACCCGGCGACGCTTTACTATCTGGCTCTCTGTGAACTCAACCAGGGCAAACCGGCGGAAGCCCGGGAAACCATCGAGCGCGCCCTGGGGCTTGCGCCGGAGGTGGATGGATTTCATGCCCTCCGGGCGCTGTGCCTCCTCCAGATGGGCAAAAGCGACGAGGCCATGGAGTCGGCCAACGAAGCCGTGCGACTCGGCCCGGATTCCGATTTTGCCTTTGTCGCGCTCGCCTCGATCCATCTGGCGAAGAAACGCTGGTTCGAGGCCGAGACCGCCGCGCGCAAGGCCCTCGAGCTGAATCCGGAGAACTCCAACGCCTCCAATATCCTGACCACGGCGCTGCGGATGCAAAATCGGCTGGAGGAAAGCGCCGACCGGGTGGCCTACTCGCTCCAGCAGGATCCCGAGAATCCGGATACGCATGTTTCCGCCGGGTGGACCGCTCTGCACCAGGGGCAGGTCAAAAAGGCGGAGGAGCATTTTCTCGAGGCCCTGCGGCTCGAACCCGAGAATGAGCAGGCTAAGTACGGGCTGAAGGAAGCCTTCAAGTCCCGCTCCATCGTTTACCGCATGTATCTCCAGTATTGTTTTTTCATGCAGCGGCTGACCACCGCGAACCAGTGGCTGATCATTATCGGGCTGCTGGTCGGGGTCAGGCTGGCGAGGGCATTCCTGCCACCAGCCATCGCCACGTTCGTCATCGGGCTCTACTTTCTGCTGATCCTCTGGGTCCATGTCGCACGCCCGGTGGGGAATCTGCAACTGATGCTCGACCGCTTTGCCCGGCACGCATTGAGCCGGGGGGAGCGATGGGAGGCCTGTCTGGCTGGCAGTGCGGTCGTCATCGGCGCTCCGCTCTTTTTCCTCGGGTCGATCGGAGGATTCGTCGATCCTCTGATCATCGGCTCGGCCCTGACCTCCGCCGCCTTTCCGCTGGCCTATATCTTCACCAACCAATCCCGGGCCGGGCAGGTCGTCTTTTCCCTGGCTGCTCTGGGCGCGTTGGTTTGCGGGGGGCTGGCTTACCTGTCCTTCCACTTCGGCCTGCCATCCGGCCGGAGCGGACCGGAATTGCTTTTTGCCGCAGCCATCATCGCGATGGCGGTGACCTGGCTGTGCAATATCCCGGCGCTCAACCGGAGGTGAGCAAGAGCCTGTCTGAAAAAGGACGATGGGCGGATGGCAAGGAAAAATGGCGGTCGGCAAGGCGCGGCGACAGAGCGTATCCGCAACGATACGTGAGGGAGCCGGAACGCAGCCGAACGCCGTTTTCCCGCCGCAAGCCGTCGGTCGGCAATTTTCAGACAGGCTCTCAGGGAGGGGCTGGGAGGCAAACCTTCCTCCTTGCACCCTGTGAATAACCAGATATACTTGACCTCCCCAGCTGCCTATGCTCCGCGCAGGACATTTTGCCCTCATCGTTACTGCATCGTTCGCGATGCTTGCCTCCGCGTTTGCCGAAGACGCGTCGGACATGTTTTTGCGCGCCTATCAGGAGGTGACGGTGGCTTCCAAGCTCGAGAGCGAGGACAAGCCGGCCGATGCGCTGGAGCGGTACCGCAACGCAGCCAAGCTCCTTCAGAAAATTGCGACCGATTCTCCCGACTGGCAGCCGCTGGTGCTGGAGTTTCGCCTCAAGAAAACGCGTGAGAGCATCACCCGGCTGGAAGCCCAGGTCGGCTCGGCTCTGGCTGCATCTGAAGGCATCGAGGGACCGCTGCCGTCGACTGATCGATCAGTGCCGGAGATTTCGGCACAGCCGCTCACGGTCATTACGCCTCCCAGCCGCCAGCCAACCCGGCAGCCCCAGACCCCGGCGACGGGCGCGACCCGGTACGATAGTGGAAGCACCAGCGGCTCTGGTCTTTCCGAGGTCAGAAAACTTCGCCGTCAGCTCGCCCAGCTCCAGGAGGAGAATGATTCTCTCACAGAACGCCTGCAAAAAAAAGGAGCGGAACTTCAAAGCGCCATGATCGAGATCGACCGGCGTAAAGTGACCGAGGTCGACCTGAAATCCCAACTAGCCCAGGCCAATAGCGCGCTGGAGGATGCCTCCCGTGATCAGTCCTCGGATGGGCTGATGAAGAAGAATTACGAAGCCCGCATCGCCCAGTATGCGCAGAAGGTGGTGGAGCTTCAGGCGGACAACGAGGTGCTGGCCGAGGAGAATACCCGCCTGCTCGGCAAGCTCGATCTCGCGGCCAAATACATCGCCACCAGCGACTCCATCCGGGAAGGGCTCTTGAAAGAGCGTGTCACCCTGGCCGACGCCCGGGACACCGCCGTGGCCAAGCTCAAGAAGATCAAGGACAATGCTGCGGAGCTCGAAAAGGTTGCCGATGAAAACAAGGCTCTGAAGACCCGTATCGCGGAACTCGATGGCGGAGCGGCCGGGAAGAAGGCTCTCGAAAAGGTGAAAGCCGAGAAGGCCGATCTCGAGGCGAAGCTGGCGGAGTCCGACAAAAAGCTTCAGGAGCTTTCCGGCGCGGGCGCGGAACGCGACAAGACGGTGCTTGCCTTGCAGAGCGAGCTGAACAGCGTCAATGACAAGCTGCTGGAGGCCCAGACCCAGATGACGAAGAGCCAGGATCAGGTGACTGACCTGCAGAAGCAACTGGACGAGACCTCCGGTGACCTCGCGAAGCTCCGAATCAACGGCGCTCCGAACCGGGATCAGCAGACGCTGCTCGCCGAAAACGACATTCTGCGCGGTATCATCCTTCGCCAGATCAAGGAACAGCCGTCGCGCGACGAAGCCAAAAAGAAACTCGAGCAGGAGATTGCGAACCTCAAGATAGAGTCTGGCACGCTCGTGGAGCAGTTGGGAGTCCTCGGAGCTCCCGTCCTCCACCTCACGCCGGAGGAGAAATCCGTTTTCAAGGAACCCGTGGCGCTTCTCTCCGAACCCAGCGCGCAGACCATGGATGTGACCCTGGCTGTCTCCAAAGACGACACCAGGAATGTGGCCGCCACCTCTCAGGGACCGGAGTCTTTGCCGGACGCCGCCCGCGAGCAGGTCAAGACGGCAAAGCAATACTTTGACGCCAAGAATTACCTTGAGGCGGAAAAGGTCTATCAGGCAATCGTCGACGAAACGCCGGACAATTACTTCGCTCTGTCCAACCTCGGGGCCGTGCAGATCGAGGCGGGCAAGCTCTCGGCGGCTGAGGTGGCCCTTAAGAAAGCCATTGAGATTAATCCGGGCGACGCCTTTGCGTACACAAATCTCGGCATCGCTTACAGCCGCCAGGGCAAGTTTGACGATGCCATCACCAACTTAAAAAAGGCGCTTAGCATTAACGATACGGATGCGGTGGCTCATAACTATCTTGGCGTTTGCCTGGGCCAAAAGGACGATCATGTCGATGCGGAAAAGGAACTGCGGCGCGCCATCGAGCTTAAGCCGGAATATCCGGACGCTCATTTCAATCTGGCGGTGCTTTATGCCACCTTGCAGCCGCCATCCCTCGACCTGGCTAAAATGCACTACAATAAGGCCACGTCGCTCGGCGCTCCCCCGGATTCCTCGTTGGAACGTTTGATTCAGTAAGTTATCTGGAAGTGGGGCATCCGGTCATTGCCAGATGACATCCATATGGTAGCCTCCAGAGGGTTTACCCAGATGATTAGCGAAAAACTGCTCAAGTCTTTGCCTGCGAGCGTTGAACGCTTTCTTAGCACGCCCTCTGTACTGAAGGATATCTTTGACGCGATCCCGGTGCAGATTGTCGTCAAAAGCCTGCGTCCGGAAAACTTTGGAGAGTTTTTGATCTGGAACAAAATGGCGGAGGCTCTTCTCGGCATCCCCGTCGACGAGGCGATCGGGCGCACCGACGCTGATTTTTTCCCTAGCGAACAAGCCGAGGCGTTTATTATCAAAGACCGCGAGGTCGCCAGCAGCGGCGCGTCCCAGGTGATTCCTGCCGAGCTGATCTACAGCCGGACAAAAGGATTCCGGCTGCTGCGAACGACCAAGACGCCGATCTACGATGAAGAAGGCGTTTCGGTGGCGCTGCTGGCGGTTTCCGAGGATATCACCGATCGCGAGCAAACGGAGGCGGAACTGCGGGGAGCTGTCGACTTTCTTGAGAACGTGAACAGCGAACTGCCCGGGGCGGTGTTTCAGTTTCGCGTGGATCGCAGCGGGAATCCTTCGTTCCCGTATATCAGCACCGGCATTCACGCTATTACGGGAGATTCCGCTGTCGATATCCTGAGCGGGGATGTGAGTTTGTTCGACCGGATTTTTCCCGAGGATGTTTCGCTCTTTTTGCAGTCGGTCGAGACGAGCCGGGATCGCCTGTCGACCTGCCGGCAGGAGTACCGTATTATAACCGCCTCAGGAGAGTTGCGCTGGGTTTCCTCCAAAAGCTCGCCGACTGCGCAAGGTGATGGATCGACCATCTGGCATGGTTTCTTGACCGACATCACCGAGCAGAAGCGGACCCAGGAGGCGCTGACCCGTGGCAAGGAACGGTTGCGCAATGCTCTCGACGCGATGCAGGCCTGCGTCTGGGAGTACGATATCGTCACAGGCGATCTGTACTTGAGCCCGGAGTGGAATGCCTTGTTTGGATTTGAGCAGGCGGAGGAGGCCATCGGGCTGGATACTCTGCTGCAGTGCGTCCATCCGGAGGATGTCGAAAGCGTCTCGCCATGGTTTACGCGCATCCGGGGAGGGGAGTTTCGTGGGCAGATCGAGTTTCGGCATTTGCGGGGGGACGGTTTGTTTTCCTGGGTGCGCCTGAGCGGCAAGCCGATCTGGGCGGTGGATGGCCGGGTGGTCCGGGCGGTGGGAGCCATCGTGGAAGCCTCCGAGCAGAAGCGCATGGAGCAGCAGCTCATCGAGGCCAAGGAATCGGCGGAACGCGCCAGCCAGGCCAAGGGCGACTTCCTGGCTATGATGAGCCATGAGATCCGGACACCGCTCAACGCCGTGCTGGGGTTCTCCGATCTGCTTGCCGCCACTCCGCTCACGCCGGAGCAGAGCGATTATCTCCAAACCATCCAGGATAGCAGCAGCGCCCTGCTGGTGGTGCTCAACGATGTGCTGGACTACTCAAAGATCGAGTCGGGGAAACTGGACCTCCAGATCATGCCGATCGACATCACCAAGGTCTTGCGGTCGTCCATTGATATCTTCCGCGCCCAGGCGGCGGCAAAAGGGCTGAAGATTCATGCGAATTTCTCCCCCTATATTCCGCAATTCGTTCTCTCCGATGCCGTGAGGCTCAGTCAGATCGTTCACAATCTGCTGAGCAATGCGGTCAAGTTTACCGAGGCGGGCGAGATCGTCGTCGACCTGTCGGTGGGCGGCCCGATGGTCAACAACGTGGTGCCGGTGCTGCTGCAGGTGCGGGATACCGGCATCGGCATCGATCTTGACCAGCACACGGGCTTGTTTGATCCGTTCTATCAGGCGGATAGCAGCACCCGGCGGCGGCGGGGAGGCACGGGGCTCGGGCTGGCGATCGTTCGTCGGCTGGTGAATTTGCTCAAGGGCGACATCGAGGTGCAGAGCGTGGTGGGCCAGGGGACCACATTCTCGATCACCCTGCCTCTGCAAATCCCGGATCAGGAGGAGCCGTTGACCGAAGAAGAGCGCAAGCGGATGAGCCTGAATCTCTCCGGTCTCCTCCGGCGCATCCTTATTGTTGAAGACAACTCAACCAATCGCAGACTGGTCCGGCTGTTCCTCAAAAAGCTGGGCTACGATGCGGATGAAGCGGAGAATGGTTTCCTGGGCGTCAGCATGGCGAGCCGAGTCCATTATGATGTCATCTTCATGGACCTGGAAATGCCCGGCATGGACGGGTATGAGGCCGCCCAGCAGATCAGGCAGATCTACGGAGCTGAGGGGCCGTACATCGTCGCCCTGACGGCGCATGCCATGCCTGAGTATCGGGAGCGGAGCTTCAATGCCGGGATGCAGGCGTACCTGAGCAAGCCGGTGAAGCGGGATGATCTGGCGAAGGTCCTGAAACAGGCCCTCAGGCGCTAGCGGACTTTGCCCCGTCGAGCGCGTAACGGGCTGCACCCATCAAGGCGGCGCTGTCATTCAGGATGACCTTGATCGGCATGCTTTGCATCAAGCCCGATAGACGACCCTTGTCATTGAAGGCATGGGTGAATGCCACGCTCTTGATGTGCGAGAGCATCTTGGCCGGAATGCCGCCGCCGAGGTAGACGCCGCCGGTAGCCATGGCTTTCAGCGCCATGTTGCCAGCCTCCGCACCGAGGCAGCCGAGGAAGATCTCGATGGTCTGTACGCACATCGAGCATTCGCCGGAGTCGGCATATTTGGAGATGACCATGTTGGGGTCCTTGGTCTTCATCTCGTGGACGACGGCAGGGAGTTCCTTGCCGCGGCCCGTGTCGCGGAGGAATTTGTAGATATTCTCGATGCCCATGCCCGAGGCGATGCGCTCGTAGCTCACATGGCCGTACTGCTTGATGAGATGCTCCAGCAGGGCGACCTCGAGATCGTTGCGGGGACCGAAATCCGTATGTCCACCTTCGCAAGCCCATACGCCATAGCACTTGCCATCCCAGAATAATCCCGCCTCGCCGAGGCCGGTGCCGGGTGAAACGATGCAGCGGTTGCCCTCAGCATCAGGAGCACCCTCCTGGATGACCGCGAAATCATCGGGATTCAGCTCCGAGATGCCATAGGCATTGGCTGCGAGATCATTGAGGATGCTCACGTAGGGAATCTCGAATTCCTTCGAAATATCCGCCGCATCCACACCCCACGAGAGATTCGTGGGCTTGGCCCGACCGTGTTTGACCGGACCGGGGACGCCGAAGCAGGCGGCGAGGACCGGGCGTTTCTCCTTGGTGAGAAACTCTCGGATGATCGCATTCAGACCCGGGTAGGAGGCGCTGGGGAAGCGCTCGTTCCGCTCCAGGCTGAGCGAGCCGCCGACGGTCTTGAAGATGGCGAGATTGGATTTCGTTCCGCCGACATCGCCGGCGAGGATGACATAATTACGATCGGGCATGGAGAGACGGGAGGCTGAAAGACAGAGCTAAATCTTATGCTGAATCTGGTAGTGGTGCCAAGCATGACCCGTTTTCTGGATCAGATGGTCAGCGGCCTCCGGCCCCCATGAGCCTGCCTCGTAGTTGGGGAAATCGCGGGCGGGCAAGGCATGCCACACGTCGAGGATCGGGTTCACGATGCGCCAGGAAGCGTCCACGCTGTCGTAGCGGTGGAAGAGCGTCGGATCGCCGACCATGCAATCATAGAGCAGCGTCTCGTAGCCGGTGGCGGCGGTGTGTTCGCCAAAGTCCGCGTAGGTGAAATCCAGCGGCACATTGGTGATGTTGATATTCGGCCCCGGGCGCTTGGCGTGGATGTCGAGCGTGATGCCTTCGTCGGGCTGCACGTGGATGACCAGGCGATTCGGGGTGATGTTGTTCTGCACCTCCTGGCCGAAAAGCATGAGCGGAGCGCGGCGGAACCCGATGACGATCTGCGTCGTATGAGCGGCGAGGCGCTTGCCCGAGCGGATGTAAAAGGGAACCTCGGCCCAGCGCCAGTTGTCGACCTCGAGCTTCATGGCGACAAAGGTCTCGGTATTGGAGTTTGGGTCGACATCGGGCTCAGTCCGGTACGCCGGGACGTTCTTGCCGTCGATGATGCCTGCGCCGTATTGGCCGCGCACGGTATTGGCCAGGACCTCCTCGGGTTCCATCGGGCGGATGGCCTCGAGAACCTTCACCTTTTCGTTGCGTACGCTGTCGCCGGAGATGGAACTTGGCGGCTCCATGGCGATGAGCGAGAGAACGGAAAGGATATGGTTTTGCACCATGTCGCGCACGACGCCGGAGTGATCGTAATACCCGCCTCGCATCTCCACGCCGAGCTGTTCGGCCACGGTGATCTGGACGTACTCGATGTAGCGCCGGTTCCAGATCGGCTCGAAGACCGAGTTTCCGAATCGGAACACCATGATGTTTTGCACCGTCTCTTTGCCGAGGTAGTGGTCGATGCGGTAAATCTGGCTCTCGTTGATGTTCTTGGAGAGATCCTCATTCAACGCGCGGGCGCTGGCGAGATCGTGGCCGAAGGGCTTTTCGATGATGACGCGGCGCCAGGCATTCGGAGCCTCCGTGGTGAGGCCGACGCCATGAAGCTGCTCGACGACCTTGCCGAAGAATGTCGGGGAGACCGCGAGGTAAAACAGGACGTTCCCCGGCAGGTTCCAGGTTTTCTGGGCGTCCGCGATCTTGGCAGAAAGGTGCTCGAATGTGCCCTGCGAATTGAAATCTCCCTGCACGTAGTACGAGCGGGCGGCGAAGTCGCTCCAGCACGCGTCCTCTACCGGACGGGTGGCGAACTCTTTAATGTCCGAGGTGATCTTCTGGCGATACAGCTCGTCGTTGCCGTCCGTCACAGCCACGCCGATGACTGCGAAGTTATCGGGGAGAAGCTTGAGCGCCTTCAGGTTGTAGAGGGCGGGTAGGAGCTTGCGCTTCGTGAGATCGCCAGAGGCGCCGAAGATAACGATGGTACAGGCGTCGCCGGGACGTTCGTGTCCAGTGAGAGGTTGCTGAGACATGGCAGAGCCGATTAAGACAGATTCCGGGCCGCGCACAAGGCCGGAACGGCTATTCCTGCGGCACAAATGTGTACGTCCATTCCTCGCTGTTCCAGCCCTTGGGACCCTTCAGGCGATACCGCAGGACGGCATTCATATTTTCCGAGGGAAACTTCACGTCGGTGAAGAGCCTCCACGACTTGCCGTCCGGGTTGGGGGTGACGCTGTGGCTGAGGACTTTGGCATTGTCCACCGTGATGTCCACGCCGGGGACCTCCCCCTCGGCAAATGGTGCTGGCGTATTGCCATTCCAGGCGAAGTCGACCATGACGATGTATTCGTCTTTGCGGCCGTAGGAAGACATGATGTAGGTGGCCTTGACCTGCCCCTCGGTGGAAACTCCCGGCGGATCCTGAGCGGTCGAGGTGAGGCGATAGCGGATGCTATGCTTTTCTCCGGCCTTTGGCGGAGTTTTGGGCATCCAGTACGTGACGATATTGTCGTGGTATTCGTCGGCCGTCGGGATCTGCCAGAGCACGATCGAGCCGTCATTCCAATCCCCGATCGGCTCCACCCAGAGCGACGGGCGTCGGTGATAGATCGCCCGGGTGTCGACCGAACTGGAGTATTCGCGATCCCGCTGGAGCAGGCCAAAGCCCTGCGGGGACTTGGGCAGGGCAAAGACATCGACGAGGTCCTTCGTCACTGTCTGCAAAGGCCGCCAGATACGCGTGCCGTAAGAGTCGAGAACGAGAAGGCCGTCCGAGTCATGTACCTCGGGCCGGTAGTCGGGGAACTTCCGGTAGTTATTCTCACCATACCAGAACATGCTCGTGATCGGTGCATAGCCGACCCGCTCGGCCTGCTGGCGAAAGTAGAGCGTGGCTTTGACCTCGGCCTCGGTCGTGCGGGCCAGGGGCTTGATGATGAACTGGTACGCTCCGGTGACCGAGGGGCCATCGAGCAGGGCGTAGACGGTGATCTCCTTTGCCCCGACCTCGGGTTCAACTACCCAGAGTTCGCGAAAGGCGGGAAATTCCTCCGGAGCTTTCGGCTCGGCGGTATTGATCGCTATGCCTCTGGCGGACAGGCCGAAAATCTGACGGGGCGCAGGAAATCGAAAGTAACTCGCTCCCTGGAATACCACGAGCTCCTCCCAACTGCGCGGATAGGGAAACTCGTAGAGCAGGCGCATCCCGGCGAACCCGTAATCGGGCGACACCTTGGGCACTTTGCCGCTGCCTTCCGTGACCTTGAAGAGCAGGGAGGAGTAAGCGAGCGGCTGGATGCTGCCATTGCGCCCGACGGTGTTGATCTGGATTTTCTCCGGATAGAGAAACGCTCGGAAAAAAGTCTCGATCCGAAATCTGAGGTCGGTGTCGCGCCATATCGCCTTGTCCCGATCGAAGGCGATTGCGCGATAGTCGCTGTAGCTCATACTGGCCGCAGCGTCGGGGATCTGGCGGTCGAGCGGCTCAAAGGGCCGCATGCTCAAGGCCAGGGCTTTTTTCTCGATCTCCTCGAATGTGTCGGATTGGGCAAATGCAGTGGAAGCAGCAAGGGTGGCAACCGCCCCCAGGGTGAAAAGGAATCTCACAACGGAAGGGACGTTGCGGGGAATCCTCAAGGGAAACAAGGAGATTTGCGGCGGATTTTACTGAGGTGTGCATCAGGGAGATTTCCTGCTTGTGGAATTCGGGCTCGCCCTTGCCGCAGACCCAGCCATCTTGTCGGCCATGAAGATCTACACCCGCACGGGAGACGACGGGACGACGGGAATCATCGGCGGTGCGCGCCTGTCCAAGGCCGACCTGCTCATCGAGGTCATTGGCGAGGTGGATGAACTCAATGCCTCGCTAGGACTCGCCCGGAATGCGGCGGTCTCGGATGCCTCCTGGAAATTGCTGCCTTGTCTCCAGGACCTGCTGTTTCAGGTTGCCGCCGTGCTGGCCGATCCCAAGGGTGTCGGCGGGATGAGTGTCGGTGAGGAACGCGTCGCCTGGATGGAAGGTGAGATGGATCGGCTCACGGCGGAGTTGCCGCCACTAAGGAATTTCGTCCTTCCCGGCGGCAGTGCGGGAGCGGCGCAGCTTCACCTCAGCCGTACCGTCTGCCGGCGGGCGGAGCGGAGGCTGACTCAACTGGCCCTCGATCACCCGGTTCCTCCCGTGCTGATTTGCCTGATCAACCGTTTTTCCGATCTGCTCTTTACCCTCGCCCGATATGAAAACAAAGTGTCGGGCACAGACGAAATCCTCTGGTCTGCGAAGTAAGCTTCGAGGCAAACTCCTGGCATGTCCGAGAAGCGTTGCCCCTGGTGTCTGGGTTCTGAGATTTACGAGGCGTATCACGATGAGGAATGGGGCGTCCCGGTGCGAGATGATCGCGTCCTCTTTGAAATGCTCAATCTCGAGGGCGCTCAGGCCGGTCTGAGCTGGATCACTGTGCTGAAGAAGCGCGAGACATACCGCAAGGCGTTTCACAATTTCGATCCCAAGCGCATCGTCAAATACACAGACCAGGATGTGGCCCGGCTCATGGCTGATCCCGGGATCGTACGGAACCGGCTGAAAATCCATGCCGTGGTCGAGAACGCCCGCTTGTATCTGGAGATGCAGAAGCAGGGCGTTTCCTTTAGTGAGCACCTGTGGAGCTTTGTCGGAAACAAGCCGATCCAGAACAAGCTGGAGAGCCTCCGCGATGCACAGGCGAGCACGCCGGAGTCCGACGCGATGAGCAAGGATCTCAAGAAACGCGGCTTCAAATTCGTCGGCAGCACGATCTGCTATGCCTTCATGCAGGCGGTCGGGATGGTCAATGACCACCTGGTAACTTGCCCGCGCTACCGCGTGGTGGCCAAGCTCGGGTGAACGTAGGGCTGACATCTTGCAGCCTGCTCGCAGGGTAAGCTGCAACCGAAGCGGGAACGATCGGAACTTTCGCAAGCGATTCTCGCAGGCCGGCAGGATGCCGGCCCTACGGAAATCCAAAGTGCAAAAGTAGGTTATTTGCCCGACTGCAGCCGGGCGGCCTTTTCGATCAGAGTGAGAAACTCTGCGCGATAGCTGCCCGGGTCTTCGCCCAGGTTGCGGCGGGCGATCTTCTGGATGTCGCTCCAGGAGAGGTCTCCTGCGTAGGGAGAGTTCCGCAGCTTCATGCCGAAGGCGGCGACGGCGGCGGCGAATTGGAAGTCCGGGCTGGCTTCGTCAAACGCTACCGGGGTGTTTTTCACCGGCACCTCGATGAGCTTGCTCGTGTCACCATCCGGGGCCTTGTAGCGGAGCTTCACGGTCAGGAGTTCGCCCGAGGCTTTTCTGTCGATCTCCGCTGTCGGTGACGGTTCGGAGTATTTCAAGGGATCAACGCTCGGGCGATTGGGCAGGGGCTGGCCGGCGGGCACCACTTCGTAAAGAGCGGTGACGGTATGGCCTGCTCCGATCTCGCCTGCGTCCTTGCGATCATCGTTGAAGTCCTCCTTGGCGAGGATGCGGTTCTCGTACCCGATGAGGCGGTATCCGGCGACTTGGGCGGGATTGAATTCCACCTGCACCTTCACATCCTTGGCGATGGTGAAGAGGGTGGAGTTCATCTGCTCGACGAGCACCTTGCGGCCTTCGCTGAAGGAGTCGATGTAGGCGTAGTTGCCGTTGCCCTTGTCCGCGAGCTTCTCCATGGTGGAGTCCTTCAGGTTGCCCTCGCCGAAGCCAAGGACGGAGAGAAAGACGCCCGAGGCGCGCTCGCGTTCAATGAGGGTGGTCAGGTCGCTCTGGTTGGTCACGCCGACATTGAAGTCGCCGTCCGTGCAGAGGATCACGCGGTTGTTGCCTCCCTTGAGGAAATTCTCGCGGGCCGTCTGGTAGGCGAGGGTGATCCCTTGCGCTCCATTGGTCGATCCGCCCGCCGCCAGATTGTCGAGCGCCTCGAGGATGCGAGTCTTTTCCTTGCCCGGGGTGGAAGGCAATACGAGTCCGCTGGAGCCTGCGTAAACAACGATGGCCACGCGATCATCCGGGGCGAGGTTCTCGACCAGGGCTTTCAGGCTGCGCTTGAGGAGGGGCAGCTTGTTCTCCGGCTGCATGGAACCCGACACGTCGATGAGAAACACCAGATTCGCCGGGCCTCTGTCGCCCTTGGGAATTTCCTGCCCCTTCAGGGCGATGCGGACGAGTTCATGCTGCGGAGCCCATGGAGCCTTGCTCACTTCCACATTGACGGAGAACGGCTGGCCGTTGGTAGGCTGCGGGTAGTTGTAGCCGAAGTAATTCACCAGCTCCTCGATGCGCACGGCTCCGGCGGGCGGCAGTTGCTCGCTTTGGAGGAAGCGGCGGACATTGGCATAGCTCGCCGTGTCCACATCGATCGAGAAGGTCGACAGTTCGTTGCCCTTGGTCTCGCGGAACGGATTGTCCTCTATGGCATCGTAGGCTTCGGTGTTGAACGTCCCTCGTGCTTCGTTGATGGCACGCTGCCTGGACTGATCTTCATCGCGGAATGCCCCGGCTCGACCATCCAGTCGCTCTTTCGCCGCTTCTCGCGTCGCGGGTGCCTGAGAAGCGAAGAGACGCCCAGCTATCGGGATATCTCCGCTGACGGCTTGCTTCGTCTTCTCAAGGCTGCCAGGAGCTGCTGTCATCGTCGATGCTGGAGCTGAGGGCGCTGCTATCGACATTATGGCTGCAGTCGAAGCAGAGCCGTCAGCGAGGAGCTTCTTGTCGCTTTGCTCAAGTTCCTGAACCTGCAGATTATTGGCACTCAGAGCCAAGGCGAGTAAATCACTCTTTGTCTGTTCCGCTGGCGTATCGGTCGCGGGACCTGTTTTGGCGACGTCACCGAGAGCGGGGGGAGTAGCGGCCGCCGCCACCATCGTTTGCGGCTTTTCCGCAGCAATCTGGACCTCCTCGGCCTTTCTTTCTCGCCGAGCCTCAAGCTGGGCCAGCATGGCTTGTGAGGGTTGGGAAAGCGAACTGCTTACGGCGGGCAGAGCCATTGTCGCCAGGATGATTCCTCCCATGACCAGCGCGGCATAGGCGAGGACCCTCTGAACGATCTGACGTTGCCTTCTGTTCGTGCATTCGATGGCGCAGGCATTGCGCAGGCTTTCACGCTGGCGATCCGTCAGGGTGTCTTCGTCTTTTGGCAATTCGGTCAGCCGGTCGCACAGGGCGATCGTCTGTTCCAGTTCGCGTTGCAGTTCCTCGCTGGCGGCGAGTTCGCGCTCGAACTCCTCGCGGTCTTTACCGTGGAGTTCGCCGAGGGCGTATTGGGTGATGCGGAAATCTTCGGTCTTCATGATACGGCCTCCGTGTTTTCGCGGTTCCAGAGTTTGCGGAGGGTTTGGATCGCGGTGTGGAGTTGGACGCCCACGTTGGAAATGCTCATGCGGGTGGCCTCGCTCATTTCCTTGTAGCTGAGTCCGGCGTCAAATTTCAGTTGGATGAGCTCGCGTTGCTGGGGAGGGAGTTGGGAGACGAGTTTCTTGAGAAGCAGCCCGTCCTCGCTGGCCGAGACCTCGGCGGAGGGAGAGGGGGCATCCGACGGCTGCTCTTCGCTGAGCGCGCCGTCCGGGAAGCGCAGGACCTTTCGCTGGTGATCGAGCGCGCAATTGCGGCAAACGAAGAACAGCCAGGGGGCGAGGCGTTTTTCCAGCGCTCGCACGTCCTGTCTGCTCAAGCGCAGAAAGGTCTCCTGCACCGCATCGCGGGCGGATTCCAGGTCACCTGTTATGCCCTTGGCATAGCTGATGAGGGGGCGTTCGTAGCGCTCCAGAGCGTGGTCGATGATTTCTTCCGGAGACATGGGTTTCTATCCGGTCAACGCACGGGCCGGATTTTTCTTAATGCCTTTTTGGAAAAAATTCGCGCCGGGTCAACGCCGGAGGCGTCGCATGACCTTGCTGCCGACGGCGTTCCAGGCGGAGGAAACCTCCTCCACGCGGAAGATCAGACAAACGAGTACGTACCCGGCTGCCGCGAGCGCGATCAGCGACATGAGGGAGCCGATCTTGATCAGGAGATGCGGCGAGTAAATCCACTGGTGCCCGTAATGCAGTCCCGCCCAGGCCATCGCACCGAGCGCCGCCGAGGCCAGGCCACAGCGAACGAGGGTCGAGATCATGCGCGTGGTGTGCAGCGTGCCCGCCTCCCTGTGCATTAGGAGGTAAAGAGTGCCGAAGTTCAGCGTGGCGGCGACGGTGGTGGACAGAGCGAGTCCTTTGGGACCGAACTTCAATTGGACGATGAGGATGTAATTCAGGAGAAGGTTCACTGCAATGGAGGCAAAACTCACTACCATCGGCGTCCATTTGCGGTCGATGGCGTAAAATGCCGGAGACAGCACCTTGATACAGGAATAAGCTACCAGTCCCATCGAGTAAAACTGAAGTGCGATGGCGGTCTGCATGGTGTCTTGGGGATGGAAGTTGCCGCGTTCGTAAACGATCCCGATGATCGGTTCGGCAAGGAAATAGAGTCCAACCGCAGAAGGCATGGTGAGGAAAATCGCGAGACGCATGGCTTTCCCGAGCGTGGGGCCGAAGTCGGAGCGATCTTCGTACGCTGCGATGCGGGAGATCACCGGGAGAGTGATTGTTGCCACAGCCACGCCAAAGACGCCTATGGGCAGTTGCATGAAGCGAAAGGCGTAGCTTAGCCACGAAATGGCTCCTGTACTGAAAAATGAAGCGAAAACCGTATTGATCGCAACGTTGATCTGCACAGCACTCGCGGCGATCACTGAAGGGACCATAAGTACCAGAATGCTGCGAATACCAGGATCACGCCAGCGGAAGTCCGGTCTGAACCGGAAGCCCGCTGTCTTGAGGCTAGGGAACTGAATGACGAGTTGAAGAAAGCCGCCGATCAGGGTGCCAACCGCGAGTCCGATCAACGCCGTTTCTCCAAATTTAGGGTCAAGGCACCATCCCAGGATGGCCCCGCCGACGATCGAGCCGATATTGAAAAAGCTCGAAGCCATGGCAGGAACGCCGAAAACGTTTTTTGCATTCAGCATTCCCATGACCAAAGCAGCAAGGGAAACGAGCAGAATGAAAGGATACATGATCTGCGTGAGCAGAACGGTGAGATGCCTGTCCGCCTGGTTTAACCCAGGGGCCAGTAACCAGATAAATTGATCGGCAAAGACAATGCCAAGAATGCTGACAAGGCTCATGAAGATCACAGCCAAGGTCATCATCTTGCCCGCTAGTTCCCACGCGGATTTGTCGCCTTCACGTTCGATTTTTTTGGAAAAAACGGTGATAAATGCGGTCGATAAGGCGCCTTCGGCGAAGAGGTCGCGCAAAAGGTTGGGAGCTCGAAAGGCTATAAAGAATATGCCCATCAAGTTGGCTCCGAACAAGCCGGCAAAAAGCATCTCGCGGATCAACCCGAGCACGCGCGAGCACATCACGGCGACGGCGACTACACCGCTGGCCTTCGTATTGAGCTTGTTACTCACGCGCGGCAGCCTTGCGTAAACGCTCCATGATCGCAACGCCCAAACCCTCCTCGGGGACGGAATCCGCGACGATCAGATCGAGCCCGGCTTCATCGAGCCTCCGCATGGCGGCATAGAGGTTGGTCGCTGCCTCCTCGAGGCTGGCGGATTCACTGAGTCTTTCCACCTTGGCAAATCCCTCGCCTGAGGAATCCCAGGCTAGCAGGCCATGGCGGGGGCCCGGAGCGGCTGGGCCGAAAACCAGCGGAGTGCGCGGCGCATAGTGGCTTTTCAGCGTGCCGGGGGCGCTGACATCGGTATTGCCTGAGACGAGAGGACCAAACGCGGCCAGCTGTCGATCTGTGATCGGGCCATGGCGCAAAATGCGCAGCCCATCCTCCTGGACGAGCACGATCGTGGATTCCACGCCGTGATTGCACGGACCGCCATCCACGATAAGGCGGATGCGTCCGTTCAGTTCCGAAAGCACATGCTCGGGCGCGGTCGGGCTGATGCGGCCAAAGCGGTTCGCGCTCGGCGCGGCGATCGGGCGGCCAAATTCCTCAGCCACTTCCTGAAAGACAGGGTGCGCGCTCCAGCGAATCGCCACGGTATTCTGCCCGGCTGTCACGAGATCAGGAACGATGGATTTGCGCGGCAGCACGAGCGTGAGCGGTCCCGGCCAGAATGCGTCCGCCAAGGCTTGGGCGGCAGGAGAAAGAACGGCAATGCGATCGGCCCATTCCCGATTCGGCAGATGAACGATCAACGGGTCGTAAAGCGGGCGGTCCTTCGCCTGGAAGACCTTGGCGCAGGCGAGGGGAGCCAGCGCATCGCAGCCGAGTCCGTAAACGGTTTCCGTGGGCAGGGCGACGAGTTCGCCGCGATTGAGCAGGTCCACCGCCTCGGCGACCGCCGTGGGACCGCTGTGGATGCGGGTGATAATCAAGGCTCGAGCGTGCTTCCGAGAACGGCGTCGGTTTGATCCTGGCGAAATTTTTCCAGCTTCGCGTCGAGGTCGGGAAATTCACGTGCCAGTTGAGCCACGGCGAACAGGGCGGCATTCTTGGCCCCGGCGACTCCGATGGCAAAGGTGGCGACGGGAATTCCTGCCGGCATCTGGACGATGGAAAGCAGGGAGTCCATGCCGCTCAGGGCCTTGCTCTGCACGGGGACGCCGAGCACGGGAACGATGGTGTGCGCCGCGAGCATGCCGGGCAGATGAGCCGCCCCGCCGGCTCCGGCGATGATGGCGCGGAGGCCGCGTTCCTTGGCCGTTTTGGCATATTCCACGAGGAGATCCGGAGTGCGATGGGCGGAAACCACGCGGGATTCATGCGCCACGCCAAAGCTCTCCAGGATGAGCGAAGCCTCTTTCAGAGTCGCCCAATCCGACGTACTTCCCATCACAACTCCAATTAATGGCGCTCTTTGGCCCAAAGATTGCTGCATATTTTGACGAAATTGTTGCCAAGTGCCGTTTGACGCACCCTGGCGCCGGGCCATTATTTGCCGCGGAGCAGGGACTTCACCCGGATTGGCTCGTAATTAGCAGACGTATATGGCCAGAGGAACAGTAAAGTGGTTTAACGAGAAGAAGGGCTTCGGGTTCATTGTGGACCCCGCCGTCAACGGGGATATCTTCGTGCACTTCTCGGTGATTCAGACAAAGGGATTCCGCACACTCAAGGAAGGGGAGGAAGTCGAATACGAGCTTTACGAAGATCAAAAAGGTTCACGCGCCAAGAACGTTGTGAGAGTCTAACGGGGTGCTACCCAACATTGTATTGATCGGCTTTATGGGCTGCGGAAAGTCCTCGGTTGGTCGTCGCCTCGCCGGCCTCACGGGACATCGTTTCCTCGATACCGACGACTTGATCGCGCAAGCGGAGGGTCGATCAATACCGGAAATCTTTGCGACTGAGGGAGAAGCGTATTTTCGGGATGTCGAGCATCGGGTGCTGTCCGAGCAGGTCGGTGTCTGCGGGGTGGTGCTATCCACGGGGGGCGGACTCGTGCTCCGGCCGGAAAATCGCGAAATGCTTCGCCGTCTCGGGGTGGTGGCCTGGCTCGATGCCGATCGCGAGGCGCTTTTTGAACGGGCGACCCGCACGGGCAAGCGCCCGCTGCTTCAGACCGATGACCCTCGCGCAACATTCTTCCATCTGCTCGATGAACGCCTTTCCGTTTACCGGGAAGTGGCCGATTTTCGGGTGGATTCCACCAACCTCTCACATGATGAAGCCGCTCAGAGCCTCTTGGATGGGGCATTGCGAGAGGGGCGACGTTTTGAATATTGACGCTACTCGGCTCTAGCGTGTCTATTAAAGGTACTTATTTTACGCACCCAAACATCATACAAAAACACACATGGCAACAATCGGCATTAATGGATTCGGACGCATCGGACGTCTCGTCTTTCGGGCAATCGTGGAACAGGGCCTTCTTGAGAAGGGCTTCAAAGTCGTAGCCGTCAACGACCTCGTGCCGGCGGACAACCTCGCCTACCTCGTCAAGTACGACTCCATCCAGGGCGGGTTCAAGGGCGAAGTTTACAGCGAAAAGTCCAGCGATTCCCTCGCTGAGGACGACACGCTCGTGGTCAACGGCCACAAGATCAAGTGCCTCGCCGTCAAGGAAGGCCCGGCCGCTCTGCCGTGGAAGGATCTCGGCGTGGACATCGTGATCGAGTCGACCGGTCTCTTCACCGACGCGGCGAAGGCCAAGGGGCACCTCGACGCAGGCGCCAAGAAGGTCATCATCTCGGCCCCGGCCAAGGGTGAGGACATCACCATCGTCGTCGGCGTGAACAACGAGAAGTACGACGCGACCCAGCACAACATCATCTCCAACGCGAGCTGCACGACGAACTGTCTCGCCCCGGTCGTCCATGTCCTCCTCAAGGAAGGCTTCGGCATCGAGGAAGGCCTCATGACCACCGTGCACAGCTACACCGCCACCCAGAAGACGGTGGACGGCCCGTCCCGCAAGGATTGGAAGGGTGGCCGCAGCGCTGCGATCAACATCATCCCGAGCACGACCGGCGCCGCCAAGGCTGTCGCCCTCGTCTGCCCGGAGGTCAAGGGCAAGCTCACCGGCATGTCCTTCCGCGTTCCCACGCCGACCGTTTCCGTCGTCGATCTCACCGTCAAGACCACGAAGCAGACCAGCTACAAGGAAATCTGCGAGGCCATGAAGAAGGCCAGCGAGACCTACCTCAAGGGCATCCTCGGCTACACCACGGACGAGGTCGTTTCCAGCGACTTCATCCACGATACCCGCTCGAGCATCTTTGATGCTGGCAGCGGCATCGAGCTGAACAGCAACTTCTTCAAGCTCGTCAGCTGGTACGATAACGAATGGGGTTACAGCAACCGCTGCGTCGACCTGCTCAAGCAGATCGCCGGCTAAATTCTACAATGATTTGGGGCGGCCTTGAGCCGCCCCTTTTCTTTTTATGGCAAAAAAATCGATTACTGACGTCCCTCTGAAAGGCCGTCGCGTGGTCATGCGTGTGGACTTCAATGTCCCGCAGGACAAGGCGACCGGCGCGATTACGAATCCGGCCCGCATCACCGCGGCCCTGCCGACCATCAACTACATCCTCGACCAGGGCGGCTCCGTCGTTCTCATGAGCCATCTCGGACGCCCCGATGGCAAGAAGGTCGAGAAATACACCCTCAAGCCCGTGGCGGAGAAGCTCTCCGAGCTCCTCGGCAAGCCGGTCAAGTTCCTCTCCGATTGCGTCGGACCTGAAGTGGAAAAGGCCGTCTCCGAACTCCAGCCCGGCGAAGTCGCTCTCCTGGAAAACCTCCGCTTCCATATCGAGGAAGAGGGCAAGGCCAAGAACGAAGACGGCACCTCGACGAAAGCCGATCCAGCCAAGGTCGCGGAGTTCCGCGCTTCGCTGACCAAGCTCGGCGACGTGTACGCCAATGACGCCTTCGGCACCGCGCACCGAGCCCACTCCTCCGTGGTCGGGGTGAACCTGCCCGACAAGGTCGCTGGTTTCCTCATGCAGAAGGAACTCGACGCCTTTGCAGCAGTCCTCGACAACCCGAAGCGTCCGCTCCTCGCCATCCTCGGCGGAGCCAAGGTCGCCGACAAGATCCCGCTCATCCGCAACCTCCTCGATATTGCCGACGAGATCATCATCGGCGGCGGCATGGCCTACACCTTCAAGAAGGTGCTCAACAACATGGAGATCGCCAACAGCCTCTTCGACGCCGAGGGCGCGAAGATCGTTGGAGAGCTCGTGGAAAAGGCCAAGGAAAAGGGGGTGAAGATTCACCTGCCTGTCGACTTCATCGCAGCCTCCAAGTTTGATCCCGAGGCTGAGTCCAAGGTCGTGACCGATGCCGAAGGCATCCCGGAAGGCTGGATGGGTCTCGACGTGGGCCCGAAGAGCAACGAACTCTTCACCGAGGTCATCCTCGGCGCCAAGACGATCGTGTGGAACGGTCCCGCGGGCGTGTTCGAGTTCGATCGTTTTGCCGACGGCACGAAAGCGATGGCCGCAGCCATCGCCAAGGCCACGGAAGCCGGAGCCATCTCGGTGGTCGGCGGTGGCGACACAGCCACGGCCGCCAAGAAATTCAAGGTCGTCGACAAGGTCAGCCACGCCTCCACGGGCGGTGGCGCTTCGCTCGAACTCCTCGAGGGCAAGGTCCTCCCGGGCGTTGCCAACCTGAACGACAAATAATTCCCTGAAGTTTCCCGATCCGGCATTCCTTATGCGGAGTGCCAGAGAGGAAACGCCCTACGCATGCGCAAAAAAATCATCGCAGCCAACTGGAAGATGAACATGACCATCGGAGAAGCCGAGAGCTTCCTGAAGGACTTTCGTCTTGAGATCGAGGAAGTCACCGGAGTGGAGATCGTCATAGCCCCTCCCTTTACGGCCCTGCCGAAGCTCTCCGAGCTTCTCGGCGGATCGCAAAAGGTGCGCCTTGGAGCCCAGAATTTCTATTTCGAAAAGAGCGGCGCCTACACCGGCGAGATCAGTGCGGCCATGCTGCGCGATCTCTTCGTTCGCTACGTCATTATCGGCCATAGCGAGCGCCGCCAGATCTTTGGCGAGACCGACTCCTTCATCAACAAGAAGGTGCTCGCCGCCCACGCTTCCGAGCTGAAGCCCATCCTCTGTGTCGGTGAGACGCTGGAGGAGCGCGAAGCCGGCAAGGAGAAGCAGGTCCTCGAGACTCAGCTTCGCGGCGGCCTCGCGGGAGTTTCCGCCGAGCAGCTCGTCGAGACCGTGATCGCCTATGAGCCCGTATGGGCCATCGGCACTGGCAAGACGGCCACCTCTGCCCAGGCCCAGGACGCCCACGCCCATGTGCGTGCGGTGCTGGCCGAACTCACCGACGCCGCCACGGCGGACAAGGTGCGCATCCAGTACGGCGGCAGCGTGAAGCCCGCCAACGCCCTGGAGCTTCTCAGCCAGCCCGACATCGACGGCGCTCTTGTCGGCGGTGCGAGCCTTGAGGCACGCGGCTTTGCCGAGATCGTGAAGGCCGGGGTTCCGGCCTAAGCGGCTTCGCCAGTCAGCTTAACTTTTACCCAGATAGCGGGCGAAAAAGTCTGCTATCTGGGTTTCTGTTTTTTGGTCGGGAGGGAATCCATGCCCGGCGTCGGGGAGGACGATCATTTTCGATTTTGCACCCGCCTTTTGGTAGGCGTCGTTCAGCACCATACTTTGCGAAACGGGCACCAGCCGGTCCTTTTGTCCGTGAATCAGAAGAATTGGCGGGCTGTCGGCATTCACGTACTCGATGGGGCTGGCCGCGCGTGCGAGGTTCGCCTTCTCATTGACCGAGCCGCCCAGAAGCTTGGCGACGAGGTTGTCCGGACGCGAGCGCAACGGGAAGGGGACGATCGTGAGGAGGTCGGTCGGGGGATAAAGTGCGCAAATGGCTTTGAAGGTGTTCTTCGGCAGCGAGGCTGATTCGCCACCGGGGTAGGCCTGGGAAGGGGCCAGACCGAGCAAGAGCGCGAGGTGACCTCCTGCCGATCCTCCGGCCAGGCCGAGGCGCTGAGGGTTGATCTGAAGTTCCTTCGCATGGGAGATCATCCAGGAGGCCGCATCCCGGACATCGTCGAACTGCGCGGGAAAGACGGCTGTATTCGTGAGCCGGTAATCCGGACTGACCACGAGGTATCCTGCTTTTACGAGTTCCGGGGCGAGCCAGCTGAAATGGCGCGAGCCCTGGCTCCATCCCCCTCCATGAATGCACAGAATGGCAGGGTATCCGTTGGCAGGGGGCGGCGTCGCCGGGCGAAAGATATCGAGACGCAGCGGCTGGCCGGAGCGTTGGGCAAAGATGGCTTCGCTGGTTTCGGCCCGCACGTCCGAGGAACCAAGGGCGATGATGGCGAGAATCCAGGGAACGAACTTTCGGCAAATCACGCCGTATCATACGCCCATGTCGGGCGATCTTCAATGGGAGGCTAGGGCGTAAAGACCGCGGTGATTGTTTCGCGGGCGAGTTCGCTGGCTACGCTGATGACCTCGGGTTTGCCGCCGACGATCGTGATGGCCGTGCGGACATTGGGAGCATGGAGCTCGCTTTGTCCATCGGGCCAGGTGGCGCAGGCTTGGTATGCTCGCAAAAGATGCGCCCAGCCGAGGAGCGGCGCAGGGGCGGAGGTGAATGGCCCTCTCCATCCAAAGCTCGCCAGCTTCCCGCTGGCGGTCAGGTTGCCAAAAGGAGCAAGGTCCAGGGAAAGAATCGGCTTGGGAGTGCCCTTGAAGAGATGCACCTGCACCTGCCCATCGACGGCGCGGGCAAAGACCGCCTCGCAATGCAGGGTCGTATCGGCCCGCTGCCAGCGGATGGTGGCGTTTTGGGAAGTCTCGGCGCGAAACGGATGATCCGGCTTGGTGGCGGCACACCCGGCCAGCCAGAGCGTTGCGAAGGCAAGGAGGGCGCGGGCGATCATGTGCGGGGGATGAGAGTCAGGCGTGGACAGATCGGCACGATTCGTTGCAATCGCACGATAAGCTGAAACAGCCAAAGCCTCCAACGCAGGCTGAACGAACTGCCCATGTTCCCGGCGAGAACGGCATTAACCGCTGGAACCACTTCAAAGAACTCGCGTGGCGCGAGAACGGTTTCCACGAATTCCTTACGATACCACGCCAGCACAAACTTCAGGTAAAGGCCCATGACCTTGACGAGATGGCGGTCGTAGCGGGCAAAAAGGCGTTTGGCATCCTTCGGAGTGCGCAGGGCAGCGTCGACAGCCTCGGCGGCTTTCTCACCGCCCAGGATCGCCAGGAACACACCGCTGCTGAAGACCGGGTCAATGAACCCGGCAGCATCGCCGGCCAGGAGCCAGCGCTCGCCATGAAGCGAGCGATTGCGGTACGAGTAATCTCCGCTCGCATACACCTTGGTCACCCGGCGGGAACCAAGCAGACGAGAGTGCATGAGTGGCTGTTCGCGGATGAATCGTTCCAGCACCTGCTCGGGAGTCGATCGCAGGCTCTTGTACTTCTCGGTATCCATCACGACGCCGATGCTGAGCTTCGTGGCGGACAGAGGAATGATCCAGAACCAGTGATCCTCGCCGCGCACCATGCGCGTCAACGTGCCGTCGACACCTTCGGGAATCTGCGCATCTTCAAAGTGCGCGTAGACGGCAAATTTGTGCAGGGAGGGGTAGGGCTCCTTGAGTCCCAGGTGCGTGCTGATCACTGAGTTGCGGCCACTGCAATCAATCACGTACTCCGCTGTAATGGTTTCCGAAGCTCCATCGGCAGGAGAAAGCGATAAGGACGTCGATGTGGAGGAAAGCTCGATATCAGTAACAGCCGTTTCCTCGCGAATGAGGGCGCCGCATTCCCGTGCATGATCCAGCAGGATCTTGTCAAATTCCGAGCGGATTACCTGAAAGGCGGTCGCACGCCGGGACCGGAAGCCATCCTTGAAGTAAAAGCGAGTTTCTTTCTCTCCGCAGCCGGAGCAGATTTCCGCACCGTGTTTCACGACGAACCCGGCATCCTGGATCTTCTTCAGGATGCCGAGACGTTCAAAGGCGTCCATGCTGAACGGGAGAAGGGACTCGCCGATATGAAACCGGGGAAACTTTTCCCGTTCGATGACCACGACGCTCCGGCCCGCTCTGGCGAGCAGCGCGGCTGCCGTGCTGCCGGCAGGCCCTCCACCGATGATGGCGACGTCGTAGTGCATCGACCTGCAGGGAGATTATGTAATGGGCTTCTCGAGGTGACCGCCGAACTGGTAGCGCATGGCGGAACAGACCTTCTCGGCCATCGTGTGTTCCTTGCGGGAGCGGAAGCGGGCAAAGAGCGCGGCGCTCAGCACGTCGCAATCCACGGCCTCCTCGATGGCGGCCATGATGGTCCACCGACCTTCGCCGGAGTCGGAGACACGACCGGAGAAGTTCTCCAGGGTCGGGTTTTCCGCAAAGGCGGCGGCGGCGAGGTCGAGCAGCCAGGAGCTGATGACGCTGCCACGACGCCACACCTCGGAAACGTCCGCGAGGTTGATGTCGTAGACGTAGTCGTCTCCGATCGGGGCGGTCTCGGCATCGGCAGCGCCTTTCTTCAGGCTGGCGTTGGCATTGGCGAGAATGTCGAAGCCTTCACCAAAGGCAGCCATGATGCCGTACTCGATGCCATTGTGGATCATCTTGACGAAGTGACCGGCTCCCGACGGACCGCAATGCAGATAGCCGTATTCCGAGGTGCCGCCGAGTTTTTCGCGGCCCGGGGTGCGCTCGACATCGCCAATGCCGGGGGCGAGGGATTTGAAAATGGGGTCGAGACGATCCACGGCCACCTTGTCGCCGCCGATCATCATGCAATAGCCGCGCTCGAGGCCCCACACGCCGCCGCTCGTGCCGACATCGAGGTAATGGATGCCGTCATGGCGCAGGCGCTCGCTGCGACGGCGGTCATCGCGGAAATACGAGTTGCCGCCGTCGATGATCGTGTCATCCGACTGCATGTGCGAGGCGAGTTCGCCGACGACCTTGTCCGTGATGCCGGCGGGCACCATGATCCAGGCGTTGCGGGGTGCTTTCAGCTTACGCGCAAACTCCTCGATGGAGGTCGCGCCGATCGCTCCTTCAGCGACCAACGCGGCGACCGAGTCGGGGTTTGTGTCGTAAACGACGCATTCGTGTCCGTTCTTGAGAAGGCGGCGAACCATGTTCGCTCCCATCCTGCCGAGGCCGATCATTCCGAGTTGCATGTGTTTTTGAGGAGTGAGCCGTTAGCTTGTGCCCGTCAGCATGTTGCGGGCAACAAGAATTGCGAAACTTTTCTATTTGTTTTCCAGCGCCGAGATGCGGGCTGTTTCGTCGTCGACTGCAGTCCGCTGCCGTTTTTTCCAAAAGATGAACGCAGCGATGA
Organism: Verrucomicrobiota bacterium; assembly: GCA_017305195.1. Taxonomy (GTDB): domain Bacteria; phylum Verrucomicrobiota; class Verrucomicrobiia; order Chthoniobacterales; family Terrimicrobiaceae; genus Terrimicrobium. Next base: position 28,245 of record JAFKMU010000054.1, on the reverse strand, counting down.
GTCCGCCGATGGTTGCGAGTATTCCCAGCCAGGTGAGCGGACGCATCGAGCGGTCGCGCAGGGTATCGATGACGAAGGTTGGCGAGGCTGCGGATTTCCGGCCCAGCTCGTCCACGGTGCGGACGCGGATGAACCAGGATTGGCCATCCTTCAGATTGGGAAACCGGGCAACGATGGAGCCGTTGACCTCGGTGATCTGCACGCCGCGCCACTCGTTCCATTTGATAATCGGGGAGCCGCCGGTGGGAGATCCCTGGATCTGCCGCCACTCGATTACGTAGGATATCGCATTCTTGGCCGGAATCTTCCAGCCAAGCTCAATCTCATGCGTGCCGCTACGGAAGTGATTGAGTTCCTTGATCGGGGGGATGTCGTTCCCGGGGGGCTCCTGTTGGCCGGACGACGAAAAGGCGGGGGCTGGGGCGGCGCCCTGGCTGGACACGGCAGTCGCGGTGGAGGGAGGCGATGGAGTGGCGGACTCCAGCCGCGCGGTGACGGGAAGAGTCAATGGCCCATCTCCTCCGTAGTCGAGGGACAGGCTGTCCTCGAAATCTCCCGGTTTGGAGAGTTCCAGGGTAGCGGTGAATTTGCGTGATTCTCCCGGCGGGATCACGGCCGTGGCGGGGTCCGGCGAAACGACGAGACCCTTGGGCAGGGTCACCTGAAGCCGCGCGGGCGAACCTCCGGAGTTGGCCAGCTCAAATGTCGCCTCTTTGCGATCTCCCGGGGTCATGAGACCGAAGGCCAGGGCGTCCGCTGGCGTCGCGGTCAGGATGGGCTTCACGGCAAAGGCCTTGAGCGGCAGGGAAACCCGATAGCCTTCGCTCTCGATGATGATGGCGGACTCCAGGCTGCCGAAAAATGTCGGGGTGATCTGAAGGACGATGTTTTTATCCTCCTTGGGCTTGAGCAGGATTTGCTCGGGTCCACTGACGTTTTCCGGGTACTCGACTTCCACCGAGCGGACGGCATCGGTGCGATTCTGCAAGGTCAGCGCGGCGGTGCGCTGGGTGGGATCGGAGCTCGATGCGAAGACCAGTTCCTTGGCGGGATCGAAGGCCAGCGGGGCGAAGCCCATGCCGGTCAATGTCACGTAGGCCTTGATGTCGTGCGAGAAGCGCAACTGGCCGTTGAACTCCTCGTCATCGGCGGGCGCAAAGACGATGCGAACCTTTTGCTCCTCCTTGCGGCCCAGGCGGTACATGTCGTTGCCTGCGATGCGCCAGGGCGGGGGCACGGAGAGTCGCCCGGCCAGCACGCCGCCGCCGGTATTCTGCAAAATGATCTCCTCGGATTTGGTGTTCCCCAGGGTGACCGTGCCGAAGTTCGCCTCGCGGACCACGCTGAATGCCGGAGGTTCCTCGGAGATGGTCAGCGAGATGACGCCGGGAGCGGAGACCGGGCTGTCGGGACCCTGCACGGCGAAGGTAAACGAGTCCGCAGTCGCAGAGGATTTTTCATCGTGAATGTAGGTGACGACAGCGTTTTTGCGGTCGATGATCTGCACGGGGCCGAGCTTGCCGTGCTTGGGCTGGGTGCGGATGATGAATCGCAACTGGCCGGGAGTACGGCCGACCGCCCGCAAGGGGATCTCAATGCTCCGCCCCCGGTACATCGCGACATCCTGCGCCTGCGGCATCGGCGGGGGCGGCGGCAGCGTCTCCTTGTCCTTTTTCGCCGCCGGACACTGTGCCGCAGTAAAAAACAAAATCGCCACTAAAGGCAGCCAGGACCGGAACATCATTGGAATGTCGTTGCGAAAAATCCTTCCAGAGTTTAAGCGGATGTCACTTGGAAAAGCGATGACCGTAGCCTTGCCTCACATCCGCGTAAAGGAAACTGCTGCAATAGTCCTGGCAGCATTGGCCCTGGCGGTTTCGCAGGCTGCGGCCCAGCAGGGAGGCGCTGCCGCTCCAACTCCCCGCCCGAAGCAGAAAAAAGCCTCGGAACTCATTTATAAGCAGGAACCTCCGCGGATCTTTGAGCGCGTGCTGGAGAAGTCCACCCCGGCAAATACGAGCATCGTCGTCTCTCTGGGCAAGCAACGCGCCTACCTGCTGGTCGACGGGGAGACCGCCATCGACTCCCCGATTTCCTCGGGCAAGCGCGCAGGCATGACTCCCAAGGGGTCGTACAAAATTTCCGAAAAAGACGCGGATCATCGGTCGAGCGTTTACGGGGATTTCGTCAGCCAGCGCACGGGCAAGGTCGTTCGTGCCGGTGTCAGCACCAAGATTGATTCCGCGCCCAGCGGTACCGTCTATCGCGGCGCGCCCATGCGCTGGTTCATGCGGTTGACCAATGACGGGGTAGGGATGCATACCGGCATCCTCCCGGGTTATCCCGCCTCCCACGGCTGTATCCGCATGCCGGACGAAATCGCCAAGACGTTCTATTCGAAGGTGGTTATCGGGACGCCAGTTACTGTTACTGATTAGGTCGTCCTTTGACGGCAGGGACATTTCCTGCTAGTTTTTCGTCTTTATGCAGTTGTCGATGCGCACGGATTACGCCTTGAGGGCCCTTTTCACCTTGGTGGCCCATCACGGCGACACCCCGATTCCGATCATAGAGCTTGCCCGAAAAAACGACATACCTAAGCGTTTTTTGGAGCACATCATGCTCGATCTGAAAGAGCGCGGCTGGGTGGACAGCGTGGCGGGCAAACGCGGCGGATATCGGCTGGCCAAAGACCCCGCATCGATCACCATGGGCGAGGTGGTCCGGCACTTCGATGGCTATCTGGCTCCCATCGCCTGTGTTTCCGTAACGGATTACAAATGCTGTTCGCAGGAGTCGGTGTGCCGATTTCGGCGGGTCATGCTTCAGGCCCGCAACATGGTGGCCAAGCTGATGGATACCTCGACGCTGGCCGATGTCATGCGTGGAGAACCGGTGACCAGTCGCGAGGTAAGCGCGGTCCAGGGAGTCGACGGCGAAGGTATATAACGACGCAAGAAGTCGTATTTACTTGACCTCGCTGGGAAACGAGGTAAACCGAAGACAATGAAAGTCTTGATCCTGCTCTCATCAGTGATTGCCCTGGCTGCGTCGTCGGCCAAGGACGTGACGCTGCTGAATGTGTCGTACGATCCGACACGGGAGCTGTATTCGGACTTCAACGACGCCTTTTACAAGTATTGGAAAGCCAAGACCGGCGACGGCGTGAGGGTGGACCAGTCTCATGGCGGATCAGGCAAGCAGGCTCGCGCCATCATGGATGGATTGAATGCCGATGTCGCCACGCTGGCTCTGGCTGCCGACATTGACGTGCTGGCGGAAAGAGGATGTCTCCTGCCTCCGGACTGGCAGCAGAGACTGCCTCACAACAGTTCTCCGTATACCTCGACGATTGTCTTCCTCGTGCGCAAAGGAAACCCCAAGGGCATCAAGGACTGGAATGATCTCACTCGCAGCGGCGTCGAGGTTATCACGCCCAATCCGAAAACCTCCGGCGGAGCCCGCTGGAACTTCCTGGCTGCCTGGGCCTATGCGCTGAAGCAGAGTAACGGAGACGAGGCCAAGGCTCGTGACTTCGCCGCCCGGCTCTTCAAGAACGTCCCGGTGCTCGATACCGGAGCGCGCGGAGCCACGATCACTTTCGCCGAGCGAGGACTGGGTGACGTCCTTGTGGCTTGGGAAAATGAGGCCTACCTGACCCTGAAGGCGAAGCCGGGACAGTTTGAGATCGTGAATCCCTCCATCAGCATCCTGGCCGAGCCGCCGGTCGCGGTGATTGATGTCGTGGCCAAGAAGCGCGGCACCTTTGAAATCGCCACGGAATATCTCAAGTACCTTTACTCCGATGAAGGACAGGAGATCGCAGCCAGGCACTTTTACCGGCCCACCAACGAGACCATCCTTGCCAAATATTCGGATAATTTTCCGAAGATCGAGTTGACGACCATCGACAAGGATTTCGGCGGATGGAAGAAGGCCCAGGGCACTTTCTTTGCCGACGGCGGCGTGTTTGACCAAATCTACCAGCCGGGTCGCTGACTGGAACCGATATTGTAGCATTGAAACCGCCGCCGACTCTCGATTTCCTTGGTGCTGTGACGAATCCCGTCTCGTTTACTCGTGATTTGGAGAAGCTGACTGCGCCGCTGGATGCTCTTGCCAAAAGCAACGATCACCTGAGCTGCGAGCATGTTTCCTATCTGAGCAAACAGGGAATGATGGAGAGTCTGCCCAAGTATGTCTTCTCCGGCCCGGGCGACCGGCGCAGTCATTTGAAAGTCGGCATCTTTGCAGGAATCCATGGCGACGAGGATACGGGAGTCGATGCGATCAGCCGGTTTATCGTCCTTCTCAACCGGGAACCCGAGATTGCGCGAGGGTATGAGCTTTTCCTCTACCCGGTATGCAATCGTCATGGCTACCTGACCGACAGCCGCTGGTCGGAAGACGGGCTGGATATCAACCGCGAATTCTGGAAAGGGTCAGCCGAGCCCGAGGTGCGTGCGCTGGAGCGGGAACTGGAGGCAAATCGGTTTGATGGCATCGTGGCCCTGCACAGCGATGACACCAGCGAGGGGCTCTACGGCTTTGTGAAGGGCCATGAGTTGACTCGTTACGTGCTGGAGCCGGCCCTGGAGGCGGCGGGTATGTTCCTGCCGAGGAATTTCGACAAGAGCATCGATAACTTCGAGGCCAACGACGGCATTATCGAACAAGGCTACGAGGGCATTCTCACCGCGCCGCCGACGCAGAAGTTTCGACCGTTTGAGATTGTTTTTGAGACGCCACATCTGGCTGATGCGGGGCGGCAGGTGGAGGCGCATCTCGCGGCCATGGCCGTAATTCTCGAACGCTTCAAGGTTCTGATCTCCGAAGGACAAAATATTTAATGGCAGCGCGCAGACATGTATTGCCCGGCTTCGGGCTGACGCTTGGCTACACTCTGGTGTATCTGAGCATCATCGTTTTGATTCCCCTGAGCGCCTTGTTTCTCAAGTCGTTCTCGGATGGCTGGGGTCATGTGTGGAAGACCATCACAGAACCGCGCGTGGTCGCCTCGTACTGGGTGAGCTTTGGTCTTTCCTTTCTCGCGGCACTGGTCAATGGCGTCTTCGGCGTGATCGCCGCCTGGGTGCTGGCCCGATACCGTTTCCCGGGCCGTAAGCTCCTCGATGCGATCGTGGACCTCCCCTTTGCTCTGCCCACGGCGGTGGCGGGCATCGCTCTCACGACAATCTATGCACGCAATGGCATGATCGGCCATGTGCTGGAGCCTTACGGCATCAAGGTCGCGTTTACCCAGCTCGGTGTTTTTATCGCGCTGACCTTCATCGGACTGCCCTTCGTGGTGAGAACGGTGCAGCCAGTGATTCAGGATTTGTCCGCCGATGTTGAAGAGGCTGCAGCCACGCTCGGCGCCTCGCGGTGGCAGACCTTCTGGCGGGTGATCTTTCCCGCGCTGCTGCCTTCGATCCTCACAGGTATCGCCCTGGCTTACGGGCGTGCGGTCGGGGAGTTTGGGTCGGTGGTTTTCATTTCCGGAAACCTCCCATTCAAAACGGAAATCACGCCATTGCTCATCATCACGAAGCTGGAGCAATACGACTACGCTGGCGCGGCTGCCCTGGGCTTTGTGATGCTCGTTGTGTCATTCATTATTCTTTTGGTCAGCAACGGCCTGCAGGCCTGGGATCAGCGGAGGAGGGGAGTTTAGTATGGGCGGCGCAGTATCGACATTTCCCACGAGAGTCAGGACGCCCCGCCGCGCGACGGCGGAGTCGCCCGTCGTCAAGGTGGTGCTTATCACTGTCCTGGTCATCTTCTTTGCCCTGTTTCTGGTGTTGCCGCTGTTCGTGGTTTTTCAGGAGGCTTTTAGCAAGGGCGTCGCGACGTTCATCAAGACATTCGAGGATCGGGCGACGGCTCATGCGGTGAAGCTGACGCTTATCGTGGCGGCGATTTCCGTCCCGCTGAATACGATCTTCGGACTGGCGGCAGCCTGGGCCATGACACGGTTTCAGTTTCGCGGGCGCGCTCTGCTGACCTCACTGATCGACCTTCCGCTCTGGGTTTCACCGGTCATCGGCGGCTTGATCTACGTGCTCGTCTTCGGTGCTGGCGGCTGGTTCGGCCCGTGGCTGCGTGCCAATGACATCCAGATCATCTTCGCTCTGCCGGGTCTGGTGATTGCGACGATCTTTGTCACGTTTCCCTTCGTTGCTCGCGGACTGATTCCTCTCATGCAGGCGCAGGGGCACAAGGAAGAGGAGGCCGCCATGACCCTGGGTGCCAGCGGATGGCAGATTTTCTGGCGCGTGACATTGCCCAAGATTAAGTGGGGCCTGCTTTACGGCGTCATTCTTTGCAATGCCCGCGCGATGGGGGAATTCGGCGCGGTGTCCGTAGTTTCCGGGCACATTCGCAACAAGACGAACACGATGCCCCTCCACATCGAAATCCTTTATAACGAATATCAAATCGCAGCGGCTTTCGCGGTCGCCTCCGTCCTCTCGGTGCTGGCCCTTGTCACCCTCGTGGTGAAGGCTTATGCTGAGTGGCGGGCAGAGCGGCAGTTGATGGAAGCGATGCAAACATCCGAGGGACCAAATCCATGAGCATAACCATCAAAGACATCTCGAAGAACTTCGGCAAATTCGTCGCTCTCGATGGCGTGACCTGCGAAGTGCGCACCGGTGAACTCGTGGCTTTGCTCGGCCCCAGCGGATCGGGAAAGACGACGCTGCTCCGCATCATCGCCGGCCTGGAGTTTGCCGAGCGTGGGCAGGTTTTTTTCAGCGGGCGAGATGTGACCGACCACAGCGCCTACCAGCGGAAGGCGGGTTTTGTGTTTCAGCACTACGCCCTGTTTCAGCATATGAACGTGTTTGAGAATGTCGCCTTCGGGCTTCGCGTCCGGTCGGCACGGTCGCGCCCGAAGGAAGCCGATATTCGCGCCCGGGTGGAGAGCTTGCTTGAGACTGTCCAGCTTGCGGATTACGCCAAGCGTCTGCCCTCGCAATTGTCTGGCGGCCAGCGCCAGCGTGTGGCTTTTGCCCGGGCTCTGGCGATCGAACCCGAGGTGCTGCTGCTCGATGAGCCATTCGGCGCGTTGGACGCCAAGGTGCGCCGCGAACTTCGCACCTGGCTTCGCGAGTTTCACAACACCGTCCACCTGACCAGTCTCTTTGTCACCCACGACCAGGAGGAGGCCTTTGAGGTGGCGGATCGGGTGGTGATTATCAGCGAGGGGCTGATCCAGCAGATCGGCACGCCTTCCGAGGTGCGGTCCAATCCCGCGAACACGTTCGTCGAGGAGTTCCTCGATGTGGCGCAGTTCACGGCCTGAGGTCTTTACGGAAGGGGGCGCAGTGAGGCACTCTGCGCTCCATGACGATCACCGAGTCCGTTGTTGAACTGCCGACGACCCGCGGTCCGATGCGGGTGCATCTCTTTGCCCCCACGGGGGATAAGAAATATCCGGCGGTCATCTTTTTCTCGGAGATTTTTCAGGTGACCGGGCCGATCCGCCGCATGGCGGCGGCCTTGAGCGGGAATGGCTATCTGGTCGCCGTGCCCGAGGTTTATCATGAATTCGAGCCTGCAGGCGCTGTTCTGGCCTACGATCAGGCGGGTTCCGACCGGGGTAACGAGCTGAAGTATGCCAAGGAACTGGACTCCTACGACGAAGACGCCCGGGTGACGGCGGAGTATCTCAAGAATCACTCGCAATCCACCGGCAAGGTCGGCAGCTACGGTGTGTGCCTCGGAGGACATCTGGCCATTCGGGCCGGTTTCCAGCCCCATGTCGAGGCGGTGGCGGCATTCTACGCCACGGACGTGCATACGGGTTCGCTCGGGGCGGGGAAGAGCGACGATACGCTGGCGCGCTTCGGCGACGCCAAGGCGGCTTTCTTCTTTGTCTGGGGGCGGCAGGACCCCCATGTGCCTCTGGAGGGACGGAAGAAAATCGTCGATCGACTCAACGAGGCGCAGGTCGATTTCGAGTGGCATGAGTTCAATGGTGCTCACGCGTTTCTTCGGGACGAAGGACCGCGCTACAATCCGTCGCTGGCCCGGATTTCGCAGGATTTGCTGCTGCGCTTCCTCTCTGAGCGCCTCGGATAAGCGGTAAACATTCCGTGACGAGGGGCGGTTCTCCGTGTACCGCTGGAGGATTACATGGATAAGACAGACTTTTCGTCGCTAGGAATTTCCCCCGAGATTCTCAAAGCAGTGGGAGAGCTCGGCTTCGAACAGGCCTCGCCGATTCAAGCTGCCGCGATTCCCGTTCTCCTCACCGGCCGAGATGTGGTCGGACAATCTCAAACCGGCTCGGGAAAGACCGCGGCATTTGCCATTCCTGCGATCGAGCTGGCCGATCCGACTGACCGTTCCGTACAGGTTCTCGTCATGTGCCCCACTCGTGAACTGGCCACCCAGGTGGCGGAAGAGGTGCACAAGCTCGCCGCGTTCAAGAAGGGGATTCACGCTGTGCCGATCTATGGTGGAGCCTCCTACGAGCGCCAGTTTTTCGAACTCAAGAAAGGTGTGCATATCGTGATTGGCACGCCGGGCCGCCTCATCGATCACATCGATCGCGGGACGTTGGATTTGTCCAAGACCAAGATGGTCATTCTCGATGAGGCCGACCGCATGCTGGACATGGGTTTCCGAGACGACCTGCGCACGATCCTCGACGCGGTGCCGAAAGATCGCCAGACGGTTTTCTTCTCGGCCACGGTGTCGAAGCCGATTCGCGAGCTCATTGACAAGTATTCGAAGTCTCCCGAGTTCGTCCAGATCGAGCAAAAAGAGGTCAGCGCCCCGGCGATCGAGCAGTGGTACTACGAGGCTCCTTCTCGCGTGAAGATGCAGACCCTCATTCGGCTGATCGATTATCACGGCTTCAAGCTCGGCATCATTTTCTGCAACACCCAGCGCATGGTCGACGAACTCGCCGACGCTCTGGCTGGTCAGGGCTTCTCGGCGGACCGTCTGCATGGCGGCATCGCCCAGGCCCAGCGCACGCGGGTGATGAACAAGTTCAAGAAGTCGGAATTCGAGTTTCTCGTCGCTACGGACGTGGCGGCTCGCGGCATTGACGTGGACGACCTGGAACTCGTGGTCAATTACGACCTGCCCTACGATGCCGAGGACTACGTGCACCGCATCGGTCGTACCGGTCGCGCGGGCAAGCGTGGCATGGCGGTGACGTTTGTCTCCGGCCGCGATATCTACAAGCTGCAGTTCATCGAGAAGTACACGAAATCCAAGATCCGCCGCGGCCAGGTGCCGACGGCAGACGAGGTGGAGGAGCGTCGCACGGAAGGCCTTTTGGAAAAGGTGCGCGAGATCATCGATGGCGGGGAATTCCGCGATCACGCCTTCCTTGTCGATCGTTTGCTGGAACAAGGTATCAGCTCGACCGATCTTGCCGCCGCACTGTTTTATCTGCTCACCGACGCAGGGAATACTCCGGTACGGGTGGAAGCTCCCATCGAGGAGCCAAAGCGTCGCGAACGCCCTGAGCGCGGAGAGCGCCCCGAGCGTGGTGAGCGCGGAGAGCGCAGGGAAAATCCGCTGGCGATTCCCAAGGGTGAAGCTCCGCGTTTGCGCCATCCCGCCCCGGGCATGGAATGGCTGTGCCTGAGCGTTGGACGCGGCAGTGATGCCGAGGTGCGCGACGTCATTAATCTGATCGTGCAAAAGACCGGCCTGCCGCCGCGGCAGATCGGTCTCATCCAGCTCGGCGAGGAACAGTCCTTTGCCCAGGTGCCGGAAGGTGTCCTCCAGCGTGCTCGCTCCGGCGAGGAGGCTGTGTGGCAGGATCGCGCCGTCGACATGTTCACCTGGCACTCTGGCGGCCATGGCAAAACCGAGGAAAAGCGCGGTCCCAAGCGGTTTGACAAGCCTTTCGAGAAACGCGGGGAGAAGCGCTTTGAGAAGCGTCCCGACAAAAAGTTCGTCAAGAAGGACAAGAGCCATCGGGACAGGTACTAAACCTGTCCCGCACGATTCCTTTTAAGCCAGTCGCAGGTCGCAGGTGAGATCTCCCCTGCGGCCGCCACGGCATGGCTTGCCGCCGAGAGCGGTGAGCCCCGGTTTATCCAAGGGTGTGAAATCAATCTCATCCACGCCCATCACAAACTCCGCCACGGCGCGTCCGTTTTTGCGGTTCACGATGGTGACCGCCAGCGGAAGCTGGGTGGGGATGCCAGGGTGGAGCGAGGGATAGAGGTTCGTGCGCCGGTAGCGCAGGCCCGCGAGTGATGTTTCGTCCGGCTGGGCGACCAGCGGAAGCGGCCGCCCTGCGACGTACACCTCGTATTGACTGCTAAAGCTGGGCGATGCGAGAAACTCCAGTCGTTGCATCGAGGTATCGACGAATCGGCTCGTTGTTCCGCCTTCCACCGGCGTCTCACTGAGCAGCGGCCAGCTCTCCAGCGCCTTGCGCACGGTAAGGTCGGTGCGACCGGACCTCCACTGCAGCAGGACGGGAAATCTCCAGTCCCAGATCTCGCGGTAGGTTTCGCGATCGAGTTTGTATCCGGCTTTCTCCAGGTCGGTGAAAATCTCTTCCAGGTCGTCCCAGAGACGGTGGGGCAGGAAATACTCGTCGTGGAGCTTGGTGCTCAGCCGCTTCAGCGAACGCTTGGGCGGATTTTCCAGCAGGTGGGACGCGAGGCATGACCAGAGCAAGGCGATGGCTGATGACCATTCCGATCTCGGCAACGCTTCAATGGCGCGAAATTCGATGAGTCCGAGCATGCCGGAGGGGAAGGCCGTGTTCCAAAACTTGTCCAGACTGATCTCGCTGCGATGCGAGTTGCCCGTGACGTCGATCTGGATATGGCGCAGCGTTTCATTGATGAGGCTGCGGTGGTCTCCCTCGGATAGCGACTCGATGAACGTGTACGCCATGTCGATGTCGTAGAGATCACGAGCAGATTCATCCGGGCGCGGCGCCTGGGATGATGCGCCGACATAGCAGCCGGTGAAAAGATACGCGAGCGAGGGATGGTGCTGCCAGTAGCGAAGGACGTTGGCAAGCCACATGGGGCGGGTGAAGAACGGATGCTCATCCAGGCTGGGGCCGCCCCAGAGCAGATGATTGCCACCGCCGCTGCCTTGCGGGTGATCCCAGGGACTCTCCTTCCACGTGCGCATGCCGGCGCGATGCCCGGAGGCAAAGAGTTCCTCCATCCACTCGGCATAGGCCTGCCAGGATTCGCAGGGGGGGAGATTGATCTCGAGTACACCCGGATCGGCGGCGAGACCGAGCACAGACCACTTGCCCTCGTCATCCTGCGGCGTGTAGCCGTGGAATTCCAGATCGGCGATGCCCTGTGATTTTGCCGCGTGCTCGGTTGCCCCGAGCAAGTGCAGGAAGGCGTTTTGCAGGAGTGGCGGAACGAAGATCGAGATCGTGCCGCCTTGACGGTCGATACACAGAACACGGCGCGGGAGGCCGGGAGGCATGCGGTGAAGCGGAAGGCGCAGGCCAGCCGGTCCCTCGGCGGTGGAGAGCTTGCGCTCACCCTTCGGCAGTGGCCAGCGGGCGGACCGCCAGATGGAGCCATCGTGATCCAGGGGCATGACGAGCACCTCGATGCCGCTGCCATTGGGATCAGTGAATCCGATCCAGTGCGACGGCACCCCGAGTTCCCTGGCCAAGGCATCGGCGAAATCCTGGAGGCTGGAGGGTGTAAGGGCCTTGCCGCGTTTCGGCAGTCGAAACACGGGCGAACCATCGCGGTTTGAAATCAATCGCACGACCCAGCGGGGGTTGGTTTCACCGGGATACAGCTTGCCCGGGCAGTAAAACCGGGCGGCTCCCGCGCAACGATCCTTCATCAACTCGTCGGCAAATCGCTTTGCATAGCCGAGCTTGGTCGGTCCGACGGCGGAGTAGCTCCACTCGGCGCCTTGCGGGTCGTTGGGAATGAATGTCGGCTCACCCCCGATGGTGAACCGGATTCCATGATCGGCCAGCGTCTTTTCGGCGCGGGCCGCCGCTTCGTTCATCCAGGGGGAGATCATTTGCGACGGATGCTGAGGTTGGTGGTCAAAGTGCTATTGATGGTCTTCTTGCCATAGTAATGGCCGTGTACGGGAGCGATATGAGCAGGAGTGAGGCCAACCGCCGTGGCGATGAAGTGATGGCCGCAAAAAATTCCGTTCGTCGGATCGATGCCCACCCAACCGGCGCCCGGCAGGTAGGTTTCCACCCAGGCGTGAAGGGCATTTTCCGCCCGACGGTCTTCTTCCGGAGTTTCTTCCTCCCAACTGAATCCGCTGACGAGCCGGGCCGCGAGGCCATGGTGGCGCAGGACCTCGGCCGCGAGCACGGCATAGTCGCGACAGGAACCCTTCATCAGCGCCAGGGTTTGCTCCGGGGCGTAGGCCTCGCCTTCGTCCCGGCGCTCGTACTCAATGTTCTCATGCAGCCAGGAGTTCAGCCCGACGAGCCAATCCACCGTTGGGATTTCCTTCGTGGGGCGATCCAGGGCTTCGGGGATGGGACCGAGCGCCTGGCGAGGCGTGATGTAGGCGGAAAGAACCGATGCCTCTTCCGGCGTGTAGTTGAAGGGCACGTTAAGCGCGTGGGTGGCCAGCAGGAAGTGGAAGGGATTTTTCTCCTCCAGCCGGAGATCGAGCTCGAGCTTGTAGGTCAGGTGATCCAGTTCCTTCGGATAAAAGCAGTAGGCGACGAGATTGTCGAAGATGTCCTGCCGGTACTGGACATCGGTCCCCTCATTCGTCGTGATCTTTGACCGGTCCGTCCTTACCGCAAATCCGTTGCGCGGCAGCAATCTGACGAGGTGAGGGGAGAAACTGGCTGTGTCTTCATACTGATACGTCGCCTCATAGCGTATCTCGATCTCGATCATTTTTCACTCAGCCTCCTCATGGTGACTTTTACCTTCATTTGTTGTGACCCTGACGCCTTGAAGGTGCCCCGCACGGGGGCGGCGTCCTCAAAATCTCTTCCGTACGCCATGGTGACGTGGCGAACTCCGCACCATTGGTTGTTGGTGGGATCGAGCGCGATCCATTTCATGCCGGGTGTCATGGCCTCCACCCATGCGTGAGTGGCGATCGAGCCGACCAGCGCGGCCGATCCATCACCGTTTTTCGGCGGATCAGATTCGATATAGCCGCAGACATACCGGGCGGGAATACCCGCAGTACGCAGCACGCTGAGCATGACGTGGGAAAAATCCTGGCACACGCCGGCCTTTTGCTTCCAGACCGTGTGAAGCGGTGTCGAGTTGTCCGTGCTGCCGGAGCGATACTCGAACTTCTCATAAATGGCCTTGTTCAGGTCCTCCAGACCATCTCCCAGAGGCAGATCGGCCGGGAAAAACTTGCTGGCCCATTCCATCGCGGGGCCGCCTGTAGGTACAGCTGCAGTCGGCTGGAGATAGTCAAAGAGGTCGGTGAGCTTGGAGGTAAAGATTTGCCGGGCTTCGGCCACGCTGACCCCTAGCGCGGCTTCGGAATGCGTCACCTCCGAGGTTCGAATGGTCGAGCGATGAACGATCGACAGGCGCTCGTGACGGAGCGTCATCGAGTAAAAGGTCACATGGTTGCCGAAATAGTCGACGTAGCCCGAGACCTTCGCATCCGGAAGGAACTGGATGGAATGATCGACGACCTCCTGCCCGGGGAGCGACGGCGGCGTCAGGCGGGCCTCGATATAGGCCTCGCTGGCCGCGCGCCCGTAGCGGTAGTCGGTGCGATGGGTGATCTCAAACAGCATGGCCAAACAGAGTGGGCTGCGATTGCGGGTTCATCTGAATCTGGTGATTCAGAAAGCCATCCGAGATGAGCTGATGAAGGTCGAGCGTCTTGTCGAGAAACTCCTCCTGCTTGTCTAGGAGGGCGTTTTTCGCGCCGAGGTCATTCTCCGCGTCGCGGGCCAGGGCCTCCCAGTCCGTATGGCGGATATCTTGTATAAGCTGCTCCATCGCGATGATGGTGCGATTCGTTGCCGGGGAGACTTCATCGCGCAGACGAGCCACACAGGCCTCCAGGCACCGGGTGACCGAGCGAGGAGCGACTGGATTGTTCCAGAGCAGCTCAAGTACTGGCGCGGCCTCAATGCGCATCTGGAAGACGCGCCGGTAAATATCGCGGCTGTTGAGCAGGCGCAGGAAGGCCGACAGGCGGATCTCCGTCTCATGATCCGCAGCCGCCTTCGTGCCGCGCCGGACGATCGGGCGCATGATGGAGCGAATGGCGTTGCCGGTGATGATGGCCCGCTCAAGGTATTGACCGATCTCGCAGAACGCCCAGCCGCCGTCCGCCAGCATGGTGGCCTGGGCAGTGCCAAAGAACTCGGGGGTCGACCGGGTGACCAATTCGCAGCATTTGCGCGTGCTCGTGGCGAGGTCTTCGTCGGTCTGGCGGGGTCGGTAGCGGATGCGCTGGAAGCGGGTGCGCAGGGCGCTGATCACGCTCCAGGCCTCGATGCTGACACACTCCAGTACCGACTCCGCATTGCTGACGGCGCGCAGAACGGCGCGCACTACGGAATCCGGCTCGTCGAGATCCAGGGTGAGTCGATAACGTCCCGCCGGGCTGGAGATGTTGCGTCGCGACACGGTGCCCGGGTTTTCCAGAGGCGGCAGGATGCGATTCCAGACCGGGCGATACAGGGTCCGTTCGGTGGAGTTGAGTTCCTCAAGCTCCAGCGACTCGATGACTCCGATCATCACAGCGAGGCTGTTGGCCCGCTCCAGATAGCGGCCCACCCAGTAAAACGACTCTGCCACGCGGCTGGTGACGCTTTGTGGCGGCATGGTGGTCTCGCGAATCGGGGCGCGACTCTCAGGCGGTTCGATAAAATCCGGATGCGAAAGCACCCAGGTGTCCTTGCTGCCGCCACCGAGTTCGTTGGCGGTGTACGGGGTGTCCTCTGTGCTGACGCGGGTGAGCGCGCCCGGGAAAATGTCGTATTCGCCGTCCGGTTTGCGCAGGGCAAATAGGATATGGTCCTGGCGGCGCTCCACCTTGCGGCCGTCGTGATACGTAACCGTCAAGGCATCGCAATCCTGCGGCTGGGCGACATAGGCGCCGGGATTTTGCAGGATGGCTTTGCGTATCGCCTCGGTCTCTGCCCGGGACGGGGCCTGGCCATTGCCCCCATAGAAGATCTTTTCCCCGCTGAGGCCGCGTATGGTGTACTCCTCGATCTCGGAGAGAACGTGCTCCCGCTGGTCGATATCGCCCATCCAGAAAGTCGAGAGGCCGCGAAGGATGGGGTTTTCGTTCAGGTAGTAGCGAATGATCGCCGGGGCGAGGGGAAGCAGGGCGCGATCGTCGGCCAGTTGCGAGCCGATGCCATTGACCACGGCGACACTGCCCTGGCGGATACACTGCACGAGACCGGGTACGCCAAGGAGAGAATCTCGGCGGAAGGCCATGGGGTCGAGCCACTGGTCCGAGATGCGACTATAGATCACCTCCACTTTTTCCAGCCCCGAGACAGTCTTGATGTACACCGCATCGTCCAGAACCAGCAGATCGCTGCCCTGTACGACGGGAATACCCATCCTGCGGGCGAGGAAGCAGTGCTCCGAGTACACCGCGCTCCCGGGGCCGGAAGAGAGCAGGACCACGGTCGGCTCCGGATCGGCGGAAAAGGAGCGCAGCATCTCCAGCATGTCGACCGGAGAGTCGGCAATCGGGCGCACATTGAAATCCTGGAACGTCTGAGGAATCACCCGGGCAAGGGCGCGCCTGTTCTGGATCATGTACGAGATACCGGACGCGTTGCTGAAATAGTGGTGCTTGATGCCGAGCTCGCCATTGGGCAGGCGGCAGACGGCTGCACCGGAGATGTGCAGGTAGGCATCGCCCGGCGGCTTCAAGCCACAGGCTGCGCGCTGGTAAAAGACGCTGCCGAGCACGGGCTGTACGGGAAGCAGGCCGCCGCGCAGGATTTCCTTCTTTCCGTAAATATCCTGAAGAAAAAGCTCAAAGGCCTTCAGCCGCTGGCGGAATCCCTCCTCAAGCGGGGCCCATTCCTCGGGGCGAAAAATCTGGGGCAGGAGGTCGCAAAACCAGGGGCGGCGACCCCATGGACGCTCGCGCGAAATGTCAAAGGTCGCGCCCATCTCGCGCATGGTGGCCTCCAGGCGTTCGTCGAGCACCCGGATCTCGCCGCGAGTGTGCTCATCCATCTTTTGAAAGAGAGGACGATACACCTCACGCAGTTGCCCCGAGTCTCCCTGGATCTCGTGCCAATGCGTGAAAGGATTCTTTGCACCAACACTTTGCACGGCGGTGAAGGCTTGGCCTTACGCAATTTCCGGTCAAGGAAATATGAAGATTCTTTGCGTTTGACAGAAAAGGCAACCTTGGGCATGCTCCCCGATTCTCTTAAGTACCAAATGAAGACATTTTCTGCAAAAGCGAGCGAGGTCCAGCGCGATTGGTGGATCATCGACGCTGCTGACCAGCATCTCGGCCATGTGGCCGTGAAGGCCGCCAACCTTTTGCGCGGCAAGGGCAAAGCTATTTTCACCCCGCATGTTGATACGGGTGATTTCGTCGTCGTCATCAATGCCGACAAGGTTCGCATCGGTGGCAAGAAAGACGTGCAGAAGACCTACATGAGCTTCTCCGGTTACGTCGGCGGTCACAAGTCCGAGACTTTCTCCGCCCGCCGCGAGCGCCATCCCGAGCTTCTTATCGAACGTGCTGTCCGCGGTATGATCCCTCATAACCGTCTCGGCAGCAGCGTCTATCGCAAGCTGAAAGTTTACAGCGGCTCCGAGCATCCTCACGCCGCCCAGAATCCGAAAACCGCCTGATCATGTCCGAAATTACCGCAACCGGCCGCCGCAAAACCTCCATCGCCCAGCTCCGCCTTCGTCAAGGCACTGGAGCTTTCAAGGTCAACGGAAAGGATTTCACCGATTACTTCCCGAGCCTCTCGATGCAGAACATCATTCTGCGTCCCCTGGAGATCGCCAACGCCGTTCACGGCTTTGATCTTGAGGCCAAGACCTCGGGTGGCGGCATTGCCGGTCAGGCTGGCGCTCTGCGTCTCGCCATCAGCCGCGCACTGCTCCAGACCGACGAGAACCTCCGCGGCCCGCTCCGCGAAGAGGGAATGCTGACCCGCGATCCTCGCATGAAGGAGCGCAAAAAGTCCGGTCAGCCCGGCGCCCGCAAGCGCTTCCAGTTCTCCAAGCGTTAATCCGCGAGGTTTACCAAGAAATTCACGAGCCGTGGTTCTCCGAGCCACGGCTCTTTTTTTGCGTCGGAAAGGGCAGAATCTGATTGCGATCTTTCCGGATTTATAGTTCCTTTATCGGCTCTCCTGCCGACGTAGCACAGTGGTAGTGCAATCGATTCGTAATCGATAGGTCACGAGTTCGAATCTCGTCGTCGGCTCCACTTTTGAGCCTCATGCCAAAGGGCTGCTATGTTCGGCTCTCCGCCAAAAAATGGGGACGAGGTCATTTGTTGATGTTTTTGTGTTAGCCGCATTGGGCGATGACGCGCAAGCGGTAGTTGTGTCGTCCTCCGGGCGGCGTCTCTTCCCGATGGGACTCTGAGCCTCTTCTGAGGATGTCCTTTCTACCTAGATGGAGGAAGGCAATCGACTTTCCCAGATCGAGTACCATCTGGAATCCGAGCGGCCTGATGCTACCCTTGTTACGAGACGCGGATGCCGGCCGGGAATCCACTGGATTCCGGCAAAAAAAGAGGAGAGACCCGAAGGTCTCTCCCCAAAACTAGGAGAACTAACAGTACGCTACGCGTTCTTTAGAACGAGAAGCGCAGACCGATGCGGGTCAGGCTGGAGTTGAGGCTGTTGTTGCCGTAGATGTAACGGGAGTCAACGAAGGTGCCGATGTTGCGAGTAAAACGATACTCGAGGCCACCGCCGACGTTGCCGTTGCCCTGGCCAAAGCCTTTGCTCCAAGTCGCGCCGCCGCCGACGAGGGCGTAAGGAGCGAGGCGAAGGCTTTCGATCGGGTAGCGGAGGATGAGGTTGCCCTGGAGATTGTCGAAGGCGCCATTTCTGCCGGAGTCAACCCAGCCGCCGACAGTGTTGTCAACGCCGATGCCGATGTAGCGGGTGATGAAGTAGTTCAATCCGAGATTGCCGCCGATTCCGTTGGCATTGTGACCGTTGTAGCGGCCAAGCAGTGCAGCGAAGCTGGCGTCGATCTGGAATTCACCGGCGCGGAAGAGATCTTCCTGCACAGGAGCGATTACGACTTTTTTGCTGTCCGTTCCAGCGAACGCGGCGGAAGCCGTGAGAATCGCGAGAGCGAGAGTGGAGAGGATTTTCTTCATTTTTGGTTTGTTGGTACCATCCTTTACTCGGGAGAGATGGGATGACACCTGCTTCTACCTAAGTATGGGCGGAGTTAACAATCCAATTCGTGCATGAATTTATCAAAAAAACTGCTTATTGAGACTGACTTGCAAAGTTGTCTCCGCCAGCGGGATCAGGGATTCCGATTTGCGGAAATTACTTAACGACATGAAGTAATGGATTGACTCCGCATTTCCGGGTCGGAAGCGGAGGGCTGGCCCAGAGGGGGGATCGGTTAAGGATTTAGGAAACCCTTAGATTTGACCGCGGGACTTTCGCTTGGCGCTAGCTTAGACTTATGTAAGTCGACGGCCGCAGATTCCGATCACGATCGGTTGCGGGAGCGCTTGATGGCGGCAGCCAGGCTGAAAGCCCCGAGCAGCAGCATGCCCCAGGAGGCAGGCTCGGGAACCGTATAGACGAGGTTGAGGTCTTTGTCATCCTGGCTGAGCGAGAAGGTGCCGACGGGATCATTGGCAAACCCGCTGACGTCGAGGTAGATCTGGCTCAGGCTCCACGGGCCGATGTTTCCTGTGACGGTCACGATGGTCCAGGAGTAGTTCTGCGTATCGGAGAATCCCTGAAGCAGTCCGGCCTGTCCTTCGAGGGTGAGGGTGGTGATGGCGATGGTGAACGGGTTCTCCATCGTGCTCTCGATGGTGAGGTCGCCATCGATATGGAGGAGATCCCAGGTGGAACCTGTCGGGCCGCTGAGGCTCTGGATTTCCCACGCGTAGACGCCTTCATTTTTCCACGTCTGCGAGCCGGTTGAGAGCGTTGCCACGCTGGCGTCACCCGGGGAGATGGTTCCGCTGATCTCGACGTCTCCGGCGACCGTTCCGTCGCCGATGAGGGTGCCGAGGCGGTCTACGATCACCTTGCCCGATCCCGTGGCGCTTCCGCTGGCATTGCCGACCTTGAGTGTGCCGTCGGCGACGGAGGTGAGGCCCGTATAGGTATTCTCGTAATCAAAGACAAGACGGCCGCTGCCGCTCTTGGTGACGGAAAGATTGCCGGAAAGGGTGGGGTGGAAATTGACGGTCGTCGAGTGGTTGAAGATCACGCTGGCCGTGCCCAGGCCGCCCGACACAGATGCCGCCTGCAGCGTTCCCGCCGAGGCACCCTGGCCGATGACGAGGCTGCCGACGGACCCGGCGGATTCTGCCAGGACCACGGCGCCGTTTCCGGTCGCGCCGACTTTCAGGACTCCGTCGCCGGCGAGGTTCACGGTGCCATGTCCCGAGCCTCCGACGACCAGCGAGCCCGAGTTGGTCCAGATGCCGCTAAACA
Organism: Verrucomicrobiota bacterium; assembly: GCA_017305195.1. Taxonomy (GTDB): domain Bacteria; phylum Verrucomicrobiota; class Verrucomicrobiia; order Chthoniobacterales; family Terrimicrobiaceae; genus Terrimicrobium. Next base: position 8,654 of record JAFKMU010000054.1, on the reverse strand, counting down.
CCGTGGCGACGCCCTGGGACCCCGCCTGGCTTCCCAACACTGCGGAGCCGCTGGTTACCTCGCCGCCCTGCATCCCCAGCACGCCGGCACCCAGGTTGCCGATGGTCAGGGCGTTCGCGACCAGCCAGGAGGAGCCGATGTTGTCGATGTTGAGCGCGCCGTGAGATCCGGCTGCATTGCCGAGGACGGCGGATGCCGCCGAGGAGTGCCCTCCGCTGATGATGTTAAGCTGGCCTTTTCCGCCGTCTCCGATGATCACCGATGCGCCGACCTCCCAAAGCGAATCGTCGCCCGAGACATTGACCTGGCTGGTGAAGCCGGAAAGCTGCTCGCCGATCGTCGCGGTGTTTGCGGTCGCCGTCGCGCCGGTGGTAACATTGACTTTTCCGAATCCGCTGCGCCCGACGTAGAGGGAGGAGCGGATCGTCCAGAGCGTGTCGGCCCCGGAAAGATTGACCACGCCGCTGCCTGTTGCGGTCACGCCGAGCGAGGCATCGGTGCTATCGGCCGCGCCGCCTTCGCGAAGATTGAAAATTCCCGTGCCGGCATCTCCGACGGAGAGATCGCCCGAGGCATTCCAGGCGGAACCGACGCCCGAGATATTGACGAGTCCTTCCATCATTCCGTTGTCCTCGCCGACGAATCCATCCACGCTGGTGACGACTCCGCCAGACTCGATATTAAGAGTTCCTGCGCCCTGGTGACCGACATGGAGGGAGGACGAGTTGTTCCATCGGGAGCCGCTGCCATTGATGGTGGCGGAGCTGGTATTGGTCGCGCTGTAGCCGACATAGCCGGAACTCGATGAGACCACTCCGCCCTCGATGACAGTGAGATAGCCCGTTCCCGCCTTGCCGACGATCAGGTCGTTCCTGTTGGTCCAGGTCGAGCCGACGCCGTTGACCGTGACGGAGCCTGACCCCGAGGCATAATTGCCGATGGTTCCGTACGAGTTGGAAACCGTGCCTTTGTTGGAAATCGAGAGAGTGCCGGAGCCTTGCTCGCCGACGCTGAGATCGTCCTTCATCGCCCAGGTCGAGCCGACGCCGCTTACGTAGGCATCACCGTGGGACCCGCCGAGGTGGCCGATCGAGGCTGAAGACGCCGCCGAGGAGCTGTCATCCGTCGCCACTTTGCCGCCTGCCGTGATATCGAGCCTCGCCGTGCCGAAATAGCCGACAAAAAGGTAGCTGCGCAGCTTCCAGATGGAGCCGATGCCGTCGACCGACACGGTACCGTTCCCGGTGCCATTGTACCCGAGGAATCCCTGGGTGCTGGTCGCCGAGGCGGCGCTGGACACGTTCAGGCTGCCCGTGCCGGATTCTCCGATGATGATGTCGCCGGAGTTGTTCCAGGCGGATGTTTCTCCGGCGACTGATACCGTACCAGTGCTGCCCGAGTATACGCCGACCTTGCCGTAGGCATTGGAGACGACTCCTCCGGCGTTGATATTGAGCAAGGCCGTGCCGCGTTCTCCCACCGAGATGTTGCTGGAGAGCGTCAGGGATGAGCCTCCTCCATTGACGATGATGGTGCCATTGCCCGAGGCGTTGTTGCCCAGATAGGCTATCGTTGCGACGATCCCTCCGCCGGAGACAATGCGCAGGGTGCCTGCGCCGGAGAGGCCGACGTTCAGGGTCGAGGCATTTCCGGGTACGCCGGTGTTGTAGGGGACCGAGGCGTCTCCGTTATTGTCGATCGCGGCATTGTAGGCGGCGGTCGGGATATAGCCGTTCCACCAGTTGGCCGGGTCAAACCAACTGCCGGTTGTGTTGTTTTTCCAGTCGACGGTCGTTTGCGCGGAAACTGGTGCGAGCGAGAGCAGCGCGCAACAAAGGACGGCAAGGATCGAAAAAGGTAGAAATCGCGGCAGCAGCACGAAAAATCGGTGTAAGCGGCTATTTATGCGTCTGGTTGCATAGTGCGTCCAGTGAAAATCGGCCCGCAGCTTTTTTTACGAAAAAATAAGTCTGTCAAGTTCGGTGGAATTGCGGTGGCCGAATGGAATTTTTTCGGTATGACATGAAATACCATGACTCCGACCGCAGAACTGAAACTTGACGATAAAGTGGTAAACCTCCCCGTTCTTGTCGGAACTGAGGGAGAGCATGCCGTGGATATTGCGAAGCTCCGTGACCAGACCGGGTACATCACGCTCGATGATGGTTATGGCAATACAGGCTCGTGCAAGAGCGCCATCACGTTCATCGACGGCGACAGGGGCATCCTGCGATACCGGGGGATTCCGATCGAGCAGCTGGCCGAGCGCTCAAATTTCGTCGAGACGGCCTACCTGATCATTTACGGCGAGCTGCCAACTCATGACCAGCTCCGCAAGTTCTCGGATCTCCTAACGCTGAACCAGATGCTGCACGAGGACATGAAGTTTCACTTCGAAGGGTTTCCCCCTCATGCCCATCCGATGGGCATCCTGTCCTCGATGATCAACGCCTGCGGATGTTTCAACCCCAGTCTCTTTGCCAATGAGGAGGTTTCGCAGTTCGATCTCCAGGTCGCGCAACTGATCTCGCAGGTGCGCACCATCGCGGCATTCTCCTATCGCAAGTCCAAGGGCCTGCCGATCATCTATCCCAAGAAAGCCTACAAATACTCGGCAAACTTCCTTCACATGATGTTCTCGGACCCTTACGAGGACTACGAGCTGAAGGTGGAGGTGGTGCGTGCGCTCGATCTCATCTTCCTCCTGCATGCCGACCACGAGCAGAACTGCTCGACCTCGACCGTTCGCATGGTTGCGTCGAGCCGGGCGAATCTCTTTGCCTCGGCCGCCGCGGGCGTCTGCGCGCTGTGGGGCCCGCTTCATGGCGGAGCCAACCAGGCCGTCCTCGAGATGCTGCAGGAGATTCACCAGAGCGGTGATGACGGCTCAAAATTCATCCAGGCCGCAAAGGACAAGAATAGCGGCAAGCGCCTGATGGGCTTCGGCCATCGCGTGTACAAAAACCACGATCCCCGGGCCAAGATCATCAAGCGCCAGTGCGACATCCTGCTGGAGACCCTCCATATCAAGGACCCGCTCCTCGATATCGCAAAGAAGCTGGAGGAGGCCGCGCTGGGCGACAACTACTTTGTCGAGCGCAAGCTGTATCCCAATGTGGACTTCTACAGCGGCATCATCCTGCGCGCCTTGGGAATTCCCACGGAAATGTTTACCGTGATGTTTGCCATCGGCCGCATGCCGGGATGGATCGCGAATTTCAAGGAGATCCGCGAGGAGCAGGGCAGCCGCATCTACCGCCCGCGCCAGATTTACGTCGGGCCGACGATCCGCTCCTACGCTCCCATCGAGGAGAGGAAATAACATTCTCCCGCACGGACATGCTGCCTGTCGGCAGCATGTCCGATGTTGGAAAGTGGGAGAAAACCTCCGGAGATTCCCGGAATTTTTGGGAAGGGAACTACTCGACGGCGAGCAGGACGCTCGACGCCTTGATCACGGCGTAGGCGGTGGCGCCTTCCTTGAGGTGGAGTTCTTCCGCGGCCTCGGTCGTGATGCTGGAGGAAATGATCAAGCCGGGGGCCACTTCGATTTTCACGATGGTGGTGGCGGGACCTTCCTTGATGCTGACGACTTTGCCGGGCAGGACGTTGCGGGCACTGAGTTTCATGACTTTGCTATCTCTCTCTCTTTTGACGGTTTTTTGAGCTGCATCTCCGGTAGGACAACCCGGAGGCAATGGCGAGCTCAAGTGAAGGCCAAGCATAGGGGAAAGGGCTGCGGCGTTCAAGCCCGCGATACAGCCAGCCTCCGGGCCGGAAGCCTTAACCGGCTTTTCTCACATCCGAGATGATGCTGCCCTGCTGGGTCATGGCGTAGAGGTAGATGTTGCAGCCCATCTTGAAGGCCTCCATCTGCTTGCCGGTGCCGAACCAGCGGTCGCCATTGGTCCATCCGCAATGTGTGTCGGAAGGAGAAAGCAGCATGACCAGACGCCCGTTGACGGTCACGCCATGAAGCCCGTGCTGCTGCCCCTGCATGTGGGGCTGTCCCGAGTAAAAGTGATAGTAGCAGTGAAAGACCGGATGGTCGTAAGGCAGCCGCTCCAGTTTGGCATCCGGAAAGATCTTCGGAACTTCATCCACCATCTGCGAGAAAAACTCGTCGTTCAGGCTGCCATGGTGGCGCTTGCCGTTGACACAATCCTCCGCGAAGAGAAATCCGCCGCGGAGGAGGTACTCGCGCAGATTGGCCCGTTGGCTGTCGTCGAGCTCCGGGGCGACATCCCCGTGCATGAAAAGAAACGGGAAGGGAGTGAGGGTCTTCAGGCTGTCGACCTCGGCGACGTTCCAGCGCTTGTCGAAATTCAGGGTTGTCTGGTCCTGCATGGCGTCGATGAGATTCAGGTCGCCATTGGGGTGGACATTCCAGTCATCGTTGTCGCCATTGCGCCCGGGGTACTTGAGCCGGGCCCATGGGGAGATCGGTCCGCGGTTTTCCTGGCCGAACAGGCCGGCGGACAAGCCAAAGAGTGAAGCGCCCCCGGCGGAGAGAAGCTTGAGAAATTGCTGGCGGCTGATTTCTTCGCTCATGCTTGAGAAAGTAGCGGGGAATTTGCTGAAAACAAGGGTGGAGATGAGGATGCCTTAGGGTCTTAGCCTTAGGTTCCCTGGAGCATTGCGTAAGTGTAGATATTGATCAGCATGCGCATGCAGTCCTCCGGCAGGCCGGGTGGAGAGATCATGCGGTCCCATCCGCATTGCAGGCCGCTCACGCTGATGACGCCTGCCATGCGCGTGCCGATCATGACCGCGTAGAGACCATGCCTGGACCACTGCGGGTCGAAGACATTGTTGTAATACATGTGCGGCGGCGTGCCTCCCGGGATCTGGAAATAGCAATGGAAGACATCGTGTTCCGGTTTGATCGGCAGGACCCGGCACTCGGGGAGGATGGCTGTCAATACCCGGGTCTGGTCGGCGAGAAAGGCGTCGGGGTCCGGAGTGACGTTTTTGTTGATGCAGGCATCGATGAGGAGAAAGCCGCCCCTGCGGATATACTCGGCGAGATTGGCCCTGGCTGTGCCGCTGTCGACCATGCCGATGCCTTGGGAGAAGAGCATGGGGTACTTGCAGAGCTCGCCGAGCTTTTCCACGTCGGCCGCGTACCAGGTGGGGTCGATGTTCAGGCTGGTGTTTTCGCGGATGAACTGGGCGAGGACAGGGTCGCTGCCGGAGTGCCGTTTCCATTGCGGACTCGATGTCTGGAGGCGCGCCCAGCCGACGCGATCCGCCCTCATCTGGGAGACATCGGCCGCGCCGGCAGGCGTGATGACTGCCAGCAGAAGCAGCAGACCAGGGCGGAGCCTTTTCATTACAACAGGCGATACCAGCGGCGGGTAACAAGCTCCGTCGCATAGAAACCCAGCAGCAAAAGAATCATGGAAGACTCATCCCAGAGGGGGCGGGTTTTTTTCAGGTCGGACGTGACATCGCCCGGGGGGGCGGGAAACGCGCTTGCCTCCTTGTCGATCAATGCGCCTCCCGTGGCCTCGGCGATCCGCCGCATGCCCTCGATGTCCGCAGGGGTGTTCACGGTCTCGACCGTGCGGCTTTGCTTGGAAACGGGGAGGGAAATACGAGCCTTGTCGCCCGATGCATTCTCGGCGACGACTTCCCAACGTCCCTCCTGGTCCGGCGTGAAGCTGGCATCCCATGCACCCCTGGTGTTGCTGCCGCGCGGAACGAGCGGGAGAGAGACTCCCTTGGGTGTGACGGCTGAGATTTTCGGTGCTTCGCCATGGTCGGCTCCTTCTACACGGACCGTCACGGACCGCGAGGTGGAGGCGCTGTCCCCGAGTCGCACCACTCTCAGTCCCTGGCCTGGGGCCGAGGGAGCGAGGGACAGCATAAACTGCTGCCAGAATGTCTCGACCGTGCGCGCGGAACTGGGGAGAGACAGCTTCCAGCGCCACAGCAGGTCGGTCGTCATCACGGCGGCAAATCCCTGGCCAAACTGTTGACGGGCAATGAGCACTCGCGGCGTCCCGTTCGATGAACGGTCGCGGGGGTGCACGGCGATGACCTCCGCCCCGGGTTTGGCGCAAAGCACCCTGGCGTATTCGCTGAACTGGGGAGCGCCGGGCCCGGGCGCGAAAAGCTTGGCGCGGGATGACGACCGTAGGGCGGCAAACGGGGTGAGCGGCTCAACTTCCTGCCGGTTTATCGCATCGATGGCAAACGCGGTTTCCTCGCGGGAGTTCGCCCCGCCGATGGACTGCATTCGAGTTTGGAAGGCCCGGGCTGCCGCGTCATCGAGAGAAACCTGCGTCCGGCGCTCGAAGACCACGGGTAGCATTTCCTCGATGGAGGTGCCGGCAAAGTCCTGCGATGCGTCGCTGTCCGGAGTGATGAAAAGGATGCCGCCTCCGTTCCGGACATACTCGATCAGGGCTTGTTGCTGTCGGGCGGAGAGCTGATCGGCAAAGACGTGCGCCAGCACGACGATCTGGTAGGATTTCAGGTCGGCGGCATCGTCTGGAAGATCGTTCAGCACCGCGTGTCCCTCGGCGGGAGCAGTCATTTTCATGCCGAGCGCCGGATTGAGGATGCTCGCCATCTTGAAGCTCGGATCGCTCTGGAGCGCGGCAAGCAGGAAGCGGTAGCCCCACTGGAGCGCGCCTTGGTAGTAGAGGATGTCGACGGTCGTCTTGTCGATGACGCGCGTCGTGCTGGCCGAGTACTCCTGCCGGTCGGTGCGTCCGACACGGAACTCCAGCGGCATCGGCCCGATCTCCTCGGCGGCGACCTCCACCGTCCACGGAAGAGAATTCCAACCCGTGCGAACCTTCAGGCTCGTTTCGGCGAGCTTGCGGTCGCCGCTCCAAAGCTCCACGGGCACCTCGCCTTCCTTGGCCGCGACGGCCTCGACGATCACTCCGACCGGGAACCGCGTCTGGCGCAGGACCTGCGACGGCGACTTGATCTCCTTGATGTTGAGAAACTCGCCGGGCCGCGCGCGATTATTGGCGGCGACGAAATACAGCGGGACGCCGCTTCTTTGGGCGAGGGAGGTGAGTTCCGCCGGATCTTTCTGCGTGGTATCGAGCCCATCGGTCAGGCAGACAATGGCGGCCGGAGCATCTGCGAGAGTTCGCTCGATGGCGTCAAAGAGGTGCGTCTCCTCGCCGGGTGTGCCTTCGCTGGCGGCGGCTTCGAGGGTGGGGAAGGCCTCCGTCGTTTTGCTGAAGCGGAAGTACTCGACTTGATCGAACTTCTCCTTGGCCTCGTCGCCATGCTGCCGCCAGGCGCGCAGCGCATTGCCGAGGCGCGTTTCCCGGCGATTGTCGATGGCATCCATGCTGGCTGAGCGGTCGACCAGGACGGCCAGCTTGCGAGCGGGTTCCTTTTCGTTGGACTTCTTCTCAATGCGAACGGGATTGGCGAGACAGATCAATATGCCGGCCAAGAGTGCGGTGCGCAGCGCAGTAAGTCCCCAGCGCGCCCCGACTGGCAGCTTGCGCAAGGTGCGTTGATAGGAGAGCGCAATCGACGCCAGCCCGAGCACGGCGATCAGCCCGAGCAATCCCCATGCTACTGCGGGAGGCAAGCCATGAAGCCAGCCGCCGAAGTGCCATTCCATCGCGGGCTTCACTGTGCGGACTCCTTCGGTTCCTCGGGCTGCTGCGGAGCGTTCATGTAATCGCGGGACAAGCGTTCAAAGTAATCCGCCACGGCATCACGATAGCCTTCCGGGGCTTTTTCCGGGTCTTGGGCCTCGAGCTTGTGCTGGCGCTGGGTCTGCTGGAGCTGAGCGCGCAGGAGGGTGATGATGTCATCGAGCGAACCCTCGATCTTGTCGAAAGCCGCAACCACCTGGGCAAAAGGCCCGTTGTAGGTATGGGGATCTTCCCAGAAAAGCTTGTGGACCTCCTTGACGGTGGGATCGAGCGGGAGGATGACTTCAGCTTCGATCATTTCTTCGCGAACGTCTTCGATGATTTCCCGAGCGAGACGCTCCTGATTGGTGGTCGAGCCGCCGCGACCGGAGAGCTGCAAGCCATCGCCACCGCCTGAACTATTTCCTGTCGATGAGTTGGCAGGTGATCCGCTGCTGCCTTGGGCGGATGATGGGTCGGAACCGGTGGAGGATTGCTGACTGCTCGTCGCCGTCAGTTCCGAAGGCGAGGAACCCTGGCCGGAGCCATCACCCTGACCTTGCTTGTCGCCCTGACCCTGCTTGTCACCCTGACCCTGCTTGTCACCCTGGCCCTGCTTGTCGCCCTGACCTTGCTTGTCACCCTGACCTTGCTTGTCACCCTGACCCTGCTTGTCACCCTGGCCCTGCTTGTCACCCTGACCTTGCTTGTCACCCTGACCTTGCTTGTCACCCTGACCTTGCTTGTCACCCTGACCTTGCTTGTCACCCTGGCCTTGCTTGTCACCCTGACCTTGCTTGTCACCCTGGCCCTGCTTGTCGCCCTGACCCTGCTTGTCACCCTGGCCTTGCTTGTCGCCCTGACCTTGCTTGTCGCCCTGACCCTGCTTGTCACCCTGGCCCTGCTTGTCACCCTGACCCTGCTTGTCACCCTGGCCCTGCTTGTCGCCCTGACCTTGCTTGTCACCCTGACCTTGCTTGTCACCCTGACCCTGCTTGTCACCCTGGCCCTGCTTGTCACCCTGACCTTGCTTGTCAC
>JAFKMU010000053.1 GCA_017305195.1 Verrucomicrobiota bacterium | reverse complement strand
CGCCATCTGGTGGAAAATACCTTTCTCCACCTCAAACGTTGGCGCGGCATCGCCACACGCTACACCAAGAATGCGGCCTCCTTCCTGGCCGCCGTTCACATCCGTTGCCTGGCTATCTGGCTTTCATTCTCGTGACGACACTATTTAGTGCGATGAGGTCCGCTCCCAGCGAGTTGACCCGGTCGACGACCTGACGAAGGTAGCGTACAGAGAGAAACGGGCCCACATGGATGTCGGCCAGAAATGCGATTTTCAATCCGGAGAGCGACTCCGGCAGCCGGGGAAGCGCGACGGACAGACGGTTGATGAGGAGATGGCGCGTTTCCCATACAGGATAACCAGCAAACGCGGTGATCGCGGTAACCCCCAGAATTTGCCCGACAAACTTGCGACGCGATACCCTCTGCATCAGGTCACTTATCCTATGAAAAATGGGCCGAATGGCGAGACTTGAATGCGATCTACCGGATTCCCGGTAGGAGGAATTCTTGGAGAAAACGTCGAAACAACTGGAAAATTCGCCAATCCCGGGTTCTATCCTTCTGACCTATCTGTGATGAGTTTTTTCAGGTTCAGCCTTCCGGATTTTGCCTTCGCGTTCCTGAGCATCCTTCTCGAGGGCGTGCCATTCCTTCTGCTTGGAGCCTTGCTCTCGGGGGTGATCGAGGAGTTTCTCCCTGCGCGGACGATGCTGCGGTTTTTACCGAGGAACACCTTCCTGGGCATCGCGATGAGCGCCGGGATGGGGCTTATCTTTCCGATGTGCGAATGCGGCGTGGTGCCTGTCATCCGGCGGTTGCTATCCAAGGGTTTGCCGCTCTCGAACGCCATCGCCTACATGCTGGCATCGCCCATCGTGAATCCGGTCGTCATCCTGAGCACGCTCGCCGCCTTCAGCGGCCAGTCGGCCATCGAGATGACCGGATTGCGGGTCGGCGTCGGGTATCTCGTCGCGATCATCGCCGCGGGTGCGGTGCATCAGCTTTCGATCAGGACGGTGTTGCGGGATGACGTGGCGGCGAAAGTGCTCCAGCCTGCTCTGGAGGGAGAGCGCGGCGGGCCGATGCTCCTGCGATTCGGGCGGGCCGTTCGCGTCAGTGTTTCCGATTTCCTCGATGTGATGGTTTACTTCGTCTTCGGTGTGGCGATTTCCGCCTGCTTCAGCACCGGGGTCAATCAGGAGTATATCCTGCCGCTGGCCCTCAATGACTGGCTGGCGACGTTTTCCCTCATGGGCCTGGCGGTCATTCTGTCGCTCTGCAGCACTTCCGACGCGTTTATCGCGGCGACCTTCACCACCTTTCCCATGGTGGCGAAACTTGCCTTTCTCGTATTCGGCCCGATGGTCGATCTGAAATTGCTCTTCATTTACAGTGCGGTCTTCAAGAAACGGTTTGTTCTCGGTCTGGCGGTGGGACTCTTCATCCTGGTCGGTCTCATCTGCGTGCGACTGACAGTGGTTCACTTATGACGGCGGTGATTCAACGCGGCATCACGGCAGGCATCCTCATCGTCTGGGGCATCCTGTTGACGTATTTCTATACCTCGGGACGGGTGGCGGCGTATCTGAGCCCCACGTTCCAGCCCTGGACCTTGGCCGCTGGCATCGTGCTCCTGGTCCTCGCCATCATGGTGTGGTTTTCCCCGGCGGCGATCACCAGCGGCGACGCGCCTTCACTGGCCAGGAGCCTGGGGGGCACCATATTCACCGGGATCGTCCTGACGATTCCGCTGATCCTGGCCACGATCGTATCGCCGAGCCAGTTTGGCGCGTCGACCGTGCTCAACCGGGGGCTCGTCAGCGATGCGAACGCCTTGCCGAACTACAAGCCGCCTGTCGAACCGGCTCTTCCCACCCAGGATGGCTCGCCCGGGGCAGATACTGCCGCCAGTCCCTACATCCCGCGCAATGCCAGCGGGCAGATCCGCGCCGAGACGGTGGATCTGATCTATGCCGCTGAAGAAAAATCGCTGCGTGCGGACTTTGAAAATAAGGAGGTCGAGATGATCGGCCAGTTCATGCCCGCGAAGACCAATAACGCGAAGGGCGACCGCTTCTCGCTCGTTCGCATGTACATGGTCTGCTGTGCCGCCGATGCACGGCCCACCGCCGTGACCATCCAGATGGACCCGCCGGTAAAGATGGAGGAAATGAGCTGGGTGCGGGTTGTCGGTACGGCAACTTTCCCGGTAGAGGGCGGGCGGGTGATCCCTCTCGTTGTCGCCAAGTCTGTCCAACCCTGCGATCCTCCTGAAGAAGCGATGATCTACTAAATCTTTCATGAAAAGCCTCCTTGCCCTCCTGCTGTTGCTGCCCGCCCTGGCCTTCGCCGAGTTCCGCGGCGCATGGATCGCCACGGTGCATAATATCAACTTTCCCTCGGAGCCGGGGTTGTCTCCGGAAACGCAGAAGGCTCAGATCATCCGCTTGCTCGATGCCGCCAAGCGCAATCGCGTGAACGCCGTGCTCTTTCAGGTGCGTCCGGAGAGTGATGCACTGTATGCCTCAAAGATTGAACCATGGAGCCGGTATCTCACCGGAACCCAGGGGGCATCGCCGGGATATGATCCGCTGGCCTTTCTGATCTCCGAGGCGAAGAAGCGTGGAATCCAGGTCCATGCCTGGATGAATCCCTACCGCGGAGCAGCCAATGCCTCGCAGCCTCGCGCGGCCAATTCCATCACGAAGCGATTTCCACAATATACCTACCGGGTGGGCAATGTGCTCTGGATGGACCCCGGCGCTCCGGCGGTGCAGGATCAGATCGTCTCCGTCGTGAAGGATCTCGTGTCACGCTACGACATCGATGGAGTCCATTTCGACGACTACTTTTATCCGTACCCGACCGACAGCGGTGCGGTGTATCCCTTCCCGGATGACGCAACATATGCGGCGTACCGGGCGCGGGGCGGAGCGCTTTCCAAATCCGAATGGCGCCGGGAAAATGTCAATACACTCATCCGCCGCGTGGGCGAAACGGTTCATGCCACGCGGGGTGGGGTGAAGTTTGGCGTCAGCCCCTTCGGCATTTTCCAGCCCGGCGTTCCGGCGGGGATCGTGGCTGGCGTGGACCAATTCAACCAGCTCTATGGCGATCCGCTGAAGTGGATGCGTTCCGGCTGGATCGACTACCTCGCGCCGCAGCTGTACTGGAAGGATGGGGGACCACAGAGCTTCTCCACGCTGCTGCGCTGGTGGAGGAGCCCTCAGGTGAACCCGGCGGGCGTGCCGATTTATCCGGGCATCGCGGTGGACCGCCTGACCACTCATGGCTGGCCCGCTTCGGAGATCGGTCGCCAGTTGCAGATCGAAAAAGCCACCGGTCCGCGCAACGGCGGCGGCGTGATTTTTTGGAACATCAAGGCTCTCCAAAATAACACCAAAGGAGTCTCGGGAGTCGTATCCTCCTAGATGACGCGAATATTCCTCCTTCTGCTTGCCTCGCTCGCCGTCGCCTGCGGTGAGTGGAAGCTGGCGCTGCCGGGGTGGGAGTATCAGTTTCCCCGCGATCACGGGAATCATCCCGGCTTCAAGACCGAGTGGTGGTATTTCACCGGGAATGTCTCTACTGCAAATGGGCGCGAGTTCGGGTATCAGCTCACCTTTTTCCGCCAGGGAGTGAGCCCCGATGAGGGCAGGACAGAGTCACGCTTCGTAACCCGCGATCTGAAACTTGCTCACTTTGCTCTCAGCGATCTGAAAACACCGAGGTTCACCTTTGCGCAGAAGCTTGCCCGTGGAGCCTATGGAGAGGCGGGGTTTGATCAAGGTGGCAGCGTCGCCTGGATCGACGGCTGGCGTTGTGAGCAGGCTGGCGACGGATTCCATATCCAGGCGGCAAAGGACGATGTGAGTATTGACTTAACCTTGCTGCCGCTGAAGCCGCCCGTCATTCATGGCAAGGACGGGGTGAGCCAGAAGGCGAAGGGACCGGGGAGGGCGTCGCACTATTATTCCTTTACCCGGCTCAAAACCACCGGAGAAATTACATCCGGTGGAAAAACGTACCCGGTGGCGGGACTTTCATGGTTTGACCACGAGTGGGCGACCAATCAACTCGGCGCGGATCAGGCGGGGTGGGACTGGTTCAGCGTGCAGTTTGACGACGATACGGAACTGATGCTCTTCCAACTGCGGCTGAAAAAGGGCGGGCGCGATCCGTACTCCGGGGGAACCTGGGTGGCTGCGGATGGGAAGGGTGAGTCAATATCCAATGCGGATTTCAATCTTACGCCGGTTCGCTGGTGGCACGCCCCGAACAGCGAAGCCCGCTATCCCGTGGAGTGGAAGCTGGAGATACCGGGTAGGAACTTTGTGGCAACAGTACGAGCCGCGACCGAGAACCAGGAACTCAATCTCGATCCCATTCGCTACTGGGAGGGAGCGATTCGGGTATCCGGACAGCGAGACGGAAAACCGATCTCGGGCAAGGGCTACCTGGAAATGACCGGCTACGCGAGCAAGGTCGTCGGCATGCAGGAGGAGAAGTAATCTCCTAAAGCGTCAGGAAATTCCCGAGCAGACGCTTGCCTTCCGAGGTCAGGATGCTCTCGGGATGAAACTGGACGCCGTATACTGGATATTCCTTGTGCGCCAGGCCCATGATTTCCCCCTCGGCGGTTTCCGCCGTGATCCTAAGGCACTCTGGCAGGGTCTCGCGCTTGACGAGCAGCGAGTGATAGCGGGTGGCCTCGAAGGGTGAGGGCAGACCGGCAAAGACGTTCTCGCCGTGGTGCAGGATGGGCGAGGTCTTGCCGTGCATCAGCCGACCGGCGCGGACGACGTCGCCGCCATAAACCTGCCCGATGCTCTGGTGGCCGAGGCAGACGCCGAGAATGGGTTTCTTCGGACCAAACTCCTCGATGACCGCACAGCTGATACCGGCCTCGGTCGGCGTGCAGGGGCCGGGCGAAACCACGATGCGATCGGGGTTCATCGCGGCGATCTCCTCCAGGGTGATTTCATCGTTGCGGCGCACCACGGGGTCTTCTCCCAGTTCCCCGAAATACTGCACGAGGTTGTAGGTGAAGGAATCGTAGTTATCGATGACGAGGAGCATGGTGAGAAATCTAGTCGATCAATCCTTTTGGATCAAACTGCGGGCGCGGTCGATGGCTCGCATGGCGGCCATGGCCTTGTTCACGCTTTCCTGGTACTCGCCGTCCGGGGTCGAGTCGGCAACGACGCCGCCGCCGGCCTGCACGTAGGCTTTGCCGTCCTTCAGGAGGACGGTGCGCAGGGCGATGCAGGAGTCGAGATTCCCTCCGTAGGTGAAGTACCCGACGGCGCCGGCGTAGGTGCAGCGTTTGCTCTGCTCGAGCTCGTTGATCACCTGCATGGCGCGAACCTTGGGCGAACCCGAGACGGTTCCTGCCGGGAAGGTGGCGCGCATCACGTCGTAGGCGGTGCGGCCTCCGGCGAGCGTTCCCGAGACATGGGAAACGATGTGCATGACGTGGCTGTACCGCTCGATGGTCATGAAATCGGTGACACGCACGGACCCATACTCCGCGATGCGACCGACATCATTGCGGGCCAGGTCGACAAGCATGAGATGCTCGGCGCGTTCCTTGGGATCGGCCAGCAGGTCTTCCGCATTCGCAAGGTCTTCCTGCTCGGTCTGGCCACGGCGGCGGGTGCCGGCGATGGGGCGGATCTCGACGAGATCATCCGTGAGACGCACATGCACCTCCGGCGAACTGCCGACGAGGGCGTATCCCTCCGGGAAGCGCAGGCAAAACATGTAGGGCGACGGATTGACGAAGCGCAGCGTACGATAAAGGTCCAGCGCGTCGCCTTTGAACTCGGTCTCAAACCGCTGTGCAGGCACCATCTGGAAGATGTCCCCGGCGCGGATGTACTCCTCGGCCCGGTCGACCATCTCATAATACTGCTCGCGAGTGGTGTTGCTGCTGGCCTCGCCCTTGGGCGGTTCGTCCGCAGTGTAGATGGGGTCAAAGGAAACGCTCTCCTGCAGGCGGGCGATGATTCCCTCGATCTGCTTCACTGCAGCATCATAGGCGGCGTCTGCACCGGCCTCGCCGATAAAGGCATTGGCTACGATGCGCAGGCGGCGCTGGCGATGATGGAAAATCAGCACGCTCTCCGGGAGCATGAAAAACATGTCCGGGACGCCGAGTTCGTCCTTCGGCGGAGCCGGGATGGTGGGTTCAAACCAGCGGACGCAATCGTACCCGAGATAACCCACCGCACCGCCGTAGAAGCCCGGGATGTTCACTCCGGGCACAGTGTGATAGCGGGCCATGATCTCCTCGAGGTCGGTGAGGGGATCGCGCTCGGAAGTATAGGTGCGGGACTCGCCATTTTCCACCACCGTTACGACCTTGTCGCGGGCGGAAATGGTCAGGCGGGCGCCGGAACCGAGAAAGGAATAACGGCCCACCTGGTCATTCTGCTCGGCGGACTCGAGCAGGAACGAGGGGGCATCCTTGCCGATCTTGGCAAAGGCAGATACAGGCGTGTCGCCATCGGCAACGATCTCCGTCCAAACTGGTACGACGTTGGCCGAGGCCGCCTGCTCCGTGAAAACAGAGCGGGACGGGCTAACGGGAATCATGAAAAGGATACCTTAGGAGCTTCTTTCTCCGCCGGATTCTCGATCTGGAACAGCTCGGCTGGCGCAAAGTTGAACATACCGGCCACGATGCTGGAGGGGAAAACCTCCCGCTTGGTGTTGTAGGCCATGACGGAATCATTGTACGCCTGACGGGCGAAGGAGATCTTGTTCTCGGTCGAGGTCAGCTCTTCCGTGAGTTGCATCATGTTTTGATTCGCCTTCAGGTCGGGGTAGGCTTCCGCCACGGCAAAGAGACGACCGAGCGCGCCGGTGAGGCCGCTTTCCGCTCCGGCGAGTTCCTTCATGGACTGCGGGTCGCCGGGATTGGCCGCGGCTTTCGATCCGGCGCTGGTGGCGGAGTTGCGGGCGGCGATGACGGCTTCGAGGGTTTCGCGCTCGTGCTTGAGGTAACCCTTGGCGGTCTCGACGAGATTCGGGATCAGGTCATAGCGACGCTTGAGCTGCACGTCGATCTGGGCAAAGGCATTCTTATAGCGATTGCGCAGCGCGACCAGCGAGTTGTAGATGCCGATCGCAAACAAGCCGATCAGCACAGCGCCGCCGATGATTACGAGGAGGAGGATCAATGCCGTTGCCATGATGGAAAAAGACTGCCCGTGCGGGAAGCGGGGCGCAATCGAAAATCAGCGCTTCCGCTGAATACCTGCCAACATCCGGTCGATCTCGCGTTCCTGCACCCGTTTCTTGAGATCGGCGCGCTTGTCGACGTCCTGCTTGCCCTTGCCGAGACCGAGTTCGACCTTCACGCGGCCGTTCTTCCAATACATGCGCAGAGCGACCAGGCTGCGGCCCGCCTGCTCGATGGCTCCAGCCACCTTGTCGATCTCCAGACGATGAAGGAGGAGGCGGCGGCGGCGCTTGGGCTCGTGCTGCTCGTGACTGGCACGCAGATAGGGCTGGATGTCACTGTCGTAAAGAAACACCTCACCACCCTCCAAACGGGCAAAAGCACCCTGAAGGTTGACATGGCCAGCCCGGATGGATTTGACCTCCGTGCCCTTGAGCTCGATGCCAGCCTCGAGCTTTTCCAGGATATGGTAATCCCGAAACGCCTTGCGATTGACGACAATTTCAGCGGACATGATCAGCCCGCGCAGGAATCGAAATTATTCCTGCGGCTCCTCGCCGTTTTCCGGCTTTGCAGCAACCACCAAGCGCCCCTGGGCGATCTCGGCGAGCGCGATGTCGGCGAGGCCCATGCGGCCCTCCACCGGAACCATCGGGCGGCTCCCGGCGCTGAGCTGACGCACGCGCTTGGAGACCATGTTGATCAATACTTGAGGATCGGTGGCGACTTTGGAGGCTTCTTCGATGAAAATGCTGTTCATAGGTAATGAACCCGATCGACACGTCGAGCGGAACGTTTACATGTAGCGGAGCCCTGTTCTTTGTCAATGGAAAAGGCATCTTTTTCGATTCGGCGCCACCAGGAGCGGCGGACGGGTATGTGACAAGTTATTCACAATCTGTTCACCGACATTGACACGGGGAAGAATGGGGTGGTAGGTTCCGCGAATTCCGCGGGACTTCCCCGTGCTGTTCCGCGAGTTGACCGCAATATATGGAGTCAGTTCTCGAACAACCCGTGCTTGTGCTCAACCGCTTGTGGCAAGCGGTTAATACCTGTTCCGTCCGTCGAGCTTTCACCTTGTTGTACCAAGGGCAGGCTCAGGTCGTCTCTGCCGAGGATGGAAAGAATTTTGCAACCCACGACTATCGCAGTTGGTGGGATATCTCCCAGTCGCACCCCGAGAAGGAGATGGTGCGGACGATCTCGTTCAGCATTCGTATTCCTCGCGTGATCGTGCTGCTCATTTTTGAGCGTTTGCCCAAGAAGGAGGTCAAGTTTACCCGTCACAACGTCTTTGAGCGGGATAAGAATACCTGCCAGTACTGTGGAAAAGTCTTTGATCGCGTGGATCTTAACCTCGATCACGTCCTTCCACGCGACCGGGGAGGGCAGACGACTTGGGAAAACATCGTCTGCTCATGCATCCCATGCAATACGAAGAAGGGAAATCGGCTGCCGCATGAGGCGGGAATGCTTCTCGTCCGCAAGCCCAAGCGCCCGAAGTGGCGGCCGTTCGTCAATGTCTCCATCAGCAATCATCCTCATGATAGCTGGAAGCACTTCCTCGATCTAGCGTACTGGAATGTGGAATTGGGGGATTAAGGCCGCAGGAGCAGCCGACGGGCGCTCTTGCTCTTTCTCCCCTTTTTCCAGAAGGGTGGAAAGGTTTTGCTCACCGAAGTTTTCTGTACGTCTTGGCGTACAATAGTGAGCGGCATCCTGTAATTTTTCGAACCGGCGGGGCGCAAGAAATCGCCATAGGGAATCAAGAGGGTTCTCCTTGTCCGGCCCGGAAGGCATGCCATCATTAGGGAATGTACAAGGATTTGCAGGAAGCTTTGGAGGAGCGGCTGGTCGTCGTGGCGGATCACGCGCTGCGGGATGCCGATCCTTCTGCTCATCTGGAAAAGCTGAAGCGTGCGAGTGCCCGGCTCGATGCGCTGGCAGCGCAATTGCCTCGCGACGCCGATCCCCGCCTGCGGCATTTCCTTGAGCGCCAGAGTTATCTCAAGGCCCGGGATTGGCTGGCGGCGAACGCCTGAACGCGAACAGGGAGCGATCATGCTCCCTGCTTTTCTTTCCGGAAGGGTAGGAGATTTACCAGTTCACCAGGCAATCCTGGCCGGTATGTTGGGAGCTTTGCGGAGTATATTGATGGAACTCGATGGCGATGCCGTCCGGGTCGTTGCACCAGATCTGCCAGCTGTGGTCCGCTCCGAGCTTGGGTGGCTGATGATCGATGCGATGCTTGTGCAAGTGTTTGCTCGTAGCCTGAATATCGTTCACCTGTAAGCAGAAATGCGTAAGGGCGCTGGATGATGAGAGGTCTCGATCGGACTTCTGAAAAACCTCGAGGAATTGCCCGGATCCCGCCTCGAGATAAAAGCCAATCTTGTTGCCGCTGCGGAGAAAATCGAACTTCTTTTGCAGGCCGAGTACGCCAACATAAAACTTCTCGGTAAGGTCGAGGTCTTTGGATAGCAGGCAAACGTGGGAAATTCCTATAACCATTTTATATACAGCGTATTATCTGTTGATTTTACGTTAATAAAATAAATTAAATTCCGAGATCGAAATCCTTCTGCAACCCGGGCTTTTGGGGTTCCTGGTTGAGAAATTGCTGAAGGGTTGCCGGGGTGACCCTGCCGGACAGACCCTCGGCTGCAAGGCGGCGAAGAGCGGGGGCCCAGGCAGAGTTTTTGGCGATCATGTTCTTTAGTTCGCGTACAGGCGGACGCCGATCAAAGGCCAGGAGTTCATCGAGGGGAACCTCCAGGGCGGTCGCCCAGATGCCTAGGGCTTCCGAGGATGGCTGGCGGAAGCCGCGCTCCACATCGGCAATGAACGCGGGGGATTTGAGGCCGGTTTTTTCAGCTAACGCTCGCATGGAGAGCTTCCGTGTTTGGCGCAGCTCCTTGAGTTTGTCGCCCAGGGTACGTGTACTCATGCGCCTATAATGCACGTTCGCGCAAAGGCGTACAAACTATTTGCGTGATATTTGTCGTGCGCTTGTTCGCTTATATGCGATCGGAGCTTTTGTGCTCAGAAATCCGTTGCTCAATCCAGTTGAGCAACTCCTCCCGAGCAGCTTGGCCTCCCACTCGGTCTCTATAGGCGAGGCTGGCTGTTTTGATCTCCTCGGAGGCCAGGAGTTCCTCCAGGGTCTTTTCCAAGTGAGGCGTATCCAGGTGCTTGTAGGTCAGCATCTTGCCCAAGCCCAATTTGGCAATTCGTTGGGCATTGTCCGGCTGGTCATGAGACTTGGGGACTATGAGCTGAGAGATTCCGGCCGCGATGGCCTTGGCAGTGGTGCCGATACCACCGTGGTGGACGGCGGCGAGACAGCGTGGAAAGACGTCTTCAAAGCGGGCATGCCTGCAATGAAACGCCGTAGGGGGCAGTGTCGACTTGGGTGGATCGAGGCTCACTAACAGACAGCGGCGACCGAGCGCCTGGGAGGCTCGCAGGGCGCAACGCTGGAAGTGCTCGATGTCGAAATTGGCCGATCCATGGGTCCATATGATCGGAGGCTCGCCGCTGGACAGGAAAGCGTCCAGATCTGAGGGCAAAAGGCGAATTTCAGGAGAGACGGGAAAGTTGAAAGTTCGGGTTCCGGCAGGCCAGTCGAGCTGGGGAGGGCCGAACCAATCCGGGAACATGGCGGCGCCGCCGATCCCCCCGTGAAGGCCTTCGTCGTAGAAACTCCGCCAAGCCGGAAGGCCGAGATGACTGCGGAGGCGATTGAGCGGGCGCTCCGCGACGACCCAGATCAGGCGATCGACCAGCCAGAAGAAGGCGCGTTTAAACCACAGAGGGGTATGTTGAAGGAATTCCATCCCGGGCATGAGAAGCGGGAAATCATGAATGCTCCGCACGCAGATCGGCTGCATATGGACCATGATGCGGGGAATCCCCTTTGCCTCCGCCAGGGAGCCGACGGCTACCCCCAGGGTGGAGAGAATGGCGGCATCAAACTGATCTCCGGCCCGGTCAAAGGCCGAGACGGCCTCCGGGATGGTATCGACCATGCCCTTGATGACGGTGCGAGGGCCATTGCGAGGGTCCCATGCCTTGGGATTGCGGGCAAAGGCGAGGAACTGCTCCTCGGTGCCGATGGGAACGGCGGTAAATCCCTTTTTGTCGATAAGCCTTTGGTAATGAGGCGTGATGATAAAGACGACGTCATGCCCTCGGGCCGCCATGCCCTCGGCGATCCAGATGAGGGGATTGACGTCCCCCTCGCTCCCGAAGGGGGTAAAAAGAAGACGGAGACGCCTCATGAGGCGAGACTGGCGGCTTCTTCTGCGGTCAGAACGAGATCGGCATGGGCGAAAAGCTCCGCTGCCTGCCGACCGCTGCGCACGCCAATGATGGCGCCGGTGACAGATGGATGGTGCAGCGTCCAGGCCGCGGCCACGGCCCCGGGCGGCACGCCGCGATCCGCAGCCACCTTCTTGACACGCTCCGCGAGAACGAGATTGGCGGAGAGCCGGGGCTCCTGAAATTCCGGATTCTTGCGCCGCCAGTCGTTCTCGGGCAATCCGGCGGCACGTTCCCGGGTCATGGCTCCGGTCAGCAGGCCGGACCCCATGGGCGAGTAGACGATGACGCCGATGTCATGATCGGCGCAGAAAGGGAGTTCGGCCTCCTCGACGGAGCGTTTCACGAGAGAGTACGGAGGCTGGAGCGAGGTGACATGAGCGATTTCCGAGGCGGCGGCGAGTTCGTCCTGGCTGAAGTTTGACACGGCGGCCCAGCGGATCTTGCCCTCCTGTTTTAATTCATTCAGCGCTGCCCAGCCCTCGAGAGTCTCCGTCAGGTCGTCCGCCGGCCAGTGGATTTGGTAAAGGTCGATCACATCCACCCCGAGCCTGCGCAGGCTGGCCTCGCATTCCCTGCGTATAGACTCCCGGCGAGTCGAGTAATCGACCTCGCGATCCTCGTTCCAGATCATTCCGCACTTGGTGAAAACATACGGGCGGGCTCCGCTCCAGGAGCCGAGCGCCCGGGCGACGATTTCCTCCGAGTGGCCGAGGCCGTAGATGGCCGCGGTATCGATCCAGTTGGTGCCGAGCTCCAGCGCCGTATGGATGGCCTCAATCGAGGACTTGTCGTCCTGCGAGCTCCATCCAAACTTCCAGTCTCCCCCGATGGCCCAGGCTCCGAGACCGAAGCGGGTGATGGCGAGATCCGAGTTGCCGAGGGTCTTGGTGATCATGGCTCAAACAAATCAGCCCGGCGCTGCTTTTTCAACTGCGCGTGCGCGCGAATTGGCTATGCTCAAGGCATGCCGACGAATGTTCTGGGTAGTGATCTGCAATGCTGCTGTACCTCGCCGATGACGGGATTTTACCGCGACGGATATTGCCGGACGGGAGCGGGAGATTATGGACTGCACACCGTCTGTGCGGTGATGACCGAGGAGTTTCTCAAGTTCAGCAAGGCGATGGGCAATGATCTCAGCACGCCCCGGCCCGACATGGCGTTTTCCGGTCTCCAACCCGGGGACAAATGGTGTCTCTGCGTGGAACGCTGGAAGGAAGCCTATGATGCCGGGATGGCTCCGCCCGTCGTTCTGGAAGCGACCCACACCTCGGCTCTCGAGTTTGTCTCCCGCGAGGAGCTCGCCGAGCATGCCATCGACGCCTGAAGCCATTTTATGAGCAAGCGCGTTCTTTGCTTACTGGCTCCCGGCTTCGAGGAGATTGAAACTATCACACCGGTCGACCTGCTGCGTCGGGCCGCAGTCGATGTCACGGTGGCGGCTCTCGGCGGAAACCTGCTGGTGACGGGGCGCAGCAATATCTCGGTGCGGGCTGATGCTCTTTTGGAGGACGTCGATACCGGAGCTTTTGACCTTTTGTTCCTGCCGGGCGGGCCCGGAGTCAAAGGCATGCGCGATGATGGACGCCCGGCTTCCCTTGCGCGGGAGTTCGCCGCAGCGGGGAAGCTCGTGAGTGCCATCTGTGCGGCTCCCACGATTTTGCACGACGCCGGATTGCTGGCGGGCATGGCCTATACCTCCCATTTCTCCGTGCGTAACGAACTGACGAATGCCTCGGACGATTGGGTGGTCGTCGATGGAGGGTTGATCACCTCGCGGGGAGCTGGAACAGCGCTCGATTTCGGGTTGGAGCTTGTTCGCACACTGTGCGGCTCGGAAAAAGCCGACGAGGTAGCCGCCTCGATCATGGCCTGAGGGTTGCGTTTTTTGAGGAACCGACCGATTAGAGGCTGACCCAGATTTTCTGGATGATCAGAAAGAGAAACGCTGTGGAGCAGCCAAACATGAGCAGTCCGTTAATGGCCATGATCGGGCCGAGCACACGCCAAGGTGGTCGCAGGACAAGATCGCCATATCCCAGGGCTGTGATCGAGGTGCCGGTGAAGTAAAGGCTCTCGCTGAAGGTTGGAAACTCCTTCATCCGCCAGAAGAGCAGCGCCCACGCCGCCGCTTCCGCGAGATGGGTGAGAAAGAGTATAAAGAAGGCGACCAAAATGATGAGGGGGCCAAAGACGTGCGCTTCGGGGCCCTTCGTGATCCGGGCGGCGTGGTGCATCAGCACCCAGCCCATCTCAAAAATCACCCACGTGTGCATGGCGAAGAGACCGGCTGCGAGCAGCAGGCCGAAAAGATAGACTTTGTGCGTCGGCAGGCGGCGTGGTTTTTCGCTCATCAAGAGATATGCATTCGCCAAGCGCGTCCGCAGACCAAGAAAAATCTCGGCATCCTATGCGACCTGCCCCGCCGCATGGCCGCTCGCCCAGGCCCACTGGAAATTATATCCTCCCAGCCAGCCGGTAACATCGACGACCTCGCCGATGAAGTAGAGCCCGGGGATTTTCCGGCTTTCCATCGTCTTCGAGGAGAGCTCGCTGGTGTTTACTCCGCCGATGGTGACCTCGGCCTTGGGGTATCCCTCCGTGCCATCCAGGGCGGGACTCCAGCCGTGGATCTGCCGGGTGATCTCGGCGATTTCCTGGTTGCGGTAGTGGCGCAGAGGTTTGTCCATTGCATGGCGCCGGGCCCACTCCTCGGCGAATCTCTGGGGCCAGAGCCGGGAAAGGACCTGTCGGACCGTTTCGCCCGACTGCCGTGAGTTTCCCAGCCAGGCCTCGCCCGGGTGATCCGGGAGAAGGTCGAATGCGATGGGGCCGCCTGGGTGCCAGAAGGATGAGATTTGCAGTATCGCCGGGCCGCTGAGTCCGCGATGTGTGAAGAGGAGGGACTCGCGGAAGATCGTCGGGCCGACCGTGGCAGCGACTGGGAGGGAAAGCCCGGCGAGCGATTTCCAGCGGGTCAACTCCGACGGCGCCCAGGTGAGGGGAACGAGGCCGGGCCGGGGAGGCACGACTTCCAGGCCAAACTGTCGCGCGATCGTGTGGCCGAAGCTGGTCGCTCCGAGCTTGGGAAAGGAAAGTCCGCCTGTGGCGATGACGAGCGACTGGCAGGCGTACTCGCGCTCCGCCGTTTCGGCAACGAACCGTGCGGCGCTGCGGACGCTCTGGATGCGGGAGGAGGTGACGATTTCCACCCCGGCCTCCACACACTCCGCCAGCAGCATCTCAATGATTTCCCGAGAGCTTGTATCGCAAAACTGCTGACCGAGCTTCTTCTCGTGATACCGGATCCCGTGCTTCTCGACGAGCGAGACGAAATCCCATGGAGTGAACCGCGCCAGGGCGGAACGGCAGAAATCCGGATTGCCGGAAAGGTAGTTGGCGGGCTCGGCTCCGAGGTTGGTGAAGTTGCACCGCCCTCCGCCGGAAATCGCGATCTTTTTTCCGACCCGGTCGTTATGTTCCAGTAGCGTGACCTTGCGGCCGCGCCGACCTGCGACCATGGCGCACATGAGCCCGGCCGCGCCTCCGCCGAGTACGACGACGTCGCGATGTCCTGTCACGCGGGATTAAAGCGGAGAGGCGAGGATGCGCACCGTCGGATCGTTCTGCCGCTTGGTGGAGTAGATGTTTGACGGACTGACATTCCGTATCTCGTACCCCTGCAGGACAAACTCCGGATAGAACCCATCGCTGGCCGGTTCATAGACGGTTTCGCCAGAGAAATAACCGATCAGCTTGTACTCGTAGTTGTTGTCCGAGCCGATCTCACTGCGCTCGCGATCGGGAGCAAGCTTGCGCTGCTCATTGAACATGACGAGTTTGGCGGACTTCCACGGCTTGCCGGGTTCGCGCACCCAGCCCCACATTTTGTAGTCCTTCTTGTACATGCGGCGGCCGACGAAGTAATTGCCGGGCGCTTCCTGCAGGATGGCGGCATTCGTGGCCGCACGGGCGCTGGCGTCGGGATCGATGGTTTCGCAGCCGGTGAAGATCACCGCTGCGGTGATCGCGAGAAGCAGGAGACGGATCATCGGAGATGAGTCTGTTTGAGAAAGCCCTCCACCCACTCGGCCAGGGAGTCTTCTGATTCGATGCGCATTTCCTGGGTAAGAGGAAATACATACCAGTCCTCGATGTGGGTGGCGGATTCGCCCGGGGCGAGGGTCTTTAGTGATCCGAGAGACTCGATCTCCATCATCTCGGAGTTGGTAAAGGTCTCAAAGTTGCATCCCCCGTCGGGGTACTGGGCGCCGGTTTCGTATTCGAAAGTCTTGATGAAGATGGAGTCGGGCAGCACGTATGCGATCCAGTGCTCGCGATGGGCGAGGCCGAGCTTCGTCGGCAGATAGCCTTCTGCCTGGCGGAGGAGCCAGAATTTCTGGCCGAAGGTCAGTCGCGCATCGGAGAGATCGGTGTACGGCCAGAGGACCATGCCCCGGTTGGGGAGGAGGTCTTTCGGGTGCGAGCCGAGCGGCGGCTGCGGGATGATCTGAAGGCCTCCGGGCTGCATGACGCTCAAGGCCCAGGGAGCGGCAAGGATCGGCTCGCGCTCCTCGTTGGTGATGACGTGCCGGACCGTGGCGCGCGGAGCGTCGTCATGTACGAGCAGGCCGAGGGTCTTTTTGACGCGTTGCGGCGTCTGCTGGATGCTCTCGATCAGCACCTCTCCGGTGGCGAGGTCCTGGCGGGAAAGCACAGGCTCGTTGTCGATGTGATATTCTCCCTTGGGGTCCTCGGGTGCGAGCCAGAGACGATGCCCGCCGCGGATCATCCATTCCGTCTCATTCTGTCCGCCGAGCTGTTCCTCAAACACCTTGAAGACATTGTCGTGCTGGTGGCTTTTGAAGAGGATGACACGGGGGCCGATATCGGTGGTGACCACGAGCTCGATGTCTTCGTTCGCCAGCCGCAGAGAGTTTTTCCACTTATTAAAGGAGATGGTTTCGATGTTCATGGAAAAGCGAGCACAAGCGGTAAGACAATGGCTTTGCGGTTAGTGGTTTCGGCAGGGCGGAAGAACGTGGGAACGTTGACCTCGGAATAACGGGATTCGTTGCATAATTCAAGCTCATCTGCGCGACTCCTTGTCGCAAAATTCGGCGATTGGCGGGAAGTTACGCCAAAACCGTTGCGCAGACCTGACCGTGATATCCGGCGGCGGCAACGAGAACCCGCCGATGGCAACCAGTTGAGATAAGGTGATTCGCGAAAATTACCTGTTGCATCGTGCTGGCGGCGAGTGATTCGCCGAAAAACGGGCCGGAGGAGATGAACGAGATTCCGGGAAACGTTCGCGAGATGGCGTCGCGTTCCATTTTTGCGATACGGCTGTCCGCCATGGTGGAAACGCAGGCATCCGGGGCAAGATCCGGGGGAATTTCTCCCAGCACCCGGAGGAGTTTTTCGGCGGCGTCGCGATTGGAGCCAAAGGAATAGCCCGCATGGGTGAAAGCGATGCCAGGTGAGTGATCCGTAGCTTCCAGCAACAGCGCGGCGGCTCCTTCGGAAGGCAGGAGATTGCAGGTGAGATGCCAGCGCAGATAGGCGCTCGCATTGATGCGGTCGAGTTCCTGCGCCGCCACCAGCAGACAGCGTTTTTCCTTGCGCGATCGGAGAAGAGCGCTGGCGGAATCGAGCGCCGCAAGGGCGGCCGCGCCATCACCGACGAAGGTAAGAGCCTCGTCCCTAAGGCCAAGTGCTGCAGCGACGTGACTGGCTGGCGCATTGTAAACGGTCTCGGGAAACAGGATCGGGCTTCCCGCCCCGGGACCGCGCTCGACCACATCCTGATAGAAGCGGCGAGTGTAGGCCACGCTGCCATCGCCTGCGACGAAGAGGAGAGGCAGGGCGGCCAGACCTTCTGCACTCTGCGGGCTCCCGGCGAGGGCATCGCGAGCGGCCGCGACAGCGAAGTGGGAAATCACGCTGGAACGGCGCAGGCGCGGGAGACCCGCCACGTCCTGGACCGACGAGGGATCGATGGCCAGGACGTCGTTTTCATACCCCTCCGGCCGAGACGGCGAAGCAGGAAGATTGTTTTCCAGCCGGGAAACGACTTCGGCATGAAGCCGCCCGACGGGCGTCACCCATCCGCAGCCAAGGATTTTCAGGCTCATTTCAAACTGAGGATTAGCGAGGCATTCGATCCGCCGAACCCGAAGGAGTTCGAGAGGACGTTGCGGAGTTTGGCCGGGCGGCTGGTATCGACGATATTCAGAGGCAGGTCGGCATCGCCCTGGCGAAAATTGATGTTCGGAGGGAGGAACTGATCTTTCAAGGCGAGCAGGGAAAAAGCAGCCTCGATCACACCGGCTGCGCCGAGGGCATGGCCGGTCATGCTTTTTGTACTGCTCACGGGAACGGTCGGGCAGAGATTGAGAATCGCCCGGCCCTCGCTGGAGTCGTTGAGGGGCGTGCCTGTGCCATGGGCATTCACATAATCGACGTCTCCGGCCGACAACCGGGCATCATGCAAGGCAGCCTGCATGGCTTGCTCGGGGCCGCGGCCGGATGGGTGCGGCTGGGTCAGGTGGTGCGTATCGATTGCGCTGCCGTAGCCAGTGATCTGGACTTCCGCATCCCCGGGTTGCAGGCAAAACATGGCGGCTCCCTCGCCGAGAGCCAGGCCGGAACGGAGCGCATCAAACGGGCGGCAGATTTCCGGGGTGGAGGCCTTGAGGCAATCGAATCCTGCAAAGACCAGCTCCGCGATGGCATCGTACCCGCCTGCGAGCACGCGCCGGGCCGCGCCGTCCCGGATCAACTGCCGAGCCACACCGAGGGCATTCGAGCCGGAGGCGCAGGCATTGGAAATGATCCTTACCGGTGCATCGATGCCGAAAACCTGGAGCGCCTGGATGATCGGCTGGTGGGGGACGTAATTGCGCACGCGCCGGGTGGCGTGGGCAACTCCCTGTCGGGATGCCAGGGCACGGAAAAACTCCTCTCCCAGCGACATGCCGCCGCTCGTCGTGCCGATCACGACCACATCGGGGCGGAATCCGCGGGAGCCCTGCAATGCCTCTGCCATCGCCACCAGAACCATCTGGGCGGCGCGCGACCAGCGGCGTGATCTCGGCGCGATCTCGGCGGCTCGCCCGGAGAGACGGTCATCGACCTGCCCCGCCGTGCGGCACTGGCAGCCCTCGACGGAGAACAGGCGCACCGGCCCGATGCCGGACGTCCCTTTCCGCAGGGACTCGGCTGTTTCCGGCATGTCCAGACCAAGCGGAGAGACACATCCCGCGCTTGCGATGGAGACCGGGAGGGAAACGGACGACGACATGGGTTTTCCAGACGGTACGTAGCTCGGGCCGTGTACGGGTGGCAAAACTTTATTTGGATGTTTTCGAGGCGGTCGCTATCCGCACCCATAGTCTCCAGACCAGCGATACTGCGGCAACCCAGAGACCGACGACAAAGCCGATCCAGACGCCGACCGGACCGACCGAAGTATGGAAGGCGAGGAAGTAGGAGACGGGCAGGGCCACGGCCCAGTAGGAGAAAATCCCGATGAGCATGGGCACGCGGGTATCCTCGAAGCCTCGGAGCGCTCCGGAACATACAATCTGGATGCCATCGACGATCTGAAAAATCCCTGCCATCAGAAGCAGCTTGGTGGTGAGTTCGACCACAGCGGGATCGGAGACGAAGGCCCGGGCGATCCAGTGTCCCCCCAGTACGAAGACAAGTGTGGAGATCAGCATGAGCGAAATGACGACGGTCTGCGCGCCGACCGCGATCGGCAGGAAACGTCCGGGAATCCTGGCTCCGCGAGCCTGTCCGATGCGCACGCTGACCGCCTGGGAAACGCCGAGCGGGATCATGAAGATCGTGGCGGCACATGTGATGGCGATCTGGTGGGCTGCGAGCGGAACGACGCCGGCCCATCCCATCATGATCGAGCCGAACGAGAATCCGCCCACCTCGGCAAGGTGCATCGTGCCCGCCGGAAGACCGATCTTGATGAGCGAACGGATTTCCTTCCCGTCTCGAAAATCCAGGAGATTCCGAGGCCGGTAGGAGGCAAAATCCCGCGAGGTCGAGATAAAGGTGATCACTCCGAGCATTGTAACGATGCGTGAGATCAGGGTGGCCACGCCGGCGCCCTCAAGACCGAGAGCGGGCGCGCCCAGGTTGCCGTAGATGAAGACCCAGTTGAGAAAGATGTTGAGCAGTACGCCGCCCATCATGATCCAGAATGGCTCCCACGGATGGCCCAGAGCCTCCGAATAGCTTTTTGCCGCGCTGGTGAGGAAGACCGGGATGATCGACCAGGCGCAGAGAATCAGGAAGTTCACGCAGGCGCGATTGACCTCAGGGCTCTGGCCGAGCAGCGGCAGCAGGGGTATGCCGCACTGGATGAGCAGGACCATGAAAAGACCAGTGACGAGAGCCAGGGCGCAGCCCCACTTGAGCACCTCTCCCGCCGAGGCGGCCTTCCCCGCTCCGAAGGCATGAGAGGCCCGCACGCTCACGCCGGAAAGGAATCCGAATCCGAAGACGAAGGGTACGGCGAGGACGGTGTTGGCAAAGGCGCAGGCGGCGAGGGGGATCACGCCGACCTTGCCGACCATCACGGTGTCTGCCACACCCATGAGCATCTGGCCCGCATTGCCCGCGGCAATCGGGAAGGCCAGCGCCAGGGTGCGCCGGTTTTCTTGCAGGGATCGGGTAAGGAGAGACATCGCGAGAGACGGAGAGAGGGTGAAAAAAACTTTCTGCGAGAGGGCAGAAAGCAGGTTACTTGGCAGCGAATGGCCGCACGGACTTCATCGAACCACGAACGGCGAAAGCGTTGGCGGATTTCGATGACATCATGATGGAGATGCTAGACGTCCCGGCATGCGAAGTCAATGGGCCACCTTCGGGCTTTGCATGCGGGGAATTCCTGCTTTGTTTTCTCCAGTGAGGACTCTCCGTGCCAGACTCGTTTTGCCCATTTCCCGCTCGCCGATTGAGGATGGAGCCGTGCAGATCGAGGGTGGCCGCATCGTCAAGGTCGGCCCGTGGAAGGAGATGCGGTGCGACGATGCCGAGGACCTGGGAGAGCAGATCCTTCTGCCCGGACTGATCAACGCACACTGCCATCTCGACTACTCGGGAATGCGCAACGCCATCCTCAAGCCCAGCAGCTTTTCGCATTGGGTGCGCAGGCTTAATGAACTCAAGCGCACGGTTTCCGATGATGATTACCTGGAGGCGATCGCCTTCGGGTTTTCCGAGTTGAAGAAATGGGGGACGACCTCGGTTTATAACATCGAGTCATTTCCCGAGCTGATGGTGCGCCTGCCGTCCCCGCCTTTGCGGACATGGTGGTTTTACGAGCTGCTCGACATCCGTTCGCGCGTGCATACCGAGGATGTCGTGGCGGGCGCACTGGCATTCTTTGAAAGCCGCCCGCTCTGGCTCGGAGGCTTCGGGCTGTCACCGCATGCGCCCTACACGACGTCGCTTGGTTTGTATGAACTCTCCCGCATTTGCTGCGAGAGATATGCGATGCCGCTGATGACCCATCTGGCGGAGACCTCCGAGGAGTACGAGATGTTCACCTCAGCGAGCGGGGTGCTTTATGATTTTCTCAAGCCGCTCGGGCGCGACATGTCCGACACCGGAGCGGCCACGCCGATCCGCCATCTGCTCGATGCCGGGGTGCTGCCTGTCGGCTCCATTCTCACGCATATGAATTTCGTCTCGGAGGACGATTGGGATTTGCTGGCGCGGCGGCATGCGGACTTTTCGGTCGTCCACTGTCCGATGTGTCACGAGTATTTCGATCGCGACGTTTTTCCCTTGGAGCGGTTCCGCGAGATCGGCATGAACCTGTGCATCGGCACCGACAGTCTGGCCAGCAACAAGGCGCTGAATCTGTTCGAGGAGATGCGGACGCTCATGGAGAAGCACCCCTCCGTGCGTCCGGCCGAGGCGTTGTCCATGGTGACGGCAAATCCTGCCGCTGCGATCGGCCTGCCGGGCCAGCTCGGTGAGCTTCGCGAAGGGGCCTTCGCCGACCTGATCGCCCTGCCATTTGCCGGCGAATCAGGGAAAGCGGTGCAGGCGGTCGTTGAGAACTGCGCTCCGGTGGCCTGGAGCATGGTCAATGGAGGCGTCCAACCCTCCGACTAGCTCGGGATTTTCAGGAACGGTTCTAGAGCTTGTAATCGCCGAGATAGAGATCGAGTCGCAGCGCGGCGAGTTGTTGGTCGGCATTGAGGACTTCCTTGCTCGTTTCGATGTAAAGCGCGCAGTAGCCGAGAATGCGAAAGGCCGCGGTGATCGGGTAGTCGGTGTCGAGCATCCACATCCGGTACGTCGTCACCCACTGGGTCCATGCTTCCAGCGCGCTTCGGAGCGGGGCGGGGTCGGCTGGCGCGGGCCTGGTGGATCGAAACGACTCGGTGTGAGCGTCCAGATGGACTTTCCAAAGCTCCTCGATGCGGGTGGTGAGACGGTTTGCTTCCCCGGCGAACTGCGGCGGAAGCAGGGAATGCAGGTTTCCAATAACGGCAAGCATGTGGCTGCCGCAGAATTGCAGCGTCGCCATGTAGGCGGAAATCCTGTCCTTTTCTCCCGGCGGGGCGATGGGCGGCGAGAGATTCATCGTGCGCTGGGAGATCTCGGACGGGATCATCGTCATGCGCACACGCTGCCAGAGGGCGAGCGCAGCAGGCCCCTCGGCCAGGATTTTCTGGCAGATCCTGATGAACTCCCAGAAACGGTCGCGGATTTCGAATTGCGGCAGGGACGGCCAGATGAGGCGCTGAATCACAGCCGACAGGAGGAGGGCCAGCACGATGCCAAAAAACAGATCGACGATGGCTTGAAACTGGACGGGCTTCTGCGCGTTCAGCCCCAGTACGCCCACGATGCTCAGGAGCCCCAGCTGCATGGGGATGGTCATTCCCCGGGTCTTGTACGTGAGGTAGCCCCAGAGGAACATCGAGGTGAAGAGCAGGATGTTCATCACGGCATAGCTCGACATCATCGGCGTGGCGAAGAGCAGGAGGATGCACAGGACCACCATGCTGACAGTGGAGTAGATCACATAGTGAAACGCCTTCATGTCACCGCGCCCGCCCGGGCTCGCAGCGTTGAGCGCGGTGAACACCCATGCGCCGAGGATGAACATCGATTGGCCGGGCGGATTCAGCCAGTTGGCGATGACCATGGCGAGGATGGTGGCTATGGCGGACTTGGCTCCGGCTTTGATCCAGAAGGGCGGAGGCAGCGGGGGGAGCAGCGCCTCGATCTCTTTTTTGGAAAACCTCGGCTCGGCCGGAATGTTGTCGACCAGATCATGGATATGCTCGATCTGGGATCGCACCGAGTCCATTGCCAGCCCGTGAAGCCCCACCTCGAGCGCCTCCTCCACCGTGACGCTTTTCAGCGCGACATCCTTGCGGAGCTGCTCGACGGCGTCCTCAAAACGTCCCAGCGCGGTATGAATGGCCGAGCGTGCCGCCGCCCGGCTTTCCCGGGTCGTGGTCGGATGACCGAGATCCTCCAGGGCCGACCCGATGGCATGGTGCAACTCGTCGAGCGGCCCGGAGAGCGAGGGGCGGTATTTCGAGTCCGCGGGCAGCGTGTGGGTGAGGGTGGCGATGGCATTGCCGATGCGGCTCAGGCAGGTGGTGACTTCGAAATAGATCGGCAGGCGCTTGCGGAAGGCGGAGCTTTCCTTGGAGCCAAAATCCATGAGGGACCGGAGCGCAGTAATTCGCTCGGGGAAAACGCGGATGCGGGCCAGAGCCGACGGATTGGGTCCCTCCAGCAGGATTCTCGAGCTATTGCAGAAGCACTGGTGCAGGTCGCGGAAGACCTTTTGGACGTTGGCGAGAAACTCCGTGCGGGCGAACCGGGGCCAGAGGATGCTCTGGATGAAGACGGTCACAATGATGCCGAGGGAGACCTCCTCGATGCGCCAGAGCATGTATTTCCAGGAAAAATCCGGATTTCCAAAGCCGTTTCCCGCGACGACGGTGGTGGTCAGGCCGGCCAGCATGAAGGCATAGGGATACCGGCTCTGGCCGATCATCGCGGTGCAGCTCCCGACGATCAGGCCCAGCAGGAGCAGGTAAATGATCGGGTTTTGCTCCAGGCTGCCGGTGAGAAGATACCCGGTGACGCCGCCGACGATCGTGCCGATGAAGCGGAAAAGAGCCTTTTCCGCGACGGCGCCGACATACTGGGCCACCATCAGGACGAAGGTCGTGATGACCGACCAGATCGGGTTGTCGAGCCGGATGTAGAGGGCGATAAAAAACGCCAGGGTACCGGCCAGGCCAAACTTCAACCCATACTTGCAGGCATCCCAGTTCACCCAGCTTTCACCCGGGGCAGGGGTGGGATGCGCTGGGCGGGGAGTTGCGTGATTGGCCATCCGGCAGAGACTAGAGCCTTGCGGCGGCTCTTGTGTCAATGTCGCGCTGACACCTACCTCGCTCTTGCCAGAGCACGGCTCTCATGAAAGAAAAGCGGGGTGCTACCGAGCCTCCACAACGCTGAGATAGCGATCGGTGACTTTCTCTTCCCCTGGGGAATGATCATTTCCGCATTGGGTTTCCTGCTGGCGTTTTTCGTGGTGCAGTTGCTCGAGCGGCTTGGCGTGACTCGCAACATCTGGCACCTGCCACTGTTCTTTGTTGCCTTATCGGTATTTTTTGGATGTCTGCTCGGTTTGATATTTGCCCCGTAAATGAATAGCGCTGTTCGAAACTACCTTCTCACGACGGCGGTGATTGTCCTGGCCGTGGTCGCCAGCATCCTGATGTATGCCCGGTACGTTAATAAACCATGGACGCGCGACGCGCAGGTGCGGGCCAACGTCGTGGGTATCGCCCCCCGTGTCTCGGGCCCGATCATCCAGATCCCGATTCGCGACAACCAGTCGGTGAAAAAGGGAGATCTGCTTTTTGAGATCGATCCGGCGACGTTCCAGGCTGCGGTCGACAATGCCATCGCCCAGCTCCAGCAGGCGCAGGCGTCCCAGATCAAGGCTCAGCAAACGCTCCAGAGACAGACCGAGCTGTACGAGACCAAGGTCATCGACCTCCAGACTTTTCAGGATACCCAGGACGACGCCATGGCAGCCAATGCGGATGTCGCCGCGGCCGAGGCCAACCTCGAAACCGCCCGGCTCAACCTGAGCTATACGAAGATTTTTGCTCCGGTCGACGGATACCTGACAAACGTCAATACCAGCGTCGGCACGTACGTGAATGCCGGCGAGCAACTGCTGGCTCTGGTGGATGGAAGCTCCTTCTGGATCGCCGCCTATTTCAAGGAAACCCAGCTCAAGCATGTCGCGGAAGGCTCGCAGGTGCGGCTGACCATGATGGGGCACGAGGCGCAGCCATTTCAGGGAGTGGTCAATAGCCTGGCGTGGGGCATTTACATGTCCGACGGTGCGACCGTCGACCTGCTGCCCCAGGTGAGCCAGACGATTGATTGGGTGCGCCTGCCCAATCGCTTCCCTGTGCGCATCGAGGTTCGGGGCAATACGCCCGTCCCGCTTCGCATCGGCCAGACGATTTCCGTGGCGGTCGAGAAGACCTAGGGAAGCGGTGCCGGGCGGCTGGCAGGATTTTTGGAATGACGATCCTTGATAAGGGCCGCCCCTGATTTTCTGCTCAGGCC
This sequence comes from Verrucomicrobiota bacterium, assembly GCA_017305195.1. Lineage (GTDB taxonomy): Bacteria > Verrucomicrobiota > Verrucomicrobiia > Chthoniobacterales > Terrimicrobiaceae > Terrimicrobium. The sequence goes on along the minus strand of JAFKMU010000053.1, from coordinate 70,572 downwards.
ACGGCGAATCCCGGTCAAATCATTTGCGCCATACGCCCATCGGGCGTTCGGTAGTCGTAAGAGCGGTATGCATATGGCAGCCGACCTTTGCGTCACCTTTCCAGGAGTGACAAAGAACTCCATGAAATCTCTCGTCCCGAAATCCTCCTCCAGCCCGGCCAGGGATCACCGCAATGAATTTCTCGGGGTGCTGGCCCACGAGTTGAGAAACCCTCTCGCGCCCTTGCGCAACGGGCTGGAGATCATTCGGCGCTCTCAATCCGATCCGCGTGTCGTGCAGGAGGCCCTGGATGTCATGGATCGCCAGTTGCAGCAGCTCTCAGGGTTGATCGATGGCCTTGTGGAGGCCAGCAGCATCACTGAGGGATTGGTTGAGCTGAAGAAAGAGGTTCTCGATCTCGCAACTCTCGTCGAGCAGGCGGTCACGGCCTTCGGCGAGCATCGTCCGGATGTCGGGCAAATGCTGGTCTTGCATCCCGCCTCCAGTGTTCTCCTGGTGGAGGGAGATCCCCGGCGGCTCAAGCAGATCATCTTCAGCCTGATCGAAAATGCGGCAAAATATACCGGACGCGACGGGCGTATCGAAGTCGCCGTGCAGGAGGACGAGGGCATGGCGGAGATTTCCGTGACGGATGACGGAATCGGCATCACGCAGGATAAGCTCGACGAGATTTTTGAGTTGTTCTCCAAAGCCGATCACTCGCTGGAGCGAGGCCAGGATGGACTCGGGCTGGGGCTTGCGATCGTGCGCGGGCTGGTCGAGCTTCATGGGGGGACTGTCGAAGCCAGCAGCGGCGGCCCCGGCGCGGGCAGCGAGTTCATTGTCCGCCTGCCGATGTATTCTCACGCTGCCGGATCGCCGGAAATGCCCCCGCCGCGACGAGTGCTCGTGGTCGATGACAACCGGGATTGCGCCACCAGCCTCGCGATGATGCTGGGCATCATGGGATTCGAGACCGAGACTGCGGCTGATGGGGTGGAGGCCCTGCGCACGGCGGCATCCTACCGGCCTGATGCCATCTTCCTGGACATCGCCATGCCCAAGCTGAATGGTTTTGATGCCTGCAAGGTCATTCGGGAACAGGCTTGGGGAAAGGATATCGTGGTCATCGCTCTGACCGGATGGGGGCAGAATGACGACCGCGAACGCTCGCGTGAGGCGGGCTTTGATCACCATCTGGTCAAGCCCATCGAGCTCACCGCCCTGGAGCCGATCGTCCGCGAGATCAAGGCCGCTCGGGTCAGCTAAGGCAGATGGGCGCGGCCGCCCGGCTGATCCAGATGGGACATGTCGGGCCCGATCGGTACGATGCGGGTCGGGTTGATGTCGTCGTGGGTCACGTAGTAGTGGCGCTTGATATGGTCGAGATTCACTGTCGCCGCGATTCCCGGCCACTGGTAGAGATCGCGGAGGTAGCCGGAGAGATTGGGGTAGTCCACGATCCGGCGGAGGTTGCATTTGAAATGCCCGTGATAGACGGGATCGAAGCGAATAAGCGTGCAGAATGCCCTCCAGTCGGTCTCCACCGGATGGTCGGCGACGAGAAAACGACGACCGGCCAGGATGGCGTCGAGTTCGTCGAGCATCCCAAAGAGACGGACGGCGGCTCGTTCGTAGGCTTTCTGTGAGGTGGCAAACCCCGCCCGGTAGACGCCGTTGTTGACCTTTTCGTAAATGGCCTGGCTCAGGGCCGCCTGCCGCTCGGAGCAGGCGTCGGGGAACAAATCGATTCCATGCGTATGATACGGCCGAAACGCTTCCACGAAGATGCGGCAGATGTCGTCCTCCGAGTTGTTCACGATGCACGACATGCGGCGATCCCAGAGCACCGGGACCGTGACCCGCCCGTCGAAGGCGGGATCGCTCGCCTGATAGGCCTCCGCCAGATAGGTGAATCCATTGACCGGGTCTGGCTCGCCAGGTGAACGGAAGGCCCAACCTCGATCATCCCGGATCGGGTCGACGATACTGGACGTGATCACGCTCTCGAGGCCCAGCAGCTTGCGGACGATCAGGGTCCGGTGGGCCCACGGGCAGGCCAGCGAGACGTAAAGATGGTAGCGCCCGGCTTCCGGTTCGTAAGCAGAGCCCTTGGCGACGATGTGGCGAAAAGCATCATCCTGCCGCTGAAACTCGCCTTCGGTTGACTGCTCCTTGGGAAACTGTGCCATCGTGGTATCGTTGATTGAGTCTGCATCGGCACCTGGTCCGCTGCGAATCCTCACTGCCAGCTTGCGCCGCAGTGTTCAAGGAAATCTCCGGGCTTCCATCTCCGCTGGGTCCGGTTTTTGGGGAAGGACGGGAGAGGGTTCCTCGCCATTGAGGTGCAGGTCGAACTTCTCCACTCTCTGGCGGAGGATTTCGATCTCATACGATCCCGTATCCAGGGAGCTCTCGTACAGCTCCAGAAGGCTGAGAAACTCCTCGTAAATGCGCCAGACGGAGCCGGTCTCGCCGCGATGACCGGCGAGTATCGTCCTCAGTTGGTCCCGATACCTGGCAAAGTCATGATGGTGTTTCACCAGATAGCGAATGTGTTCGGTCAGGGCGAATGGGTCGTTTTTACGGACATCGCTGATGCCGATGAGTAAAGGGTGGTCGATGTGCTTGCTCATACTCGGTAATCGGAAAACATCGTCTTTATGCGCGGGTGGAAAGGTCCGGAGCCCCCCCGGCGTGCGATATCTCACGCGATGAGCAGAGGACCATTTATTTCGGCGGAGGGAGGTGTCTCGTCCCTCAAGGGTGGAGCCGTCCTTGTTGCCAACGAGGCGGCGGGAAACATGGGGACCGGCGGGGAAAGGATTGCTGTGTTGAAATCCCTCCTCGCCCCGCGCTTTCGCAAGCTGGAAATCCGCCTGACGACGCAAGAGCTGTCGGCGGATCGGATCGCCGGGGATGCGGTGGAGCAGGGGGCCTCCCAAATCATCGTGGCAGGCGGCGACGGCACGGTGAGCGCAGTGGCGCGGATGCTGGTGCGCCGTCCGGTGACTCTCGGGATCATTCCTCTCGGCACCTTCAACAATATCGCCCGGTCCCTGGGGATTCCGGCGGACATGGAGACGGCATGCCGCATCATATGCGATGGCGACGACCGGCTTGTCGACGCAGGGATGGCTAACGATGAACGGTATTTCTTCGAGGCAGCCGGGGCGGGGCTTGATGCCGCGCTGTTCCCTTTGGGCGAGGAAATCAAGACCGGTCGATGGCGGAGGATTTGGCAGTTCGCCAGGATGACGATGAAATACAACGCCCATCGAGTGCGGCTGGAATTCGACTGCTCGGTGGCCGCAGCACTTCCGCGTGAGCGCCGCCGCAGGTTTCCGGCCTCGACCCTTTCCAGCAACTCGCTCGTGATGCGGGCCTTACTGGTGGCCGTGGCCAACGGTCCATACTACGGAAGCGGCTTTGCCGTGGCGCCGACTGCGCGGCTGAACGATGGAAAACTGACCGTCGCGGCTTACCGGCGATTTTCCAAGTACGAACTGGTGCGTCACTTCATTTCCATCAGCCAGGGGCGAAGACGTTTCTCTCCCAAGCTGGAGGTGTTTTCCGCCCGGAGGGTGAAGATATCGGCTTTTCACCGGCTGCCAGTCCATCTCGACGGAGTACCCTTTGGAAACGCTCCGGTCCGGCTGGAGGCCGTTCCTCGCGCTTTACGGATCTTCACGCCGAGCCAGGACGAAGAGGGGCAGGGGAGGCGAAACCGCGAGCGCGGCGTCGACTTATCGAGCCCTGAGCATGTTGCCGAGCCTTCCGTCAGGCGATTCCCCGATAGGCTTCGGCCTTGCTGAAGCGGGGAGCAAAGCGTTTAGTATAAAGTATTATCCGATGGGCCTTACGAACCGGTTCCTTGCGTTTGCTGTCGCTGTGCTATCGGTAGCGTTAGCGGCGCTCGTGAGATGGGCCGTGATCATGCCGATGCTCGGAGACCGCTCGCCGTACGCGGCCTTCCTTTGCGCCGTGGTGGTCTCAGCCTGGCTGGGCGGTCTCTACCCGGGGCTGCTGGCTCTCGCGTTGTCCCTGGTCGTCGGATGGGGGTTTCTCTCTCCCGATGCCCGCGCGGGCGATCTGGCGACGATGGTGATCGCTGGCTCATTCATCGTGCTCGGCGTTTTCATCTCGATGGTCTGCGAGTCCCTGCACCGTAGCAGAAGGCGGGCGGAGAACGCGCGGGCGGAACTCGCCGGAAGCCAGGGGCGCATCGAGGCGGCGGAGGCCCGGCAGCGCGAGATCCTGGATGCAATACCGCACCTGATCTGGAAATCCACCCCCGAAGGGGAGATATCGTATATCAACCGCCGCTGGACGGAATCCCTCAACTTCCCGCTGGAGGAAACAAAGAACTACGGCTGGGTGCGGGTGATTCATCCCGAGGATGTCGATTCCGTAAGGCAACGCTGGGAGGACGCCCGGGCCAAGGAAGTCGAGTTTCACATGGAGTTTCGGATCAAGATGAGCGACGGAGGTTTCCGCTGGCACGATGTGCGGGTGAAACCTTCGCGTGATCGATCCGGGACGCTCATCGGGTGGTTTGGGTCTGCGACGGACGTGGAGGATTCCCACAACCTGAACGAGTCCTTGCGAGCAAGTGAGGAACGGTTTCGCAGGCTGGCCGACCAGGCCCCGGTGCTGATCTGGATGAGTGATGCGTCCAAGGCCTCGACGTGGTTTAACCGGCCCTGGCTCGAGTTCACCGGCCGCCCGATGGAACAGGATATCGGCCTGGGCTGGGCGGAATGCGTGCATCCCGACGACTACGCGCGTTGCCTGGAGACATACTCGACAAATTTCGATGCCCGGCAGCCATTTGAGATGGACTACCGCTTGCGCCGTCATGACGGGGTTTATCGGTGGGTCATGGATCGGGGCATCCCGATTTTCGGGCATGACGGTGTCTTCCTTGGCTATATGGGGAGCTGCATCGACATCAACGAACGCAAGGAGGCCGAGGAACAGGGCGACGCACTGCTAAAAATGGAGCAGGCGGCGCGAGTCCAGGCTGAGCGGACGGCGATGCTCAAGGACGAGTTTCTCGCCACAGTCAGCCACGAAATGCGCACACCGTTGACGGCCATGCTCGGGTGGGTGCAGTTGCTTCGCAACGGGAGCCTGCCATCGGAAACTGTGCCCCAGGCGCTGGAAACCATCGAGCGCAATGCCCGGGCCCAGGCCAAGCTGATCGACGATCTTCTCGACATGAGCCGCATCTTGTCTGGAAGACTCCGCCTCGATGTCCAGACGGTTAACATCGTGGAAGTGGTCGAGGCCGCGCTCGACGCCGCGGAGCCGGGTGCAGCCGCGAAAAAAATCCGCATGGTTCGCGTGCTCGATCCGATGGCCGGACCGGTTACCGGGGACCCGATGCGACTGCAGCAGATCGTCTGGAATCTCCTGAGCAACGCGGTGAAATTCACGCCGACCGGAGGCCGGATCGCGGTGACGCTCGAGCGCATTAACTCCCACCTGGAGATTTCCGTGAATGATTCTGGTGAGGGCATCCTGCCGGAGTTTCTGCCGCATGTCTTTGATCGCTTCCGCCAGCAGGACTCCTCGACCATGCGGAAGCACCAAGGGCTTGGGCTGGGTCTTTCCATCGTCAAGCAGCTCGTGGAGCTCCATGGCGGGTCTGTGCGCGCGAACAGCCCGGGGCAGGGCCAGGGGGCCACGTTTGTCGTTTCGCTGCCGGTGGCCGCCGTTCACCGGGAGGTGAAGGAGAAGGAAGTCACCGTGCCGATCGAGCCGCCGCCCCCGAGCGAGGGGGTTCCGACCTTGCTTGGCACCAGAGTGCTGGTAGTGGATGACGATACCGACGCGAGGGAGCTCTTGCGCTCGATCCTCGCCCAGCGCGGCGCGAGCGTGCGGACTGCGGGCTCCGCCTCCGAGGCGCTGGCGCAGTTGGATTCCCGCCTGCCCGACGTCCTGGTCAGCGATATTGGAATGCCCGGGCAGGACGGCTATGGCCTGATCCGCGAGGTGCGCATGCGGCCCCGGGAAAAGGGCGGACACATCCCGGCACTCGCGCTGACCGCCTTCGCCCGCTCGGATGATCGTCGCCGTGCGATCAGCGCCGGTTTTCACATGCACCTCGCGAAGCCCGTCGAGCCCGCGGAACTCGTCACCGTCGTGGCCAGCCTCGCCCGGCGCTGAGCCGTTCCATCTCGCCGCCGATGGCGACATTCATAGCGTTTACGAAAGATCGCATGCCCGAGCGAAATCGCAGCAGGTCAAGACACGCAAAGCTCCAGGCAGATGCGATTCTCTAAGACTTTGCCGATGCGGAACCCGTCATCCCTCTCATGGTATAAAGACGCAGTCATATATGAGCTGCATGTTCGATCTTTTGCCGACAGCTCCGGCGATGGGATCGGGGACTTTCGCGGTTTGACGGAAAGGCTGGGATACTTTGAGGAGCTGGGTGTCACGGCTCTCTGGCTCTTGCCCTTCTATCCATCGCCCTTGCGTGACGATGGTTACGACATTGCCGACTACATGGCGGTGAATCCGTCGTATGGAACGCTCGAGGATTTTCAGGAGTTCCTGGCAGAGGCGCACAAACGGAATCTCAAGGTCATCACCGAGCTGGTCATCAATCACACCTCCGACCAGCATGCGTGGTTCCAACGGGCTCGGCGGGCACCGGCGGGCTCGGTCGAGCGAGACTTCTATGTCTGGAGCGATACTCCGCGCAAGTTTGAGGAGGCGCGCATCATCTTCAAGGATTTTGAATCCTCCAACTGGGCTTGGGACCCCGTGGCCAAAGCCTACTACTGGCACCGCTTTTACTCTCATCAGCCGGACCTGAATTTCGACAGTCCGCATGTGCAGAAAGCCGTCTTTGAGGTGCTGGACTTCTGGCTGAAGATGGGGGTGGATGGGTTACGCCTGGATGCCATTCCGTATCTGTTCGAGCGCGAGGGGACATCCTGTGAAAATCTGCCGGAGACTCATGCCTACCTGAGAAAACTGAGGCGGCATGTCGACGAGAACCACGCGGGGCGCATGCTGCTCGCCGAGGCGAATCAATGGCCGGAGGATGCTGTGGCCTATTTCGGCCATGGAGATGAGTGCCACATGTCCTTTCACTTTCCGCTCATGCCTCGCATTTTCATGAGCGTCCAGATGGAGGACCGCTTCCCGGTCATCGACATCCTGGAGCAGACGCCGGAGATTCCTGCGGAATGCCAGTGGGCGATCTTCCTGCGCAACCATGACGAGCTCACTCTCGAAATGGTGACCGATGAGGAGCGCGACTACATGTACCGCCTCTATGCGGAGGATCCGCGGGCGCGCATCAATCTCGGCATACGCCGCCGCCTCGCGCCGCTGCTCGATAACAACCGGCGAAAGATCGAACTGGTCAACTCCCTGCTGCTCTCGCTGCCCGGCACGCCGATCATCTACTATGGCGACGAGATCGGGATGGGGGACAATTTCTACCTCGGAGATCGCAATGGCGTGCGCACACCGATGCAATGGAGCGCGGATCGCAACGCCGGATTCTCCCGGGCAAATCCGCAGCAGCTTTTCCTGCCGGTCATCATCGATCCGGAGTTTCATTACGAAGCGGTGAATGTCGACGTCCATACGAAGAACCTCTCATCGCTCTTCTGGTGGATGCGGAGAGTCATCGACGCCCGCAAACGCCATCCCGCGTTCTCCCTGGGCTCGATTGAGTTCCTGCGCCCCGACAATGCAAAGATCCTGGCCTTCCTTCGCAGGCATGAAGATGAGACTGTCCTGGTGGTGGCAAACCTCTCCCGGTTCTCACAGTGCCTGGAACTCGATCTGGCGGAGTTCAAGGGATCCCGCGCCGAAGAGATTTTTGGCGGCGGGGTTTTCTTCGAAATCAAGGACGCCCCGGTGACTTTTACCGTCGGGCCGCACGGCTTTTATTGGCTGCTCCTCAAGTCCTCTGTGGCGAGCAAACCGGGGGCGGAGGCCGCAGTCGTTCCGGTGATCGATCTGCCGGGCGAATGGTCGGAAGGGTTGGTGGACCACCTGGAGGCAGTGATCCTTCCCGCCTATCTTCCCTCCTGCCGGTGGTATGGACAGAAGGATCGCGTGCTCAGGCTTGCCCGGGTGAGGCAGAGCTTTTCTGATCCGTCCGGCGCGTTTCGGATCATCCTGCTTGATCTCATTTTCACCGATGGAGACCCGCTGACCCAGATGCTGGCGCTGTCGATCGGGCCGGAGGATGCGGGCGATGTCTCCACCCCTCCGGCGATGCTCGCGAGGTTTTCCGACGGTCGCGTGCTGTGGGATTTGTTGTACACTGCAGAAGGGCGGAGCCGGGTCTGGGATCTGCTCTCGCAGGAGTTGCGCTGGGGCGAGCCCAGGCGTCACCTGCGGGGTATCAAGGGCGATGGCATGAGCGGCCCCGCTCCGGCCTCGCGCGTGCTGGGAGGAGAGCAATCCAATACCGGGATCGCGTACGGCGATGAGTGGATGTTCAAGTTTTTCCGTATCTTTACAGAGGGTCCTCATCCCGATGCGGAGATCCTGCGCGTGCTGACGGAACGAGGGTTTCCCTACGCGCCTCGCTTTGGCGGTGAAATACGCTGCCGCATCAATGACGAGGAGGGTACAGCCGGGCTGCTGGCCACTTTTGTGAAAAACCAGGGCGATGGCTGGAGCTACATGCTCGATGCCGTGGGGCGATACTTCGAGCAGGTTGTCTCGGTCGAGGTTCAATCCGAGGCGACCGGCGGCCTTGGCGAAATCATCGAGCAGGTCATCCCTCAGCGAGCCTATCAATTGGGGCGGCGCACGGCCGCGCTGCACAACTGTCTGGCCTCCGTGCAGGAATCGCCCGATTTCGCGCCAGAGCCGATGACCTCTCTTTATCAGCGGTCGCTTTATCAGTCGATGCGGAGCCAGCTTCGCCGCACCGAGGTCATGGTGACGCGGAAGCTTCCCGCTCTCACCGGGGAACCGTACGACCGGGCCGTCGCCTGGCTCGGCCAGACATCGCGCATCCTCGATGCCTACCGGCAGTTGCTCGCGCGGCGCGTACGACTCGAAAAAATCCGCGTCCACGGCGATTATCATCTCGGGCAGGTGCTGAATACCGGAAACGACTTTGTGATCATGGATTTCGAAGGCGAACCGCGCCGCAGCCTCGGAGAGCGCCGTCTCAAAAAGTGCGCCCTCGTCGATGTCGCAGGCATGCTGCGATCGTTCGATTATGCGGTGCAGGTCTCCCTGAGCCGCCAAAAGCCGGAGGATTATCCGCGCCTGCAACCATGGGCCGAAAAGTGGCTCGAGGTCGTCAGGCAGGCGTTTCTCAGCGGATACCGGGCCGAGGCCGATGGCGCTTCGTACCTCCCCGCATCCGAGGCAGATTTTCAGTTTCTCCTGCTCCTCTTCCTCTTGGACAAGTCGGTCTACGAGATCGGGTACGAGCTCAACTACCGGCCCGACTTCCTCTCCGTGCCGATGGGAGCAGCGGAGCGGCTCCTGAATGAATGGGAGCCCAAGGACTAATCATCATGGCAGACAACACAAGACCGACGGTATGGCTGGGTCGTTCGTATCCCCTCGGGGCGACGGTGAATCCGGAGGGAACGAACTTCGCGATATTCTCACAGAACGCGACGGGGGTGGAGCTGTGCCTGTTCGATGGGCCAGACCACACCGAGCCATCGGCCAGGATACCCTTGGGCGAACGGACGGATGACGTCTGGCATTGTTTCCTTCCGGGAATCGGGCACGGACAGCTTTACGCCTATCGCATTTCCGGTCCGTATGATCCAAGCTCCGGTCATCGTTTCAATGACGCCAAGATGCTCCTCGATCCTTATGCCAAGGCCATCGCGGGACCGATCAAATGGTGCGACGAGATGTTTGCCTATCAGTTCGGCGGCGATGATGCCGACCTGAATCCCGATACCCGCGACAACTCCGCAGGAATTCCGAAGTCGGTGGTGGTAGCTAATGGCTTCGACTGGAATGGTGATCGCAAACTCGATGTGCCACTCGCCGAGTCGGTGATCTACGAGGTTCACGTCAAGGGGTTCTCCAAGCTGTGTCCGGACATCCCGGAGAACATCCGGGGAACCTACGCCGCGCTCGGCAGCGATTTTGCCATCGACTATTTCACCCGGCTGGGCGTCACCGCCATCGAGCTGCTGCCGGTGCATCACTTCGTCAACGACGACTATCTGGAGAAGAAGGGGCTGGCCAACTACTGGGGTTACAACTCGATCGGCTATTTTGCCCCGCATGGGGCATACTCAAGTTCCGGCTTCCTTGGCGATCAGGTGCGGGAGTTCAAGGAGATGATCAAGCGGCTTCACGCCGCAGGCATCGAGGTCATCCTCGATGTGGTCTATAATCACACGGGAGAGGGAAATCACATGGGGCCGACCCTTTGCTTTCGCGGGGTGGACAACGCCTCATACTACCGCCTCGTCGGCGATGACCGCCGCTACTATATGGACTACACGGGATGCGGAAATTCGCTCAACATGATGCATCCGCGCGTGCTTCAGATGATCATGGACAGCCTGCGATATTGGGTGCAGGAGATGCATGTCGACGGCTTTCGGTTTGACCTGGCGTCCACGCTTGCTCGCGAATTGCACGAGGTCGATCGACTGTCGGCCTTCTTTGACATCATCCATCAGGACCCCGTGATCTCCCGCGTAAAGCTCATCGCGGAGCCGTGGGATGTGGGCGAGGGAGGCTATCAGGTCGGGAATTTTCCGGTTCTCTGGGCGGAGTGGAATGGAAAGTACCGTGACTGTATTCGCAAGTACTGGAAAGGCGACGAAGGGCACATCGGGGAATTTGCCTCGCGATTGACCGGAAGCTCCGACCTGTACCAAAGCGATGGGAAGCGACCGTACGCCAGCATCAATTTCATCACCGCTCACGACGGGTTCACGATGAACGATCTCGTGAGTTACAATGAAAAGCACAATGACGCGAACCAGGAGGGCGGCTCCGATGGTGACAGCAACAACAACAGCTGGAACTGCGGAGCGGAAGGAGCCACGGAGGACGCTGGAATCACGGAACTGCGCAATCGCCAGATGCGCAATTTCTTCGCGACGCTCCTTCTCTCGCAAGGCGTGCCGATGATCTCGGGCGGGGATGAGTTCGCCCGCACGCAGGATGGAAATAACAACGTCTATTGCCAGGATAATGAACTCGCCTGGTTCTCGTGGGAGCGGGGGGAGGCCCAGCAGAAGCTGACCGATTTCGTAGCCCGGCTGATCCGTTTTCGCAAAACGCATCCTGTTTTCCGGCGCCCAAAGTTCTTCCAGGGGCGACCCATTCGCGGGCTCGGCATCAAGGACATCATGTGGTTCAACCCCGACGGGCGCGAGATGTCGGACGAGGAATGGTCGGTGGGGTATGCCCGGTCGATGGGAATGCTCCTCAGCGGGCTCGGTCTGGATGTACGGGACTTCAAGGGGGAGCCCATCACCGATGAGACCTTCGTCGTTCTCTTCAACGCCCATCATGAAAAAATCGACTTCAGGCTGCCTCGCATCAAAAACAGCCGGGCTGGCTGGGAGATGATTTTGGACACGAACGCCCCCGTGGGATTTCTCGCGAGCAAGACGCGTCACGGCGCGACCGCCTCGGTGCCGGTGGAGGCCCGGTCCGTGGTCGTGCTCAAGCACGGGCTTTCCCGGGAAAAAGCGGCTCAACAGGTCCTATGAGCACCCGGACGCTGCCCTGCATCCCGTCGGCCACGTATCGCCTGCAGTTTCACGCGGGCTTTACGTTCCGCGATGCCCTGGAGATCCTGGAGTATCTGGACGAGTTGGGCATCAGCGATGTCTATTCGTCGCCTTATTTCCAAGCCTCGCCCACCAGCACGCATGGCTACGACGTCGCCGATCACAATCGGCTGAATCCCGCCGTTGGCGACGCCTCGGACTTTCACGCCTTCAGCCACGGGTTGAAGGCGCGCTCGATGGGACAGGTCCTCGACTTTGTACCCAACCACATGGGCATCGGAGAATCGCTCAACACATGGTGGCTGGAGACTCTGGAGGATGGTATTGCCTCTCCCTACGCCCGCTATTTTGACATCGACTGGCACTCCGGCAGAGAGGCGCTGGCGGACCGCGTGCTGTTGCCGATCCTGGGGGACCGCTATGGACGTGTGTTGGAGAACGACGAGTTTCACCTTGAGTTCAAGGATGGGGCGTTCGTCCTTCGCTATTATGAGACCTCCCTGCCGATAAATCCCCGGACGTACCCGCTTATTCTGCGAGCCTCGCTCTCCGGCCTGGATGGCGGTGACCTGGACCTCATGCGCGAGGTCATCGCCATGTTTGGCTCCTTGGGGAAGGGGAACAGCGAGCCGGGCGCGAAGCAGGCGGCCAAAGAGCGGCTGGCCGGGATTGCAAAGCGGCCGGTCGTGGGGCAGGCAATAGCCCGGGCGCTCAAGTCCTTCGCGGGGACGACGGGCGATCCTGCGTCTTATGATGCGCTCCATGAGTTGCTCGAGGGGCAATACTACCGCTTGAGCTACTGGCGGGTCGCGGCCGAGGAGATCAACTATCGCCGTTTCTTCGACATCAATACGCTGGCGGCGATCCGGATCGAAATCCCGGAGGTGTTCGAGGCGGCCCACCAGCTCGTCTTCGAGCTGCTCGCCAGGGGAGACGTCACTGGGCTGCGGATCGACCATATCGACGGCTTGTGGAATCCCCGCGAGTACGTGCAGAGGCTGCAGGATCGCGTTCGCCGGATGGCCGGGTCGGAGCAGGAAAAACCGCTTTATCTGGTGGTGGAGAAGATATTGGACTTGTCCCGGGAGGTATTGCCTGCCGACTGGCCGGTGCATGGGACCACTGGCTATGAATTTGCCAACCAGACCGTACAGGTACTTGTCGATGCACGGAACCAGAAGGCTTTCGACCGCCTCTATTCCCGCTTTACCGGAGAGGAGCTGGTTTATCCCGATCTGGTCTATGCCAAGAAAAAGCTGGCGATGGAGATGCTACTCCGGAGCGAGATTGCCTCTCTGGGGCGGCGGCTGGATGAGTTGTCCGAACTGCATCGCGACTTTCGCGATCTGACGCACGACACCCTGGCGTATGCCGTCGGGGAGGTGATCGCCTGTTTTCCGGTTTACCGGACCTACATCAGTGAAGACGGAGTCGTTTCCCCCCAGGATGAAAAGGTCGTCCTGCGAGCCATCATGGCCGCCCGGCGGAGAAACCCGTCCATCGAGAAGGCTGTCTTCGACTTTCTCCGGGGCATTCTTCTGCTCAAGCTGCCTGAGCGTCTGACCGACGAGCAACGCCGGGCGCATGTCGACTTTGTCATGCGCTTCCAGCAATGCAGCGGACCCGTCATGGCCAAGGGGCTCGAGGACACGACGTTCTATATTTACAATCGCCTGGCCGCTCTCAATGAAGTCGGCGGGAACCCCGGCATGTTCGGGATTTCCGTCGAGGAATTTCATCGCCTCAACCAGGAGCGGGCGGCCAGTTGGCCGCACTGCCTGCTGGCCACCTCAACCCACGATACCAAGCGCAGCGAGGATGCGCGAATGCGTCTCGTTGCGCTGTCGGAAATCCCGGAAGACTGGAACGCGGCGCTTCGGGCCTGGTCGCAAATGAACCGGCGGCATCGAACGAAGGTCGACGACGCCGTGGCGCCGTCGACCAACGAGGAATATCTACTCTACCAGACTCTCGCCGGCGTCTGGCCGGTGGGCGGTATCGAAGAGACCGGGGGCGAGAGCCTCGTGTCGCGAGTACAGGAGTACATGACCAAGGCGCTCAAGGAAGCCAAGGTTAACAGCAGCTGGACCGAACCCAATGCCGCCTGGGAGGATGCCGTGATGCGATTTATCTCGGCCATCCTGGAGCCCGGGATCAGTCAGGAGTTTCTCATGAGCTTCGGGAGATTTGCGACGCGCCTCTCCCGGCTGGGAGGGTATAATTCCCTCGTCCAAACCGTCTTGAAATGCACCTCGCCCGGAGTGCCGGATTTCTATCAAGGCACAGAGGTGATGGATTTCAGCCTCGTCGATCCCGACAATCGCCGGCCGGTCGATTATTTGCTGCGCCGCAGGCTGCTGGAGGAGGTAAGACAGGAGCGCGCGGAGGGATTGCTGCCCGATCTGGAGGACGGGCGGCTGAAGCTCTTCACCATTCGCCGCCTACTGCGGTTTCGGCGCGATCATCGCTCGCTGTTTGGCGAGGGAGGATATCAGCCGCTTGAGATTCGAGGCCACCTGCGCCAGCGTGCTATTGCTTACATGCGATCTCATGCCGGGGGGGATTTGGTGGTCTGTGTGCCGCGATTCTTCGCCGCCTTGGGCGACACTCCCTGGGGGCGGACCTGGGAGGGAAATCACGTGGACGGTCTGCCGGGCGGCTTGTGGCGCGACGTTCTGACCGATGCGGAGATCGCGGTGAGCGATGCGCTCGACTTGTCGCAGGCCTTTGCAGATCTGCCCGTGGCGGTGCTTTGGAAACCGGCCTAAGCCTTCTCCTGGGCCACCCAGTCGATCGCAAAGCGAACCATCTCGCCCGCGTCGCGAAATCCGAGCTTCTCCTTGATGTGGGCGCGATGCGTCTCGATGGTTTTGACGCTGAGGTGCAGTTCCCCGGCGATCTCCTTGGTGCCAAAGCCCCGACCGAGGAGTTCCAGCACTTCGAGTTCGCGATCCGACAGCCGGTCCACCGGTGATCCGCTGCCGCCGTCGGCTGTCTGGATCGCCTGAAAGATCAGCCGTTCGCTGAGGCGCGGGCTGACATAGATATCCCCCTTCAGGACCTTGCGCAGGGCATCGAGGACATGGGTGAGAGCCTCGGCTTTCATCACATAGCCCAATGCTCCCGCCTTGAGCGCGCGCAGGGCGTAAAGCGATTCATCGTGCATGGAGAGCATGAGGAGCGGCAGCTTGGGCTGCTCAGCTTTCATCAGTTTGATCAGCTCGATGCCGTTCGTACCCGGGAGCGAAATGTCCAGCAGGGCGACATCGGGATTGAGCGTGCGCATGGCCTCGAGCGCGGTGGGGGATGATGCGGCTTCGCCGCAAACCTCCAGATCCTGTTCCGCGTTGATAAGCGCCGTGATGCCATGCCGGAAAACCGGATGATCGTCGACGATGAGCACCCGCCTTTTCGTTTCAGTGGTCTTGTCTGATTTCAGTTCGCTCATGAGGATTGGGGAAGGTGCAAATCACCCGGGTGCCTGAGCCGGGATCGAATTGAAAGTCGACTCTGCCGCCCATGGCCTGGGCTCTGTAGCGCAGGGTGCGGACGGTGGTCCCATATGGCTCCCTGGTCAACTCGCTCTCGGATTTTCCATCATCGAGAATCTCGAGGCAAATCGAATCGTTTTTCCGGGAGAGGTTGATCGTGATGCGGGACGGTCGCGATTGCTGGATCGCGGTAGTCACGGCTTCCTGGGCGATGCGGTAGGCATTACGCGCGGAGACGGAATTCTCGACCAGGATGCTGCTTTTACAGTGAAACTCGCATCGCACCGAGTGGCTGGCCCTCGTCGCGAGTTCCTGAAGGGCAGACATCAGCCCGGCGGAGTCGAGTTCCACGGGATGAAGGCCGCGGGAAATGTCGCGAGCCTGGGTGACGGAATCGTTGATCAGCCGGGCCAGATCGTGCAGGGCGGCAGCATGCCGCGACCCGTCGCGATCAAGCGCCCCGGCCAGGGCCTTGGCAGCAAAGGCTGCACCCAGGAGGTGCTGGCAGAGGTGGTCATGGAGTTCCTGGCCGATGCGACGCTGCTCGCGCTCTGTCGCCTCGAGGAGTGCTCTTTCCAGGAACTTTTGTTCCGTGATGTCTTCCGCAAGGATGAGAGTTTCCTCGCTGGCATCGCCGAGATGGAGGAGCCTGAGCTCGACGGGTTCACCGGATTTGCGGGTCGTTTCGGCCTCCTGCTCCAGAGCGAGGCCCGAGGCGTTTCCGATCAGGCGGTTCCAATCCACCAGCTTCTGGATCGGTTGTCCCATGACCTCATGTGCGTTCCAGCCGAAGATTGCGGCGGCGCCTTTGCTCCATCGCCGGATCAGATTTTCCCGGTCCACCGAGAGATGACCGACCGGCAGGGCATCGAGCAACTGCTGAAGCTCGTGCTCGCCGTTCGGATCTTTCAAGGCGTCCTCTTCCGTGCCCATTGCTACCAGAGCAACAGTTCTGCGGTGGGAAGACAAGCCTCGCCTCCCGGCAAGGGGAAGGAAACTCCGTCCTCGGACATCAGGCCACCGGAGGGCGTCCCCGGAAGATCAGGGAGATGATGAAGAGGATGAGGAAGAGCCCAAACAGCACCTGGGCAATCCAGGCCGCCGAACCAGCAATACCGCTGAATCCGAGTGCCGCCGCCACCAGTGCCACGATCAAGAATGTGAGTGCCCAACTAAGCATAGTGTTCCTTTCGTTTTGTTGGGAAATCGTTCCGACTATTCCATGCGCGTGTATGAAAAACGCACGGGGCAGGCTACGGATAAGGTGCTCAGGCTTTCGCCCGAGGGTGGGAGGAAAATGCTAGCGAGGAGCGATCTCCGCAGCCGCCTCTTTCAGCAGGACCTCCAGCTCATCAGGGCCGAATGGCTTGACGAGATGATGGCGATATCCCGCCGAGAGGCTCTTTTCCTTGTCGGAGCGCATGCCATAGCCGCTCATTGCGATGCCGAAGGGAACGCGACCGGTTTCCTTGATCCGGCGCATCAGTTCCCATCCGTCTCCATCGGGCAGCCCGATATCGGAGATCAGCACATCCGCCGGAGCGGTCTTGAGGTCATCGAGAGCGGAGGCCATGTCGCGCGCGCTGCGCACGGTATGGCCGACCATGGAAAGATAATGCCCCAGGTACTGGAGGGTGTCCTCGTGATTTTCGACGATAAAAATGGACATTGCACGATCTTCCATGACGCGTCGGGATACTACGACCTGCGCGGAGCGAGTTCCAATGGAAAGATCGGGCTGCGATGATAGGTGGCAACCTATTCGTCCCGGAACGGCATGAGGTATTTCTCCGTCTTGGTAACAACCTCGGCCGGGGCGAAGGGGTAGGCGAGGTAATCCGTTGCGCCTGTTTCAAACGTGGCGGAGAGCAGTTCCTCATCGTCATCCCGGGCGATCACCAGTATCTCCGTTCCGTCGATTGGCGGTAGGTCCTTGAGCAGGGCGACCTCCTCGATGGAGTCGGTGATCACGATGATCGGTGAGTCGATTTCCCTGAGCTTTTCGCGCTCGGTGACGACCAGCAGACTGGAGTAGTGGTCGCGGAGAATCTCCTCGAGCTGGCCGAGAATCTCTCCATCTCGAATGAACAAGGCAATACGCGGCAAAAAAGTTGTCGTTTCCATGATGGGAAATCGGCTTAGCCCGGTCGCCGGGACGCTCCCCCATGGAGATATCGTGCCCCGGCCCGATGCGAAAAGCCCGGGGGCGCGTAAAAACGGGGAACCACCGCCGTGCGCAGCCCCGTTTCCAGCTGGTATGAAGAACTCGAAGTCCAACAGCAAGGGACGGGTAAGGGATATGGCTTCGGCTCATCCCTCCGCGATCGATGTGGCGGCGTCGGCCAAGACCGCAGGAGACAAGCTGCGGAGGCTCGGGACGAAAAAATTCCCCGTGGCCCGGGATGAGCGCCTGGTGGGGAGGATCGATGATCCGAACCCGGATCGCTCAGTGGCTCGCTTTGGCCATGACCCCGAGTCCACCTCGATCGGGGAGATGGGGTTGGGACGGGCGATTTATTGCTACGAGGACCAGTCTCCCGATGAAGCGCGAAAGATCATGACCGAGCAGGGCGTCGAGCACATGCCCGTCGTGGATCGCGATCTGCGGATTGTCGGAATGGTTTCGCTGCGATCCCTTGAGCCGATTGTTCCCGGGAATCCACGCCCGGGGAAAAAAAGAAAGGCGGCCTGACGCTGGCCGCCTTTCCGGAATTCCACCGCAGGATGTTTTGTTAAGCGGCGGGGCCGGTGGGCGAATCGATCACCGGCTCGTGGGCGCCCTCGACCAGCGGCCGGGAGTTGGCCTGCACCTGGGCGGCGATGAACTCATAGAGCTTGTAGGCTCCGAAGAGAAGCAGCGCCGGTTTTAACAAAGCCAGGAAGATACGGATCTTGAGCCGGACGATCAGCCCGATGGGCAGAAAGTGGAGGACGTAGCCGATCAGCGCTGCGACCACCACAGCGGCGAGGGGAGCGCTACGGATCTGCTCTTCGCAATCTTTGCAAGTGGCATCGAGCGCCTTGCAGGCGTTCTGCACCCCCTTGCCGAGAGTATCATCGATTGAGGCGCTCATATCTTACCACCATTTCAGCTTGCTGCCGAGAGCCTGGGCTTGCCCGACAAGGTTGGACTGCGTTTCGGCGTACCGCTGTTTCAACTGGGGGAGCTTTTCCCGCAGTTCGGAGTAGGCCGTATCGAGAAGGTCGCGGGCCGCCTGAGCCGTGTCTTTTTCCTTTTCTTCGCGTTGGCTCAGCAGGTAGCCGAGTCCGAGCCCCAGTGCGAAAGCCCCGGCGATGACTGGCAGGGGATTCTCCCGCACGTATTTGCGGCTGGCGGCGTAGGCGCTCTTTGCTCCCTCGACGCATTTGCAGGCCGGAGGCGGCGTTTCGTCGAATTCCGTGGAGGTCGTGCCGATTTCTTCAGGTATGGGATTGCTCATGGCGTTGGATGTCTCAGGTTGCTGATATATCGGGCGCTGCACCGGGAATGGTCGCCTGCGCTCGATGATAGTTGGACTCACGATTCCTCATGGCGGAACTCGATTGCTCCCAAGGTAGACCCGATCACGGGCTCTGACAACGACGAACTCTCCGTGCGGGGGGGAGAGGTTTTCCGGAGCATAAAATCGGGTGCAAAAATCCCCTTTTCGTACCGCCGGATTGCCGCTTTCATATCCCTTTATGACGAAAGCGGTTTTGGCCTTGGAAGACGGGACGATTTTTCGGGGCGAATCATTTGGCGCGAAGGTAAACCAAGCGGGGGAAATCTGTTTCAACACCTCCATGACCGGGTATCAGGAAATCCTGACCGATCCGTCGTATCGTGGCCAGATCGTCGCCATGACGTATCCGTTGATTGGCAACTACGGCATCAATTTCACCGATGTGGAGAGCGAGACGCCTCACGTGCGCGGATTTGTCATCGAGGAGCTCAGCGCCATCCCGAGCAACTGGCGAGCCCAGAGCACGCTGCCTGAGTATCTGGAGAAAAACGGCATTCCCGGCATCCAAGGCATCGATACGCGCGCCCTCACACGCAAACTGCGCACCGGCGGTTCGCTCCGCGCAGCCATTATCGTTGGCGAGGTTTCCGACGAGGACGCCGTACGCATGGCCCGCGAGGCTTCCTATGACGGCATCGATTTCGTCCAGGAGGTAACGCCGTCGGCATCCTACCAGTGGGACCCCAATTCCCTCCAGAGCGGCAAGTGGGTTTGCGCCAAGGCGGAATTCTCCCAAAAGGTCGTCATGGACGGAAAGGGAAATATCTTTGAGGAACTGCCCCCGGCCGAGCACCGGATCGTCGCCTATGACTTCGGCATGAAGAAGAACATCCTCCGCTCGCTGCGGCGGCATGGGTTCGACGTTACCGTCGTCCCGGCCTCCACTCCGGCCTCGGAGGTGCTGGCCCAGAACCCTGACGGCGTCTTTCTCTCGAACGGCCCCGGAGACCCGGCGGCTCTTGAGTATGCTCACGCCACGGTACGGGAGATCGTCGGCAAGAAGCCGATCTTTGGCATCTGCCTTGGGCATCAGATCCTCGCGCTCGCCCTGGGAGGCAAGACATTCAAGCTGAAGTTCGGCCACCGCGGGGCGAACCAGCCCGTGCAGGATCTCCGCTCGGGCAAGGTGGCCATTACCTCGCAGAACCACGGCTACGCGGTCGATCCGGACTCGCTGCCGGGCGATGTCGAGGTCACCCATGTGAATCTCAATGACGGCACTGTCGCCGGGTTGCGCCACAAGGAACAGCCAGCCTTCAGCGTCCAGTATCACCCGGAGGCCTCACCCGGGCCGCACGATGCGTCGTATTTCTTTGCCGAGTTCTCCAAAGAGGTTGCCCGGCACAAGAATTCCGCCTAGTAGTACGCCATGCCCCAGATTCAGGTCTTTCTCTCGGAGGAGAACAAGATTTCCCACGATCTTACCGAGGACAAGATTACGGTAGGTCGCCTGGCCGACAACGCCCTGCAAATCGATGATGGTTCGGTATCGAGCCATCATGCGGAGCTCGTTCTTGAAAACGGCGAGTACCACCTGCATGACCTTGGCTCGACCAATGGCACCTTCGTCAACGAAGAGCAGGTGACCGACTCCATCCTGAAGCACGGCGACGAGATTCGTTTCGGTCGCATCCCGGCCGTGTACCAGGGGGAGGAAGAGAGCGGCGCCTCCCAGCCGCTGCCCTCGAGCAAATCGAGCAAGATGGCAGAGGTCGCCCAGCAAAGCGCCCGCCCGGCAAACTTTATCAGCACCTCGCCCATTCCTCGGAATGTCGAGAAGAAGGACATCGCTGGCATGGCTCTTTACGTGCTTGCCGCCCTGGCATTTGTTTCCGCCGGGGTTGCCGCCTACTACACCTTTGCCCTTACGCCGACGCTTTAGGGCGTTCGCGAGGCGGGTTATTCCTTCGCGTAGCGAGTAATCGCCTCCGGACTGAGGACTCCCACCAGCGGAAGATTCCGGTAGCGTTCGTTGTAGTCGAGACCATAGCCGACGACGAAAGCGTTCGGAATGTCGAAGGCGACAAAATCCGCCTCGGCCTTTCTCGGCTGCTCGATCAGCTTGCGCAGGAGCACGCAGGATTTGAGGCTCAGGATGGTCTTGTCCTTGGCAAAATGATCCAGCACCGTCCGCAGGGTTATCCCGGTGTCCAGGATGTCATCGAGGATCAGGACATGGCGGTTGCTCAGATCGGCTACCGGAGTTTGGCGAAAGGTCACCGTGCCCTTGCTTTGAGTTCCATGATAGCTCGAAACGGCCAGGCAGTCGACCTGGAGAGGCAGCGGAATGCGGCGCAATAAATCCGCCATGAAGATCACGCTGCCAGTCAGCAGCGCCACCACGGTGAGATCCTTGCCCTCGTATTCCGCAGAGATCTTCCGGGCCAGGGTGTCGAGCCGGTGGAGGATGGTTGCCTCGTCGAAAAGGACTTCAGAGATGTCTTGTATCATGATTTTTCAGCGGTAACGCCCGACGGCGACGAAACGACCCTTCACAAAAGAAAAAAGCTCCCGGGAGACCGGGTAGGGGGAGGCCTCGTATTCCAGGATGATGGTTTCCGCCATCTCCTGGGCGACGGATGAGAGCTTGGGAAATACGTAGATGGAATACCGCGAGGGAATGGCGACCAGCACCTCGGGGCCGAGTTTCTTGTCGAACATCGTGGAGAACTCCGGCGCCAGCACGGCCGAGGCGGTGAGAGGACTGTCGGATTGCAGTGCGGCGTAGACGATGACGCCATTGGCATCGCGCACGTAATTTGGCTTCAACCCCTTGAGCACCTCGGAGGCTGCGGGGAGGGCTTGGGCCAGGATATCCTTGCGGGTGACATTCAGTTCCTTGACCTCGCCGCGGCTGAGCGGCTTCAGCTCGTCCTTGATCAGACGCGCTGGGACCAGCACGGTGCGCTCTGCTCCCGGGATAGGCCACTCGGCATCATGGCGCTCGAAGTTGGGCTCAATCAGGAGCCGCCACGGTTCATCCGCAGCCGAGGCGGCGGTCACGGTAATGACGAGTACCGCGATAGTGGATTTGAGTTTTTGGAGATGTCTGCTACAGGGAGCCTTGATCATGATCGCATTTTTGGAAGGCGAACTCGCCGAGGCCCTGCCTACGCACCTCGTTATCAATGTTCATGGAGTCGGCTACCATGTCATGATTCCGCTATCAAGTTTTGAGAAGCTGCCCCAGGTCGGAACGAAGACCCGCATCCTCACGCATCTCGCGGTGAGGGAGGACGCTCATGTCCTTTACGGTTTTGTCACGGCCGGGGAGCGGGATCTGTTTCGGTTGCTCGTTAATCACGTCACTGGCGTCGGCCCCAAGATGGGCCTGGCCGTGCTCAGCGGAATGAGTGTCGAGTCCTTCAAGGCGGCGGTCGTGGCCGGGGATATCGTCGCCATTTCCCGCATCAGCGGGGTGGGAAAGAAAACGGCCGAGCGCATGGTGCTGGAGTTGAAAGACAAGGTTGGCGTGGCCGCGGAATGGGAAGCGGCCAGCGCAGAGAATGCCCCGGGCTTGCGCGACCATGCCATTCACGACGCCGTGCTGGCCCTGATTTCTCTTGGCTACAAGCAGGTCGACGCGCACAAGGCAGTCAAGCAGGTTCTCGACAAGACGCCAGCGGCTGCCGGGGATGCCGAGGAGTTGATCCGCCAGTCGCTTCGTTACCTCATATGAGCACGCTTTCCACGGCCCAAAGCATTCGGGACGCCCTGCCGGAGGGCGGGCTTTTTCATGAGAAGTCCTGGCGCGTCGCGCCTTCCGCCTTCCCCCTGGATGAGGATTTTGTCGAGGAGCTCAACAAGCTGGGCTATCGCCTGACCAAATTTGTCCGCGCGTGCAATCAGCTCTACCGCTTCAGCATTGCGGGCAGGCAGCCCTCCTGGATTGCCGATCTCCTGGAGCGGGGCAAACCCGCTGATCTGGTGGCGATCCAGAGAGAGAAGATTTTCGCGATGGATACCCCGAGGGTCATTCGGCCGGATATCATCCTGACGGACGACGGTTTCGTCATTGCCGAGCTGGACAACGTACCAGGAGGCATCGGGCTCACCGCATGGCTGGCCGAGGTTTACGCCGGGCAGGGGGAGACGATCCTGGGCGGCCCCGAGGGAATGCTCGACGGCTTTGCCTCGATCCTGCCGGGCGGCGATATCGTTGTCTCGGAGGAGGCTTCGACCTATCGCCCGGAGATGGAATGGCTTTCCGCCCGTCTCAACAAAACGCACAGCCAGATCGGCAGCTGGCGGGTGGTGGAGGATGCGCCCCGGGACGACTGGCAAAAGAATGTCTACCGGTTCTTTGAGCTTTTTGACCTGGCGAATGTCCGCTCGTCGACCCAGCTTCGCGAAATGGCTCTCGCGGGCGAGGTCCATGTGACGCCACCGTTCAAAACCTACCTGGAGGAGAAGCTCTGGTTTGCCCTGTTCTGGCTCAAGCCGCTGGAGCAATTCTGGTTGCGCGAGCTGGGCGAACGCAACCTGCTCGCCCTGCGCAAGGTCATTCCCTACACATGGCTGGCCAATCCGGAACCGCTGCCGTTTCATGCCGTGCTGCCTCGCCTCGATGTGCATTCCTGGGAGGAAGTTGGCAAGTTCAGCCAGAAGCAACGCTCGCTTATTCTCAAGATCAGTGGCTTCTCCGAGACTGCCTGGGGTTCGCGAGGAGTCGTTGTGGCCCAGGACCTTCCGCAGGCACAATGGCAGCACGAGTTGCAGGCAGCTCTGGCGGATTACGAGAGTCGCCCCCACATCCTCCAGCAGTTCCACCCCGGTCGTCTGGTGAATCACGATTACCTCGATGAAAACACCGGTGAACTGCGCCGGATGCGCGGTCGGGTGCGGCTCTGCCCGTATTACTTCGTCGGAGAGTCGGAAACGACATGCGGCGGTGCTCTGACCACGATCGTCCCGGATGACAAAAAGCTCATCCACGGCATGACGGACGCCATTCTGGTACCGGCCGCCGTGGCGCCGCCCGAGATATAGACCTCCTCGGGCCAGAGGAGAGAGCATTCTTTCCCTCCAGCTCGGGGTGAAAGAATTTGTTTGCTACTCGGTACAGAACAGCTAGTTTCCACACCTTCCCATGCCAAAGCCAATCGCACGCAGCAAGACGCGCAAATCGGTTGCCAAGCGCTTCAAGGTCACCGCCAAAGGAAAGGTGATTCGTACGCGCAGCAGCCGCCGGCATTTGCTTGAGTGCAAGTCAGCCAAGCGGAAACGCAAGCTGTCTAAAGCCGCAGTGGTGCACGACACCGATGTGGCCCGCATCAAGGCAAATCTGCCGTTTGCGTAAGTAGCATCGATCCGATGGACTTCCCCGCCTCCGGGTGGGGATTACGGAACTGGTGAGTCCCCGGATCGCAAAATAAAACAGCTGGTTCCAAGGAGCTCGAGGTCTCACAGCCTCGGGAAGAAAAAATGCCACGTGCAACAAACTCGCCCGCCAGCCGCGCTCGTCGCAAGCGGGTCATCAAGGACGCCAAGGGTTACCGCGGTCGTCGTTCCAAGCTCTTCCGCTACGCCAAGGATGCGCGCATGAAGGCCAAATACTGGGCCTATCGTGACCGCAAGACCCGGAAGCGGAATATCCGCGCCCTGTGGATCACCCGTCTCAACGCCGCCGTGCGTGCAGAGGGCATCACCTACAGCCGCTTCATCGAAGGCCTCAAGGCCGCCGGCATCACGCTCGACCGCAAGGTCCTCGCTGATCTCGCCGTGACGGACGAGGCAACCTTCAAGCAGATCGTCGCCCAGGCGAAGGCTGCTTACGACGCCAAGGCTCCGGCCGCCGCCTAGTATTTAGGTTTTCGTGCAAAACCCAGACGAGCCACGAGCCTGTCTGGGTTTTTGCGCGTCCTGATCATACGTAGATGGAAGCGGAAATTGCTTCGTTACAGGCTGCGGCGCTGGCCGAGATCGAAACGGTAGGCGACCGCAGTTCCCTCGACGCTTTCAAGGTCAAGTACCTTGGCAAGCAGGGGGAAATCACCAAACTCAGCGAGGGCATGCGTCACGTCGCCAAGGAGGATCGTCCTCGCTTTGGCAAGGCGCTCAATGAATTGCGCCAAAGCGTCACCTCCCGGGTGGAGGAGCGCGAGCAGGCCCTGGCTTCCCAAGCCGATGCGGCGGCTCTTTCCCGCGTCGACATTTCTCTTCCCGGCATTCCGGCCGAGCAGGGTGCGCTGCACCCGCTGACGCATTTGCTCGATCGCGCCGTGCGCATCTTCCGCCGTCTCGGCTTTGCCGTCGCGGAAGGCCCGGATATCGAGGACGAGTGGCATTGCTTCGATGCCCTCAATACCCCGCCGGATCACCCGGCTCGCAACGAGCAGGATACCTTTTATCTCCCGGATGGCCGGTTGCTGCGCACGCACACCTCGACCGTCCAGATCCGCGTCATGGAAAACCAGGCCCCGCCGGTGCGCATCATCGCCCCGGGAGCGGCCTATCGCCGTGACGAAGTGGACGCCACGCATCTCGCCCAGTTTACCCAGATGGAGGGCCTGTACGTGGATCGCAATGTCTCAGTGGCCGACCTCAAGGGCACGACGGAGTATTTCTTCCGCCAGCTCTTCGGCTCCGAAACCGAGGTGCGGTTCCGTCCGCATTTCTTCCCCTTCACCGAGCCCAGCTACGAGATCGACATCCGCGCCAAGTCGCTTGGCGGGAAATGGATGGAACTCGCCGGTTGCGGCATGGTTGACCCCGCTGTCTTCGAGGCGATCTGCCAGAAGCGCGGCGACCGGGCCTTCGATCCCGATGTCGTCAGCGGCTTCGCCTTTGGCTTCGGCCTCGACCGCCTGGCGATGAATCTGGCCCAGGTGCCGGACATTCGCATGCTCGTGGAAAACGACCTTCGCTTTCTCAAGCAGTTCTCTGCTCTATGAATATTTCTCTGAATTGGCTGCGTGAATTCGTCGACTGGACGGGCACGCCCGAGGAACTCGCCACGCTTCTAACCCGTACGGGGCTGGAGGTCGGCACGATCGCGACGCGCGGGGCGGATTTCCCCAAGGTCGTCATCGCCCAGATCCTCGAAGCGACCCAGCACCCGAACGCCGACCGCCTGAGCGTCTGCCGCGTGGACGATGGTTCTGGCCATCCGCGCCAGATCGTCTGCGGAGCGAAGAACTTCAAGGTGGGCGACAAGGTGCCGCTCGCGCTTCCGGGCGCCGTTTTGCCGGGTGATTTCAAGATCAAGGTGGGCAAGCTCCGTGGAGTGGAGAGCGAAGGCATGCTTTGCAGCGCCAAGGAGCTTTCGCTCGCCGCAGATGCCGACGGACTCCTGATCCTGCCTGCCGACGCCCCCGTCGGTCAGCCCATTGCCACGCTTTTTCCGCCGGAGACGGCCTTTGAGATCGAGATCACGCCGAATCGCCCCGACTGGCTTAGCCATGTCGGCATCGCGCGTGAGGTTGCGGCATTTACAAGCCAGCCGCTCAAGTGGACGCGCCCGGCTGCGCCGCAGACGACAGAACGCGACGGACGCATTGGCGATCTGGAGCGCTGCCCGTTCTACACACTTCAGCGCATTTCAGGCGTCAAGGTGAGCCAGAGCCCGGACTGGCTGCGTCAGCGCCTTGAGTCCGTGGGACTGCGCTCCATCAACAACGTCGTCGACGTGACGAACTTCGTCATGTTGGAGATCGGCCAGCCGCTCCACGCCTTCGACGCGGCCAAGGTGAACGGCGACATTCAGGTGCGCCTCGCCGGGGAAGGGGAGAAGTTCCTCGCTCTCGATGGACGCGAATACACGCTGAACGCCGATGATCTTGTCATAGCGGATTCCAACCGCGCTTTGGCTCTCGCAGGCGTGATGGGTGGAGAGGAATCCGGTGTGACCGAGACGACTACCGAGATTCTCCTGGAGAGCGCGATTTTCCAGACCAGCGGGGTACGCCGCACGGGTCGCCGCCTCGATTTGCACAGTGATTCGAGCTACCGCTTCGAGCGCGGCATCGATCCGGCTGGCGTATTGGCTGCTTCGGCTCGCGCTACGCAGCTCATTCTTGAGCTGGCAGGAGGCACGATTGTCGGTTCCGTGGAGGTTTCCGGAAAAGAGCCCCAGGCTCCGGCCCCGGTGGCTCTCCGACAGGGGAAAGTCAATGCGCTGCTCGGCCTGGAGCTGACGGCGGATGAAATCGCCTCGGCCCTTTCTGGCCTCGGACTGACTGCCCAGGAGGTTTTCGAAACCTCGACAACCTGGGGAATCCCGAGCCATCGCCTCGATCTGACCCGCGAGGTGGACCTCGTGGAAGAGGTGGCGCGCGTTGTCGGTATTGACCGTATCCCGTCCAGGGTTTCCGCGAATCCCGCAGAGCCGACAAAGGCCGATGCCTCCTACGATTTCCAGATCCGCCTGCGCGGTCGCCTCGCCGGGCTGGGCCTGAGCGAAGCCCGCACAAGCACGCTGGTGTCTCCCGCATCCGTGTGGAGCGAGGCCGAAGCGATCAAACTCAAGAACCCGCTGGGCGAGGATCAGTCGTTTCTCCGCAGCAGCCTCATCCCGGGGCTCTTGGCTGCGGTGGAGCGCAATCTCCGCTACGGCGCGGCGTCGGTGGCCTTGTTTGAAATCGGCCGCACTTTCCACGCGAAGGGTCGCGAGGAAAGTCCCACGCTCGCCATCGCACTTACCGGCCAGAGCCGCGCCAGCTCCTGGCGGGATGGGGCAGCCAAAGCCTTCGACTGGTGGAACCTCAAAGGCATCATCGCCACGCTGGTTCCGACCGAACTCGAGTGGAAGAAAGCTGATGCCCAGGGCGATCTCGCGCTGGTATCGACTGTTTCCGCCAACGGCAAGGCGTTGGGCCTGATCGGCCAGCTGTCGCCCGCCGCCGCTCGCAAACTCGATGCACGCGAGTCCGTACTCGTCGCCGAGATTGATCTTGCGGCGTTGCAGTCCATTCCGGCCTCTCCGGTTTACCGCGAGATTCCGAAGTATCCGGCAACCACCCGTGACATCGCCATCGTCGTTCCAGCGACCTTGCCTTACGGCGAGATCGAGAAGACGCTTCAGGCCGCTCGCGAGGCTCTCCTGGTGGACATCGAGCCCTTCGATGTCTTCAGCGATGCGACCGGGGCGAAGCTCCCCGCTGACCGGAAATCTGTTGCGATCTCCTTGACATTCCGCGCTCCCGAGCGGACGCTCAACAGCGACGAAGTTACTGCTTCGGTCAGCCGCTTGAGGGACAAGCTCAAGGCCGATCTCGGGGCGGAGTTTCGCGAATAGTTCTTCCGACATTTTAACAGGTTTTGCCCGCTGAAAGGCGGGCAGCGACTTTGCCCTGCTGTGTTCGCGATTACACGGCGCAAACTCCCGATCCGATAAATACAATCGTCCCGGAGGCTTGGCCGGGCGGTGTGATGACATGCCTTCACTGGAAGTCAGAGCGCTGTCTGGCGGTCATCCACCCTAATCATAGGGGAACGGGATATGCGTCAGAACGGCACGAGCAGGGCAAAACTCTTTCCAGGCGGCGGTACCTCAGGGTGCCGCCGCTTTATTTTTTGTCCTCGGTCTCCAGGACGATCTTCTTCTTGGTCCCGGAGCTGATCTGCGCAACGTGGAGACCCACCAGACGGGCCATCATCACCACGACCATGATTTGTCCTACGACTGCCTCAAAGGCGGAAAGACTTCGAGTGATTTCGCTCGTCGGCAGGATGTCTCCGAAGCCCACAGAGGTGAGGGTGGTAAAGCTGAAATAAACCAGCCAGCCCGGATTCACGACCAGACTGGTTTGCGTCGGACGGCCGTCCAGATTGGTCACGGTAAAGGCTCCGGGAAGGAACATCTCCACCAGGCAGTAGAGAAAGCCCATCAGTACCCCGACCAGCAGATAAAGGCAGGCTGCTCCACAGAGGATATTGCCGTCAACGATCGGAGCCTCAAAGACATCTCGCATCACGACAGCGATGACGTAACCGAGGAAAAGCGACTGTCCCACCAGATGGATCGCGACGAAGGACTGCTGTTGGACAAAAACGGTGCTCAGGTAAAGCAGCGCCAGCATGAGCCCGCCGAGGACAATGGTCAGGGCGCGATTCTTGGCTGTGGGCCAGATCGCCCATGCTGCACCCACCGTGAGGATGAGAATGAAGGGGGCAAGTGAGGCGTCCTTGGAATCCCTGAAAAAGATGCGACCGATATGCGGCGCAAAAGGTGCGCCGAGCATCATGATCAGGAGTGCGCCGAGAAGGATAACGAACGGGTTCTCGTGCAAGAATCGTCCCAGAGACTTGAGACTCATATTTGCAGTCCTATACGGCGGACCGCATCGAAACGCAATTACGGTCTGCCAAATTCCCGTGACGAGGCACTCCCGGCCGGATACTCATGAAGTCCGTCATGGTTCTTGAGATTCCCGCGCGCTCTTTCGACGGATACATTTTTGATTGCGACGGCACGATTGCCGATTCCATGCCGATTCACTTCATTGCCTGGACCAAGGCGGTGAAGGAAATGGGCGGCGAAATTCCCGAGGACCTGTTTTATCAATGGGGCGGCAAGCCGACGGCGGTGATCGTGGAAAACCTGAACGAGCAGTTTGGCTACACCATGGATGTCGCGGAAACTGTTCACCGCAAGGAGAGCTATTACCTTGAGCAGATCGCCGCAGTTCAGCCCATCAAACCCGTGCTCGATATCGCAAAGTCCATGCATGGGGTAAAGCCGATGGCCATCGCCTCGGGCGGGCATCGTCTACTGGTCGAGGCCACTCTCAACGCCCTCGGCATCCTCGAGATGTTCGACGCTATTGTCTGCTCCGAGGATTACTCCCGAGGCAAACCGTTTCCTGATCCGTTCCTGGAAGCGGCCAGACGCATCCAGGTCGAGGCCTCGGCCTGCGTCGTTTTCGAGGACAGCCCGACCGGCATTACGGCGGCCAAGGCGGCAGGCATGGACTATGTGTGGGTGCCGAGCGCGGAGATGCATCGGTCGCATCAGGCATCCTGACGCGACCGCAACTGGCCCGAGGCAGGTCCGTTTATTCGCGGGCGGCCAGCACGGGGCTTCCTGCCGGGCTGAGCTTGCGCAGCTTTTCGACGATGGCCGGAACGACTTCGATCGCCCGGTCGATCTCCGCATCGGAGTTAAATCGACCGAAGGAGAAACGCAGGCTGCTGCGGGCGCGATCATTGGAAAAGCCCATGGCCTTGAGCACGTGAGAGGGATGCACCGACCCGCTGGTGCAGGCCGATCCCGCAGAGCAGCAAATGCCCTGGTCGTCGAGCAGCATCAGCGCGCCCTCGCTCTCGATCCCTTCAAAGGAAAGGCTGGAGGTGTTGGGCAGGCGATTCTCGCGATCTCCGTTGACCTCGGTGCCGGGGACCTGTGTGAGCATGGCATTCTCAAAGCGGTCGCGAAACTCCCTCACGCGTGTGCGCTCCTCCTCCTGATGGGTCGCGGCGAGCTCCGCAGCTTTACCGAGCCCGACGATGGACGCGACATTTTGAGTGCCGCCGCGCCGGGCGTTTTCCTGGCTGCCGCGCAGCCACGGGGTGAAGCGCATGCGGCGATTCACGTAGAGTGCACCCACGCCCTTGGGGCAGTGCAGCTTGTGACCGGAAAGGGAGAGGAACTGCACTCCGAGCTCGCTGGCTCCGATCGGCAGCTTGCCCACCGCCTGCACGGCGTCGATGTGGAGCGGCACCTTCTTTTCATTGGTGATCCGGGCGATCTCGTGAACCGGGAAAAGGACGCCGGTTTCATTGTTCGCCCAGAGCAGAGTCATCAGTGCTGTGTCTGGCCGGATCGCCTTGGCGAGCTTCTCCAGATCGAGATGCCCGGAGGAATTCACCGGCAGCCAGGTGATCTCGTAACCACGGCGGGCGAGGTGTTCGCAAAGTTTGATCGTGGCGCTATGCTCCACCCCCGTGGTGATGATGTGCGTCTTGTCGGGGTCGATGGAGGCCGCCGAGAGGATGGCGGAGTTAATCGATTCCGATCCGCAGCTCGTGAAAAGAATCTCCTCCGGCGTCGAACTGATCAGGGATGCGACCTGTTCGCGGGCCGTGTCGAGTGCCGAGGCGGCGCGGCGGCCGAGTCCGTAGACGCTGGATGGGTTGCCGTATTCATCGCGCAGCCAGGGCATCATCGCATCGAACACAGCGGGGTCCACTTGCGTGGTGGCGTTGTTATCGAGATAGATGATGGGTTGAGACGACGAATTCATTTTTGCAAGTGTGGCACGATATGCGGGAGAGTGGCTAATGGCAATCACCAGAGTCGTTGAATCCGAGCTTCTCGACAACCTCGACCCCCGGGACCCCGAGGCGATCCGGAGCCGGAAGGATTTGCGGCTGATTAATTGGCTGATGGGGAACCAGATATGGTTCTTGTGTTGCCTCCGAAACCTCCTGCCGTCAGGTGTCGTCCGTCTGGTCGAGATCGGGGCGGGGGACGGAGAGCTTTCCGCCGCAATCCATCGCAGGTACCCCTCCATGCCGTTGACGGCGATGGACTTGCAATCACGGCCTGCCGACTTGCGCGGAGAGTTTTCCTGGATTCAAGGCAACCTCTTTGACCTCCTGCCGCGTATTTCAGCGGATGTCCTTCTAGGGGGCATGATCATTCATCACTTTTCGGATAACCAACTTGGCATGCTCGGTTCTCGACTGAATAACTTCCGCGCGATCTTCGTCTGCGAACCCTGTCGCTCGCGTCTTTCGATGCTGCTGGCCCGTCTGATGTGGCCCCTGGTCGGGAGAGTGACCCGCCACGACATGCCTGCAAGCATCCGAGCCGGTTTCAGGCGAGGGGAGCTGGCTCGTCTTCTCAAGCTCGGCCCGCAATGGGAGATTCGCGAGACGATCGACTGGAGAGGTTCCATTCGATTTGCCGCCGTGCGACGATGAAGACCGTCACCATTGCCGGAGGCGGTCTTGCCGGGCTCTCGCTGGGCATCGCCCTGCGCAAACACGGGGTGCCCGTTGATTTGCACGAGGCCGGGAGCTATCCGCGTCATCGCGTCTGCGGGGAATTCATCAGCGGAGTTTCTGACGAAACGCTTCGGGAACTTGGAATCGACGGCGAACTGAAAGACGCCGAAAAGCTTCAGACCCACGCCTGGTACCGGGGAGAGAACCGCCTTTACAGCGGACGCCTGCCCGTGGCAGCGCGGGGCATTTCCCGGTATCGTCTCGACGAGAGATTGCATCGATTATTGACTGATACCGGAGGACGAGTCTTTACGCGCTCACGGATCACGGGGGGTGAAAAAGAGGGCAGGGTGTGGTGTTCCGGGCGTTTGCCCCAGCCCGGTGATTGGATTGGTTTGAAGTGCCATTTCGACGCGCTGCCCATGGAAAGCGACCTCGAAATGCACGTCGGGTCCAATGGCTATGTCGGCCTGGCCCGCATCGCCCGAGACACCGTGAATGTCTGCGGCCTTTTCCGGCTGAGCCGGGAGATTTCCGGCTTGGAGATTCTCGATCGCTATGTCGAGTTGGGCGGACTGGGGACTCTTCGCAATCGCCTTCGCGAGGCCGTGGCCAGGGAGGATTCCCGCTCGGCGATCGCGGGCTTCCGGCTGGGCTGGCAGGCGGAGCATCCGGGACGGCTCTCCCTTGGGGACGCCCGGGCCATGATTCCGCCTTTTTCGGGAAATGGAATGTCGATGGCTCTGGAATCCGCCGCGATTGCCGCGCCGATCCTCGCGAGCTTTGCCCGGGGCGAGCTCCGTTGGGACGATGCGATCTCCCGGGCGTCGCGGACCCTGAAATCCCGGTTCTCGTCCCGCATGAAATTCGCCCGCATCCTGCATCCCTTCTTGACCTCTGCGCCTGGACGGGCGTTCTTCTCCACCGCTTCGCGGCTTCTGCCGTACGGCGCGATCTTCCACCTTCTCCGCTAACTCCGATGTATCTCCAATCCCTTGTCAGCGCATTTCCGGAAGCACGTTTCACCCAGTTGGAAAGCTGGGAGGCCCTGGTGGCTGAAAACGCCATGGCTCATCTCTCCCGCCGTGGACGCAAGATCATGGAAACGGTGTTGAAGGGGGACTCCGGCGTCGACACGCGCCATTTTGCCATCCGTCCCCGCGAGCTCTTCCATCTGGACGCCGAGGGACTGAACCACGCTTTCGAGCGCGAGGCGCCGCCGCTCGCCACCGCCGCCCTGGAGAAAGCCTGCCGCGCTGTCGACGTCCAGCCGCAGGAACTCGACGCCCTGTTTGTCTGCACCTGCTCCGGCTATCTCTGCCCGGGCGTATCGAGTTATGTGGCGGAGCGTTTCGGCATTCGCTCCGATGCCTATCTGAACGACGTCACCGGCCTCGGCTGCGGCGCGGCGCTGCCCACGCTCCATGCCGCCCAGTGTTTCCTCACCGCCAATCCCGACGCGCTCGTCGCAGTGATCGCGGTGGAGGTCTGTTCCGCCGCCTTCTATCTCGACGACGATGCGGGCGTGCTGGTGAGCGCCTGTCTTTTCGGAGACGGGGCCAGCGCCTCTCTTTGGAGACAGACACCCCGGGGGACACAATGGCAGGCCACGAATTTTCGCTCGCTCCACATCCCGGCGGAGCGGGAAAAAATACGGTTCGTTAATGCCGGGGGCAAACTTCGCAACCAGCTCGCTCGCGAGGTGCCTCAGGTGGCGGCGCAGGCTGTCGAGCAGCTTTTCGCGCGCCGGAGCGTCGATCCCGACCAGATCATCGCCCATACTGGCGGCAAGGATGTGATCGATGCGTTGGAGGCTACGCTCACGGACTTCAAGCTGGACGAAACCCGCCGCGCCCTCCGCGCTTTTGGCAACCTCAGCAGCCCGTCAGTGTTGCTGGCGCTGGAGGATCGCCTGAACCAGGCCAACCCGGATGACCGCCGTTTATGGCTCACGTCGTTTGGCGCGGGCTTTGCCGCGCACAGCTGCGAGTTATCGCTTGGCGGAGCCTAGCTGCGCGAGCGGTGGATGAGGACGAGATTGCGCACGTAAACGATCCAGCCCGTAAGATTGCCGAGGATGCCGACAATATCCCGCCGCCAGATGAAATAAACGAGCAGCATGGTCGAGCCCACCAGGCTCATCCACCAGAAGGAAACGGGAATGACTGAGCGCTTGCTCTTCTCACTGACGAACCACTGCACCAGCATCCGCCCCATGAAAATCGCCTGTCCTGCCAAGCCCAGGCTCACCCAGGCAATCCCGATCGGACTCGTGGTGTTGAAAAGGAAGTGCAGGATGTTGCCCCACCAGCCGTGCTCCTCGGTCTGCTGCTCGTAGTAGAGGCGGGCGAATTCCTCGGGAGTCACCAGGCGGTCCGACCCTTTGCCCAGGCGCTTGATCACATAGGCGATCGAGCCATCCGTCAGGCGCACGATCTTCACGCTGTCCTTTGCACCCGACAGGTCGACTTTCATGCGTACCTGCTGCCCAGAGATCAAGGTGGGGTCGACAGGACGCCCGAGATCGCCGATTTCCTCCGCTCGCGCTCCAGCAAGGGAGAGGCCGATAAACAAAAGAAGCAGGATCGAGCGCATGGAGCGCGGGTTATGGCATTCGCGGAAAGTTCACGCAAGAACGTCCTTTGACGCCGGAACGTGACAGAGTTCTTGAGCCCTGCCGATTTGCCGGGAAGAATGCGCGCGAAGATGAAATCTACCACGCCGCGACATGTCGCCATCATCATGGATGGAAATGGACGCTGGGCTCAGGAAAGGGGACTGCCCAGGCTGGCAGGCCATGAACAGGGCTCGAAATCCATCCGCGCCTGCGTCGAGGCTGCCATCGAGGCCGGAGTGGAGATCGTGACGCTCTACGCTTTTTCCGCAGAGAATTGGAAGCGTCCTGCTGCCGAGGTGAGCGGACTGATGCTGCTCCTCGAGCGCTTTCTGGACGAGAAACTTGCTGAGATGCAGAAGGAAGGCGTGCGGCTTCTCGCGATTGGCCGGACCTCCCAACTGCCAGGAGCCTGTCAGCGCAAGCTCCAGCAGGCCATCGAGCAAACGGCAAACAACACCCGCCTGACCGTCATCCTCGCCCTCAGCTACAGCGGAAGGCTGGAAATCGTCGATGCCGTACAAGCCATCCTCAAGGAGGTGCAGACAGGCGCGCTCGATCCTGCGCAGGTCGACGCAGACATGTTTGCCCGCCACCTCTACACCGCAGGTTTTCCCGACCCGGACCTCCTCATTCGCACCTCGGGGGAAATGCGTCTCTCGAATTTCCTGCTCTGGCAGCTGAGCTACACCGAAATCCACGTCACTCCCAAGTACTGGCCGGACTTCGGAAAGGCCGATTTCCATGCGGCGCTAAAGGAGTTTGCCTCGCGGTCTCGGCGGTACGGGGGGGTCTAGGAATAGCAAGCGCAATCTTGCAATTTGCTTGACATTTACTCACAACCAGTTGTCAAATTTGATAGCGTGTCGCAAAAGAGTTCCAATTTAGGTCAGGCCGGGTTCAGTTTGGCTGAGCTTCTGGTCGTTATTGCCGTGATTGGAGTCATGGCTGCGATCGCCGTCCCGAATATTGGCTCGATTACTTCTCACGCCTATTACGCGAAGAAGGAGCGCAACGCTCAAAACGTCGCCATGGTTGCGGCGTCGGCCCGTGCTGCCGGAGCGAATAACACGTGGCAGACATTGGATCAGGCTCTCGACGATATTGTGAGCGGCATCCATGTCCAGGTCGGCACGGAGTCCCTGGAGTTTCGGGTTCCCCTGAGCGACTCGGATCGCACCGAGGTTGCGACCTTTTTGCGCCTTGAGGGTGGTCGGGTGATCTACGAACCATCCGGGTCGGTAAACTGACTCCTTGGTCGAGTTGGTTTTTTTTGCGCACTTTGCGCCGTTTGCGTTGCGTTTTATCCACACCTGGATTAACTAGAACGCCTTACCTAGATCCTGACTAACCTGTCTGTAGAGTTCTTGCCATTTTCTTTCGATGCCCAAGCAGTCCATCCTCGTTGTTGATCGCGAACCTGACTTTCTTGAGTGGGCCAAGCACCAGTTGGAGGGTGCTGGCGCTCGAGTGCTTACGGAGGAGTCTGCCGACGCGGCCTACAAGACCTTCTGCATGGAGAATCCGGATGTCGTGATGGCGGAGATGAATCTCCATCCCTTTTCCGGGCTCGATCTTTTGGCCAAGGTGCGCAAGCAGTCGCAGAACACGATGGTGATCATCATCAGCGCCTTTGGCACGAATCAGAACGTGATCGAGGCCATGAAAATGGGCGCCTTCGATTTCGTCCGCAAGGAGCAGTTGCCCTTCAACCTGAAGATCGTGGCGGATGCCGCCCTGAAGGCGTCGGCGGAACTCAAGGCGGCCAACACCTTCAAGCCCGTCCTCACCGTCGAGCAGTACCAGGATGAAATCGTGGGTAAATCCGACGCCATGCAGCAGGTCTTCAAAATGATCGGTCGCGTGGCGGCAAGTGACGCTCCCGTGATGGTTACCGGCGAGAGCGGCTCCGGCAAGGAACTCGTGGCCCGAGCCATTCACAACTACAGCAGCCGCAGCAACAAGAGCTTCCTGGCCATCAACTGCGCAGCCATTCCCGAGAATCTGCTCGAAAGCGAGCTTTTCGGCCATGAGAAGGGCTCTTTTACCGGAGCCCACAGCCAGCGTATCGGTCGCTTCGAGCAGTCAGACAACGGCACTCTGTTCCTGGACGAAATCGGCGAAATGCCTCTCCAGATCCAAAGCAAGATCCTCCGCGTGCTGCAGGAGGGCGAGTTTTCCCGAGTGGGCGGCAACCAGACCATCCGCACCAACGTCCGCATCGTCTGCGCCACCAACAAGAATCTTGAGGAAGAGGTCGCTCACAAGACGTTCCGCGAGGATCTCTTTTATCGTCTGAACGTGGTGCGCATTCACTTGCCGCCACTGCGTTCCCGCGCCGAGGATATTCGTTTGCTGGCGGAGTATTTCCTCCAGAAGATCGCCCACCAGAAACACCGTCCGCTCCTGAAGCTTTCCGAGGAAGCCGCCCGGGTGCTCGAGGGGTACCCATGGCCTGGCAACGTCCGCGAGCTGGAGAATACCATGCAGCGAGCCACCGTATTGGCTACAGCCGATGTGTTGCTGCCGAAGGACATTCCGCTGGGTCAGAATTCCCTCAACGTGGAAACAGCGCCCGTGCAGCAGGTGAGCACGGACTCGCTCGAAACTGCGGTGGAGGCTTTGTTCGGGGCTGCCGCGAATGGCAGTCTTCCGCTACTGCCCTGGCTGGAGCGGGAATTCACCCTCCGAGCCATGCAGAAGACGGGAAACAACCAGGTGCGGGCCGCCCGGTTGCTCGGTATCACCCGCGCCACGCTCCGCAAGCGCCTGGAACGAAATGGGTCGCTCAGCGGCCCCGACGAAGAGTGAAATCGACCTTCTCCTGGCAGTATCAGGAGGCGGAGCTGATCGAGGCCGCGGCGATTCCCATCGGGGACCGTGGCTTTCGATACGGCATGAGCGTTTTTGAAACGATCCTGCTCCATCGCGGTCGATCCGTGCTGGCGGCGGAGCATCTCGACCGTCTATCCCGGGCTGCCTCTGCGGCGGGTTTCCCTCTGCCCGCCGGGCTGGCCGATGCCTTGGAACATCGCGTCGCCGGGTTGGAGGAATCGTTCTCTGGCATGATGCGGGTTTACGTCACTGCGGGTGATGGCTCCCCCCTGGCTCCCCCGGCGGAGTCACGGGTCTACGTCTTTGTCGAAGAGACTGCGCTTCCCTCCGAGGCTGATCGGTACCGAGGCTGGCGTCTGCATGTTTCCCATGCGCCGATCGTTTCCGTCCTCGGAGGCTGGAAGACCGGAAATTACTGGCCCCATATCCAGGCGCTGGGAGAGGCCCGACAAAATGGATGCGACGAAAGCGTGCTCCTCGATCTTTCGGGAAGCGTCGTTTCAGCCTCTATGGCGAATCTCTTCGCACTGATCGATGGCGAACTCCGTACGCCTCCGCTCGTGCTGGGCGCCCGCGACGGTGTCCTGAGGGCTTGGGTGTTGAACAACTCGGCTGCCTGCGAAGCCGTGGTCACCATGGAAGACCTGTCCCGTGCGACCGAGTGTTTCCTGACCAACAGCCGGATCGGCATCCTGCCCGTGCGCGAGATCGACGGACGGGAGCTGCCTTCGCAGTCCACCGGCCGCCTGCTCTACGATTCCTATCGTGAAAACGTCCTCGGCTCTTGATCGCATCATTCAATGCGTCGAGCAGGTTCTCAAGGGACGGCTGAACCAGCCCGGCGCGTTTTCGGAAGTCTGCGAGGCGGCGCAGCCCTTCGTCGCGAGCTTGGTGTTGCGCGCGCAGCCGAAGCGTCGCGCGTGGGTGGAGTGCCCGACCCTTAAGGCCCAGGAGGCTTTCGCGACTGAACTGGCCGTGTGGAATTCGTCCACCCGGATATTTCCCGAGCTGGAGGCGCCCGAGGATGAAAATGACGCGGTGTTGGCTGATCCCGAGACCGCGGCGGAACGGCTGGAGCTGCTTCAGTTGCTGGGAGGCAGGGAATATAGCGGCCCGGTGGTCGTGCATACTGAACAATGGGCGCATCATGTCCCGACGTCCCAAACGATTGCCGGAGCGGTGCTCCGGCTGGAAAAGGATCAGACCCTCTCCCTGGAGGACGCGATCGCAAAGCTTGCCGCTGCGGGGTACGAGCGCACCACCCAGGTCGGCACCCGCGGGCAGTTCGCGCTGCGCGGCGGCATCTTCGACGTTTATTCCTGGCAGGCCCCGCTGCCGTTCCGCGTGGAGTTGGATGATGATCGTATTGACTCGATACGCGAATTTCATCCCGATACGCAGATTTCCATTTCCACGCTCGATCGGTGCGAAATTCTGGCGGGGAGCCTGGATCGTCGGCTCTGTCTGCTGGAGGACTATGTCGGCAAGGGCGACCTGATCATTTCTTCGGGAGCAGTCGTGCGGGGGGAGATCGTTCTGGATGCGGGAGGCGGCAGCGATTCCGCGGCATTTTTTCCCCAGCCCTTTGCGGAGTTTCACGCGGGAGATCTCGTTCTCGACGCGGCGAGGAGGGCACAGTTTTTCCGGCAGCTTGACGAATGGCGCGCCGCAGGCTGGCTGGTGGCCCTGCTGGCGAACAGCGACGGCGAGATCGAGCGCTTTCAGGAACTGGCTCGCGAACACCAGCACGATTTGGCCTCGCTGGTCTTTCTCAAGCTCCCGCTCTCAAGGGGATTCATTTGTCCGGCGGCAAAGCTTGCGGTGCTTTCCGACGCGGAGTTGTTCGGCCGGGGCGCCGCTTTGCGGTTGCAACGGCTGGCCCTGCGCAGGGAGAGGGCCGTAGCCAGCCGCGCCGCCACGGATTTCAGCGAATTTGAACCCGGCGACTATGTCGTGCATCTGGAGCATGGCATCGGGCGATTCGTTGGGCTGCAGGAGCAGCCAGGGACAGGGGAGGGCGAGATGCTCGTGCTGGAGTACGCCAGCTCGGCGAAGCTCTACGTACCGCTCGATCAGGCCTGGCAGGTCTCCCGTTACGTGGGCCTCGGAAAAAAAACGCCCGATCTTTCGGAACTCGGCGACACCAAGTGGGCCAAGGCCAAACAAAAGGCCCAGCAGTCGATCTTTGACTACGCGGCAAGCATGCTCCGCATCCAGGCCGAGCGCGAGGTAGCGCCGGGCTTCGCCCATCCGCCGGATACTCACTGGCAGCAGGAATTCGAAGACGCCTTTCCCTACAAGCCAACATCCGATCAGGTGCGCGCCATTGCGGAGGCCAAGCACGACATGGAGTCCGAGATGCCCATGGACCGGCTCGTGTGCGGCGATGTGGGATTTGGCAAGACCGAGGTCGCCATCCGGGCGGTATTCAAGGCCGTCATGAGCGGCAAGCAGGTCGCCGTGCTGGCCCCCACCACCGTGCTGGCCCAGCAGCATTACCAGAATTTCCGCGAGCGAATGAGCGACTACCCGGTCAATGTGGAGCTCCTCAGCCGATACCGCACGCCAGCGGAGCAAAAGCGCGTGCTGCGCGGCCTGGCCGAGGGCGGGGTGGATGTGGTGGTCGGGACACACCGGCTCGTTTCCGCCGACGTGCAGTTCAAGGATATTGGGCTCGTGGTGGTCGATGAGGAACAGCGCTTCGGTGTGAAGCACAAGGACCGGCTCAAGGATCGATTTCGCCAGGTGGATGTATTGACACTTTCCGCGACGCCGATCCCGCGCACGCTGTATCTCGCTCTCATGGGAGCCAGGGACATGTCCGTGATCGAGACTCCGCCGGCCAACCGTCAATCGGTGGAGACCGTGGTCTGCGCCTATGACGAAAGGGTTTTCCGCGACGCCATCAATCGGGAACTCAATCGCGGCGGGCAGGTGTATTTCCTGCACAATCGTGTCGGCACCATCGAAATGGTGGCGGCCCGGATCAAGGAACTCTGCCCCAAGGCCAAGGTGACCGTAGGCCATGGCCAGATGGCCGAGGGCGCTCTTGAGGACGTGATGCGGATTTTCGTGGCGGGCAAGGCCGACGTCCTGGTCTCGACCACGATCATCGAAAGCGGCATCGATATCCCCAACGCGAATACCATCGTCATTGATCGCGCGGACTTGTTTGGGCTGGCGGACCTGTACCAGTTGAGAGGTCGCGTCGGACGTTCTCAAAACAAGGCCTACGCCTACCTGATGCTCCCGCGCGACCTGATGGGAGCCGCGCGGAAGCGGGTATCGGCCATCAAGCAGTACAGCGAACTTGGATCGGGGTTCAAAATCGCCATGCGCGACCTGGAGATCCGGGGCGCGGGCAACCTCCTCGGCACAGCGCAAAGCGGCCATATCATCACGGTCGGGTTTGACTTGTACTGCAAGCTGCTCAAGCAGGCGGTGGAAACACTCAAGGGCCATCGGCGGGGCAAGAGGCCGCCTGCAGGCCTGCGGCTCGACTTCGTCACCACCGATGAAGCCCACTGGATTTCTCCCGGAGTCGTCATGGCCGGGAGCTTTCTTCCCGCCTCGTATGTGGCGGATTCCCGAACCCGGATCATCTGTTATCGCAAGCTGGCGGAAGTCTCCGAGCCGGAGGGCGTCGATTTGCTGGAGAAGGAATGGCGCGACCGCTTTGGTCCGCTGCCCATCCCTGCGGAGAATGCTCTTTTCTGCTCGCGTATTCGAATCGAAGCCGCCCGCCGTCGCATCAGCATGGTCGAGTGCCGGGGCGATAAACTGATGCTCACGCAGCGCCGCGAACTGCTGCAAAGTGATGGGCGGTTTCCCCGCTTGACGGCCTCCGACCCGGATTCTAGGTTGCGAGAGATATTGTCTTTTTTGGAATCCATTCCCGTTACATGAAGCATTTTGTCGTTTTCTCCGTGGCGCTCTTGACTGCCGGAATTGCGCTCGCGCAGAAAGCCGAGGTCATCGATGGCATCGCGGCCCTCGTGAACAATGACGTGGTCACCATTTCACAGGTGCGGGAGCTGGTCGGCGCGCGCGAGCGTTCATTGCGCCAGATTTACAG
The DNA here is from genome assembly GCA_017305195.1 of Verrucomicrobiota bacterium. GTDB lineage: Bacteria > Verrucomicrobiota > Verrucomicrobiia > Chthoniobacterales > Terrimicrobiaceae > Terrimicrobium. The sequence goes on along the minus strand of JAFKMU010000053.1, from coordinate 29,472 downwards.
CGGCAATGAGTTGCGCTCCAAGCTTGAGGAGGTTCGACTGGCAGCGATCAAGGATCTGATCGACCGGCAGTTGATCCTTCAGGAGTTCAAGAAGCTTCAGGAAAAAGGCGCGAGCATTCCGGACTATGTGATCGACGATCGGGTGCAGACCATCATCCGCGAAGAATTTGGCGGCGATCGCTCGGCCTTTATTCGCACGCTTCAGGCGCAAGGCTACACACTGACCCGGTTCAAGGAGATCGAACGTGAGAAGATCGTCGTTCAGGCGATGCGCCAGTCCAAGGTAAGCAACGACTTCGTCATCTCTCCGACCCAGATTCAAGCCTACTACAACAAAAACAAGATGTCCTACGCGACACCGGAGCAGGTCAAACTCCGGATGATCGTGATCCGTGAGGAAAACTCCTCCGACGTGGCCTCGACGGACAAGCAGGGCATCGCCAAGGAGATCCGCGATAAAATTGCCGGCGGGGCTGAGTTTGACCGCATGGCTCAGATGTATTCCGAGGACACCAACACCCAGGAGGTGGGAGGCGATTGGGGATGGATCGAGCGCGGCACGCTGAATGAACAACTGACCAGCGTGGCCTTTTCTCTGCGTCCCGGCGAGGTGAGTCCGGTCGTACAGATCGGCGGCACTTACTATATCCTGATGATCGAGGCGAAAAAGAACGCCACCGTGAAGCCCATTTCCGATGTGCGGGATGAGATTGAGCGCAATCTGATTCAGCAGGAGCGCATGAAGGCTCAGGAGCGCTGGCTCGACACGCTGCGCCAGAAGGCCTACATCAAAATCCTCTCCTAGGCGTGAAGCCACGTATCGGCCTTACCTTGGGGGACCCTGCGGGAATCGGGCCTGAGGTTATCCGTGCTGCGCTCCTATCTCCGGACATCCCGCGGGATGCCGAGTATTTTCTTATCGGAGAGGAGGGGGCTGATCGTTTTACACCGGGCGTTCCTACTCGCGAATCCGCCCTCCATGCTCTGGCTGCTCTGGAGGAGGCCGCGGAACGCTGCCGATCCGGCGATTTGCAAGGAGTCGTGACCGGCCCGATTTCGAAGAAATCGATGCATGAGATCGGATTTGATTTCCCGGGCCAGACCGAATTTTTTGCCTCCTGGGCGGGGGTGGAAAACTTTGCCATGTGCCTCACCGGGGGAAAAATCACCGTGGCACTCGTCACCGCGCATGTTCCGCTCCGCGAGGTAAGATCGTTGCTCAGCAAAGAGGAAATCGAGCGGGTCGGTGTCCTCCTGACCCACTTTTTGCGGCTTCGGGGTCTCAAATGTCCTCGCGTGGCTGTCGCGGGATACAACCCGCATGCCGGGGAGGGGGGCGATCTTGGACGCGAAGAGATCGAGATCATCACTCCTGCCGTGGAGATGCTGAAAGCGCGCTTTGGCGCCCTGGCCGAGTTTTCCGGGCCTCATTCTCCCGATACGGTTTTTTGCCGCAGCGTTGCTGGCGAGTTCGATGGGATCTTGTGCATGTACCACGACCAGGGCCTGATTCCGCTCAAGCTCCATGCCTTTGATCAAGGGGTGAATGTCACTCTCGGCCTGCCGTTTTTCCGCACGAGTCCCGATCACGGAACGGCGTTTGAGATTGCCGGGAAGGGAGTTGCCCGCCCGGACAGCACGATTCAGGCCGTAAAACTGGCGGTCGAACTTGCTGCGAATTCCTCCCGGTTGACCACGATTGCATGAATCGGTTTTCCTTGCTTTCCCGAGACGCCTAACCATACCCTCCCAGCGGTTTATATGATTAAAGCTGCCGCATCCCTCCTTGTTCTCTTTGCTGCCGCGACTGCTCACGCAGGCTCGTTTGGAGGTCCTCCTCCGTTTACGAACGGTTCGCCGCTTCCTTCGGGTGATGACGGCGTCTATCAGGCATCCATGCGCGGGAAGAATCTCAGTGGCATTTTTTCGTTTACCTATTCCAGCGGACTGACAAGCACGCCTCACGCCTACTATGTATTTGTCAACGGGCAGGTGTATGAAGGCCTTGTTCAGGCAAGTATTTCGACGAATTCGCTTTCCGGAGTCCTTGACACCGGTTTTTCGATAAACTCACCGCTTGTTACTGGTAGCGGGTATTTTAATGGTTCTATCGACAAAAACTCATCGACCGCTGCATTCGATGGCGATGGGAAGTTTACCTTGGTTGACGGAAGCGACAGTGCCGATTCCAGTTCCACCATCACGACGACCCGCACTTACACGAACAGCGAAGGAGCGACCGTGACCGAAACCACGAGTCAAAGTACGGATTCCTCCAGTGGCGGTCCGACCTTTGCCGGCAGTTATAATTTCAGATTCCAAGGTGTTCGTGCCTACATTCAGTCTGCGGATTGAGCAGAGGATTCGTCAGACCTACTGGGTTTTTCCCATTAATGGAGGTAATCGCCTCTGATGCAATTTTGGCGATATTTTGGCGTCGATCCTCATCGTGGTCTACCCGAGTGTGAGGGTAAAATTTGAAGCGACTTGTTGCATTAACAATGTAATGCAGCTTCACGTGACGTTTTCCGCCTGAATCGACGCCAGCGGTCATTGGCCATATAGCCGGAAGAGCTTTGGAACAATACCAGCCATAAATAGGGCGGAAGGCATCTCAAAAAGATGAAGCCTTATCTTGGCACCCCCTACGTATGTCGTTGTGCCACAGTGGCACTCTCGGCTTGGGATTTATCCGTACGAGTCCCGATCACGGAACGGCGTTTGAGATTGCCGGGAAGGGAGTTGCCCGCCCGGACAGCACGATTCAGGCCGTCAAACTGGCGGTCGAACTTGCTAAAATTTCTTCCCGCGCTGCCACGATTGCATGAAGCGATTTTTCTTGCTTTCCCGAGACGCCTAACCATACCCTCCCAACGATTTATATGATTAAAGCTGCCGCTTCCCTCCTTGTTCTCTTTGCTGCCGCGACTGCTCACGCAGGCTCGTTCGGAGGTCCGCCTCCGTTTACGAATGGTTCGCCGCTTCCGTCCGGAGATGACGGTGTCTATCAGGCATCCATGCGCGGGAAGAATCTCAGTGGCATTTTTTCGTTTACCTATTCCAGCGGACTGACAGCTACCCCCAACTCTTATTATGTGTTTGTCAACGGGCAGGTGTATCAGGGCTCTGTTCAGGCAAGTATCTCAACGACTTCGATTTCCGGTGTTCTCGATACATCGTTCTCCGCAAATGGCGTTACGGGCAGTGGATATTTCAATGGTTCGATCGATAAAAATTCGTCGACCGCAGCCTTCGATGGAGACGGGAAGTTTACCTTGGTTGACGGAAGCAATAGTTCCGATTCCAGTTCCTCCATTACAACCACTCAGACTTACACGAACAGCGAAGGAGCGACTGTGACCGAAACCACGACTCAAGACACAAGCTCTTCTTCTGACGAACCGAACCTTGCCGGAAGCTACAATTTCAAATTCCAGGGAGTTCGTGCTTACATTTCGACCTCGAACTAGTCGTCATACAGGTCAGTCTAGTTCAAGCAGAGAGGCTTTTACCTTCATGGAGGTAATAGCCTCTGTTGCTATTCTAGCGATACTTGCGTCTCTTCTCATTGCGATTTACCCCAGTGTGAGAGGAAAATTCGAAGCAGCTCGGTGTATCAACAACATGAAGCAGCTTCATGTTGCGTTTTCCGCCTATATTGATGCCAACGGTCATTGGCCTCAGGAGCCGGAGTCGCTCTGGGACAAGCCGACGCGCCAATACGGAGAGTGGTGGATCGAGGAACTGAAGCCTTACGCAGGCAGTTCAAACGTATGGCATTGTGCGACGGTGAGCCGAAAAACCAGCGATCTGCCACTGCAGAAGCAACCGGTAATTCACTACACCCCCACGATGTTTGACGAGAACCGTCAGACGCCGTTTAAGTGGCCGCGCCAGCCTTGGTTCATCGAGATTGGCAACATGCACGGAAATGGTGCCCTCATCTGCTTTCCCGATGGCTCGGTTCAGTCCTTGAATCAGGTTTTGGGAACAAGCCAAAAGTAGGTAGTTCATCCTCTCGTTTCGGAGCCCGTTATCTTCGTCCAGGCAAGGCTCGGTGGCAGACTTTTCGTTCTACCGCAGCTCCCTCGGTCTTTTTCCCTCCTCTGGAAGGAATGCCTCGAATGCGACTCTTCTGCCGGGGATGAGTCTCGCCGTTTGGATTATGCTTTGAGCCGGGGCTGGATTTGCCCATAATAGCGGATTCTGGTCATGCCGGTCGTCAATCACTCGGTCATTCGCATCAAAGGGGCGAGACAACACAACCTGCAGAATATCGATGTCGAGATTCCGCGGAACAGGCTGGTCGTCTTGACGGGGTTGAGCGGGTCCGGGAAGTCGTCGCTGGCTTTTGACACCCTCTACGCCGAGGGGCAGCGCAAATACGTGGAAAGTCTTTCCGCCTATGCCCGGCAGTTTCTGGACCAGATGCAGAAGCCGGATGTCGATTATATTGAGGGACTTTCGCCAGCCATTGCCATCGAGCAGCGCAACTCGGCGGCCAATCCCCGGTCGACCATCGCGACGACCACGGAGATTTACGATTATCTGAGGCTTCTCTTTGCCGCGATCGGCAAGCCGCACGATCCGGCCACGGGGGAACCCGTCGTGCGGCAAACACCTCAGCAGATTACCGATGAGGTTCTTTCCTGGCCGGAAGGGACCAAGACCATTCTGCTCGCTCCACTGGTGCAAAATGAAGCCGGCGAGTTTCGGGATGTCATCGAGAAGGCCCGGCGAGAGGGGTTCGTACGCCTCCGGATCGATGGGGAAACAGTCGAACTCGGCTCACCGACCCTGCCAAAGCTCGCGAAAACCTCCGCTCATACCATCGAGGCCGTCGTTGATCGCCTGGTGGTGAAAGATGGAGTGCGCCAGCGTCTGGCGGACTCCATTGAGAGCGCGCTCCGCTGGGGCTCTGGCAAACTCACGGTAAGCCGCCTGGTTTCGCCCGATGCAGACTGGGAAGAGCGTAAGTTTTCCACGGATTTCAGTAATCCCTCGACTGGTTTCACGATGCCGAAGCTGACGCCGAAGCATTTCTCGTTCAACAGCCACCATGGAGCCTGTCCTGCCTGTCACGGGATCGGAACCGAGTTGTTTTTTGACCCGGATCTGATGGTCGACCCGGCAAAAACACTGGCCCAGGGCTCGATCAAACCCTGGCGTGTCGGCAACAAACGCATGCGCCTGTACTACAGCGCGATCCTAGAGGCGCTGAGGACCGATACTCCGGTGTCCGACGATGTGCCTTTTCGCGACCTGCCGCAGAGGTTCAAAAGCCTGCTTTTCGGGGGAAGCGGCGACCGGGGAATAACGGTTCAGACTTCGGCGGAACGCAAGGTGACAAAGCCGTTTGAGGGCCTGGTCGCTCAGATGGAGCGGCTTTTTGAAACCAGCGAGAGCGAGTTTACCCGCAAACGTCTTCGAGCTTTTCAAAGTCGCCGGGTGTGCCGGATTTGCCAGGGTGCGAGGCTGCGGCCCGAGATTCTGGCTGTCACCATTCCGGTTTCCGATGGACGGGAGATCAATATCGACCAGTTTTGTGATCTGCCGATTGCCGAGGCCTATGTGGTGGCTTCCGGCATTGCGCTGAGCGCGACGGAGGAGGAGATCGTGCATGATGTCCTGCGAGAGATCAGGCAGCGGCTTGGTTTTCTTAATGAGGTTGGCTTGGGATACCTGCAGCTCAGCCGGGAGAGTGGTACGCTGAGCGGAGGGGAAGCCCAGCGCATCCGGCTGGCAACCCAGATCGGATCCGGGCTGGCTGGCGTCCTGTATGTCCTGGACGAACCCAGTATCGGCCTGCATCAGCGGGACAACGATCGTCTCATCGGAACTCTGCGAACCCTTCGCGAACTCGGAAACAGTGTGATCGTCGTCGAACATGACGAAGACACGATCCGGGCCGCCGACCACATCCTGGATATCGGGCCGGGAGCGGGACCGCGCGGGGGAAAGATCGTGGCCCAAGGCTCGCTCGAGGAGATTCTCAAGTGCGAGGATTCCCTGACAGCCCAATACCTTAACAAGGGGCTGAAGATTTCCGTGCCCAAGTACCGGGTGCCGCCTCGCAAGTTACGCAAGCTCGCCGGCGAGATCGGAGACGGCTGGCTCACGGTTTTTGGGGCATCGGAGAATAACCTGAAGAACGTTACCGCAGCTTTTCCCGTCGGCTGCCTGACCTGCGTGACAGGCGTCTCCGGCAGTGGAAAATCAACTCTGGTGAACGATATCCTGCGCGCCGTGCTGGCACGCGATCTCAACGGGGCCAAGGAACGCCCCGGCGCTTTTCAACGCATCGTCGGCACGGAGCAGTTCGACAAGGTGGTCGTGATCGACCAAACCCCGGTGGGACGCACACCGCGCTCGAATCCGGCTACGTATTCAGGCGCGCTTGGGCCGATCCGGGACCTTTTCAGCGAGCTGCCCGCGGCGCGAATTCGCGGTTACGATGCGAGCAGATTTTCCTTCAATGCCAAAGGCGGCCGCTGCGAGCACTGCCAGGGCGATGGCTTCATCAAGATCGAGATGCATTTCCTCGCCGATGTCTACGTAGAGTGCGAGGTCTGCCATGGGCAGAGATACAATCGCGAAACCCTCGAGATCACCTACAAGGGCAAAAACATCGCGGATGTGCTGAACATGACGGTCGACGAGGCGGCCCGGTTTTTCCGCAATATCCCGGCGCTCTCGTCCAAGCTCGAGACCCTGCAGGATGTCGGGCTCGGCTACCTGCGCCTCGGGCAGTCGGCCACGACGCTTTCCGGTGGCGAGGCCCAGCGGATGAAACTTGCGGCGGAACTGGCCCGCCGCGCGACGGGACGTACGATTTACCTGCTCGACGAGCCGACGACCGGACTGCATTTTGCCGATATCCACAAGCTCCTCGAAGTGCTCATGAAGCTCCGCGACGCCCACAACACCCTGATCGTTATCGAGCACAACCTTGAAGTGATCAAATGTGCGGACTGGATCATTGACCTCGGCCCGGAGGGCGGGGCGGGGGGAGGAGCCATCGTCTGCGAGGGTACCCCCGAGGAAGTCGCAGCCAATCCCAACAGCCATACCGCAGCCTATCTGGCACGCATGCTCAAATGAGAAGGATTCGCTGGATATTTTCGCTCAGCCTTGCCGTGATGCTCGGTAATCTGGCGGCTGATGATCAGCTGGACGGAGCCCGCAAGGCGCTTGCGGATGGCCTGCCCGATGTCGCGCTTTACCGTCTCGGCGCGATCACGTCGCCGACTCCCGATGCCTTGCTGCTCAAGGCTCAGGCCCTCAACGCCCTGGGACGTTATGACGAAGCCGTGCAGACGCTGCAAGGGCGGCAGGACCTCTCCGATGAGGCCTCGCTGGCTCTGGCCCGCGCCCAGGGAAAGACCGGGCGCCTCGATGAATCTCTTGGGCTTTATCAAAAGCTCGCCTCCCATCCTCAATACGCCACGGAGGCGTACCTTTCGCAGGCGGCAATCCAGGAAAAACTGAACAAGCCGGAAAAAGCCGCGCAATTGCTCGATGATCTGGCCGCGAAAGGCCCCCTGGCTCCTCAACTCGCCTTGAAACTGGCGGAGATCCGGCTCGGAAATGGAGATCCGGCGGCAGCGATGGAGATTCTCAAGGGAATATCCGGGCTCTCGGGAGACCAACTGGCAGCTCAACAATATCTGCTGGCCAAGGTCAATCTGGCCCAAGGCAAGACCTCCGAAGCGGAAAAACTGCTTTCCGACATCAAGTCGCCCTCATCGCAGATCGCCGCCGACGTCGTCACCCTGCGTGGCAATGCGCTCGTACAACAAAAAGACTTCAGCGAGGCGGAGCGCGTTTTGGAAGATTTCATCGAGAAGAGCCCCAATTCCTCTGCTCTTGACGGCCCATTTCTCTTGCTGGACCAGGTTTATGCCGCGCAAGGCGCTGCTTCGGGCGCGGAGCTGAAGCGCTGGGCCGAGGATTCCACCGCCCCGGGCCGGTCGCAGCTTGCTCTCTTTTTCCTGGCGAAAAGCGAAGCGCGAAACAGCAAGATTCAACGGAGCAGGGAGCTCTTCAATCAATTCCTGCGTATCGCGCCCGACGGTTCGCAACTCGCGAACGAGGCTCGCATCGCTCTCGCCGAGTCCTATCAGTCTGAGGGACTTTACCCGCAGGCTCTGGCCGCCTTGGAGGGCACCCCGGAAACGGGACGCACTGGCTTTGTGCGGGGTATGATTTTGGCGGCGAATGGCGATTACCGCGATGCGTCGATCTGTTTTCAGCAGGCTTCCGGAGATCCGGCATTGCGTCAGTCCGCCTTGATCAATGGCTGCATCTCGGCGACCCTCGCGGGCATCCCGCGTTCCGAGAACAAGGCCTGGCAGGAGCTATCCTCCCAGGCCGACGCGCAGAACATCCTGCGGCAGGTGGAACTCAGCGAAGGCTTGTTGCTTGCCGCCCAGAAGAGAGCGGAGGCTGGTCCAATCCTGGAGCGCCTGGCGGCAGGGGATTCCGCCGAGGCTCAGCGAGCACGCCTCGCGCTGGCGGAGTGGCAGTACGCCCAGCTCAATGTCCGGCAGGCGCGAGAGACGCTCAAGCCCTTGCTGGCGGGCAACTCGCCGGAGCGTGAGCAGTCCGAGTATCTGGCCATTTTCCTGGAGGACACCGGCGATGCTTCTTCGGAGCAAGAGTCACTCAGGTTGGCCGAGGCCTTCCTCAAGGCCTATCCTTCTTCGCAATACGAGCCGGATGTGAGAATGAAGATCGGCGAGCTGTATTTTCGCCGGGGCGACTATCTGGGAGCCATCGCCCAGTTCGATACCGTCGCGGAGGAGTTTCCGGCATCCCCGCTGGCGGATAAAGCGGTATTTCTCAAGGCTCAGGCCATGGCCCGGTCGATGGACCCGCGGCTGATGGAGGAAGCCATCGATACCTACGAAAAGGTAGCCTCCGGCGGAGGTGGGCTCGCCCTGCGCGCCCGACTGGCCCAGGCTGTCCTCTACGACGCCCTGCAACGCCCCAAGGAAGCCCTGGGGATCCTGGACAAGATCCTCGCCTCGAAGCCCTCGGATGACCTGCGCAGCCGCGTGCTGGTTGAGAAAGGCGACATCCAGTTTGCCCAGGGAGCGACCACACCCGATCAATACAAGCAGGCCATCGCGGCATGGGATCAGGTGGCTGCCGACCCGGCGGCGCCCCGGCAATGGTCGAACCAGGCTCTGGCCAAGATGGGCACCGCCTACGAAAAGCTCGGCGATACCCAGGCGGCGCTGAATTGCTACTACCGCGTCTTCTCTCAGGATCAGAAAGGGGAGCCGGAATACTTCTGGTACTACAAGGCGGGATTTGATGCCGGACGTCTTTTGGAATCACAAAAGCTTTGGAAAGAGGCGATCGCAGTCTATGAAAAGATCGCCGCGCTTGAAGGGCCGCGGGCTGAAGAGGCTCGCACCAGGGTAAACAAGCTCCGACTTGAAAATTTCCTTTGGGAAAACTGACCTCTTTATATGCCTAGATCACACGTCAAACTGTTCATTCCCGGACCCATCGAGGTTTCGGAAAAAACCTATCGTGCCATGACCGAGCCGATGATCGGTCACCGCAGTGGCGATTTCAAAGCCCTCTACGGCGGTATCCAGCCAAAGCTCCAGGAGCTTTTCGGCACCAAGCGCCCGGTGTTCCTGTCCACTTCCTCGGCCTGGGGCGTGATGGAGGGATCGATCCGCAACCTCGTCGGGAAGAAAGTGCTCAACTGCATGTGCGGCGCGTTCTCGGACAAGTGGTTCGACGTCAGCAAGCGCGTGGGCAAAGCCGCTGATACCCTCCAGGTGGAGTGGGGCAAGCCGGTTCTTCCCGAGCAGATCGAGGCAAAGCTTTCCGAGGGCGGTTTTGACGCCGTGACCCTCATTCACAACGAAACCTCCACCGGTGTCCGCAGTCCGCTGCCGGAGATCGCCGAGGTGATGAAGAAATTCCCCGACGTGATGCTCATCGTTGATACCGTCTCGTCGTTCTCGACCGAGTCGATCCCGATGGACGAACTCGGCATCGACGTGCTGCTCACCGGCAGCCAGAAGGCGCTCGCGCTGCCTCCGGGCCTCGCGCTCTTCTCGGTCTCCGAGCGCGCCATGGAGCGGGCCAAGACCATCGAGGGCCGCGGCTACTACTTCGACTTCGTGGAATTCGCCAAGAACCAGGAGCAGGACATGACGCCTAGCACTCCGGTGATTCCGCTCATCTACGCCCTGCGTTCCAAGCTGGAAGACATCTTCGGCGAAGGCCTGGAGAACCGCTTCGCCCGTCACAAGAAGCTCAACAGCATCGTGCACGAGTGGGTGAAGTCCAAGGGCTTCGAGTTCTTCGCGCCCGAGGGCTACCGTTCGCTCTCGCTCACCTGCGTGGCCAACAACCGCGACGTCGACATCGCCGCGTGGATCAAGCGCCTGCGTGAGAAGCACCAGTTCGTCATCGATGGCGGCTACGGCAAGCTGAAGGGCAAGACCTTCCGCATCTCCAACATGGGCGACGAAACCGAGGAAACCATCGGCGAACTCCTCGCCGCCCTCGACGACACGCTCGAGGCCTAAACGGCTCCCGACACTCATCAACCCGCGGAATGGGCCCGTCCTGTTCCGCGGGTTTTTGTTTTCCTGGGGAGAGGGGACTGTGGTATTCCATACCCCACATGGCACGGGTTTTGATCGCGTTGCTGATGATGGGTTCCCTGCTTCAGGCCGAGGAACGGATTTCCCTGTCTTTGGATGGGACTCAAGCGGCGTTCCTGCCGCCTGCCGCGCCGGAGCGATCTATTCCCTTGCAGCCTATTCCCTACACTCACACGGATATCGTCATCCGACTTCCGCGCATCCCCACGGATTACGTTGCCTTTATTTCTCCATCGGGAGGCTTGGGGATGATGCGAGTCACCGCTTACGAGAGGACTTACGTTCCATTTTCATCGGCAGTGGGGAATGCCCTCATCACCAAGCCTCCCGGCGGGTTTCGTTAATCGGCGACCGATCTTGGCAGCTCGCGTTTGACCCTGAGGGGCGGCGCTGGTAGAGGTGTCCGTTTCTCATGAGCAGTTACAAGGACACGCTGAATCTTCCCAAGACGGATTTCCCGATGAAAGCCGGGCTCACCACACGCGAGCCGGAGATTCTCAAGAAGTGGGAGGAGAGCGGGCTTTACGAGCGCATTCAGGAGGCTCGCAAGGACGCTCCTGTCTACGTCCTGCACGATGGTCCGCCCTTCGCCAATGGCGACGTCCACATGGGCACGGCCCTCAACAAGGTGCTCAAGGATTTCGTGGTCAAGTCGCGCTCCATGAGCGGCTTCCGTGCTCCGTACGTCCCGGGCTGGGATTGTCACGGCCTGCCGATCGAGTTCAAGGTCGTGAAAGAATCCAAGGGCCTTTCGCCCGTGGAAATCCGCAAGCGTTCCGAGGAGTACGCCCGCAAGTTCATCGACATCCAGCGCCGCCAGTTCCGCCGCCTCGGCGTGCTCGGCACGTGGGAGCATCCCTACCTGACACTCGCTCCGGGTTATGAGGCGGAGATCGTCCGCTCCTTTGCCAAGTTCGTGGAGAACGGCCTCGTTTATCAGAGCAAGAAGCCGGTTCTCTGGAGCACGGGCGCGCAGACCGCGCTGGCCGAGGCTGAGGTGGAGTATCAGGACAAGACCTCACCAGCCATCTTCGTCAAATTTGCCGTGACCAGCGGGCCGTTCGCAGGCAAGGCCAGCATCGTCATCTGGACGACTACTCCGTGGACGCTCCCGGCCAACCTCGCCATCGCCGTCCACCCGGAGCACAACTATGTGCGGGCCACGGTGGAAGGGCTGGGGGATGTGATCGTCGCCCAGGCTCTCCTGGAAAACTTCGTCAAGGTTGCCGGGGCATCGTCATCGCAGGTTCACGAGGCCTTTGCTGGAGCCGATCTCGAAGGCACCAAGGCGAAGCATCCTTTCCTCGACCGCGAGGCCACGGTCTACACCGCTGATTTCGTCACCCTCGACACAGGCACGGGCGCAGTCCATATCGCTCCCGGCCATGGCGAGGACGACTACCTTCTGGGCCGCCAGAAGGGACTGACGCTTCTTTCCCCGGTCGATGACAATGGCTGCTTCACCGAGGACGTCGGCGTGCCGGAACTCGTCGGCAAGTACGTCTTCAAGGCCAACGAGCGCGTGATCGAAATCCTCGCCGAGCGCGGGGCTCTCGTCGCCCGTGAGGATTACCAGCACAGCTATCCGCATTGCTGGCGTTCCAAGACGCCGGTGATCTTCCGCGCCATCGAGCAGTTCTTCATCCGCATCGACGATCTGCGAGGCAAGGCACTTGAAGCGGTCGACAGCACGACCTGGCTCCCGCACTGGGGCCGCAACCGCATTCGCGGCACGGTAGAATCGCGCCCCGACTGGTGCATCTCGCGCCAGCGCACCTGGGGCGTGCCGCTCCCGGTTTTTTACGACGCTTCCGGCGCTCCGATCCTCGACCCCGACGTCATTCGCAAGGTAGCCGACGTCATCGCCGAGAAGGGGACCAATGCGTGGTTCGAGCTCAATGATGCCGAGTGGGCCGCCCTCGTCGGCCTCCCGGATACGATCTCACGCCGCAACGACACACTCGACGTCTGGATCGACTCCGGCGTGAGCCATCAAGCCGTGCTGCGCACGCATCCCGACCTGCAATTCCCGGCCGACCTCTACATCGAGGCGACGGACCAGCATCGCGGCTGGTTCCAGAGTTCGCTCATGACCTCGGTCGCGCTGAATGGCGTGGCTCCGTATAAAGCCGTGCTCACGCATGGCTTCGTCGTAGACGTCGACACGAAGAAGAAAATCTCCAAGTCCGCCCAGGGCGGCTACCAGAAGCCGACCGAGGCCGAGCATTACGTCAACAAATACGGCGCCGACCTGCTGCGCCTCTGGGTGAGCAGTATCAACTTCACCGACGACGTTCCGTTCTCGGAGGAAATCTTTACCCGCCTGACCGACGCCTACCGTCGTATCCGCAACACCCTGCGCATTCTATTGGCGAACCTGCATGATTACGACGCCTCGGCGCCCGTGCCGGAGGAAAGTCTCACGCTGGTGGATCGCTGGATTCTTGCCAAGTTGCAGAATCTGGTGGCGACCTGCCGCGACGCCTACGACAAGCTGGAGTTCCATCGCGTTTATCACTCGGTGAACCAGTTCTGCGCCGTCGACCTGAGCAGCCTGTATGTCGACATCACGAAGGACCGCCTGTACTGCGATGCCGCCTCGTCGGCTCGTCGCCGGGCGACGCAGTTCGCGATGCGCCAGGTGTTCGACACGCTGACCCGCCTGCTTGCGCCGATCCTTTCCTTCACCACGGAGGAAGCCTGGGGCTATTTCGATGGTCGCGATTCCATCCATCTCCAGCTCTTCCCGGAGGTCGATCCGAAGTGGAAGAACGACGAGATCATCGCCACCTTTGACCACCTGCTCGCGCTGCGTGGCAACATCACCCAGGCTCTCGAGTCTGCCCAGAAGGGCGGGGTGATCGGAGGAACGCTGGAAGCACGGGTCGATCTCGCCGTTCCGGCGGATGATGCCGCTCATGCGGTGAAGGCCGAACTCGACGAAATCTTCATCCTGAGCGACCTCCATCTCCGCGAGGGAGCCGAGGTGGCTGTCGATGTCGCCAAGACCTCCAACCGCAAGTGCGAACGCTGCTGGCGTTTCCGCCCCGAGGTGGGAACCATCTCCGCGCACCCGGAGCTTTGCGGACGCTGCGCCGAGGCGGTTGATCTCTTCGCTGCCGTCAAATGAAGTGGCTGCTGGCCGTTTCTTTGCCCTTCTTCGTGATTGATCAGATCACGAAGGAACTGGTGCTGCGGTATGTGCCAATGGATGTGACGATTCCGGTCATCCCCGGATTCTTCAACATCATCCAGGCGCACAATACCGGGGCGGCCTTCAGCATGTTCCGCGATAACAACTACTTTTTCGTCGGCCTGGCCTCCACCGCATTGCTGGTGCTGGTTTTTCTCTTCTGGAAAGGAAAGTTCGCCTACCTGACCACGAAGTGGGCTGGCGCACTGCTCGTAGCCGGAATCGCGGGCAACCTGATCGACCGCCTTCGCCACGGGTTCGTCGTGGATTTCCTCGACGTCATCCTCCCGTGGTATGGCCACTGGCCGACCTTCAACGTCGCCGACTCCTGCATCTGTGTCGCTGCGGGACTGTTCGTCATAGCGAGTTTCCGCGAGGAACGCGCTCAGAAAAAAGCCAAGGCCGAAGCAAAATAAATCGCGTTTCTCCAAAGCAAAAGGGGTGAACCCGTTGTCGGGCCCACCCCTTTGATTGGATAGGAAGCGTTGCCAGACGTTTAGAACGTCACTGTGACACGGCCTCCGACGAGGAAGGCGTTGTTCAGATCCTGGGTTCCGCCCGGATTGATGATCAACTGCGCATCCGGCTGGACGGAGAGCCAGGGCGTAATGACTGCTTCGTAGCTGAACTCGACAGCCATCTCTGCACCGACTCCCGTAGATCCCTCGAGTTCGAGGTTATCCTGGGCGCCGTTGGAGAGCTGGGCGTAGGCAAAACCAACGCCGAGGCGGTCTTCGTCGCGGGTCGGGATGAGACCGGTGTAAACAAGGCCGGTGTCGAAGTAGAAGCCGAGGAAGTTCCGATCCTGCGGCTGGAAGGCGATACGACCGAAGAAGCCGAGACCCTGCTGGGAGGGCTTCTCAACCGTCTGCGGGTTCTTGCTCACGACTCCCTTGCCATCCTTGCTCAGGCCCTCGGTTGTGACCACCGAAGGAGCTTCGCGGAACAGCATCTGGTCGAGGACCCAGTAGAAGCCGTAGTTCCAGTCATGATCCTGAGGAATGCCCGTGGACGAGGAATCGGCAAGGGGAATGCCATCCTCGTCATAATACGGATCAGCAAAGCTGCCGGTGTGGAACCACACGCCAAACTTGGCTTCGCCAGGCAGGGCAAAGGTTTCCTCACCCTGGTTCCAGCGGCCCTGGATTTCATTCATCCAGAAGTAGCCGTTGTTGGAATCGAGATCCCAGCGGAAGCCATGGCGGTTGGCAGTCTGAGCAAAGACGTTGCCTTGGAAGACTGCACTCTGCAGCGTCAGCCAATCGAACGGATTCACCGCAACGCGCACGCCGAGGGTGCCCATCGGATATCCGGGACCGCCTTCCGGCAGGTTGGTGTACATCGACGGAGCCCAGCCGAACGTGCCGTTCAGGAAGAGCGAGCTGTAGGTCGAGGTGAGAAACTCGCTGTCCGCAGTGATCTGTCCCACGCGAATGGAGAGTTTGTCATCAAAGAGGTTCTGCTGGAACCACATCTCAAGCATGCGCAGGGTGTTGAAGCCCGCGATGTTTGAGACCGTGAGGAAGTTCCCCGCCAGATCCTCGGAGGCATCCCGTCCGCTGAGCCAGAGCCAGGTCGTGCTGACCGTCGCACCTTTCCAGCCGACGAGCTTCTCGAGGTCCACCTCGGTGCCGAAGGTCATCAGGCCGGTATAAACCGTAGCCTGCTTGAGACCGCCGGTGGTGTTGCCCCAGACTTCCGCAGAATAGCTGCCGAAAAGATCGACACCATGGTCCTGCAGGGTGGTCCGGGCTCCAAACCAGTCGCCGGTGGCATTATCCCACTCCCACCAGGGCTTGGCGGGGTCACTGATTTGTTCCGATTGCGTTGCTACTCCGGCCATCAGTGAGGCGGCCGAGAGCAAGAGCGGTGCTAGTGTGCGTTTCAGCATGGTTGATAGAGAGGGTGCCGATTCTCCAAAGAGCGCTCTCTTGGTCAAGTGCAATTAATATGCAGTATCAAGAAGAAAGGCGGGAGCTGTTGTTATTTTTGAAATTTTCGCATTTGCGAAGACCCCCTGATCATGGGAAATAGGCGGGATCAGTAACGGACTTTACAATTGGGAGAAGCCCTCCCGTTCTCGACGCAAGAAAAAGCCCCTCCTCACACGATGGTGGTTTTATGCCCCTTTCCTACTCCTTGGTATTGGCGCCGCCGGGGCATGGGTAGCCTGGCTGATTTTCTCCGCTCAATTTCGCCAATCCGCCGCCCAGTTCGATCTGTCGCAGATGGACAAGATGGAGGCGGCCTCGGTGATTTTTGACCGGGACGGCGTGGAGATCGGAAAGATTTTCATTCAGAACCGCCATCCGGTGCCTCTGAACAAGATTTCGCCCTGGATGCCCAAGGCCGTCATCGCGGCCGAGGACAACAAATTTTACGAGCATGGCGGCGTCGATTACATGGGCATCCTGCGCGCAGCCTTGGCGAATTATCGCAGGGGCAAGATCGCACAGGGAGCCAGCACGGTGACCCAGCAGCTTGCGCGAAACTCCTTCGAGCTGCGGGAACGGACCTACAAGCGCAAGTTTGTGGAAATGTTCCTCGCCCAGCGCATCGAGGAAAACTTCTCCAAGGATCAGATCATGGAGATGTATCTCAACCGCGTCTATTTCGGCAGCGGCTTCTACGGCGTCGAGGCTGCGGCCAAGGGCTACTTTGGCAAGAGCGCGCTGGAGCTTGACCCGGGGCAGGCGGCCATGCTCGCGGGCCTGCTAAAGAGCCCCCAGGCTCTCTCGCCCTGGAACAACAAGGAGGGAGCGACCCAGAACCGCAATTTTGTTCTGCGGCGCATGAAGGAGCAGGGCTTTCTCAACGGTCGGGAGCTCGACGAGCAGCTCAGCCTCCCGCTGTATGTGCTGAAGCGCACCAACCCGTTCAAGGTTTCCTACGCGGTCGACTATATCCGCCAGCAGGCCGTGGCTGCGCTGGGCTATGAGCGGGCAATGAACGGCGGATTCCGCATCGATACCACGCTCGATCTCAAGATGCAGAAAGCCGCCGAGCAGTCGATGCGCGACGTGCTGTCCAAGGTGGAGCGCCTGCCCGGCTATTCCCATGTGACTTTCGATTCCTACCGAGCCGCGGCCAAGTCGATCGAGGATCAGATCAACAAGGGCAACATGGCGGTGAAGATGCCCGAGCCGAAATACCTCCAGTGCGCCGTGATGGCCCTGGATAATTCCACAGGCGGCATCCTGACGATGGTGGGAGGGCGCGATTTCAAGCACAGCGAGTACAATCGCGCCACCATGGCGCGGCGGCCGATCGGCACGGCATTCGTTCCGTTCGTCTACGCCGCAGCCTATGAAAAGGGAATCTTCCCCGGGCAGATCGTCGAGGATGCGTGTATTGACAATCGCTATGTCATGGTCGGCGGCGACACCGGCATCCTGGGCGAATGGGGCGTCGAGACCGCCAACAACGAGTACGACGGCCCGATGACCACCCGCGAGGCCCTGGCACGCGGCAAAAACGCCGCCGCAGTGCGGCTGGGCTTCATGGCGGGGCTCGACCAGATCAAGAAGGTCTCCGAGGCGTCCGGCATTGCTTCGCCGCTGCGCAATTACGCCAATTCCTTTCTCGGCAGCAGCGAAGCCACCCTCCAGGAGGTCACGCTGGCCTACACCGTGTTCCCCAACGGCGGATCGCGCCCGAAGGAGCCTTTCATCATCCAGCGCATCACCGATTCCGACGGCCGCATCGTATTTTCCTCGGACAAGCAAAAGGTGAAGGCGATCAGCCCCGAGGCAGCATACCAGACCCACGCCGGACTGACGGACGCCCTACAGAAAGGCACTGGCGCGATCGCCTACACTGAGTATGGACTCGGCCGGTTTCCCGCCGCAGGCAAGACCGGCACCGCCTACAATTTCACCGACACGTATTTCTTTGGGTACGACAGTTCGGTGACCTGTGGCGTCTGGGTCGGCTTTGATCGTCCAACGAAGATTTTCCGAGGGGCATTCGGACGGGATCTGGCGCTACCCATCTGGTCCAAGGTGATGAACGCTGCAGCCGACGAACTGCCCGCGACGGACTTCAAACGTCCGGATACCCTAAAGGCGGTGGAGATTTGCAGCGCCTCCGGACTGCTGGCGACCCCACAATGTCAGCAGACCCTGCGCAATACGGCCGCAGGCGGCGGCAACAAGACCTCCTACACCTACACCGAGTGGGCCACCGATGCGCAGGCGCCCACCGTCCGCTGCGACATTCACGGCGGCGGTGTGCGCAACTACGCAAAGGAATACAACCAGGAGGAATGGCCTCGTGCGGCTCTCGCGGTAGACCTTGCCACGATCCGCCCGATCGCCATGGCGGAGCCGACGCTGCTCGGATTGAGCGATGTCTACAACTCCGTGCGGCCCGATGCACAGCGTTTCGACGAGAATATTCCTGTGGCCAAAGCCATCCCGGTTACCCACGAGGACAAGACCGACGCTCCGCAACCGCAGGCGCCGGATCAGGCGGGGAACGGGGCTCAGGCCTCGCCTGCGGCCGTGCCGATGGAGTCGGTTCAGCCGACGCCCGTTGGACCCGAGCCGGAAGTGCGCCGGGCCGAGGCAGTCAAGCCGCTGGACACCCACTTCGACGCGCCCGCGATCTCGGCTCCCACGCCGGAACCGATCAATTTCTGACGACGCGACCGGTCAGGCAGACATCGTCGCCAAGGCGGCGGTAATTCACGCCTTCCAAGGCAATGCCGTCGCCGTTGGAACCCACGCCCCGCCCGGCAATCGTCGGGATGAGGCCTCCAGAAATCATGGGCGCCAGATAAAGACAGACCTCATCGACCAGCCCCCGGTCAAACGCCTCTCCCAGCAACCGTCCGCCGCCCTCCAGCAGCACGCTGGGTATGCCCTGCTCCCCCAGGCGGCGCAGCGCCCGCGCCAGAGGAACGTTGCGAAATAAAACCGCCGGGGAGGGGGACTGCAGAAGCCGGGCGGAAGCCGGAAGCTGGCCCGAGCGCGTCCAGACCGCTCGCAAAGGCTGGCTTTTCACACGGACGCCCCGCACCGTCAGTTGCGGATCATCGACGCGCACGGTTTCGCCGCCCACCATGATCGCCCCCATGCGGGCGCGCAGTTTCATCACCTCGCGGCGAGAGCGTTCATTGCTGAGCCAGCGGCTTTCCGGATGAGAGGCGATCTTTCCGTCCAGCGTCATCGCGGCCTTTGCCACCACATACGGCAACCCGGTGGCGATCCACTTGTTCCAGTACCGGTTCAGGGCCTCGCATTCCTCGGCGAGCATGCCGGAGGTTACTTCGATGCCATGGCTTCCAAGCACTTTGTCGGCGCGACCGGCATGCTTGGGGTTGGGGTCGGTCGCTCCGTAAACAACCCGGCGGAAACCAGCTTGCACGATCGCGTCGCAACAGGGCGGCGTGCGCCCATGGGTTGAGCATGGCTCCAGAGTGACATAGATCGTGGCACCTTTCGGCGATCGGTCGAGCGCTCGCAAGGCCTCGATCTCCGCATGCGGCAGGCCGGCTCCGCGATGCCAACCGGCGGCCGCGATACGGCCTCCCGCCACGATGACGGCTCCCACGGCAGGATTCGGGTGGGTGAGGCCAAGTCCCTTGCGAGCTTCAGCAAGCGCGGCGCGCATGAACTTGCGGTCATCTAGGTCTCGCTTTTGCGATGGCATTACGGCAGATTTGAAGAAACATCCCCGCGGTGCAACTCAGCTTTCGGCTCAAAGAGCAGCTTTTTCACGAACTTGCCCAGCTGGCACAAGGAGGATTCTCCTTTCTCGGCGCCCTGGAGGTCATGGGACGCAACCCCGCCAGTCGGCTGGGTCGGGCGGCCCGGCAGATTCAGGCCAACTGGCAATCCTCCATCAGCGGCGCATTGATCAGCTCCGGATTTCCGTCCCGGGACGCTTATGTTGTCGAGGTGGGGGAGAAGAGCGGACGGCTTGAGGAGGTTTTTCGGGAATTAAGCGTTCATTATGCGGAACTCGACGCCGCCCGGCGGATGCTCGTGATGCGCTCGGCCTATCCTGTCGTGGTCTTTCATGCCAGCGTGATCCTGCTTTCGATCCCGTCCGCCATCATGGCCGGGAACTGGGCGCATTACCTGGCCACGGTGATTCCGACCCTCGCGGCCCTCTATCTGGTCGTCGGCGGCATCTGGCTTGCCTGGAAACCGCTGCGCCGAGCCCTTGCCAGTACGCCTTCCGCGGCGGCGGCGTTTCAGGGTATTCCGTTTCTCGGGCGGGGATTTCTCACTTGGTCCGCGTGGAGCTACGCGTCAATCGCCTCGATTTCGATCCGGGCCGGGGGAGGATTCCTGGAAGCCTTTTCTGCGGCCGGGCAGGCCTGCGGTAATGCGATCCTTGCCTCGGCTTCCGAGAGAGCGATCCATCGCGTCGCCTCGGGAACGGCACACCTGGGCGAGGCGTTTGCCTCGGAGCGGGGATTCCCTGAGGAACTCGTACGCGCCATCGAAACCGGCGAAGCCGCAGGCAAACTCGACGAGGAGCTTTCCCGCGCGTCGATCCGGTTTCAGAAATCGGCCTTTGATCAGCTCAATCTCATTTCCTCTTGGACGCCCCGAGTCTTTTACGCCTTCGTCGTCGTGTTCGTGGGATGGCAGATCATCCAGATGGCAAACGAACTGGGTGGTTCGTTCGGAGCTGTCCTAGAGAATTGAGTCATCGTGTCGCCGTATCGAGTGCCAATTTTTTCCAATAACTGCGTCAGAATGACTCTTTTATTCCTGGCCGCTCTTGCGGGCATTGAGGTGTTATACTCTTACTATAAATAGCTTACACACATCTCTGGTTGCCATCTCGTTCGCGGCACGCTTTAGGCTCAAAGGATATTGCAAGGAGGAAATCACCTATGAGCATCATCAAATATCGTAACCCTGAGTTGACTACCTGGTCGTCGTTCGACCGTCTCTCGTCCCTGCGGGATCTCCTGGATTCCGCGTTCCAACTGGCAGGCAACGCTTCGGGCTTTCCCGAAAACTGGACTCCCGCCTTGGATGTTTTTGAAGACGAGGAAAAGGTCACGGTTCGCGTCGAACTGGCTGGAGTGACGAAGGATGACTTCGACATTTCACTGCAGGACGACGTGCTGACCATCTCCGGCGAGCGCAAGGCGGAGGCCGAGCAGCGGGGAAGCGAGAGCTTCCGTAGCGAACGGTACTTCGGAACGTTCACCCGCAGCGTGACGCTGCCGTCGCCGGTCAAGCCCGACGAGGTCAAGGCGGCCTATCAGGACGGCGTCCTGACGGTCACCCTGCCAAAGGCCGAGGAAGCCAAGCCCCGCAAGATCCAAGTCAACCTGGAATAACCAAGTCCGCCGCTCGATCCCGGTCGGGCGGCCAACCACAAACCAAGGAGAAATTTGAGAACATGAGCACATTGACCGCATGCAACCCCGCATCGGCGACGCAAAGCCGCCGCATCGACTACATCACACCCCGCGCGAACCTGCATCACGACGGTGAAGGCTACACGCTGGAACTGGAGATGCCCGGTGTCGCCAAGGATGGCGTAGAGATCACGGTGGAGGACGGCAAGCTGACGCTGACCGGCCGTCGTGCCGAGGAGCAGTCCTACGGACGTCCGGTCTACCGTGAGCGATCCCAGGCGGAATACCGCCGGGTGTTCGATCTCGATCCCAGCATCGACGCCGGAAAAATCACCGCGTCGATGAATCAGGGATTGCTCACCGTCCGGCTGCAAAAGTCGGAAGCGGTGAAGCCTCGCAAGATCACCGTCGCTTGACGGAGAGTTGAGTAACGAGCCAGTCGAGGGCGCGGGCGATGAGTCCGCGCCCTTTGCTTTTGCGGCCCCGCAGATTTCCGTTGAGACGCCGCCCAAGGTGTCTCATAGTCGCGGCTTGGATACGTCGCTGGTTATCGAGCAGGTTACATTTGGCGGAAAAGGCCTGGGCCGCCTGCAGAGTGGGAAGGTCTGTTTTGTCCCTCGCGTCATCCCTGGCGAACGGGTCGAGTGTCGCATCACCCGGGAGAAATCGAAGCATGCCGAGGCCGATCTGGTCCGCATCCTGGAGGCTTCGCCAGATCGGGTCCGCCCGAAGTGTCCGGTGTTCGGAACGTGCGGCGGCTGCTCGTATCAGCACATTTCCTACGACCGTCAGCTCGCGATCAAGACCCTCCAGGTGGAGGATGCATTGCGAAGGCTGGGGAGCATTACTGCTCCCGTCGTGCGCCCGGCGATTCCTTCGCCGCAACAATACGGCTATCGCAATAGAATCAGCGTTCACGTCCGCGCTGGAAAGGTCGGCTTCTTCGGAGCGAAAAGCCATCGTGTCGTCGATGTCGCGGAGTGCCCGATCGCTTCGGAGTTGGTGAACGCGGAGCTTCAGGCGCTCCGGGATTCGCAGCCCCGGGATGGAGAGTATTCCCTCCGCGAGCCGAGTGATTACCGCGGGTTTCGGCAGGTCAACTCCTCCGCTGGCGAACTCATGAAAGAGGCCGTCGCCTCGCTGTCCGCTCCGGGTGGAGAGCTGCTCGTAGACGCCTACTGTGGAGCAGGATTTTTCGCCCATCACCTCCGCGAACAATACACCCAGGTCGTCGGGATCGAGTGGAGCGAGGATGCGGTGCGAGCCGCGCGGGAGCGTCGCGGAGCAAATGAGATTTATCTGTTGGGCGACGTCGAGCAGCACCTCACGGCGGCATTGCAATCCGGACCCGCGGAGGCCACGACAGTTCTGATCGATCCGCCCGCCGAGGGTATCGGATCGGGAGTCGTCGGCCATCTGCTTGAGCGCGCTCCTAGCCGGATTATCTACGTTTCTTGCAACCCCGCGACCCTGGCCCGCGACATCAAGAGCCTTTCCTCAAAGTACGCCTTTCAGGAGGTAAGACCGATTGATATGTTCCCCCAAACTGCTGAAATCGAGGCCATCGCTCTCCTTCATCGCATATGATGCACTATCGCCGTTTCGGTCGTACGGAACTCCAGATGCCGGTCTTTTCCTGCGGAGGCATGAGATACCAGCAGGATTGGAAGGACGTCGATTTCGAGAGCATCCAGCCGGAGAATCAAAAGCGGCTCGTCAGCTGCATCGAGCGCTCGCTGGCCGTCGGGATCAACCATATCGAGACGGCGAGGGGATACGGGAGCTCCGAGGTACAGCTCGGCCAGATCCTTCCTCAGTTCGATCGCGACAAGCTCATTGTCCAGACCAAGGTCGCTCCAGCGGAGGCTGCGGATTTTCTCAAGACGTTCGAGACCAGCATGAACCGGCTCAAGCTGGATCACGTCGACCTGCTGTCTTTCCACGGCATCAATAACCGCGCCCTCCTGGATCTGACCCTGCGCAAGGGCGGGGCGCTGGAGGTTGGGCGGCAGTTGCAAAAGGAAGGCCGGGTGCGCTTCCTCGGGTTTTCCACTCACGGAGCCTGTGACGTCATCACCGAAGCCGCCGAGACCGGGGAATTCGACTACGTCAACCTGCACTGGTACTGGATCAATCAGGTGAACTGGCCGGCGATTGACGCCGCCACCCGGCAGGACATGGGCGTCTTCATCATCAGCCCCAATGACAAGGGCGGAAAGCTCTACGAACCCTCGGAGAAGCTGCGCAAGCTCTGCGAGCCATACTCGCCGATGATCTTCAATGACCTGTTTTGCCTGCTTCGTCCGCAAGTGCACACGCTCAGCCTCGGGGTGGCAAAGCCGGAGGACTTTGACGAGCACCTCAAGGCGCTTGAGCTCTGGCACGATGCGGAGAAGATCGTCTCGGAGGTCGGCGGACGTCTGGAGAATGAGCTACGCAGGGAACTTGGCTTCGATTGGTTCGCCCGCTGGCAGGAGGGACTTCCGGCTTGGGAAGATGTGCCGGGAGAAGTCAACATCTGGGAGATTCTCCGCCTGTGGAATTATGCCAAGGCTCTCGACATGATTGAGTTTGGCAAAATGCGCTACAACCTTCTCGGCAATGCCGACCACTGGTTTCCCGGGCGCAATGCGGCCAATCTCGATGTAACAGCGATTTCGCGCTCGGTAAAAGACAGTCCGTTCGCCGAACGCATCCCAAACGTGCTGGCAGAGGCGCATGAACTCCTCTGGGACAAACCCGTGGAGCGCCTGAGCAAGAGCGACTAGCCGCCGCTACTCGAGATCCTGCGACGTCACCGTCGTCTGCGGACGGGAGCCGAGTTCCTTCGCATGGGCGATCACCTCGTCGGTGTCTTCGTTGAAGCGATAACCGTGGCAATTCGGGCAGGAGGTCACGCGCATCGTCACGATGGAATCGCATCCCTCGCAAATTTTGAAATTTGCGGCGTTTTCGATGATCTTCTTTGCGCGTTCGGCTCGTTCGGCCAAGTGCTGATCTTCTGCCATTGTCGGAGAATCCTACGGCAAGAAGGCGGCAAACTCAATGATTTCCCAAGGAGTTGCATGCTCTTCCCTTGCCGTTATAGTTCGCCGCATGAAACAGCTCGCCGTCTTTCTGTCGGTCTTGACTCTCCTTGCCGGTCCCGTGATGGCCTCCGATATCAGCCTCGACGATCTCAAAAAGGCCATCGCAGCCAAGACGGTGACGGTGATCGATGTGACAGGCTCCGACAACTATAATGAGGGCCACATCCCGGGTGCTTTTGATTTCTTCGCCTACCAGAAGGAACTCGCGGCCAAGCTGCCCGCCGACAAAGGCGCGCTCATCGTCGCCTACTGCTACAACCCGATGTGCCCCGCCTACAAGCTTGCCACGGAGGCGGCAGAAAAGCTGGGATACACCAACGTGAAGCACTTTTCCCCCGGCATCGCTGGCTGGCAGGAGGCAGGCCTGCCGACCCAGAAGGGGAACTAATACCCGGAGTTCCTATCAGTCGTTGGGACTCCCAGCGCCCGGTTGCGGCGGGCATGGCCCAGAGTGACGATGACGAGACCGCTGGCGATGATCATGCTCCATACCGATGGCTCGGGAACGGTGGACAGGATCAAGCTCCGGTATTCGCTGAGCTGCATGATGTACGAGGTATTTCCGGCCACCGCTTCCAAGATCCCCATGAGCTCCCATGTTCCAGTGGCGGAGTTATAGGCAAAAGCCGCGCCGCCCGAGTCGCCGTCAATCAACTTGGCGGAGTTGGTGTAGTTACCGACTTTTCCAAGCGTGGTGGTAAAATCCGTGGTCACCCAGGAGGTTTGATCAATCGCCACTGATTGATTGATTCCGGTTACGACGTTCATGCCCCAGCTCTCGACCTTGGTTCCGCTGTTGCCGTAGCCGATCATGACCACCTTGGTCTGGTTAACGACGGGGGCTGTGGAACTAATGGTCAGGCTCGGGAGATTCGGGAGGCTTGCAGTAGTCGACGTAATCTGAAAAAGGGACAAATCGGCGGTCGAGCCGCTCAAAGAAACAACTGAACTCGCTATGATCTGATACGTCACTCCGCCCAGGACGTAGGTTAA
This sequence comes from Verrucomicrobiota bacterium, assembly GCA_017305195.1. Taxonomy (GTDB): domain Bacteria; phylum Verrucomicrobiota; class Verrucomicrobiia; order Chthoniobacterales; family Terrimicrobiaceae; genus Terrimicrobium. The sequence goes on along the minus strand of JAFKMU010000053.1, from coordinate 4,236 downwards.
GTTGGTAATATCGACGTGATCGGCGGTGAGCACCCAGCCATTCCCCAGATAGACACCGCTTGCGTCGCCAGCATATCCGACATAGTCCCATCCCGTAATGCCACTCGCTCCCCAGCCGGACTCCCAATTGGTGATGTTGGAGTTGGTCGGTTCCGTGGTTTGGTAGCTGCTGCCGACTATCACCGCGCGTGCCGGTACTACTGCCAGAAAAAACGCAAGTGTAGCCGCCAGTCCAAGGCGGGAGAGTCGAAACATGATCTGATTTGACTGGGAGGACGCTGGTAAATGGCATTTCATGGCAGAGCGGCGATTATTGAACTGCGACGCAGCAACAAAGTTTCTCCAAACGCATTTTTTCTTTCGTGGATTTTCTTTCTCTGACACAGGACGAACTCAGCGCCGAACTCGAGAAGCTCGGCGAACCGACTTATCGAGGAGGGCAGCTTTGCTCCTGGGTATATGGCCGCCGGGTGGGGGAGTTTGCGTCCATGACCAATCTGCCCGCCGCCCTGCGGGAAAAGCTTTCGTCCCAGTTTTCCCTGCGGCCTTTAAAAAAGGTCGGTGAAACAGGATCGAAAGACACCACCCGGAAATTCCTGTTCCAACTGGAAGATCAGCAGCTCATCGAGACAGTCCTGATCCCGGCCTCTCCCGCGCTTTACGGGGAACGGGCCGATCGCCGGACGATCTGTATTTCGAGCCAGGTCGGATGCGCCTATGGATGCCGTTTCTGTGCCAGCGGCCTGGATGGATGGAAGCGCAACCTGACCGCCGGAGAGATCGTCGCCCAGTTCCTGGCCGTCGAGGAGATCAGCGGTGAAAAGGTGAATAACATCGTCTTCATGGGGATGGGCGAGCCTTTTGCGAACTACGACAATCTGATGAAGGCCATCCAGATCATCAATGCTCCCTGGGGCATCGGCCTTGGGGCGCGCCACATCACGGTGTCGACCAGCGGCCTGGTGCCGCGCATCAGGGACTTCGCGGACCAGCCCTTGCAGATCCGGCTCGCCATTTCCCTCCATGGCGCGACCGACGAGGTGCGCAGCCGCATCATGCCGGTGAATCGCAAGCATCCCGTCGCCGAACTGATGGACGCCTGCGAGTATTTCGCCAGCCGGAAGAAGCAGCACATCACTTTTGAGTACATCCTGATCCAGGGTGTGAACGACATGCCCGAGCAGGCCAGCGAACTCGCCCGCCATGCGCGGAAATTCCAGGCCAAGATCAACCTCATCCCGTACAATTCCGTCGAGGGCCTTGAGTGGGCCCGGCCCGATGTCCCGACACAGGAGCGATTTCTCGGGATACTTCACGATCGCGGAGCCGCCGCCACGCTGCGCCGCGAAAAAGGTCACGACATCGCGGCAGCCTGCGGGCAACTGCGGCTGCAGGCCGAGCGCAAGAAATCCTTTGCACCCGAGGGGAGCGTGGAGTAAGGAAAGTTCAATGGCTGACGACGATTTCGACGAAACGCCTGAGGTCTGGGATGAGTACCAGTGGGAGCGCTTCCTCCAGCAGCAGGACAGGAACACCGAAAAGTATTTCGGCCTTCTCGAAAAGTACATTGATCATCCCGAGCGCGACAACATCATCGCCCGCGAAATGGGGTGGGAATCCCACGAGGAGGACGATGAGATGTGCTGGGAGGAGGTCTCCGACGAATTCTGCGATGAGCAGGACGGAGAGCAATCCGAATCCTCCGATGAAGATTTCGATGAATTTTCCAAATCGCCCATCTATCAGGACACCCTGAAGCTCCACACCTGGATCAATAGCTGGATGGATCGCGATGCGAGCCTCAAGGATGACCAGGAGGCCGTTCGGCTGGCCACGCGTTCCGCCGTCTGCGGAGCCAAGCTTGCCGCAGCCCTTTGTGGCGACGAGTACACGGAAATCGGCATGACCATCGCCTATCTGAAGCGCGGGCTGAAAGCCGCCAACGATGCTCTGGACGCTGCGGCGAAGCTGGTCGACACTGGCAAAATGACGCCACGCCAGAGAGGCTCCGTGAATCGCCTGCTCTTCCGCGTGCGTGATCGTATCGTCGACCTGATGAGCGAGTACCGGGCGGAGTGGCGCAAACGCTACGGCGCGTCCTAGCCGGTGACGGTCCGCACCTTGGTGACGCTCGGGGGCATCTGCCTCCTGGCGGCCGCAGCTCTCATGGCATTTGTCCTGCCCCGCGAATTCTCCGCTCTCCCGGAGGAGGCGTTTCGTTCCAAGCTCCTCTCCGTTTCGCCCTCGCGAGACGGAGTGACCATCAAGGCCCGCTCCACGGACTCAACCGAGGCGGTCATCATCGAATGGAGATAGCCTCATGCTGAAGTCCGCTGCGGCGTTTTTCCTTCTTTCTCTGGGCTGCCTGCATGCGGATGGAGACGTCCTCTGGGTGGCCTCGGCAATAGCGGGGACCGAGGGGAAGACCTCTTCATCCCTGGAGGAAGTGGTTGCCCCGGTTCAAAAAGACTTTGGTCTGCACGCGCTCAAGCTGGAGAAGGAAAAGAAGTGGGACATCACAGTCGGCGGAGCGAATGCGTTTGAATTTGAGAATGGCTACACCCTGCGGGTGAACTGCGATTCCATGGACGCCACGCGGTATGTCCTTTCCGTGGCGCTCTCCGATCCCTCCGGGCAGATCTTGACGGCCAAGGTCGAGGCGGCCAAACGCGTGCCGCTGATCCTGTCTGGACCGGAAGCGGACGGGCACAGGCAGCTCTTCGTCGTACTGGTTCGCTAGGAACTTTGATCGCGAAAACAGGGCGCTGTTTTGGTTCAGCGGTCAGACTCTTCGCGCGCGCCCTACCCGATCTCGCGCAGGCCTTCCCGCACGGCAGCGGGAAGACCGCTGACACCCCATCCGCCGAGTTCCGCGTCGATTTTTTCCAGGCGGCGAATGAGGTCAATGACTTCCGCCCGGGCATAGGGGCCGCCCGCTCCGGAGCAGAAGTGCGTCCGGCAGGCAAAGGGGCGGTCCTTGTAGATGATGCAACGCCCGGTCTGAGGGTGCAGCATGGGGCATGCGCCATCTGTGCGTTCCGGGAGTTTGGTGCGCCCGGCGGCACGCAGAGCCTTGGCCGCGACGAGAGCCTCGCCCTTGGTCAGAAAAGGCACGATGCCGGTGAGCTTGAACTGGCAGCACTCGGTCTGCAGCGTGCAATTTCTTTCGATCGGCCGTGCGGCGAGGTCGGTATAGACTTGGCGGACGTCTTCGATGGCTTGGAGATGGAAGGGGTCGCCTCGGCGTGCAGGTTTCATGGAAAAAGGATATCTCGGTTTGTCTGCGGGTTGATTCTCGCTATTCTTGACGTCGGACGGGAAGCAATGGACCCATCGGAGAACAAAGCCCGGAATTTGACGAACGAACTTCGCGCCCTGCGCCAACGCAGCCGCCCGGATAACACTATCGTTCCTCCGGAAAAACAAGCAACAAGATCGCCCGAGGTCATTGAGTTGGTCCCGGTTGACCGGAAAGGGCGGGGGAGAGCCGCGCTCGTTGGTTTCGGACTGCTGCTAGGAGTCCTTGCCTGGGTCGTGATTTCCCCGCCGATCTTCACGTCTTCGCCGCAAGCCGACGCTCCGCCTCTGGTGATTCCTCCGAAAAACGAGATCGCTCCGCCCCAACAGCCCCTAGAGGTTGTTCAGCAGCTGCCAGCACCGGCTCCGATGGCAGTCGCTCCTGCGCCGAGCGCCGCGCCGACTCCGGAAGAAACGGTCGTGATTCATAAATCCGTGCCGGTGCGGGCCGCCCAGGGAAAAGTGCTGGATGACGATGGCACCGACTCGTTCCGGGTCGTGGACCCGCCGGAAGCTGTCCGCGCTCCGTAGTCAGGCCTTCGCTGTCCCTCTGAATGACGGGCCGCACGTAGATTCGCTGAAATCTGCCTCTTTTTTTCAAAACGTTTCCTCTGGCGGAAAAGGAAGCCGTTTCCGGATGCGGGCTTTTTCCTATGCTGCGCTTCCATATGGCGGCAGACGCGCTCACACGGGCTATCGCCCGGGTTCTAGACCGGATTCATCTCGGTCCGAGGAGAAAATACCACCTAGAGCATTTTAAATTATTGTGCACACATTCCTGATGAGCTAAGCTCATGGGATGAAAGCCTATTCGCTGGATCTGAGGGAGCGAGTGATGAAAGCGTACGATGAAGGGCACTGGAGCGTGGGCCAGCTGGCCGAACGCTTCAAGGTTGGAGAGTGGTGGATCCACAAACTGAAGCGGCAGCGGCAGACCGA
>JAFKMU010000031.1 GCA_017305195.1 Verrucomicrobiota bacterium | reverse complement strand
CCGTCCCGGAAAGGTGATCTCCGGCGCTGACATTACGGGAGCGACTCCCTTTAATATGCTCACTTTTTCTAGTAAATGGTTCCAGCTTACCGAAAGCGAACGGACAAAAATCGAAGATTTTCTACCAATTAAACGTCCGTTAAAATCGCCGCCGCAAGATGGTGCTGGCTATTGGACGCAAGACCTCTGCTACTCATCCAACGGTGTAGCTATGCCACGCCGCACGTTTCGCCCTTACTAGCCATGGAACAAAAACTATTTGAATCCATAGTCGAGTTTCCCGATCCAGAAGCGCAGGAGCGTTATGCCAGCCTTATCGGCCTCGATGAAGCAAAGGAGCGACTAGAAAAGGAAGCTGAGTCAATCTTACGACCGGATTTGCTTGAAGAGTGGAGCAAAAAGCATCACGGGAAAAGACTGCCTGCATTGGATCTCTTGGGTCGGCGTCCACCTCTTATCATTTTTGCGGGCGATGTTGGCACCGGAAAAACTGAGCTGAGCAGTACGTTTGGCGATTGTTTGGCTCGAAGGACGGGCATTCCAGTTCAGCTTTTTAGTTTGAGCCTGAGAGCCAGGGGTGCCGGATTTGTCGGCGATATGACCAAACTTATTACGGAAGCTCTTCAAGTATTTCGCAGCAAATGCCCAAAAGCTCCAACCACAGGAAAAAAACCGACCGGAGCGGCCATTTTGCTTATCGATGAGGCGGACTCTCTCGCCCAATCACGCGAGCTTGCCCAGATGCATCATGAGGAGCCACCTTTGAATTTAAACGCCCGCCATTGGAGCTCAGAAGTAAGCTATTGCATTCGAACCTCGCCGGAAGCGGCTTGTCCGAATCTGACCTTGAAACGATTGCGAAACTGTTGGGGGATTCTACCGGACGAGATTACGGATACACTTATTCGGATATCACTCAGAAATTCCTGCCGTCGCTTGTTCTAGCCGCATATCCGTCCGCGAAAATCACGATGAAACTCGCAAAGGATGTTGTCGCAAAAACCCCTCCGACTCCGCCTTTCAAAAGCGAGGCTGACTAACAACTTATAAATTATTGTTCAGATAGGAGGTGATTCAAATGGCCACTAACCCACCAAAAGGTGACGGACATCGAAATGGCGCTGTGCGAGATCGCTCACAGGTCTTCAATCCCAAAACCGAGCGTTACGTAAAACGCGATGCAGATTCTGGTAAATTTATTGATCAGAAATCCGATGCCAAGCCGTTTAAAGGCGTTCGACGTGAGAAATAATTTACACTAATAGGGCGGAGAGAAATTCTTTCCGCCCTATCTTACATGCGGCCGGTTAGTCTTCCGACAGCGCCGCTATCGGTTCTGCGTAATCGACCCAGATCTCGTCCCAGCCCATAAATATCGCAGCCCGGAAACGGTGTCCTCCGTCACAGAGTTTACCATTTTCGTAAGCGGTACGCCGAGCACCGCTTGACAGGGGTTTATGCATTGGAGTCGTAGTCCTGGACTACGACATCTCTTCATTCTATGCAGCGCGGAGGCTTGGGGAGATTGAAGATGAGGCGGCCCAGGCGGCAGGAGTGACGTCCTTGATTTGCCAGTTGGTCATGGAGGGCAGGCGGGTGAGGACATCGCGCAGGTAGGCCATGGGGTCGATGCCGCGCAGGCGGCAGCATTCGACGATGGTGTAAAGGATGGCGCTACGCTGTCCGGCCTCGGCTCCGCCGAAGAAGAGGTAATTTTTGCGACCGATTGCGGTGGGGCGGATACGATTCTCGGTGAGGTTGTTGTCCGCTTCGAGACGGCCATCATGGAGATAGACACCGAGTTCGGCCCAGTGGGCGAGGGCGTAGTCGAGCGCCTTGGCAAAGGGGCTGGAGGGCCGGTACCTGCCCGACTTCCTCAACAGGATCATCGTCCGCTGAAGACGCTGATGGATCGGCCTGCTCTGGCTGGCGCGCATGGCTGCTCGCAATGCGGGCCCTGCTTTTGTTTGGCGAAGTTCTCTTTCGACCCGGTAGAGCAACCCGATTTGGTGCAGCACCCAGGCGGCGCGAAGCGGGGCCTGCTCGCGAGCCTCATAAAAGTTGCGGCGGGCATGCGCCCAGCATCCGGCCAGGGTCAGGGGCATTTTCCGAGCACTGGCAAAGCTGGCATAGGCCGCGTAGGCATCGCACTGCACCGTGCCCGTAAAGTCCACCGGAATGATGTTTTCCAGGCACCTGGCGGCGCGGCTCGTTTCCCAATGATAGACGACGTCACCTCCCGGCGCATGGGCGCACCACAGGTAGCCCTGCCGGGTTTGGCCATGCCCGGGACTCAAGTATTTGACCGGAGTTTCATCAACCTGAACGTACCCGCCACCCATCACTCCCGTGCGGATCGCCTCATAAATGGGTCGCAGCTAGTCGGCCGCCAGCTCCATCCAACGAACCATGTTTTGCCGGGGGATGCGCACTCCATGTCGATGGGCAAAAATCGATTCCTGCCGGTAAAGGGGAACGTGATCGACGTATTTTCCCACGATGATGGCGGCCAGCAGGCCGGGCGCGGCCATGCCCCGTTCCTGCAAGGTGGGGGCCAGCGGCGCGATCACGGGCGCCGCCTCGCCCCGGCCTTTTTCCACATATTTGCGCCGCACGATCCGACGCCGGTAAAACCGCCCCGGTTCATAGTCGAGTTGCTCGCTGACCTCTGCTCCGATCTGCCGGTAGTCCTCCGGGGACTCCTTCACTTCCTGCGGATCAACCACCTCCTCCACCACCGGCAGATTGGCGGGCCAGTTGACTCGTCCCCGGCCTGCTTGTTTAGGCTGGCTTTCCTTCACCCGGTCCGCCTCCCCCAGGGAGGCGCAGCCTTTTCCCAACTCGGGTTCCCCGCTCTCTTCCAAAAATAAATCCAACTGATCCCCCGAGAGCTTCTCACTCGACTTTCCGAACATCCGCCGGATCAACAGATCCATCTTCTGGCGCATCAACCCCAGCTCCCGCTCCAGCTCGGCGATCTTCTCGTCGCGCTTTTTCAGCTCGGCCAGCAGTTGCTTGCGGGACTGTTCCTTCACTTAGTTTTCCCTATCACCCTCCTTAGCCTTTGTCGAATTAAAGGTTGCTATTGCCGCTCATACCACGGACGCAGCCTGGCTCCCTTGAGCTCCACCCCGTCCGTCAACATTGCCAGCACCTCCGGCCTCAAGTTCACATTCCCATTCTCCTGCGCCACCTTCGGCCACGAGAACGTTCCGGCCTCCAGCTTCTTGCTCAAGACCCACAGCCCGGTTCCATCAAAATACAGGATCTTCAATCGCGTCCTCCGCCGGTTGCCAAAAACAAACAGCGCTCCGCTTCGGACCTCCTCCTTCATCTCCGTCTCCACCATCGCCGCCAACCCCTCAAAGCTTTTGCGCATGTCACAGTTTCCCACCGCCACATACACCTTCAGACTCCCGGTAAAACTCAGCATCCCCGCGCCCCGCCAAGCTGCCTCAACACCTCTGCCGCCAGCTTCGCTCCCGACACGTTCCTGACCGTCATCTCCGCTCCACCTCCCAACCGGATCACCAGCCCTTCCGTTTCGCACGGCTCCGCCGCCTTTTCCACCACCGCTTCCACCCACTGCAATGCCGGCCTTTCCTTCGGCTCGCCCTGCGTCCCCAACTCACCGCTCCCCTGCTTGCGCCTTTGCAGCCACGTCGCAAACGTCGGATATTTCACCCCGATATACTCCGCGTACTCCGGCCCGCTCATTCCGCTTCCGTCATACTCCGCCAGCATCGTCTCCCTCTGACTCCTCGTCGTCCTCACCCGCCCTATCCGGTCCTGCTTTACGATCTCTCCACTCATTGTCGTCATATCCCCCAAATATGACTCCTATGCCTTTCTTGTCATAGGTGGCGCTCGGCGTACCGCTTACCCATTTTCATCTAGCCCGATGATTTGGTTTTGCCAGGCGGTGAGGACGAAATAGGCCACCCGCCGAGCGTGGTACTTTTGAATCTCTGTGATCAACGGGCCAAGATTCGCACATCCCTGCGGATTGAAACCAACCAGCGCCGAACACTCGTTCCAAAGGACGAGTCGAGCTTCGTCGTAGGGACGGATATCAACATCTCCATCTTCGACTGCTCGGCGAATTCCCATGAGAGTCGGTTCCTCGTTGAATTTTCCAAGGTTTCCAAGAATGTCATCATAGAGGGCCAAAGGCTCGACGTCTTTGATCTTCCGCTTGGCGCGGATTCTTCCGGCATCGGCTGGAGGCACTTCATCCGCTATCTTGGGAATATAATCGATGGGCACCGCAAGAGTCTAATCAGATTAACTCGGCAAAAGCCAGCGTACGGGTCTTGAAATGGGGCTCCGAGGTCCATACTCCGTTTCGTTGAAATCTGGAGGAACCGCAAGTTCCCAATGAAAAGTTGCTCCAAATTTGGAGCAAGGCAGCCGAAAATTAATGCCAGTGTGCTCGCATGAAATATGTGACCTCACTCGCCATCTCCATGGCAATTCTGGGCTCGGCCTACGCCGGACCAATCACCCAAAAGCTACTCGATGAATTTGTCATCTATGACATTCCGGTAGCCTCGAAAACGGGAACGACCACCATCATGTTCCCATCGGAAATCTCTGGCCTCTTTGCCAAATCCATTGCGGCTCAGGAGCAGGAGAATGCGGGTTTCCTCATCTCGTTCACGCCGGGGAATTTCTATTTTACCATCCGGGCGTTGAAGAAGGATGCCGAGGATCATCTGACCGTGATCTTTAACCGAAAAGCCTACGTGCTTCACCTCACGGCTTCCGAAAAACCGTTTTACAACGTCACGTTCTATCAGGACGAACGGAAAGGGAAGGATGGTAACCGAATGGCCATCGTGCCGGAACGGCTGTTGTCCCTGATGGATAAAGCGAAGGCGTATCCGCTTTTCGCACAAAATCATCCGGACGCACTGGCTGGGGTTCTTCATGCCGTGCCCGGCATCACAAATTATTACGACGGCTTCCAAGTCCGCATTCGGGACGTGTGGCGGTTCGAGCAGGACGACACGCTCATTTTCCGACTGGAACTGGAGAACACGACCGACCGGGCCATTTACTACAAACCCCAGGACTTGGCGGTTCGGCTCGACGAGCGCATTTACACCCAATCGCTGGCCGATGCGTCTGGCGTCATGCCGCCCAAGTCGGTGACGCCCGCGTTTTTCGCCATCACTGGCAACGGCCAGGGCGGCCGCAACAATCTCGATCCGGTCAACAAATGGAATGTGCTCGTGGTCCGGGCTGGTTCCGAAACCGCAGCTCTCACCCCCAACTTCAAATGAACCTCCGCACTGTCACCACCGAGTTGTTTCAAAAACCCACCGGACGCCTCCTGCTATTCCTCGTGGCGGGCGCGTTGATTCTCGCGTTTGTCTTCGCCCGTCGCGGACCGCGTTCCCCGGAGCCGGTCAACCCGACCGTACCCGCGCAGGCGACTGCGGCCAAAGGCTATTCCTTCACCGAGGACATCCCGGCCACGGCTCCCTCGCGTTCGAAGGAGACACCTGCCGTAGCCGAGAATGCCACCGCAAAGCCCACGCCGACCCCGAAGCCGCCACCGCCCATTCCCCAGGCCATTTTTGCCACCAAAAAGGCCGTCCGCAGTGAAAACTATCTGCCCTTTGGTCGGCTCCTCCGTTGCGAGTTGGTCAACACGGTGGATTCGACCAACATCGAAACACCCATCATCGGATTGATCACCGAGGACATTTGGCACGATGGCCGCTTGATTATCACGGCGGGAACCGAGGTTCACGGCATCGCGCAGAAGACCGCCGCCCGCGAACGCATCGGCTCCGAGCGGAAATGGATGCTCGTCTTTCAGGATGGCCGCGAAATGCCGCTCTCGGGAACCGTCCTTGATTACGCGCCTGACGGCAGCTCCACCGACCAGTGGGGCGAGACGGACGGTTCCGCTGGTCTGCGTGGCTACATGATCGCCGCCGACAAATACGCCGAGGCCAAGGCCGTTCTCGCGGCCATGATTTCGGCCGGGGCCGGGGCCTTCCCGCAGATGACCAATATCATTTCGCCGCTGACCGGAGGCGTCACCCAGGTGCAGGGAGGCGGGTATCAGGACGCCATTGCCGCCGGCATTCAGGCGGGAGGGCAAATCTACTCTCAGCGTCTCCTCGAAGGGCTCGACAAGGAACCCTACTACGTCCGCGTTCCGGCCGGGACGCTCTTTTACCTCTACGTCACCCAAACGGTGGACATCGCCAAGGCGACCACCGGCCTTTCCACACCCACCAACCCATGAAATACCTCATCTCCCTCCTCGTCCTGTCCCTCTGCGCGGGCTGCGCCACGCGCAAGGAAACCAAATCCAAACCCGTGGTCGTCGTTCCCGGAACCAATGTTTCCGCGAAGCGCCTCCCCACGGTTCGCACGCCGGAATTGGTGAAAGCCTATCCGGTAGGCCGTTACTCCGATCCGAACTATCCCGACGAAATGCACGAGCGGCACACCGTCTATCGCCGGGAGCAGTCGCCGGACTGGAACTATCTGCCCGATCCGCCTGTCGCGCTTCCGCTCGGTCCGACCGTCGCGGTTTCCAATACAACGCCGTCCTACTACGCCAAGGCGGAAGGCGAGTTGAATGCGCAGCAGCGGGCCTACGCCGAAGCCTTGCAGGAGCAGAATCGTGCCATGAAAAAGCGCATCGAGACCTTGCAGCAGGAGGCGGGCAAGGTGCAGGGGCTGGAAAAGGAAATCGACCGCCTGAAAAAGCAGATCGACGAAACGCCGGAAGCTCCCGCCGCTGCCCCCATCCAGCCCAGCCCGGCGAAGACCGAGGAAACAGATGTGTTTTCCAACGTCGAACCCGAGTTGCCCGCCTGGGAGGAGGGCGTTTCCGATCCGGGAGAAATCACGCTCTTCGCCGAGTCCGACAACCAGAGCCAGGACTACCTCCTTTCGCAGATGCGCCTCAATGACGAATTCGCCGCCGAGCTGGCCGCCGCCGAGCGCAGGAAGATTTCCGTCGTCCTTAACGGCCCGTTTCTTCGCCGCAAGGAACTCGCCCTTCTCAACCACTAATCACATGAACACACCCAAACCCGCCAACATCACCGTCACCCTTGATGAAGACACTTTCTCTGTCTTCAAAGAGGCTTCCGAAATCGTTGAGAAAGCCGGAATCCGCGTCCCGGCCAATCAGCTTGTCCAAGTCATGTTGAATGCCGAAGGACAACGCCTCAGTCCCCGCAAGGTGGCCCAGCGTTTCCTCAAATCCGTCATTGCCCAGATTGGTGGATTGCGCGGCAGCGCCCTCGAAGACGAGGACGACGACAAGATCCCCGAACTCAAGCCGGCTCCCGCCAAGGCGTAAACCCTCTTCACCGAAAAACCCGTCAACCAGCACGGCTACGGGGCCGAATGGCCGAAACGCCGTGCGCCACAAACGCAATTACCCATGGCAATCGCATCACCCAAAAAGAAAGAAGAACTGGCCCGTCAGTATAAAATCAACCCTGAGGTCAACGCCAAGTTGGATGCCTTCATGGAAGCCAACGCCGACTTGGTCAAATACGTGAAGGATCTGCCTCGCGAGCAGTTGGAGCGAAAGTTCCTTCTGCGCAAGATGAAGGACGAGGAGCAGAAGCAGGGCTATTCCGCCAAGGTGAAAGCCTGGCTGGCCAAGCCCGAACAGGCCGACTTGGTGGAAACCATCAAATCCACCATCAGCCCCAACATGAAGCCGGAACGGCAGGAACAGGCGCTCATCAGTGCTGCCAAAAACCATATCCGCAAGACCGGCATCAAAGTCGGTTGATCTCCACCGAGGCAGTCCGGCGTCTGTCCGGTCCCTCCCGGCCAGACGCCTTTTTTGAAACTCAATCCTTTATCGCATCATGTTTTCAGCAAAAAAACTCAACGGAAGTCAGGATAGTATCTCCTTGATGAATTGCCGCCGTCTGCCTGCCCGCCTCACCACGGGGGAGGCTGCTATCGTCCTAGGCTTTCAGGAACATGATATTGCCCCTCTCGTTGCCGCCAAACTTCTGACCCCACTCGGAAAGCCCGCACCCAACGCGCCCAAATATTTCGCTAGCGTGGATATCCTGACTGCCGCTGAAGACCGCGAATGGCTTTCGCAGGCCACGAGAACCCTTTCCAAACATTGGCACGGCAAGAACGAGAGAAAAAGAGTGACTAGAGATAGTGCCGTGCCGCTGGAGATTGCAGCATAGCTCGCAACAACTCAATTAAGCGGCTTGAGCGGTTGGAGAACCATTTTCCATGTCTTTCCGAATCACTGGACCATCAACGCCCATGTCGTGAATAGAATAGGCTGAAAAAGTCATTTTACCTGGAGAAATTCCACCAAACTTCCTTATCATCAGGGCATACAGGTTGTAGTCACAAGTAGACATAATTAATTGTCGACCGGAACGATTCTCACGAGACATCAACGTTCGTAGTAAATCCAGCAATGCAACAGCATCTAAATCGTCGAGATGTTGAACAGGGTCGTCCATGAGGACTGTCCTTAATCGGCACCAACACTGACGAGACGCGAACGACAGGAAATAGGAAAGGGCAAGGACATTGGCCTGAGCGCTACTTAAAAAGAAACGAGGCTCGCCGACGTCTTCTACTTGTCCTCGATAGTGAAGACCAAGTCGAACCCCCGATGTATCGTCAGTTATAGAAATATTATCAAACAGGTACGGCGTAGGGATCATTGATTGAAACAGGCGAAAACTCTCGATGCGATGCTGATTAAGGCGGTCAGTCACGGCGCTTTTCACGATCTGCATAAGTAACGAGACCCAATTCTCGGCCTTTGCGATAGCCGACACGAGTTTATTCGCCTCTGCTATGTTCGCTTTCTGAGCTTCACTCAACACATTCTCAGCATTCATCAATTTCGATAACGCGCTTTCGCACTCAGTCTTTCTACGAGCCCCTTTTAGCCGCGAAATAGATTCCGTAATCTCCAAGATTCCCTGCTCTTCGGTAACTTCCTCCCGGCGTAGTCGTTCGATGTCGCCTTCATCTGGGGCTGCGTTTTCCAGACCCACCAATGCAAGCCGCCGTCCCACGTCCGCTATTGGTTCTGCCAAAGCCATCAACTTCTGTTCCGCGGCAGCCGAACTCTCCTTCAATTCGTTGTTCTTAACCGCAAGCAGCTTCAGTGAACTATGCAACTCACCTATCAGGGCAGCTTTCGTATCGCGAGCTTGGTATTGTTCCTTCACTTGATTCTCAATCATCAAAATCTCTTTTTCCAAGTCAGTTACAGAAATATTGATAAGCGATAGTTTCCGAACGACCTCAGAGTTTCCTGCCTCGTTCTCGATTGTTGCCCGTTTCAATGCGGAAATTCTGTCCTCTAATCCAGACGCCGCAGAACGCAGCGCTCTTTCTGCAGTCTCCGTTTCTTGAAGTCTCTGTTGCAGCTGACCGATTTCCGCTTGTCGTTCGTGCACGGTAACGAGCAAAGATTGAATTGATCCCGCCAGCACTTGGGCGTCGAGTGGCAACTCCACTCCTGCATTCAGAGCCTTGGCCTCAAGTCCTTGATTTGTACGGATGAGGCTATTCCTATTTTCCTCAACATTCCGGAGTTTAGCTTGGTTCTCCGCAATAGCCTTGGCCCGTTGATCGAGAATGACATCAAGCTGTCTGAGATTGGCCTGACCCCGTAAGCGGGACGATTCAAAACTGAAGCCCTGCGGGTTGGTTATGGTTCTTTTTCGTGTTAAAAGCAACTCTCTGCGGAAGGAGCCCGGAGGGCACCTGGAGCAGAGGGTTGCTGCGGCGAGCGAACTCGCCAGGGGT
>JAFKMU010000052.1 GCA_017305195.1 Verrucomicrobiota bacterium | reverse complement strand
ATAGAAATCGTCCATAAATATGGACGGCATTCCCGGTATGGATTGGCTGTGTCCAATCCCATCGCCAAATCGTTATCTGAAAACTTGCGGAGGCGGCGCGGGGAACTGAGTTATGCACAATTTGCACTGAAACTCGGCGTGTCAAAGTCCCTTGCCCACAAGCTGGAAACCTCGGGTGAAGGGGTCACGCTGGCTACCGTCTATAAAATCGCTTGCGCCTTGGGGTGCAGCGTCGAGGAATTGCTTGGCGAGGAAGCCGTGCGGCAAAAGCGGTCACGCCGGGGATAACCGCTTTTCATTCGACAGAGGGAGAGGGCGGGTTCTCAACTCAAGGCAAGGACACGATGATGACTGATGTTAACGGCAATTCCAACTTCCAACGGATTACACTGGATAAAAACCTAGATAGATGTGAATATATGCCTTGGTTTTTATCCAAGGTGATCTATGAACGCATCCATTCAACGGGCGGAAAAGCTTTTCAAAGCGAACGGCGGCATCATTCGCACCCGTGACGCGATCAAGGCGGGGGTGCATCCTCGCACACTCTATGAAATGCGGGACGCGGGACTCGTGGAACGAGCCGACCGGGGGATTTTTCGCCTCGCGGGGCTTCCCCCGCTGACGAATCCCGATCTGGCGCTGACGGCCAAACGAGTTCCTTCGGCGGTGGTTTGCCTCATCAGCGCACTTGCCTTCCACGAGCTGACTACCCAGATCCCCCATACGGTGCAAATCGCGCTGCGCCCCGGAAGCTGGACACCCAAAATCGAGCATCCGCCGATTGAGGTATTCCACTTCTCCCCGGAATCCCTATCCAGCGGAGTCGAAAATCATCTCATCGACGGCGTGACCGTTCGGGTCTTCAGCCGGGAAAAAACTCTGGCCGATATATTCAAGTTCCGCAACCGAATCGGAATGGAGGTCGCAACGGAGGCGCTTCGCAACTATGCCCGAAGCAAGCGAAGGCGCTTTGACAAGGTTCTGGACTTCGCCCGCGTGTGCCGGGTGGAGTCCATCATGCGGCCCTATCTGGAGGCCGTGGCGTGAGCGCACTCAAAAACGTCGGAGCGTCGGTTCACCAACGCCTCAAGAATGCGTCGAAGGAATCAGGCCGTTCGTTCAACGATCTCGTCCAATATTATGCGCTGGAAAGGTGGCTCTATCGGTTGTCGCAGTCCCGGCATCAGAATCTCTTCATTCTCAAAGGGGCCTTGATGCTCGTCGCTTGGCATGCGCCAATCCTACGCGTAACTCGCGACATTGATCTGCTGGCCAGAACCAGCAATGACCTCGAAGCCATCAAGTCCACTGTTTCTGAAATTTGCCAAACTGAGGTCGAAGAGGATGGCGTTGTCTTTGACCCGGAAAGCGTCACAACCATCAGAATCGCCGAGGACGCCGATTATGAAGGGGTGAGGGCAGCTTTCACCGGACGGCTGGCAACCACACGGCTTGCGATGCAAATTGATATGGGGTTCAGCGATGTGGTGACGCCCGGCCCGGTAGAAATCAACTACCCGGCCATTCTCGACTATCCTGCGCCCGTTCTCCGCGCCTACAACCGGGAAACGGCCATTGCCGAAAAATTCGAGGCGATGATTTCCTTGGGACGACTCAACAGCCGCATGAAAGATTTCTTCGATGTGTGGATGCTGGCGAAAACCTCGGATTTTCACGGAGCCGATCTGAGCGCGGCCGTTCTTGCCACTTTCCGCAAAAGAGGAACGGAGTTTGCCGCCGCGCCGCAGGTGTTTGAGGAGAATTTTGCCCTTGATGCCTCCAAGCAATCGCAGTGGGCAGGCTTTTTGAAGCGGATGCGGCCCTCGGAAGTGCCGCCCGCATTCCCCGATACCCTCACGTCGATCCGCATGTTTCTGGAGCCCATTCACCTGTCTTTGCACTCAGGAGCCGCCTTCGATAGAACGTGGAAACATCCAGGCCCTTGGACATAAAGACCGCGAAACACGGCTGAAAACTGTCTTTTTTGGGTAACAAAGGGTAACAGCGGAACCAGCTTTTTCCGTCATTTTCCATACCCGGCATTTCGACATTAAAAAGCCCGCAGAGCCTTTATTTATCAGGATTTGCGGGCGAAAAGAGGGGTAATAAAAATGGTGCGCGATACAGGGTTCGAATACGCCCCGACAGAACGGAATCCGCATCCGTTCTTGCAGGACAAAGCAGGACAAATTTTCCGCCAAAACTGCCCTTTTCTGCACTTTCGGATTTTCACCCCTGAAGGCTCGCGGAGCCTGTATTTATCAGGGTTTTCTGGCGATTTCGCCACTAAAAAAGGTGGGGTGACCGACGGGACTCGAACCCGCAACAGCCAGAACCACAATCTGGAGCTCTACCATTGAGCTACGGCCACCATTGCGAACCAGCGCCGTGAGGCGATGGGTTGGGCAGAATCCTGTGTTTACGGGCGATTGTCAACGCGATGTTGCGGCTGAGACGCAAAAAAGAGCGGCCCCGTCGAACGTACCGACGAGACCGCTTCTACTCGGGGGAAGTCAGCGCCGCCACCCGAAGCTCGTCGGATAAACCGTGACGGGCTGGGTTTGAATCACCGGCGGCGGCACTCGGTAGACGGGTTGAGTGGCCGGGGTGTAATTCGTGACGGTGGAAAATCCCGTGTTGCCGGGCTGGGAGACGACGACGACTGACGGGCCCCAGGCATAAAATGCCGGGGCGGGGCAGGCGTAGTAGGTTCTGACCGGGCGGCAGACGATAGGCACCGGAGCACAGACCGGCGCGGGTCGACAGACGGGGCCGGTATTGATCGAAATCGCGAATTGAGGGCCGCCGGCCCAGCTGGTAGCTGTGGCTGCTGCGAGCGTCAGAATCCCGAGAATCGCCGATTTCGTTTTCATGGATGTCTCCAGTTGCGTATAATAAACACCATGGCAGCCCGCTTTTCAACCGGGTTCTCGGTCGCCCTGGCCCTCGCGCTGCTGGGCTTCCTCTCCGGGTGTGCCTCGGTGAAATCCACCGAGCAGTACTACATCCCGTACACGATGAAGACCTATCCGCCCAAACCCCCGGATGCTTTCATCCCGATCGTGGGAAAACCGCCCCGGGAAGGATATGTCACGATCGGGCGGCTGGCCTTTCAGAGCTACAATGGGTGGAATTTCATGCGCAAGAGCATGATTTACAATGCCCAGATCCATGGGGCCGATGCCGTGGTGCTCAAGGACGTCAGCAGCAACACTCAGACGGCCTTTTACCAGGTGCCGCCGCAGTTCAACTACGTCCCGGTGACGGGTACGTATTGCAAGAACGGGAAGTCCTATACGTACACGAATTTCGTCCCGGTGTATCAGCCGGGCTATCTCCAGCCCTACACGAGTACAATCACCGCGATTGACGCGGAGATGATCGTGCTGAAAAAATAGAGCCTTAGTCCCATGAGCCAGAACCCACTCGACCGCAGTAATTTCAAACGACCGCATCTCAGCCTGCCGGGAGAGGCCGACAAGGTGCTGCTGCATTCCTGTTGCGCGCCGTGTTCCGGCGAGGTGATGGAGGCGATCAAGGCCTCGGGCATCAACTACACGATCTATTTCTACAACCCGAACATCCATCCCCGGGAGGAGTATGATCTGCGCAAGGAGGAGAATATCCGCTTTGCCGAGAAGAACGGCATTCCCTTCATCGATGCCGACTACGACGTTGATGACTGGTTCGAGCGAGCCAAGGGCATGGAGTGGGAGCCCGAGAAAGGGGCTCGGTGTACGATGTGTTTTGACATGCGGTTTGAGCGCACGGCCCTGTACGCCTACGAGAATGGATTTCCGGTCATTACGAGCTGCCTCGGCATTTCCCGATGGAAGAGCATGGAGCAGGTCAATGAAAGCGGGGAGCGCGCTGCGGCCAAGTACCCAGGGGTGACCTACTGGACTTATAACTGGCGCAAGCAAGGCGGTTCCCAGCGCATGCTGGAGATTTCCAAGGAAGAGCGATTCTACATGCAGGAGTATTGCGGATGCATTTACTCCCTCCGCGACTCCAACAAGTGGCGCGTCGCCCAGGGGCGGCCCAAGATTGTCATCGGAGAGAAGTATTACGGGCCGGAACCCGCAACTGACAGCCAGTCCGCAGCCTGAGCATTGCCCTCAGCCACTCGATTTGATAAGGCCTGCGGCGCATGAAGCATTTCACCGCGCTTTCGTTCCTCGCACTCTGTCTTGCCCTGACGGGGTGTGAGACTGTGCAGCCCGGGTCTCATCAGGCAGGAGAGCAATTCGTTCGCGAAGTCAACCTGAACGGCCTGAAGATCGGCGAAAACGAGAAGGCAATTAAAAAGCTGTTTCCCCAAGCCCAGAAGATGCCTTTTGGTCGGCCGGGCCGGAATGTTTACGAGATCGAGAATCCCAACCCGTACATCACCCGGGCGATTGCCTATTTTGTCGATGGCAAGCTGGTGAAGCTGGAACTGCGGTATTTCAAGGGGCCTGGGGTGAACAGCCTGACTACGGCTGGAGGTTGGGATGGCTTGCGGGATTACATGATCAAGAAGTTCGGTCCTCCGACCCAGACCGGGCCAAATGTCCCGCTTCAGACCGAGATGGGCGATCTTCAGCCCAAATATGCGAAGTTTAACGGGGAGTGGAACTTCCCGAAGCAAGATCGTCTGGTTCAGTATATTGCGCTGGCGGATGACAAGGGCGGGGTGGGCGTGGTCACCTTTGTCGACGCAACGCCCGTGCGGAGTTACGACATGTCGGGCACGGTCGTGCAGCGACCAGTCCCGGGAGCG
This sequence comes from Verrucomicrobiota bacterium, assembly GCA_017305195.1. Lineage (GTDB taxonomy): Bacteria > Verrucomicrobiota > Verrucomicrobiia > Chthoniobacterales > Terrimicrobiaceae > Terrimicrobium. The sequence continues at coordinate 91,806 of JAFKMU010000052.1, read as the reverse complement.
AGTGCCGCAGTTTATGCCCCGGTCGGAGGGCCTCCGAACCCCGGTTTCTAGACGCAGGGCGATCCGTTCGAAAAATTTGGTTTTGGCAAATTCCTCGAGTCTGCCAATACTGGCTGGCTTTGCGTACGATGGAGCCTATTGGAATCGGTTTGGCGGGATTTGGGACGGTTGGAGCCGGGGTTTACAAGAACCTCGCGGCCAACGGCGATTTGATTTCGCAGCGCATGGGTGCCCGGTTCGAGGTGCGGAAGGTCGCCGTGCGCGATCTCTCCAAGCCGCGATCCGTGGATGCCCCTGAGGCGTTGTTTACGACCAACCTCGACGACCTGCTGACCGATCCTTCGATTCGTATCGTGGTCGAGCTGATGGGCGGCATCGAGATTCCGCTGGAGTTCGTCCGCAAGGCGATTCGTGCCGGCAAGATCGTCGTCACCGGCAACAAGGCCCTGCTCGCCGAGCATGGGCAGGAGATTTTTCACCTCGCCCGCGAGCATCGCGTCCCCGTCTTTTACGAGGCGGCGGTGGCGGGCGGCATCCCGATCATCAAGGTCGTCCGCGAGTCGTATGTGGGGAATCGCATCCTCAGCATTCACGGCATCCTGAATGGCACGAGCAACTACATCCTCACCCGCATGACGGATACGGGGATGGATTTCGCCCCGGCCCTGGAGGAGGCCAAGCAGCTCGGGTACGCCGAGGCCGACCCCACACTCGATATCAATGGCTGGGACGCCGCGCACAAGGCGCTCATTCTGGCCTCTCTCGCTTATGGTTTCTGGCTCGATCCCAGCCAGATTTTCGTTTCCGGCATCGACCAGGTGACGGCGGCGGACATTCGTTTTGCTGATGAACTCGGCTACCGCCTCAAGCTGCTCGCGACCATTCAGGCTGGTCCGGAAAACGCGATCGAGGTGCGGGTCTGCCCGACGCTCATTCCCAAGAGCCACGTACTGGCTTCGGTTAACGGAGTCTTCAACGCCGTGGCAGTGAAGGGCGATATCGCGGGCGACTCTCTGTTTTACGGGCGTGGCGCAGGCCAGGACCCGACTTCAAGCTCCGTCATCTCCGATCTGGCCGAGGCCGCTGCCTCCATCGAGAGCCCGCGTTTCTGCTACGGTTTCACCTCGCACGATCTGTATGGCAGGTGCCAGCCGGTCGACGATTCCATCTCCCGCTACTACCTGCGCCTGGCGGTCAACGACCAGCCGGGCGTGCTCGCCGCCATCGCCGGGGCGCTGGGCGAGGCAGGTATCGGCATTCTTTCCGTCATTCAACCCGAGGGCCAGGAGGGCGACTCCGTGCCGCTGGTGTTGATGATTCACGACGCTTCCTTCGGAGCGATGCGCAAGGCAGTCGAGCGCATCGCGGGATTGGACTGCGTCCGTGACCAACCCGTGCTCCTGCACGTCGAATCCTTCTCCTAAATGCCAGCTCCTCTCCATGACCGCGGCGTCATCAGCCGCTACCGTGAATACCTGCCCGTCAGCGATGCCACTCCCGTCATCTCGCTGAACGAAGGATCGACTCCGCTCATTCACTCGCCACGCCTCAGTGAAAAGGCCGGGGCCGAGGTTTACATCAAGTACGAGGGCCTCAACCCGACCGGTTCCTTCAAGGATCGCGGCATGACTGTCGCCATATCCAAGGCCGTTGAGGAGGGAGCCCAGACAGTGATCTGCGCCTCCACCGGCAATACGTCGGCTGCCGCCGCTGCGTATGCCGCTCGGGCGGGCATCCAATGCGCGGTCATCCTCCCGGCGGGCAAGATCGCCTCCGGCAAGCTCGTGCAGGCCTACCTCTACGGAGCCAAGGTCATCGCGATCAAGGGCAACTTCGATGACGCTCTCCGCCTCGTGCGCGAACTCGGCGGCGAGAATGGCATCGCCATCGTCAACTCGATCAACCCGCACCGCATCGAGGGGCAAAAGACCGGTTCCTTCGAGATCATCGAGGAACTCGGTGATGCTCCCGACATGCACATCTTGCCGGTCGGCAACGCGGGCAACATCACGGCGTACTGGAAGGGCTATCGCGAATTTGCCGAGGCCAGGCGCTCCACCCGTCTGCCGCGCATGGTGGGATTCCAGGCCGCCGGATCGGCTCCGATTTTCTATAACAAGGTCGTCGACCAGCCGAATACGGTGGCTACCGCCATTCGCATCGGCAACCCTGCCAGTTGGGAAGGCGCGAGCAATGCCGTCACGCAAAGCGGTGGCAGCATCAATATCGCCACCGACGAGGAGATCCTCGCCGCCCAGAGCTGGCTGGCCAAGAACGAGGGCATCTTTGTTGAACCTGCCAGCGCCGCCTCGGTAGCAGGCCTTTTCAAACTCCTCGAAACCGGCGCTCCGCTCAATGCGTCCTCGATCGTGCTCACCGTCACGGGCCACGGGTTGAAAGACCCGGATACCGCGCTGACCACGGGTGATTACCACCCGATCGAAGCCGAGGCCGACCTCGACACTGTCCGCAGCGTCCTCGCGCAGTCCTGATTTTGCCATGCCCTTAGTCGTCCAAAAATATGGAGGAACCTCCGTCGGCACGCCCGAGAGGATCCTGAATGTCGCCCGGCGGGTGCTTGCCACCCAGCAGGCCGGGAATTCGGTCGTGACCGTTGTCTCCGCCATGTCCGGCGTGACCGATAGCCTTATCAAACTGGCGCGGGACGTTTCCAACAAACCGACCGAGCGAGAGATGGACGTGCTCCTCGCCACGGGCGAGCAGACGACGATCGCGCTCACGGCCATGGCCATCAATGCCCTCGGCGGCAAAGCCGTTTCGCTCACGGGCGCCCAGGCGGGCATCATGACCGATGGCATTCACACGAAGGCCAAGATCGCCAACATTTCGCCCCGCCAGATCCGAAAGTATCTCTCGGAAGGGTACATTTGCATCGTGGCCGGTTTTCAGGGCCAGACCGTGCAGGGCTCCATCACGACCCTCGGACGCGGTGGCAGCGACCTCACGGCCATCGCCATTGCGGCGGCGCTGAAGGCCAACAACTGCGAGATCTACACCGACGTCGACGGCATCTACACCTGCGACCCGCGCATCGTGCCCAATGCCCGCAAGATCGACGTCATTGCCTATGACGAGCTCCTGGAAATGGCCAGCTCAGGCTCCAAGGTCATGCAGTCGCGGTCGGTGGAGTTCGCCAAGAAATTCAAAGTCCCCTTCGAAGTACGCAGCAGTTTTAACACCAACAGAGGAACCATCGTGAAAGAAGAAACTCCCGGACTGGAAAACGTCGTCGTTCGCGGCGTCTCCGTGGAACGCAATCAGGCCAAGGTCACCATCACCCACGTACCGGATCGCCCGGGTGCAGCCTCCCGCATCTTTACGGCCCTGGCCGATGCGCATGTGATCGTCGACGTGATCGTGCAGAACGTCTCCGCCGCCGGCACCACGGACATTTCCTTCACGACGAGCCGTGACGAACTCGAGAAACTTGGTACGCTGCTCAACCCGATCGTCAAGGAGATCGGCGCCAGCGATGTGCTCAAGCAGGAAGGCATCGCCAAACTGAGCGTCGTCGGTATCGGCATGCGTTCGCACTCCGGCGTGGCTGCCCGCCTTTTCGAGGCCTTGGCCAAGGGTGGAGTCAATATCGAGATGATCTCCACTTCGGAGATCAAGATCGCCGTCATCCTCGACGAGGCCAAGATCGTGGAAGCCGCCAACCTGGCCCACGAAGCCTTTGGTCTTGCCCAGGCTTAGTTAGTTTTTTGCTTTCGGGTTGCGCCGTTTATCCGGCGCGGCCCGGGCCGGTTGATGCGTTGGGAATTCCGGTTATCTTTCGGAAATGAACGACGACCATTATCACCACCCGGAGCAGCTTCCGGAAGACCTTAAGTCACGCGTGACTCATGCCGCCATGGGCGGGAGGGATGTCAGTGTCATCGGGACGGGATCAGTCGTGCTCGAGCCCGAGCGGGCGAGGGGCGTGTTCTGGCCCGAGGGTGAGATGCGGCGGGAGGGCGTGCCGCATGCCGGGTTCATATACCTGCCATCACGTCGGCGATGGGAGGTCCAGGGTGCCCGCTGGTGTGAGGAGGGCGGCGTGGGGCATGTCCACTTTCGTCTCCTTGCGGTTCCTGCCCATTAGGGTTTTTCGCAAACGATCCTGCCTGGCCGGGATGCACGGAGGGCGTGTTGAGCCTGACGCAGCTGCGTTGTCGGCTTGGAAAGTCCCTTGGGATCGGTCGATACAAAAGAAATCCGGCGGCAGTCGCACCTGCGACCGGACGCCGGATGTTCCTTTGTTAATAGTTATTCCGGTTTGGCGGCCGGCTTTTGATCCTGCTGTTTGTCTTTCAACGCTTCGCGGGATTTCTCCAGAGCCTTAAGGTCGTCGAGGACCTTTTGCTGCTCGGTGGTAAGGGTGGGGCGGAGTTGCGATTCCACATCGGCCATCACGGCATCCATCTTCTGGCGGGCTTCCTCACGGATGGCTTTGATCTTTTCCTTCTGACCATCGAGGATGGTCTTGAGCTTTTCGCGCTGTTCCTTGGTCAGATCCAGCGCTCCGGCGAGACGGAATCCGGGCCCGCCTTCGCGGTCGCCGAAGCCTCCGGGGCCGCGGTCTCCATCATGTCCGCGGAAGTCGCGGGGGCCTTTGCCGCCGGGGCCGCCAGGACCGCCCGGCCGATCTCCTTTTTCGAGCTTCGGCGGGGGCGGAGGTGAGTCCTGGTCGGAATTATCGGCTGCGATCACCATGGCGGCTCCTGCGAGCGCGCCTGTGGCTACGAGGGTTAGCAGGGTGCGTTTCATAATATTAGCTGTTGAGGGGATGAACCCTCCGCACCCGCAAAAGTCGCAGAATATCTTAACGAAATGTGTCGAAGCCTAAAGGGTATCCCAGGCGTCGACGACGATCTGCGACCATGTTTCGAGATTCTCCCGGCGCTCGCGGAGCTGCTCGATGGTCAGGAAGCCGAGCTCGGCGATCGCTTTTTCTCCGGCGCTCACCTGGTCGCTCTCCAGCGTCACGATATGCACGACGCCGAGATGCACCGCACCCACTTCGTTGCTGTCGTCATTGATCAGAGCCACCGTGCGTTCGCTGAATGATCCGGTGAGCGACAGCTCCTCGGAGATCTCGCGCTTTACCGCGATGTGGTAGGCCGACTCGTCAAAGCTCGAGAGGCTTTCGTCCGTATCGTTGATGTGACCGCCGATGCCGATCGATCCCTTGGCGACGAGGCGCTTCTCTCCGGACTTTGAGCCTCGGACATAATGGAGGATGCGGCCGGCGTGGGTGAAGACGCAGTAGGGGATGATCTGTTTGAACGACGGATCATTCTCCGCGAGCGATCGGGCCAGGAAGGAGTTGTTTTTCTTGAGGAGGAATTTTTCCAGATAGGGTTCGGCCGGGCGGCGCAGTCCTTGGAATGAGCCGAGCTCGTCAAAAAGGCTGCGGGGAACGACCAATACATTCTCTTCGGGAGTAGCCATGGCGGCGAATGCTGCCTGCGCATGACGTTCTCGCCAAGTTGATTCCGGATAAACCTTGCGCATGGGAAAAAAATAGGTCACCGTGCAACTGTTGCGCTGTGAAACTTCAAAGAATTTCCCTCGACCACATTGCGAAATTGGCAGGCGTCCATAAAGCCACTGTCTCGCGAGCACTGAGAAATCACCCCACGATTCCCAAGTCCACGAGGGATCGCATCCAGGAGATCGCCCGGCAGGAAGGGTACCGTCCCAACCCGCTGGTCGCGATGTACCAGGCGCAGGCCCGCGCGAGCAGGCCGACGTCGATGCAGGCAGCCATGGGCTGGCTCAACGACTATCCGCATGTTGCTTCGTGGCACGAATTTCCGTGGCTGCGCGGTTACCTCGCGGGAGCCCGGCAGCGGTGCGCCGACATGGGCTACCGCCTGGAGGAGATCAGCCTCTCCACGGCCAACAGCAGCTTCGAGGACGAGGTCTCCCGCGTCTCGAAGTTCCTCAAAGTCCAGGGCATCTACGGCATCATCCTGCCGCTCATGCTCAATCATCAATACCTGCTGGCGGAGTGGGAGCATTGCGTCGTTTCGCTCATCGGCAGCGGACACCTGCGGCAGCCCTCCGGTCTCAATGGGTTGCACGCCCAGTTCTATCCGCAGCGCTTTCCCATCGCGGATCGCGACCTGTTTTTCAACATGCGCCTGGCCTACCAGAACCTCCTGCAACTTGGCTACCGGCGCATCGGTCTCGTCTACAGTCGATACATCGACGCGGAGGCCAACGGGCAGGCGCAGGGAGCCTACCTTTCCGAGCAGGCCGCCCTGCCGGAGGATCAGCGCATACCGATTCTGTTCCTTGAGCGATTCAAGGAAGGGCGTCCGCAGGCCTTCGATACATGGCTGGAGCAGCAGAAGCCCGAAGCCATTCTTTGCATCAACCCGGTCATCCGCGAGTGGGTGGAGCAGTTGGGCCTGAGCGTGCCCAAGGATATCGGCCTGGCGAACCTGAACCTCGTGGCCGACGTCTCCGAATGGAGCGGCATTAATGAAAAGCACGACGAGATCGGCGCCTCCGCCGTCGATCACCTTATCGGCGCGCTGAGCCGCAACGAACTCGGCCTGCCCCGCCAGCCCCGCAAGATCCTCATCCCGGGCGAGTGGGTGATGGGGTCGACTCTCCGCGCCGTGGGGAACGGGCCGGATCTCGCGGACCTGGGTCGCCGTTAACCGGTCGTTTCGATGAGATACTCGCTTCTGATTTTCCTGGCGGCTGCCGTGCCGGTCCTCGGTCAGCAGACCAACCAGCGCAACAGCCTGATCTTTGCCCCGGGGGCGAAGGAACCGACCGTTCTCAACACCCCGACGCCTACTCCCGCGCCGGCGGCTCCGCTGGGAAAGACAGCGGCTCCCGATGACATCATCAGCGCCTTCTTTCTCGCTCTCAAAGCCGATCAGGTCGATGCCGCCTACGATGCGCTGGTGCGCAATACGATCATCGCCGAACGCCAGAAAGATGTCGACGGCTTGAAGGCGAAAACCAAGGAGGCCATCGATGGATATGGTCCCATCTCGGGATTCGAGATCGTGGACGAGCGCGAGGTCGGCACCGTCCTCATGCGGCGCACCTGTATTTCCTTAAACTCCGATCTGCCTTTGCGCTGGCGCTTCTATTTCTACAAGACGCAGGGCGAGTGGAGGCTTGTCGATCTGAGAATCGACGACGGTCTGGTCGAATTGTTCGAGGATAGTGCGCGGGTACGTCGATGATATCGAACCTGCTTCGATTCATCCGTTTCTCCCACACCATTTTTGCCCTTCCCTTCGCGGTTGGCGCGATGGTCGTTGCCGCGGACGGGTTGCCGTCGGTGAGGGTGATTTTTCTCATCCTTCTGGCGATGGTTTTTGCCCGTACGGCGGCGATGACCTTCAATCGCATCGCGGATTGGGAGATCGATAAGCGCAACCCCCGCACGGAGGGACGCCATCGCCTTGTTTCCAAAGGCGCGGCGATCGCCACCTGCGCCGGTTCCTCGCTGGCTTTTCTTCTGGTGACGGCGTTTTTGAATCCGCTCTGTTTCGCGCTTTCTCCAGTCGCGCTGGCCGTGGCCCTGGGTTATTCCTATGCCAAACGGTTCACCCACTTTGCGCAGTTCATGCTCGGGCTGGCCCTGGCTGTCGCGCCCGTCGGGGCGTGGCTGGCGGTGACCGGAGCATTCGCGCTCGCTCCCCTCATTCTTGCCGCGGCCGTCTGCGCCTGGACGGCGGGATTTGACACGATCTATGCGACGCAGGATTACGAGGTGGATCGTCGCGAGGGGTTGCGCTCCATGGTGACGTTACTCGGCATTCCGGGCGCCCTGCGGCTCGCGGTCGTGCTACACCTTGTGGCCTGGGCCGGGCTGGTCGCGTTCGGATTTGCCGCCCATCTGGGCGGGATTTATTTCGTCGCGGCAGGGTTGATCCTCCTGCCGTTGGCGTACGAGCACATCCTGGCCAGGAAGGGCAGCGTCGAGGCCATCAATCAGGCATTTTTTCAGGCCAACGCCATCGTCGGCGCTCTTTTCGTCCTGGGAACCCTGGCCGACCGGCTGGTTTCCTAGGAAACCTGTTTGTCGATATAGAGGGCGAGGGCAAAGCCCGCGGCTGTCGCGAGGAGACAGGCGACCATGGAAAGCGACACATTGCCGAGGGCAAGCCAGTGATGGCCCTGGCGGAACAGCGCGACAGACTGAAGGCTGAATGACGAAAAGGTGGTGAACCCTCCGAGGATGCCGATGATGGCGAACGACCTCAGGACCGGCGGGGCATTCCAGGGCCCCTCCGGCAGGATCAGGCCGCTGAAGAGCCCGATGATAAAACACCCGATGATGTTGACGATGACGGTTCCCCAGGGAAAGAGAGCCCCGGAGATACCGTCGATCCAGCTGGCCAGCAGGAATCGGGAAAGGCTGCCGATAGCACCACCCAGCATCACGGCAGCGTAGATCTTCATATCCGGGGAACGGTAATACCGCGCTGACCCATGTATTTGCCGCCGCGATCCGCGTAGCTCGTCTCGCAGACGTCGCTGGCGAGATAAAATACGACCTGGGCTAGGCCTTCGTTGGCGTAGATCTTGGCAGGCAGGGGAGTCGTGTTGGAAATTTCGAGGGTCACGTGTCCCTCCCACTCGGGTTCGAACGGCGTCACATTCACGATGATGCCGCAGCGGGCATACGTGCTCTTGCCGACGCAGATCGTGAGCGCCTCGCGCGGGATGCGGAAATACTCCACGCTGCGGGCGAGCGCGAAGGAGTTCGGCGGCACGATGCAGACATCGGTCTCGATGTCGACGAAGGACTTCGGGTCGAAATTCTTCGGGTCGACCACGGTGTTGAAGATGTTGGTAAACACCTTGAACTCATTCGATACGCGCAGGTCGTACCCGTAGCTCGAGAGACCGTAGCTGATGAGACGCGAGCCGTCCTCCGCCGCCTTGACCTGACCGTCCACGAAGGGCTCGATCATCCCGCGTTCCTTCGCCATTCGGCGAATCCACTTATCCGAACAAACGCTCATGGCTCTGGCTCCTTAGAATGGCATTCCGGGAATGTTCAGGCCGCCCGTGGCCTTTTTCATTTCGCCCTCGGCCATCTTGCGGGAATCCTCGATCGCCTGCTTCACGCCTGCGAGGACGAGCTCCTGGAGAAACTCGACGTCCTGCGGATCGACGATCGAGGGATCGATCGTGATGGAAAGGATGTCGCCCGTGCCATTGGCGGTCACGGTGACTTTGCCGCCGCCAGCGGTGGCTTCCACGGTTTTGTCGGCGAGGGAGGATTGGGCTTCGGCAATCTTGGCCTGCATGCGCTGGGCCTGTTGCATCATTTTCTGAATATTCATTTTGTCGCTGTCTGGATTTCACCCCGGAAAATCTCCAGGGCTTTCTTGATGAGAGGGTCGTTTTTAAAATCGTCCATCGGATCCCCGGCTGGCGCTTGAGGAGCGGCGGGTTCGGGCTCGGGAGCCTTGGCCTCCGGGGCGGGCGTGGGTTCCGGCTCGGGCTCCGGGATTTCCTCGACCACGGTGAGATGTTCTCCGATCTCAAGGCGCAAGGTCAGCTTGCGATTCAGAGCGGCGGAGAGCTTTTGCTCGGCGTCCTTGCGGCCCATTTCTCCGAGGAAGGAGGCAAGTTCCTTGGCTTCGGAAGGCGGGAGCTGAACGAGCACGGAGTCTGCATCGATGAGGGCAAAGACGCCCTTGGTCAGCCAGCGGTATTTGATGGAGGTCTCGTAGGTGCGGGCTACGTTTTCCCAGGCGATGGCGGCATCGATGGATTTTTCCTCCCGCTCTTCCGACAGGGTCAGAAGCGGTTCCGATACGGAAACCGGCGGAGCAGGGGGCGCCGGAGGAGCCGACGCGGCAGGGGCTGGCGCCGGGACGGAGATGGGGGCTGGAGTTGGCTTGGGCTCCGGTTTTGGCGGAGCGGCTGGAGCCTGTGCCACGGGAGCCGGGCGCGCCGGGGCCGCTGATGGGGCGGGGCGGGGCGGAGCGGGTGGTAACGCCTCTCCGCGGCTCAAGGCGGAAAGGGTGGTCAGCACGTCATCGAGGCTGGCCTGATCGAGAATGTGGACCGCCTTGATCGTGGCGACGTCAAACTGGAGCTTCTTGTCCGTCGCCCAGCGCATGCGGGCTTCGGTCTCGGCAAAGAGATCGAGGAGGAGCAGGAGCTTCTCGCGTGGCGCGGCGGAGGCTCCGGCGACTCCGGCCACCAGCTCGTCGCGGATCAGCGAGATCAGATCGGCGAGGAGGCGGGAGAGATCCCGGCCCGCCTCGGCCTGTCCGGCGATGACCGCCAGCGCGGCGGCGGCGTCGCGAGCGAGGACGTGGTCGAGCAAGGAATGAATCACCTCGCGAGGGGTGAAACCAAAGACCGACATCACATCGGTGGCGGAGATGTTATCTCCACAGAAAGCCACGGACTGGTCGAGCATGCTCTCGGCGTCGCGCAATCCACCCTCGGCCGCACGGGCGATCGCATCGGCGGCAGCGGGTTCCATCGTGATGTTCTCCTTGCGCGCGATGTCCTGGAGATGCGCCGAGATCGAGTCCGTCGGGATGCGACGCAGGTCGAATCTCTGGCACCGGCTCGTGATCGTGGCCGGAACCTTCTGGGCCTCGGTCGTGGCGAAGATGAACTTCACGTGCTCGGGCGGCTCCTCGAGTGTCTTCAGCAGGGCGTTGAACGCACCGGCGCTGAGCATGTGCACCTCATCGATGAGGTAGACCTTGAAGGGTCCACGCGCGGGGGCGTAGGCGGCGTTGTCACGCAGTTCGCGGATGTTCTCAACGCCATTGTTGCTGGCTCCGTCGATCTCCAGCACGTCCAGGCTGCGGCCCTCGGCGATTTCCTTACAGGCGTCGCACACGCCGCACGGGGTGGCTGTGGGGCCGTTTACGCAGTTCAGCGCCTTGGCCAGGATGCGGGCGGTCGAGGTCTTGCCGATGCCGCGTGGACCGACAAAAAGGTACGCCTGAGCGACCCGTCCCGCCGAAATGGCATTTTGCAGGGTACGGGTGATGTGTTCCTGCCCCACCACCTCGTCGAACGTCTGGGGGCGGTACTTCCGGGCGAATACACGGTAACTCACGCCCGGAAAACTACGTGGGACGACCGGGGGAAACGAAGCCTTTTTTCCATCCGGGGCGAATTTCGTTCCCGGCTCCTCGTGTTCAGAGTCGTGGACTACTCGGGCTTGGGGAGAAATTGGATTCCTGCCGCGCTGAGAATGGCAAAAAGGATGCACCACGGGATGGCACCCAACCCGATCCAGAGGATCACCTTGCGAGGCTGCGTGCCGAGGGCGAGCGCCAGCAGAGCGGCGATATAGGGGCCGGTCGTGACCGGAGCCAGCAACCCGAGGCCCTGCATGCCAAAGCGTCCCCAGACACGCCAGAAGACCTTCTGCGGATTGGGCTCAAGGGAGATGTTAAATTTCCTCTGCAACCACTCCCGGGCCGGAGTGCCTATGAGGAGCATGGCCGCAGCGATGGCGGTGTATCCGGCCCATGCGGCAATGGCGGCTAGAGCGGGGTGGAGCTTGAGGGCGACACCAGCAGGGATGGCGGCCAGGAAATAGACGATTCCCAGGCCGAAAACGGCGAAAATGCTGGATATGGTGGCTTTCATCCCCGTGCGAGGCTGGAGGACATATCCTGCACAAGAGTGGTCGTCAAATATTCCAGCGTCTTGCAATCCGATCTCTCTTCGCTAACGTGGCTGGTTCAACATTAATCGAACTTACCATGACCAAGAGCATCCTCGATCCCGCTCGACTCGAAGACATCGAGTTCAGCAATGATGAAATCGCCCGTTACTCGCGGCATCTCATCATGCCGGAGGTGACGCTGGAGGGGCAACGGAAGCTCAAGGCCGCCCGCGTCCTGTGCATCGGCACTGGCGGGCTCGGCTCTCCCATCGCGCTTTATCTCGCTGCGGCCGGTGTCGGCACGCTCGGGTTGATCGATTTCGACGTCGTCGACTACTCGAATCTCCAGCGCCAGGTGCTCCACGGCACCAAGGATGTGGGCCGCAAGAAGCTGAACAGCGCCCGCGACCGCATCAAAGACATCAACCCCAACGTCAACGTCGTCCTGCACGACGTGATGTTCCGCGCTGAGAACGCGATGGAGATCGTCGAGCAGTACGACATCGTCATCGACGGTACGGACAATTTCCCCACGCGCTATCTTTCCAACGACGTCAGCGTCTTCTTGAAGAAGCCGAACATCTACGGCTCGATCTTCCGCTTTGACGGTCAGGCCACGGTGTTTGCCCCGCATCTCGGCGGGCCGTGCTACCGCTGCCTCTACCCCGAACCGCCGCCACCGGGCATGGTCCCGAGCTGTGCCGAGGGTGGCGTGCTGGGCGTGCTTCCGGGCGTGGTCGGCGTGATCCAGGCCATCGAGGCCGTGAAGCTCATCGTCGGCATCGGCGAGCCGCTCATCGGACGCCTCATCCATTTCGACGCGCTGAAAATGAAGTTCCGCGAATTCAAGGTTCGCAAGGACCCGAAGTGCCCCGTGTGCAGCGCCAGCCCGACCATCACCGAACCGATCGACTACGACCAGTTCTGCGGCATTCCCCAGGCTCAGGCCGAGGAAGACGCCGAACCGCCGGTGCCGGAGATCACCGTGGAAGACCTCAAGAAGCGCCTGGACGCGAAGGAAAAATTCGTGCTGCTCGACGTGCGCGAGCCCTTCGAGTGGGACATCGCCCGCATTCCGGGTGCGAAGCTGATCCCGCTGGGCGAGCTCACCTCCCGTATGAGCGAACTCGACAGCGCCGATGAGATTGTCATCCACTGCAAGAGCGGTGTGCGTAGCTCCAAGGCTCTGCGTCAGCTCCAGAAGGCAGGCTTTGGCAAGCTCGCCAACGTGGAGGGCGGCATCCTGGCCTGGGCGGATCGTGTCGACCCGAGCGTCGCCAAATACTAGACCTCCCGAGGCTATGGAAAAACGCCTCCTGGAAATCATCTGTTGTCCCGAAACGCGTCAGCCTCTTCGTGAGGCGACGCCTTCGGAACTCGCGCGCGCCCTCTCGTTCAAGGCGGGCAATTTTGAAGCGGGCTTGATCCGACAGGATGAACAGGTGTTTTATCCGATTCGCAACGGCATCCCTCTGTTGATCTCCGACGAGGCCATTCGACTGGCCTGATCGGGCGACACGGGAGCCGGCAGACTTACCATGACTGAACTCGAGACCCTGCGCCATTCGTGCGCTCACGTGCTTGCCACGGCCATTCTGAAAATCTGGCCCGAGGCTCAATTCGCCGCCGGTCCTCCGGTGGAGAACGGCTTTTATTACGACCTGGAGTTGCCCCACCGCATCACGCCCGAGGATTTCGCGCGGATCGAGGAGGAGATGAAGAAGGAGATCAAGGCGAACAACCGCTTTGAGCGCGTGGAGGTTTCCCGCGAGGAAGCCATCGCCATGGCTGAGCGGGGTGAACTCGCCGCTCTCGGCGGGCGCGGCGAGCCGAGCAAGTTCAAGCTCGATATCGTCCAGCACATCCCGGATGGCGAGGTCATCACGATCTACCGCAACGGCCAGTTTACCGACCTTTGTGCAGGTCCGCACGTCTCGCACACCGGCCGCATCGGGGCTTTCAAGCTCACGCATCTCGCCAGCGCCTACTACAAGGGCGACGAGCGCAACCCTCAGCTCCAGCGCGTCTACGGCACGGCCTTCAAAAACAAGACCGAGATGGAAGCCTACTTCACCATGCTGGAGGAGGCCAAAAAGCGCGACCACCGCAAGATCGGTCGTGAAATGGAGCTTTTCTGCTTCGACGAAGACGTGGGGCCCGGCCTGCCGCTCTGGCTGCCCAAGGGCACCGTGCTCGTTGAGGAACTGGAGCGTCTTGCCAAGGAGACGGAGTTCGCCGCTGGGTATCAGCGCGTCCGCACACCGCACATTGCCCGCGAGAGCATGTACAAGTGCAGCGGCCACCTGCCGTACTACGCCGACTCGATGTTTCCTCCCATGGAGTTCAGCGAGGAGGAGGGCGGGGATTCCGTAAAGTATTACCTCAAGGCGATGAACTGTCCGCACCATCACAAGCTCTTCGGAGCGGTGCAGCGCAGCTATCGCGACCTGCCTCTGCGCCTCGCCGAGTACGGCGCGTGTTATCGCTACGAGCAGAGTGGGGAGCTTTTCGGCCTCATGCGCGTGCGGTCCATGCAGATGAACGACGCGCACATCTACTGCACCGAGGAGCAGTTTGAGCAGGAGTTCCGCGCGGTGAATGAGATGTACCTGAAGTACTTCAAGATTTTCGGAATCGACAAGTACGTCATGCGCTTCTCGACCCACGACCCGGCCAAGCTGGGCCAGAAGTTTGTCGACCAGCCCGAGCTTTGGAAGAAGACCGAGGACATGGTGCGCAACGTCCTCATTCGTTCCGGCATCAACTATGTCGAGGTGCCGAATGAAGCCGCTTTCTACGGTCCCAAGATCGACGTGCAGGTGTGGAGCGCCATCGGGCGCGAATTCACCATCGCCACGAATCAGGTCGATTTCGCTGTGCCGGCCCGCTTTGGCCTGACCTACAAGGATCGCGATAACACGGAGAAAACTCCGCTGTGCATCCATCGCGCGCCGCTCGGCACGCATGAGCGCTTCATCGGCTTCCTCATCGAGCACTACGCGGGAAATTTCCCGCTCTGGCTTGCTCCAGAGCAGGTGCGCGTGATGACCATCGGCGACGAAGACCCGCTGGTCGACGCAGCGAAGGATCTCCACGCGGAACTCCGCGGTCTCGGCATCCGTGCCGAGCTGGACATCTCCAGCGACAAGATCAACGGCAAGATTCAGCGTGCCGAGCAGGCCAAGGTTCACACCATGCTCGTCATCGGCAAGCGGGATCTGGAGGCCGGAGCCGTCAGCGTCCGCGAGCACGGAAAGGGCAACCTGGGTGCGAAACCACGTGCCGAAGTTGTCGCCGCGCTGGCCGACGCCATCAAGAATCGCGCCTGATTTGCCGGGAAAATCTCGATCTCAAATCGCAGCCGGAGCCCTTTGGTTCCGGCTGTGTGAGTCGGTTCTTTCCGGCTTCCATGGGCTGCGAAGTGCAGCACCCGAGGGGATTCCCTCGCTTCAATCGATCATTGCGAGGAAAATTGTTGAAATTTTCCTCTTGCGCCATCCCGTAAGTTCACTAAAAGCTGCGGGTAGTCGTCTACCGGACGGCGCAGATTTCGAACGATTGAAGATGCAATATTTTAACAGCGAAAATTAGTTCATGCCGCGCATGAGCCGTCTTATTTCGCCTTCAATGTTCCTCGCGTAGGTTCTCAGAGTGAGAATGTACTGTTTTCTTCGCATGCAACGTCCAACAACCGGGAGGTCCCATTAACTTAAAAGATATTCGAGTCAATGAACGCATTCGCGCCCGCGAAGTGCGTGTTATCAACGGAGTGAACAACGAGCAGATCGGGGTCATGCGCCTCGACGAGGCATTGCGCCAGGCGCGCGGCATGGGCCTCGACCTGATCGAAATTTCACCCAACGCCCAACCGCCTGTCTGTCGCATCGTCGACTTCGGCAAGTTCCGCTACGATCTCGCCAAGCAGGAGAAGGAAAAGCGGCACACTGCCGGCAAGGTGAAGGAAGTGAAATTCCGGGTAAACATTGACGAGCACGACTATGTGACCAAGATCCGCCATGCCGAGGAGTTCCTCGACAAGGGGAACAAGGTGAAGATTCACCTCCAGTTTCGCGGACGCGAGATGGCTCACCAGGAACTCGGCATGCAGGTCGTCAAGCGAGTGAAGGAAGATCTCGCCACCATGGGCCATGTGGACATGGAGCCCAAGCTGGTCGGCAAGGCCATCGGCATGACGCTCTCGCCGTTGCCCGCAGCGAAGCGGAAACGCAAGTTCAGCAAGGCTGGCGAAGTCGACGTCGATAATCTGCCCGACGATCCCGAGGATGGCGACGACGAATAAGCGTCGTCTCCTGCTCTTCGACATCGATGGAACCCTGATCACCTCAGGGGGAGCCGGGGAGCAGTCTCTCAAGGATGCCATGCAGGATGCCTTTGGCTTTCCTGAGGACTTGCAGGGAATCAATCTCGCGGGTGCCACGGATGGCCTGATCTCGCGTCAGATGCTCGAGAAGTCGAATCTCGCCGTGACGCCGGAGAACATCACTGCCCTCCTCGATGCCTACCTGCATAATCTCAAGCAGCGCATGCCGCTGCACAAAGGGCGCCTCCTGCCCGGTATCATCCAGCTCCTGGAGGAGCTCAAGAAGCACGAGAGCTGTGTGCTTGCTCTCCTGACCGGCAACGTTGCCCGCGGTGCGGAGATCAAGCTGAGCCATTACGGCGTGTGGGATTACTTCGAGTTTGGAGCGTTCTCCGACGACTCGCACGATCGCAATCAACTGGGCAATTTTGCCCGTGCCCGCGCCTTGGAGCGCCATGGAGAGGAGTTTCCTCCCGAGCAGGTTTATGTGATCGGAGACACCCCTCGCGACATCGAGTGTGGCCGCGCTTTCGGTGGAAAAACAGTGGCAATCGCTACCGGTAATTACTCCCTTGAGGAGCTTGAAGCCCACAAGCCCGACTTCCTTTTCCAGGACTTGTCGGAGACTGCTGCCGTCGTCAAAGTCCTGACCTCCTAGCGTCTTTCGCAGGAGGTCTTCGTGTTTCGGAACCCCGCCAGCCCTTCGGCTGGGTGGGGGAGTCAGGTCCCCTGGCAGATATCCAGAATGGCCTGATTCAATGCAACAAATGCCGCGTCCATCTGCGTCTTCGTGATGCAGTAGGGAGGCATGAAGACCAGGGTGTCGAGGACCGGGCGTGTGAGCAATCCATACTCGCGGGCTCGCTGGCAAATCCGTGCTCCTGTCTGCTCGGTCCACTCAAAAGGGGTGCCGTCGGGCTTTCGGATTTCGATGCCGGAGATGAAGCCGACCTGACGAGTGTCAAACACGTATGCGTTATGGCGTACGCGCAATAAGAGGTCTGCAAGGTGTTTGATCTTCTCTTGGAGATGGGCAAGGGTTTGCTCGCTTTCAAAGACCTCCAGACTGGCTAAAGCGGCCGCACAACCCACAGGATTTCCACAAAAACTATGTCCGTAAAAAAGGGTCTTAAGATCCTTATATTCACCGAGAAATGCGGAATAGATCGTTTCGTTTGTGAGAGTTGCTGCCAGGGGGACGTACCCGCCGGTCAGTCCCTTGGCTAAACAGAGGAAATCTGCTCGTACGCCATCATGCTGACAAGCGAACATTTTTCCGGTTCGTCCGAATCCGGTCAGGACTTCATCGAGGATCAGGAGGACGTCATTGGCATCGCACCACTCCCGCAGACGGCGCAAAGTTCCTTCCGGCCAGAGACGAATGCCAGCAGCTCCCTGAACCAGGGGTTCGATGATGATGGCTGCTACATTGTTCGCGTCCAGGCGTTCAAGCGCATCCGTGGAGGCTACGCGGTCAATCGCGAAGTGAACCGGGGCAAAGCGTTGCGTAAAGGCGCTCACTCCTCCGAGGCTGGCCGCGCCTACCGTATCCCCGTGATAGGCATTGTCGAACGCGACGAACCGGTTCTTTTCCGGTCTCCCGATCAGTTGCCAGTACTGCAAGGTCATCTTCACTGCGACTTCGATCGCAGTCGATCCATTGTCGGTAAAAAAGACGCGGGAGTAATCGCCCGGAGGCAGCAGATTGACCAGTTTCTCCGCCAGCCGGATGGCCGGTTCGTTGGTGGTTCCGAGGAAGGAGACGTGAGCCACCTTGTCGAGCTGGGCTTTCATCGCGGCAGTGATGGCGGGATGCCGGTGCCCGTGGACGTTTGTCCAGATGGAGGAGTTGCCGTCGATATACTCCCGGCCCTCGGAATCGCGGAGGATCGCGCCGTTCCCCTCGACGAGGACCAGCGGCTCGTAGGCCGGATCGCACCAGCCTTTCATCTGGGTAAAGGGATGCCAGAGATATTGGCGATCGAGGCGGATGAGGGATTCGGTGCCGGGTTTCATGGAAAGTCCGGATCATGGGACGATTGACAGGATGCCCTCCACAACTTTTTCTCCCATCCGTGACCGCCATCGGAAAAATCCTCCTTTATCTCCTCATCGTCATCCTCGCGGGGATCCTCCTGGCTCCGCCGATTTACTGGGGGATTCAGGCCCTGGCGGATCATGGTCTTCTCACCGGGCTGGCGAAGCACCCCTTCCACAGGTACTTCAGCCGCATCACCCAGGTTTCGGCTCTGGTGCTCATTGTGCCGCTCTTGTTCTGGCTGGGGATTCGCAATGTCCGGGAGTTCGGTCTTGAGAAGAATCCTTCCTGGGCCAGGGATCTCGGGTTTGGCCTCGCGGTTGCGCTCATTCCGGTAATCGTGCTCGGGGTGAGCTATTTCTTCTTCGACGTCTATAAGGTCAAAAAGGAACTCGGCCTCGGTCACCTCTTCCGCATCCTGATGACTGCCGGGGTGGTCGCGACGGTGGAAGAGTTTCTCTTCCGCGGGGTGCTGCTTGGCCTGGCGGCTCGTGCCTTTGGGCGTATCCCTGCCTTGCTTGGCGTTTCGACGCTTTTTGCCGTGATCCATTTTGCCAAGCCCGCCAAGGCTGTCACCGAAAAGGTCGAATGGTACAGTGGAATGCAACAAATCGCCGCCATCGTGGACGGACTGCCAGCAGTGCACGTCCTTGGCTTCGGCATTTTGTCGCTCTTTATCGGCGGGCTCATTCTGGGAACGGCAGCGCTGTGGACTCGCTCGCTCTGGCTGCCGATCGGGATTCATGCCGGGTGGATCACCGGCCAGCAGGGAATCCAGTGGTTCGGGAAATTCCGGGCCAAGCCCCCGGAGGAGTTTCTTCCCTGGGTGGGACCCAATCTCGTGAGCGGCGCGGTGCCGACCGGGCTGGCTCCAGTGATTGTCCTGTTGATCACCGGGGGCCTCGTCTGGTTGTATCTTCGCCATGCCAGTGCTCGACGCGTGCCGGATCGGGCTTGAGACCCTCCGGGATCTCTTCTTTCCGGCGCATTGCTCCGGGTGCCTGTGCGCGGTGAGCGGCGACGATCTCTGCCCGGAGTGTCGGGCTGATCTGAAGCCGATCGCCCAGCCGAGGTGCCCGGTCTGCTCGCGGCCCTTGCGAGGCACCTTGGGTTCCTTCGTCTGCACGAACTGTGGAGATCGTGATTTTCATTTCGACTACGCCGTGGCCTGTTGGGAAAGCCGGGGCGTCATGCGAGAGATGATTCACCGCCTGAAATATGGTCGCGAGCTGACCCTTGCCTCAGTTTTGGGGCGTCTTTTGAGCGAGGGGCTGGCCGACGAGCGCATCCGGGAACGCACCTTTGACGGCCTCGTTCCCGTGCCGCTTTTCCCCACGAGGGAACGGGAACGAGAATTCAATCAATCCGAAATTTTGGCCCGGCAGTTGCAAAAGCAGTGTAAGGTGCCTATTGTAAAAGCCTTGCGGAGAATTCGCTCTACCACGACCCAAACGCATTTCGATCGCCGTATGCGCATGCAAAACTTGCGGGATGCCTTCGCTCTACGGCAGAATGTCTCCGTGCAAGGTCAAAAGCTTCTCCTGGTGGACGATGTGTTCACAACAGGCTCCACACTCGATGAATGCGCCCGTGTCCTGCGTGAAGGCGGGGCCTATTCTGTTTGCGCTCTCACGCTCGCCCGCGGCTAATTCCGTACCCATCCTACTCCATGCCCATTTTTCGTAAGCCTTTTCTCAAGAACATCGTCAGCAAAACCCGCGAGATGCCTGAGGGACTCTGGACCAAATGCCCTAGCTGCGCCGAGGTGATTCACAACCTCGCTCTGGAGGAGAATCTCCGCATCTGCCCGAAGTGCGAACACCACTTCTCCATGGGATCGAAGGAGCGCATCGCCTCGCTCATCGACGAGGGGACCTTTGAGGAGACGGATGCGAACATGACTTCCGTGGACACGCTGGAGTTCAAGGGCGTCGCGACCTACACGAATCGCCTCAAGAGCTATCAGGAAAAAACCGGTCTCACCGATGCTGTGGTGACAGGCACCGGAAAGATCGACGGCAGGCTGGTGGGCATCGCCGTGATGGATTTCAGCTTCCTTGCCGCCACGATGGGATCGGTGGTCGGGGAGAAGATCACCCGCATCATCGAACTCTCCACCAAGAAGAAGATGGGCGTCGTCATCGTCTGCGCCTCCGGTGGCGCCCGCATGTATGAGGGCATGCTCAGCCTCATGCAGATGGCGAAGACCAGCGGCGCTCTCGCCCGCCACTCCGAGGCTCGTCTGCCGTACCTCACTGTTTTGACCAATCCCACCACCGCCGGTGTGATGGCGAGTTATGCTTCACTCGGCGACGTGCTCATCGCGGAGCCGAAGAGCATGATCGGCTTCGCCGGTCCGCGCGTGATCAAGGAGACGACGCACCAGGATCTGCCTCCCGGCTTTCAGACCGCGGAGTTCCTCGAGAAGCACGGGCTTATCGACATCGTCGTCTCGCGGACGAAGCTGCGCGGCGTGATCCGCCAGCTTCTCGACTACCTCGCTCCGGCCAGCAAGTGACCTCCGTCGAGGCGCTCGCGTGGCTCTACTCCACGCAGCAGTTTGGGATCAAACTCGGGTTGGACAACACCCGGGCCTTGCTCGCGCTCCTCGGTAATCCCGAGAAAAATCTACGGTTTCTCCATGTCGCGGGAACCAATGGTAAGGGGTCGGTCTGCGCGTTTCTGGATTCGCTTTGCCGGGCGCATGCTCTGCGCACCGGGCTTTATACTTCGCCGCATCTCGTGGAGTTTGGGGAGCGCATTCGCGTCAACGGCACGATGATTCCGGACGAGAAGGTTTTGGATGTATTGACTTTGATCCGCCGGGAAACTACAGAGTGGCCGCATCCGCCGACATATTTTGAGATCGTGACGGCTCTGGGCATTCGCCATTTTGCCGACGAGGGTTGCGACATTGTGATTCTGGAGACCGGGATGGGCGGCAGGCTGGACTCGACCAATGCGGTGACCCCGCTGGTTTCGGTCATCACCCCGGTTGACTTCGATCACATGAAATGGCTGGGCGATACGCTGGCCGCCATTGCCACGGAGAAGGCGGGTATTATCAAACCGGGCGTCCCGGTGATCAGTGGCCGCCAGCAGACCCCTGCGGAGGAAGTCCTTCGGGTGACTGCGCTGGAGAAGGGAGCGCCGATCGAGTTTGTGAATGATCCGCTGGAGGGTTACGCACTCGGCATTCCCGGCTCGATCCAGAAGCTGAATGCCGCGCTGGCCCTGCGGACCTTAACTGCGGCGGGAATATCTCTGACAGACGCCGAGATCCGGGCGGCACTGAAATCCGCCGCATGGCCCGGACGCTTTCAGGTTCTGGCCGACGGGACCGTGCTGGATGGCGGGCACAATCCCCAGGCGGCGGAGTGTCTGGTGCAGCACTGGATCGAGCGCTTCGGAGACGAGAAGGCGGTCGTGGTCTTCGGGGCTCTGAGCGACAAGGACTATTCGCAGATGCTGGCTTCGATTGAGCGGATTTCCCGTGAATTTTACTTTGTCCCGACTCGCAGCCAGCGAGCGGAGGCTCCGGTGAATTTCCATGTTGGCGTGCCGTCCCAGATAAAGGAATCACTCTCGGCAGGCATCGCCGCCGCCCGGCGATCCGGCGACCGCGTTTTGATCACGGGCTCGCTTTTCCTCGTAGGCGAGGCGATGGAGCTTCTCGGCGTCCAGCCTTAGCGATTGCTATCCACGTTCCTTGCCGCGCAGGGCGAACCACGCAACCCAGTAGGAGACCAGCACCCAGAGGGCGAGGGAGCCAAGCCCCTGCCAGGCCGGGGCAGAGTTGGTAAAGACTTGTCCGTTCCGCAGCGAACGGTCGCGGTTCAGGTTGGAAAATGACGAGGGATAATCCACCCGCATCGATCCCGTAATTTTCTGATCCCAGAAAAGGCTGACATCCATCACGGACTGCACCGCTGCACTCGGCATCAGGCGGGACACAAGGTACGGCCCATCCTTCATGTCGCCTGCTGACGGAGTGAACCCGGAGAAGAGAATCTGGGGGATCAAGACCAGCGGCACGAGCATTACAGCCTGGAGCACGCTGCGGGAGAGTGCAGATATGGCGAGGCCGATTCCGACGGATGCAGTGGCGGTGAGGACCAGACCCGCGATCTGCCATCCCATGGAGCCTTTCAATCCACCCGCAGCGATCTGCATCACCCCATAAAGGAGCAGGCTTTGGATGATGGTGATGCGGGCGAGGGAGATGAACTTTGCCAGCAGGTATTCGTGGCGACCGAGCCCGATGAGACGCTCGCGGCGGAACATGGGCAGCTCCTTCACGATCTCCTGCGCCGCATTGCCGCACCCGAACCACAGCGTCGCGATGTAGGCAAAGAACAGGGCGAGAGGCGATTCCTTCGATACCCAGGTGACCAGCAGCGCGATGAAGATCGGCTGGCCGAGGGCGAGGAGCAGATTCTTCCAATCCGAGCGCAGGATGGCCCATTGGCGCATGAGCAGGATGGGCAATGCCGCAGGCCTCTTTGCCCGGGATGTGATCGCTGGCTCGGACGCCGGTTCTTCTTTCCGCGGAAACGATGGCGAAACGCTCTCCGGATCGAGAGACTCCAGGCGCTGGTAAAGATTCTCCAGATGCTCGACGCCGAAGTGACGGAGCGCGGCGGCGGGTTCACCGAAAAAGACCAGCCGCCCGGCATTCACCACGGCCAGCTTGTCAAAGAGATAGGCATTTCCCATCACATGCGTCGTACAGACGATGGTGCAGCCATTCGTGGACAGCTCGCGCAGCGACTGCATCAATCGTGTCTCCGCCGCCGGATCGAGGCCGGATGTCGGCTCGTCGAGAAACATGAGACGAGGACGGCAGAGCAGCTCCGCGCCCACGCTGACGCGCTTGCGCTGGCCTCCCGAAAGTTTTCCCACGGGTGTATTGGCTCGATCCGCGAGGCCGATCTGCGTGATGGTGTGATCGACGAGGCGGGCGATTTCCGCGCCGGGAGTTCCGGCCGGCAGGCGCAGTTTTGCGCCGTACCACAGGGCATCGCGGACGGTGAGTTCCAGCGGAACGATGTCGTCCTGCGGGACGTAGCCCAGTTCCTCGCGGAGGCTCTCGTAGTGCTTGTAGAGATCAATGTGGTCGATCCGAACTGACCCGGACGTGGCCGGGCGCAATGCGCAGAGCGCGTCGAGCAGCGTGCTTTTGCCCGCCCCGCTGGGGCCGATCACGCCGACGAACTGGCATGGCTCCACGGCCAGCGACACATCGGAGAGAATGGTATGGCCCGATGCGACCTTGCCGAGGCTGATCGCCTCCAGCCGCGCACCTGCAGAGCCAAAAGTTTCTCTCAGGAAATGCCCATCATATTTCAGCGAAAAGGGCCCGATGCGCAGGACATCGCCAAGGATGAGGCGTTCCTGCTGGAAGACCCTGCCGTTCAGAAATGATCCGCTGCGGCTGCCGAGGTCCTCGATGATCCAGCCTTCCGCAGTGGATCGGAGCTGGGCATGGCGGCGGGAAACTGCGGGATCAGGTAATAAAGCGCCTGCCTCCGCGCCGCGCCCGAGAATGAGTCCGTCACTGAGCGGGATGGGCGCCAGGCCTTCCCGGGTCTCGATCTCGCTGCTCACGGCAGGGATTTAGGGGAGGACGGCCCAGACCTCCACCACGCGGTTCTTGTCGAGATTTTGAGCGTCGAAGATTTCCGAGCTGCCCATGCCGACAGCGTGAGTGATATTGAGGACGCCTCCGCGCTTGAGGGTGGACACCACGCTATCGGCCCGCTGAAGCGAAATGGCCTGATTTTTTGCCGGGTCGCCTTTTTTATCAGCGAAGCCGAGGACGACGAAAATCACGGTAGGGTCCGAGGCGAACTTCTGTACTTGCGGAAGCTTGACCGCTTCCTGCAGGGCGGCGATTTCCATCGCGCCGACGGTCGTTTTTCCTGAAGCAAAAGGAATCGTGATGATCTTGCCCATGCCCCGGGCGCGCTCCACCTGGACGTAGAGCTTGTCCTTTTCCTCGGGCGTGAGGTTGGGCATGACATCGATGCGCGCCAGCACCTTGGTTTTTACCGCCTGGTTTTCGGTGTTGGCGGCGTCGGTATTGACTTGTTCCGGAGCGACGACCTTTCCTGCGGGAGCCTCGGCGACAGCGGGGCTGGCGGAGGCTTCAGGAATTCCGGCATAGCCCGGTTCGTTAACCGGAGCCGGCGTCGGGGTGCCTGCCGCGACCGGTGCGGCCTTGCGGTCGCAACCGGTGAGAGCGATGGCTGCCAGCAGGCAGGCGAGTCGCAACGGAACAGCCATGGTAAGGCCTATAGGGTGAGGGTGCTGAGGACCTGCTCGATCTTGTCGAAGCTCGGGAGCTCCTTCGGGCTCGGGGTCTGCTCGCTGTAGTAGATCACGCCATCCTTGCCGATGACGAAGGCGGCGCGAGCCGACGTGTCACCGATTCCGGCGAGGGCGGGGAAGAGCACGTCGTAGGCCTTGGTGGTCTCCTTGTTGAGATCGCTGGCGAGCTTGATGGTGATCTTTTCCTTCTTGGCCCAGGCGTCCTGCGCGAACGGACTGTCCACGCTGATGCCGATCACATCGGCATTGAGCTCGGCATAGCGGCTCAGGCCGGCGGTGAGATCACAGAACTCCTGCGTGCACACGCTGGTGAAGGCGAGCGGGAAGAAAAGGAGGACGGTGGCCTGGACGCCGAGGTTGCTGCTCAGTGAGATGTCTTCGAGGCCATTCGGGCCGGCGGACTTGAGGGTGAAATCGGGGGCTGTTGCGCCTACGGGAAGTGCCATAAGATAATAGTTGGTTACCTTCCGACTCTGACTCTCCCGGCGGATGGTGTCAAAGGCGGAGTGTTTTCGGAGCTTCGTGCGGGAAACGGTCAGCGGACGGCTTCGACCACGACTTTCTCCCCCTCGACCCGCAGGACGCGGATCGACGCGCCGGGATCAATGAATTCTCCGTCCGTAACGACATCAACCAGCAATCCCTCAATATCCGCCTTTCCCGCCGGGCGAAGGATGGTGCGGGCTTTCCCTACGGCGCCGACGCTGAGAACCGGCGCACGAACCACGGCATCCACCGGCAGGGCCGGACCTGCCGAGGTGGACGGGCTGAGAATGACCCGCCGGAAGAAAGGCAGGTGCGGGAAATATTTCGCGAGCAGCACCATGCCGATCACCGTCAGCACGAGAGCGATGCCGAGATTGGCGAGCGGGCGGGCCACCAGTTCCCAATCGAGGTTAAGCGGCTGGGCGGGGTAGTAGTCCACCATCGCAAAGAACAGCGAGCCAAGCATGAGAATGAGGCCGAGCGCGGCGAGGATGGCGATGCCAGGGAAAAAGAGCAGCTCCACCACGATGAGGATGACGCCGAGGAAGAAGAATGCAGCCACCTCGAAGCCCGTGAGTCCCGCAATATAGTGGCCGAAGAAAAAGAGCAGAAAGCAGATGGCCGCGATCACGCCGGGCACGCCGAAGCCCGGGGACTTGAACTCAAGGTAGGCCGCGAGGATTCCCGCCATCATGAGAAATGGCGCGAACATCGTGATCCATCGGGCCACCGTCTCGAATCCGCTCGGCGCGATCTTGACGATCTCCTGCGGATTGAGCCCCGCCTTTTTGGCCAGATCATCGAGCGAATCTGCGATGCCGGAGGCGAGGAGCGGCTTGCCATTGTATTCTTTCACGGCCTCCTGCGCGCTCAGGGTGAGGAGTTTTCCAGCAGGATTGATGACCTGGTCGCCGATCTTGACCTCCTTGTCCTTGTTGATGAAGGCCTCTGCGAGTTCGGGGTTGTAGCCGTTTCTCTCCGCTGCGCTGCGGAAGTAGCCGGAGAAATACGAGACGACCTTGGCGTTCATCGTCTCCTGAAGATCCTCGCCTCCACCCATCACCGGGGCGGCAGCGCCGATGGCGCTGACCGGGGCCATGAAAACCCTTCGTGTGGAAAGCGCGATGAGCGCCCCGGCGGAACCCGCGTTGGGGTTTACATACGTAATGGTCGGGATGGGCGATTTCATCAGCGCATCCTGCATTTTTACCGCTGCACCGAGGCTGCCGCCGTAGGTATCCATGTCGATAACCAAGGCCGCCGCCTTGGCCGACTCCGCCTCCTTGAGGATGCGGCGCATGAAATAAAACTGCGCCTCGCTGACCTCTCCCTCAATGGGCAAGACGACCACGGAACCCTCGCGGATTTTGGGTTCAGCTGCGTGGACGGGGAGGGCGAGCAGGGCAAGGAGAGGGATGAACAGCCACTTCACGCGCCTACTGTCCGGCGCAATCCCTCTCCCATCAAGACCAAAGCCTCTTATTTGCTGCCAGGCTTGATCGCGGGGATGCCTGCGAGATCGGCGGGAATATTATCCGCCTCAAAGGTCTCAGGCGTCATCTGGACCAGCGAAACAAACGGGCAGCCGAAGTCGGGCAGATTTCCTCCGCTGCGATCCACGATGGACCCTGCGGCCACGACCACGCCGCCGTGGTCCTTGATGATCTGGATGGTTTCCTGCACGCGGCCGCCGCGTGTGACTACGTCCTCGGCGACGAGGAAACGCTCGCCCGGTGTGATGGTGAAGCCGCGGCGCAGCACAAGGCCGCCGTTGCCGTCCTTTTCGACAAAGATGTGCTTCTTCCCGAGGTGGCGGGCGACCTCCTGGCCCACAATGATGCCGCCGACCGCCGGGGAAACGACAGTCGTAGCGTCGTAGCCCGAGAGCTTCTCAGCAAGCATCCCGCAAACCTGCGAGGCGATGGTGGCATCCTGAAGGAGCAGGGCGCACTGGAAGAACTCCCGGCTATGCAGCCCGGAACGCAGGATGAAATGGCCGTTGAGGAGCGCGCCGGTCTGGCGGAAGAGATCGAGGACTTCGTTCATGTTCAAGAATGGTGAGTGGTGGCTCCGCTGACAAAGGCGACGCCCTTTTTCTGGCGCTCGAGGAATTCCCCGGCGAGCGCACGATAGGCCTCCGCGCCTTGTCCGGCGGGATCGTGCTCGATGATGGTACGACCGTGGCTTGGAGCCTCGGCAAAGCGAACCGTACGCGGAATGAGGGTGTCGAAGACGACCTCCTGGAAGTGATCGCGCACTTCCTTGACCACGGCGGGGTTCAGATTCGTACGACCATCGTACATTGTCATGAGCAAACCGCAGAGCGACAGGTCGGGATTGGCCCCGGAGGCGCGGATCTGCTCGGTCACCTGCATGAGGAGGCCGAGACCTTCCAACGCGTAATATTCGCACTGGATGGGGACGAGGATTTCGTCAGCTGCCGAGAGCGCGTTGGACATCAGGATGCCGAGCGAGGGAGGGCAATCGAGGAAAAGGTAATCGTAGAGGCCGAGCTCCTTGAGCGGGGTGAGTACACGGCGAAGCTGGGTCAGATGGCCATCCATCCGGGCGACCTCCACCTCTGCTCCGGCGAGATCGAGCGTGGCCGGGATCGTCCAGAGGTTCTCGATACGGGTGGGGTAGACCAGGTCGGCCGCGGGTTTCTCGCCGATGAGGGCATGATAAAGGCTGCCTTTTTCCCCGGAGGCCCCGAGGGCGCTGCTGGCATTGCCCTGCGGATCGACGTCCACGAGCAGGACGCGCACGCCCTTTTCGGCGAGTGCGGCGGAGAGGCTCAGCGTCGTCGTGGTCTTTCCGACTCCGCCCTTCTGGTTGGCAACGGCTATGATCTTCACAGGGAACGTTTGGAATAATACGCCAGAAGCCCGTCGACAATCCCATCCGCATATTCGCGGTAGATACTTTTTCTCATTGCGCCGCCAAACTCCTTCCGTCCGTCGTAATCCCCCGCCTGGATGCGGTCAAAGACGAGCTTGTTGTTCATCACGTAGGGCTCCACGTAGACCACCGGGCAGGTGAAAAGGCGGTTGGCCAGCAGATTGCGCGCCCAGAGATAGGGGTTGCCATTGATCCGGATCGCATTCGCCTGCCGATACAGGTAGGGAGGCAGACCCGTCTGTGCGGTCATGGATTTTGAGAGGGCGTTGGTCACGGCGACTTCCTCGGAGAGCGAGCGGTTGAGCAGCTTGGTGAGCATTTCAAACCGCTGATCCTCGTAGTCCAGCTCGGAGGCGCTGAAGGAACCTGTCACAAGAAAATGTAAGTGATTTTCATCCAGTAGCTTGGGATTTTTTTCATCTCCCCAGGCCTCGGCGTTGAAATGGAGGCACAGCACGAGGTCGGGCCGGAAGGTTTCGTTGACCAGCTTGGCGCGGCGGCGAATCTCCGCGACGCGGTAAAACAGCCGCTCGCTTTCTTTTTGCAACGATTCGGCGGTGATGTCGGCCTTTTTGTCCTCCAGGGAGGCGCGGGCGGCTTTGGTCAACTGGCCCGGACGGGTTGAGGTCACCGGCCATGCTTTGGACCGGGTGAGCATGACCTCTGCGCCGAGGGCTTCCAGGCGGGGAACCAGGAGCTTGGCGACCTTCAGAGTCATGTCGCCTTCGGTGACGGGCTTGGTGTTCCCGATCTTGAACCACCTTTCCTCCATTTGAGCCCAAGGACCGCCGATATGGCCAGGATCGATGGCGATACGCAGCCCCTCGAGCGGTTTGCCGGGCTCCTCATGCGGCAAGCCGCCTCGCGGACGCCAGGAATTCACGGGGGCCTTGGCGCTGGCGCGATCCGGCGCGAAGCGCAGGACAAAGGGCTCGCCGCTCGTCCGGATCACCGCTCCGGCCTCTGTCACGGTGATGTAGTCATGCCAAGCGCCATTGGGAGCGTAGACACGATCGAGCAAATCCACGAAATCCGTCCGGGAAATCGTCCCCTGATAGACGTTGAGCCGAGACCAGTCCGGAGGGGTGGCCAGCGGGCTCAGGCGGGCTTCGGCGGGATGGAGGGAGACCAGAAGCAGGGCGGAGAGCAGGAGTCGCTTCACAGGGGGGATTTAAGCACACCTCATCCCGCCGGGGGGGAGCAAAATCGAGGGGGATGGTGAGATTTTTTTCGAGAGGTTTGTCATCGGCTTCCCATGTGATTTACTGGAGGGCTGATGATCCGCATCCTCTTTCTCGGAGATATCGTTGGCGAACCGGGCCGCAAGGCAGTGATTCGCAGAGTGCCTGTATTCCTCAAGGAGCGAGGAATCGACTTTGTCATTGTGAATGGTGAGAACTCAGCGGCCGGCCGCGGGATCACCGCCAAGATCGCCATCGACCTGCTTCGCTGCGGGGTGGCCGTCATCACCACGGGCGACCACGTCTGGGACCAGCGGGAAACGGCTTCTTATATCGAGACGGAGCCGAGATTGCTGCGCCCGGTCAATTACCCAGACGGTGCACCGGGCAACGGCAGCATCATTCTTGATACCGCCAAGGGCAAGATCGGGGTGCTGAACGTCCAGGGGCGCACCTTCATGCAGCCGATTCTGGATAATCCCTTCACGGCTGCCTCGATCGAGGTGAACCGCATGCGAGTGGAGACCCCGGTGATCATCGTCGATATGCACAGCGAGACCACGAGTGAAAAGATCGCCATGGCCCGCTTCCTGGATGGACGGGTTTCCGCCGTGTTTGGCACCCACACCCACGTGCAGACGGCAGATGAGAAGATCCTGCCCAATGGCACGGGATTCCTTTGCGACGCGGGCATGTGCGGGCCGGAACATTCCTGCCTCGGCCGTGAGCCCGAGCCGATCATCAAACGCTTTATCGACAACCTGCCGGGCATGTTTCCCGTGGCAAAATGGCCGGTGCGCCTTTGCGGCGTAGTCGTGGAGGTGGACCCCCATACCGGTCGCGCCCTCGGCATCGAGCGTGTCAGCGAAATGGTCGAGGAGGTCGGATAGCTAGACCGAAAGGCCGTGCAGGGAATAACGGCCCTCGGATCGGCGGACCCTCATCTTTGCGGAAAAGGTGCGGCTCAGGGTCGCCGAGGTCAGCCCTTCGGTGATCGAGCCGCTATATTCCACCTTGCCGTCCTTGAGCGCCAGGAGATGGGTGCATTCCGGCAGCACCTCTTCGATGTGGTGCGTGACGAGAATAATGGCCGGGGCGGTGCGTTTGGCCGCCAGATGCCGGAGATCCTGGAGAAATCGTTCCCGTGCCACGGGGTCCAGCCCCGAGCAGGGTTCGTCGAGGATGAGCAGCGGGGGAGCGGAAATCAGCGCCCGGGCGATGAGCACCTTCTGGCGTTCTCCCTGCGAGAGGACCTCCCAGCGGCGGTTTGCCAGGTAGCGCGCCCGCACGAGCCCCAGGGCGGAGAGGGCTTTCTTTTCATCGCCCGCCCGGAGCCTGCCCCAGAGTCCGATCATCGCCTGCAAGCCTCCCGCGACGATTTCCAGAGCGGGATCCTCGTCGTGGCAGAGGTGGGAAATGCTGGCGCTGACCACGCCGATACGTTTGCGCAGCTCCCTCCAGTCGCTGGAGCCAAACGTCTCGCCGAGCACGGAGATGTCTCCGTCCGTCGGCGGCATATATCCGGCGATGGCCTTGAGCAGGGAGGTTTTACCTGATCCGTTGGCGCCGAGGATGACCCAGTGCTCCCCCTTGCGCACGGTCCAGTGGACATGGGAGAGGACGTAGGAGGATTCGCGCCGGATGGTAAGGTCGCTGACGTCGAGAAGCGGGAGATTTACTGAGGGAGATGCCATGTTGCGTGATTGAGAAATCCTTTTGCGGTGAGTTTTCCGTCGGAGAGAGTTAGCACAACCGCCCCGGTTTCGTCTTGTCGGATCAACGTGATACCTTGTCTGGCAAGTTGCTCAGCCCAGCGCCCGGGGATGCGTTCGGTCTCGGGAAAATCTGCGGCGGTCGCGATGACGATGCAAGGGCTGGCTGCTTCCAGGAAATCCGGGGGAGTCGTCCTGCCGGCATGGGAGGTTCCTTGCACGAGAATGTCGCAGGCCAGGCGTTCGCGGGCATTCTCAAGCAGCCAGGTTTCCGCGAGCGACCCGATGTCGGAGGCCAGGAGGATGCGCCGCCCATCCAGCGTCAGCAGCGCGACGATGGCGAGATTGTCCGCCACGGCCTTGGGCGGAACGGCGGGAGGATAGAGGATCTCCAGGGATGCCGCCGGGGAAATATCTTCGCAGTGTCCGGCCCGGACGAGGACGGGCGCGATGCCGCGGGTCTCCAGGGAGGCGAGGAGCTTTTTGCGCGTCGGGGATTGCTGGGACGTGCCGGAGTCGAGGACGAGTCGAGGCTGGGTGGCGAGGATGAGATTTTCCGCGCCTCCCATATGATTGGCATCCCCATGCGTAATGATCAGCCCGTCGAGGCGGCGAACGCCCTGGGACCGCAGGTAGGGAACGATGACGGAATCGGTGAAGTATTGAGGCCCGCAATCAATGATCCAGGTCCGCCCCTGGGATTGGATGCAGGCCGCTCCTCCGGCTCCCGCGTCGAAAATGACCACTTGCTCCGGTCGATGCAGGGGAGGGAGAAACACATGCGACGCCGGGAGATGCGAGAATGTCTGAACGCTCACCAGCAGGGCCTTGGTTAGGAGCCAGTTTGTCTGGTTGAAAATCCCGGCCAGCCAGGGGGACACCAGGAAGGAGCAGACCGAGAGGGCGGTGAGGCACATGATCCCAAACGAAAGCGGAACGGCGATGAGATTGGCCGGCAGTGCGGAAAACGAGACCAGGTGAAAGTACCCTGCAGTGAGCGGAAAGGACCCGAGCCACGCCGCCAGTGACACGGCGGTCAGGCCTGCAAAGAACTGCGTCGTCCGGAGGCCGAATCGCCGGGCGGGGGAGAGAAGCTTGTGCGGGATGAATGGATCGGGCGCCAGCGGTTCCTCGAGCCTGCGCTCAAATATCGCGCTCAGCAGGAGGATTGACGCCACCACACCGAATGAGAGCTGGAAGCCTGCGTTGAACAGCTGGTTGGTATCAGTCAATAGAATGAGAAACGCAGCGGCGCAAAGATTGTTGAACAGCACCGGCCTGCGCTCGGCCATGAGCCCGATGAGAATGATCGATCCCATCACCGCCGCACGGATGCTGGCGGCCTTCAGCCCCGTCATGAGGACGTAGAAAAAGAGCAGGGGAATGATGAGGGCGGCCGTGATCTTGCGAGGAAGCCGCAGCGTCTTGAGGGCATACCAGAGAATGATCGCCATGATGCCGACATGGAGTCCGCTGACGGAAAAAAGATGGTAGGTGCCGGTGGCGCGAAAGGCTTCCTGGATGCTCTGCGAAATATCGGCCGTGTCGCCGAGGATCATCCCCGCCAGCAGGTTGGAAACCTCGGGATCATCCACAGAGTAGGTGATGGCCGAGATCATCCACTCCCGGATGGAGATTGACAGCCGGACCAGAGGGTTTCCTTGGTTGCGGTCGAGCAATTCCGCCGTACCCGGCTGCAAGACCTCTATCACCTGGCGGATGTTCTTTCGCTGCGACCATGCGGCTGCGTCGAACTGGCCGGGATTCCGGGGAGGCGTGATATTGGAAAGCTGGCCCGAGATCCTCAACCGGTCCCCGTACTGCGGAGCGGCTCCTCGCCAGCGGACCTGGATGGTGATCGGGGCGGCAAGACGGGCATCGCCCATCGTCAGCGAGTCGAGACGGAACTCAAACCGAGCGCTTCTGGGGGAAAAGACGGACGGCTCGGTAACGACTGTGCCTTCCGCCACGGCGGGGACCCGGTGATCGCCGAGCCAGTGGGCGAAGATCGCCGCCGGGCTCTGCGTGCTCTGGACCAGGTGGACGACCGCAACGGCTGCGGCCAGGAAAAGGCTGAACCACCAGCCGCGCATGCTTTCGGTCCAGCGCACGCACGATATCCCGAAGAGTAGGAGCGACAGCGCCGCCACGGTGGCGACAAAGGCGAGCGCCGGCTGAAAGAGCTGCGAAAACACGATGCCTCCCGCCACAGGAACCAGCAGCGAGGCAAAGGGCAGGCGCTGGCGGAGCGGGGAGACGGTTTTCACGGCTGGCCGTCAAACTTGAACAACACCAGCAGCGTCGAGAAGTCGTCGCGGAAGTAGAACTGCAGCGCCCCGTCGCGTCCGCGCAGGTCGACCGGCACCGCGCGGCTGGCCCGGCGGCTGTGAATCTGGTGAACCCCGATGCGCGGCCTTTCGTAGGGCGTACCCCACACCTCCAGCATGGACGCCCGGTAGCAGGCGCGCCTGAGCAGGCTCTCCACCTGCACCCGGGCCATGGGTTCAAAGACGATGTTTGCGATGTCGGGGAGCGACGCATAGTCAAATCCCCGGTGCGCCTGCACGATATGGGGCGGCAGCTCGGTCCAGGACCCACTCAGCGTCCCGATGCGCACCCTGCGATCGAACCCCGCCAGGAGGCTGTTGCGCGAATCGGTATTGACCGATATGCGAATGCGCCCAAACTCCTCGGTATCGATGGAGATCCAGACGTGGTCGATGCGCTCGGGATCAGGGTGATCCTCGACGCGTATTTCGATGTCGCCGCCCGCTGCGTAGATAAACGGCGCGGCAAACGGCGATTCCTCCACGATCTACTTCTTGAGCCCGACCGACGAAGCGCGTTTGGCCAGTTTGCGGGCGGGCTTTTTCTTCTTTTTGTCGAGATTGGTCCGGTGCTCGATCTTTTCCACTGTGCCTTTCTTGAAGTACTCGGAGCGGATCAATTCAAGAGTTTCTTCGCGGCGATCGTAAAGGCGTTTCGGCTTGCGCTTCGGGGCGCGGCTGAGCGCGTACGCTGTAATGAGCGGCAGCGTGATCGTGGAATCCGCGTAGCACACGACGCAATCCGGCAGGCTGTCGGGATCGACCTTGCCCCAGGAGACGGCTTCGGCCGGAGTGGCACCGCTGAGTCCGCCCGTGTCGGGGCGGGCGTCGGTACACTGGAGGAAGAAATCGTGCCCTCGTTCCTCGATGCCCATGACCTCCTGGATCTGAGGCTCGGTCTGGAGCATGAAGTTCTTCGGCGATCCGCCGCCGAGGATGAAGACGCTGGAGGTTTGCCCCGAGCGCTTGGCGTTGTAAACGATGGAGGCCGTCTGGTTGACGTCGCGGTTGACGTCAAAGGCGAGCTTCGAGTCGCGCAGCGACATCGCGGCGACGTTCATGCCGATCGAGCTGTCGCCGGGCGAACTGGTGAAAATCGGCACGCCGAGGCGATAGGCGGCGCTCAGAAGGCTGTGGCCCTTGATGCCGAGCTTCTGCTCACGGGCGTAGACGTATTTGCCGAGCAGGTAGTGAAACTCGTCGGTGCCCATCGTCTTCTGAAATTCCGGCCCCTGGATGACCTGTCGCACGAAGGCGTCGGTATCGAGCAGCACGTCGTAATCGAAGAGCACGTCGTAGATGCGGATCACGCCTTTGTGGCGGAGATCCACGTCATTGAGGAAAGGCGACCCGGCAAAGAGATCCATGCCGAGGCCAAAGTGAAGATCGTGATAGAGGTTCGCGCCGGTCGAGATGATCCAGTCGACGAAGCCCGCTTCAAGCAGCGGAATGAGGCACGATTTGCCCAACCCCGCCGGGGTGAGGGCGCCGGTGAGCGAAAGACCCACGGTGCCTTCGTTCGCAATCATGCGCGTGCTGAAGAGACGGCAGGCTTCGGCGAGGCGTCCACCGTTGTAGGCCTTGAATGCCGTGTCGATGAGGTCGGCTGCGCCGATGCCTTTGCGAACCGCGTCTGGAAGCAGGCGCGGGAATTTGCCTTCGAGCTGTTTGGCCATGATGGAAAGTCGCTAAAGCTTAGTTGAACGAGAACGGGCTGTAGAGCGACTCTTCGTACCCCGAGTCATACCAGTCGTCGACGATCGGCGCATTGTAGGCGAACGGCTGTTCGTCCTGATAGTACGGCGTCCGGTAGTAGCGGTCGGCCTGTTCGCCCTTGGTACGGGCCACCTGGGCCGGGGTCGTTTTGCCGTAGAAGCCCTGGCTTTCCGACAGGAAGTTGATCACCTGCGGCGATGCGCCCGCGCTCTTGAGTCCCTGAAGCTGGGCGGTGTTGAAATCGTACACCTTCCGGGTGCTGGCGAGGTAGCCGACGATGATGTTCGACGGCACGTCTTTCTGCACGAGGTTGAGGATGTCGTCATAGTCGAGGACCTGACCATGGCTCATCTTCAGATAGGTGCCGGAGTTTACCCCTCGGGAGGATACCGCGGAGGTGATGGCCGGGTTGACCGAAGGGCCGGATGATGCGCATGCGCCGAGCATGACGCTGACAGCAGCGAAGAGGGAAAGGTGCAGGAGACGCCTGGACATGCCCCAGCACTACCCAAGCCCGCCGGGGCTGGCAACTCTTTCTGAAACTCCTTGCCCGCATCGTTTCTCGTCTTACTCTCCCCTCATGAACTACGCTTTCCTTGGGGCCGGAAAGATGGCCTTGGCCCTCATCCATGGAATGCTCCGGGCGAATCTCTGCACCCCGGGACAGATCACCGTCTCCAGCCGTTCCCAGGCTTCCCTTGAAAACGTGGCTGCCGCCACATCCGTCAATGTCGTGCGCACCAATGCCGATGCCGTCCGCGCCGCCGATGTCGTGATTCTCTGCGTAAAGCCAATCGACGCCCTCGACGCCATCGCCCAGGCGAAGGAGGAATTCGCGGGGAAGTTTCTCATTTCCGTCGTAACCGGCCTCACCATCTCGGCCATGGAGGCGGCAGCTCCTGGCGCTCGCGTCATGCGGGCCATGCCCAACACGGCGGCCATGATCGGCAAGAGTGCCACCGCCCTGGCGCCAAGCCCTACGCTTTCGCATCAGGATATCAATCTTGCCTCGGATATTTTCGAGGCGGTGGGTGAGGTCTTCCCGGCCAATGAAAAACAGCTCGATGCCATCACCGGCCTGAGCGGCAGTGGCCCGGCCTTCATTTACTTGATCCTGGAGGCTCTTTCCGATGGTGGCGTGGCAGCGGGATTGCCCCGCAAGATGGCGCTCGATCTCGCCATTGAAACCGTGGCAGGCGCGGCGGAAATGGCTGCCTCGACCAAGGAACATCCCGCCATCCTGCGGGAAATGGTGACCAGTCCGGGAGGGACGACCATCGCCGGGCTCACGGCTCTGGAAAAAGGCGGCGTGCGCGCTGCCTTCATCTCGGCGGTGCTCGCGGCGGCGGCGCGTTCCAAGGAACTTTCCGCCAGCTGATGCGGCTGCGTTTCCTGGCCTTCGCGTTTCTTTGCGGATCAGCCCTGGCTCAAACCAAGGCGCCGAAAGGCTCGCCGACTCCGCCTCCCGCGCCGACGCCTTTGCCGTCCGCCACCCCGGAGGCGACGCCGTCACCGACCCCGAACGCCACCGGCCCCGATGCCAACTACGTCCCGGAGATGGCCAGAGAAGCGGCTGCGGATGGCCGCGCAGCTTTTGCGCGGGGCGATTACAATCGGGCCCGCAAGGCCTACCTCAAGGTGCTCAACCTCGCGCCGGACAACCTGCTTGCGTTGATCAATATCGGCGTCGTTGAGTTTTCCGCCGGGAATCACGCCGAGGCGGAAAAGTATCTCAAGCGGGCTGTGCAGATTCGTCTCGATAACCCTCCGGCCTGGCTCACCCTCGGCATCATTGCCCTCGATGAGAACCGCCTCGACGAGGCCCTCGCGGCGTTGACCCAGGCAACGCTTTACGATCCGAAGAATGCCCGCGCTCATGCCTTCCTCGGCGTGGTGGTCGGGAAGAAGGGCTGGATCGATGGCGCACAGGCGGAACTTCGAAAGGCGGTCGAGCTTGCTCCCGACAATGCCGATGCGAATTTCAACCTTGCCGCCTTCTATCTGGAAAGCAAACCGCCCGCCATCGAACTCGCCCGACGCCACTATTACCGGGCGATCGAACTCGGCGCGGACCCTGACCCCGACATCGAGAAGACGCTGAAGGAAAGCAAGTCTTCCGAGTAAAAAGAAATGCCGGCCCCGGAGATCTCCGGAAGCCGGCTTTGACCTGGCAGCGGTTTAGCTCTTCGGCGCAGCTCCCGCGATGGCGAGCGACAGGTCGATGGTTTCGGAGACCTTGTCCTGATACTGGCCGGGCTGGATGTTATAATCACTGCGGTTGATCTGAAAGGCGGTGCGCACCACCAGTAGGTCGCCCTGCACCTTGCCATTTGTGCGGTCACCGAGTTTGCCTGGCAGATAAGCGATCTTGGCGGGTAC
This sequence comes from Verrucomicrobiota bacterium, assembly GCA_017305195.1. Classification (GTDB taxonomy): domain Bacteria; phylum Verrucomicrobiota; class Verrucomicrobiia; order Chthoniobacterales; family Terrimicrobiaceae; genus Terrimicrobium. The sequence continues at coordinate 54,783 of JAFKMU010000052.1, read as the reverse complement.
GGTGATGTCCTTAGACACTCCGTTAAGCGTGAACGTGCCCGTCACGTCGGCAGTGCCGGAGCCATTCGTCGCCTTCACGTTTTTCACTTCCTTGATCTCAAAAGTGATCGCCGGGTTCTTCGGTGCATTGAGCCAGTTCTCGCCGAGGAGGTGCTCCTTCATCATCGGATTGGGAACGGTAAGGCTCGAGGTCTCGACCGTGATCTTGCCCTTTGCCGTGGAGAAATCCGCGGGATCGACCGTGACCGTGCCGGATACGCCGGTGGCCGTGCCGTTGATGGACTCCAGGGGGGCGTCGAGCTTGAAAACGACGTTATTTACGCCCTTGGGGTCCTTGAAGTCGAAGCTCGTGGAGGATGCCCAGATGGACGACGTAGCCAGGACCGTGGTTGCAATGAGGACTGCTTTTTTCATGGTTTTTTTGTGGATTGGATCTTCGAAATCACGAGGCCTATCACCCCAAGGGCCACCGCGCCGACCAGCCCGACGGCCAGGAAATCGACTCCGGGCACGAAGCGGCTTTCATATTCCGTGTAGGAGATATCCGTCACGGGATCGACCTTCTGGATGCCGACCGAGGTCTTGGTCCATCCGCGGTTCGCGCCGAGGAGAGCCCACGCGCCTATTACCGCCACCGCGGCAGCCACGGCGAGGAGCTTGAGGATTTTTGCCATGGGCGAAAGATACGCATCTGCCGCGAAACGCCTAATGCCTTCTTCGCACTTCAGCCATACCTCTTGATTATGGCCGAAAAAAGGGCGAGGGGGGTTAACCCTCGATCGTATTGATCTCGACGGGCTCCACTTTTACGCCCTGCTCCTCGAGCCAGTTGATGGCCTTCTTGATTTCCTCGCGATCCCCATCGAGTTCAAGGGACACAATGCCGATTTCCTCGGTGACGCTGGCCTGGCGGATGTTTGTAACCACCGCAAATTCCTTCCCGAGGTCATAGACGATGGGACGGGTGATGAGCCGTGCGGGATACATAAGCCAAAGGCGCGTCACTTGCTGGGACATGGGGAAACTATAGCAGACCATCCGCCCGGAGTGGGAGGAAATTTGCTCCTTATTCCGAATCCTGCGAGATCATGCGCACCCGGATGGCGTCGGGAGTGTGCAGGCGCAGGTCCTGGTTGGGCGCGGAGATCTGGATATCCTGCTCCTGGCAAAGCTGGGCGATGCGCGTGCGGATATTGCTCCCCACGACACGGTTGTCCGTGCCGCGCAAATCAACCCAGTAAGACACACGGAAGATCAGCGCCTGACTGCCAAAGTCCTCGAAGAAGACGACAGGCGCGGGACTCTTGAGGACCTTGCCTTCGGCGTCCACCGCGCTGTGCAGCAGGGCGATCGCCTTGCTGATATCGGTGCCGTAGGAGAGCCCCACGGCAAAATCAAAGGCGTGCCGGTAGTCGGTCAACGTCCAGTTCACGACGTTCTTTTCCAGTAGATAGCTGTTGGGAACGAGGACCTCGGAGCCATTGCCTTTGCGCACACGCGAGCAGCGGGTGCCGAGGTTCAGGACGCTCCCGGTATGGCCATCGACCTCGATCGTGTCGCCGACCTTGATGCGTCGTTCCGCCAAAAGAATCAGGCCGCTGATAAAGTTGTTTACCAGCGTCTGTGCGCCGAAGCCGATGCCGATCGCCAGAGCACCGCCCATGAAGGCAAATGCGGTGAGCGGGATGTTCAGCCAGTTCAGGATAGTCAATAACGCTATCGCGAGGATCGCAACGAACAGCGCCTTTTCGAGGGCGGAGACCCGCACAGGATCGAGGGAGAACCGGGTCTGGATGCGATTGCACACCGTCCGCGAGACAACCTTGGAAAGCGCGAAGGCGAGGACGAGCCAGACGAGGGCGGAGAGGAGTTTGCCGAGCGAAACTGCATGCTGCCTCGTCGTCACGTTGCCTGTGCTGTCGGTGATTTTGTCCGTGGTGATGAAGAGCTCCTTGTTCCAGGCATTCCTGATCAGGTTGCCGAGATTCTCCGCCGAGAGTGCTGCTTTTTCCGCGATGCTCTGGCTGGCCAGCCGCTCGCGGCTCTCGGAGATCATCTGCTGCTGGAGCGCGATCACGCTGTCGACGGTTGGCACTAGTTCGCTGAGCTGGGTGGCGCGTTTGCGCAGGGCATCCAATCTTGCCTCCTGCTGCTTGCGCAATTCCGCATCGCGGGCTGGAGCCTCGGCCTGGGCCTCCTCCAGGCGGCGCTGGGTGTCCTGAAGGCTGCGGCGAAGCTGTTCGCGCCAGGGCTCAATGTCGGAAAGCGCCTGGGTGGATTGCGTCTTGATGGCTTCGTAGGAAGTGGATTCCGGTTTGGCAATGGCGGCCAGGGTGAGTTTCCAGATCGCCTGAATCTTGGCCCATTCCGTCAGGAGTCCCTCCTCGGTCTGGATGATCTTGTTGGCCACGCTGGCGGCCTCCGTCACGACGGCCTCCTGTGTTGCCAGTGAGATGGCCTCTTTTTCCCGACCGGCTTTCTTTGCCTCCTCTCGCTGTTTGCTCAGGTTCGCGATCGAGTCATTCAGTCCGGCGGCAATCTTGCGCATCGCCTCGATGCGAGAGCGGGTCGCATTTTGGGTCTGCTCGATCCGGGTCAGGGCGGATTCGGCGCGCTGGCGATTGAAGATCGTGTCCTGGCCGGCGGCGGCGAGCGCCTTTTCGGTGCGAGAGAGATTGAGGGAAACTATGGAGCGGTCGATCTGGTCGAGCGTTACCCGCCAGTCGGCGAGGGACACCGCCGAAGCTGCCGCATCGCGACGCAGTTGGGCCAGTTGAACCTGGAGGGCCGACCGTTGTTTCTGGGCCGGGTCCGTGATGGCGTCGGCCTCCTGCTGAATCCGGCGCAGGTCCTGCTCGGCGGAGTCGAGACGTGTCTGGCTGCGGCTCAGGATGGACTGGTCGAGCTGCACCTGCGTGTCTTCGGTCTGGATTTGCTGCCGCAGGGTATTGATCTTCTCCCGCATCGCATCCGACTCCTGATCGTTTGCCGGAGCCTTTGGAGGCGGCTCGGTCTGCAAGGCTTGCAGCGCGCGCTCGTTATTCTGGATCAATGTCAGGGTGTCGGAGGCGGTCTGGTAATTTCTTACCGCCTCATTGGCCGCAGCCAGAAAGTCGGCGGCCTGCTCTGTGGGCAAACCGTTTTTTTGCAGTGCCTCGGTCAGCGTTTTCTCGTTGAGAGCATTTTCTCGTTGTCTGGCGGCTTCGAGCTGGTCGGCCAGCCAATCCTTCTTCTCTGCAGCCGATGGCGTGGGCGAGGGTTCGGTCGGGGCAGGTTGAGCCACGGCCAGGATCGCTCCGTAGAGAAGGGAAAAAACGAGGAGCAGCGAACGCTTCATCGCACGGGGATGGTTCCGAGTTCCTCGAGAATCGCCTGACTCAGCTTGATGCCATTATAGAAGTTCTCGATCGGGAAATTCTCATTCGGCGAGTGTGCCTGACAGTCGGGCGAGGCGAGTCCCGGGAGCAGCGCCGCCGGGCCGAGGATGTTTCGGAACGCGACGACGATGGGAATCGAGCCGCCTTCTCTCATGAGAGCGGGTTTGTGACCGAAGACACGTTCCAGCGCACGCTGAACCGCCAGTCCATCGGGTGAGGTGGGATCGGCAAAATACGGCTCCCCCGAGTGGCCCTTGGTGATCTCCAGCTTGATGCCGGGCGAGCAATGGCTGACGAGGTGGGCCTCGGCGAGGCGCAGGATTTCCTCAGGCTGCTGGTTCGGCACGAGGCGGAAGGTGAGCTTGGCAAAGGCCTCGCGCGGCAACACCGTCTTGGTGCCTTCACCCTGATAGCCCCCGCCGATGCCATTGACCTCGGCGGTTGGGCGTCCGCCGATGCGCTCGATGGAATTATAGCCCTTTTCGCCGAAAAGCTCATTTACTCCGGTCAGTTCGCGAATGCTCTCGTCGCCAATCGGCAGAGCCGCTGCGGCATCGCGTTCCCAAGGCAGCAACTCGGCTACTGCATCATAGAAACCCGGAATCGTCACCCGGCCATCCTCGTCGTGCAGCGAGGCGATCAGCCTAGCCACGGCAGTCGCGGGATTCATGACCGCTCCGCCGAATACGCCGGAGTGCAGGTCGAGCGCGGGGCCGGTGGCTTTGAATTCCAAAGCTGTGATACCGCGCAGGGCATAGGTCAGGGTGGGGTAGCCATGGGCGGCCATTCCAGTGTCGGAGATGACGATCACGTCGCAGGCGAGCTCCTCCTTGTAACGCTCCAGGAACGGGGCGAGATGGTCGCTGCCGATTTCTTCTTCGCCCTCAATGAGGAATATTACGTTGACCGGCAACGGCTTGCCGCTGGCGATGGCCTCTCCCACGCCGAGGATGTGGGCGAGGATCTGCCCCTTGTTGTCGGTCGAGCCCCGGGCATAGATGCGCTCGTTGCGGATGGAGGGTTCAAAAGGCGGGGTTTCCCAGAGCTCCAGCGGTTCAGGCGGCTGGACGTCGTAATGTCCGTAGATCAGTAGGGTGCGTTTCGCCGGATCATGCGGGGTGCGGCCGATCACCGCTGGGTGACCTCCGGTTTCCCGCACCTCGGCACTCATTCCCAGGCTCTCAATCTTCTGCCTCAGCCATTCCGCGCAATTGCGGAGGTCCACCGCGTGTTCGGACTGGGTCGAGATGCTCGGAAAGCGCAGGAAATCAAGTAGATCGTTGAGACGGGAATCGGACATAAAACTCAATAGGTAGCGCGAGCCTCAAAAGGAGACCACAATATATAGTGTTTTTACTTGCCAAGGTTTTTGCCCACTCCTATTGGTGGGCGGACCTAACCTAGAGGAGGTCTCATGTATCTTCAATCCCTCGAAATGCTCGGCTTTAAGTCGTTCGCCCCGCGGACGATTTTGAATTTCCATCGCGGCGTGACCGCCGTCGTGGGGCCCAACGGCTGTGGCAAATCGAACGTGCTCGATGCTATCCGCTGGGTGCTGGGTGAGCAATCGGCAAAAGCTCTCCGTGGCGGAGAAATGGCCGACGTCATTTTCAGCGGCACGGACAGCCGTCAGGCCCTCGGTATGGCCGAGGTGTCGCTGACCTTCGCCGAGTGCGAAAAGGAACTCGGTGTCGACTGGAACGAGGTCTGTATCACCCGCCGCGTCTATCGCGATGGCAAGAGCGAGTATTTCCTCAACAAGACCGCGTGCCGCCTGAAGGACATTCACCAGCTCTTCATGGATACGGGCGTGGGCCGTAGCGCCTACTCCATCATGGAGCAGGGAAAGATCGATCTCATCCTGAGCAGCCGCCCGGAGGATCGTCGTGCGATTTTCGAAGAGGCCGCCGGTATTACCAAATACAAGGCGCAGAAGAAGGAAGCGCTGCGCAAACTGGAATTCACCGAGGCCAACCTCCTCCGCGTGCAGGACATCATCAAGGAGGTCCGTCGCCAGATCGGCTCGCTCCAGCGCCAGGCCTCCAAGGCCCGCCGTTATCAGGCCTTCATGCAAGACCTGCGGATTTTCGACGTCCATCTTTCGCACAAGAACTACCGCCAGCTTTCCGATGAGCTTGGCTCCATCCGCCAGCAGTTGGAGCAGGGGGATTCTGCTCGCGGGATTCACGAGACCGAGATCGCCCAGCAGGAGGCGGAGCTTTCCGGCTACCGCGCCCGTATTGACGAACTCGACGGCCAGATGGGCGAACTGCGCGAGGGCATTCAGAACCTCCGCAACCGCGTCTTCTCCGCCGAGAACCGCATCTCAACAAATGCCGAACGTTGCGAGGAGGCATCGACGATGATCGACCGCCATCGCCTCGACATCGCTGGCGCCGAGGAAAAGATCCGCGCCCAGCAGGAGCAGATCGAGCAGACAGACGTCATGCTCGAGCAGATGATCACGACGCTCCAGGCGCACGAGACGACGCTGAACGAATACACCGACCGCGTGCGCATGGCGCGCGAGGAGCGCATGATCGCCGAGCGGCAGATCCAGGAGATCAACTCCGAGATTTCCCGCCACGAGGGTCGGCTGGGGTCGCTCCGTAATGACATTTCCGCCGCCGCCGGTCGACGCGAGGCTGGCGAGACCCGCCTCCGCCTGTTGCAGGGTGAGGCCGAGGCAGCAGCCCAGGCCGTGGGCGAACTCCAGGCCCGACTGGAGGAGATTCGCCTTCGCGAAGAGGCCTCGGTCCACACCGTCGAGTTTTCCCAGATCGAGCAATCCGAGGCGCAGTCGGCTTATGAAGCCGCCCAGCTCGCCCGACAGAATGCCGAGAATGCGATGAACTCCGTCTCCCGCGAGGCGACGGGCATCGAGTCCCGCCTGGAGGTCTTGCGTCAGCTTCAGGAGCAGGGCGAGGGGTACGACGAGGGCACTCAAACGGTCCTGCGCGGGCTGGACGATCCAAATTTCTACCGCCCGGCCATTCAGGGCGCGCTCGCGGACAACATCCAGGTCGAGCAGCGTTTCATTCCGGCCATCGAGGCCGCCCTTGGTTCTGCGCTCCAGACGATTCTCTTCAAGGACTCCATGGTGGCCGAGGCCGCACTCGCCACGCTGGCGGGCAAGAAGCTCGGCAAGGCTGCACTCATCCCGAGCGAGTGGATTCGGCCCAGTGAGCAAAAGGGCGACATCTTGCCGGAAGGCGCGATCACCTGGGCATCCGCCTGCGTGAGCGCCGAGGGTGAGGCCCGTACGTTTGCCTTGGCAATGCTCGCCGATATCGCCGTGGTGGAAAACCTCGAGACGGCTTTCCGCATCAAGGCGCAACACCCGTACCTCGGTGTCGTCACGCTCGCTGGCGAGTTGATCACTCGCGAGGGCATAGTGCGCGGTGGCGCTTCCGGGGAAAACTCGGGACAGTCGACTCTCGTGCGCAAGGCCCAGATCGCCGAGCTGGACGAGGCTCTCACCGGGGTCATTCAAAAGCTGGAGGTCCACGCGAATACCCGCGCCGCCGCCATGCAGGCGCTCGATGATGCGCAGGATCGCCTGCTCGCTTCCCGCGATGCCTTGCAGCATGCGCAGGTCGAAAGCGCCGCCATCCAGAACGAGAAGAAGCTCGCCGAGCGTCAATACACCGATCTCGAGACCCGCCGCGAATCCTTTGCCCGCGAAACCGTCCAACTCAGCGAATCGCTCCGAGCCAGTCTCGCCCATGTGCAGAACCTCGAGATGAACATCGCCGAGGCGGCTGCTACCATCGAGCAGGCCCGCGTGCGCCGTTCGGATGCGGAAAACAACGTCCTCGTCGTTCGCGAGCGGGAAAACGTGGCCGTGGAGCAGTTGAACGAAGTGCGCGTCCGCGTGGCCACCGAGCGCCAGCAGCAGGAAAATCTCAGCCGCCAGCGCGGGCCCATGGCCGCGCGACTCGCCGAGCTGGCCGAACTGCTCGACGCGCGCCGGCAGGATATCGCGAATTACGAGGCGCGTATTGGCTCTCTCCAGGCGGAAAGCGCCACGCTGCAATCCTCCATCGGGGAGTGGCAGGAGGAGGTACTTTCTCTGGAGACCCAGGGCGCTGCGCTGGTCGCGGCTCGCTCGGAGGTTTACAGCGAGGCGGAGGCCATCGAGATCGCGCTGCGCGCCGCCAGGCAGAATCTCGTGCAATTGCAGGAGCAGAAGGGCCGCCTCGAGGTGCGCATCGCCCAGGTGGAGATGCGGCTGGAGAACCTGCGCAACCACGTCTCGCAGCGCTACCAGACCGACCTGGAGGCGTTCGAACCGGACGCCTACGGGCTGGTCTGCGCCTACCGCGAGCGCATCAAGAAGCGCGGGGCCGGTGGAGACGCTGCCGCGCCCGATGGCGGCGAGGTCGCGCCGGAAGAACCCGTCGCGCAGGCCCAGCCGGAAGCGGAGCCTGAATTGCCCACGGAATCGCAGGAACCTCTGAACTGGGATCGCATCGAGGAACTCGTCGCCGAGCTGACCGAGCGTATCGACTCCATGGGGCCGGTAAACCTTGAGGCCATCCAGGAGTACGAGGAGCTGGAACAGCGCCAGATTTTCCTGGAGAAGCAAAACGAGGATCTCGTGAACTCCAAGGCCGAGTTGCTGGAGGTGATTTCCAAGATCAATCGCACCACCAAGGAGCTCTTCGCCGAGACCTTTGTGAAGATCCGCGAGAACTTCCAGTTCATGTTCAACGAGCTCTTCGGAGGCGGTCGCGCCAACCTCATGCTCGTGGACGATAGCGATCCGCTCGAGTGCGGCATCGAGATCATCGCCAAGCCTCCGGGCAAGCAGCTCCAGAGCATTTCGCTTCTTTCCGGCGGTGAGCGCACGATGACGGCGGTGTCGCTGCTTTTCGCCATCTACATGGTGAAGCCCAGTCCGTTCTGCGTGCTGGACGAAATGGACGCGCCGCTGGACGAGTCGAACATCAGCCGCTTCGTCAAGATTCTCGACCGCTTCGTGGGGCAGAGCCAGTTCGTGGTCATCACTCACAACAAGCGCACCATCAGCCGCGCCGACATGCTGTATGGCGTGACGATGGAAGAGCACGGCGTCAGCAAGCTCGTGAGCGTGAAGTTTACGACCAAGGACGAGATGAAGGCCCAGGGCGCCGAACAGCCCAAGAGCGTGGCCGAGGTCTTTGGCAAACACGGCGATCTGCAAAGCGAGCGCGAGAAGACGGATTTTAGCGAAGAGCCGGGCAACCCCGGAGAGGAGCTGGAGCAATCCGTGCAAAGCGACGTGCTCGTCGCCGAGGCGGAGCCGGAGGAGTCCGTCGTGGTCGATCTGTCCGTCGATCCCGCGACTGAGGAATCTCCGGAGGAGGAAAATGTTCTCGTTGATCTGTCGGCGGTTCCGGTCTCCGAAGAGTCCGAGGAGACAGTGCTGGTCGACTTGTCTGCGGACCCAGTGAACGAGCAAGACGAGGAGACCGTTCTTGTCGATCTTTCGGCGGAGCCTGTGTCGTCCGAGCCTCAAACCGAGGAAACCGTGCTGGTGGACCTCTCCGCCGACCCGGTCGGCGAGGAGTCTCAGGAGCCGGTGCTCGTTGATCTCTCGGCCGATCCGGTTTCTGCGGAGCCTGACGCGGAGGGAAATGTCCTCGTGGATCTTTCCGTCGAGCCGGTGGTGGAAAATGCCGAGCCGGAAAATCCGGATGACAAACCAGAAACGATTTCCTAGGAAATCGTTGCCATGATCATTCGAATAGCTCTTCTCGTTTCCACGCTGGCCCTGGTCGCTTGCAGCGGCCCGGGCGGTCCGGCGCAGCGTGCCGGTCGATCAGTCGATAACGCAGTTTACGATGTCGGCTCTGGCATCCAGAGCGTCGGCCAGAAAATCGAGCGGGCCGCTCAGTAACGACCCGCCCGGCGCCTGATCAGGCGTTGGTGAGGGATGCGGCGGAGTTTTTGCGCAGCCACTCCTCGTAGGCGATCGGAGAGATTTCCGACGGCTTGATTTCGCTGCGGCCACCCCAGAAGACATTGGTGTAGGTGACGGGAATGCCCGCCTCTTCGAGGTGGCGGTCGATGGCGGCCTTGTGCTCCAGGACGCGCTCGCGATCCGTTCCGTGGGCGACGGCCATGATATTGACGTTGTTGAACTCCGGTCCGCCATCACGCCAGTAGCAATGGGTCAGCACCTCGTGCCGTCCAACCTCGCTGCCCGCTTCGATCTCGCGTCCTGGCGGCACCGCCCAATGGAAGAGTGCGTTGAACCGGGTTACGCGCGCGCCGGTCTGGTTGGGCTTCACATGTTCGAGGAAGGTGGAGAAACGTCCCACCAGCTTGCGGGCGGCTAGCGACTCGGCGACGGCGAAGAATTCCTCCAGGCTCACGCCTGCTTCCGCCGCGCGGCTGTCCCAGGCGGGTTCGCGGATTTCATCCGGAGCGAACTCCCGCTTGAGCGCGGTAAGGATGCGCCATTCGTGATCGGTAAGCTTGATCGTCTCGACCTTGAGCATTTTGGCCGGGCCCTCGCAACGGTCCCCGGGCTGGATTTTGGAACGGCGCACATGGCCGACCCCGAGAGCGAAGATGCCCTTGGCCGGCATGAGGCGATACGCATCCGCTCCCGTACGGCGCATCAGGATTTCACAGTGGGCGTCGAGCGAATACCCTGCCGGTACCTTCAGTGTGGTCCACAGTTTGAAGGCTTTACCAGGAATGTTCGCCTCGGTGGACCGGACTACGACGTGGCCCGTATAGGGGTCGCTCTGGAACATATCCTCAAAGGCGGCGTCGAGCTTGTCCTCCGGCACGCGCCAGGCAATGAGCGCTCCCTCGGCGAGATTGGTGGCGAGAAGGGTCTGGCGCACGCGGCGGATCGTTCCCGCCGCCAGCATCGTGCGGATGCGCTCCAGCACGGTATCGAGAGGGAGGTCGCAGCGATTGGCGATTTCCCGGAATGGCTCCCGGACGAATCCCGTGATTTTGTCCTCCGAAACGGAGAGAATCTTCGTATTGACGGGATCGGTATGCTCAATGGGAATCATAATATTTTCTAATAATGCGCGCAAGATGGCCAGAGCGCAAGGTCTTTGACCTGTCGGTATCGTGAGCTAAGGTGCCGGGGGAATGGTAGAAAAAATTGAGACGCTCCTGATGCTTCTCGGCCTGGTCGGGGTGCTCTCGGTCGTGGCGGAGCGGTTGCGTTTTCCTTTTCCCATCTTGCTGGTGATCGCCGGCTTGGGTATCGCCTTCCTGCCGAATTTGCCGGTCGTGAAACTCGATCCGGAGCTGGTGCTGCTCATCTTCCTGCCGCCGCTGGTGTTCTCGGCGGCGTGGAATTTTCCCTGGGAGGACTTTCGCGCCAACCTCATCCCGATTTTTGCCCTGGCGGTGGGGCTGGTCCTCGCGACCATGGTGGGGGTGGGGTATGCGGCCCAGTGGCTGGTGCCGGGTATGACGCTGGCGGTCGGGATGGTCCTGGGGGCGATTGTTTCTCCTCCCGACGCCGTGGCAGCAAACTCGGTGCTGAAGAATCTCCGGGTTCCCAGGCGTCTGTCGACCATCCTCGAGGGGGAGAGCCTGATCAACGACTCCAGCGGACTCGTAGCCTATCAGTTTGCCGTCGCCGCCTTGGTGACCGGTTCGTTTTCCCTCTCCCAGGCGGGAGCGGATTTTGTCTGGGAATCCCTGGGCGGGGTGGCCTTTGGCTGGGTCGTGGGCTGGGTCGTGGCCTATATTCACCGGGAGCTTTCCGACGCAGCGGTCCAGGTCACGCTGACGATATTGACTCCCTACATTGCCTACCTGCCGTGCGAACACTTCGGGTGTTCCGGCGTGCTGGCCGTCGTCACTGCGGGATTGCATCTCGGCCATCATGCCTGGGAGACGCTCTCGCCCGAGACCCGCCTCCAGCGGGAGACGATCTGGCGGTTCATCGACTATCTGCTCAATGGCGTCGTCTTCATCCTGATCGGCCTCCAGTTCCCGGCGATCTGGGCGGGGCTGGCGGGGGACTGGAATCCTGTCATCCTCATCCTGCTGGGCGTGGGGATTTCGCTCGTCGTGGTGGCGATTCGCTTCGCCTGGATCTTCCCGCTCGCGCTCTTGCAGCGAATGCTGTTCTCCGCGATCCGCCAACAGGAGCGTCTGCCCTGGCGGGAGCTGGTGGCCGCATCTTGGGCGGGCATGCGCGGCGTGGTTTCTCTCGCGGCGGCAATGGCCTTGCCGGAGACCACGAGCACGGGCGAGCCGTTTCCTTTTCGGCAACTTATCCTGTTCCTGACGTTTTTTGTGATCTTCGTGACGCTGGTATTTCAGGGGCTCACTCTGCCCTGGCTGATGCGCAGGCTGCGGGTCGAGGAGCCGGAGGAAACCTATCTTGGCGAGGCCCGGGCCCGGCTCGTCCTCATGAGGGAACTGGTCGAGGAAATCGAGCAGATCATCGCCGCGAAGACCGACGAGGCCGAGAAGGCCTCGTTGCGGCTGTGGCGCGATAACTACGCCCAGCGCGCTCATCATTTGCAGATCCGCATCGAGTCGCCGCAGCTTCAGTCCGAGCGGATCTTCGATTGCGACATGACTGTCTTTCCCGCGCTATTCCAGAAAATCCGCGCCCGGCTTGCCCAGATGCGATCCCGCGGGGAAATCTCCGAGGAGATGCGGAAGAGGATCGAATACGACTTCGACCTGGAGGACCGTCGGCTTCATCGCCTCATCGGGCGCTATGCCAGGTCGTCATCTGCCGGAAGGAACTCGCAATGAGGATGCGCGGCTTACGGTCCGACGGGAGGTAAATGTCAATACCAGCACCCAGAATGTCTGGATGAGCGCGGCCACGGGGATTTGCAGCTCGGAGTGAACGAAGTAGACGAGACTGACCCCGGGAATCCAGATCATCCAGCCCGCGACCTGGGAGGGAATCGCCCGGTCGGTGATGAATGAGAGGCTGAAAATCTCTCGCGCCGCAGGAGCGATGCGGAATCCGGCGTCACGCCAGATGAAATAGGACAGGGTGAGCGGGAGACAGAGGAACGGGCTGAAAATAAACTGATCCACCACCATCTTTGTCAGCACGGTGCCAAGGCTGTCACCCGGTCCGAACCACGAAATTTGCAGGCGATAGAAATAATCGATCAACATGCCGATGCAGCCCCAGAACGGGGCCGCGGTGAGGAAACTCCAGACATTGGCTCGGGTGAGGCGTCCGTCTTGAAAGAACGCGACACGAAGCAGCTCCGGAAGAAAGGCCGCCGCAATGATGTAGGAGAAGAAGGCAAACTGGTACCCGGCCTCTCGCTTGATATTTGCGATATTGGCCAGGAAGTGGCGGGTGCCTTCATGGCTGATATAGAGGCAGAAGAAAACCAGCATGAGGGCCTGGAGCAGCAGGCCGGGCAACAGGTTGGCCTTGGCTCCTGCCAAGGCTTTGTGGAAAGCGTCTCGGAAATTCATGGGGTCCTCTCGAGAAATATGAGCTTGGTCCGACGCCTTGCATGCCACCCGCCGGGGAGGTTTACTTTGGCCGGGCCATTCAAATCGAGGAGACTGAGCACGCGCTCGGTTTCGACAAATCCCGGCTCGGGGACATCGTGTTCGCGAAGCCACCGAAGCACAGTCCGGCGGCGAAGCGCGACAGGCATTGCTCTCAGGGGATCGCATGTAAGCGACTCCGCCGGAGAGGGAACGAGGCTTTGCATCCAGGCATCTTCATCCTGGAGAATGATGGAGGTGCGGAGGAACGCGTCGTCGATGGCGTCACCGAAGAGTTTCCGCAAGCGAGGCAGAGCCTTTTGGCGGATGCGATTGCGGGTATGCTCGGTGTTTTGATTGCTGGCATCCTCGCGGAACGGGATGCGATACGAGGACACGTAATCGGAAATCGATTGGCGCCGGATGCCGAGCATGGGTCGATGAAGGATAAACTCAACTCTTCCGACTCTCAATGGGGTTTGTAGTCGCATGCCGCCCAGGCCGGCGGAGCCGGTCCCGCGCAGGAGATTCAAGAGGACAGTCTCGATCTGGTCGTCGGCATGATGCGCCAGAAAGATGTCGTGGCATTGCTCCGAGCGGACGCAGCGGGAAAAGAACTCGTGCCGGAGGTGCCGTGCCCCGGTTTCGATCGACATGCCGCGAGCCTTGGCCTCGACATCGGCCTGGGCGGTTGCTCCCAGATAGCGATATCCCAGCTTCTCCGCGGTCTCTTCGACCAGCCGGGCATCGGCGCGCGAAGCCTCGTCGCGCAGGCCGTGATCCAGGTGGCAGACAACCAGATGGCGGAATCCCATGGCGCGAAGCCCATGGAGCAATGCCATGGAATCCCGGCCTCCGGAAACCGCGATCAGGTACTTCCGGCGCGGGGAAAACGCCCGCATCGCCGCAGCCAGATCGCGAAGGAAATCAGGAGATGCGTTGTCCGCCGAAGTAGTCATGCAAGGGCTCGGGCAGGAGCACGGAGCCGTCGGGCTGGAGACCGTTTTCCAGCAGGGCCACATAGAGACGGGCCAGCGCCGTGCCGGAACCATTGAGTGTATGGCAGAAGCGGTTTTTGCCGTCCTCTCCCTTGAAACGCAGGTTCATGCGTCGGGCTTGGAAGTCCTCAAAGTTCGAGCAGCTGGAGACCTCGAGATAGGCGTTTTGACCGGGCGACCAGACCTCGATGTCGTAGGTCTTGGCGGAGCCAAAGCCGATGTCGCCGGTGCAAAGTTCGATCACCCGATAGTGCAGGCCGAGAATCTGGAGGACGCGCTCGGCATCCGCGGTCAGGAGCTCCAGCTCTTCGCGCGACCTCTCCGGGGTGCAGATTTTGACCAGCTCGACCTTGTCGAACTGGTGCATGCGGATCAGCCCGCGGGTGCCAAGACCTGCCGAACCCGCCTCACGCCGGAAACACGGGGTGTAGGCGGTGTATTTGATCGGAAGCGTTGAAAGTTGCAGCGTTTCTTCACGGTGCAGGTTGGTCACGGGCACCTCGGCTGTCGGCGCGAGATAAAGGTCGTCGCGATCGATGCGGTAAAGCTGCTCCTCAAATTTCGGGAGTTGCGACGTGCCGACCAACGCCTCGGGTTTCACCACATATGGGGTGCTGATCTCGGTGTAGCCGTGGTCGCGGGTGTGAAGGTCAAGCAGGAAGTTTAGCAGGGCGCGTTCCAGGCGAGCCCCGACGCCTGTGTAGCAGACAAACGCGCTGCCGCTGATCTTGGTGGCGCGTTCCTGGTCGATGAGCTTGAGCCGCTCGGCGATGGCGACGTGGTCCTGCGGGCTGGCGATGGCGGGCTTTTCCCCCCAGAGACGCAAAACGGGGTTTTGCTCGGCTGTCTCGCCGACGGGCACCTCCGGCTGCGGGAGGTTTGGCAATACGAGCAGCATGTCGTGCTGGCGGCTGTCGAGTTCCGTCGAGAGCTGCGAGAGCGTCTGCATTTCAGCGGCATGCGCCTTGACCTGGGCCTCGATGGCCGAGCTGTCCTGCCCCTGGCTGCGGAGCTTGCCGATCTCCTTGCTCAGGCGGTTGCGATCGGCCTGGAGGTTTTGGAGCCGGGTTTCGGCGGAACGGCGTTCGGTGTCGATTGCGAGCAGTTTGTCGATGTGCTCGGAGAAACACGTCCCCCGGGTGGCGAGACGGTCTTTGACGGCTTGGGGCTGTTCGCGGAGCAGGCGGAGATCGAGCATGAAGAAATTGGCTTGGAGAGCATTTGACTGTGGTGCTTCTTCGGTTTCGTGTAAATCTCCTTCAGAAGTATGCCGGTTCAATTTCGCGACTACTACCAGACATTGGGGGTCACCAAGACCTCCACCCAGGATGAGATCAAGAGTGCTTTTCGCAAGCTCGCTCGCAAGTTTCACCCCGACACCGCCGAGGACAAGAAGACGGCGGAGGAAAAGTTCAAGGAGATCAATGAGGCCTACGAGGTGCTCGGAGACCCGGAAAAGCGGGCCAAGTACGACGAACTCGGGGCCAACTGGCAGCAGGGAGGCTATGCACCGCCACCTCAGGGCCAGACCTGGCAGCAGGCCTATGGACGGGGTGGCGACGCCGGGGGCGCGGAGTTTCATTTTGGCGGCACGGGGTTCAGCGATTTCTTCGAGCAGATGTTCGGCGGACGACGCGGAGGATTTTCTCGCGGTTTCTCTGGTGGCTACGATTTCGACGAGGGCCCTTCGCGTGGTCAGGACGTCGAGGCCGATCTGCTGGTTTCACTCGAAGAGGCCTTCCATGGTTCCACCCGGCAGATTTCGTTCCGACGTGGTGATACGGGCAAAATCCAGACATACACCGTGAAAATCCCGCGTGGGGTACGGGAGGGGCAGCGCATCCGGCTCGCCGGGCAAGGGTCCGAGGGACAGGGCGGGGGAGAATCGGGGGATCTTTACCTCCGCATCAAGTTTCAGAAACACCCGGATTACGAGGTGCAGGGCGAAGATCTGGTCTATGAACTCGAGATTCCGGCCTACGATGCCGTGCTCGGGGCGGATGTCGAACTCCCGACTCTCGAAGGCCGGGCTCGCCTGCACGTTCCTCCGGGGACTCAGAATGGTCGGCGATTCCGGCTGACTGGCAAGGGGTTGCCGGGGAAAGGTGGAACCAGGGGGGATTTCTTCGCAGTTGTTTCGATCACCGTGCCGAAAGATCCATCACCTGCGGAGAAAGTTCTTTGGGAGCAGCTAGCCGCTGCATCTCGATAACTGCCCGCAGCGACAAAGAAAAAGCGCCCTCAAAAGAGGGCGCTTTTCAAAGGAGATAATCTGACCTCTCGGGACTAGGAGGCAGAGGACGGAGCGGGCTGGTTGCCCGTGGCTCCCGGGTTGCTGTTGGACCCACTGCCGCCGCCTGAGGAATTCGGAACAGGAGCTGCACCGATACCGCTATCGGTACCCTGATCGCCGCTTACGAAGCTGTCAGCCAATTGGTCGCTGAGGGTGTAACGCTCGGTGCCGGTCTGGTCGTTGTTCTCGACGATCTTGATATTATTGTCTTGGGCTACCTGGTCGAGGGCTGCAACGAGAGTGGAGTTCGTCCCCACGGCATCCTTTGCGCCGTTGAGGACAGCGGCTTTGGTTGCGGGTGTGCTGACAGCTGCAATCGCTTTGTCGACCATTGCCGGTACGACCGCACTCTTCATGGCGGCGGGTACAGCTTTAACCGCCGAATTTACGATCGGCTGGGCGGCGGCAGGATAGGTGGACACCACTGCCGCAACGACTGAGGAAATAACACTGGCTGCGGTTGTGGGATTGCTAATGAGGGCAGGACTCTGCGTGACAAACTTGATCGCTTCGCCAGTGAAGAGCGGCGCCAGCGAGGGATATTGGGCAATAATCCCAAGGACAGCCTTGGTAACCGCTTCCGAATTGGTCACATCGACCTTCGAAAGAGCAATGTTCAGCTCGGCTCGCTGCTTGTTGGTCAGGTAAGCCTGAGCCGGAGCCTGGGTTTGCTGCTGTTGCTGGCCTTGCTGCTGGGCAGAAAGGGGAGACACGGCGACGACAGTCACCAGTGCGGTGGAGAAAAGGACGGTGAGACGTTTCATGAAAAATTTGTCCGCGTTTTTCAGAATGTTTCAGATCGAAGCCAGTAAAGCAAGCTCAATCCCGGGTACCCTACGGGCGCGTCAGACGATGTTTTCCCACTCGGATTCCTTGAAACCCACCAGATAACCGGAACCCGTCACGACGAACGGGCGTTTTACCAGATTTCCGTTCCCTGCCAGAAGGGAAAGGGCGGCGGACTCGGAGAGGGTTGGGAGCTTTTTGGAAAGCTCCATTTCCTTGTAGTCTCGACCCGACGTATTGAAGAGCCGCCGGATCTCGCCACGAAATGCCTGAAGCGCCCCCTTGAGCTCCGCCAACGTGGGCGGATGCTCGCGGATCGGGATTTCCTCAAAGGCCACGCCGCGATCGCGGAGGAAGCGGACCGCCTTTTTGCAGGTTCCGCATCCCGCGTACGTATAAGCCTTGAGGATTTTCACTTACAGGTCGCGCAGAAACGCGAACGCCTTGTCGCCGAACAGCGGAAGGCCTTCGTGACCATAATCGGGGTAGATGATGGAATCCTTCTTGGCCGAGATGTTGTTGAAAGCGGCAAATTGGGTCGACGGCGGGCAGATCGTATCCATGAGGGTGATCGCCATGAGCACCTCCGCCTTGATGCGCGGCGTGAGGTTCTTGATGTCGATGTATCCCAGCTTGGTGAAAATCTCGTCTTCGCGCTCGTGGAGCGGATCGAAGTGCCGGAAGAACGTGCGCAACTCCGCGTAGGCGTCCTTGCACAGGTCCATCTCCCAGGTGCGGCGGTAATCCGACAGGAAGGGGAACACCGATACGCATTTCTTGATGCGCGGTTCGAGCGAGGCGCAGACCAGCGAAAGGGCTCCGCCCTGCGATCCTCCATAGGTGGCGACGCGGGAGGCGTCGACCTCCTCGAGGCTCATCACCACGCGGGCCAACTGGGCGGTATCGAGAAAGATGCTGCGGAAAAGGAGCTTCTCCGGAGCGTCATCGAGGCCGCGGATGATATGGCCGTGGTGGGTGTTGCCCTTCACCGCGCCGGAATCCTCACTCTTGCCTCCCTGTCCGCGACAGTCCATCGCAGCGACGGCAAAGCCCTCACCGACGTAGTTCAGCTTGTCAGCCCATTCTCCACTGTTGCCGGTGTACCCATGGAAATGAACGACAGCCGGGAGCTTGCCCTCGCGGTTTTTGGGGCGGAGATACTTTGCGTAAATCCTCGCGCCGCCAACGCCGGTGAACCAGAGGTCGAAAGCCTCCGCGTTGCGCGGGGCGATCGCTGTCGACCGCTCCAGCTTGGGCGCCGGGTCGGTCGCGTCCAGCTCGGCCAGAGCTGCATCCCAGAATTCATTGAAATCATTGGGACGCGGCGAAATGCCGTAGTATTCCTTGAGATCGGCGAGAGGTTTGTCGACGAGAGGCATGGCTGGAGGAGACTGGTGAGTTAGCGAACTTTCAGCAACTCGACTTCAAAGATCAGCGTCTCGTTGGGGCCGATGTCCGGACCCGCGCCAAAAGGACCGTAGGCGAGCTGGGACGGGATGAAGAACTTGTATTTGGCCCCTTCCTTCATGAGCTGCACGCCCTCGGTCCAGCCCGGGATCACGCGGTTGAGCGGGAACTCGATCGGCTGGTTGCGGCTGTAGGAGCTGTCGAATTCCTTGCCGTTGAGCAGGGTGCCGCGGTAATGGACGAGCACCGTGTCGGTGGCCTTGGGCTTCTTGCCCGTGCCTTCCTTGAGCACGATGTACTGGAGACCGCTGGACGTCGTGACGACGCCTTCCTTCTTTGCGTTTTCGGCGAGGAACTTCTTGCCTTCTTCGAGTGCGTTTTGAGCCATGGTAGGGATGATGGAAACTACGAGTGCCAGTGCGATGGCGAGTGGGGTGAAGCGCATGGGAGCGAGTCTTATGGCAAATGCGTTCCTCCCGCGCAATACGGTTCGTTGAATGATTTGAGGAAACACGGCAGAGGTTGCTTCTGTGCCCCCCTAGTAGGCCCCCCGGATGAAGGGCTCCACCTCGGTTTTGTAATAGCGGGCGAGGCGCTCGTGGAGGGAGGCAGGGAGCTCCGGCAGCCGCGAAACGGAGGCGTTCTCCCGGGCCTGGGCCGGGGTCCGCGCGCCGGGGATCACCACGGTGACCTCCTCGTGATCGAGGATCCAGCGTTGTGCCATCTGCACCATCGTCAGGCTTTCCGGGACGAAATGCTTCATCTCATCGGCGAGTTCCACGCCCTTGTCGAAGGGAATGCCGGAAAATGTCTCGCCGACATGAAAGGCCTGTCCGTCGCGGTTGAAATTCCGGTGATCGTTCTCCGCGAAATGGGTGTCCTTGGTGAATTTCCCGGAAAGCAGTCCGCTGGCCAGGGGCAGCCGGACGATGATTGCCACGCCTTTTTCTTTGGCCGCGGGAAGGATCGTCGTTTGCGGCGTCTGCCGGAAGATATTGAAAATGATCTGGAGGCTGGCGAGGCCGGGTTGGTCCAGACAGAGAGCGGCCTGCTCGGTGTCCTCCACGCTCGCGCCGAAATGACGGACTTTCCCCTCTTTCTGCAAGGTTCGCAGCCACTCGAAGATCTCGCCCCGGCGCAGAACCTCCTCCGGCAGGCAATGGAGCTGAACCAGGGAAACCGCCTCCAGCCCGAGACGCTGCAGGGAAGCCTCGAGGGCGGCCCGCACTCTCTCCTCCGAGTACTGGTCAGGATATAGATCGGCGGTGCGGCCCAGCTTCGTCGCGACGAAGAACTCCGTCCCGGGGCGGGACTTCAGAAACTTCCCGATAAGGCTTTCACTCCGGCCTGTGCCGTAGACATCGGCTGTGTCGAGGAAGTTGACGCCTGCGTCGCTCGCCGCCGAAAGGATGTCGAGGGCCTTGTTCTCTTCGATATCCCCCCAGGCGTTGCCGCTGAGCTGCCAGCAGCCGAGGCCGATTTCCGAGACGGGCTCGCCTCCTTTTCCGAAGCTGCGATATTTCATGGGAGCCGAGGGAGAGAGGATTTCTTCGCGATCAAGTCTGAACATGGGTAAAGGCTATTTGAGGGCGGATTCGACGGCGGAAACGAGGGCCGCATCATCGGGCTTGGTCTTGGGTTCAAAACGAGCGATGACTTCGCCGTTGCGGCCGATGAGAAACTTGCCGAAATTCCACGCGATTTCACCCGGGAATTTGGCGTCCGGTCCCGTGAGGGCGGCAAAAAGTGGCGCCTTTTCCGGGCCGAGCACGTGGACCTTGGCGAGGACGGGGAAGGTCACGTTGTACCGGGTCGAGCAAAAGGCGGCGATTTCCTCGTTGGTGCCCGGTTCCTGCCCGGCAAAGTCATTGCAGGGAAATCCCAGCACGATGAACCCCTGAGGGCCGTACTTTTGCTGAAGAGCCTCGAGCGCCGCGTACTGGGGCGTCAGCCCGCACTTGGAGGCGACATTGACCACCAGAACGACCTTTCCGGCGTAGTCGGCGAGTTTAGACGTCTTGCCGTCCATGGTTTCAAAGGGGATTTCCGTGAGTGTGGAGGCTGGAAGCATGGTGAAGGAGAAAAGAAATATCGTGGCGGCAGCGAGGATTTTTCTCATGAGTGAAAGGCTCGATGATGCCGCCCCTGTCAAGGTGTGGGGGCGGACTCCCCCGGAACGACGAAGTCCGGATTCACCAGCCACATCCGATGGCTGTAGTCCGATTTCTTGATGAACCGGGCAGAGCCGTCGGCGAAAAGGTAGTTCGAGCCGTTGTCATACAGCTCAAGGTTCAGGACGTCGATGTGGTTGCCGTTTTGACCCTCCAGCATGTCCATGTAAAAGTGGGTGCTGCCCGCCTTCGGCGTCCCGAGCAGGATGACTTGAGAGGGATGGGTGATCTGAGAGATGCGCACTTCGACGCCGGAGTTCTGGTAGGCTCCGACATCGTTGTAGCCATTCATGATGTAGCTCGTGTTGTTCCGGGTGTTGGAGAGCAGCTTGTCCCGGTCAAATCGATCCACGTTCGTATCACCGATGGACGCATAGACCTTGATGTCGTCGAGGTAGTCCGCAAGGGTTTGGGGCCATCGGTCCGCCGATCCTGTCGTCCGTTTGGGCAGCGCCCCGTCGTGCTCGCTGGCAAACATGTGAAAGGCCGCCCCGATCGCTCGCATGTTGTTCAGCGCAGTGGACCGCTGGGTCAGCAGGCGCAGGTGCGGCCAGTTGCTCGCGATCAGCGCCGCCAGGATTCCCACGATGGCGACGGCGATGAGGAGTTCCAGCAGGGTGAATCCTTTGTCCCCGGACTGGCTGGGTTGACGGGATGCCGACGGGCTTGGCATCGCGGGATGCCGGCGATTCCCCGCAGCGGTCTTACCAGCGGGAAAGCGGCCATCTTCTCGGGAGATGCGGGCAGTCGGGCGCATCGGCTTGCGATAGCACCATCGGACGGATGATTCAATGTCGGCGCCTCGATGGCGTCCGCGAGGAGGACTTCTTGTTCATCACGGCGCGGATCGTTACGCTCGGGGAATGGTTGAGGATGGCGAGGAGCGAAAGGTCCGGTGTCTGCTGCTCGGCGGGGCCGTTTTTTGCGCGGCGACTTTCGTCGTGATCGTGCTGGCTTGCACCGTCCTTCTCGCCACGCAGTTCAACCTCCTCGAGTGGTTGGAGTGACCTCCACGGGTCCATTCCATTCTCGATCCAGCGTGACGCAAAGGCAGCCGCCCAGGATGATAAGGATGCCGGAGATGTAGACCCAGAAGAGCAGCAGCATCAGGCCGCCGACTGCGCCATAAATACCGTAGTTGAGCAGGTGGGGGAGGTAGTTCACGAAAGCCACCTGGCAGGCCTGGAGCGCCACTGTCACGATGATGGAGGCCAGCCAGACCTGGCGAAAGTAAACTCTCCGGCGCGGGGCCAGCATGTAGAGGAGACTGAAGCAGTAAAAGAGCACCAATCCGCCAAGGAGGTAACGGGACAGGTCAAGCGTCATCGAGGCGACGCCGAGATTGAACTGGGGGTAGTAATGGAGCACCCATTGCTCGGCGCTCACGAGGATGTTGCGCACGGCCTGGAGGAGAGCCGGTATCAGCAGACCGACAAAGAGTGCGCTGCCGATGATCAACAGCATCAGCATGTTCTTTAGCGGTACCTGCCACCAAGGGATTTCCACCGTGTGCCAGGCCCGGTTTACGCCTCGGACCAGCGCTTGAAAGAACCGCAGCGAGCTCCAGAGCAGGATTGCCACCGAGATGGCGCTTACTCCTCCGCGAGCCTGTTCCAGCCGGTGGACGTTTTCCCAGATGAACTTCTGCTCCTGCTCGCTGATCGGCAGGAACCCCTTGACGGTCTCGACGACATCCGCCGTGCCGAAGACCGCCGAGCCCGTGGTGAGGATGAGCGCGCAGAGCGGGAAGATGGAAAACAGCACGTAATAGGCGAAGGAGGCGGCCCGTTGTTCGCCGTCGATCTCGCCATAGAGGTGGACAGTGTTCAGCCCCGTCCGACCGCCGAAGCGCAGCCAGCCCCCGATTCGCTTGCCGAACAGGCGGTCGATCGAGGAGCCAAGGCGTTGCAGAAAGGGTTCCATGGATGCGGTATGACAGCTTGGCGATGAGTAGTCGTTATCGGCCTGGGGGAAAACGAAAATCCGGTTGCGGGAACAAGTTGTTTGATGGAGCGGCCTCGGTATGATGGGGGCATGTTGTCAGCACGGTTTTTGTCGGAAGGCGATGGAGGAAAACGGACCCCCCTGCGTTCGGAGGTCAAAAGCGAGGATACCTGGGACCTGAGTCCGCTCTACGCGAGCGATGAGGAGTGGGAGAAGGATTTTGCCGTACTGCAGGCCGAGTACCCGAGGGCGGCCGATTTTCGCGGCAAGCTCGCCGAGGGTGCGGAAAAGCTCCGCGAGGCGCTGGAGTTTGAAAAGTCGGTCGACCTCCGCATTGAGCGGCTCAACCAATATGCGGCGCTCAAGGTCACCGAGGACAGCTCCAATGCCGGGGCGCTCTCCAGGGAGGCACGTCTCGATGGTCTGCTTGTGCGGGTGGGGGAGGCGTTTTCCTTTTTCCAGCCCGAGCTTCAGGCGCTTTCCGACGAGGCTTACGAGGCGTATCTCGCCGACCCGGTGTTGGCCGAGTGGACGATTCCGCTGCGCAAGCTGCGCCGCCTGAAGCCCCACACGCTCTCCGCCGCCGAGGAGCGCCTGATCGCGCTGGGGTCCGCCGCGACGCGCGGTCACCGCGACACCTTCTCGCAGTTGACCAACGTCGACATGAAGTTCGGCTCGCTGCGGGACAGTCGGGGCCAGGAGCGGGAACTGACGCAGAGCTCGTTTTCCTCGTTCCTCCAGGATCGTGATCCGGCGGTGCGCAAGGAGGCGTTTCACAAGTTTTACGCCGAATTCCGCGACCACCAGTATACAGTGGCTTCCTCGCTGGCGAACTCCGTCCGCGCCGACGTCTTCTACGCCCGCGCCCGCAACTATCCCTCGGCGCTGGAGTCCGCGCTTTTCTATGACGACGTGCCGGTGAGCGTTTACGACAACCTCATTGGCTCGGTACGCAACCACCTCCAGCCGCTCTATCGCTACTTCGCCCTGCGCAAGCGCGTGCTGGGGCTCGATGAGATTCATCACTACGACACCTACGTTCCCATGGTCGGTGACGTGCATACCGAGGTGCCTTGGGATGGCGCAGTGGAAAAGGTGCTCAGCGCCCTCGTACCGCTTGGCGACGAGTACCGCGAGGTGCTCGGCCATGGCCTTCGGGATGGTCGCTGGTGCGACCGGTACGAGAACAAGGGGAAGCGCAGCGGCGCCTTCAGCTACGGCACGTATACGAGCCCTCCGTACATCATGATGAACTACAAGGAGGATGTGTTCTCCGATGTCTACACGCTCGCCCACGAGGCCGGCCACTCGATGCACACCTGGTACTCCCAGCGCGCCCAGAGCTATCAGAATTACCATTACCCGATCTTCCTCGCGGAGGTGGCGTCGACCTTCAACGAGATCCTCCTCACCGAGCATCTCCTGAAGACCACGGACGACCCGCGTATGCGCGCCTACATCATCAACCGCCAGATCGACGATCTGCGCGGCACCCTCTACCGGCAGACGATGTTCGCCGAATTTGAGAAGGCGATCCATGAAACTGAGGAGCGTGGCGACGCGCTCACGCTGGATACTTTCCAGAAAATCTACCGTGGATTGCTGGAGGCGTACTTCGGTCCCGACTTTGCCCTCGATGAGGAGCTCAACCTGGAAGGCCTGCGCATCCCGCACTTCTACGGAGCGTTCTACGTCTATAAATACGCCACCGGCATCTCGGCGGCGGCGGCGCTGGCCGATCAGGTGCTGACCTCCGGCGACGCGTCGAAATACCTGAACTTCCTCAAGAGCGGCGGCAGCCGGTTCCCGATCGAAACCCTCGCCGAGGCCGGGGTCAACATGGCCACGCCTGCTCCCGTCGACGCCGCGCTGGCGCTCTTCGAACGCCGCGTTAATGAACTCGAAATCCTGCTCGACGCATGAACGAGCCGGTTGTCTGGACAAATCGATCCCCGGGGGACCTGACCGTTTCCCTGCCCGAGTCGCAGGCCGGAAACGTGGAGGACGCCGTCTCCCGTTCCGTCAAAGCCTTCGCGGAGTGGAAGCGCGCGAGTCTGGACGACCGGATCACGGCTCTGAAGGGGGCGCAGGAGGCGGTCAAGGCGCGGCAGGAGGAGCTTGCCGTGCTGATCGCGACCGAGATGGGCAAGCCGTTGCGCGAAGCCCGTCTGGAGGTCGGAGCAGTCATTGCCAAGTTTGACCTCACTTTCGAGGACGCCCGGCGTTATCTGGCCGAGGAGGCGGTGGAAAAAGGGCCGCACCCGGCGGCGGTGAGGCATCGTCCTCGCGGTCCGGCCGCTGTCATCTCGCCGTTTAACTTTCCCCTGCATCTCGGCCATGGCGCGGCGATGGCCTATCTGGTGGCAGGGAATACCGTGCTCTTCAAACCCTCGCCGCTGGTCGCGACGACCGTGGCCGCCTATGCGGAGGTGATGCAAAGCGCGCTGCTGCCCGGCGTTTTTGAACTCGTGCAGGGCTGGGGGGCCATCGGGCAGGCCGTCTGCGTGCATCCTGCTGTTCGGTCCGTGTGCTTCACCGGTTCCGTGCCAGTCGGCAAGGCGCTCGCCCGGGATCTGGCTGAGGATTACTCCAAGTCGGTCGCATTGGAACTGGGGGGGAAGAACGCAGTGATCGTCCTGCCCGATGCCGACCTGGCGCTTGCTGCTGAATGCACCGCCGATGCGATGTGTCTGACCACCGGCCAGCGTTGCAATGCGACCAGCCGCGTCTTGGTGGCTCGCGAGGTGGAGAAGGAGTTTTGCGAGCTTTTGAAAACCTCGCTTCAGCGGTATCAGCCCGGCTATCCGCTTGATGAAACGACCATGCTCGGGCCGCTGGCGACGGAGCGTTCGGTTCAGCGTTATGCGGGTTTTCTTGCCGAGCCCGCCGAGTGGATCGTTCCTGGCGAGGTACTGCCTCAGGTGAATGGCCGCACGGGATACTACGTGCGTCCAGCCGTCGCAAAATTTGCCGCGGGTGCTTCGGATCAGGAAATGTTTTGCCCTATCGTGTCTTTGCAAACTTTTGACGGCGACGACGACCTGATCGCCCTCCACGACAGCGTACCCTTCGGCCTTACGGCCTCGATCTTCACCGCTGCGGAGGAAAGGTTCCGCACGATCGGCGACAGGTTGGAGGTGGGGAATCTGTATTGGAATCTCCCGACGACCTTCTCACCTTCGACGCTTCCCTTCGGCGGCTTCGGAGCGTCCGGCAACGGAAAACCGGGCGGCAGGGGATTCGTGCGCTTTGCTGTCGACGAGCAGGCAGTGCAGTGGAGGGCGGCTAAATGAAGCGCGGCTTCCTGGAAAAACTCATCGAGCGCATCCGGCTGGTGCAGCCCGGAGATGTGCAGAATTACCTCGTCGAGATTGCCCGTGAGAAGGGGTTTCTTGAGACCATCTTCAACGCCATCCTCGAGGGCGTGATCGTGACTGATCCCTCGGGCCGTATCATTTATCTCAACCGTGCGGCGGCGGGATTTTTCGGCATTAGCGTCGAGGCCAGTCTGGGCGAGCTTCTCGGCCACGCGGTGCGCGGGCTCGATTTCGAGCAGCTTTCCGCAGGAGCAGGAGTCATCAGCCGTGATCTGGAGGTTTTCTACCCGGAGAACCGGCATCTGAATTTTTACACCGTTCCCCTGATGAGCGAGGACAGCCATGACGAGGTCGTCGGCCACGCCATCATCTTGCGTGACATCACGCAGTATCGGCGCGAGACGCAGGAAACCATCGAGAGCGAGCGATTTTCCGCCCTCACTTTGCTGGCCGCAGGCGTGGCTCATGAAATCGGCAATCCGCTGAACTCGCTCGACATCCATCTGCAACTCATGGAGCGGCGGGTGCGCAAGCTGCCGTCCCGTTCGCGCGGCGAGTTTGAGGAATCGATCAACGTCGCTCGCCAGGAGGTGAAGCGCCTCGATCACATCATCACTCAGTTTCTGCGGGCGATCCGGCCGCAGCCGCTCACGCCGAGAGCCGAGAGCCTGAATGCCATCGTGGAGGAATCCGTCTCGTTTTTGCAGGCGGAGATTCGCGACCGAGATATCCTCGTCGAGGTCGATCTCGATCGTTCGCTGCCGACGCTCAGCGTCGATCGCGACCAGATCAAGCAGGCGTTTTACAACATCATTCGCAATGCCTTTCAGGCGATGAAGACGGGAGGCATCCTGCGCATTCGCTCTGGGGCGGATGAGACGCACCAGTTTATTTCCTTCGCCGACAGCGGAGGAGGGATTGCGCCCGAGAACATCACCCGGGTCTTTGAGCCTTACTTCACGACCAAGCAGAGCGGGTCCGGGCTGGGATTGCTGATCGTGCGGCGCATCGTGCGGGCGCATGGCGGCGAGGTGATCATCGAAAGCGCCCCAGGGCAGGGACTCACGGTCACGATCCGCCTGCCGAGCGGCGACCGGCGTGTCCGGTTCCTGGAGCAGGGGAGTCCATCCGAGGCCAAGTAAGAGCTTGGCGAGACCTCCCGGGCGGTTTATTCGCAGGGGGTGATCCTGGATCAACTCAAAAGCGCGGTCGAGTTTGCCAACAATCTTCCGCGATATCGCGAGATTATCGGCATCCTTTGGAAATATGGGTTTGCCGATGTCCTCAAGCTCGTCGCCCTCCAGCGGGTCCTGGGAATTGAGGATGCCACCATCACTCTGCGCGAGGATGGGGTGCTTTCCAAACCGCTCCCGGTGCGCATGCGCATGGCGCTGGAGGAGCTCGGACCGACGTTCATCAAGTTTGGCCAGATCATCAGCTCCCGGCGTGACTTGGTCGACGACGAGTATTTTGTCGAACTGACCAAGCTCCAGTCCCAGGTTCCGCCGTTTTCCTCCTCAGTCGCCCGGACGATCATTGAGTCGGAACTCAATATCTCCATCGACGATGTCTTCTCAGCCTTTGAGGACAAGCCGGTCGGCAGCGCCTCCATCGCCCAGGTCCATGCCGGCACCTTGAAGGAAACCGGGGCGAAGGTGGCGATCAAGGTTCAGCGCCCCGACATTCAAAAGGTCGTGGAACTCGACCTGTCCATCCTGCACGACATCGCCCGGTTCGTGGACAAGCATGTGCCCGAGATCTCCGGTCTGAATCCGGTTGGGGTGGTGGACGAATTTGCCTCCACGCTGGTGAAGGAACTCGATTTCAGCCACGAAGCCTCCAATGCCGAGCGCTTCGGCAAGCAGTTTGCGGACAATCCGACGATCCGCGTCCCGAAGATCTACCGCGATCTGACAAATACGCGCGTGCTGACGATGGATTTCCTCGCCGGGGTCAATGTCTACGACGAGAAGGGGCTGACGAAGAATCACGTCGATCCGGCGGAACTCGCCCGCAATATCACGGAGCTGATTTATCAGCAGATT
Organism: Verrucomicrobiota bacterium; assembly: GCA_017305195.1. Classification (GTDB taxonomy): domain Bacteria; phylum Verrucomicrobiota; class Verrucomicrobiia; order Chthoniobacterales; family Terrimicrobiaceae; genus Terrimicrobium. Next base: position 27,004 of record JAFKMU010000052.1, on the reverse strand, counting down.
TTTGAGTTTGGTTTCTTCCACGGTGACCCGCATCCCGGGAACATGCTGGTGATGAAGGACGGCGCGATCGGCCTGCTCGATTACGGCATGATGGGTTCCTTTACCCCGCCGTTCCGAACCAGCATTGCCCAACTCATCGCGGGCCTCGCGGAAAAAAACCACCAGCAGGTCATGCGGTCCATCCTCGACATGAGCGAGGAGGGGTTTGCCTCCAATACGTCCAAGATGCTGAACGATGTGGAGGAGTTCAGCGGTACGCACCTCAATCGCCCCCTGCGGGAAATCCGGCTGGAGATTGTCCTCAACAAGCTCCTGGAGATGCTGCGCAAAAATCATCTGCGCATGAAGGGCAGCTTTTATCTCGGCATCAAGGCACTGACCCAGGTCGAAGCCGTCGGGCGCACGCTCGATCCGGACCTGAACTTCATCAAGCAGGGCGAGCCTTATGCCATCAAGCTCATGCAGGGGAAATACCACCCTCATCGGTTGATGATGCTCCTGCAAAGGTGGGCGAGCGAAGGCCTCGATTTCCTCGATGTCTTCCCCGGCGATTTCCGCAATCTTTACCAGCAGATCAAGCACGGAAAGGTCAGCATCCCGCTCCAGCACAAGATCGATCCCGAAGGATTCGAGCCACTGCGAAAGACTTTGGATTCAATCGCCAACCGGTTGACGATCGCCATTCTGGCCGCATCCGTATTGATTTGCTCCAGCATTCTCATTCACTCCGGCATTCCTCCCAAGATCGGGGACGTACCGGTCATCGGCCTGGTCGGGCTGATCTGGGGATTTTTCATGTGCCTCCGCATGGTGCTTTCCATCTGGAAGCACGGCGGGCTTTAGAATCGGGCCAAAAAAAAGCGCCGGTGAAAACCACCGGCGCCAGAGAGATTTGAGAGTGTCGGTTAGATCTTGCCGATGACCTTGTGCAGGGCGTCGGAGCCACCCTCGAGGATGCTGCTGAGCGAGGAGGTCGCTTTGTTCAGCAGGCCATGGGCGCGTTTTTTGGCGGCGAGGCGGTTCTTTTCCGACACGTCGGCCGTGGTGTTGATGCCCTTGCGAAGGAGCGATGCCGCTTCGTCGACGAGCTTCAACGCGCTGGAAGCGAGCTTCTGCTCACGGGCGCCGAGCGGGCGGGTGGAGGGCTTTTTGGCGGCGGGCTTGGTGGTTTTCTTTGCCGTCTTGGTCTTCGGAGCAGCTTTGGCGGCTGCGGGTTTCTTGGGGGACTTGGAGGCGGCTTTTTTCGTGGGTTTCTTAGCCATGAAGAGAACGTAACCTCTTGTCGTGCGCTTGCCAAGCAGCGTTAGGGGCGTAATGATGCCTCCTTTCCATGCAAGCATTGATCGATATCCTGCAAAAGAACGCCCTCACTCCACGTGAGGACATCGCCCGTATGCTCGACCTTTCCGTCGAACAAGTGCAGGCCGAGATCGCCCGCTTGGAAAAGGAAGGCATCATCCTTGGTTACCAGGCCATCGTGAACCACAACAAGTGGGACACCGATTCGGTCACGGCGGTCATTGAGGTCAAGATCACTCCTGAGCGGGACGGCGGCTTTGACCGTATCGCAGCCCGCATCGCCAAGTTTGAGGAGGTGCAGGCCTGCTACCTCATGAGCGGCGGCTACGACCTGCTCATCGTCCTGGAGGCTCGCAACCTGCGCGCCGTCGCCGCCTTCGTGGCTGAGAAGCTCAGCACGGTCGAGGCCGTGCAGTCGACCGCCACCCATTTCCGACTCAAGACCTACAAGGAAAACGGAGCCTTCCATCAGGTCGAGCTCACACCGGAGCGCCTCGCGGTCACGCCATGAGTATTCGCATCGCTGACACTGTGCGCGAGATCCCGCGTTCCGGGATTCGCGATTTCTTTGAGGTCGTCCAGACCATGGGCGACGTGATTTCGCTCGGCATCGGCGAGCCGGATTTTGCCACACCGTGGCACATCCGCGAGGCCGCCATCTACTCGCTGGAAAAGGGCCGCACCGGCTACACCTCCAACCTGGGCCTGCCCCGCCTGCGCCGCACGATCTCGGACTACGTGTATAACCACTTCCATGTCCGGTACGAACCGCTGAGCGAGGTGCTGGTCTCCATCGGCGTCTCCGAGGCGATCGACATCGCCCTGCGCGCGCTGCTCAATCCTGGCGACGAGGTGCTTTATCACGAGCCGTGTTACGTTTCCTACGCGCCGAGCATCACGCTGGCCGGAGGCGTGGCCCGGGCCATCCCGACATACGCCGAGGACAATTTCATCCTCAAGGCCGAGGCGATCGAAAAGGCGATCACGCCGAAAACGCGCGTGCTCATGCTGAACTTCCCCACAAATCCCACCGGCGCGGCCATGCCGCCCGAGGAACTCGAGGAAATCGCCGCCGTCTGCATCAAGCATGACATCGTCGTATTGACTGATGAAATCTACAGCGAGCTGACCTACGACGGGAAGCAGCACTTCTCCATCGCGGCCGTGCCGGGAATGAAGGAGCGCACTGTCCTGCTGCATGGCGTCTCAAAAGCCTATGCCATGACAGGCTGGCGCATCGGATTCGTCTGCGCTCCGGTCGAGCTGATCGAGGCGATGATGAAGATTCACCAGTACTCCATCCTCTGCGCCTCCATCATGGGGCAGGAGGCTGCGGTCGAGGCTCTGGAGCGCGGAGAGCAGAGCATGGTCTCCATGCGCCGCGAGTATGAGCTGCGCCGCAACTATATCGTGCGCGGGTTCAATGATCTCGGGCTGGAGTGCTTCCGGCCGCGCGGGGCGTTCTACGTCTTCCCCAAGATTTCCACGATGGGACTCTCCAGCCGGGAGTTCTCACTGCGATTGCTGCGGGAGAAGAAAGTCGCCGTTGTGCCAGGCAGCGCCTTTGGACCGAGCGGCGAGGGGCATGTGCGATGCAGCTATGCCACGGCTCTCGATCAGATCAAGATCGCCATTGAGCGAATCGGCGAGTTCTGCGAGGAACTCCGCGTGAGCGAAGCTGCCGCCTGATTTTCTCAGGCGCGGCTTAATACACTGTCAGCCAGTTGGAATATGGCGCCGTTCATTTCCGAACGGTGCCAGTCCAGCGTGGTGGACGTAATGATTTTCTGCGCCTCGGGAGGCAGGGCGGCCATGAGGTTATTGCGCCGGGCCGGATCGAGCTCTCCAAAGACGTCGTCGATCAGATAGAGCGGGGGCGTCTGGGTGGATGCCTCCAGCTCTGCCGCCTGGCCGAGTTTCAACGCCAGAGCGACCGACCGTTGCTGGCCCTCCGAGGCATAGATCGCGGCGGGTTTTTCTCCGAGCAGGATACGGACATCGTCGCGATGCGGGCCCGCGACCGTGTTGCGGAGGCGAGATTCTTCCTCCAGGCTCGCGGCGAGCGCGGATCTCAGGTCGCCGTTGCAGCCGGGCACATATTCGATCTGGATGGTTTCGGCTCCGCCTGAGATCCGGGTATAGGCCGATGCAATGAGGGGTTCCAATACGGCACAAAACTCCCGCCTCCAATCCAGCAACGCCTGGCCGTATTCGACAAGCGGCTGGTCGAATGCCGCGATTTCCCGGCGAGGGCGGTTGTCTTTGAGCAGCGCATTGCGGGATCGCAGTGCTCGCTCGTAGGCGCGGAGGGTCTTGAGATAACCATCCGCCACCTGCGCCCCCAGGAAATCGAGGTAACGTCGCCGATGCGTCCCGGAGCCTCGCACAAGCTGCAAATCGTCATTGCCGATCCAGGCGACCCTCGCGACCGAGAGATAGTCCCCGGATCGCGATTGGTTCTTGGAATCCAGGGCGAAGGACTTCAGGGCATTCTCATATTTCAGATGGAGGTGCCGGGTTTCCCAGTGCCCATCGAGACCAAAGGCGGCATGCCCGAAGCGCACGGTCTCGCCGAGAGAGCCCGCCTTGGGAGACTGGAGACGCAAAAGGACGCAGGCGGCTTCGAGAATGGAGGTCTTCCCCTGCGCATTGGCGCCGATGATGAAGTTCAGCCCCGGCTCAGGCGTGAAGTGCAGGGATTCAAAACAGCGAAAATCTCGCAGCCGGAGGTCTCGGAGCATCGGGAATATCTAGAGGGTTGCCGCAGGGGTCGCAAGCGGACTGATTGCGGACGACCTCTTGGGATTGTTACGGAAGCGTAACTCTCCGCTATTTGACCGGCGTGGGGAATTTCCCGGAGACTCGCCAGAGCGTGGGGATATGTCCGAGACAACCAACGAGTCGCAACGTCCGGGACGTCGCTTTGAAAGAAGCGACCGCTCGGGGCGTTCCACGCTCTTCCGGCCCCGGGTACTCGCCTCGCACGAGGCGCTGAAGCGTTCTTTCGCCGAGGCAAAAGAAGCTGCTTCGGAAGGTGCCGGGCCAAAGACTGCCTCCGCGGAGTCTGGAGCGGGGGAAATCAAAGGGCAGAGACCGGGTTGGATGGTGATCGGTCTCGGCGTGGCGGCGATTCTTATCGTGGCATTATTTGTTGGCGTTGGCGCCTATGCCATGGGGCAGGCCAGCGGCCGTGCGATCGAGCGAACCGCCCATGAGCGTGTGCCTGCGACGTATTCTCCAGAGCAGATGACGGTATTGAATGCCGCACTGGAGAAATTGCGCGGGGGGGATCCATCCGCCGCGGTGTCGATGCTTTTGAACCTCAAGGCAGCGCTGCCGTCTGTTTCCTATCTGATTGCCCTTGCCGCCCTGCAGGATGGGAATTCCTCACTGGCGACTGCCGAGGCAGAAAAATCGATTTCGTTGAAGGAGAGGGTTTCCGACTCGCTGGCATTGCTGGCTGTGCTGGAAACGCAAAAGGCGAGCGACCGGACGCAATTGGCGATGGTCGATCCCCGCAGACGCGCCGAATCCCTACTTCGCGAGGCCATAGCCGTCGATCCGGCAAATCCGTACCCGCATTTCGAATTGGCGACGCTGTTGCGCTACCAAGGGAATCGGCAGGAGGCGCTTCAAGAGATCGAGGCTGCCAAGGCCCGCCTGAATCCCATGGACAGCCACCTCGTGATGGACATCACCTCGCGACTGCTGCGGCTGGAAAGTCTCGCAGCAGCCGACCTCCCTCCCCAAGAACCGTCGACCAATGATCCTCGCGAACTTCTTCCCGCCGCATACGCAGCGATGAAGCGAGGGGATTTTGATCAGGCAGCCGAGTTGCTGCGCAAAACTCAAGCACTCATGGATCGGGAGCTATTCACCTACCTGATCAATGATCCGGCCATGCGGCGTTTTGCGAGGGAACCGAGGTTGGCGGCATTTTACCAGGAGAAGTGAAAATTCTCTTGCTGATTTCAATAATAACGCCTAATTAAGTCGTTATTCAGTTTGTCCGAGCCAGGGAAGGGGAAGAAAAGGGCAGGGGAAAGCTCGACTAGGAGGAACCGGATAATACCGGGAGGGAAAAGTGTGGCAGGCGCAACGGACGAGGGTGCGCCTGCCACGCATCTTTTTTCTGGAAGATGTTTCCAGTGGCTTGATCCAAAAGCCGGATCGAAACGGAAGCTCCTGCGTTCAAGACAAGGGCTGAACGCGGCCCGCCATGACCTCATCCGTCGCCCGGCGGGCGAGGTCGGCGACATGAACACCTTCCTCGGCGGTGGCTAGCAGGTCGGATTTCCCGGAATGAAGCGCGGCGGCCCACTCGCGATAAAGTCCGATGAAATCTTTCTCCGGCGAGCACGGGAAATCGTGACGCCCGGAAGCGTTCTCCATGAAGAAACTTTCCAGGTCGCGGTCGTAGCGAATGATGCCGCCGGTGCCAATGAGTTCATAGATGAACTCGGATCGGCGATTCTGAGCGGTGTGCGTGTAGGCGTAGCTGATCTCCACCACGGTGTGCGCGCCATTTTCATGATCGAGATGGAGCCACATGTGATCGGGAGCCAGGTAGTCATCTATCCAGGCTCCGTGGGCGGTGAATCGCGTGACGGGAGAACCCAGCCAGAAATGAGCGAGATCGATCTGATGAGTGCCGCAATCGACCATGGGACCGCCTTCCTCCATACGAGCTTCGCGCCGTCTCTGGAGGATTTGCGATCCATCGTGGGAGATTTCGTATTTTCCGTGCAGGTGCCAGTTGTAGATAAGCCGGAGAGAGCGCACGCGCCCGATGGCGCCCTCGCGGACAAGTTCACGGATCTTCAAGGCGACAGGGCTGAAGCGATAACAAAAGCCGCTATGAAACGGCTGGCCTGCGCTACGCATGGCGGCAACCATCTCGTCACCCTCCGACTTGTTGATGGCCAGGGGCTTTTCGCAAAGGGCGGGGAGACGATGCCTCGCGCAATCGAGGACATTTTCCCGATGACATGGAGCTGGCGAGGTGATGGTGACGGCTTCGATGCCCGAGGCAAAGAAATCCTCCGTGCGGCTGAAGGCATGCGGGACGCCAAACCGCTGCTGAATCTCGCGAGCCCGGTCCGGGTCGGGCTCAAATATCGCGAAGAGCTGCAAATCCGGAGTTTCCTGGATCGCTGGGATGTGTCCATACACAGCTACCTGGCCACAGCCCATCAGACCGATACGCTTGCTCATTTCCCCGCGAGTGTACCCGAGGTCGGGATGCAGAAAAAGCGCCTCAAACGGTTGTTGCAACAACTCGATGAAGGAATCGCAAACTCCGAGAGGATGACCGCTTGATGGGCGGCCATTCTCACCGGGTAGGTTTTTGATCCGAAAAGCCTAGAGTCGGCCTTCGTTACGTGCCTGCCGAACGGCGTGGGCGAGGCTCAGGATAAGGCCGAGGCCTTCCTGGGCCTGGTCGTAGGTGTCACGCGCACCGGGCAGACCGATGATGATCTCGGCGGGCTGACGCTCCGCATTGGGAATCGGGGTGAAGCTGCGCGGATAGACCGGGCGCACGGGATTGGGCTTCCAGTTGAAGGAATGTCCCACCGATGCGAGGTTGTCGAGCGCGGCGGAAAGGACGGATTTTTGCTCGTCCTCGACCAGCCAGGCTTCGACCTGGGCCTCATGGGCGCGAAGGTTCTCGCGGAGAACGATGACGAGGTCAAAATCGTAGCGCTTCAACTCATTCTCCAGCACCTTGATGTGGTTGAGCGAGGAGTCTTCCCAGCACTTGGCGCTGTCATTCTGCTGGTCGCGAGTGACGTATTCGCCTGCACGATGGGCGTCGAGGTTGGCGACAGGGTAGGCTGTGATCTCGATCCCGGCCACGAGGCGGAGTTTGGACTCCAGAGCGGCCACGACCCGGGCGGCCACGTAAGGGGTAACGGATTCCGTGCCAGCCCATCCTCCGATGAGAAGGACGCGAACCGGCGCCTGGTCGGTGTAGGAGCCGCAGACGTGAAAATACGGGATCATCTCCTCCCGGGAAGCGCTTTGGCCGAGGCCATAGCCGACGACCAGGGATGACGACTCCTCGGAGAGCTCGATAAGCGGAGCTATCAGACTTTCCAGGTCCTGTTTTCCAGACTCGTAGTGATGCGAGATTTTGCGGTCGGTCAGTGTTTCCATGGTAGTTCCTCCAAGGTTAGGGTTGGGGTAGATACGTTCCAGACGGGCCCAAAGCAAGGGCGCATCCGCAACGTGGCGAGTTTGTTACAATACCCTATACGAGCCCGGGCGCAAACATGCGTTGCCGTTTTTTTCACCCGGACCAGTTGGCCGAGGGGGAGATCAGGCCGGGATGTACAGCATGCGACCACACTGCGGGCAGTGGATCACATCGGTATGGGCCTTGACCTGCACGACGGTCTGTGTGGTCACCTTCATGTGGCAACCCATGCAGACCTCGTGTTCCAGAGCCACGACGGCGGAGCCGTTCTTGGTCTTGAAAAGGCGCTGATACCGGTCGAGGACGTCCTCATCGATGCCTGCGGTGGCGGCTTCGCGCTCTTTTTTGACATCACCGATCCGGGACTCAAGGTTGACCTTCTTTTCGTCGAGGCTCTTGATCACGACCTCGATCCTGGCCTTTTCCTCGGCGTGGGTCTTCTCGGCTGCGGCGATTTCCGGCTTGAGGCGGTCGGCTTCGTCCATGAACTCGAGTTCGCGGTCCTCGATGGAGGAAATGATCTTCTCTGCGGCCTCGATTTCATGGGCGAGAGCGGAGTATTCTTCGTTTTTCCGGGTCTGGAGCTGCTGCTGGCGGTAGCGGGCTATGGCGTCGCGCTTGGATTGAATCTCGGTTTCCAGGTTGCGTTTCTCGACCTCGATTTCCTTGGCGCGGGTCTTGGCCTTCTCAAGGCGGGCGGCGGAATCAGCGATGAGCTTTTCCTTGGCGGCGCGTTCCTGGGGAAGGTTCGCTAGTTCTGTCTGGAGGGAGCGCAGGCGCTGGTCGCGATCCTGCAGGGTGAGCAGTTTTTCAATCAGATCGAGCATCTGGCCGGATATGATGAACGCTGGCGCAGCAATAATCCAGCGTCTTGATGCAGTGCGACGAAATGGTCTCAGGCCTCTGGAGTCTCCCGCCAGCGGCAGGCATTCGGCGCGTCGATGCCGATCTGGTCGAGGATGCGCCAGACCACGGTATCGGCGAGATCATCGAAGGACTTGGGCAGACTGTAGAAGGAGGGCGAGGCTGGCAGGAGGATGGCTCCCGCCTCGACCACTGCGACGGCGTTGCGGGCGTGGATGAGATTCCACGGAGTCTCTCGCGGGACGAGGATGAGCTTGCGGCGTTCCTTGAGAAACACGTCGGCGGCGCGCAGGATGAGGGACTCGCTCGTGCCGTGGGCGATACGGGCCATCGTCCCCATCGAGCAGGGGACCACGATCATGGCGTCGAACTTCGCGCTGCCACTGGCGAACGGGGCGTTCATGCTTTTGTCCGAGTGCTCGATGGTTCCCTCGGGCAGCGTGAGCGTGCCGAGTTCCTCGTGAATCACCTGCCGTGCGTACGGGCTGGCGATGAAATGGACCTCATGTCCGCCGTTGCCGAGGTAATGAAGCAGGCGCTGCAGATAGATCGAACCGCTCGCTCCTGTAGCTGCAACGACGAGTCTCATGGGGGTCAGGCTTTCAGCGCGGCGGAGCGATCCGAGGCGAAGGTCAGGAGAGGCTTGAAGCCTGAGATGTCGAAGACCTCAAGGAGCTGAGGGCTGGCTCCGACAATGACCAGTCTGCCTTTCGCCGCCTCCAGCCGCTTCATGGCTTGAAGAAACGAACGGAGGCCAGCACTGCTCAGATAGGTGACCCTGGAGCAGTCCCATATAAAATCGCGGGAGCCTTCATCATAGCAGGAAAAGAACTCCCGATCGAGGGTGACAGCATTCGCGGCGTCGAGGCGACCATCGATTTCAAAGATGACGCGGGATTCGTGGGAGAGTCGGTTTACGGTCATGGCAAAAACAGATGCGAGGAGTGCAGGCTCGTCAAAGAGAAAACGTGTCGCGGCAGGCGAGGGCGGTATTCACGTGGACCTGCACGACCTGGGTGACGTCCTTGGTGTAGCCGCCGGCCAGTACCCAGGCCACCGGGAGGGCGTGCTGGCGGGCAAACTCAAAAACCCGGCGATCACGGGCGGCGAGGTCGTCGTGCGTGAGGTCGAGCGGAGAATAGGGGTCGTATTTCAGCGGATCGGCTCCGGCTTGATACAGCAGGATGTCGGGTTTTCCCGCGTCCACCAGCCAGCCAATCTCGCGATCCAGCAGGGCAAGCATGGCGTCTCCATCGGGTCCGCCGGTGGGAATGATGGCGGCAGATCGGTGATTTGAGCCGTCCTCATGGTGGCGCTCGGACACGTCGAGGTACGGGATATTGTCCCAGTAGTCATTGCCGTACAGCGAGAGCGACCTGATCCAGGGCCGCGTGGCAGTCAGCAAGGCCGTGCCATTCCCGTAATGCAAGTCCATGTCGAGGATGGCGGCAGTCTGGATGTGGCCATGGGCTTTCAGCCACTCCAGGGCGACGATGAGGCCGTTGAAGGTGCAGAATCCCTCTCCGTGATCGGGGCAGGAATGGTGGAATCCGCTAGCCAGCGCTCCGGCGGCTCCGGCTTTCAGAGCATGGCGCGCCGCATCGCGTACAGCGCCATTGGTCAGGCAGACGCTCGGGAAGAGTTGCGGCGACCAGGGGAATTTCTGAGACTCGGCTAACTCTCGCGGTTCGCCGGTTTTCACCGCCTCGATGTAGGCGGGGGCATGGACGCGTAACAAATCCTCCTCCGTAACGGGGGTGACACCCGCCAGAGCCATGCCGGGGAGATCGGCCGCCTGCTCCGCTACCAGGCCAAACTTGCGGATCGGCATGATGTGATCGCCGATCGGCGCGGCAAACCCGGGATCGTAGAAAAGCTGCAGGCTCATTGGTGAACGCCCCGCGTCGGCGGCACGAGGTCGATCATTTCCTCGTCGCCAGGGTAGGTCTCCAGCGTCTTCCAGATACCTGCCATATCGCGGGCGCGGAACGTACACTCGTACATCTTGTAGAGGGCGGTGACGATGGACTTTACCTCACGACCCGAGATCCGGGTCTCGGCCTCCCGACCGACGCGGCGAAGCATGAGGGTGAGGGGAAGCGGCTGCGGGCCGCCGGCCAGGTCGATCTGCTCCGGGGAACCAAAATCCGGCTGGACGTACGAAATGCGGCTCGGATCGACCTTGAGATACCCCGACTTTTCATAGGCCGCGAGTCGGATCGCGGTGGCGGCGACCGCCGGGTCGGGATACTCCATCTCGGCAATCAGGGTGATCGGCGAGTTTCCGGGTTTTTTCAGCGCCTCCAGACCATGTCTCGCCGTTTGGATGGGGAGGGCTCTCAACCATCCCGCCACCCCGGTGCGTCGCCACTCCGGTGAGACGAGCACGTGGGAAAGATGAACGTAGGAGGCGTCTTCATCGCTCGGCACGATGGCTGTGTGATCGCGAACGGCCACGAATTTCCCGCCGGAGGTGACGAGCATCAGGCGGTAGCGGAGGCCATATCCATTGTCCTGCAACTGGCCGTGCCAGTGGAGGCGCTTGGAAAGTACGGCAGCCTGCTCGATTTCCCCCTTGGCGCCAAACTCCGCCCAAAGCGCGCCAAAAGCCAGGTCGAAGCCAGGGTCATCGGCACTCTCGACGCGGGCAAGCTCAACGTCCGACCAGTCGCGTTCCAGGCACTTGCAGTCGCCTGGTGCGAGATCGCCGGGAATCATCCAAGGTTTTAACATCCGTTCCGGAAAAACTATACATCGCATCCCCGGCTCTGGCGAGGGCGGAAATGTTACTTCTGTCCGGCGGCGATTTCTTCCAGCTCGGCCCAGCGTTGATAAAGCCCGGCCACCCGGGCTTTTGCCGCCTCGAGTTCCTGCACCTTGGCGGGAGCTTCCTGCGCGCGGCTGACGAAGAACTGAGGGTCACCGAGGAGGTTCTCCAGTTCATCCACGAGAGATTCTGCCGTGAGAATGGTGGCTTCCATCGTCTCGTATTCGCGCTGCTCCTTGAAGGAAAGCTTCCGCTGACGGGTGGTTCGCAGTGTCTTGGCTTCCGCCGGGGCATCCCATTGGGCGGGACGCTCCAGATCCTTGCGCTTTTCGAGATAGTACGAGTAGTTGCCGGGTTGGACGTGAACCCGTCCATCATCCTCAAAGGCCACGATCTGATCGCAGACCCGGTCGAGGAAGTAGCGGTCGTGGCTGACGACTACCGCGCTGCCATCGAAGTGAACCAACGCTTCCTCCAGGATACGCAGGCTTTGCAGATCGAGGTCGTTTGTCGGTTCATCCAGCACGATGAGGTTACCTCCGCGCTTGAGGGTTTTCGCGAGGAGGAGCCGTGCGCGTTCGCCTCCGGAGAGCCGGTCGATGCGCTCGCGCACCCGGTCGTCGGTGAAGAGAAACCGGCGGAGATAGGCGCGAACACTCAGCTTGGTTTCGCCAAAGGTGACGGTTTCCCCGCCGAGATCGGCGACTTCGTCGATGACGGACTTGGTGCCATCGAGCTGGAGGCGGCCCTGGTCGATGTAGTTGAAGACGACACGTTTCCCGATGGTGACATCGCCCTCGGCGGCAGCGGCTTCCCCGAGACAGATCCGGAGCAGCGAGGTCTTGCCGACGCCGTTGCGCCCCACGATGCCCGTGCACTCGCCGGGCTTGATGCTGAGATTCAGCCCCCGGAAGAGCCAGCGTCCATCGCCCCCGGCCCGGGCTCCCACGTTGGAGAGTTCGACGCCGGTGTTGCCGAGTTCCGGTGCGGGCGGGAGGATGAGATCCATCTCGCGCTCCTCGGGAGGAGCCTCCAGTCCGGCGATTTCGTAAAAGGTGTCGAGACGGTGGCGACTCTTGGATCTTTGGGCGCGCACTCCGGCTCGGACGTACTCCAGCTCCGCCCGGAGAAACCGCTGCCTGCGCCGCTCGGTCTGCTCGGCGATCTGCTGGCGCAGGGCCTTGGCTTCCAGATAGGCGGTATAGTTGCCCGGATGAGAAAAGGCCCGTCCATCGGCCACCTCAATGATGCGGGTCGCGATGACATCGAGGAAATACCGGTCGTGCGTCACGAAGATGACCGCGCCCTTGAAGGAGGTCAGAAAGTTCTCCAGCCAGCGGATGGATTCCGCGTCGAGGTGGTTGGTCGGCTCATCAAGGAGCAGGAGATCGGGTTGGGCGACGAGGGCCCGGCAGAGTGCGACACGGCGCTTTTCTCCGCCGGAGAGCGGGCCGACCGGCAGGTCGGGATCCGGCACCCGGAGGGCTGTGGTATCGGCCCGGATGCGGGTATCGAGATTCCATCCGTCCGCCGCTTCGATGAGTTTCAGGTCCTCGGCGAGTTGAGCCTCGGTCCCGGCTCCGCTGCCGTAGCGTTGCAGGGCGGCGACGAGATCCGCCGCACCGGACTCGATATTTTCCCTCACGGTGCGCTCGTTATCGAGTTCGAACTCCTGCGGCAGATAGCCCACACGCAATCCCCGGCGGCTGGAGACTTCTCCCGCATCAGGCGCCTGGTCGCCCGCGAGGATCTTGAGCAGGCTGGTTTTACCGCAGCCGTTGCGTCCGACGAGCCCGACCTTCTCGGCAGCTGCCACGGCGATGGTGACGGACTCCAGCAGGCGCTGGGAGCCGTAGGAAAGCGACAGGTCAGTGGCGGAGAGCAGCGGAATACTCATGGGACGAATCGACGACCATGCCCAGAGCGACCTGCAAATGCCACAGAAAAGCGGCGGACGTCTTGCGCGGGCGAATCGAAGCGGGAATGATGGCTCGCTCCCATGCTCCACATCACGAACATCGCCGCCTACAAGTTTGCCCGGCTGGAGAACCTCAAGCCCCTCCGCCAGCGGCTCCTGGATTTCTGCAAAGCGCGCAAGCTGCGCGGTACGATCCTGATCAGCGCCGAGGGGATCAACCTGTTCGTGGCTGGGGGACGGGAGGGAATCGAGGAATTGCTCACCGAACTCCGATCCATCCCCGGGCTGGAAGAGCTTACGGCCAAGTACAGCGAGAGCGACACCCAGCCGTGCAACCGCATGCTGGTGCGGATCAAGAAGGAGATCATCGCCTTTGGCGTGGAGGGCATCGACCCCGCGACGCGCACCTCGGAAAAACTGCCGCCCCAGACGCTGAAACAGTGGCTCGACGAGGGACGCCCCGTGACCCTGCTGGACACCCGCAATGACTATGAGGTCAAGCTCGGTACGTTTCATGGGGCGAAGACTTTCGACCTCGATCATTTCCGCAACTTCCCGGCGGCAGTCGATACTCTCCCCGAGGAAATGAAAGATGAGCCGATCGTGATGTTCTGCACCGGCGGGATTCGCTGCGAAAAGGCGGGGCCGTACATGGAGAGCCGGGGCTTTCGGAAAATCTTCCAGCTGGAGGGCGGTATCCTGAAGTATTTTGAAGACTGTGGTTCCGCGCATTATGACGGCGAGTGTTTCGTCTTTGACCAGCGGGTGGGGGTGGACCCGGCGCTGCACGAGACGGGAACAGCCCAGTGTTTTGCCTGCCAGGCTCCGCTGACCGATGAGGAGCAGGGTGATTCACGCTATGTGCCGGGAAAATCCTGCCCGCATTGTTATCGGGCGCCGGAGGAGCTGATGCGTGAGGCCGCGCAGGCCGGAACCGGCCGACTGCAGCAGGTGGCAACTCCGTTGCCGGGAAGCACGCCCTATGAAAACCGGCGGCCCTTCATCGTTCCACAAGAGCATGATGGCGAGACATTGCTGGGCGTATTGACTGGTCTTTTCGCTCATGAGCCTGCCGAACGCTGGCAGGAGATTTGTGCCGAGGGGCGCATGGAGGATGCCAATGGAGTCGTCCTGATGGCGGATACGGCGGTCTTCGCCGGGCAGCGCATTTATCACCGTCTCCCCATGGCGGCGGAACCGGATGTCGCTTCGGATGTGACCGTGCTGCATGAGGATGAGGCGCTCGTTATCCTGAACAAACCCGCGCCCCTGCCGATGCATCCCTGCGGGAGGTTCAACCGCAATACACTTCAGTATTTCCTCGACCGCGCCTACGATCCGCAAAAGATTCGCCCGGCGCACCGGCTCGACGCCAATACGACGGGCGTGCTGGTGTGCGCCCGCACGCGACATTTTGCCCGTCTGCTTCAGCCGCAGTTCGAGCGCGGCGAGGTGGGGAAGGTTTATCTGGCGCGTATCCAGGGGACGCCATTGGAGGAAAGCTTTGTCTGTACGGCTCCGATCAGCGCGGAGCCGGGCGAGCTTGGCTCCCGCGTTGTCGATGAAAATGGGTTGTCGGCCCGGACGGAGTTCACCGTGAAAGCGCGATTTGACGATGGCACGTCGCTGGTCGAGGCGCGACCGCTCACGGGACGGACCAACCAGATCCGCGTCCATCTCTGGAGTCTCGGGTGGCCGGTTGTGGGTGATCCTGCTTATTTGCCGGAGAGCAGGCTGGGAAACGCTATGACCCTTGCGGTGGGCGATGCTCCGCTGTGTCTCCATGCCTTGCGCATGGAATTCATGCACCCGATCAATCGCAAGCGAGTGACTTTTGAGGCCCCTGCGCCGGATTGGGCGGCTTAGCCGTTGAACGGAGTCTCTGCGAGCCCTCGGACGCCGGGTTCGCAGCGGAAGACGCTGCCAGCGAGCGGCTGGGCGGCGATCTGCATCTCGTCGAGGCACTCGCGCGCGGTGGTGATGTAGAGGTGCTCGTAGTTCGGCCCGCCGAAGGTGCAGCATGTGCCGCGGGTGGCCGGGAAATCCACGATACGCTCCAGGTTTCCCGCCGGGTCGAGGCGTAGCATGCAGCCGTAGTTTACAAGGGCGCTCCAGACATGGCCTTCCGAGTCAACGGTGAGGCCGTCGGGCAGGCCTTCGCTGGCGGGCTCGATCTCCAGGAACGGACGGCGGTTGGAAATCGTGCCGGTTGCTGTGTCGAAATCGTAGGCGAAAACGGTGTGTCGGAGCGTGTCCGTGTAGTACATGATGCGACCGTCGGGGCTCCATCCGGTGCCGTTGGAGATCGTGACCTCGGGAACCATCTTTTGCAGGCGGCCCGGTCCTTCGAAGCGATACAACCCCGCATCGGGTTGGCCAATATGCACCTCGTTCATCGTCCCGGCCCAGTAGCGGCCCTGGCGATCCACCTTGCCGTCGTTGAACCGGTTTTCCGGCTGGTCTCCCTCGACCACGTCGAGTTCTTCCAGCTTCCCGGTGGATGGATCGAAGAAGCCGAAATTTTTCTTCAAAGTGACAGCGAGTCCCCCGGAGGCGCGCCGAACGATGGAGCTGACCTTGGTCGGCAGAGTGTGCGTCGTATTGGTGCGCTTGGCGGGATCGAATCGATGAATCTGCCCGCGGTCGATATCGACCCAGTAGAGAACCTGGTCGCGTTCCTCCCAGAGGGGCGATTCGCCGAGGATCGAGTCATGCTGATGCACGAGATCTGCGCGCAGGGTGGGAACGGAGGGAAGCGAGCGAGGGTCGAGTTTCATGAGGTCTTGGGTTTGCCGAAAAGATGCCAGTGGCCACTGCCAAACGCGTGGCCCCGGCCTTCCGGATGCCCCGCGCGAATGCTGAGAATGCCTCCGGCACAGATCAGGAGCGTACCGAGAAGGGAGATGAAGTCCGGGACGTTGCCAAAGAACATCCAGCCGAGGATGCCGGAGAAGATGACCACGGTGTAGTTGAAGGGCGAAATCTGGGCCGCGCTGGCGTGGCGATAGGCGAGGATGATCAGATACTGGGTGAGGGCATACGAAAGGCCCACCGCGACCAGCAGCATCCACTCGTAGGCCGTGGGTGGTTTCCAGACAAAGGCGCAGACGGGGGCCAGGAGCACGGTGGAGATGCCGAAGTTATAAAAGAGGATGCGCGTTGGCGGCTCGGTTTCTGAAAGCTTGTTGGTCGCCACCAGTGCGATGGCTGAAAACACCGCCGCTGCCAGAGCGATGAGGGATGCGGGATTGCGAAACATCTCCGGCCCCGGCTTGATGATAAGGCAGATGCCGACCAGACCTATGAAGAGGCTGACCCACACGAGAGGCTGGACGGTTTTTCGGAACCAGATCAACACCACAATCGGAATGAAGAGCGGCGCGGCATTCGAAAGCAGCACGGCGTCGAGGAGAGAGATCGACTTCACCGCGATGAAAAAGAGGAGCTGGCAGATCGATCCCGCGACGCTGCGAAAGGCATGAAGCCCGATGTGCGAGGTCTTGAGCAGGCCCGGTCCCTGCTTGAGGACGGGCGGGACGAAGACGAGAAAACTGATGCCGTACTGGAGGAAGAGCAGGAGCAGGGGAGACACGCCGGTGGCCTCCTTGCTGAACGCGCTCATCACCGATGCGCAAAAAAAAGCGGCAGTGATCAGCGCGATTCCGGACTCCAAGTCCCCCTGTGACTTCTGGCGGTCGTCTCCCATCGCGGGTGATACATGGGCCGCTGGGACGGGAATGGCAAGCGGTAAGATTCATTTTCAGCAAGCCCTTGCCTTGGACGGTATTCCACAGCATATAAAGCCATGGACCAGTTCATCGAATCCCTGAGCGCCCGTCTCAACGTGGCTCCCGATACGGCGCGTGAAGCCGTGAAGGTTCTCCTCCAGTTTGCCCAGAAATATGCGGCCGGGACGAATTTCGAGACGCTGATCGCCCAGATCCCGGGCGCGGCCGAGCTGCTAGGCGAGCCGGTGAAATCCGAGGGTGCCAATCCCCTCGGCGGGCTTCTCGGGAGTTTCCTCGGCGGCCAGACCGCCGACGCGGCGAAGGCCTTTGCCAATCTCCAGGCGGCGGGCCTTTCCACGCCACAGATCACAGCTTTCGTCCAGGCCTTCGTGGAAAAGGCGCGAGAGGTCGCAGGCTCCGAGGTGATCGACGGGGTGATCGCCAAGATTCCCGCCCTCCAGACCTTTCTCAAGGCGGCCTGAGCCATGAGAGCGTTTGGCATCGTCATGATCGTGGTCGGCGTGCTGTCGTTCATCACGCCGCTGGTCCTTTCCACCGTGAATCACGATAAGCAGCGGAAGCTCGATCCCCTGGAGATCCGAGCTGAGAACGGCGAGAGCATGTCGCTTTTTCCGTTGCTCGGGGTGGTGGCGGTTGCCGCGGGCGGAGCCATGATCTTTGCCCAGGTGATCACGAAGAAGCGCTAGCCGGGGCTTGCCAACGGGAAAAATCCTGTCAATACGTGCGGCCAGTCACCCTCCGGGCGACGTAATTTATCAACAGGAGTCGGTTTTCAGCATGATGGGTGACATTTTTTCGATGCGTTGGGTCGCAAGCGTGCTAGGGGCGTTGATGCTTTGCTCGTGCGCCTCGGAGCAGATCGCATATACCCCGGGAGTCTATGCCGAGCCCTCGCAGGCCGATTTGTTTGACTGGCAGGGGTACGGGCTGACCGGTCCCGTGAAAATCGTGATAAACCTCTCCTCTCAGCGGGCGGATATCTATATCGGCGGGCAATATGCCGGCTGGACGGCCGTCGCCACTGGCAAGGCGGGCTTTGGAACGCCTGCCGGGGAATACACCATCGTGGAGAAAGTGGCGGACAAGCGGTCGAGCATCTATGGCAAGATCGTCGATGCCCAGGGCAATACGATCAACCACGATGCGGATGCCCGACGGGATCGTCCTCCGCCGGGCGGTCAGTTCATCTACGCACCGATGCCGAATTGGATGCGCCTCACCTGGGGCGGCATCGGCATGCACGCCGGGCCGATCCCGCAGCCGGGGACTCCAGCCTCGCATGGCTGCATCCGGCTGCCGGACGAGATGGCAGCGGCTCTCTTTGACCGGGTACAGATCGGCACTCCGGTCGAGATCGTGCGATAGCAGACCAGGCGACTCTCGGGTGCCGTGAAGCATTTCCTTGGTTGCCGGGGGAAAATCTGCGATGCCGGAGCATGGCTAAAATCTCTGGTTTTCATCACGTCGCAATTCCGTCTCTCGACTTCGACGCGAGCGTGAAGTTTTACACTGACGTGCTGGGGATGACCCAAAAGATCACGTGGGGCGAGAAACCCTCCCGTGCGATCATGATCGATGCGGGCGATGGAAATTACGTCGAGATCTTCGAGCGGGTCGAGGCCTCGCGCGAGGAGGGGGCGATCCTGCATTTTGCGCTGCGCACCGACGACTGTGCCGCCATGCTGGAAAAGGCGCGTTCCGCAGGCATGGAGGTGACGATGGAGACCAAGGATCTCGACATCCCCTCGAATATCGGCGCGGTTCCCGTGCGTATTGCCTTCTTCAAAGGCCCGAGCGGCGAGATCATCGAGCTTTTCCAGAACGAGGTGCTCTAGGCGCCTCGCTCGCGGAGGGTGGAACCGATCAGGAGTTTCTTCGGCGGCGCACCACCAGCCACAAGGCGGAAAGTCCCAATGCCAGCGACACCGCTGTGGAGGACTCCGGCACTGCCGTGATCGTAAGGACGAGGTCGTTGCCGTAACCGCCGAGGCCATCGCTGCTCACGGAGAAAAGGAGACCGTTCCCCGCATTGAATGAACTGCCCGCCGCAAGATTGCTGAACGTTCCGGAAATCGAACCCGAGCCCGTATTGTCGAGGATGACAAACTGGTTGCCGATAGAGAGTCCGCTCACTCCGCCGAGCAGTGTGAAGGAAAAGTCTGCCGCGGCATTGATCGAGATGCCGTTCGCAGCGACTTTGTCCGCCGCTCTCGTGGCGCCATTGAGTTCAAACTGATAGACGGCATCCGCAGCGAGGGACAGCGCACCGCCGATCGTAAACTGTCCGGCGCTGTTGCCCGGAGCGAGATTGCCGCCCGTTTCGATCGTGACGTTGCCGGAGGTGCTGCCCGATCCGGAGAGCGTGGCCCCGTTTTTCACGGTGACGCTGCTGGCGAGCGATCCGGCGCCCGATACGCCGATCACCAGCGTGCCGCCGCTGACCGTGGTCGCCCCGGTGTAGGTGCTGGTGCCGGTGAGGGTGAGCGCATGGCTGCCAGCCTTGGTGAGTGCGATCAGGCCTCCTGAGGAGCCATCCTGGATCGAGCCTGAGAATGTCGAGTCCGCCGCAGTGCTTCCGCTGTCGGGATTGATGGTCAGCGTGGCGGTGCCTGCGCTGGAGCGGTTGTTGGTGATGAGAGCCGTGCCTGTTCCTGCGGTGGCGAGCCCCGATATGGTCTGGCTCGTGCGCAGATCGATCGTGGTGTTGTTGGAGGTTTCGGCTTTGCCCATCACCACGGTGGTGCCCGTCGGCAGCGCACCCGGGGTATCCAGCCTCAGGTTGCCATTCTGCACGAGGGTTGCGCCCGTGTAGGTGTTGACTGATCCTAGAGTGAGCGTGACCGCGGAGCTCCCGGTTTTGATCAGGCCATTGGAGCCTGTAATGCTCGCCTGGATGGTGGAGCTGCGGTTTACCGTGATCACGCCGCTGGATACTGTAAGCGAGTTCGATCCGCTGCCGATGATGGTATACCCGTTGCTCCCTCCGGCGCCGAAGGTAATGGCATCAACGGAGATGGGCTCCGCCAGGGTGATGGCCGCATAGGCCGTGAGATTGCCCAGGAAATACGCGCTATTGACGGCGCTGTTGTTCCAGGCGGTATCCGACGTCCCGTTGCTCCAGTTTGTGCCTGTGGTGTTCCATGTTCCCGCCCCGCCAGTCGGCGCGGACGGACTGGTGCCGCTCGCGTCCCAGGTAAGCGTCGAACTATGCAGGGATGCCAGCGGCAGGGAGGCGATGGCGAGGAGGAGAGGGATGTGGAAGGAGTTCATGATCGGAGTTTTTTGAAGGCTTCCGCTTTTCCCTGCTTGAAGCAATGAATGCTGAACTCTATGTGTAGAGTAATGTCCTCTCCAGACGCCTCAGGGCCCGCCAAGCGAGTCACCATCCGCGATATCGC
Source organism: Verrucomicrobiota bacterium (assembly GCA_017305195.1). GTDB lineage: Bacteria > Verrucomicrobiota > Verrucomicrobiia > Chthoniobacterales > Terrimicrobiaceae > Terrimicrobium. The sequence continues at coordinate 6,813 of JAFKMU010000052.1, read as the reverse complement.
TAAGGTGGCGGGAGTCCATTTCACCACGGTGGGACTGGCCCTGCGGGGCAGCGCCCAACTGCCCGAGGCCACCAGGGCGCGCATCCGCGATGTTGCAGATCGGCTGGGCTATCGTCCTGATCCGATGCTTTCCGCGCTGAATGTTTACCGGAGGGCAAACCAACCCCGGCGCTACCAGGCAACGCTCGCCTGGATCAACAACTGGCCGGATCGCGAGGCTCTGCACAGGAATGAGTGCTTTCAGGAATACTTTGCCGGGGCGCAACGCAGGGCGGAGAAGATGGGCTATGTGCTGGAGGAGTTCTGGCTGGCCGAGCCAGGCATGACGCCGGAACGCCTTGTCAGCATTCTCAAGGCACGAAACATCGAAGGGTTGCTTCTCGCGCCGCAGCCAGCGCCCAAGATGTTTCCAGCACTAAGCTATGAAAATTTCGCCGTGGTATCCTTTGGCTACAGCCTCCAGCCATCGGTCTTTCACGTGGTGACGAATCATCACTTTCACTCGATCAACCTTACCCTAAGCAGCCTGTTTCAGCTCGGCTACAAACGGGTGGGATTTTTCGGAGAGCAGGCCTGGGACGACAAGGTCGAACACAGCTGGGTCGGAGGGATGGCCATGGCCAGAGCGCTGAATCCCGGCATGATGGAGGTGACTCCTCTTCTCAAGCGAGAGCCGAGCGATCGAGAGTTGCGCCAATGGCTCAAGGGCAATCGTCCGGACGTCGTGATCTCCTACACCGGGGCCAGCGACTGGTTCAACAAACTGGGATACAAGATCCCGGAGGATCTCGGCTTCGCCAGCCTCAGCCTTCCCCAGGAGATCTCGAGTATCTCCGGGATTTATCAAAACAATGTCCGCATCGGAGAGGTTGCGGTGGATTTCATTATTTCCATGCTTCACAGCGGCGAGCGGGGCATTCCGCGCACGCCGACTCGCATCCTCGTGGAAAGCGAGTGGATTCACGGAACGACTCTGCGCGACCAGCGGGCCGCACCTCCGGCGGGTCGGCGTAGGAAATCTAGCGTCCCAGCCGCCGCTTGAGCTGATCCTGGTAGAGAGACGCAGGCTGAAGGGTGTCACCCAGTCCTTCGCCTTCCAGGAAGTTGCTGGTTTTCACCTTCGATGCGGGCCCGCGTGTGCCGATGACGTAGCCGTCGCCGCATTGCTCGGATTCGACAAGAAACTGCGGACGGTCGTGCATGGTGCCGCCGAACTCAAAGGGAGAGGCGATGTAGCGCAGCCCATTCGTGTTCCAAAACACGGATTGCGTGGTGGTGACGCCGTGCACGGGATTGCCTCCCCAGCGGCGATAGATGGCCTCCAGGAAATCGCCATCGCAGGTCATGTTGTCGAGGAGGTTGGTGACGGAAAAGAACATGTGAAAGTCGGAGCCGAGCCGCCCATCCTTGGCCAGATTGTCAAAGAGCACGTTGCCTGAGGCAGACATCGTGCCAAAGTCGTAATTATGGCGTCCTCCGACGGCCTTGCATTTGGTAATGAGGCATTCGTTTCCGTGCAGCGTGTAGAGGTAGCCATTGCCTCCTCCCCCGCGATATTGGGGGTATCGCCAGTCGCAATCCACGGCAGTGATCTGGCGGCTCTTTTCAAACTTCACGCCATTGGAGAGGATGTGGACGCTGGGCGGATTGTCGGGAGGGTTCCAGGAGGTTACCCGCTTCATCCAGCAGTTCTCCGCCGACGTAAAGACGATGGCGTGCGACTGATGGACGTCGTAAGCGGCAGTACCTTCCTGCGCGAAATCCTCCTCTCCCCAACCCTCGCCCGGATGGAAGGCCATTCCCATGGAAAAATCCTCCAGGCCGACCTCGGAGACGGAGTGCCCCCCGAGCTTGACGACACGCGCCCCGTCGTCCTTGCGCAAGCCATAGCGGATCGGCGTATCGATGGTCACTGTCCCGGCTGCCGGATCGACCGAGACGAGACGACGGAAGAAAACGAGCGCGCGATTCTTCAGGTTTTGACTCGTCCATTTCCCGGTCATTCCCAGTGAGGCGATGAAGGCATCCGTGGGATCATTCCGCACGGCGACGGCGTCTCCCGGCTGGAAGACAGACACATCGGCGACGGGCAGCGCGAGAGCGCCATTGGCGAAGTCGGCGGTGGCGGCTGACTTTTTCCCATCGGCATACCACCATGCCGCGTCGCGGGCTTTGACCTCGATGACGGTCTTTTCCCGCATTTGGAAGGTATCGTTGAAGATGTGTGTCTTGTCGGCGCCGGCGCCGCGCAGGATGATGTTGTCGCCTTCGACGCGCAGCGCGACTTTCTGGTTTTCGGGCGGGAAGACGCGATAGGTTCCGGCGGGGAGAAAGACGATGCCGCCTCCGGCGGAGGCTGCTGCGTCCAGCGCGGCCTGGATGGCGGCTGTCGAATCGGTCATCCCGGTGGGATCGGCATGGTAGGGAGCCGTAGAGACGTCGATCACTTCCCCGGTTCGATCAGGAATGCCGGTCTCTCCGCGACGGTATCCGGCATAGGAGAAGTCATGGAGAAACCGACCATTGGCGTCATGATATCCCGGTATCCAGTCTTCCGGATACAGGCTCGACCTCCATCCAGCCTGGAGAGAGGTGGAGCTCAGGACGACAGTGGCGGCAAACAGAATGCCGGTGAGAATGTGGGCGTGCGGCTTAGGTTGCACGGTCGTAGATATCGAGGGTGACACGGGCTTCAAGGGGGAGGTTGTCCATATAGCGATAGATGTTCTCCACCGCGAGCTTTCCGCAATAGGGAAACTGGTCGCCGGTCGGCCCGGCAATGTGGGGAGAGTAGATGACGCCGGGCAGCGTAGCCAGGGGCGAATCCGCGGGAAGCGGCTCGTGCGTCACCACATCGATGGCCACGGCGATCCGGCCGGACGCGGCCTCGCGTCCCAGGGCGTCTTCATCGACAATGCGGCCGCGGCCGACATTGACAAAGACTGCTTTGTCCGGCAGCGCGGCCAGGAGTTCCTTCGACACGCTGCGTTCCGTCTGCTCGTTAAGCGCCTCGCAGTCGAAGAGCACCTCGCTTTCGGAAAACAGCTCGCGGAGCGAGGCTGCGGGGGTGACCCCGCGACTCTGCATCATGGCGGGCGGCACGCCGAGAGAGTACGCGCGAATGCTGACTCCGAAGGGGCGCAGCAAATCGACAAGGAAACGGGCGACTTTGCCAAACCCATGGATGCCGACAGTTCTTCCATAGAGAGTCTTGGTCTTCGGCACCTGGGTTTTATCCCATTTTCTCCAGTCGGAAAGATTGCGAAGGGCGGCGAGCGCCAGCAGGAGAGCGTGTTCTGCGACCTGGGGGGCGGCGATGCCACCCCAGTTGGTCACCAGCTTTCCATCCTCGAGGAATCCGCGCGGCACGACGTGCCGCACCGAGCCCGTGAGGTGGCAGACGTATCGGAGCGGGCAGTCCGGCCTTTGTATCCACTCCTCGGGCAGACCAGGCGTTTTCCAGCAGGAAACAATGATCTCGGGCTGTATTTCCTCCAGCGCCGAAGACCATTCGTCAGCGACTCCCGCACACCGGAATATCTGGATGCGATCCTGATCAAGGGCGGGTAATGCTCCGCGAAAAAAGATGCCCAGCTCGGTGTCTGTGAGTGCGAAAAGAGTCCGGACGGTCCGCGTGGGGGAGAGTGTGTGCACCGGCTCGACCACGAGGCTTTCCCCGGCCGGAGTGAGAAGGCGTGTCATACGGTTTCCTAATCTCCGACGGATTCCGCCGATGCCCAACGGTTCCGCCACTGTAACTGTAGAGCGTATTTTACTATACAGTGAGAGCTAAGCAGAGTTTGCGGGAGCCCGGGAACAGGACGATAAGCGAATTCATCACCCCCCTCGCCACAGGCAGCTTTTTCCTATGATTCGATTCCTCTCCCGCTTCGTTGTTGGTCTTGCGCTTCTACCCTGCGCGATGGCCATGCCCATGCAAAACCCCGGCTTTGAGAACGGCCTTGATGGCTGGATTCTCCTGGAGCGCGATCTGCCGGATCCGATGACCTCGGTGGCCGCCGATGCGGCACGGGAGGGAAGCGCAGGCCTGCGGGTCGAGGACGCCGACAAGCAAAACGGATCGAGCCTGGTCAGCCAGCCGCTGCCAGCCTCGCCCGGGTTGACGTACAAGCTCGCATTTTACGCCCGGGCCAAGGGGGCGAACAAAGGCGCGGTTTACCTCCGGTTCTATGATAGCTCGCGCAAGATCATCGATCCGCAGAATCTGCCGTCGGTCGCGATAAGCAAGGCGGGTGACTGGGAGAACTACGCTCTGGAGGCCGTCGCTCCGGCGGGAGCAACCGCCGTGGCGATCTGGATTCACAGCTGGAGCGGCGCGACCGGCACCATAGAGTTTGATGATTTCTCCCTGGAGGAAGCTGGTGCGAGCGGAGCCTCAGCCGCTCCTGCCGCTGCCGTTTCTCCTGCTCCCGAAAGGAAGTCGGCGGAGCCTCCTGGCGCCGTCGCCCGGGAAAAACCCGCGATGATCATTCTCAAACTCGACGATCTCAAAGTCAGCGGCGGCGGACGGCTTCAACCCGAGTGGCAGCGCGTTTTGGACATCCTCAAAGCCCGCAACATCAAGGCCAGCTTCGGCATCATCTGCGACTCGCTCGCGAAGGCCGATCCCTCTGTCATCCAGTGGATCAAGGAGACTCACGACAGCGGACTTGTCGAGTTCTGGTTCCATGGACTCAACCACGATGTGCGCACGGAAAACGGTGTGCAGATGGCGGAGTTCAAGGGGCGTCCGTATGAGGAGCAGAAACGGCGTTTCGAAGAGTCTGAGGCGCTGGCGCGCGAGAAGCTCGGGTTTGCGTTTAGCACGTTCGGGCCTCCCGGGGGCGGCTCCGCGGGCAGTTTTGACGAGGTGACGGTACGGGTGATGAATGATGTGCCTGAGATGAAGGTCTGGCTGTATCCTCAGCCGCTTGACGACGCCGGGCGGCAGCTCGCCGAGGATGGAAAAGTCGTCATCCTCGACCGGGAATGGCCCGTCAATATCGAGCAACCGCTGTTTGTCCCCAATGCGGAGAGGCTGGAGCGGGGATATGCGAAATATCCTCGGAGGGCATACTTTGTCCTCCAGGGGCATCCGACTCATTGGAAGGACGAAGGATTTGTGCAGTTTGAAAAGATCCTCGATTTTCTTCAGCAGCAAAACGCGGTATTTGTCACCCCTCAGGAGTGCGCTGCCGCGGTTGAACAAAAGACCGCCCAAGCCAACTGACCGCAATGAACAAGAGCCTCCACCCCAGCGGCTTCACCCTTCTGGAACTCATGGCCGTCGTTTCGCTGGTCTTTGTCCTGGCGATGCTGCTCGTGCCGATGCTGCGCCACTCCCAGCAGCAGGCGGCTTCCGGAGCCTGCATGAGCAATCTTCGCAATCTCGGCTCTGCTTTCCAACTCTACGCGGCTGAAAACAACGGCGTGCTTCCCGCGATGCGATATCGTCCCTCTTCCGTCGGGGCCAATCCCAACCCGGGACAAAATAACTGGCAGTTTGAAATCATCCCGTATCTGGATGTGGAGAGCACCTCCTTTAAAGCGATCTCCCAGAAGTACGGCGGCCAGGGGGTGTTCTGCCCGGGTTATATTCGGGAATTCAAACAGAACACCAGTGTGCAGGCTCTCAAGACCGGGGGGTATGGCATGGCAAAGATCTCCAAGGACGCTTATGACAGTCGCACCGCCATGGCGACGATCGCCAACCCTTCCTCGACCATACTCGCCGGGGACAGTGACGATTATCACCTCGCCATCGACTCCAGCACGTGGGCGAGCGGCCCGGATGCCCAGGGGAGATTCTCCTCCGGCGATCCCATCCGGCATGGCATGACGGCCAATTATCTCTTCGTGGACGGCCACATTCTCCGGCTCACCCAGGAGCGAGCCGAGGCGGTACTGCTGGGCAGGGAATCCCCATAGCGAAATGCCTCCCGTCGGGTGAACTGACTGGGGAGTTCGCGTTGCCAAATTTCGCCGGGAGGATATCCTCGGGATATCTTCCATGGGCATTTTCGAAAACTGGCTCCTGACCATTGCCGACTATACCGGAGTGGCGGTTTTCGCAGCCACGGGGGTGTTGGCATCATCGCGGCGGCAGATGGATTGGATCGGTGCCATCGTGCTGGCCATCGTGACCTCGATCGGCGGAGGCACCCTGCGCGACGTGCTCACCGGGCAGTTGCCCGTTTTCTGGATTCGCCAGCCGCTTTATCTCTGGGTCGCCGTGGGCACCGCGCTGCTGATGCTGCCGGTGCTGCATCGGATACGTTTCCCGGAGCGGGTCCTGGTGTTTCCAGATGCCGTGGGACTGGCTCTCTTTACCTGGCTCGGATGCGAAAAGGTCGCCTTGCTTGGGTTCTCCGGGATCGTGGTTGCCCTTTTTGGCGTGATCACGGGAACCGCTGGTGGATTGATCCGCGATGTGCTAAGCGCGCAAATCCCGAATATCATGCGCAAGGGAGAGCTCTACGCGGCGGCCAGCATCCCAGGGGCCGTGCTTTACGTGATGCTGCATGCGTTCAAGGTGCAGCCGGTCTGGGTGACCCCAGCGGCCTGCATGGCGACCGTGCTCGTCCTGCGCCTCGCCGCGATCCGCTGGCGGTGGATGGTGCCGGTGATGGTTGCCCATTCGGATTCGTCGGATAAACCCGAGTGATGGCTAGAGGCTATCCCAAAACCGTTTTTATGAGGAGGATGGAGCAGGTGAGATGAACAAAGCCTTGGAACATGGCGGTGGATTTTTCCCAGCGGATGCAAAGGCGGCGGTAGTTCTGAAGCCATCCGATGGTTCTCTCGATGGTCCAT
>JAFKMU010000051.1 GCA_017305195.1 Verrucomicrobiota bacterium | reverse complement strand
CGCCTCGACCATCAAGGCTCGACTGCGGGGCAAAAGCCGTGCGTTATTGTGGACGTTCATGTGAGTGGTGGAGTCGAGGTTGGTTCTTCACAAACCCATCCTCTCAACTCTCCCTCACATGAACAACCTCCTGAAACTTCACACCTAGGGCGACTTTTTGTTAACTGCGCGGCGAGGGCGTGTGATTTCCGCAGGCTTTGGCGATTGACACACCCGGGTGCGTCGGGGATTCACTGAGAATGACGATTATCCCCGAGTTGCGCAGTCCCTCGGACACCGTGGGCGGACTGGTTTTCTTTGGCCGCACCTGCGACAAAATCCGGCTTCTTGCCGCCGGGAAACTCCCCGAGCTGTACCTGCCGTTTTTAGGCAAAAACTCCGACCGGGGGATGGATTCCCGGGTCTGCCGCCTGCTTCAAGTGAATTATCGCGATCTGGAGAAGGTTGTTCTCGATGGGGCGAGCGATGAAGCGGCGCTGGCCTGGGCTTTTGAGCATGGCCGCAAGCCCTCGGACGAGGAGATCGAGATTTTCAATGCCTTCGTCCAAAAGCGCGGCTGGCGCGATGAAGCGACGTCCGTGCTTCGCAAATCCGTGACCGAGGCAGGCTATCCCGTCGACCAGATTGCTACCTTTGTCGATTACATCGACTACGACGAGGGACGTCCGGTCAAATTTACCCCCGACCCGGCTCCTCCGGCAGAGCAACTGCCCGCGACGAATCCCTTGCCGGAGCTGGTCAGTCCGCACGCCAGGCTCGGCGGTATCGTTTATCTTGCCCGCATGATCAGCAAGATCCGCCTGCATGAGAAGGGCGGATTGCCTCCTGCCTGGGTGGAGAATCTTGGTGCCGGGGGGAACTATTTCGATGGTCGCATCTGCCGTTTTCTCGGAGTCGAGTTTGCCGACCTCGCTGCGCAGGTCAAAGCTGGCGCCTCGGATGAGGAAGCGCTGGCCTGGACGCGGGCGAATGGCCGGAAGTTCTCCGAGGACGCGCTGACGATCTGGAACGCTTTCATGACCAAACGGGGCTGGCGCGATGCTGGTACGGCTACGCTGGTTCAGCGCCTTGAGGAAGCGGGCTTTCCGCGTGGAGCGGCGCTGACCATGTTCGACTTCATCGACCTCGACGAAGGACGCCCCCTGGTTTCGCAGGGAGCGTAAGAAGAGGAGACGCGGTCGGCTTACGTCAGGCCGACCGCCTTGCGCACGCGCTGCATCACGGGCTTGGCGAGGGCATTGGCCTTTTCCGCGCCTTCCTTGAGGACACGGTCGACATAGCCCGGATCGGCGAGGATCTCGGCGCGACGCTCGCGCATCGGGGCAAAATACGTCCAGATCGCCTCAAACAGGCGCTTCTTGAAATCACCGTAACCCACGCCGCCCTTCTGGAACTCCGCAACCATCTGGTCGTAGTCGGTTCCGCTGGCAACCAGCTTGTACAGGGCGAGGATGGTGGAGTTTTCGGTTGGCTTCGGCTCTTCCACTCCCGTGGAATCCGTTTTGAGCGCCATGACCTTCTTCCGGAGAGGCTTTTCCTCCTCGAACATCCCGATCGTGTTGCCGTAGCTCTTGCTCATCTTTTCCCCGTCGACTCCGGGGACGACGGCTGCTTCCTCCCGGATGCTTGGCTCGGGCAGCTTGAGCGTATCGCCGTAGGCTTCGTTGAATTTGATGACGAGATCGCGTGCGACCTCGATGTGCTGCTTCTGATCCTTGCCGACCGGCACCAGATCGCTGTCGTAGATCAGGATGTCCGCCGCCATCAGCACCGGGTAGGCAAAGAGGCCATGCGAGGGGATGAATCCCTTGGCCAGCTTGTCCTTGTACGAGTGACAGCGCTCGAGGAGCCCCATCGGCGTCAATACGCTGAGAATCCACGAAAGCTCGGTCACCGCCGGGACGTGCGACTGGCGGAAGAAACAGGCCTTTTGCGGATCAAGGCCGCAGGCGAGGAAGTCGATCGCGACATTGCGGATGTTCTCGCTCAGGTCAGCGGCATTGCGGACGGTCGTGAGCGCGTGGTAGTCCGCGATGAAGTACAGGGCTTCACCCTTGTCCTGAAGCTCGATCGCAGGACGCATCATGCCAAAGTAGTTGCCCAGATGCAGGGTGCCCGAGGGCTGGATGCCGGAAAGAATACGCATGGAAAGAAGGGAAAAAAGTTAAGGTCTCGGGATAAGTCGAGCGAGAGAAAACTCAGCTCGATGCGGCCTGGGATTCCTCGGGATAGACGTAGTTGTACGCCCCGTCTGGGAGCATGAGGTACTTCGGGTTCACCTCAAGTTCATAGACGCCGAGCCGGGCGGGAACGAAGCGATTGTAGGCGGCCGGCCGGACGTTGGTGAGTTCCCACGCCTGATAGCCTTCCTCAAATTTCTCGCTGCGAGATTTCTCAAGGTCCTCAGGCTGCCAGTCGCGCACGGCGACGACATCGACCAGCGCCACCACGGCTCCGGCATCATCCGCTGGAGTTTCATCACTGAGAGGCACGCTATTCTGCACGATGAGCAGATTGAGCAGTGGCAGGGTGGGCGGCTGCCAGCCGCGCACCTCGATGGTCTTGCGACCGGAGCGGATGAGACTGCCTGCGGGAGAGAGAACCGAGAGTGCCTGGAAAATCATGGAGATCAATAGATGTAGTTGTCCGGGAGGGAAAACGCATTCTCAATATGACGAATCTCCACGGGATCGGTCATGACGACCTCGACCACGTCGAAGCGGTAGGTGATGTCGGGCATGTCGAGCATGCGCAGCCAGGCCATTGCGCCGCGCAGGATGAGGCGGCGTTTCTTGCGATCGACGGCATCCAGCGGGCGGCCATGCTCCTCGCAGGAGCGGGTCTTGACCTCGATGAAGACGAGTTCGCCATGCGGGATGTCGCGGGCGACGATGTCGACCTCACCGCCGCCGGGAGCGCGGAAGTTGCGATAGAGGACCTTGTGCCGATTGCGACGAAGATGACGGGCGGCGAGGCGCTCGCCCTTCTGCCCGAGCAAGATATGCTCAGGCTGCTCAGAAGAGATACTGCTGCGCCACCGGCTCAAAACTCTGGCGATGGATCGGGCAAGGACCATGATCGCGGAGCTTAGCCAGATGCTCGGCGGTCGCATAGCCTTTGTGCTTGGCGAAGCCGTACTGTGGATAAATCTGGTCCATTTCCTCCATGATCCGGTCGCGCGTGACCTTGGCGATCACGCTGGCGGCGGCGATGGATTTACTCAGCGCATCTCCTCCCACCAGGGCCGTGTGCGGGATGGGGAACCGGGGCACCGGCAGGCCGTCGATGAGCGCATGGTGCGCAGGCAGGGGGTGCTTCATCACGGCATCGCGCATGGCTTCATGCGTCGCGCCCAGGATGTTCAGCCGGTCCACCTCTTCATGAGTGAAGACGGCGACCGTCCACTCGACCTCGCTGACCAGAAACGAGTAAAGCTCGTCGCGTTTTTTCGCGGCGAGCTTCTTGGAATCGTCGAGTTCCTTGAGTCGGAACTTCTCGGTAAGGATGACGGTGGCTGCCACCACCGGACCGGCGAGGGGACCCCTGCCGGCTTCGTCTATTCCCGCTACTCTCTCGATGCCCTGTTGCCAGAGCGTGCGCTCGTGTTTGAGCGAACAAGGCATCGCAGAGACGGGAATACTAGGCGCGGGACTGAGGAGACCTCTCCTTGACCGTCGTGGCGCTCTTGCCCTTGCGGCTGCGGAGGTAGTTGAGCTTGGCGCGGCGGACTTCGCCGTGGCGCTCGATCTCGATCTTGGCGATGCGGGGCGAGTGCAGCGGGAATACACGCTCAACACCTTCTCCGTAGCTCACGCGGCGGACGGTGAAGTTCGAGTTGATTCCGGTGCCCTTGCGGCCGATGACGATGCCGCTGTAAACCTGGATACGCTCCTTGTCGCCTTCGATAACGCGCGTGTGGACCTTCACAGTGTCGCCAACATTGAAGGCCGGGATCTCTTTCTTGAGCTGCTCGCTCTCGATTTTGTCAATAATGCTCATGGCGTTAAAAAGTAGAACGGTCCAGAGTGCCGCATCCCCTCCTGTCTGGCAAGCAGGGAATGACGAAATTGCGTTTGCGGTCTGAATATCTGGCCTCTAGACGATTACCGATACCTTGCCGTCTGCCAGATGATAGATCCCGCCGTGAATCTTCAAGCGTCCTTCGGAGACGGCCTTGTCAAGGATTGGACTGGCCTTTTGCAGCTTTACCACGTTTTGCAAGACATTCTGGGTGATGGCGTTATCGAGGAGGTTGCCCGGGAGGTCGTTGGCCGCCTTCACGGCGGGACGCAAGGCCTTGACCAGAGAGGGAATGTGTCCAGGGAACTCGACGCCATCGTTAACCGCCTTGATGGTGGAATCAACCGCCCCGCAACGCTCGTGACCCAGCACCAGGATGAGCGGGGTGTTCAATACGGCGACTGCGTATTCGAAGCTCGCGATCTCGTCGGTATCGGCGAAATTCCCCGCGACTCGGCAAACAAAGAGGTCGCCGCGGCCCGTGTCGAAGGCGTACTCGGGAGCGATGCGCGAATCCGCGCAACTGAGAACTCCGGCAAATGGGTTCTGGCCCAGGGCGAGGGCTGGGCGCTCCGCTTGAAAGTCATGCTCATGCATCGTTCCCCGGACATAGCGCGCGTTTCCCGCCATCAGGCGTTCCAAGGCTTCCTGAGGGGAAACGACGTTTCCCGGCTTGGGCGGAGCAGACGGTGGAGCGGCCTTGGTCCAGTTCGGCAGCAGCAGCCCTGCGGCGGCGGCGGTGGCGAGGCGAAAAAACGTTCTGCGTGACGCGCGGGCATCACCTTTGCGTGGGGGGCATTGATCGCACATGGTGAAGGGGAGTATTCGCAATGTTGCGGGATCGGTCAATCTTTCGCAAAACTTAAGAAATCTTCACGGATTCTTCGAGGAACGGCGCAAATTATGCTGCCCCTGTCATACCGATCTGTGACAAGATCGGGACGCCGCTCGCACCACGCGAGCTCGTGCAACTCCAACAAATATCTATGCCCACTTCTACTTTCCGTCCCGGCGTCCTCTTCGGAGAAGAGGTCAAGGAACTCCTTGATTACGCCAAAGCCAACGAATTCGCCCTCCCGGCCGTCAACTGTATCAGCACGAACTCCGTGAACGCGGCCCTCGCCGCTGCTCGCGAGGTGAAGTCGCCGATGATGGTCCAGTTCTCCAATGGCGGAGCGCATTTCTTCATTGGCAAGGGCATCTCGAAGGAAGGCCAGAAGGGCGCGATCCTCGGCGGTGTCGCCGGTGCTCATTTCGTGGACGCCGCAGCCAAGGCCTACGGCGTGCCGGTCATTCTCAATACCGACCATTGCGCCAAGAAGCTCCTCCCCTGGGTGGATGGAATGCTCTCCGCCAGCGAGGAGCAGTTTGCCAAGACAGGCAAGCCTCTCTTCAGCTCGCACATGCTCGACCTTTCCGAGGAACCTCTCGACGAGAACCTCGAGACCTGCGCCAAGTACCTCGCCCGCATGGCCAAGATGGGCATGACGCTGGAGATCGAACTCGGCGTGACCGGTGGTGAGGAAGACGGCGTCGACAACTCCGGCGTGGAAGAGTCCAAGCTCTACACCCAGCCCGAGGAAGTCGCCCAAGCCTACACGACCCTCAACGCGATCAGCCCGAACTTCACGGTCGCGGCCGCCTTTGGCAACGTGCACGGCGTTTACAAACCGGGTAATGTGAAGCTCAAGCCCTCGATCCTTCGCGATTCGCAGGAGTACATCGAGAAGACTCTCGGCACGGGACCGAAGCCGGTGAACTTTGTGTTCCATGGTGGCTCCGGTTCCTCCCGCGAGGAGATCCGCGAGGCCATCGGCTATGGCGCAATCAAGATGAACCTCGACACCGACCTCCAGTGGGCGTTCTGGGACGGCATCCGCGCTTACGAGGCCAAGAATCACGGCTATCTCCAGGGCCAGATCGGCAATCCGGAAGGTCCTGATTCGCCGAACAAGAAGTACTATGATCCGCGCGTGTGGCTCGCCGCCGCCGAGGAGTCCTTCACCAAGCGTCTCATCTCCTCCTTCGAGGACCTGAACTGCATCAACCGCAACGCCTGATCGGTCGAGCGGATCGATATCTTAACGGGCGGATGGCGCGAAAGTGCGACATCCGCCCGTTTTCGTTGACGCACGATTGACAGATGGCTCGCCGCCGCCTACGACCGGGGGCAATGAAGAGTGCGCGTGCATTTGCCGCCTTGGGTCTGGTGGCGCTCCTGGTTTCGTGTGAGAAGAAAACCGATAAGGGGGCGACACCCCCGGTGCCGGTTACCGTTACCCCGATTACCCAAAAGGACGTCTATGTCTCCCGTACCTGGGTCGGGCTGCTGAACGGCTACCAAAATGCCGAAATTCGCGCCCAGGTGAATGGCTATCTGCTGACGCAGAATTATAAGGAAGGCTCTCTGGTTAAAAAGGGGACGATCCTCTTCACCATCGACCCGCGCCCCTTTGAGGCCGCTTTGGCCCAGACTCAGGCAGACTACGCCAAGGCCGTCGCCCAGGCCACTCTCGCCAAGGTCACCCTGGATCGCCAGACCCAGTTGTATAAGACCAAGGTCATCAGCCAGCAGGAGTACGATACCTCCTACCAGCAGGCTCAGGCCGACTTCGCTGCTGTGGCCGCCCAACAGGCTCAGGTCGATACCGCGCAGATCAATCTGAACTATTGCACGATCACGGCGCCCTTTGACGGCATCGTCGGTTTGGCGCAGGCGCAGATCGGTGACCTTGTCGGACCAAGCGGGTCCGAGGCAGTTCTCACTCAAATGTCGCAGGTAAACCCGATCAAGGTGAACTTCTCGATCACGGAAGAGCAATACCTCGAGGCGGCTCCGCTCCTGAAGAAATTGCAGGATACCTCCGCGGCTGATCTTCAGGCCCGCATTCAACTTCGCCTCGCCGATGGCAAGGAGTACCCGGAACTCGGTAAATTTGACTTCGTGAATCGTCAGGTCTCCTCGAGCACAGGAACGATCCAGATCACGGCATTGTTCCCCAATGATAACGATGTGCTTCGCCCTGGTCTCTTCGGGCGCATCACCGCTCCGGTGCAGATGATTCCCGACGCATTGGTCGTTCCGCAAGCTTCGCTGGTTGAGCTGCAGGGCAAGTACTTCGTCGGCGTGCTAAAGCCGGACAACACGGTGCAATTCGTTCCAGTCAAGCCCGGCCCTTTGGATGGTGATTATCAGGTGATCGAGCCCGTGGCGAAACAGTTCAAGCTGGCCGCCGGGGACAAGGTCCTCGTGGGCGGCGTGGAAAAGGTGCGCGGTGATGCCAAAGTCAGTGCCTCGGCCTGGGAGGCTCCAGCCGCGTCACCGACCCCCGGTGCTTCACCTACGCCCACTCCGGCTTCCTAATCTTTTAAAGGACAAGCATGTCGAATTTCTTCATCCGGCGGCCGATTGTGGCGATGGTCATCGCCATCATCACGGTGATCGTGGGTATCGTCTCGATGCTAGGGCTTCCCGTGGCCCAGTTCCCGAATATCGTCCCTCCGCAGATTCAGGTCCAGACGACCTATGTCGGCGCTGATGCCCTGACGGTCGAGGCCTCGGTGGCCACCCCGATCGAGCAGGAAATGAGCGGCGTCGAGGGCATGGAGTACATGTACTCCATCAATGCCAACAACGGCATGATGACGCTGAATACGATCTTCGGCGTATCGACGATTCCCACGACCGACCAGATCCTGGCCCAGATGCGCCAGACGCAGGCTTCGCCGCAGCTCCCGAGCGATGTGCGCAACTACGGCGTCACCGTCGAGCAGTCTCTCTCGTCCCCGCTGGGCGTTTTCGTGCTGTACTCGCCCAACGGCACCTACGATCCGACCTTCCTCGCCAACTACGCGTACATCAACATCAACGACCCGATGACCCGCGTGAACGGCATGGGTAGCGTTACCATCTTCGGTGCGGGTGAATACGCGATGCGCATCTGGGTGAAGCCGGATCGACTGGCTACTCTTAATATTACGGTTCCCGAGGTCATTCGCGCCGTCCAGACCCAGAATAACGTGAATCCTGCCGGTCAGATCGGTGCCGAGCCTGTGCCGAAAGGACAGGTCTTTACGTTCACCGTCAATACCACCGGTCGTCTCGTTACGGAGGAGGATTTCAAGAATATCGTCATCCGCGCCAACAAGGACGGTTCCATCGTCAAGGTGGGCGATGTGGCCCGGGTGGAACTCGGCGCCCAGGTCTACAACCTCAAGGGACGCTTTAACGGGCAGAACGCTGCCATTATCGCGGTTTACCAGCTGCCGGGGTCCAACGCCGTCGATACGATGAAGGCGGCCCGCGCGCTCATGGAGCAGTCCTCCAAGCTGTTCCCCACCGACCTCAAGTATGCGGTCGCACTCGATACGACGCTCGCCGTGACCGAGGGCATGAAGGAAATCGTGAAGACGCTCTTCGAGGCGATGGTGCTGGTCATCATCGTGGTCTTCATCTTCCTCCAGGGCTGGCGCGCCACGCTCATTCCGCTCATCGCTGTGCCGGTGTCCCTCATCGGTACCTTTGCCGTGTTTCCGATGCTCGGTTTCTCGATCAATACACTCTCTCTGTTTGGTCTGGTCCTGGCGATCGGTCTGGTCGTCGACGATGCCATCGTGGTGGTGGAGGCGATCGAGAGTCATATCGAGGAAGGGTTGTCGCCCAAGGATGCCGCCATCAAGGCGATGTCCCAGGTGCAGGGCCCTGTTGTTGCCATCGCTCTCATCCTGGCGGCAGTGTTTATCCCGACGGTGTTCATCCCGGGTATTACAGGGCAGATGTACCAGCAGTTTGCGGTCACGATGGCCGTATCGGTGCTGATCTCGGCCTTTAACGCTCTCACCCTCAGTCCGGCGCTCGGCGCTTTGCTGCTGCGCCCCAAGAAGGAGTCGCATGGCCTTTTGGCCAAGTTCTTCGGCGGCTTCAACAAGTTCTTTGGCGTCGCGACAAACGGGTATGTGAGCGTCTGTCATGGGCTCATTCGCAAGCTGGTGATCAGCCTCATCCTGATCGTCGGCATCGGCCTCCTCGGCGGGGGTATTGCCTCCAAGATGCCCTCAGGCTTCATTCCTGAGGAAGATCAGGGCTACCTTTTCGGCGTAGTCCAGTTGCCGCGCGCGTCGTCGCTTCAGCAGACCAGTGAGGCCGCGACAGATATCGAGAATATTCTGCTGAAGACGCCCGGCATCGAGTCGGTTACCACGATCGTGGGCTTCAACCTCCTGAGCACGGTGCAGAGCACCTACACGGGATTCTTCTTCATCACGCTCAAGCCCTGGGATGAACGCACGACGCCGGAACTCCAGGTCAACGCCATCCAGCAGAACATCAATCGCGAGGTCGCCGCGCTGCCCAAGCCCTCTGCCGCCTTCGCCTTTCCGCCACCAGCCATTCCGGGCATCGGTACCTCGGGAGGCGTCACGTTCATCCTCGAGGATCGTACGGGCGGGCCGGTCGAGCTGATCGCGAAGAATACACAAACCTTCATGGAGGCGGCGAGGAAACGTCCCGAACTGTCCTCGCTCTTCACGACCGCTTTGTGGGATGTGCCGCAAATCTATCTGAATGTCGATCAGGCTCAGGCCATGGTGCAGGGGGTCAGCCTCTCGGATGCCTACCAGACCGTGCAGACGTTCTTTGGCGGGTATTTCGTCAACTATTTCAACCGGTTTGGCCTCCAGTGGCAGGTTTATGTCCAGGCCGAGGGCGATTACCGTACGGATATCGCCAATCTCGGTCTCTTCTACGTGACGAACAAAGACGGTCAGTCCGTGCCGGTGTCCTCCTTCGTGACACCGGAGAAAACCTACGGTCCCGAGTTCACGATGCGTTACAACATGTATCGGTGCTCCCAGATCAGCGCGTCGGTGGCGCCGGGATATAGCACGGGCCAGGCTATGAAAGCGCTGGAAGAGGTCTTTGCCGAAACCATGCCGCAGGGAGCGGGATATGATTACTTCGGCATGTCGTACCAGGAACAGCAGGCCGCCCAGGGCGTGCCCCCGGCTGCGATCTTCGGACTGTCGCTGCTCTTCGTCTTCCTGATCCTTGCCGCCCAGTATGAAAGCTGGTCGCTGCCCTTCAGCGTGCTGCTCACGACCCCCATTGCCGTGTTCGGCGCGTTTGCTGGCCTGGCTGCCCGAGGCATGCAGAATAACCTCTATGCCCAGATCGGTCTCGTCATGCTGATCGGTCTGGCCGCCAAGAACGCGATCCTTATCGTGGAATTTGCCAAGGATGAGTACGAGAAAGGGAAGCCGCTCTTCGAAGCGACCCTGGCTGGAGCCAAACTCCGGTTGCGTCCCATCCTGATGACGGCGTTTGCATTCATCCTCGGCACGGTGCCGCTGGCCATCGCCACGGGTTCCGGCGCGGTGTCGAGGCGCATTCTCGGTACGACGGTTATCGGCGGCATGCTCGCGGCCACTCTCATCTCGATCTTCCTGATCCCGGCTTCGTTCTACTTCGTCGAGAAGTTCTTTGTCGGCAAGAAATCAGAGGCGGAGGGCGGCGAGTCAGGTCCTGAGGCTCCGAAAGCACCTGAAGCAACAGCCTAGGATGATCGACGTGAGGATCTGTTGGCGGGTGCGGACGTATGCTGCAATCCTGACCACTGTCGGGGTCGCCGGGTGTGGTCCCAAGCCCTCGGCGACCGCTCCTCTGCCACCCGCGACCTACGCCGTGGCCAAGGAGCAGAACGTGCCGCTTACGATCAACACGTTTGGAAATTGCGTCACCATCGCTGACGTAACCCTCCAAGCCCAGGTCACGGGTACCTTGACCCGCTTCGCGGTGCAGCAAGGCGCGCTGGTGAAGGCGGGGGATCTCATTGCCGAGATCGATCCTGCGCCTTTCCAGGCCGCGGTGCAGGAAGCCAAGGGCAGCCTGGATTCCGCCCAGGCTCAGCTGGCGAACGCGGATGTGACATTGCAGCGGCAGCAGCAGCTTTATAAGACAAAAACGATCGATCTTGCGGACCTCCAGAATGCCGAGGCCAATCAGCTCCAGGCTCAAGGCAATGTGCTGACGGCTCAAGGCCAACTGGACAATGCCCAGATCAATCTCGGGTATTGCACCATCAAGTCGCCCATCAATGGCAAGGCAGGCGTTTACATGGTCGATGCGGGAAATCTGGTGACGGCGAGCAACACCCAGTTGATCAACATCCAGACGATCGATCCGATCTATGTCGACTTCACCGTTTCGGAAAACGACTTCACCGCCATCCGAAAGTATTTCAGCAACGGGGAACTGCCCATCGAAGTGACGATTCCCGGAGCGCCCGACAAGGCCATCCCCGGCAAGCTGACGTTCATCAACAACAGCATCGCCAGCAATACCGGCACGCTTTCCTTGCGCGGCACGTTTGCCAATCCCGACGCCTTGCTGTGGCCGGGGTTGTTTGTCAACGTCCGCCTGATCCTGACCACGGTGGGAAATGCGGTCACGATTCCCTCGATGTGCGTGATGGTCGGGCAGACCGGCCCTTATGTCTTCAAGATCAATGCGGATGATTCCGTAGCCCTTCAGCCGGTGACTCTGGGGCAGCGGCGCAGCGACTTTGCCGTCGTGACCAGCGGAGTATCGACTGGTGATCGTGTTGTCACGGCAGGTCAACTCGGACTGGTCACTGGCAAGAAGGTGAATCCCACCCTCTGGCAGGCCCCGGCTCCTCTGCCTGCGCGGCAGGATGCGGCGAAATAGTCGCCTCACTCGATGAATCTCTCCGAGCCGTTCATTCGCAAGCCGGTGATGACGACGCTTTGCGCGTTTTCCGCCGCCATCTTTGGTGTTGCTGCGTATTTCCTTCTCCCGGTGAGCGATCTGCCGGATGTGGCGTACCCCGTGATCACGGTGACGACCAACTATCCCGGAGCCAGCCCGGAGATCATGGCCGACAACGTGTCGACGCCATTGGAGATCCAGATGATGCAGATCGAGGATCTGAATCTCATCACCTCGAAGAACCAGGAGGGCACCAGTACGATCGTGCTCCAGTTTGGCCTGGACAAGCCGATGGGTCAGGCCGAGGCCGAGGTGCAGGCGGCCATCCAGCGGGCCATGGGCAATCTGCCCAGCGATCTGCCTGCCCCACCGGCCTTCCAGACGACCAATCCGAATACCCAGCCGATCGTCTACATCGCCCTGGCTACCGATACTCTCACGCTCGGCGACCTCTACGACTACGCAAATACGATGGTCGCGCAGCGCATGATGATGCTCGACGGAGTGTCCAATGCCCAGGTTTACGGTTCTCCCCGCGCCATCTGCGTACAGCTCGATCCCAACGCGCTTTCCGCCCGCGAGATGACGGTGGCGGATGTTTCGAATGCCATCACCTCGGCCAACGTCTTCACCCCGGGAGGCGAGATCTATGGCAATTCGCTCCAGTTCATCATCAATCCCAAGGGCCAGTTGCTTCACTCGGCGGAGTACAACGATCTCGTGATCGCTTATAAGAATGGCGCTCCCGTGCGCCTGCGCGATATCGGCAATACTGTTGACGGCCTGCAAAAGCAGTACCTGCAGATGAAGTTTTGGTCCGCGGTAGAGCCTCCTCGTTCTGCCTACACCGTGGTGGCAGTGACGCCCGCACCGGGCGCCAATGACGTGCAGGTGGCGAAAAGCGTCCGCAAGACCCTGAGTGCTCTCAGGTCCTCCCTCCCGGCCTCCATCGACACCTATATCACCTTTGACCGCTCTGTGCAGATCGTCGAGAGCATCAACGATGTGAAGCTCACCATCCTGATCGCTTTTGCCCTGGTGGTGCTGGTTGTCTTTCTCTTCCTGGGTCGTGTGCGGGAAACTGTCGTGCCAGCGGTGGCGCTCCCTCTGGCCTTGCTGATGACCTTTGCGGTGATGCTCCTGCTCGGCTACAGCCTGGACAACCTCTCTCTCATGGCGCTCACACTGGCCGTCGGCCTGCTGGTCGATGATGCCGTCGTCGTGCTGGAGAATACCGTTCGCCATCTCGAGGATGGAAAACCGCCGACAGTTGCCGCCCTGATCGGCGCCAAGGAGATCAGCTTCACCGTCCTCTCGATGACGCTTTCCCTAGCGGCGATCTTCATCCCGATCGTCTTCATGCCGGGAATCATCGGGCGCATGTTCCACGAGATGGCGATTACCATTGTGGTTGCCATAGTGCTCTCTGGCGTGGTTGCGATCGTGGTATCTCCGATGCTATGCGCCCGCATGCTTCGGAAATCCGAAACGGAGTCGGGTTACCAGCGGTGGTTCAACAAATATTTTGATGCCTTTAAGCGGCACTACAAGGCCTCGCTCGGCTGGATGATGCGCCGCAAGCCTCTCGCGCTGGCTCTGTGGCTCGTCTCGCTAGGTGTCACCATCTATCTCTTTATCACGATACCCAAGGGTTTTCTCCCGGTGGGGGACAGCGGAATGATCAGAGGCGTGTTCCTGACGTCGGAGGGAACCTCGCCTGCGCAGATACAGGACTATCAGGACCGCATCATGCGGGTGGCGGAATCCGTGCCCGGAGTGCGCCAGGCCATCACTGTGACGGGCCTCCAGAACAACCAGCTCACCAACTCCATGGGGCTGGCCGTGATCTTTCTGAAGCCTGAGAACCAGCGTGCTCCGATTGCCCAGATCACGCGGGAGGTGATTGCAAAGATCCGGAGTGAGATTCCGGGCGTCGTCCCGTTGCTGCAGCCGTTCCCGACGCTCAATATCGATACGGGAGCGACGAACAACACCCAAGGCCAGTTTGCCTATCAGCTTACGGGCACGGACCCCGCGCTCCTTTATAAGGCCGCGGGCGATCTCATGGCCAAGATGCGAGCCAACCCCGGCTTCGTTGGTGTGTCGAGCGACATGCGTACCAATACGCCCATGCTCGATCTGGAAATCCTGCGTGATCAGGCTTCGTCCTATGGCGTGACGGCCCAGGCGATTGAGCAGACCCTTGCGATTGCCTTTACCCAAGGGGAGGCGAGTCAGATCAAGACTCCGCTCAATGTCTACTGGGTCATCGTGGAGCTGCTCGATAAATACCGCTCGCAACTGGATAATCTGGCGCTCCTGTGGGTGAGAAACTCGGCTGGCGACATGGTGCCGCTCAAGTCCCTGGTGAAAGCCAGCGTCAAGACCGGGCCGGAGTCGATCAACCACATCAACCAGATCACCTCGGTCACCATCTTTTATAACCTCGATCCGAGCTTCCCGACGAGTGAGGCCACGAGCGCCATTCAGACCGCCGCAGCGCAGGTGCTGCCGCCTGCGGTAGCTGGCGCTCCGGCGGGTTCCAGCGCGCAGTTCATCCAGACGGTCAAGGCGATGATCGTCCTGCTCATCATCGCCATCTTTGTCATGTATATCATCCTGGGTGTGCTCTATGAGAGCTACATCCACCCGATCACAGTCCTTTCGACGCTGCCGGTGGCAGGGTTGGGGGGCTTGATCACCCTGCGGATGTTTGACATGACGCTCGACCTGTATGGGTTCATTGGCATCTTTCTCCTGCTGGGCCTGATCAAGAAGAACGGCATCATGCTCGTCGACTTTGCCATCATGCGGCGCAAGGACGGCCTCACTATCGAGGCGGCGGCTGAGGAGGCGGCCATCGAGCGTGTGCGCCCGATCCTCATGACTACCTTTGCCGCTATTTTTGGCGCATTGCCGATGGCATTCGGGTTCGGCGCGGACGGAGCCTCTCGCCAGCCGTTGGGCCTCTGCATTGTGGGCGGGCTGATCGTGGCTCAGGTTTTGACCCTATTTTGTACTCCGGTATTCTATGTCTACATGGAGTATTTTCAGGAGCGAGTTCTGGATAAAATTCCGTTTTTCCAGAGGGGAGAGGGCGAGAAAAATGGCCCTGCGGAAGGCGATTCCAAGGCGATTGCCTAGGGGGACGCATCATTTGCACTTGTCTGGCGAGTAAAATCGTACTTATTTACCGCGAAACGCTCAGGTCATTGAACTCTTCGGATAGAAAGCTCGGTTCCCCAGACACAGTCAGGTCCTGCTCCTACCTAGGTTTTTGATCCCTCTGCAAAGAACTCCACATATGAAACTCTACGTAGGCAACCTCTCCTTCAAAACCACTGAACAGGCTCTGGAGGAACTCTTCGCCACTGTTGGCACTGTTACGGACACCCACCTCGTCATGGATCGTATGACCCAACGCCCTCGCGGCTTTGGTTTCGTCACCATGAGCACGGAGGAAGAAGGACAGAAAGCCATCGAATCGCTGAACGGAAAGACCTTCGATGGTCGCCCGATCTCGGTGAGCGTAGCCCGTCCCAAGGAAGACCGTCCTCCGCGGCGTGACTTCGGCGGCGAGGGCGGCGGCGGCGGTGGATTCCGTGAGCACCGCGACCGCGATCGCGACCGTGATCGCCGTGGTGGTGGCGGGTACGATCGTCGTCGTAACTGATCCACGATTTCCTGACCTGTTTTAAAGAAAGTTACTTGCGAAAGCGCCCGTTGCAAAACGGGCGCTTTTCTTTGTGAAATTATGTGTTAAGCGGAGTGGAAAGAATGTTTCTTCCCATCCCTCACCTCATAGTTGAGCCCGACGATGGAGTCAGTCCTGTTCGGGAGTTCATTCGGACAGCCAAGCACTCGCTGCTGATCAAACAATTCACCTTTTCCGAGCCATCGCTCCTCCAGGCCGTGGTGGACCGAAAGAACGCGGGAGTGGATGTGCGGGTCATGCTCAACCCCAAGCGGTCGGGTGGGGATCGCGCCAATGACGCGACCTTTGAGTATTTCCAGAACAATGGCGTAAATATTCAGTGGGCCAACCCGAAGTTTTACGTGACGCATGAGAAGTCGATTGTGATCGACAAGGAAGCCGCCCTCATCGCGACCTTCAACCTCTGCGAGAAGTACTTCACCCAGACGCGGGATTACGGTGTGGTCACCCAGGACCCGGAGCGCGTGGCCCAGGTCATCGAGGGCTTCGAGGCCGACTGGGAGCATCGCGACTGGCTTCCGAGCGAGGAAACCGGGCTGCTTTGGAGTAATGCCAATTCCCGCATCCATATGGCTCGCTTCATTGATGCGGCCGAGAAGACGCTGTGCGTGCAGCACCCGAAGTTCGTCGATGCCGTCATCCTCGATCGCCTCATCGATGCAGCCGATCGGGGCGTGCATGTCCGCGTGCTCTGCGGCGGACGCCATGGCATCAGCGACTGGGATATCCTGGATACCTTTTCGTCGCTCCGCGTGCTCAAGCGCTTCGGTGTCAAAGTCCATAAACAAAAGAACCTCCGCCTCCACGCGAAGCTGATTCTTTCCGATAACAAGCATGCGCTGGTCGGATCGATGAACATCGATCGCAGCGCCTTCGACCTCCGCCGCGAACTCGGTACGACCATCACCGATGCCGCGATCGTCTCCCGATTGAGCGAGGTGTTTGAGTCGGACTGGGATGGATCGCATCACTACGATGCTCCCGACCCGCTCGAGCCGGAGAAGCACACGGAGACCGATTTCCCGCACGACCACGATCTGCGTCATGAGTGAGGCCGAGGCTGAAAAGCTGTCGATCTCGCTGCTTGATCTGGCGCTTACGTTCAACCATATCGCGCTCGCCTCCTTCGGGGGCGGGCTCTCGGCTTGGTCCCGTGAGGTGCTGGTGGTCGAGAAGAAGTGGATGGGGGACGAGGAGTTCCTCAGTGCGGTCACGATGTGCCGCATCCTGCCGGGTGCGAATCAGGTGAACCTTGCGGTGTTCGTCGGTACCAAGATGCGAGGCATCCCGGGCGCCATCTCGGCGATTGTCGGGTTGACGACTATTCCCGTCATACTTATCCTTATACTGGGGTACGCGTACTTCCGGTTCCATGAGGTTCCCGCTCTTCAGGGAGTGCTGCATGGTGCCACGGCTGCTGCGGTCGCGTTGACCCTTTCGATGGCCATAAAGACGGGTAAAAAATGTCTCGGCAGTGTTGTCGCCGTGGCGCTCTTTCTCGGAGCATTCCTGCTCAACGGCCTGATCCGCTTTCCTCTGCTCGGCACGGTGGCCATCATTGGCCCGCTTGCCCTGCTCTGGGCCTGGCCCAAGCCTGCCAAGAAATGAACGTCAAAACTCTCCTTCAGATTATCGGCTTGTTCAGCTCGCTCTCCCTCCTGTCCATTGGCGGGGGCAATACCGTGCTGCCCGAGATGCATCGCAAGACGGTGCAGGTCTACCACTGGATGAGCGACGGCCAGTTTGCGGATGTCTTTGCCATTTCCCAGGCGGCGCCGGGGCCTAGCATCCTGATCGTGACGCTTGTCGGTTACAAGGCGGGCGGCATCCTCGGGGCGATTGTCGCCACCATCGCGATGATGCTTCCGGCGGGTTTGCTCGTCTATATGGTGACGAGATTCTGGCAGAATGCGCAGAATTCCCCGCTCCGCCACGCGATCGAGAAGGGTTTCGCTCCGCTCACGGTCGGCCTCGTGCTGGCCAGCGGCTATGTCATGAGTCGCGCCGCCGACCACGGACTGCATGCCTATATCCTGACCGGCCTGTGTACGATCATCTTTGTCTTTACCAAGGTGAACCCACTGATCGTGGTGGCCGTGGCGGGACTGATCGGTTATCTGGGGCTGGTTTGAGATACGGCGTCAGGTCGTAGAGCATGCCCATGGCGGTGGGATCGGGCGCAGCCATGGACTCCGTCGCGATGGGGTCGAATGTGCGGCGAGCCAGCCAGTTGGCCTGAAGCAGTGGATTGACTTCCGCCCATGAGGTCTGCCCGGCGAGTGCGGACTTGAGCATGGCGTACTTTTCCTCGTAGGGCAGCCCGTGGCTCCAGAGATGCCCGTCGTAACCGCAGACCACCTTGCGACCGAGCAGGATTAGCGGGTGGTTGTAGTCCGGTGAGATGGCGAAGCGAGTGGATGGCGGCAGATCGATCGTCGCCATCTTCCAGGCGGCCAGCTCGGATTTGCGCGCCAGAAAGTAGCCGTGCCGCGTGTCGAGGCCGCCGACCAGCGAGATCGCGCCGGAGAAAAAGAGAACGAAACAGAGCGCCGATCGGCCCAGCCAATGCACGCGAGCGAGCAGGTGGGTCCAGAGATAGGGTACGACTGCCAGCCACGACCAGATGACGAGCTTCAGGTTATCCCACGGCCAGACGGCGAATACGACGAACGAGCCGAGAAGGAAGACCACGGCGGAGCTCCACGCAAAGAATCGCGCCTCGGCATCCTTTTGACGCACCAGCAGCACGCAGAGAACGGCGACCAGCGGCAGGCTGATGCCAAAGTCGTACCAATACACCCGCCAGCCTTCCTTTTCCATCATCCAGCCGGGGAGCCAGCGCATGGCCGAGGTGGCGGAGAAAAAGCCGGTGATCAACGCGACGAGGATCGAGGCAGGAATCACTGCCGCCGCCACGAGCCGGAAGACCTGGAGCCGCTGACCGGGCCGGCACAGAAACAGGCCGAGCAGGATCAGGCTCAGAAACAGAAAGGCGTGGATATTAAAAAGCGGCATGGCGGCATACAGCAGCCACTCGACCCATTGCGGCAGGCTTGGCTTTTCCCGGAAGTACCGGTCGCGCCAGGCGCAGAGAAGCAGCAGCCCGGCCGGGATCGCGATCAGCAGCCCGCGCTGGGTGACGAACATGGAGAGAAACAGATTCTTCCACACCAGCTCGGTCTGGAAGTCGTCGACTACGAACGTCCGGAAGAACACGAATCCGGCGAGACCGCCGTTGAAAAGAAACGCGGCGATGGCAAAGGCTCTGCCCCACATCCACAGCGCGCCCGCGGTGAGGGCCGATCCGGTCAGTCCGGCAATGACCAGCCCTCGGAAGGTGTCGAGGCCCAGCACCTCGCCCACGGCGTTGAGCAGATCCGCGCCGATGGGATAAGTCAATGGTACGCCCGTGAGGATGAGGCTGTCGGGCCAGAACGGAACCCCGCTGGCGAGGTATCGGATGAGGCCGATGTGAAGGGAGATGTCGCCAAGATTGTTCGGCGAAAGGATCAGTAGGCTGTCCCCGGCGGAGTAAATCAGCCAGACGAAGGCGCGCGCGGATACGAGGGCAAATACCGCGATCATTGCCCAGTCCCAGAACCCCGCCTGGCGAGGTTCCGAGGCGGGAGTGCGGAGCCAGGCGAGTATTCCCGTGCCGAGCCCCGCCGCGATGGCGATGAGAGCGGGGATGCGGAAAAGGCCTCCGGCCAGCCAGCCGCCCGCCAGGGCGACGAGAGCTGCGGCGACGATGGCCGAGAGGGCTGCCGACAGGGTTCTCACGGGGCGGAAACCTCCTTGACCTCCAGAGGCTGGTCGCCGAACCACTGGGAGAAGACCGACTGCCGGAAGAACACCGTGCAAAGATCCTGGGAGCCCCTCAGCCGGAAGTCGCGCCGGTAGTAGGGTTCCTCCAGTTTTCCGCGAATGGCGTCGGCGCGGCTGGCCTCGACCACCACCACGTCGACGTCGTGAGACTCCGGGGGGCTGGTCTTGCTGTAGTACCCGATTTGCGGGAAATCGCCCAGCATCCAGGGCAGGGGATAGTAGCTGTCGATGAGGATCTGCCCCGAGACGCCGTAGTAGCGCGGGTCGGCTTTGGCCAGGTCGAGCAGCGGCCGCACGAGCGTCTTCACTTCCGGAAAAGTCTGCACGTAGACGTACGGCTCCTTTTCATCCGTGAAGTGGTAGAAATTCAGCCTCAGCGACTGGTACAGGCTCGCTCCGAGGACGATCGCGGCCAGTGCGACGGCGGCGAGCAGGTGACGCCGGGACAGCCATGCGACCGCGGCGCCGAAGAGGAGTAGGAACGGCCACTGGATCGAGATGATGCACCACGGGGTCTTGTAAGGAACGAGGGAGTAGGCGACGAGCGCCCCGGCTCCATAGATCGCGACATAGCGCAGCCGGGCATCGGAGGGAAACGCCAGGACGATCGCCGTGGCGAAACCCAGCAGGGCTGGCCATTCATAGCGGCAGAACAGCATGAGCCAGTAGGCGTTGATCACCTTGTGGCCCAGGATCGTGATGTCGTAGATGGGCTTGTCGTGTCCGGCCGCGTCGACTCCAGTGTGCGTCCAGGCGGCAAACGTCTGGTACAGCCCTTTCAGGCCGGGAAAATCGAGGAAATTGCCCGAGTAGAAAAAGACGATTGCGAGCACGGCCAGCCCGACGCTGGCGGCGAGATCCCGCCGGGTCCAGACCTGGCGGGCGATGGCCTGGGCCGGGCGCGACGGGGAGATGTATTGCCAACCCCAGAGGGTCAGCCCGGCCAGGACGAAGGCCGCCGCATGCATGACATACGTTTCCTTGGTCAGAATCATCCCGCAGACGCCCGCGACGACGGCAAAGAGATATTGCCTCGTGCCGTCCCGCCAGAGACCGAGGATGCCCCAGCACGTCATCAGGATGGTATAGCGACCGGAGAAAACGTAAGCGGGAGAGAGCGCCATGGCCAGCGCGGCCCACCGAGCCGCAGGAGCGCCCAGGAAGCGCGAGAATCGCAGCGTCATCCAGACGCAGGCGATGCTCACCAGGATGATCGGCAGGCGGATGGCCCAGATCTCCCGGCCAAAGAGCGTCTGCGCTGCGAATACCGCGTAAAAGTGCAACGGACCGTGGTAATTCGTAGGGTCGTAGTGATAAAACCCGTTCTTCGCCATCTGGTCGGCGAACCAGCCATTAACTCCCTCATCGAAATGAGGCGGCTTGATGTCGAGCAAAACGAACCGTAGAAGAGCGGCCAGCACCAATATGCCAATCTCAACCCAGGGAATTTTCCGTTCGTTCACGCGATTGGAATAGTGTCGTAACGATGACTCTTCAAGCTCCGCGAGTCTCGATTGTCGTTCCGTGCCGGAATGAAGTGGCGCGCCTGCCCCGGACCCTGGCCGCCTTGAGCACCTTTGTCGTGGAGGCCGCGTATCCCGTCGAGGTCGTGATCGTCGTCGAGCCCGGCCAGG
This sequence comes from Verrucomicrobiota bacterium, assembly GCA_017305195.1. Lineage (GTDB taxonomy): Bacteria > Verrucomicrobiota > Verrucomicrobiia > Chthoniobacterales > Terrimicrobiaceae > Terrimicrobium. Next base: position 98,753 of record JAFKMU010000051.1, on the reverse strand, counting down.
ACGCCACCCCGGACCTTGCGCGCCGGGCCGAGGCGGAGAACCCCGCCTTTCGCGCGATCATTCAGGCCGCCCAGCGAGGCAAGGGGTTTGCCGTGAAAACCGGAATGCTGGCCGCCACCGGGGACATTGTTTTCTTCATGGATGCCGACTTGAGCGTGCCCTTGCGGTTCGTGGACGAGTTTCTGCCGTTTTTCGACCAGGCCGACGTGATTTTCGGCAGCCGGAGGCACCCGCAAAGCGTCATCGGGCAAAGCCAGCCCTTTTTCCGGGTGGCCTCGGGCCGGGCGTTCAATCTGGCGCTGCGCTTCTGCGGGGTGACTCAGTTTCGCGATACGCAGTGCGGATTCAAAGCCTTCCGGGCCAACGCTGCAAAGGACGTTTTTTCCCGCCTTACGGTCGACGGCTTCGGCTTTGACGTCGAGGCGCTGGCCTGGGCCGGAGCTCTGGGGTATCGCCTGCTTGAGCGGCCCGTCGAGTGGAACGACGCCCCCGGCACGAAGGTCCGGGCCCTGGCGGATGGCTCCCGCGCCTTTTTCGAAGCCGTGCTTGCCGCGAAGCGGGCTCGGGCGGAGAATATCTGATTCCCCATGATAAAGCTTGGAGTAAACATCGACCATGTCGCCACGCTGCGGCAGGCCCGTTATCGCGATACGCATGCCTCTCCGCTGGCCGAGCCGAGTCCCGTCGACGCGGCGGAAATCGCCGAGGCCGCCGGAGCGCAGGGCATCACCGCGCACCTTCGGATGGACCGCCGCCATATCCAGGACAGCGATATTTATGAACTTCGCCGCCGGATTTCCACGAAGCTCAACCTGGAGATGGGCAACACGCCCGAGATCCTCGAGATCGCGCTGAAAGTGAAGCCCGACGACGTCTGTCTCGTGCCGGAGAACCGCCGCGAGGTGACGACCGAGGGCGGGCTGGATTGCGCGGGGCAGAAGAATGCTCTCCGCCCGACCATTCAGCGCCTGCAGGAGGCAGGCATCGTGGTGAGCCTTTTCATTGATCCCGACGAAGAGCAAATCGATGCCGCAGCGCAGTTGGGAGCGCAGTTCATCGAGCTGCATACCGGGGCGTTTTCCAACGCCCAGGGGGCCGAGCGCGATATGGAGATCGTGCGGCTCATCCATGGCGCGGAGCGCGCGCATGCCGCCGGGCTGCGGGTCAACGCCGGGCATGGCATCAACTATGAGAATATCTTTGAAGTGCTGCGCATCCCGCATCTTCACGAGTTGAATATCGGCCATTCGATCATCTCGCGGGCGGTCTTCACCGGCCTCAGCCAGGCGGTGAAGGACATGCTCAGCCTGATGAAGGGGGCGTGAACGAGTTTGACACATTCCTCCTCCGGCAGCTGGAGGAGATCGATCAGGCCGGGCTGCGGCGGTCATTGCGCGTGCTGGAGTCCGCCCAGGGTGCGGAGGTGAGGGTGGCGGGGCGCGCCTTGCTGAACTTTTCCTCCAATGACTATCTCGGCCTCGCCAATCATCCTGCCCTGGCGCGGGCTGCTCGCGAGGCGCTGGAGACGTTCGGCACCGGCTCGGGAGCATCCCGGCTGATCTGCGGCACGGCCCGCCCACATGAGGATCTGGAGAAAGCCCTGGCTCGCTTCAAGAATGCCGCCGCCGCGTTGAGCTTCTCGACCGGCTATGCCGCCGCGCTGGGAACGATCCCGGCCGTGGTCGGATCGGACGACGTCATCATCCTCGATAAACTTTGCCATGCCTCCCTGGTCGACGGAGCGCGGCTGAGCGGAGCCGTCCTGCGCGTCTTTCCTCATAACCACATCGAAAAGCTCAAGAGTCATCTGGAGTGGGCTCGTCGCGAGCATCCCGGCGCACGGGTGCTTGTGATGGCCGAGTCGGTTTACAGCATGGATGGCGACCTGGCCCCGCTGGCCGATATCGTGGGCTTGAAGGAACACTACGGCGCCTGGCTCATGGTGGACGAGGCCCATGGCGTGGGTGTGCTGGGGGCGAGGGGACAGGGGCTGGCGGACTTGCTGGGCCTGGCCGATCGCATCGAGATCCAGATGGGCACCCTGGGCAAGGCCCTCGGTTCCGCCGGAGCCTACGTCTGCGGCAGCGCGCTTCTGCGCGACTATCTGATCAATCGCTCCCGTAGCTTTATTTATTCCACCGCGCCGCCGCCCTATGTCGCCGCGGCAGCCCGGGCGGCTGTGGAATTGCTGGAAACTGCGGAGGGGCAGGAGCGGGTGACGGGATTGCGGGCGAACATACGCCAATTTGCCGAGGAGTCCGGCTGTGAAAGCCCCACGGCGATCTTTCCCATCGTCATCGGAGACGAACGCGAAGCGGTCAATGCCGCCGCCGCTCTGCTGGAGCAAGGCTACCTGGTTCCCGCGATCCGCTACCCGACCGTTTCCCGGGGATCGGCGCGCTTGCGCGTGGTGGTCTCGGCGGCGCATTCACCGGAGCAGATTTCCGCTCTCGCCCGGACGCTGCAGGAGCTCGACTAGCCTCTTTCCGATCACCGAAGCAATCGCACGCAGACCTATATCCGGTTGAAGGATTGCAGCATGCGGTGGCGCAACGTGTCGTAGATGGGGTCGCCGCGCACCAGCGATGCGGTCAGCATCGCCCCGAAACAGGCAACGAGCATGGGCACCATCAGCGCCGTGGTGGCTGTCATTTCCGCGATGAGAACGATGCCCGTGATCGGAGCGCGTACCACTCCGGTAAAAAATGCGGTCATTCCTACGATGGCAAATGCGATTGCCGACAGAGCGTGCGGAGCAGGGATTACGGTATTGAGGGTTCCGGCAAAGATGGCCCCCAGGCAGGCGCCGACGAGGAGGAGCGGCGAGAATAATCCTCCCGGGGTGCCCGCCGAGTAGCTCAATGGACCGATAACCCACCGGACGAGGAGGATTAGCACGAGCGGACCGAGAGTCATGCCGCCATCGAGAATCTCCTGCGAAATGCCGTCTCCGCCGCCGACGAAGCGCGGAAAGAACCACGCGATCAAGCCAACGATCGCGCCCACCGCCCCGGCGCGGATTTCCACCGGCCACTGCTTCAGGCGGGCGAAGGTATCGAGGCCGAAGATGATGATTTTATTATACAGCACTCCGAGAAGACCAAGCAGGCAACCCAGGACGAGGTAAGCTCCAAGGGTCCAGGGCGAACCAGCGTCCAGCGGCCGCACATGAAAATCGGATGAAGCTCCCAGGATCATTCGCATGACGGCAATCGCGGTGCCGGAACCGATCAAGGTAACGAGGACAAGCCGGAGACGGAAGGAGCGGGCGACCTCCTCAAAGACGAAGAGCGCACCGCCGACCGGGGCATTGAAGGCGACGGCAAGGCCAGCTCCTCCCAATGCGGCCTGAACGTCACGCATGACATCCCGGACGCAACGAAGACGGCGGGCGAGTTCGGTGCCGATCGTGGCTCCCATCTGAATCGTCGGGCCTTCGCGCCCGAGAGCCAGTCCCGAGCCGATCGCAAGCAGGCCTCCGAAAAACTTGATCGGCACAATCCAGAGCGAGCCGGGCTGGGCCTCGTCGCGCATGATGGCTTCCACATGCTGAACTCCGGAACCGGCGGCAAGCGGGTGAGGGCGAACCATCAGCCGGGCGATGGCGGCACCTGCTGCACCAAGCACGATGGGAAAGACCCATCCGAGGCTGGGCCAGGAATGAGCCCATTCCACAAACTCCAGATGCCGGGCGCCGAGCCAGCTCAGGCCCGCTCGAAAGGCTGCTCCGATCACCCCGATGAGAAGCCCGCCGATCAAGGCGACCGCACAGGCGCGAAAGATTCCGGAGAGCTGATCGTCCCAGTCGGATTGCGGTGGCTTCTCAGGCATCGAACTGAGTGCGGGTTTTCGAAAAAATGGCGCTGAAGAGTTCGACGCGGCAGGAATGGCCTCCGGATTTTTGGCCGCGTTGGATCAGTTCATCGGATGCCATTGGCGTTGAGGATGGGCGACTCGTTCTCGATAGGCAAGTCTCGGATGCCTTATCGCTGGTCGGGTTGAACCCATGATTGGCTCAGGGTATTTTCTGATGAGCGGAGACGAGCTTCACGCCGAACACTTCTTGTTATGGCATTATTCGCACCCACCTTTAACAACCTGAACGAACTGTTTATCAACGAACTGCGCGACCTCTACAGCGCGGAGTCCCAACTGATTCAGGCGCTTCCCAAAATGGCCGAGGCCGCCTGCGATCCGCGACTCAAGAGCGCGTTTGAGTCGCACCTGCGGGAGACCGAGGAGCAGGCGCGCCGTCTGGAAGAGATATTCTCCGGGCTCGGAGAGAAGCCGACCGGAGAGACCTGCAAGGCGATGGAAGGTCTCGTCAAAGAGTCCTCCGAATACGTGAAAGCCGGGGGAAATCCCGACGTGCGGGACGCTGGCTTGATCGGAGCCGCCCAGCGGGTCGAGCACTACGAAATGGCTGGCTATGGCACGGCCCGGGCGCTCGCCAGCCGGCTCGGCCTCTCCGATATCGCCCAGGTCCTGCAAAAAACGCTGGATGAGGAAGCTGCGGCAGACTTCAAGCTGACCGAGATCGCGGAAGGGGAAGTCAACGCCAACGCCTCCGGGGCATGATCTGAGAGAGCCTGGTGGAAAGGGCTCCTCTGTCACAAGGACATGACTCCGCATCACGTTTGTTTCGTCGAGTGAGTGATCCCTTTCCATCCGGGGCGGAGAGCCCGTCTAGATGGCCGGTGAAGACTGGGAAAAACTGGCGGTGAGGGGGGGATTCGAACCCCCGGAGCCCTTTTGGAGCTCGGAGCTTTAGCAAAGCTCTGCTTTCGACCACTCAGCCACCTCACCGTGGTCAGCGAGTGGGGGAGTATCCGGGGAACTTGGCGAAACGTCAAATGCGGATTTTTCCGGAAGTACGATTTCCTTGTGACCCGGCGAGCTTCTCCCTTTCCTTCGAGGGGGTGGTCCTTTTATGGTGAGCCGCTCACTCATGAAAGAAGTCCGCACGAAAGTACCCGCAACGACGGCCAATCTCGGCCCCGGATTTGACTGCCTGGGAATCGCCCTCCGGATTTACAATGAGGTGATCGTGCGCGCCGCGCCCGGGCGTCCGGACGTGATGGCCGATCAGGCGGCCGAGGCGTTTTTCACCAAGGCGGATATCGCGCCATTTGACTTTGACTGGTCGGTGGAGGGGCAGGTGCCTCGCTCACGCGGCATGGGCAGCAGTGTCACGGTGCGCCTGGGTTTGCTCCACGGCCTCAATGAACTCGCGGATGCCCCTCTGGGCGATGTGGAACTGTACAAACTGTGTTGCGAGCTGGAGGGCCACCCGGATAACGCCGCACCGGCTGCTTTCGGCGGCTTCACGGTCGCTCGCAAGGATGCCTCTTTCCAACGGTACAAGGTTTCCAAGAAGCTGCGATTCGTCCTTCTCATCCCGGATTTTGAGGTTGAGACCCCGGCCGCGCGCAAGGCGCTGCCTGCGGCCATTCCGTTCGCGGATGCTGTGGTGTCCGCCTCCAACGCGGCGGCGATCTCCGCGGCGTTTGCCAGCGGAGAATATGACCTCCTCCGCGGGACGTTTGCCGACCATCTCCACCAGCCCTATCGGCTGCCGCTGATTCCCTGCCTAAACGAGGTCATCGCAGCCGGAGAAAAAGCCGGTGCGCTCGGCGGATGGCTGAGCGGCTCCGGCTCGACGATCGCCTGCGTGACTCTGGCCGATCCCGAGAAGGTGGCCCGGGCGATGCAGGAGGCGAGCGGATTGCAGAATACGCAGGTTTTCATCACTCAGGCGGATAACAAGGGCGTGCGGGTCAAGGTGCGTTCCTGATATGCGGCGCTGGCTGGAAGGTCTTGAAACCTTTGCCATCGACGTCATCCTCGAGCGTCGCTACGGGCGGCGTGCGGATATCCTGCGGTGGTTCCTTTACGGGCTCTCGCGGATTTATCTCGGCATCGTCCAGGCGCGCCTCTCGTTGTACCGGGGGAGGGTTATGCGTCCCCGCACGGTCGGCTGCCTCGTGATCAGCGTGGGCAACCTGAGCGTGGGAGGCACGGGCAAGACGCCGGTGGTCGAGATGCTGGCCCGGGCCTTGCAGGCAGGCGGGCGACAGGTCGCCATCCTGAGCCGCGGCTACAAGAGCGTGCCGCGTCCCTTGCTTTTGCGCCTTTGGGACAAGCTCGCCAAGAAGAAGGCGGTCTTCGTGCCTCGTGTGGTTTCCGACGGGCAGACCCTCCTGCTGGATTCCCGCACGGCGGGCGACGAGCCCTTCATGCTCGCAAACAACCTGCGCGGCGTCGTGGTGCTGGTGGACCGGGACCGGGTGAAGAGCGGTCAATACGCCGTGGAGCATTTCGGTGCGGATACGCTGCTGCTCGATGACGGATACCAGTACGTGCGCATGAAGCGCGGCATCGAGGTGGCCCTCGTTGACCGGCAGGCTCCTTTTGGCAACGAATACCTGCTCCCGCGCGGCACCTTGCGGGAACCGCCGGAGAATCTGCGGCGCGCCACGCATATTTTCATCACGAAATGCACCGGGGCCGACAACGCTGATCTCATCGACCGCATCCGCACCCACAACCGCACTGCGGACATCATCGAGTGCTCCCACCGGCCGACGCATGTGACCAATGTTTTCACCGGTGAAAACGAGCCCCTGGAGTTTCTCAAGGGAATGACGGTCGGCTCGATCTGCGGCATCGCCATGCCGGCGAGCTTTGAGGATGCCTTGCGCAAGCTCGGGGCCAGGATCGAGATCGCAAAGTCCTTCACCGACCATCACCGGTACACGAAAAAGGAAATCGAGGCGTTCATCCGCCGGTGCGCACGCCGCGACATCCAGGCCATCCTGACGACGGAGAAGGACGCCGTGCGCATCCCGCGCATCATCGACCCCGAGGTGCCGATGTATTACCTGCGCGTCGAGATCGAGATCCTGGCGGGGCAGGCGAGCTGGGAGCGGTTCGTCGGCCGGCTGACCACGCACCAGCCGGTGAAGGCCCCCCAGCGGTTCTTTGCTTAGAGATTTCGGTGAAAAGCCCTACGAGTTGGCGGCCTTGCCGAGCACCTCGAGATAGGTGCGGTCGGTGACTTTCCTGGTATCCGGATCGAGGGCCTCGAAGCGCATCTGCTTGAGCATCCACTGGCCGTCGAGCTTCTGGGCGGAGACGACCTCAAAGCGGCGGATCATCTTGCCCGACATGTCGTAGCCTTCCACCCGGACGAGCGCGCCGGAGTCCTTGTCGATCCACAGCCGGGCGACGCCGTACTGCGAGGCTCCGCGCGGGGCCTGTGCCTCGATCTTCCAGGCCGGACGACCGTTAATGCGGTCCTCGCCGATCAATTTGGGATTTTTCCAATAGAGGAACTGGAGGGAGAGATCCTCGTAGGTCACCCCGGAGCCGCGAATCTTCTCATCGAATCGGGCTGGTTTGACCGGAGCGGTCTTGCCTCCGATGCGCTCGGTGAGCTTCGGAGCATCATCGCCCAGCTCCAGGACGAGTTCCTGATCGGGGGCCTTGAACTGAAAGCGTACCGCGCCATCCACTACGATGGTAAAGGGTGTGGCCTGGGACCCCCGGCGCAGTTGGGCGTCGAGGGCAATCTGGTTGCCGAGGGGATTCACCCGGGCGGCTTCGAGGATTTCCTGCGCCGTCGGATCAGCCGCGCTGGCGGTCGCGGCCAGGCAAAGAATCCCCAAACCTGTAGCAACTAGCTTGCGTAAATGGCCCGAACGGAAAATCATACGTCACGCTACTTGCCTTTCAGGATGGATCAACAGCTTCTTTTTCTCATCAACCGCAGTTGGGCTCATCCTGCCCTCGACCGGCTGATGGCCGTGGTTTCCAGTTTTGATTTCTGGCTGCCATTCCTCGTCATCGGGGCCGTCCTGGCGGTCGTTCTCGGGGGATGGAGGGCTTGGGCGATGCTCCTTGCCATTGGCCTGGCGGTCGGAATCACCGACGCCTTGGTGGTGGATACGATCAAGGGCGCCGTGGGGCGTCCCCGCCCGCACGACATGGTCGCCGGTGTGCGTACGCTCGACCTGGCCCGGGCTAAGCCCCGGTTCCTGTCCATCACGAAGCCTCTTCAGGAGGAAATCTCCGTGGCGAAAATCCGGGGAGCGGCCGGGAACTCGTTTCCATCCGGCCATGCGTCGAACAACTTTGCCGTGGCGGCGGTTGTTTTCTGTTTTTACCGCCGGTGGGGTTGGGTTGCCTTCCTCCCTGCGGCCCTGGTTTCCTACAGCCGGATATATGTCGGAGCCCACTGGCCCCTCGACGTGCTTACCTCGTGCCTGATCGGGGCCGGGATCGGTTTCCTCGTCGTGGCGCTGCTTGAGGTGCTCTGGCGTCGCTGGGCCGGCCGGGTCGCCCCTCGCTTCTCGGCGCAACATCCCTCCCTGCTTGCCGCATGAAGCCCGCCCGGATCGTTCTTCTCGTCGTAGTCGCGCTGACTCTCGTGAGGCTGGCGATAGTCTGGCTGCAAAAGCCTTCGCCCGACGAGGCGTATTACTACCTCTGTTCCCAGCACCCGGCGCCTGCCTATTTCGATGGCCCGGTGGGAACGGCTTTCCTGGTCGGGCTGGTGAACGCTCTGGGGGGAGGGGATTTCTTCTGGAGGGCGCTCGCTCCGGCTTGGGCTCTGGTTGCCTCGGTGTTCTGCTTTCTTTTCGTCCGGAGGCTGGCCAACGAGTCTATCGCCTCCCTGGCCACGTTGGTGCTCAACCTCCTTCCGGGCTTCAATGTGCAAGCCTTGCGTGTTGGTCCCCAACTGCCTGCGCTCGCCCTTCTGATCCTGTGCCTGTGGCTGGCCTGGCTTGCCTTTGAGGCCGAAAAGGACTCTCTCGTCTGGTGGTTTCTGGCCGCCGTCGCGCTGGGCGCCGCCTGCGTGTTTTCCTACGCTGCGATCTGCGTCGTTCCGCTGGTGATCGTCTTTGTCCTTTCCAGCGCGAAGCATCGCCGTGCGCGGGATATCGGCGGGCTGGTGATCCTGGTGGCGCTGCCTGTGGCGTTTCTCTTTCCGGCCCTGGTCTGGAATGCCGGGCAGGAGTGGATTCCCATGATGCCCGGCACCTTGCGCAGCCTCTGGCATTTCGATAGCGGGGGATTCCTCGCCTCGCTGGTGTCCTTGCTCTACTTCATCTCGCCCCTTGTCGCGGTGACGCTGCTTGGGACCTGGGCGATGCTCGCAAGCGGTGCGCGCGCCCATGTTCGCGCGCGCTTTCTCTTTCTCGCGGCCATGCCGTTCGTGCTGCTGAGTCTCTACATGCTTTACCACGGCGGGGATGCGGCGTTTTTCTTCCTGCTGGCCGTGCCGATCCTGCTGGTTCGCGCGCGCGATTTCGTTGATCTCATCCCCGGCGGGCGATGGGCTGGCGGTACCGCTGTGGTGTTGGCGCTCGGGTTTTCGCTGCATGCGGCGGCCGCGTCGATGGATGACGGCCGGGCCTGGGACAGCGCCGCCGCGCATGCGCGCGATGTCTTCCTGAGGGAGTTAAGGCAGGATAACGAAGGGCTGTTCCTCGTCGCTGAGAACCCATCGCTGGCCTCCGCTCTGGGCTATTATCTCAAGGACAGCCTCATGCCTCCCGCCGGGCATCCCGTCGTCTATGTCGGGGAGTCCCAGGACATCTCAAGCCAGTACTCGCTCTGGCCGACCTACGCCGATTTTGTCGAGAGCACCCGCGTCGTCGACGAGTACTACACCGAGCAGAAGGGCGAGAATCCCTTCGTGGGCCGCAGCGCGTTGTACATTACCGAGGAGAAAGCCGACGAGGTGCCGCAGACGATCAAGGCCGCCTTTGAGTCCGTGACCCTCCTCGAGGAGTTTCCCCTGCGCGGTGCGCACCGCAATCCTCTCTACATCTATCTTTGTAAGAATTACCAGACGCTGCCTTTGTGAACATCCCTGACTTTTCCGTGGTCATCCCCTTGTACAACGAGGAGGACAATGTCGCCATCCTCCAGCGGGAGATCGGCGAAGCCCTGGCCGGGCGCAATTACGAACTGATCCTGGTCGACGACGGGTCCTCGGATGCGACGGTGGCGCGCATCGACCGCACGCCCGAGGTGCGGGTGCTGGAGTTTGAGAAAAACGCGGGCCAGAGCGCGGCGATGATCGCCGGGATCTCCGCGGTGCGGGGGAGCGTGATCGTCCTGCTCGATGGCGACCTGCAAAACGACCCGAAGGACATTCCCCGGCTCCTGGAGGAAATCTCCCGGGGAGCAGATCTCGTGTGCGGCTACCGGGCAAAACGCCGCGATACCGTGGTGAAAAAAATCACCAGCCGCGTGGCAAACTTCGTCCGGAGCCGGTTCGTCGGCGACGGCGTGCGCGACACGGGCTGCACGCTCAAGGCGATGCGCCGCGAGTGTGCGGCCGCGCTCGTACCGTTCAAGGGCGTGCATCGGTTCATTCCCGCCCTCGTGAAAAACGCGGGCTACCGGATCGTCGAGATTCCCGTGAATCACCGCGCCCGTCAGTACGGAGTCAGCAAGTATGGCCTGGGCAATCGCGCCATCAAGGCGACCACCGACATGCTCGGCGTCCGCTGGCTGCAATCCCGCCACATCGACTACCGGGTCAAGCAGGGTTAGCCGGGGGGGGCGTTTCCACAGGGTCGGGTTCCAACAGCTTGGGATCGACCGCGGCCGGGCGGTCCCAGAAGTAACGCTTCAGCAGCACCTTGATCGAGGCGGTCAGAGGCACCGCGAGCAGTGCTCCCAGCAGTCCGCCCAGGATCAAGCTCCAGGCCAGCACGGAAATAATGACCGTGAGGGGATGGAGGCCGACGGATTCACCGACGATTTTGGGCGCGATGAAAAGGCCGTCGATCTGGTTCACGCAGACGAAGATGATCGTGACGAGGAGCGGGTGAAACCAATCACCAAACTGGGCCGCGGCGATGATCACGGCGGGAATCCAGCAGATGAGGACGCCGAGATATGGAATGAGGCCGAGGATGCCGACAAACAGGCCGATGATGAGGGCAAACTCCAGGCGCACAAAAAGGAGGCAGACCGCGATGAGCGCTCCATCCACGAGGCTGACGAGCAACTGGCCCCGGAAGAAGTTGATGAGATAGCGGTTGATCTCCGTGAAGAGGGAAACGATCTCACTTTTCAGCGGGGAAGCCCGCATCGGCAGGTATTTGCTCCAGTTGCGCGAGATGGCCCGGCCTTCCTTGAGAAAGAAGAACAGGAAGATCGGCACCAGCACCAGGCTCAGAAGGAAACCAAACACACCAAGGAATCCCCCTACGCTGCGATGGAGGAATCCACCGGTCGCCACGGCCATGTTGGGCACCTCCTTTTGCAGCCAGCCGATGCCATTGTCGACGGTCGAGGAGATGTAGTTGGCGATCGGATCGACTGGCGTCTCGGGATCGGTCTGCTTCTGGAGCCAGGGTTTTTGGCTCAGGTGTCTCACCTGCTCCAGGGTTTGGGTGAATAACGCCTGGGCCTTGGCCGTGTACGCTGGCATGTTTCTGGCCAGTACGCCCGCCTGGTGCGACACCGTCGGAACGAGACCGAGAATGACGGTGGCGCCAAAAAGGACGACGGTGAAGAAGACGGTCAATACCGCCCAGGTCCGCGAGAAGCGCCATTTCTCAAGCAGACGGACAACGGGATCAAGCAGGAAGGCCAGGATCGCTGAGATGGCGATCGGAATGAGCACCGGCTGGAGGTAGGAAATCGCGCTCACGATCAGCCACCCGGCAAAGGCGACGACGGCAAAAATGACCACGCAGGAGAACGCGGTAATGGCTGCCCAGAGGGTCTTCTTTTGAAACAGGGACGGAACCACGGTCCATTCCTAGAGGGGGACATCGTCTCTGAAAAGGCCAAAACAGAGGGATGATGGCGCGGAATTCTCGCTTTGCGGTTTATCCCGGCACGCGTACGGTATGCGGGGATGTCGAGCGCGATCATCGAGTTTTTTCGGAGCAAGTTCAGCGCGCCTCCCCCCATTGCCCCCATCGAGCGAATGATGGCCAAACGCTGGGTGAAGGAACGCCTGAAAACCATGTACCCGGAGTTGAAAAATGATCCGAAGGCGCTCGAGGAGGTTTATCAATCTCTCAGCCTGGAACCCCGTCCGGGATTGGGCAAGGGCGGCGAAATGATGTTTGAGGTCGTTCTGCCGGGCCGCCTCGATGGCGACGACTAGGTGCTGCCGATCTACCCTCTCTGAGCATCGGGGCAGGGAGGCTCTCCGGTTCTTGCCGGATCCTTTCAGGCGATGCTCTAGTAGTAGACCACCGTGACACCCATTGGCTGGATGATGTGGTAGACGGAGAAAACCAGCGCCGTCAGGCTGAAGGAAACATAGGCGCTGCGCAGTGAATCGCGCATGAACGCATGAATCCCGAGGACGAAGGCCGCCACCAGCATGGCAATCGGGATCACGCAGAAGGCATGCCCGATGATCGGAGCGTGCAACATGGCGTTAGCCAGCCAGTGCTTAAGCGGATCGGGAACCATCCTTAGGTAAATCAGCGGCGAGAAGATCCATGTGCCAAAGCTTTCCCAGGCAAAACGATCGGGGCCGATCCAGAAAATATACAGAATGATGGCGGCGACGGTAAACAGTACGACTCGTCTGGCTGTGACGAATCCCGGGGGCATGGCCTAAGTCTCGTCCTTCGTCGGAAGATTGGCAAGGCGGGAATCCAGCCGGTGTCGGCTTGACCAATGTAACGGCGGGCTGATAGCAGAGCGGAAGCACCTATGGCAGGTCGTTTATTTTTTCTCCTCCCGCTGTACCTCGTTTTACTTCTTTGTGCGGAAGCGGTTGCCCACGCCGCTCCTGCAGCCCCATCTGCGACGCCCGCTCCCCGGCCGCAATGGAACCTTCCTTCCCTGGAGTATTTTATCGAGAAGCTGCCCGCTCCGCCTCGAACGGGGTCGTTTCGCGACCGGCTCGATCTGCAGGACGCCCGCGCCCGGCAGGAGAGCATGTCCCAGAAGCAGCTGGCTCACGCCCAGGTGACGTTTCGGCTTACCGTGTTTACCTTTGCCGAGGCTCTGGGGAACGATTTTACGGCTGAGAAGTTTCCCAAAACGGCCGCCTTTTTCAGCCGCGTCGCCAGCGATGCCAACCTGATCATCACCGGTCTCAAAAACCACTACCAGCGCGTCCGGCCCTTTCAGGCGCACCCGGGCCAGGTGTCCATCTATGTCCCGGCCGAGGCGGGATATTCCTATCCCAGCGGCCATAGTACGCGGAGCCGTCTCTATGCCATGCTCCTGACGGAGCTTGATCCCTCGAAGAAGCGTGAGATTTCCCTGTGTGCGCAAAAAGTCGCCACCGATCGCATCCTGGCCGGGGAGCATTATCTGACCGACCTTGAGGCTGGCCGCAAGCTGGGCAAGCTGATCTACCAGAGTCTCATGCGGGACCCGGGCTTTCGTGCATCCCTCGAGGCGGTTCGTCAGGCCGAGTGGACGCAGCCCGCCGCAAAGCAGCCCCGCTGAAACGGGCTGCATCGGATTTGTCAACGCTGCCATCTTGTGGCAAAAGAGGAGGGATGCCTGTGCCAAAAATGAAGCCCTCGACCGTGCTGGCCCCTTCCAGCGATGAGCGCGCCCTCCATCAACACCGTACCCGCCAGCAGCATGCCCAGGAGCGGGCGCAGGACTATGTCGAGGCCATCGCCGACCTCCTGGCCGAGCGAGGCGAGGCGCGGGCGACCGATCTGGCGCGCAACTTCGGCGTGACCCATGTCACAGTCATTCGTACCGTGCAGAGGCTGCAGCGCGATGGTCTGGTAACGACTCAACCCTATCGCTCGATTTTTCTAACCGACGCCGGAAAGCGCCTCGCCATCAAGGCCAAGGCCCGCCATCAAACCGTCGTTGCCTTCCTTGAAGCGCTGGGTGTTTCCTCTGCGACGGCGCGAGCTGATGCCGAGGGCATCGAGCATCACGTGAGCAATGAAACGCTCCAGGCCTTCGAGCGCTTCGTCGCGGAACGAAACGGGAAGTAGCTAAAAATCCGCCCTGCGTGCGATCACGCACCGGGCGGAGAGCCAGGAGTCCGGCTGACTTTTGTTCAGGATGATGACCTTGCCCATTGCCGGATCGGCTTCGATCCAATCCCCATTGCCGAGATAAACCAGGCAATGAACGCCGGAGCTTGTCACGGCGAGATCGCCCGGTTGCAGGCGTTCATAAGGAAGCTGGGAGAGCCTGCCATTCAACTCCAAACGTCGGTAGTCTGCCGAGGCAGGCAGATCCCGCGCCGCCACGTCGTTCCACCACGATAGAAAGGATTGCCGTATCAAAGAAGGATTCATCGTGCGGAGTCCCTCGTCGAAAAGCGTTTTTCGCCAGGCTGTTCGAGGTAGACCTGAGCAGTCGATACCCAGCCGACCCTCTCCGCCCCAGACGTAGGGCGTACCCTCGAATGTTCTTAACTTGGCAACGTAACGAGTGCGGAGGTTGCCGGGTGAGACTGATGGCCAGAGGGCGATGGCTGCGATAATGATGAATGCGCAACCGATCACGCATTGAAACCAGCGATGCCGCCAGAAAAGGACCGTGGCGGAGACTGTCGAAAGCAGGCCGAAGGCACAGATGGCGAGGCGTGCCAGTCCCGAGTTGATCGGCTGCACCAGCAAGCCGACCAACATCGCCGAAGAGAAGATGAAGAGCGACATGAAGCCAAGCGGGATGAGTCGCTTGCTGGTTAGTCGCTCCATGGCAGGTTACTTCGTAAGCTGTTCGCAGGCCTGTACCGTATTCGCCATGAGCATGGCGATCGTCATCGGACCCACGCCGCCGGGCACGGGGGTGATGGCGGCGCAACGGGCGGCCACCGCATCGTAATCCACATCGCCGACAAGGCGGGTGCCCTTGGGCGAGGTGGGATCGTCAATACGGTTGATGCCGACATCGATGACCACGGCGCCTTCGCCGATATGGTCGGCGCCGAGGAAATGTGGACGACCGACGGCGGCGATCACGATTTCCGCCGAGCGCGTGATGGCGGCGAGATTCTTTGAGCGCGAGTGCGCGACGGTGACGGTGGCATCGCCGCCTTTGCCTCGGCGCATGAGGAGCAGCGCCATGGGCTTGCCGACGATCATGCTGCGGCCGACGACGACGGCGTTGGCCCCTGCGGTGGAAACTCCGGCTTCCTCCAGCAGGCGGATGCAACCGAGCGGAGTGCAAGGCACAAAACCTGTCGGATCTTCGAGAGCGAGCTTGGCGACATTTACCGGATGAAACCCGTCGACATCCTTGTTGGGGTCGATGGCGCGCACGATGGCAGCTTCATCGATCTGCTTCGGCGGAGGCGATTGGACGAGGATGCCGTGGATCGCCGGGTCGCTGTTCAGTTCCTGGACCACCGCAAGGAGTTCCTCCTGGGTCGTGGTGACGGGCAGTTCCTTTTTGACGGAATAAAAGCCAAGCTCCGCTGCACGCTTGTCCTTGGAGCGCACATAGGCGCGGGAGGCCGGGTCGTCACCGACGAGCACCACGGCGAGGCCGGGCTGGATGCCGCGCGCGGCGAGCGCCTCGATACGCTGGCGGGTTTCCTGGTGGACCTTCTGGGCTACGGCGGCTCCGTCAATCTGCTTCATTTTTTAAGGTGGTTTCCAAATCAAGCCGCACCTTTTCAAACTCCTCCGGGGTCAGTTCGGCGGGTACGGAAATCGGTTCGCTCACTTTGACCGAGATGGTCGAGAAGGGCAATGGGATGATAAAACGGTCCCAGCTTTTCAGCCGGATGCAGCGGGAAAACTTTGCATGCAGCGGGAAGATGCGGGTGCCGGTGGTCTGGGCGAGGAAGACGACGCCGGGACCGAGCTTGTAGCATGGACCGCGCGGGCCATCAGGCGTCACGGCAATGTCTGTCCCCTTGTCCACCGCGCGAACGAGCTCGCGCATGGCCTGGGAACCCCGGCGGGAGCTGGACCCGCGAATCGCCCCCATGCGAAATCCTGCCATGATCTGGGCGAGGATTTCGCCATCCTTGCTCGGGCTGGTGAGAACGGTCACGCCCTTGCGCTGCATGGCGGGATACAGGCGCAGGAAGGAAACGGTAATGCCGAGGATGCGATTGTGCCAGAAGCACAGGATGATCGACTTGCCCGAGGTGTCGTTCTTGATGGCCGAGTAGTCGTCGACCTTGAGGCGGATGGTGCAGAAGAGCAGGCGGAGGATGGCCACGGCGACGCCGGCCAGCAGGGATTCGCGGGTCATGCGAGGAAGCGATTCAGGAGTTTTTGCAACACCGGGCGGGCTTTGGCGGCGATTGCCGGATTGGCATAGATCACCCAGGCCATCGGGTGTGTGGTGTTCAATGGGGCATCCGGGAAGCCGCCCAGCGGATGCTCGTAGATGATTCCGGCCTCGGAAAGGACCAGCGCCGCGGAAACGTCGTACGGATGACAGACGAGGGCGGCGTCGAGCCCGAGCCGGGCGAAGACCAGCGGGCGGATGTCGCCGCCGAGCCGGTCGTGGCCGGAGAGCATTTCGTAAAACGCCCCCCCGGTGCTGATGTACTGGTCGTCAAAAACCTGGAGGGGAGCGGTGCCGTTGTAATCTGTCAGCTCCTCCCAGAGGGCCTCCTCAATCTGCGAGGTCAGAGTACGGCCCTCCGGCAGGTACTTTGCCAGCCAGGAAAAGCCGTGTTCGAACTTCGTGGCCTGCGATGGCTGGAGGTGGAGCGGAGCCGTGCTGCCATCGAGCACATTGCGGGAGGTGAAAACGCAGCCGCCTCCCCGGGTCGCGCTGATCTGGTCGGCCCGCCATTGCTTCGTAGTGGGCAGTTCGGTCATCGCGGCCGCCACGATGTCGGACAGCCGGGTGTCCGCGCCCTTTTGCGGCGCGATGCCCGCCAGCGCCCAGGCGCTGCGCTTGTCATGCATGATGCACCGGGTGCCGTCGATCGGATCAAGGATGCACTTCCAGCGGGTGGAGGAGATGTCAATACCCTCGGGAAAACAAAACGGCTGGTCGTCCTCGATGCCCTCCATCACGACCTGCACGGGCTCGTCCGCTGGCCAGCAGGTGGAAAACCACTCGGCGATGGCTGCCTCGCTCAGGCGATCGATCTGGTAGATCGTGTCGGCCGTGGTCTGGGCGGCGATGCCGGAAAGATCCTCGATGGTTTTCCCGGCGCGGTTGCTGATGATGCGAGACTGGATGTGATCACCCAGAGCGCAAAGGAGTTGCCGGAGCTGCTCGGGTGTGATCACGGGGTCGGGGCGGGAGAGGTGGCGTCAGCAGGCGTAACGACAGCAGGTTGAGGCTGCGTCGGGCTCGGGCTGGGCGTCGGGGCGGGAGTCGGCGACGCCGACGCGGAAGGAGACGGCTGGGGCGTCTCGATGATGAAATTGGGATTCACCGTCGTGTTCGGTGGCGGCGGGGCAATCGTCGTGGCCTCAGGCGAAGCTCCCGGAGACGCGCTTGGCGATGGTTCCGGAGTGGGGGTTGGCGTCGGAGTGGGAGTTGGCGTCGGCCATGGCGGCACGATATCCGGCCAGGAAAAGATCTCCGGCGCGGCTCCGCCGATCTCATCGAGGTACTTTTTGCACTTCGTCCGCCAGTCCGCGAGGTTGGGCTGGGCGGCCGGGTCCGCCGTTCCCGGGAACACGAGGTAGGCCACCTTGATGTTGCTGACCGGTCGCGCGATGGAGGATGCTTTGGGGTTGATCTCCCGGGCCAGGCGCAGGGAGGCCTCTCCCACTTTGGCCGATGGCCCCGCGTCGCCGACGATGGCAGGATAGACCACGCCGTTGTAGATCACGGCGGCATAATCTCCCACCTTCGGCGCAAAGGGGTTCTCCTTGTCGTTGATCATGAAGGTGGGAATCACGATCGACGGGTCGGTCGAGGAGATGAGAAAGCTGTAGGTCTTCAGGTCGTTGATCGTCCGCGTCGTCTGGTCGATGGCCTGCTGGAGTTCCTTGTTGCGGGCGGCAGTGAGGCCGGAGATGGCGTACTCGCGTTTCAGGTCGGCGAGCTTTTGCTGGTAGTGGGGCAGGATCGGATTGACGCGATCCGTGGTGCGTTTCCAGCGATAGCTCGTCTGCGGCTGGAAAAAGCGGCCGGAGTCATCGACCGGCACATTGCGGTCACCGTCGGTCCCGTCGACATTGACATCCATGTCGCCGATGAGCAGGAGCGCCTTGCGTCCGGTATCGGGCGACGTGAGTTCCAGCATGGTCTCGCAGTCGTAGAAGTTGTGGCGCGAGAGCACTTCGTCCAACTGAAAGAGCTGGCTGCGGATCGCCTCGATCTTGGTGCTGTAGAGCTTGTCGAAGAATGGCGACACCTTCGCGTTTCCGACCAGGGTGGCCATCTGGTTGAGGACATGCGGCAGCTTGGGATCGTTCTTTGCCAGGTCTTCAAGGCTGCGGCTTGGCCGGGGCAGCTTCGCGGTGAAAGTGATTTCAACCTCGTAGGACTTGTCCTGCGTGCGCTCGACCGAGGCCAGTTCCTCGCTCGCGGGCGTGGCAAACTTGGTCTGGAACGTGACCCCGTTGAACATCCTCCCAAACTCCACCGGCTTCCGGGGCAAGGCCGGCACCGGGATCGGCGTGGGTGAGGGGGTGGATGTTGCGACCACCGGCGTGACCGCCGGGGTGGGAGTGGGGGACTCCGCCGGCAGGACAGGTTTGGTGCTGGGCGGCTGGCAGCCCGCCAGGACGGCCAGCGCTCCCGCTCCGGCCAGTAGTCGGGATCGCATCATTCCTATGTGTATACCATGAAGGCCGAGGTCACTTCGGCCGGGAGGTCGATGAGTTTGTAGTCGGTGGAGGCGACGAAGAGCAGCGACTGCTTGCCATGCCCGAGAAGCTTCTGGGCCGAGTCGTAAATCTCATGCTCGAGGATGACGAACTTCCGGTTATAGCTCGCGATGCGGATGCGCACGCTCACGGTCTCAAATTCGCGCGTCTCACGCACGAACTTGTGCTCGAACGAACGGGTGAGGATGTAGAATGGAGTGTTCTTCAGGTCAAACTTCGGCATCACCTGGTTGAAGAACAGTTCGCGCGTCTTGCCCACCCACATCGCGTACATGCCGAAGTAGACGTTGCCGACGGAGTTGGTATCCGCATAGGTCGCCACGAAGGAATGGACGAACCACTTGCCTTCGAAATGGCCGCCGACCGGATGCGAGCCCGGCAGCGCAGGTGCGTCGGCCGTAGCGGCGGGAGCCAGTGCTGGAGCCGTGGCGGGGCCGATATCCTGCGACGGGGCGGAGAGCTCCTCGGAGTCGCTGACGAACTCCTGCGGGGAGCCCGGCTTGAAGAGCAGCCACACGACGTAAGCCAGCGGCAGGAGCGAACCGATGATCTGGAAGAGCGGAAGGCGCAGGAAATACCCGTAGGCGAAGATCACCACCGCGAGGCTGCCGATGCAGAACATCTTGACCTGCGGAATGGCATTGGCCGGGGTGATGACGTAGCATCGGGCGATCGAGAGCACGGAGTACCCGACGAAGAACGTCGCGTAGAAGATCATGAAGTACTCGAGCTCCATCTTGAGCACCGCGGCAATGAGCGCGATCACACCGGCAAAGATGAAGATCGGGATCGGCGATGTGATGAGCCGCTTCGGGATCAGGGCAAAGAGCGGGTTGTTCGACAACGCGGCGTTGTCCTGCAGGAACCAGCGCAGCGAGATGTAGCCGCTGTCCAGCGTGGTCAGCACACACACGCAAATCCACACAGCGTACGCGCCGAAGACCCACGGAGAGGCATGTTCGAAGAACTGGAGCACCAGCGTCTCGTGGCCGTACGTGTAGTTGCCGACACCCTGGCGCAGATACTGGCTGGCGCCATGGCCCAGTGCCCAGAGAGTCATCGTGCCATGGAAAATCAGCATCAGGGTGAACTGGATCGACCCCACCCAGTACGCGGCGGCGATGGAAACACGCTCTCGGTGCATCTGGATGGCGCGCTGCCACTGCTGGAGGTCGAGCCATGGGCCGACCAGGAAGCCGATGATGATCGGAATGACGTAGCCCCAGAAATTCCAGTCGGGAGCAAGCATCTTCGGCTGGCCCTGTGCGGTGACGGGTCCCGATTGGATCGCGTTAATGATCAGTACGGCGACCGCTGCAGCGAGGATGAGGCCCAGCACGCCGTGGCTGTACTTGATCCTCTTGATGTCAAACTCCTCGCCAAAAAGGATCGCTGCCGCCAGCACGATCAGCAGGGTCAGCGGCAGGTAAAGCAGCCAGGGCTGCATGCCGAGCGAGAGCCACCCGTAGCGGATGAAGGCAAAAATCGTCAGGGTGATCGCCAGGAGCTGGTACAGGAAAAAGACCAGCCGGAACGGTCGCGACCATGTCGTGAAGAACCGGGCAAGGGATTCCGACCCGGGCTCGCGTCGCGCGATGTGATGCGTGACCAGGCCGAAGCACAGCAATCCGAGACCATTCGTAATGGCAAAAATCAGCAGGCCAAACAGGCCGAACTGTGTCGAAAACTGAACGGAGAAAAACAATCCGAGGCCCCACATCCATGAGAGCGCCACGGAATTGCCCCAGAGGAGAGTTGGAAACCAGCGAGTCGGAGTCGGATTTGGGGAAGAGGCCATGAACAAATAGTGGGAACTAACTTTTCAGATTTTCGGGTAATGTGCAACGCCTACGCAACCGTCGGACAAATCATGTCGCGCCCTTGCTTTTGCGCGGGAAGTCCTGTTGAATGTGTTCCTCTCTCATGGACAGACGTCCGCTGCAATACATCGCGATCTTTTTTACCGTTTTTATCGACATTCTCGGCTTCGGGATTGTGATCCCGGTATTGCCTCTTTATGCCGAGCATTTTGGCGCGACTCCGTGGCAGATTGGCTGGCTGGTGGGCATTTTTTCGCTGGCTCAATTTTTCTTCGCTCCGCTCTGGGGCAAGGTTTCGGACCGCATCGGACGCAAGCCGGTCCTATTGCTGGGCGTCATTGGAACGATTGCAGGATATCTTCTCATGGGCATGGCTGGATCGGTTCTCATGCTCTTCGTGGCCCGGTTGATTGACGGAATTGCCGGGGCGAATATCGGCGCGGCCCAGGCCTATCTCGCGGATATCTCCTCCCCGGAGAATCGGGCGAAGGCCATGGGGCTGCTTGGCGCCGCGTTCGGTCTGGGTTTCGTTTTCGGGCCTGCCCTGGGCGGCTGGGCCGGGGTGACTTTCAATTACGCGGCTCCGATGTTCATCGCGGCGGGGCTGGCAGCCGTGAATTTTCTCTTCATCGTTTTTTTCCTGCCGGAATCCCGCCATGCGGACGCGGCTCCAAAGAAGTCGCAGCGCATTTTTCCTGACCTTTTTCAGCACGTGCGCGTGCAGCAGTACGTCTCCAGCCTCGTCTGCTACTTTTTGGTCATCGCCGGTTTTTCGATGATGACGGCGCTCTTTGCCCTCTATCTGAAGCATCGGTTCGATCTCGACGCTCTTCACACGGGTTACATCCTGGCGGGAATCGGCGTACTCGGCGTCTTTATTCAGGGCGGCCTGATCGGGCGGCTGGTGAAGCGCTTCGGCGAAGGCCTGCTGGCCGTGGCAGGGAGCGCGCTCATGTTTGCCGGGCTGGTCACGTTGTCCCTCGCGGGGACATTGGGTGTGATGCTCGGGGCCTCGACCCTCATCGGCATCGGCAACAGTCTCCTCATGCCGACACTGTCCGCGCTGGCGTCCCGCAGCGCCTCAGCGGAGTGGCAGGGAAGGGCGTTGGGAGTGGTGCAATCCGCCGGCAGTCTGGCCCGCTTTGCCGGGCCGCTCTCCGCAGGCTGGCTGCTGGGGTTTTCGGAGGCCGGGCACCGGATGCCCTATGCGGCTCTCCCGTTTGCGGTCGCGGCAGGCTTTCTGGCGGTGGCCACTGTCGCCGCCGTCGCCCTGGAGATCCGGCGCGAGCGCCCGGAAGAAACCGCGTTGGGGCAAAACGCTTGATCGTCCATGCCTCATCGCCTATTTGATGTGATTCACCCCGCGCCCGGGCTTTCCGCTTGGGCAGGGGCTTTTTAGTTCATGAAGATTATCGATCGTTATGTCGGGATGAGCGTGGTGGCGACCGCCTTTTTTGGCGTCGTGGTGCTCAGTCTGGTGCTCGTCCTCGGCAACCTTTTCAAGGAACTCCTGGATGTCATCATCAACAATCCGGACGTGCCCATCCTCACCGTCGTCTCCTTCATGGCACTGGTGCTTCCGTTTTCCATGACGTTCACCATTCCCTGGGGGTTCCTGACTGCGCTTCTGCTGGTCTTTGGCCGTATCTCCGCGGATAACGAATTGATCGCCCTTCGAGCCAACGGCGTGAGTATTCCCCGTCTTTGCATCCCGGTTTTCCTTCTCGCCATCGTCCTCACGGGGATCTGCTTCTGGATCAATATCGACGTCGCACCTCGTGCGGAGCAAAAGATGAGCAAGGCGATCGTCGACATCGCCACGAGTAACCCGGCGGCCGTTTTCCGGGCCGATGAGGTGGTCGACCAGTTCCCTGACCGGCGCATTTATGTGGGCGGCAAGGATGGCGACAAGCTCAAGAATCTCATCGTCTTTGAGATCAATGATGATGGGGAGCCGACAAAGATGGTCTATGCCAGCGAAGGCATCCTCACGCCGGACATCCCCAACAAGCAGCTGCTCCTGAAGCTGTTCGATGCCCGGTTTGAACAGCGTGATGAAAAGTCACCCCGCGACATTTCCAAAATTCACCAGGGCATCGTGGTGGCAGAGGGCGATTTTCCCATTTCCCTCCAGCAGTTTTACGACGAATTCCTCACCGGGCGGCGCCTGAGTTCCTATACGCTGCCTGAGCTTCTCACCTTCATGTCGCAAGGTGCTGATGGCAAGATGCTTGAGGCCTCCGTGGAGCTGAACAAGCGCTTCTCCGCCTCGCTAGCCTGCCTGGCCTTCGCCCTCATCGCTGTACCGCTTGGCATTACCACCCACCGCAAGGAGACCTCCGTCGGCTTCGGCCTGAGCCTCGTGGTGGCATTTACCTACTTTTTCTTCATCATCATGGCCGATACCTTCCGGAACAATCCGGTGGCGCATCCAGCCCTGCTGATCTGGATTCCCAACATCCTTTTCATCACCTTGGGGGCGGTGCTCTTCTACAGGCTCTCCAAGAAGTAAAGTTTTTCTTCTTGCCCGATTGGGCAATTCGTGGTTGCTTCTTGACCCTTTCCGCCCGAGCGGCGGCTCTCTCATTTTTATGGCAAAAGAAATCGTCGGACAGATCAAATTGCAGATTCCCGCCGGGCAAGCGAATCCCGCGCCTCCGGTCGGTCCTGCCCTCGGCCAGCAGGGTGTCAACATCATGGCCTTCTGCAAGGAATTCAACGCCGCCACGCAGAAGCAGGCGGGTGATATCCTTCCCGTGGTCATCACCGTCTACAAAGACAAGAGCTTCACCTTCATCACGAAGTCGCCCCCGGCCTCGATCCTCCTCAAGAAGGCCGCTGGTCTCGCCGCCGGTTCCAAGGAGCCCAACAAGACCAAGGTCGCGAAGCTGACCAAGAAGCAGGTCCTCGACATCGTCAAGATCAAGATCAAGGACATGAATGCGCGCACCGAAGAAGCCGCATACCGCTCGATTTGCGGTACCGCCCGTCAGATGGGCATCGAAATCACTGAATAAAACCAAACCGCAGGAGATTCGCCGCGAGGCGGATCGTCTGTACTGCAAATCCTAAATGGCTAACAAACGCAGCAAACGTTATCGTGCCGCCGCCGAGCAGGTGGACGGCAGTCGCAAGTACCCGCTTTCCGAAGCGATCAAGACCCTCAAGGGCCTGCCCGCCCCGAAGTTTGACCAGACGGTCACTCTTTCCTTCAAGCTGGGCGTCGACCCCAAGCAGAGCGACCAGATGGTCCGCGGCACCTGCCCGCTCCCGCACGGCAGCGGCAAAAACGTCCGAGTCCTCGTTTTCGCGACCGGCGCAGCCGCTGATGCCGCCCGCGAGGCTGGCGCTGAGTTCGTCGGTTACGACGATCTCCTCAAGAAGGTCACTGGAGGTTTCTCCGACTTCGATGTCGCCATCGCCACTCCGGCTGCCATGGCCGAGGTCAAGAAGCTTGGCAAGGTCCTCGGACCGCGCGGCCTCATGCCGAACCCCAAGACGGGCACCGTCACCGACGACACCGCCAAGGCCGTCAAGGAAGTGAAGGCCGGTCGTGTGGAATTCAAGCTCGACAAGAACGCCAACATCGCCGTCCCGGTCGGCAAGTTCTCCTTCGACGAGACTGCTCTCGTGGAGAATGGCAGCGCCGTGATCGACGCTGTCGTCAAGGCTCGCCCGGCGACCGCCAAGGGCGCGTTTGTTGAAAATATCACCCTCAGCGCCACCATGAGCCCTGGTGTCACGGTTGACGCTGCTCCGTTCCTCAAAAACTAATCTGCACCTGCAATGAGACCCGAAAAAACCACTATCGTCGCCGACATCGAAGCCAAGCTTCAGAAGTCGCCGTTTCTCCTCGTTGCCGACTACTCCGGCATGCAGGTCAAGCATTTCGAGGAACTCCGCACCCGCCTCGCCGGCGTGGGCGCGACCTTCCAGGTCGTCAAGAACACCTTCGTCAAGCGCGCCGTCAAGGATCTCGGTCTTCCCGAGCTCAATGACGCTCTCAGCGGTCAGTCCGCCATCGTCACTGGCGAGAGCGACATCTGCGCGGCTGCCAAGATCCTCAAGACCTTCGTTGCCGAGTTTGAACGTCCTCCGGTCAAGGTTGGCATCCTCGATAACGCCCTTCTGACCGCCGATCAGGTCAAGGCCCTCGCTGACCTTCCTTCCAAGGAAGTTCTCCAGGCCAAGCTCCTCGGTCTGCTCCAGACTCCGGCCAGCCAGTTTGTCCGCATCCTCAACGAGCCCGGCGCCAGCCTGGCCCGCCTCCTCAAGGCCAAAGCCGAGAAGGACGAACAGGGAGCCTAAAAAGAAAAGAATTTCCCAAGGCGTCAGAAGCCGCGTCATGGGATACCCAAAAACACAACGGTTCCTCGTCGGGTCGACGGCTGTCGGCCTCAAATGCCCTGAGGCTTCTGGGCGCGACGACACCAAAAAATACATACCATGGCAGATACACAAGCATTGGTCGATCAGCTCAGCGGACTCACCGTCCTCGAAATCGCTGATCTCGTTAAGCAGCTCGAAGACAAGTGGGGCGTGAGCGCCGCTGCTCCGGTGGCAGTCGCCGCCGCAGGCCCGGCCGTCGCTGCGGCTCCGGTTGAGGAAAAGACCGCGTTCGACGTCATCCTCGCTGAGGCCGGCGGAAACAAGATCGCCGTCATTAAGGAAGTTCGCGCCGCTGTTGCCGGCCTCGGCCTCGCCGAAGCCAAGGCCCTCGTCGAGAGCGCTCCGAAGGCCCTCAAGGAAGGTGTCACCAAGGAAGAAGCCGAAGAGATCAAGAAGAAGATCGAAGCGGCCGGCGCCAAGGTCGAGATCAAGTAGTTCCTTTCCCCGCCAAGTGCGGGAACGCGGCCAAAAGTTTACCAAAACTTTTGGCTTGCGTTCCTGGGGCGGGCGATCAAAATTAAAAATTCCGCCGAATACCGTCCCACTTATCTGCGTCGACTGGAAAAGTTTTAACATTTTGCGTCCCCGCACGAGCCAAGAGATGACTCTTGCCTCGCGTGAGGGCGTTTTGCTTTTCCCGCATTTCGTCGCAGGAGCTGGACGTTAACTCGGCTCTCCATACCGATTCTATAACCGCCATGTCTGAACGCATTCACTTCGGCAAACTCAAGGAGGCCATCGAGCCGCCAAATCTCATCGAACTCCAGATCAACTCGTACAACGAGTTCTTCCAAAAGGACGTAGATCCGTCGAAGCGCAAGAATGTCGGCCTGCAGGCGGTTTTTCGCGAGTTTTTCCCGATCTTCGGTTTCGAAGAAAAATCCAGCCTCGATTTCGTCAGCTACGAGTTGGGCGACCCGAAGATGTCCGCGATGGAGTGCCAGCGTGAAGGCCAGACCTTCAGCGCGCCGCTCTATGTGACCTTCCGTTACAAGGACGAGAAGAGCACCAAGGAAGAAAAGGTGTACATGGGCGAGATCCCGCTCATGACCCCGCAGGGCACGTTTGTCATCAATGGCGCCGAGCGTGTCGTTGTCAGCCAGTTGCACCGTTCGCCGGGCATCTGCTTCGAGACGAGCGTCCACCTCAATGGCAAGCTCCTCCACGGTTTCCGCATCATTCCGGATCGCGGTTCCTGGATCGAAGTGCAGTTCGACACCAGCGATCTGCTCTACGTTTACCTCGATCGCCGCAAGCGCCGCCGCAAGTTCCTCGCCACCACGTTCCTGCGCGCCCTCGGCTACCCGTCCGACGAGGACATCATCAAGCTTTTTTACAACATCCTGGATCTCAAACTCGCCGAGAATCTCGACGAGGAGGAGATCGCTACGAAGGTTCTGATCGAGGACATTCGCGACGGCGAGATCACCGTGGCTCGCGCTTTCGAGCCGCTGAACGCCGCCACCATCCGCCAGCTCATCTCGCTCGGCCACAAGACCGTCAAGGTGGTCGACACCAAGGACGACGACACGATCATCAAGTCCCTCAAGAAGGACCCCGCCCACGACGAGGAAGAGGCCCTCAAGGACATCTACCGCAAGCTGCGCCCTGGCGATCCGCCGACTGTTCAGAACGCTCGCAGCATGCTCAAGCGCCTGTTCTTTGATCCCAAGCGCTACGATCTCGGCCGCGTGGGACGCCACAAGATCAACCAGAAGCTCAACCTCGGCGTCAACGACGAGGAGCGCATCCTCACCAAGGACGACTTCATCGCCGCGATGAAGTACCTCGTGGAACTCCGCCGCGGGGAGGGGATGACCGACGACATCGATCACCTCGGCAGCCGCCGCGTCCGTACCGTGGGCGAACTCCTCGCCAACCAGTGCCGCGTGGGCCTTGCCCGCACCGAGCGTCTCGTCCGCGAGCGCATGACCCTGTTTGATGCCGGTGTCGACCAGATCACGCCGCAGAAGCTGATCAACCCGAAATCCCTGAGCGCGGTTGTGCGCGACTTCTTCGGTCGTTCGCAGCTCAGCCAGTTCATGGATCAGACCAACCCGCTTTCCGAGCTCACCCATAAGCGCCGTCTCTCGGCCCTTGGGCCTGGAGGTCTGAGCCGCGATCGCGCCGGATTTGAGGTTCGTGACGTGCATCCTTCGCACTACGGCCGCATCTGCCCGATTGAGACCCCGGAAGGTCCGAACATCGGTCTGATCAGCTCGCTGAGCACCTTTGCCCGCGTCAATGAATTCGGGTTCATCGAAACTCCTTATCGCAAGGTCGTCGACGGTCGCGTGACCGACATCGTCGAGTACCTCAGCGGTGATCGCGACGAGAACTTCTGGATCGCCCAGGCGAATTCGCCGGTCGACGCCAACGGTGCCTTCACCAGCGAGAAGGTTTCTTCCCGCTACCGTGGTGACTTCGTGGAAGTCGAGCCCGAGAAGGTCCAGTACATGGACGTCTCGCCGAAGCAGCTCGTTTCCGTGGCCGCCGGCCTCATCCCGTTCCTCGAGCACGATGACGCCAACCGTGCGCTCATGGGTTCGAACATGCAACGCCAGGGTGTGCCGCTCCTCGTTTCCGACGCGCCGCTCGTCGGCACCGGCCTGGAAGGCCGCGTCGCCCGCGATTCGCGCGCCGTGATCTGCTCCGAGTCCGAGGGCGTTGTCGCCTCCGTGACCGGCAGCCACATCATCATCACGAATGATGGTGAGCTCCCCGAGGGCAAGAAGAAGATCAAGAACGACTCCGCCGCTGGCGTGTGGGTGTACGAACTGCGCAAGTTCATGCGCTCGAATGCGAGCACCTGCATCAACCAGAAGCCGATCGTCAAGAAGGGCCAGGCCATCAAGAAGGGCGACGTCATCGCTGACGGCCCGAATACCGAGAAGGGCGAACTCGCCCTCGGCCGCAACGTGCTCGTCGCGTTCATGCCGTGGAACGGCTACAACTTCGAGGACGCCATCCTGATCTCCGAGCGTGTCGTGAAGGAGGACATTTACACGTCCATCCACATCGACGAGTTCGAAATCGGCGCTCGCGACACCAAGCTCGGCCCGGAAGAAATCACCCGCGATATTCCCAACGTCTCCGAGGAGGCTCTGCAGAACCTCGGACCCGACGGCGTCATCCGCATCGGTGCGGAGGTCAAGCCTGGCGACATCCTCGTCGGCAAGATCACGCCGAAGAGCGAGACCGAACTCGCCCCTGAAGAGCGCCTTCTGCGCGCCATCTTCGGTGAGAAGGCCGCCGACGTTAAGGACACTTCGCTGACCGTGCCCTCCGGCACCTACGGTATCGTCATGGACGTGAAGGTCTCCTCCAAGAAGGAAGTGACCCGCAACAAGATGACGCCGACCGAGTCCAAGCGTCAGCAGAAGATGATCCTCGAGGATTACAAGAAGCGCAAAGATGACCTGCATGAGCAGCTCACCGCCGCGCTCTCCAACATCCTCCTCAACGAGAAGATCCCGCTCGACGTGGTGAATGCCCAGACCGGCGAGATCATCATCCCGGCGAACCGCAAGATCACCAAGCAGCTCCTGCGCAAGCTGGCTGCCGTGTACGATCACGTCGAAATCGACCCGAGCCCGATCCGTAACAAGATCCGCGAGATCATCGGCCAGTACGAGCATCGCTTCGAAGACCTCGAGCGCGAGAAGGAGCAGAACCTCGGCCGCATCGAGAGCGGTGATGACGTCGATCCCGGCATCATCAAGCAGGTGAAGGTCTACATCGCCAGCAAGCGCAAGCTTTCCGTCGGTGACAAGATGGCCGGACGCCACGGTAACAAGGGCGTCGTCGCCAAGATCGTTCCCGAGGAAGACATGCCGTTCCTTTCGGACGGTACCCCGGTGGACATCGTGCTCAACCCGCTCGGCGTGCCGAGCCGAATGAACGTGGGTCAGGTGCTTGAGACGCACCTTGGCGTTGCCGCCAAGGCGCTCGGCTTCAAGGTCGCCACCCCGGTCTTCGACGGTATCCCGGAAGAGAAAATCAAAGAGTATCTCCGCGAAGCCAAGAGCCAGGAGAACTTCACCTGGGTCACCGAAACCGGCAAGTCGACCGTTTACGACGGCCGCACCGGCGATGCCTTCGACCAGCAGGTCGTGGTGGGTTACATTTACATGCTCAAGCTCGGCCACCTGGTTGCCGACAAGATCCACGCTCGTGCGGTCGGACCGTACAGCCTGGTCACCCAACAGCCACTGGGCGGCAAAGCCCAGTACGGTGGTCAGCGCTTCGGAGAAATGGAAGTGTGGGCGCTCGAAGCTTACGGCGCCGCCTACACGCTCCAGGAGCTCCTCACGGTCAAGTCCGACGACGTGCAAGGCCGCACCCGTATTTACGAGTCCATCGTCAAGGGCGACAATTCGCTCGAGGCGGGAACTCCGGAATCCTTCAACGTCCTGATCAAGGAAATGAAGGGCCTGGGCCTCGATGTACGAGTCGGCGGAAGCGAACCTTCCCTCGAAGAATCCGCTGCCTAAGAGACAGCTGAAGTAACGTAGAAAGAATACGAAAGTTACTATGAAAGAAGTCAATATCGGTGAAATCTTCGGCGAGCAGAGGGAGCTTGGGTTCGACGAAGTCGGTATTACCGTCGCCTCTCCGGAAAGCGTTCGCAGCTGGAGCAAAGGCGAGGTCAAGAACCCGGAGACGATCAACTACCGCACGTTCAAGCCGGAAAAAGGCGGCCTGTTCTGCGAGCGTATCTTCGGCCCGACCCGCGACTGGGAGTGCTCGTGCGGCAAGTACAAGCGCATCAAGCACAAGGGCGTGGTCTGCGATCGTTGCGGTGTTGAGGTGACCCTGAGCCGCGTGCGCCGCGAGCGCATGGGCCACATCGATCTCGCCGTGCCGGTTTCGCACATCTGGTTCTACAAGTGCATGCCCTCGCGCATCGGCCTCATGCTCGACATGACCAGCCGCCAGCTCGAGCGCGTCATCTATTACGAGGATTACATCGTCATCGACCCGGGCAGCACGCCGCTCCAGCGTTGCCAGCTGCTCACCGAGGGTGAGTTCCGTGAAGCCGAGGACCAGTACGGTGACGATTTCGTCGCCGGCATGGGCGCCGAGGCCATCCAGAAGCTCCTCGAGCAGACCGACCTGCAGAATCTACACGACGAGATCGAGCAGCAGATGACGGCCACGCGCAGCAAGCAGCTCCGTAAGAAGCTCGCCAAGCGCCTGAAGCTCGTCCAGGGCTTCATGACGTCGAAGACCCGTCCCGAGTGGATGATCCTGAACGTGCTCCCGGTGATCCCTCCGGATCTCCGCCCGCTCGTTCCGCTCGAGGGTGGCCGCTTCGCCACCTCCGATCTCAACGATCTCTATCGCCGCGTCATCAACCGCAACAACCGTCTCAAGACCCTGTTGCAGCTCAAGACGCCCGAGGTCATCATTCGCAACGAAAAGCGCATGCTTCAGGAGGCCGTCGACGCTCTGTTCGACAACGGCCGCCATGGCCGTGCTGTCACCGGTGCGGCGAACCGCCCGCTCAAGTCCCTCAGCGACATGCTCAAGGGCAAGGGTGGACGTTTCCGCCAGAACCTTCTCGGCAAGCGCGTCGACTACTCCGGTCGTTCCGTCATCGTCATCGGTCCTGAGCTCAAGCTCAACCAGTGCGGTCTGCCGAAGAAGATGGCGCTCGTTCTTTTCGAGCCCTTCATCATCCGCCGCCTCAAGGAGCAGGGACACGTCCATACGGTCCGCAGCGCCAAGAAGCTCATCGAGCGCCAGACGCCGGAAGTGTGGGACATCCTCGAAGAGGTGACCAAGGGCCACCCGGTCCTCCTGAACCGTGCTCCGACCCTGCACCGTCTCTCGATCCAGGCTTTCGAGCCGCAGCTCATCGAAGGCGAAGCCATTCGCATTCACCCGCTCGTTTGTACCGCCTACAACGCGGACTTCGACGGTGACCAGATGGCCGTGCACGTTCCGCTCTCGGTCGAGGCCCAGATGGAAGCGCGCATGCTCATGCTCGCGCCGAACAACATCTTCTCGCCGTCCAGCGGCAAGCCGATCACGACGCCTTCACAGGACATTCCTCTCGGCTGCTACTACCTCACGCAGACTCCGCGTGGTGAGAAGGGGGAGAATCGTCTCCCGCTCTTCGCCAACGCCGCCGAGGTGGAACTCGCTCTTTCCGAGGGCGCGGTGGTCACCCACACCCGCATCCGCTACAAGAACCCAAATTTCGGGGGCAAGCCGACTGTTTACGGCAACACCGAGACGAAGATTCTTGAGACCACCGCTGGTCGTGTGATCTTCAACGAGATCTGGCCGCCGGAACTCGGTTTCTACAACAAGGTTTGCGGCAAGAAGCAGCTCTCCGACATTATCTGGCGTTGTTACAAAGCCGTGGGCCAGCAGCGCACGGTCGAGACGCTCGATCGCCTGAAAGAGATGGGCTTCCGCTCCGCCACCAAGGCCGGTATCTCGATCGGTATCACCGACATGATCATCCCGAAAGAGAAGTCTGCTCAGCTCGAGAAGGCTTACCGGGAAATCGCCGAGGTCGAGAAGCAGTATCGCCGCGGTATCATCACCGACGGTGAGCGCAAGAACAAGGTGCAGGACATCTGGACCCACACGGGTGAAGAGCTGGCCAACGCCCTCTTCCGTACCCTGGAGTTCAACGACGGTCGCAAGGATATGAACCCCGTCTTCATGATGGTGGATTCCGGCGCTCGTGGTAACCGCACCCAGGTCAAGCAGCTCGCCGGTATGCGCGGTCTCATGGCCAAGCCCTCGGGCGAAATCATCGAGACGCCGATTATCTCGAACTTCCGCGAAGGTCTCTCCGTGCTCGAGTACTTCATCTCGACCCACGGCGCCCGTAAGGGTCTGGCCGATACGGCGCTCAAGACGGCTGACTCGGGTTACCTGACCCGTAAGCTCGTCGACGCCGCTCAGGACGTCATTATCACCCAGGATGATTGCGGTACCATCAATGGTATCATCGTCCGCCCGATCTATGAAGGCGACGAAGAGGTGGTCAGCCTGTCCACCCGCATCATCGGACGTACCAGCTGTGAAACCGTCAAGGACCCCGTCTCCGGCCAGTCGATTCTCAAGTCGGGCCAGATCATCGACGAGGAAACGGCTGCCGCTCTGGAAAAGATCGGTCTCGAGCAGCTCAAGATCCGCTCGGCCCTGACCTGCGAATCCCGTCGCGGTATCTGCGCGAAGTGCTACGGTCGCAACCTGGCCACTGGCAACATCGTCAAGCTCGGCGAGGCTGTCGGCATCATTGCCGCTCAGTCGATCGGTGAGCCGGGCACTCAGCTCACGATGCGTACGTTCCACGTCGGTGGTACGGCCAGCCAGACCTTCAAGCAGCCCATCATCAAGGCGAAGAACGACGGTATGGTTCGCTTCAACGAACTCAAGGTCGTGGAAACGACCGAGAACAACTACGTCGTTCTCAACAAGAACGGTACGGTCAGCGTGCACAGCAAGGACGGCCGCGAACTCGAGAGCTACAACATCGTTGTCGGTTCCGTGATCGCTATCGCCGACGGCGCCTCGGTCAAGAAGGGTGAGACCTTCATCCAGTGGGACCCGTACAACGTGCCGATCATCACCGAAAAGGGCGGCAAGGTCGAGTTCCGCGACATGATCCCGGGCGTCACCGTCCGCAAGGAGGTCGACGAAGCCACCGGCGTCATGGGCACCGTCGTCATCGAACACAAGGAAGATCTGCACCCGCAGATCGTCATCGTGGACGATGCCAAGGAAGTCCTGGCCAGCTACTCGATCCCGGCCGGTGCTCACATCGAAGTGAAGGAGAACGGAAAAATCTCCGCCGGCACCCGTCTTGCGCGTACTCCGCGTAAGATCGCCAAGACCAAAGACATTACGGGTGGTCTCCCGCGCGTGGCCGAGCTATTCGAGGCCCGCCGTCCGAAGGACGCAGCGGAGATCGCCAAGATTGACGGTATCGTCGACATCGGCGGCACCGTCCGCGGCAAGCGCCGTCTGCTCGTTCGCGATCAGGCGACTGGCGCCGAAGAGGAGCACCTGATTCCTCTCGCCAAGCACATCATCGTCTTCAAGGGCGATTTTGTGAAGAAAGGCCAGCAGCTTACCGAGGGGCCTGTCGTACCCCACGAAATCCTCGAGGTCTGTGGACCCCAGGAACTCCAGGAGCATCTGCTCAACGAGGTCCAGGAGGTTTACCGTCTCCAGGGTGTCGAAATTAACGACAAACACATCGAAATCATCGTTCGCCAGATGCTTCGCAAGGTGAAGATCACCGATCCCGGTGATACCAGCCTGCTGTGGGGCGATCAGGTCGACCGCCTTGAGTTCGATGCTGAGAACGAGCGCGTCGTCGAGAAGGGCGGTAAACCCGCCGAAGCCAGCCCGGTGCTCCTTGGTATCACCAAGGCGTCGCTGGAGACCGACAGCTTCATCTCGGCAGCCTCCTTCCAGGACACGACCCGGGTACTCACCGAAGCCGCTACACTCGGCAAGGTGGACCGTCTGCGCGGGTTCAAAGAAAATGTCATCATGGGCCATCTCATTCCGGCTGGTACGGGCTTCCCAACCAATCGCGAAATCGATATCGTCCATATCGGGGATGCTCTGCAGACAGACCCCGAACCGCAGCAAGCCGCGAGCTAACCCAAAACCATGCCCTCTCCTAACGTCGAATCAATGACCGAACTCCTGGAAGCCGGGGTCCATTACGGACACCAGACCAAACGATGGAATCCCAAAATGAAGGATTTCATCCTCGAAGAGAAAAACTCCATTTACATCATCGACCTGTCGATCACGGTGGACCAGCTCGCGAAGGCGGCTGCTTTCCTCGGCGACATCGTGAAGGGAAATGGCAAGGTCCTCTTCGTCGGAACCAAGAAGCAGGCCCAGGAAGCTGTCAAGGAAGCCGCTGAGGCGACCGGTCAGTTCTTCGTCAACCAGCGCTGGCTGGGTGGAACGCTCACCAACCTGCAGACCATCCGCCGCAGCGTCGGCCGTCTCCGCGAGTTCCAGGAACTCGAGAAGACCCAGACCTTTGCCCGCATGAACAAGGCAGAGGCCTCGGCTCTCCGCCGAGAAGCCACCAAGCTTCATCGCAACCTCGAAGGCGTCCTCAACATGGAGCGCCTCCCGGACGCGATCGTCATCATCGACACCAACCGCGAGAGCATCGCCGTGGCCGAGGCCGCGCGCCTGAAGATCCCGGTGGTGGCCATCGTTGATACGAACTGCGACCCCGAGAAGATCGACTACCCGATCGCCGGCAACGACGACGCCATCCGCTCGATCCGCGTGATCCTGCAGAAACTGGTGGACGCCATCGTCCAGGCCAAGGGTGTTCGTGGCAAGGTTGCCGCTCCGGCTGCAACGGCCAACGAGCTCGAAGCCGTCTCGGAATAATCCAGGTTCCAACTCCGATTTCTCGCAGGGCCGGAAAAAGAACTTTTCCGGCCCTCTTGATTTCGGCACTCTCTCCGTTCCTCTTTATACACACATTTTTTGACTCATGGCTGATATATCTCCCGCACTCGTAAAAGAACTCCGCGAAAAGACCAACGCGGGGATGATGGATTGTAAGAAGGCGCTCACCGAGACGGCGGGCGATCTGGTCAAGGCTGAGGAATACCTTCGCAAGAAGGGCATCGCCAGCGCTGGCAAGAAGGCCTCCCGCGTGGCCAAGGAAGGCATCGTCGCCTCCTACATCCACCTTCAGGGCAAAGTCGGCGTGCTCGTCGAGATCAACTGCGAAACCGACTTCGTGGCCAAGAACGAGATCTTCCGCGAGTTCGTGAAGGACATCACGCTGCACATCGCTGCGGCCAGCCCGCTTTACGTCTCCCGTGACCAGGTGCCCGGCGCCCTCCTCGAAGCCGAGCGTCGCATCTACGCCGCCCAGGTGACCGGCAAGCCGGAGAACATCGTGGAGAAGATCGTCGACGGCAAGATCGACAAATTCTACGGCACGCTCTGCCTCCTCGAGCAGGCTTTCATCAAGAACCCCGACCTCACGATCAAGGATTACGTGAATTCCAAGATCGCCGAGCTCGGCGAGAATATCGTCATCCGCCGCTTCACCCGCTATCTGGTGGGCGAAGAGCTCGCGGGTGAGGCTCAGGCCGAAGCTCCGGCGGAAGCCTGAGACTCGCTGTTGTCTTTCAAGGCGCTTCCCGATTCGTCGGGGAGCGCCTTTTTCTTTGTCAGGATCGGCGCAGTTGCCTCAGGCGCTGGTCGAGTTCCCGCCCGGCGAAGTCGATTTCTTCGCGCAGTTGATGGGCGGACATGGAGGTCGCGCCAAAGCTCTCGACGGTCGTGCGCTCGAGGATGTCATCCGTCGCCACGGTGACATCATATTCCTGGGCGTACTTGGCTGTGAGACGTTCGATGATGGAGTCCGCCGTCTGGTCGGCCTTGGAGTAGAAAATCTGGATGCCGTCGCCTTTGGATTCTTCGGAAGCTTTGACTCCCGTTCCGTCGAAGACCACGGCCACATGCCAGTCGCTGTTATCCTGCAGGCCGGTGAGCATTTTCACCAGAGTCTCCCGCGCGACGACGCCGCGCTTGGCGTGTTGAAGGGTCAGGTCGGGCCACTGAAAAATCATGCTATGACCGTCAACAATAAGCACACGCGGTTTCATAGGAGGAAAAGGGTTCGGGAGAACTTACCTTCAAATGACTTTTGGCGAAAGGGCTGAGCGTCAAAAATTCTCGCAGGTTGCAAAAGATGCCGGGGTGGGGTACAGGAAAAGGGTGAACGCAATCCGACAGTCGCGGCTGATCAAGCTGACGGCATTTTGTTGTCTCGGGTTGGCGTGGCTCGTGGCCAGTAATCACTGTGCTTGGGCGGCGATCATCGATTCCGCTGCGAAGCATCACGAACAGCGCGTCTGCTGCTCTCACAATACCGAATCCAAAAAATCTCCCGTTCAGGAATCAACCGCCTGCTGCACGGCGCTAATCGCTCCGGTTCCTGCGACCTTGCACGCTACGGAGGCTCTTTTGCTGGCGGGTCCTGTGGACTTTGGTCCGATGATTTCTTTGGAATGTCCGGAGTTCGGCGCTGCTCCCGTCGTGCTGGAGTATTCCTCCGGTCCGCCCGGTCTGTCCCTCTGGACCAGTCTTGTTTTCAAACGGAGCATGCCTGCGCATGCGCCGCCCCATGTCGTTGCCTGAAGCGATCCCTCGCAGAACGCCTCTGTATTCATCCGGCAAGGCCGGTATCTCGCAACGCGTAAACAAAACAACGACATGAAATTTCTGACCTTACTCGCAACGATCCTCGCTCCGCTCGGCCTCAAGGCCGCAGACGCCAAACCCGCTTATCCCCTGACGACCTGCATCGTCTCTGGTGAAAAGCTCGGAGGCATGGGCGCTCCCTACGTCTTCACCTATGAAGGCCGGGAGATCCAGCTCTGCTGTGAGCACTGCAAAGCCACGTTCGAAAAGGACCCGGCGAAGTACCTGAAGGTGCTCGATAACGCGGGAAAGACGCACTAACCGTCGCCCGGCGACTATCTGTATCATTGCGTTCCCGGCGTGTATTGACGCGCCGGGGCGCTTACCTACGAGGATTTGAGGATGAGCGATCACCAGCATCATTGCTGCGGTCACAAGGAACCGTCGCGCCCAGCGCCAACGGAACCTTCGAGCGCAGTACCACCCGACGCAACGAACGACCCCGAGCCCGATCGTAAGGCGCATAGCTGCTGCGGCGGGCACAAGGCACGCCACGCCCCTGCGCAATCATCGGCCGCGCCGTATATCTGTCCGATGTGCCCGGGTGTGGAATCGGATAAACCCGGAGCCTGCCCGAAATGCGGGATGGCCTTGGAGCGAAACCTGGCTGTACCGCTGCCCGGAGCGAAGACGGGTTACACCTGCCCGATGCATCCCGAGGTGCATAGCGAGACGCCGGGAAGCTGCCCGATCTGCGGGATGGCGCTTGAGCCGGTGGCCGCGTCGGCGGGGGAAGCGGAGGACCCGGAGTTACGCGATATGCGTCGCAGGTTCTGGATCGGCCTGCCGCTGGCGGCGATCGTGTTTCTGCTCGCTATGAGTGAGCATATCCCGGGCTTTCATCCTCTATCGGGTACGGTGTCGGCCTGGGTGCAGTTCGTCCTCAGTACGCCGGTTGTCCTCTGGTGCGGCTGGCCGTTCTTTGAGCGGGGGGCGCGGTCGCTCGTTTCGCGGCATTTCAACATGTTCACCCTTATCGCGCTGGGCACCGGGGCGGCATGGCTTTTCAGCGTCGCCTCGCTGCTGCTGCAGGGACTGCTGCCCGGCCATGCGGGGCACGGCGGTGCGCCGATCGTGTATTTCGAGGCGGCGGCGGTGATCATCATTCTGGTGCTGCTCGGTCAGGTGCTGGAGTTGCGCGCTCGGGCGGGTACGGGCGATGCCATCCGGGCTTTGCTCAAGCTGGCGCCCAGGACGGCGCATCGTGTCGGTGACGCCGGGGAGGAGGATATTGACTTATCCCTCGTCCGGGCCGGTGATCGCCTGCGCATCCGGCCGGGCGAGAGTGTGCCGGTTGATGGCATAGTCCTTGAGGGTTCTTCCTCTGTGGACGAATCCATGATCACCGGCGAGTCGCTGCCAGTAGAGAAATCCGAAGGGGCTGCGGTAACCGGAGGTACCATCAATGGCAGTGGCAGCCTCCTCATGGAAGCGAAGCATGTCGGTAATGAAACCGTGCTCGCCCGCATCGTGCAGATGGTGGCCGAGGCGCAGCGCAGTCGTGCGCCGATCCAGCGTCTGGCGGATCAGGTGGCGGGGTGGTTTGTCCCGGCGGTTCTGGCCGTTTCCGCAGTGACGTTTCTCGTCTGGTGGCTCGTCGGTCCGGCTCCCGCGCTGGCCTTTGCCGTGGTGAATGCCGTGGCCGTGCTCATCATCGCCTGCCCCTGTGCGCTCGGGCTGGCCACGCCCATGTCGATCATGGTGGCGGTCGGTAGAGGAGCGGGGATGGGCGTGCTCGTCAAGGACGCCGAGGCTCTCGAAACCTTGAGCAAGGTGGATTACCTTGTCCTCGACAAGACGGGAACGATTACCGAGGGAAAGCCTGCGGTTGTCGCCGTAAAGACCTTCCCGGGGCAGGCGGAGGAGGATGTGCTCAAGCTCGCCGCAACCTTGGAAGCCCGAAGCGAACACCCGCTCGGGCGTGCCGTGGTGGAGGCTGCCAAAAACCGCAACCTGAGCGTCGAAGAGCCGGAGGATTTCTCCGCTGTGACGGGAGGGGGCGTACAGGGGCAATGGAATGGCTTGATGATTGCCGTCGGTTCCCTCGATTTCGTCGAGTCAGTTGGTGCGAAGGCCGATGCTGTGCTCGATGCGGAAGCCGTGGCTTGGCGGAAAAAGGGCAGCACGGTGGTCTGGGTTGCATCCGGCGATAAGATTCTAGGTTTTCTCGCCATTGCGGATCGGGTCAAAGCCACGAGCGCCGAGGCTATCGCCCGGCTGCATGAGCTTGGCCTGAAGATCGTCATGCTGACGGGCGATCATGCCGATACCGCCAGTCATATCGCGGGTCAGGTGAAAATCGACACGGTCATTGCCGAGGTCACGCCGGAGAGTAAGCGCGATGCGATAGCGAAGCTCCAGACGGAAGGGCATCGTGTCGCCATGGCGGGAGACGGCGTCAATGATGCGCCGGGACTGGCCGCGGCCGACGTGGGTATTGCCATGGGTACGGGTGCTGACGTGGCCATCGCGAGCGCGGGAATCACGCTGGTCAAAGGCGACCTGCTGGGAATCGTCAATGCGATCTCGTTGAGCAAGGCGACTCTGTCGAACATCCGGCAGAATCTCACCTTTGCCTTTCTCTACAATACGCTGGGAGTGCCGATTGCCGCCGGGGTGCTTTACCCCGTCTTTGGCCTGCTGCTGAGTCCCATCGTCGCCAGTGCGGCGATGTCTCTGAGCAGCGTGTCCGTCATTACCAACGCCCTGCGCCTGCGGAGGATCAAGCTATGAGAACGGTCACGCTTCTTTTATGCGCGGTGTTGCTGGCGGCCTGCAACAAGGCCCCGCAGGAAACGCGCAAGATCAAGATGTACCAGAGTCCAATGCATCCGTGGATCACCTCGGACAAGCCGGGAAACTGCACCATTTGCGGGATGAAGCTCGTCCCGGTCTATGAGGGCGACGAGGTGATGAGCGGGGATAAAAACCTGATCAGCCTGCATGACTCCTCCGTAGCGGCGCTCAGTGTTGCCACTGCGCCGGTGCAGCGGGAGATGATGACGAAGAACCTGCGGTTCACCGGCATCCTGGAGGACGATGAGAATATTCATCGGGTCATCGCCGCCTTTTATGACGGGCGTATCGATCGCGTGTATGTTCAGCATGTCGGCGAGTACATCGAGAAGGGCAAGCCGCTTGCCGCCATCTATAGCCCGGAACTGCTCTACATCGTCCGGGAATATCAGAACGCCATGCGGGGAGGGGATCAGTCTGTGGCCAGAAACTCCGCCCAGAGGCTCGTACAGTATGGACTCAGCCCGGAGCAACTGGCTGGCCTGGCGAAGACGCCCGAGGCGGTTTATACCATCGACCTTCTCGCGCCGATCAGCGGCACGGTGGTGACGAAAAAGGCCTACCTGGGGCAGTTTATCAAAACTGGCGAGCCGCTCTTTGAAATGGGCGACCTTGCCAAACTCTGGTTCCACGCCGAGGTCTATGAGCGCGATCTGCCGGATATCCGGATCGGTGAAAAGGCGATCATTCAGACTCCGACCGTTCCGGGCAGGGAATTTCCGGGAGTCGTAACCTTCATCGATCCGAATTTTGACGCGGCGACTCGCAGCACCAAGGTGCGCATTGAGGTGGAGAATCCGCGGGCCGATGGCGATCAGCATGGGTTGCGGCGCTTGCTACCGCATCGGGCCTACGCGGAAGCCGACCTGATCGCGGATCTGGGCGAGCGTCTCGTGGTGCCGCGCTCGGCAGTCCTGCGCGACGGCCGGCGCGAGGTGGTCTATCTGGAGGAGGCTCCCGGCAAGTACCTTCAGCGTGCCGTAAGAACTGGTCGCGTGGCAGGCGACAGGGTGGAGATCCTCGCCGGGGTGAACGCGGGCGACAGGGTGGTTTCCAATGGCAACCTCATGATCGATGCCGAGGCTCAGTTGCGCGGCGGGGAAAGCCCGTCGGTGCCAGAGCCGGCTCCCGTCTTGCCAGGTGCTCCGGTCGAAGTCGCGGCATTCCTGCAAAGTCTGGCCAAGGTGTCTGACGCCCTGGCGGGAGATAATCCCGGGCAGGCTGTTGCCGCTGGAGAGGCTTTGCCCGAGCTGGCGAAAGCCTTGCCGCATGAACATGCCATGATGGCTGAGATCGAGGCGGTTCAGGCAGTGCCGACAGCGCCATCTGGCAGCACCCTTGAGGAGGTGAGAAAGTCCTTTCTGCCGTGGAGTCAGGCCGGATCTGCCTTGGCGCTGGCGGTTACCAAAGCAGGCATGAACCCGGGTGTGCAGATCCTGGAATGTCCCATGACTGGCGGCAGTTTCCCGGGGGCGCCGAACAAGGCAAGGTGGGTGCAAAGTGGGCCGGATACTCGTAACCCTTATCTCGGAGCTGCGATGCTGAGTTGCGGCGTTCCGGCCAAGCCATGAGCGCGCGGGAATCTCGCGGAGCCATCGGCTGGCTCATCGACTGGTCGCTCAACAATCGCTTCATCGTCGCCTGTACGGTACTCATCGTTGTCGCTCTGGGAGTGCGCGCTCTGCGCACCACCCCGGTGGACGCGATTCCGGACCTGAGTGAAAATCAGGTCATCGTGACGGCAGACTGGGCGGGGCGCAGTCCGCAGGAGGTGGAGGATCAGGT
The DNA here is from genome assembly GCA_017305195.1 of Verrucomicrobiota bacterium. Classification (GTDB taxonomy): domain Bacteria; phylum Verrucomicrobiota; class Verrucomicrobiia; order Chthoniobacterales; family Terrimicrobiaceae; genus Terrimicrobium. The sequence goes on along the minus strand of JAFKMU010000051.1, from coordinate 58,003 downwards.
GACCTATCCGCTTTCGACCAACCTGCAAGGTTTGGCGGGAGTGAAGGAGGTGCGGGCGCAGTCAATGTTTGGCTTCTCGTTGCTCACCGTGGTCTTCGAGGATGGGGTGGATAATTACTTCGCCCGAACTCGCGTCCTGGAGCGACTGAGTTTTCTTCAGGAACTTCTGCCGTCTGGGGTGACTCCCCGGCTCGGCCCCGACGCGACCGGCCTTGGCTGGGTGTATCAGTATTACCTGAAGGTTGATCCCGACAGGGCTCCGGACGGCGGCTATGATCTCGGCGCGCTTCGCGCGGTGCAGGACTTTTTTGTCCGGTACCAGCTTGCGGCCGTCGATGGGGTCGCCGAGGTGGCGAGCGTGGGTGGGTTCGTGCGCCAGTATCAGGTGACGGTGGATTCCGGCAAGATGCGCGCGGCAGGCGTGAGCCTGCGCGAGGTGATGGATGCGCTGACGAACAGCAACCTCAATGTCGGTGGCAAGGTCGTTGAGGAGAATGGCATGGAGTTCGTCGTGCGCGGCATCGGGCTCGTGCATTCCGTCGATGACCTGAAGCAGGTGGAGGTGCGAACGGTGAACGGGCTGCCGATCACCATCCAGGACATCGCCGAGGTGTCGCTCGGTGGAGATTTTCGCCGTGGCGCGCTCGATGTCGATGGCAAGGAAGTCGTCGGCGGCATCGTGATCATGCGCACTGGCGAGAACGCCATGCGCGTCATCGAACGTGTGAAGGAAAAGATCGCGCAGATCGCGCCGTCGCTCCCGAAGGGCGTCAGCATCGTGCCATTCTACGATCGCAGCGGCTTGATCGAGCGCACGATCGACACGCTCAAACATGCGCTCCTGGAAGAAATCATCCTGGTCACGCTGGCACACATTATTTTCCTCTGGCACTTCCGCAGCATCCTGATCGTCACGCTGCCGCTGCCGATCTCGATATTGATCTCATTCATCCTGATGAAGGAATTCGGGATCAGCTCAAACATCATGTCGCTGGCGGGCATCGCCATCGCCATCGGCGTGTTAGTCGACGCGGGTATTGTGATGACGGAAAATGTCCTGCGGCATTGTGAGGAGGCGGAACGCAAAAAGGGCGTCCGTCTCACGGCCCTGGAAACGCTGGAGGTCACACGGACCGCAGCGCATCAGGTGGGGCGGCCCATCTTCTTCGCGATGGCGGTCATCATTCTCGCCTTCCTGCCGGTCTTTGCCCTGACGGGGCAGGAGGGGAAGCTCTTCCATCCGCTGGCTTTTACGAAGACCTTCGCCATGGTTGGCGCAACCCTGCTCGGTGTTACGCTCGTGCCAGTGCTTTGCACCTGGCTGGTCCGGGGGCCATTCCACGCGGAAAAGGAAAACGTCGTCATGCGATTTCTCATGGGGCTATACCGTCCGGTGCTTGGTTGGGCGCTCCATCATGGCAGGACCGTGATAATGCTCGCCTTCGCGCTGCTGGTCGGGGCTCTGTTTCTCGCCTCCCGGATTGGCAGTGAATTCATGCCGCCGCTCAAGGAGGGTAGTCTCCTCTTCATGCCTGTCCTGCTGCCGAGCACGTCGCTGACCGAGGTGAAGCGCGTGATGTCGTGGCAGGATCGCGTGATCAGGTCTGTTCCCGAGGTGGAGTCTGCGGCGGGCAAGCTCGGTCGTGCCGAGTCGGCGACTGATCCGGCTCCGGTGGAAATGATCGAGACAACCATCATGCTCAAGCCGCAGGAACAATGGCGGCCCGGCATGACGAAGGAAAAGATCGTCTCGGAGCTGAGTGAAAAACTTAGCGTCATTCCGGGATACGTCCCTGGTTTCCTCCAACCCATTGAGAATCGCATCCTCATGCTCAGCACGGGCATTCGCGCCCAGGTCGGAATCAAGATTCTCGGCTCGGATCTCGACGTTCTCCAGCGCACGGCCTTTCAGGTGGAGGACCTTGTGCGGAAAATCCCAGGTGCTGTCGGAGTGGCGGCGTCGAGGGTTCAGGGCAAGCCTTATGTCGAGGTCATCCCCGACCGCTTTGCCATGGCTAGGTATGGACTCAATATTCGCGAGGTGATGGATGTGGTGGAGATTGGGATCGGCGGTCTCAATGTCAGCACGACCATTGAAGGGAGAGAGCGTTATCCGATTCAGCTTCGGCTGGATCGGGGAGAGCGCGATGATATTGAAAATCTTGGCAACATCCTCGTGCCTCGCCCGGGCGGGGGCAGCGTGCCTCTCGGCCAGGTGGCGAAGATCGTTCGCGCTTCAGGCCCCAGCGAGATCGCCAGCGAGGACGGCCTGCTGCGGGTCTTTGTGCAAACCAACGTGCAGGGCCGCGACCTGGGCGGATTCGTCAAGGAGGTGCAGCAACGGATTGCGGAGAAGATTCAACTCCCGCCGGGAGTGACGATCAAGTGGAGCGGGCAATACGAGAATCAGCTTAGCGCCCAGCGCACATTGACGATGATCATTCCGGGCGTGCTGCTCATCATCTTCATGCTTCTCACCGTGGTGTTTCGCTCGCCTTTAGAAGCCTCGCACGTTCTGCTGGCTGTGCCCTTCGCGCTTACGGGCGGTGTGGCGCTCCAGTACATGCTCGGGTACAATTTCAGCGTCGCGGTGTGGATCGGCTACATCGCGCTCTTTGGCACGGCGATCCAGACTGGCGTGGTGATGGTCGTTTACCTGGAGGAGGCGCTGAAGCGCCGCATGGAGGAGAGGGGAGCGAGCTTCTCACTCAGCGATCTCAAGGCATCCGTGCTGGAAGGCGCGATGCTCCGCCTCCGGCCAAAAGTGATGACCGTCGCGACGGTGGTGGCCAGTCTCCTGCCCATCATGTGGAGCGCGAAAACGGGAGCCGAGGTGATGAAGCCACTGGCCACGCCCGTGATCGGCGGCATGGTGAGCAGCCTGCTCCACGTGCTCGTGGTCACGCCGGTGATCTTTTACTGGATTCGCCGACGGGAACTGAAAGGCCGGATGATCGAAAGCTAACGGCTTAGCTCAAGCATCCGCCGCACGGAGCGCTCCGCCTTTACGCGGATGTCTTCCGGGATGATGATCTCGGGGCTGCGGTAGTCGAGGCAGTCCCTCAGCTTCTCGAGGGTGTTGAGCTTCATGTACCGGCAGTCGTTGCAGGCGCAAAGCTCGGTCGGGCCGGCGATGAACGTCTTGCCCGGAACCTCACGGCGCAGGCGGTGCAGCATACCGCTCTCCGTGACGATGATGAAGCTGTCGGCCTTGCTGTCGCGGCAGTAGGAAAGCATCTTCTCCGTCGAGCAGACCTCGTCGGCCAGCATGCGGACGGCGTAGGTGCATTCCGGGTGCGCGACGACTTCCGCGCCGGGATATTCCGCGCGGATCTTGTTGATGCTGTCGCGGGTGAACTCGACATGGACGTAGCAATTGCCCTGCCAGAGATCCATCTTGCGACCGGTCTTTTCCATCACCCACGAGCCGAGATTCTGGTCGGGAACGAAGAGGATGTTGCGATCCTTTGGCGCGCTCTCGACGATCTTGAGCGCGTTGCCGCTGGTGACGATCACGTCGGCGAGAGCCTTCACGCCCGCGCTACAGTTGATGTAGGCGATGACGTAGTAGTTCTTCTCCTTGTGCTCCTGGAGGAAGGCTTCGAGCTTGTCGGCAGGGCAGGAGTCCGAGAGCGAACATCCGGCATCCATATCGGGGATGACGACAGTCTTCGTGGGATTGACGATCTTGGCCGTCTCTCCCATGAAGTGAACGCCGCAGAAGACAATCAGCTCGGCCTCGGTCTCAGCGGCGTGGTAGCTCAATCCCAGCGAGTCCCCGACATAGTCGGCCAGATCCTGGATTTCGCCCACCTGATAGTTGTGGGCCAGGATCACGGCGTTGCGCTCTTTTTTGAGGGCAAGGATCTCTTCAACGATGTCGGTCGCGACAGTAACCATCGGGAAACAATCGGTGGAACGCTGGGATTTGGCAAGCGGACGCCTAGGCGGCCGAGAGGGCAGCCACCGCGTCGTTGAGCGAGGCGGCGTTGGAGATCGAAATCACCGGAGTGCCCTTGCGGATGCGGCCCACGAGACCGGCGAGGACGCCGCCGGGTCCGAGTTCGATGAACTGCGTGATGTGCAGGTGGTCGATCATGTACTCGATGCTCTGGGTCCAGAGCACGCTGCCCGTCACCTGATCGGCGAGGGAGCGGCGGATCGTGTCGGCATCGGAAACCGTGCAGGCATCGACGTTGCAAACCACGGGCACGGTGGGGTGCTTGATGTCCGTCTCGGCCAGCGCATCGGAGAGCTTCTCGTAGGCGCTCTCCATCAGGCGGGAGTGAAAGGCGCCAGCGACCTGGAGTTCCACGGCCTTGCGGGCGCCGTATTCCTTGGCTAGGGAAACGGAGAGGGCGATTTTCGCGGCCTCGCCGGAGAGAACGATCTGGCCCGGGCTGTTGAGATTGGCCACGTCGACATCGGCGGCTGATGCGAGCTGGCGGATGTCATTTTCCTCACCGCCGATGATGGCTGCCATGCCGCCCTCCGTGCTTTCACAAGCTTCCTGCATCGCCTGGGAGCGCTTGGCTACGAGGCGCAGGCCGGTTTCAAAATCAAACGTACCGGCTGCGGCATGCGCGGTGAATTCACCGAGTGACAGACCCGCCGTGGCGTGAAACTGGAGGGACGGAACTCGTTCCTTGAGCGCGCCGAGCAGGGCGAGGCCATGCACATAGAGTGCGGGCTGGCAGACTGATGTCTTGGTCAGTTCCTCCGCCGGGCCATTGAAGGCGACATTGGAGAGGGAGAAGCCCAGAATCTCATCCGCCTTTTGAAACAGGCTGGCGGCGGAGGGATATTCGGCGGCCAAATCATGGCCCATGCCGACGGCTTGAGCTCCCTGACCGGAAAACAACAGTGCGATTTTTTTACTCATAGGGAAATTTGTATCAGCCGGGCTGCCCGGGCGGCCGCAGCTTCCAGTAGTTGTGACGCACGCGACCGGCTTTCATCAAGCGTCAATGGCCGGTCGGCGATCGGAATGCATGCGGTAAATACCTCCGACTCTTCCTCAAGGCAACCGGTAAAGGCCAGGATGGGTTTCCCCTGGCTTCGGGCCAGCTCCGCCAGAGCGGCAGGGCCTTTGCCATGGGCTGTCTGGTCATCGAGGCGACCCTCGCCAGTGACCACCAGATCGGCCGAGGTGATGCGTTCCTCCAGTTTCAACATTCGGGCGATGGTGGCAAATCCGGGCTCTAGGCTGGCCCCTGTGAAGGTGAGCAGCCCAAACCCCAGGCCTCCCGCCGCGCCTGCGCCCGGGTGGTCGCGGTGATCCTTGCCGAGGCTGCGGGTGCAGATATCGGCGAGATGCTGCAAGGAGGCGTCCAGGACGGGCAGCAATTCCGCCGACACGCCTTTTTGCGGGCCGTAAACAGCGGTCGCGCCTTCGCTTCCCAGCAAGGGATTACGCACGTCGCAAAGACCGGAAATTTTCGGAAACGATGCGTCGGGAGGGCGAATCCCGGAAATCTCCCGGAATTTTCCGGGAATGGCTGCGACCGGATTGCCGCTCTCATCGAGGAACTGCCAGCCGAGGGCGCTCGCCATACCTGCTCCGCCGTCATTCGTCGCGCTGCCGCCGAGGCCGATGATGATCTTTTGCGCGCCGCGCTGAATGGCATCGCGCATCAGCTCGCCCGTGCCAAATGTCGAGGCGATGGTCGGGGAAAGCTCGTTCTCCGCGATGCGCCACAAGCCCGAGGCCGAACTCATGTCGATCACGGCGGTGCGGGTCTCGGGCAGCCAGGTGTAGGAGGCGGAAATCGGTCGCCCGAGCGCATCATGAGCCGGGGCGGTGATTTCCTCGCCGCCAAAATCGTGGCGGAACACATCAGCGGTGCCTTCGCCGCCGTCAGCGATCGGGGCGACATCGAAGGTGGCGGTCGGCCAAATCCGCTGGAATCCGTTCTCCAATGCTCGGGCGACTTCCGCAGCCGAAAGGGAGCCTTTGAATTTATCGGGAGCCAGGAGGATTCGCATTCGGGGGAGGCGAGCATGGCAGAACCATGGGAGCTTCGCAATGGTGGTGAGACCGGGCAGGCAACCTCGGGAAGGGTTTCTTACGATGTCTTTTTATATATGAAAAAGTCCCTCCTGCTTTCTCTCGGCGCTGCTCTGGGGCTCGTCGGGTGCACGGATCAATATGGCAACTTTGTCCCTCCCGACCCCATCGGGCAGGCGCTGTTTGGCAGGACCAGCTCCGGGCCGCCGAGCTACTCCTCGCAACAGTATTACGTCACTCGCGACATGCCGCCGCAGCGGTATACTCAGCGTCGGCCTCCATCTCCTCGCAGATACGCTGATCCTGTCTGGGTCGATGGCTACTGGGCATGGAGCCGCGGCGACTGGGTCTGGGTGCCCGGGCGCTGGGTTGAGCGGCCTCGCCAGAATGCCTACTGGGTGAACAGCCAGTATTACACCACGCCGCAGGGCCGGGTGTGGAACTCCGGCTACTGGCGGTAAAGTTGGCTCAACGCACCTCGACCTGGGTGCCTTTCTCGATCATCTGACTCAGGAGGAAGGCATCCCAGTTGGCGGTGCGGATGCAGCCATGGCTCTCGTTGCGACCGATCTGGTCGGGCGAGGTGGTTCCGTGGATGCCCACGCTCGGGCGATTGATTCCCATCCAGACAATGCCGACCGGGTTGTTCGGTCCGGGTGGCAGGTTGAAGGAGTTCTCGCTTCGCTTGCCGCTTTCCAGGACAGATTTATCCCAGCGGTAGTAGGGCATCAGGATATTGGAGGTTACCTTCCATGTTCCTGTCGGCACCGGAACCTCTTTCGAGCCGGGCGTGCAGGGGACGCAGGCAACCATCTTCTCGCCCTCGTAAACCTCGATCAGCCGCTCGGGGCGGAGGAGGATCAGGTGATACCGCGGCGGGGCGGGTGTCGGAGTCGGGGTTGCCGTGGGTGTCGGCGTGGCCAAGGCATCCGGGGAGGCTGATGGCGAGGCGGACGCTGCGGCGGCAGCGGCCTTGGCGGCCTGTTCCTTTTGCTTCTTCTCGTCGCGTCGCTGCTTTTCGAGGGTCACGACATCCGCCATGGCAAACTCGGGCGCATCGGGCACCTTGACTGTGTCGTTGACCTTCAGATCCGATGGTTGCGGGTTCAGCTCATGGAGAAAGTTCAGGCTGCAATGGAACTTCTCGGCGACCAATTCCCAAAGATCCGAGTATGGCAGAGCCTTGAGCTTCTCTTGCTCAGCAGGAGACCTGGCCAGCGGGCCGACCCATTTGGCGTCCTCTTCGGTAATGACGTATTCCCGATAGGCATTCGGAACGCTTGCGAGGTCGGGGAGTTCGCCCTGGCGCTTGCCGTTGACCTGATTATATCGGTCGAGCGCCTTCTGGGTAAACTCACCTCCGAGGCCGTCGATCTTGCCGGGGCGGAAGTTCGCGCGATCCAGAAAGATCTGGAGCCGCGTCATCGTCGTGCGCTCCTCGGAATCCGGCGGGCCTTTATCCGGCGGCACGGCGCTGACCTCCCTCGGCTGGGCAAAGACGAGGGAGCTGGAGATGAGAAACGATGCCAGGGCGAGAAACGCCCGGCCCGGATTATTTGAACGACGCGGTATCGTCAGCTTCGAGATAATCAAAAAGAGTCGTTGTTGCGGGATCGAGTCCCAGCTTCTTGCATTCACCCTCAAACCATTCCTTTCTATCGGCGTCCTGGGAGGGATTGTATTCTTCAAGGTCATTGCTCCAGTCGGCAATCTCGTGCGGGGTCCGATGGATGCCCGCCTGGTCAACCCAGAGCGCGATCGGATCGTCGGTATCGTTGGAAGATACCGTTAGTTTAAAATCCTCGGGATCGATGCCCTTGAACGAGAAAAGCTCCTGATCCAATGGGCAGTTGAAATGATACTCGCCAGTCGTACCCGCCAGGTGAGCACGGCATTTGTCGATGGCGCGGGCCAGTATGGCGTAATCGCGAAGACGAACGCGAGGGCTGCGTGGGGGCTCCTTGGAGAGATCGTAGATTTTCATGTGGAGTTATTCGTGGAGGTAACGAACTGATGGTTCAGTTCGGTTGCATCTCAAGATAAACCCACCCGGTACGGAAGCCAAATTCGACGAAAAGGGAAGAATCTCGAATCCCGGAAATGATGCAGGCCACCGCGACGAATGCCACGGTGGCCTGCTGTTCCCCCCAGAACAGTTTCAATATTGCCACATCTCTCAGGGTTGGCAACAGAAAACCTTCGTTTTTTTTGAAATATGTCGGATTCCCCTCGGTTTTTCTTCGGGAGGAGAGGGTTGCCCAAGTGGGAGCTGCCGTCTAGAAGGAGACATGTTTGCCGGAACTCATCACGTGGCTGTGATCTGCTCGGACTACGATCGCTCGAAGAGGTTTTATACGGAAGTTCTTGGTTTTGATATTGTTGCGGAAACGTTCCGGGAGGAGAGGAGTTCCTATAAACTCGATCTCGCGATTCCGGGAGGCGTCCAGATCGAGTTGTTTTCCTTTCCGGATACCCCGCCGCGGCCAAGCCGCCCGGAGGCTTGTGGCTTGCGGCATCTGGCTTTTGTTTCCGAGGAGTTCGATGCGGATGTCTCTCGTCTGGTCGGATCGGGGATCGCGGTGGAGCCTGTCCGGATCGACCCGGTCACCGGGCAGAAGTACACGTTTTTCCAAGACCCGGACGGGCTGCCGCTGGAAATCTGCGAAGGCTTCCCGGTTCAGACCGTGTAGGCCTTGCAGCGAAATCCGGCGGGGCGCTTCCGTATCCAGGCGATAAACCGGCTGAGTTCCGGATGGGAGCGGAGCTTATCCACCGTGTTCCATTCCCGTTCGAGTTCCTTCTCGGTGAGGAGAGCGTGAACCTGCTTGTGACAGGGCGGGCAGAGGCCGATAGTCTCGTGAGCCTGATCGCGTGGCACATCGCGCTTGTTGCGGCGATTATGGTGCCGGCAGCGCGGGATGAGGTGGTGACGAGTCAATACCTCCTCGCGCTCACACAGACTGCACCGGCCTTGCATGGGCGGGAATATCCTCCAACCCATTTCGACGCGCAATATCCCGTCTATTTGCTTCCGATGAACTCGGGGAAGAACTGATAGAGCCAGGTCTCGGAGATTTGCTTGCCGTCCTTTTGCAGGGCCAGACGCAATTCCGTCGGCTGGTCTTTCGGGAAGTCCTCAAGGGTGAACTGGACGCGGTACCAGTTCTTCCCAGCCGCCGGAAGTGGCATGACCGAGGTGCCAAAGATCTTGCCCTTGGACGACCAGACATCGACCTGCGGAAGCTCGCCTGCTTTCAGGTCGGCCAGCGGCCCGCCTTGAAACTCCACCATGAAACGCTGCTGGTTTTCCGGCCAGCGCTTCTGCGGCTCACGGACGAGGCGCGTGGCGACGCAGCGGGCGACATTGGGGTGATTGGGCTCCTCGGCCGCCCAGGTGAGGCGGTATTTCAGGTCAAACTCGGTGCCGGGTTCTGCTGGCTGATCGGGAACCCAGAAGGCGACGATATTGTCTTCGTCCTCGGCATCAGTCGGGAGCTCCACCAACTGCACGGCACCCTTGCCCCAGTTGCCGTCGATGTCGACCCACAGGCTCGGGCGGCGCTCGTAGGCGCCATCTTCCAGATAGTTGTGGAAATTGCGGTCGCGCTGGAGCAGGCCGAAGCCCTTCGGGTTTTCGTCAATGAACGCGGAAATCGCGAGGCGCGGGGGATTGTTGAGCGGACGCCAGATGAACTCACCGTTGCTCTTTTCGATGGCGAGCCCGTCGGAGTCATGAACTTCCGGCCTCCAGTCCGTGATCGGGAGGCGGGCCGTCTCGGAGTACCAGAACATCGAGGTGAGGGGAGCGAGGCCGAGGCGGGACACGCTCTTGCGCACGAAAATCTTGGCCTGCACATTCATGATGACGGCTTTCTGTCGGGACACGTCGAAGCGGAATGCTCCAGTCACGCTCGGGCCTTCCATCAAGGCATAGATCGTCACCGAGGTGGACGGATCGGTGGGAGACTCAAACCAGAACGAGGTGAACATGGGGAACTCCTCGTTGAAGGGCGGATTCGGGTTCGCCGTGTTGACTGCGATGCCGCGGGCGGAAAGGCCGTACTGGTAGAGCTCGCCGATGCTGCGGAAGTACGACACGCCGAGGAAGGCGAGCCAGTCGTTGGATCGCCAGTCGAGCTTGCCGTTTTTATCCTCCTGGATCTTGAAGCCCGCGATACGCCGCTGCCCCTTCATCTGGGCGGCGGGTGAATCGGACGGAATCTCAAAGGCGTTCGGCCCGGCGAACATCTCGCGTGCCTGCCCCTTTTCCACGACGTTGATGCGCACGGGGACGCGGAAGAAGCGCCCGACGTGGAAGAACGAGACGGCGAACTGCTTGTTCGGCCCCAGCCAAAGGTCATCGTCCTGCTTGAAGCGGATGCGGCCGTGTTGCAGGTAGTCGATGGCGTGGACGAGATCCTCCTCGGGGATCTCGGGGGTCTGGTATTCGCTCTTGGCCAGCGTGCGGGCATTCTCGACGAGCGTGTCGAAGCTGAAGGGCACGGGATCGCTGTACGTGAGGTCCGAGTCCTCCGCACGCAGGTCCATGAGCAGAAACGCCCCCACGCTTAAGGCGAGGAGGCGCTTGAGATTCCGCAAGGGTGTCACAGTTGTATGATACGTGCCGCAGAGATTTCAGGATGGGAAAGAAGTTCCTGAATCACTTCCGAGGCCGGTGCGCTGTCGAGGTTCAGCACGGTGAGCGCCTGGCCGCCCGCCTCGTCGCGGGAGAGCGACATGGAGGCGATGTTGACCTTGTGCTTGCCGAGGATGGTGCCGACCTTGCCCACGATGCCGGGAACGTCGTTGTTCTCGAGCAGCAGGATCACGCCTTCCGGCTCGGCCTCGATCGAGCGGCCATTGAGGCGCACGATGCGGGGCTCGTTCTTCGCGCCGAAGAAGGTGCCGCCGAGCGAGACCTTCGAGTCGCCGCTCCACACAGCCACGTGCAGCCATTCGTTAAAGTCGGTCTGCTCCGTGGACTTCACTTCCTCGACGAGGAGGCCGAGGGTGGCCGCCATGGTGCGGACGTTGACGCTGTTCACCTCTTCTCCGCCGGCGGTCTTGAGGAAGCCGGTGAGGGCGGCGCGGGTGACGCCTTCTGTCGGGAGCTCCACGGCCTTGCCGCCGTAGGTGATGACGATGCGGTCATTGCGCTTCGGGGCGAGCTGCGCGGCGAAGCGTCCGAGCTTGTCGGCGAGGGTGAGGAAGGGCTTCACGACCGCCGCCGTCTTGGCGTCGATGCTGGGCATGTTCACCGCGTTGCGGATCTCGCCTTCGAGCAGGGCGGCGCGAATCGCCTGGGCGATTTCGATGCCGACGTTCTCCTGGGCTTCCGCCGTGCTGGCACCGAGGTGCGGGGTGAAAACGATGTTCGGGAGGCTGCGCAGGGCGAAATCAGCCGGGGGCGGCTCGACCTCGTACACGTCGAGGGCGGCAGCGGCGACCTGGCCGGATTGGAGGGCTGCTCCGAGGGCTGCCTCATCGATTAGACCGCCGCGGGCGCAGTTGACGATGCGGACGCCCTTGCGGCAGAGGCCGAGACGGCGCTCGTCGAGGATGTGATGCGTCTCGTCGGTGAGAGGCATGTGCATCGTGATGAAATCGCAATGGGGGAGCAGATCGTCGACGTTCTCGACGAGCTCGACCTGAAGGCTGCGCGCCTTGCTGGAGGAGAGGTAGGGGTCGTAGGCGAAAACTCGCATGCCGAAGGCAATGGCACGGCGGGCGATCTCGCTGCCGATGCGGCCCATGCCGAGGATGCCGAGGCTCTTGTTGTAAAGCTCGACGCCTTCATACTTCTTGCGGTCCCACTTGCCGGCTTTCACGCTGGCGTCGGCCTGCGGGATGCTGCGGGCGATGCTGACGAGGAGAGAAAAGGCGTGCTCGGCGGTGGAGATGGTGTTGCCGCCGGGGGTGTTCATCACGATCACACCGCGCTTGGTGGCTGCGTCCACGTTGACGTTGTCAACACCGACACCGGCGCGACCGATCACCTTCAGCTTGGAAGCAGCTTCGAGGACATTGGCCGTGACTTTCGTCTGGCTGCGGACCACGAGGGCGGAGAACTCCGGGATAATCTTGATGATTTCAGCCTCGGGGAGACCCGTCTTCACGACGACCTCCAGTGCGCCGCCGGCGGCGAGTTCATCCACGCCGCGTTGTGAAACTGGGTCGGCTACCAGGACTTTGGGAATTTCCATAGAGCCCTGCAGAATATCCGGGAACCCCTCGCGCTGTCAAAGCTGCTTGCGAGGAGGCGCGCGGAATTGCCGTACGACTTTCTCGGGGAGATTTCGGATGCTGGTCGTTTACTTTCCGGTCTCGGCCAGTTTGGCCTCAAGCTTGTCAAAGGACCCGGTCCAGCCCTGCGTCATGCCGCCGCGAGCCTGCTTGAAGAGCTCCATTTCCTCGGGTTTGACCTCGCCGCAAGGCTCCCAGCGCACGGTGACGCGGGTTTCGTTCGGTCCTTCGGAGGTAAGGAGCACCTCGGTGCGCATGGTCTCGGGCCAGACCGGGGCGAGGGGATGGCGGGAGACGTTTCCGTGCTCATCGCAGAACTGCTGGGTGTAGACGATGCGGTCAGGCTTCTCAACCAGTCGGTACTCCGCTCGCCCGTACATCGTGAGCTCGCCATTCGGCATGCGGTAAAAGGTCGATCCTCCCGACCGGATGTCGGCGGAAAGGAAGTCCATGGTGAATCCTGCGGGCGCAAGCCATTGCGAGAAATGCTCGGGTTCGGTCCACATGGCGAAAACAACGTCGATCGAGGCCGGAAAGCTCCGGGTGATGAAGAAGCTCTCCCGCCCGGTTTGCGTCTTGTCGATGTACTCGGCGAGGCGATCCCAGGTTCCGTTGCCGCCTGCCTTCTTGATGAATCGGGCGGTTTCCGCGGCAGCTTCCGGTGAGGTGAGGCTCATGGTCATGTCCATGGTGGTTTTCCCCTCGGTCTCGCTGAAAAGGACGGTGACGCGAAATAGCGGCGGACGGTCGTCGTTGCCGCCATGGTCGTAGACCAGCCGGGCGCACTCCTCGACCTCGTAATAGAGCGTCTTGTTTTCGTAGTTGGTGCCGTCGGGGCTGTGCATCGTGTAGCTCCAATGGCCGCCGGGGCGGAGGTCCTTGCTGTGTGTCGTGATGGTAAAGCCTCGCGGCCCCCACCATTGGGCGACCTGCACGGGATCGGTCCAGGCCTCCCAGACCGCGCGAACCGGGGCATCGTAGACGCGGGTGATCCTGAGTTCATTGGGATTATTTGGCGTGCTCATCGGGGTCTCCTTTCTTTGGTTCGTTGGCTGCGGCGGTGACGGTTTTCAGGTAGGCATCCAGCCGGTCAAAACTCTCCTCCCAGTACTGGCGGTACTGCTCCATCCAGTTTGCGACGTCTTTCAGCGCCTCCGGGTTGAGCTTGCATGGGCGCTGCTGGGCGCGGCGGGCCTTGATGATCAACCCGGCCCGCTCCAGGACTTTCACGTGCTTCGTGATGGCCGGGAGGCTCATCCGCTTCCGGAAGGGCTCTCCAAGGTCCGAAATACTCGCTTCGCCCCGGGAAAGGCGGGCGAGCATGGCGCGACGGGTGGGATCGGCCAGTGCGGAAAAGGTCTGACTCAGTGTGTCCGGCATGATGGGAATACCTTTTGGTTAATTAACTTGTTGGTTATATAATGCGCGAAGCCTCCTTCGTCAAGCGAAGCGGGCAATCCTGTCGGGCTCGGCTTTTCTGAGAAGCCGTGGCAATTCGGCTTGAGTGCCGAGACTGATCGGCGAAGGTTCCCCACGTGAAGTGGTCGTTTCGCATAGCCACCGTGGCGGGAATCGAGGTGAGGATTCATGTCACCTTTTTGCTGATCCTCGGTGTGTTTGCCTTGCTCTTCGCCCACGATGGGGGGCTGGAAGCCGCCGTGTTTGGCACGCTCTTCTTCCTGGCCCTTTTTCTTTGTGTTGTTCTCCACGAGTTTGGCCATGCGTTTGCGGCGAGGGTCTATGGCATCCGGACGCCTGACATCACGCTGTATCTCATCGGCGGAGTGGCCCGGCTTGAGAGAATGCCGACCTCGCCGTGGCATGAGCTCGTCATCGCCCTGGCCGGGCCGGCTGTGAATGTCGCCATCGCGGGCTTTCTTTGGATTGCTGTGGTGCGCGGCTACACATTCGCCGATCTTTTTGATCCCCGGATGGATGAGGATTTCTGGTCGGGTCTATTGCGCATCAATGTCTTTCTCGTCCTCTTCAATATGATTCCCGCCTTCCCGATGGACGGCGGGCGGGTTGTCCGCGCGCTTCTTGCGACGCGGCTTCCTTATGCGACGGCGACGATGATCGCCGCCCGGATCGGGCAGGTGCTTGCCGTGGCGTTCGTGGTGGCGTCGTTTACCGAACTGGCTTCGCCGATGCTCCTCGTCATCGGCATGTTTGTTTTCATGGGCGCTCAGCAGGAACTGAATTTTGCCCGCCTGAGGCAGTCGGCCCAGTCGGTTCGCGTGGCCGATGCCATGCTGGGGCGATTTGAGGTGCTGCCCGATGACATCCGGGTGGGGGAGCTCACTCCCCGCTTGATCACCAGTAACCAGGAGGTTTTTGTCTTTGCCGATGAGGACATGCTCTATCGCGGGCTGGCCTTGAGGGATGAACTGGTCCAAGGGATCCGGCAGCTCCCGCCGGAGGCGCTGGCTCATCCGCTCAGCCGCAACGTGCCGCCCATCCGGCCCAATACCTCCATGGACGAGGTACTGGAGATGATGCAAAAATCACAGGAACCATGCCTGCCGGTCGTCAATGGCTCGGGACAGGTGGTCGGGCTGGTCGGTGTCGACCAGATGCAGGAGCTCGCCCGGCTTGCTAAACGACATTAATCTTTTCTTTTCCGATTTTTGCTTGCAGGCCATCTAACGCCTGTTTACCACAAACCTTTCCGCCCCGTGAGGAGGCTGCACGCTATTTCTGTCGCGCAGTTTCCTCACGGGGCCGAACACTTTCTCCCACATGCTATTGAATTTGATCATCGCCTCTTCGCTAACGCTGAATGCTCCGAACTTCAGCGAGTCCGAACTCGGCGTCGGATATTTTGAGTGGCTGACCAACTCCATCCTGGCCACGTTTATCGTGGTGGCGGCCATCGTTTTCTGGGCCCGCCAGGCGACCCGCAACATGCAGATCGTGCCCGGCCCGACGCAGAACCTCTTCGAGGCGGTGGTGGAATTTCTCTACGACATGCTGGAGGGCATCGTGGGCAAGCACATGGTTGGACGGGTTTTCAGCCTGCTCGCCAGTCTTTTCATCTTCATCCTGATCGCCAACTGGTTCGGCCTCCTTCCCGGAGTGGGTTCCATCGGCTGGGGGCACCCGGATCACAGCGGCCATGGTTTTGATATTACAGTGCCGCTCCTGCGCCCGACCACGGCGGATCTCAACATGACCCTCGGCATGGCGACCGTATTCATGTTTTTCTGGATTTACTGGACCCTTTCCGAGGTCGGCGTGAAAAACTTCCTGGCCCATATCTTCGGGGTCAAGGGCGGTCTCAAAGGGATCGCGGCTCTGTTGCTTGCTCCCATTTTCTTTTTTGTCGGTATCATCGAGGTGATCTCCATCCTCTTCCGTCCGGTTTCCTTGTCACTGCGACTCTATGGTAACGTCTTCGCGGGCGAAAACCTCCTGAGCTCGATGATCAACCTGGGACGGGACTTGGGGCTGCCCGACTGGCTTTCTGCCGGGATGAGCGTCCTCGTGCCGATTCCGTTCTATTTCCTTGAGTTGCTCGTCGGAGTTCTTCAGGCGCTGGTGTTCACACTGCTTTGCGCGGTCTACATCCAGCTCTCCACCACCCACGACGAAGAAGAGGAACACTAACACTTTCCGGTCGGGACCGTACAAGTTCGCGGACGACCGAGGAAAACACAACCACCTAATAGAGAACAAAGTATGACAAGCATGATCCTTCCTATCCTGGCCGAAGCCGCTGCATCTGGCCTCACCGGCAGCTTCACCCTCGGTATGGCGGGCGCTGGCGCCGGCATCGGCGTCGGTCTCGTCGGCGCGAAGGCGGCTGAAGCCGTCGGTCGCAACCCGGGTGCCTTCGGACGCGTGCTCACCGTTGCCATTCTCGGCATGGCGCTGGCGGAAGCCATCGCCATTTACGCCCTGATCCTGGCTTTCGGCGGTCGCTAAGAATTGCTTCAACGGCGCCGTCCGTGAACCGGGCGGCGCCGTGAACTTCGTTTTCGCGTTTTCATGGACATCATTACCAAACTATTTCACGATTTCGGCGTGACCTGGCCCAAGTTCTTTGCCCAGGTCATCCTGTTTCTCATCATCTACGGCATCCTCAGCAAGTTTGCCTTTGGACCCATCCTGAAGGTCCTGAACGAGCGCCGCCGCCGCATTGAGGAGAGCCAGCACAATGCCGAGCGCATCAAGAAGCAGCTCGCCGAGGCGGAACTCCGCTACCAGGAGATCCTCCGCAAGGCCAATGACGAAGCCACCCATCTGATCGAGGAGGCCCGTCTCAGCAGCGATGCCATTTCCCAGAAACAGCTCCAGAAGGCCATTTCCGATGCCGAGAACATCATCACGAAGGCCAACCAGTCCATCGAGCAGGAGCGCCACAAAATGATCGCCGAAGTGAAGCACGAAATGGTCGGTCTCGTGGTCAATACGACGGCCAAGGTCGTGGGCAAGGTGCTCACTCCCGAAGACCAGAAGCGCCTCACCGAGGAAACCTCGAAGGAGATCGCCGCCTAATCGCCATGAAAATCAGCCGGGAAGCTCGCCGCGCCGCCAGGGAAATGTTCCGTCTCAGCTTGGTCGACGGACGTTTGAACACTGCACGGGTCAAGGACATCTCAGACCGTCTGGTCACGGAGAAGCCCCGCAGCTTCCTGGAAATCCTCAAGGAATACACGCGCCTCGTCCGCCTCGAACTCGCCAAACGCCATGCCGTTATCGAAAGCGCCCTGGCATTGTCCGAGGACGAGTCGAGCCGCATCCTTGCGGATCTCAAGACCCGCTTCGGCAACGACATCACCGCGGAACTCCGCGTGCAACCCGACCTCCTCGCGGGCATCCGCGTCAAGGTCGGCAGCGACGTTTGGGACGGCAGCGTTCGCAATCGTCTCAACACCCTCTCTCAACAACTTTAATTCGGTCACTCCATGAGCAACATCCTGCAAGAACTCGAAGCGAAAATCGAAGGCATCCAGAGCGCTTCCACCAGCAAAACGAACGTAGGCATCGTCCGCGAGATCGGCGACGGCGTGGCCAAGATCGAAGGCCTGAGCGGCGCCATGCTCAATGAAATGCTGGAGTTTCCCGGCGGTCTTTACGGTCTCGCCTTGAACCTTGAGGAAACCGAGGTTGGCGCGATCATTCTCGGCGACTACACCAAGATCAGCGAAGGCGACGAAGTCAAGACGACCGGCCGCCTCCTCCAGGTCCCCGTGGGTAAGGAACTCCTCGGTCGCGTGGTGGACTCCCTCGGCCAGCCGCTCGACGGCAAGGGCCCGATAAACGCCAAGGAATTCTATCCGGTCGAGAAAATCGCCCCGGGCATCATCAAGCGCAAGAGCGTGAACCAGCCGGTGCAGACGGGCATCATGGCCATCGACGCGATGGTGCCGGTGGGCCGCGGCCAGCGTGAGCTCATCATTGGCGACCGCGCGACGGGCAAGACAACCATCGCTCTCGATACCATCCTCAACCAGGCCAAGATCAACCAGGCCGGTGAAGCCGGCGGCGACCCGAACTTCCGTCCGCTTTACTCGATCTACGTCGCGATCGGCCAGAAGAACGCCAATATCGCCCGCGTCATCGGCACCCTCGAGGAGCACGACGCGCTGAAGTACACCGTGATCGTGGCCGCCTCGGCCTCCGACAGCGCGACGAACCAGTACATCGCCCCGTTCTCAGGCGCCTCCATCGGTGAGTGGTTCATGCAGAACGGCCAGGATGCGATCATCGTGTTTGACGATCTTTCCAAGCACGCCAACGCCTATCGCCAGATCTCGCTCCTTCTCAAGCGCCCGTCAGGCCGCGAGGCGTATCCCGGCGACGTGTTCTACCTCCACAGCCGCCTGCTTGAGCGCTCCGCCCGTCTTGCCGAAGGCTATGGCAATGGCTCGCTCACGGCCTTCCCGATCATCGAGACCCAGGCTGGCGACGTGTCCGCCTACATCGCGACGAACGTGATTTCGATCACCGACGGACAGATCTACCTGGAGGCCGATCTTTTCTTCCAGGGCATCCGCCCGGCCATCTCGGTCGGTCTGTCGGTGTCCCGCGTGGGTTCCGCCGCCCAGATCAAGGCAATGAAGCAGGTTGCAGGCAAGATCAAGGGCGACCTCGCCCAGTATCGCGAACTCGCGGCCTTCGCGCAGTTCGGCTCCGATCTCGACGCCCGCACCAAGGCGACTCTCGAGCGCGGTCAGCGCGTGGTGGAGCTCTTCAAGCAGACCCAGTACCAGCCGATGGACGTCCAGCTCCAGGCCGCAGTCCTCTGGTCGATGCAGAAGGGCTACCTCGACACGATCCCGGTCGAGCGCATCAAGGAATTCCAGGGCAAGCTTCAGGAGTTTCTTTCCACCCGCAAGGAGTCGACTCTCTCGAAGATCCTCGCCAAGAAGCAGATCGACGAAGAGGTCGAGAAGGAACTCGCCGCGGCTCTCGAAGAGTTCAAGGTGATCTTCAAATAATCCGCCATGGCGAGCCTCCGCGACATCCGCCGACGCATCAAGTCGGTCAAGAACACCGCCCAGATCACCAAGGCGATGCAGATGGTCGCTGCCTCCAAGATGCGCAAGGCGCAGGAAGCAGCCCTCCATGGGCGTCCCTACGCGGTGACGCTCAACCGCGTGCTGGTCACCCTGCGTGACACCGTGGACGAGAACATCCATCCGCTGCTGGAGAACCGTGATGAGATCAAGCAGGAGCTGGTCATACTCATCAGCACGGACAAAGGACTGTGCGGCGGCCTGAATACCAACCTTTTTCGCGAGGCCGCGGCCTATGACAGGGAAAAGACCCAGTTCATCTCCATCGGACGCAAGGGAACCCAGTTCCTCGCCCGCACGAAGCGGAAGATGATCGCGGATTTTGCCCTCAAGGATCATCCCAGCTTCCTTGAGGTAAAGGCCATCTCGCAGTTCGCCATCGACAAGTTCCTGGCGCACGAGGTCGACAAGGTCACGGTGCTCTTCCCGAGATTTGTCAATACGCTCAATCAGCTTCCGACCGCCCTCCCGCTGCTCCCGATCACGAGTCTCGCGGAGCTGGGGCTGGCCGAGGAAGAGGGCGAAAAGACTTCTTCCGGAGCCGGTATGAACTTTGAGCCCAACGCGCACAGCGTGCTCGATGCCATCATGCCGTTTTACGTCCACTTCGAACTCTACCAGATGATCCTCGGATCGCGCGCCTCCGAGCACAGCGCCCGCATGGTGGCGATGAAGAACGCCACCGACAACGCCAAGCAGATCGTCAAGGATCTCACTCTCGAATACAACAAGGCCCGTCAGGCGGCCATTACCAAGGAAATTCTCGAAATCGCCACCGCGCAGCTTGCAGTCGGCTAAACTTCACTAACCCATGAGCAACACAGGAAAAATCGTCCAAGTCATCGGTCCCGTCGTGGACGTTGAGTTCAACCCGGAGGCCGGAGCGCTTCCCAAGATCTACGACGCCCTGGAAGTCGAGTTCGAATCGAGTGGGGAGAAGGTGAAACTGACTCTTGAGGTGCAGCAGCATCTCGGTGAGCATTGGGTCCGCTCGATCGCCATGAGCACCACGGAAGGCCTTACGCGTGGGATGCCTGTCCTCAATACCGGAGCCCCCATTTCCGTGCCAGTGGGCGAGGGCGTTCTCGGCCGTATCTTCAACGTCGTGGGCGACCCGGTGGACGAGCGCGGCCCCGTGCCGCACACCAAGAAATATCCGATTCACCGCGCCGCGCCTCCGCTCATTGAGCAGGACACCAAGGCCAAGATCCTCGAGACCGGCATCAAGGTCATCGACCTGATCTGTCCCTTCACCAAGGGCGGCAAGGTGGGCGCGTTCGGTGGTGCCGGCGTCGGCAAGACCGTCGTCATCATGGAGCTCATCAACAACATCGCCAAGGGCCACGGTGGTTACTCCGTGTTTGCCGGTGTGGGCGAGCGTACTCGTGAGGGCAATGACCTCTACGGCGAAATGAGCGAAGCGGGCGTCATCGACCTGAACAAGATCGAGAACTCCAAGGTGGCGCTGGTCTACGGCCAGATGAACGAGCCCCCGGGAGCCCGTCTCCGCGTCGCCCTTACGGCTCTCTCCATGGCGGAGTACTTCCGCGACGAGAAGAACCAGGACGTGCTGCTCTTCGTCGACAACATCTTCCGTTTCTCTCAGGCCGGCTCCGAGGTTTCCGCTCTGCTTGGCCGTACGCCGAGCGCCGTGGGTTACCAGCCGACCCTTGCCGCGGAAATGGGCGATCTCCAGGAGCGTATTACCTCCACCACGAAGGGGTCCATCACGTCCTTCCAGGCCGTTTACGTGCCTGCGGACGATTTGACCGATCCGGCTCCGGCCAACACCTTTGCGCACCTCGACTCGACCATCGTTCTCGAGCGTTCCATCGCGGAGCTTGGCATCTACCCGGCGGTTGATCCTCTCGCCTCGACCTCCAAGGCGCTCTCGCCCGAGGTGGTTGGCGACGAGCATTACGCGGTCGCCCGTGGTGTCCAGAAGGTGCTCCAGCGCTACAAGGACCTGCAGGATATCATCGCGATTCTCGGCATGGACGAGCTTTCGCCCGAGGACAAGCTCACGGTGTACCGCGCTCGCAAGATCCAGCGTTTCCTCAGCCAGCCGTTCCATGTGGCCGAGGTCTTCACCGGCACCCCGGGTCAGTACGTCTCGATCTCCGAGACGATCCGCGGCTTCAAGGAAATCCTCGACGGCAAGCACGACGACGTGCCCGAGGGTAATTTCTACATGAAGGGCGGCATCGATATGATCCATGGCTAAAAGGCCATGAAGTGATGTGCCGGGCGGTCGTTCAGGCCGCCCGTTCATCACCGCAGACCAACCAACGCGAGTTATGTCTACTCTCCGACTTGAAATTGTAACGCCCGAGGCCAAAACCTACTCCGACGATGTGGATTCCGTGGTGATTCCCGGCGTCGAGGGGGAGTTCGGCATCCTGCCGCAGCACGTGCCGCTGCTCACGCAATTGAAACCGGGCGAGTTGCGCGTGATCAAGGGCGGCGAGGAGATTCGCCTCGCTGTCGGCGAGGGATTTGTCGAGGTGGCTGATGACATGGTCGCCGTCCTCACCGACATGGCGATTCGCGAGTCGGACATCGACGAAAGCGCTGCCGAAGAAGCCATCCGCCGCGCCGAGGAGGCCATGAAGGACGAGTCGCTCAGCGAAGAACAGAGCGCGGCCTTTCAGGCAACCCTCCAGAAATCCGTCGCCCAGTTGCGCGTCAAGCGCCGTCGTTCCCTCTAGCAGACGGCTCCTGCCTGGGGCTTGGCAAAAGAAGATTGCACCCGGTATCGGCCGGGCGACGTTTCCTTTGTGTTTCACTCACATTGATATTTTGCCATGCCGACATCCTCCTGCGCCGAATATGTCGCCTCGCTGCTTGCGGAAGGCGCGTTCCGCCTTGGCGAAATCCAGGTCACCCCGGACTTTTCCCTCTCGCATCGGGAGGATGCCGGGAAGGATGATCTCGAAGTATCGACCGACCCCTGGAAGGCGCTGGAGATTGCCAGGTACGATGATGGCGGGCGCTACCGGGCTCTGAAAACCGCGGCCAACCTGCGGCATGGCTGGCGTCTCCAGCTGGCAGACAGCAGCGAGGTGCTGACCGCTCTCGACTTTTTTTATCCCGCCGCCATCGGCATGATGGTCGCGCACCAGGCCGGGAACCTGACCGCCACGCCGTTGCGGGTGACGCTGGAGCGCCAGAGCGGCATGTACGCGGTGGTGCGGAAGCTGAATGGCGAGCAGGCGGTCGCGGTTGTTTCCCGGCTGTGCTGCGGTGCCGTGCCCTGCCTGCGCCGCAAGATATGGAGCCTGACCTGCGACGGACCGCCGCTGGAATCCGTCACCAGGAACACTCCGGGCCAGAGGGAGGTCCCGCTGCTTTGCTCCGAAGCCTGTAATCTTTTCGTTGCCGCAGGGCGGCACGTCGTGAAGGGTGACCCTGCTCCGGCAGGCGAGTGATCAGGCTGCTGGCGGTTCCTGCCCTGAGCGCTTTTCCTTCGACAGAGTGATCGCCTCCGTCAGGATGCGG
Organism: Verrucomicrobiota bacterium; assembly: GCA_017305195.1. Classification (GTDB taxonomy): domain Bacteria; phylum Verrucomicrobiota; class Verrucomicrobiia; order Chthoniobacterales; family Terrimicrobiaceae; genus Terrimicrobium. The sequence continues at coordinate 35,734 of JAFKMU010000051.1, read as the reverse complement.
CTGAGGCTTTCACCCGTAAACGGCTTTCCGAGGAATAGGTCCATGCCCGCCTCGGTGCAGCTGTTGCGGTCCGCCTCGGAGACCCCGGCGGTGAGGGCGACGATCACGGCAGGCGGACGCCCAGTCGTTTCCTCCAGTGCGCGGACGTTTCTCGTGGCTTCCAGCCCGTCCATTTCCGGCATGCTCACATCCATGAAGATGATGTCCGGTGGATCAGTCGTTACCAATTCAACGCACTCCCGTCCATTGCCTGCGGCGCTGATCTCGGCCGCGGTCTTTTCGAGCATCCGCATCAGGAGTTTGCGGTTGAGAGGGTTGTCCTCGGTGATCAGGATTTTCATTCCCTTGGTTTGTTCTTCCTCGTTGGCGGGGGATTGGAGCGAGGCCGAGTCAGGATGAGTACTTTCGTGGACAGCTTGTACCATGATCCGGGCGGTGAATGTCGACCCTTTGTTTTCACTGCTCCGGATCTCGACGCTGCCGCCCATCAGTTCGCACAGGCTGCGCACGATCGTCAGACCGAGCCCGGTGCCGCCGTATTTGCGGGATAGCGACGAATCGGCCTGCGTGAAGGGCTGGAACAACCGGCGTTGTTGCATGAGGGAAATGCCAATACCGGAGTCTGATACGGAGAACGCGAGCTCGCAGGCATCCGACAGGGGAGCGCGGGATGCAGTGACGGTGAGTTCGACATACCCGTGGTCGGTAAACTTGAGGGCGTTCCCGATCAGGTTGCCGAGGATCTGGTTGATGCGGAGCGAGTCGGCGCGGACAACCTTGGGCAACGAGGCGTCGATGGTGCTGCGAAAATCCAGCCCTCGCTGCCTGGCTTCGAGTTCAGCTCCACGGCAGACGCTTTCCAAGTGTCGGCGGAGGTCGATGGGCCGGATTTCGAGCGCCAGGCGGCCAGCCTCGATGCGCGATACGTCGAGCACGTCGGACACGAGCGCCAGCAGCAGCCGACTGCTCTGCTCGATGCTGCCCACGATTTCCAGCTGATCTCCAGAAAGCGCGGTTTGCTTGAGCAGGGAGACAAAGCCGATCACACCATGCAGCGGTGTGCGGATCTCATGGCTCATCGTTGCGAGGAAATCGCTCTTGGCCTTGTTGGCCCGCTCTGCGGCTTCCTTGGATGCGCGGATCTGCGCGTCGATCGCCTTGCGCAGCACTAGGGATCGCGCTACGGAGATGCAGACCTTTTTCCCGGACAGCGCGGTAAGGCTCGCGTGCATCTCGACCGGGATTTTTGAGGAATCCGCGGAAATGAGCTGGGATTCATAGGTGGCGGACCCAGTGGATAGCACTTCCTCGGAAATCTGGCTGCTTTTGTGGGACGGGAGATCCTCGAGACTGTTGATTGTTCTCTCCAGCAACTGCTCACGCGAGAGACCCAGCAGTCGGCAGGCCGCGGAGTTGACATAGGAAAGGTTGCCGGGCTGCCCGTCCTCGCCGTACCCATGCACAAAGATCGGATCACCGATCGCTTCAAATATTGCCCGGTCATTCGCCTGGGCCTCGGTCAGGATGCGGGCCGTTTGCTTGTTCTCATTGATATCCAGGACCTGAGAGACGAAGTACTTTGCCTGCTGGGCGTGGTCCCTGATGATGGAGGCAGCGAGAAGCGCCCAGACCACGGCGCCGTCCTTGCGGATATAGCGTTTTTCGATCTGGTAACTGGTGATCTCTCCTGAGATCAGCTTTTTCACGTGCTCAAGATCGAGAGCCAGATCCTCGGGAAAGGTAACGTCCTGGAAGGAACGCTCTTCAAGTTCCCGGGCCGAATATCCCAGGAATGTTCGCAGGGCGGAGTTTGTCTCCCGCCAGCGCCCGTTGAGCTCCACGATGGCCATTCCCACGGGCGAATGCTCCATGGCCTCGCGGAAGCGTGTCTCGCTTTCCTTCAAGCGTTCCGAGTACGAGCGCTCGGAAGCCATCAGTCGGTTGATCGACAAAGTCAGCCGGGAAAACTCATCATTACCGACGACCTCCAGCTCGCGGGCCCCGGGCATCGTGAGGTTCTGGATTTCCTGATCGAGCTGGGTGAGGCGGCGAAGGACCGACCATTCGAAGACGAGCAGCGGCAGCACGACCAGGACGATGCCGCCGATGGTGCCCCAAAAGAGGATCCGATTGCGGGCTTGCAGCGCCGAGTCGAGGATATCCACCGGAATTTCGACATCCATGACGGCAAGCAGGGACGGATCCAGCGTCGGGAGGAAGAACGCCGTGGTATTCTTCGACGAGTCATTGCGGATGGCGTGGATCGGCAGGTTGCCCATTTTGGCGGATAGCGCGACCGACGGTTTGCCGTCGAGCGAGACCTTGTCTAGCGCCTGAAGCCGCAGGACCCGCATTCCGACGAGGCCGAAAGCCTCATTCAACCACGTGATATCCAGCCATCGGCCAAATACGGTCCACCCCCGGGAGGGGCCTGATCGATCCGTGTACACTATCGGACCGGCCACTAGCAGCAGGAGCTTCCCATCCTCCTGCACGATGCCGAGGTTTGTGTTGCCTGAAAGGAAATCGCCGGACGAGATGGCGTCGAGGATGGCTGGCGAGGGCGGGGTGGATCGATTCGTCTCGGCCTTGATCCACCGGGTGGCCACCAGCTTCTTATCCGTGTCGAAGAACATGACGACATCCTCTCCGGTGGAGTTCTGGCCAGGGTCGAAGTAGCTGGTCAAGTAGTCCGGATTGGTCCCGCCGAGGAACTCATAGGTTTCGTTCCATTCCGCGTATTCCTTGAGGAGGAGAGTTTCGAGTTCCCCGATATGGCGGAGCTGCACGGCAATGCGTTCCATCTGTTCCCTGCGCAGGGATTCCTCCAGCGAATCGAAGGTCGCGTGGAGTTGATAGGAGGTCAGCGTGCCGCCAAGGAAAACGAGGACCAAAAGGATTCCCCCCGCGAGCAGCAGGGTCTTTGTCCTCAGCGACTGTCGAAACCTGACTCTGGATTTGCCCAAGACGGTGTATACATAAGATAAACCGCAGGGAAATTTCACGCAAAAAGAGGAATTAAAGAATCCCTCTTTTTGCTTACGGGCCGCTACCGGATCAGCTCGGTGCCGATGCCGTCGGAGGTAAAGATCTCCAACAGCAGACAGTGCTGGATGTGACCGCCGATCATATGCACTTTCCCGACGCCATTGGTGAGCGCGGCAGCGGCCGACTGCACCTTGGGGATCATGCCTCCATCGATGACCTTCTGCTTGATGAGGGTGTCAATCTGGGAAGCCTGGATCGAAGGAATGAGGGATTCCTTGTCGCTGGGGTCGCGCATGATGCCGGGCACGTCGCTGACATAGATCAGCTTGGCGGCCTTGAGGGCGGTGGCGAGAGCGGCGGCGGCGATATCGGCATTGATGTTCAGCACCACGCCGTCGGCATCTGCTCCGATCGGGCTGATGACTGGAACGACCTCCTGGTGGATGCAATCGCTGACGGCCTCCGGGTTGATCTTTGCCGCCTCGCCGACAAAACCGATGTCGACCTCCTCGCCGGAGTCAATACGCTGCAGACCCATCTTCCGGGCCACGAAGACATCCTTCCCGGAAAAGCCCCGGGCCTTGCCGCCGTACTGGTTGATGACATCGACGATGTGCGGGTTGATCACGCCGTCGAGAGTCTGCTCGACGATCTTGATCGACTGGGCGTCGGTGACGCGGAGCCCGTTGATAAACTGGGCCTTCAGGCCAGCCTCGCGCATGCGGGCTGTGATGGCCTTGCCGCCGCCGTGAACGAGCACGGGATTGATGCCAACGGCCTCAAGAAACACGACATCGCGGAGGAAGCGCTCGACGATCTGCTCCTCCTCCATGGCCGCTCCGCCATATTTGATGACAAATGTCTGGCCTCGGAATTTCTGGATGAACGGAAGCGCCTCGATCAGCGTCTCGGAACGGGCCTCAGGTGAAAGCTGACTGCTCATGGATGAATTTACTCTCCGAGATTCAGCCGGACGTATTCTTCGGTCAAGTCGGTCGTCCACACGGTATGGGAAAACTTGCCGAGGCCGAGATCGACGCCGATGCGGAATTCCTTGCGGGCCGCCACGGCCTGAACCTTTTTCCAAGGCGTATCGGTGACGAGGCCTCCGCGCACGAGAGGGAGGTCTTCGTAGTCGATGGAGACCTTCTCCTCCACCAGCTTGGCGCCGGAGTAGCCCATGGCATCCATGATGCGGCCCCAGTTTGGATCGCCTCCAGCCCATGCGCATTTCACGAGGGTCGAGTTGGCGATGGCCTCGGCGGCTTTGCGCGCGTCTTCCTTGCTTGCTGCGCCGGTGAGGGCGATCTCGACGAATTTGGTTACGCCTTCTCCGTCCTTCACGATCATGCGGGCGAGAGTCTGGGCGACCGCGTCGAAGGCCTCGCGCAGGAGGGCGAGGGGAGGGCGGACCTTGGATGCGCCGTTGGCGAGGGCGATCACCGTGTCATTGGTGCTCATGTCGCCGTCGATGGTGATGCGATTGAACGAATCCTCCACAGCGCCGCCGAGAACATTTTTCAGATCGGAGGCGGAGACCTTCGCATCGGTCGTGATCACGCTCAGCATGGTGGCCATGTTGGGGTCGATCATGCCTGCGCCCTTGGCGATGCCGCCGACGTGGAAAACGCCCTTCGGTGTCTCGACACGCACGGCGATTTCCTTCGGGAAGGTGTCGCTGGTCATGATGGCCTTGGCGCACTTCAGGCTGGCCGTGTTGGAAAGCTTGACGCGGGGAATCGCCTCTTCGATGCGGTCGATCGGCATGCGCACGCCGATGCGGCCAGTGGAGCAAACGAGGACTTCCTCGCCTGCGACACCGAGAACGAGTCCGGCGCTCACCGCCATGCGGCGGGCGTCCTTGAGGCCCTCAGGCCCCGTGCAGGCATTGGCATTGCCGCTGTTCAGCACGACGGCGCGGGCTTCGCCCGAGGCGATATGCTCCATGGAGACACGCACTGGGGCGGCCTTGACCAGGTTGGTCGTAAACGTCGCCGCCGCCACGGCGGGCAGCTCCGAGTAAACGAGCGCGAGGTCTTCGCGCGAGGTCTTCGGGTTCTTGATTCCAGCCGATGTGCTTCCGCACAGGAAACCAGCCGCGGCTGTCACGCCGCCACGAATTTGTTCGATCATAAAAGTCCTTGAGTCTCCGGAAAGCCTGCCATGAGGTTAAAGCACTGCACGGCCTGCCCGGCTGCGCCTTTTACCAGATTGTCCTCGGCGCTGAGAAGGATGAGTCGTCCGGTGCGCTCGTCGAGCCGCACGGAGATATCGCAATAGTTGGTGCCGACCACGTTCTTCGTATCGGGCAGGCTGTCGCCGAAGCGGACAAACGGCTCGCTAGCGTAGGCTTGCGCCAGGGTTTCCTTGATGGCCGCGAGCGATACGCCGTCTTTTGGCTTGGCGAAGGTCGTGGTGTGGATGCCCCGCGTCATGGGAGCAAGGTGCGGGACAAAGGTGATGACAACCTTCTCACCTGCGGCGAAAGTCAACTCCTGCTCGATCTCGGAGAGATGTCTGTGCTTGGGCAGCCCGTAGGCGCGCAGGCTTTCGTTGCACTCCGCGTAGAGGTAGGCGACATCGGCTTTCCGGCCCGCACCGCTCACGCCGCTCGCGCTGGAGACGGCAATACTATCGGTGACGAGTTGACCGGCCCGGAGGAGGGGGACCAATGGGAGCAGGATGCTCGTGGGGTAACAGCCCGCCGAGGCCACGAGCGTGGCGTCCTTGATTTTCTCACGCCAGATTTCCGGGATGCCGTAGGCGGCATGAGCCAGCAACTCCGGAGCGGCATGGGCCTCGCCGTAGAATTCCTGGAAAACATCGGCGTCCCGCAGCCGGAAATCCGCGCTGAGATCGACGATCTTCAGCCCGGCATTGAGCAGGGGCAGGGCAAACTCTGCCGCGAGCCCATGGGGCAGGGCGAGGAAGGCGTATTTGGCGCCCGTTTTGATGACATCGTCGGCTGTGGCGTTGGAAAACGCGAGGTCTCGGATGGCGGGATGCCCCTTCAGGCGGGGCAGGATGCTGCCCACCGGCTTTCCGGCATGCTGCCGGGAGGTCACCCCTGCGATCCGCACGCCACCATGCCGGGCGAGAAGCGAGCAAAGCTCCTCTCCCGAGTATCCATTGGCGCCAACTATTGCTACGTCAGTCATTCCCGCCGAGCCTATAGGGAGCCAATCTTTTTCAAAGCGGAAATCTTATCTCTTGAATCCTGTTCACACTTTGAGCATCTTCTCCCTTCCGTTACGGGCCGTGGCTCAGCTTGGTAGAGCGCTTGAATGGGGTTCAAGAGGTCGTGGGTTCGAATCCCGCCGGCCCGACCACTTCGGAGGCTGAAAAGTTCAGATCCTCCGGGTGACTCGGTAAAGTAACGGTCAGTTTCCTGTCGCCATGGCGACATGTCCGTCGCCGAAAAGGACATTTGCCTTTCCGCTGTGGAGATTGGTGTAGTCAAACGCGACGAGCAACTGGCTCAGTTTGATATCCCCCGACATGTTGGCCCAGTTGAGCTTCACTGCTTGAATGCTCTGTCCGTTTGCCATCGGGCACCACTGGTAGCTGCTGCCCTCTTTGGCGAGGTAGTTCGGACCGGCGACGTCCACCCGGCAAGTCACCGCCTTTTGGGTCAGGCCGTAGGGGCCCAGGGCATCGAGGATGGTCTTGGCCTGGTCTCCCGCAGTGTAGACGGGATCGGATGGCCAGGGTTCGATCATGGGCAGCTTCTGGTCGTTCTCCGTCGAGTACTGCAATCCGCAAAGGCCGATCACCCGCAAGTTTCCAGCGCAAGCGACGACCTTGGCTTGATCCTGTATTCTCTGGATGCCGGGCATGAGAAGACTCGTGAGGCAGGCGATGATGGCGATGCCGATCAGCACCTCGATGAGGGTGAAGCCCCGTTCTCGATGCCGCAGGGAGAAATATTGAGCGGTCTTCACATCATTGTTGAGTGGCTGGCGCCTTCTGGGAGTTGGCGATCTGTTGATCCAGGCCACGGCGGACCGCCGGGTCTGGAAGGCGATTGGACCCAGGTCCGTTGGGAGCATTGTCCTTGGCTTCGTCGTTTCCATTGTCGCTTGAGGAACTGGCATTGTTGCCTTCTCCGGGACCGCCGGGCCCTCCCGGGCCTCCGGCCGTTCCGGGGGGCGGTCCCATTTTTTCCATCCCCGGGAACTGCGGCGGCGGATTCTGGGCAAAATGCTCCTGCATTTTCTGTCGCCGCTCTGTTTCGGAGAGGGTCTTTATCGAATCAAAGAAGGCTCTGTCCGCCTCCATTCGCTCGCGAATCGCCTTTTGCTGGGCTTCCGGTAATTTTGCGAGGGCGCTTTCCAACCTCGCCCGCATCTCCTCCGAGCGCGGTCCCTCGGCTCCATTGGGCGGGGGACCAGGAGGTTGTCCCATGTCGTGCTTCCGCGCGGCCCATGGCCAGTGAACGGCCAGGTTGACAGTGATCAAACCGAGGAGCACCGCGATCCATAGGCGGCGTTGGCGGAGTAAAGCGTTCATCTCTTATAGAAAGACTCCGTGCGGGGCCAAAAGTTGCGCGGGAATTCAAAAAAAATGCGCGGGAACCGTGTTTACGATTCCCGCGCAAGGAGATGAGACCGGGCGTGCGAGCTAATCGAGGGACGAGATGCGCTGGAAAAGCGCCTTGCGCTCCGCGAGCTGCTCGTGTGTGAGGGTCTTCAGGCGCTCCAGGCTGAAGGCTTCCACGTTGAAGCTGGCGAGTACGCTGCCGTGAACCACGGCCTGCTTGATCTGTGAAAAGGTGATCTCGGTATCCCCCGACTTGGCGAGGTGACCGGCAAGGCCTCCGGCGAAGGTATCTCCGGCGCCGGTGGGATCGTGGATGTCCTCCAGCGGGAAGGCCGGGCAACTGAAAAACTGGCCGTCATCGCCGAAGAGCAGGCAGCCATGCTCGCCTTTTTTCACGGCGACGTAACGGGGGCCGAGCTCCTGGAGCTTGCGGCCTGCCTTGATGAGGCTGGTGAGCCCCGTGAGCTGCCGGGCTTCGCCATCATTGAGGATGAGCATGTGGACGCGGGAGAGGAGCTCGATCAGGCGCTCCTTGGCGATGTTGATCCACAGATCCATCGTATCCGCGATGACAAACCTGGGGAGCTTCACCTGGTCGAGCACGTGATGCTGGAGATCGGGCGCGATATTGGCGAGGAGGATGATCGGCGTCTCCTTGTAGGAATCCGGCAGCGTCGGGGTGAAATGCTCGAAAACGTTGAGCGCCACCGAGCGGGTTTCGCGGGTGTTCAGGTCCCAGAGGTATTCTCCCGACCAGCGAAAGGTCTGGCCCGGCACGCGCTGGAGACCGGCGAGATCAATCGCGCGCTTTTCAAAAAGCTCCACATGCTCGGCCGGGAAATCGTCGCCGACGATGCCGACGAGATTGACCGGGCTGGAGAAACTCGCCGCCACGGCGGAATAGGACGCAGAACCGCCGAGGAGATTGGCGTGTTCCTCCACGGGGGTCTTGATGTCATCAAGCGCTATAGAACCAACGATCAGAACGGACATAAGCCCGCGACATTGCCCAGAATCCCCCGGAAAGCGCGAGGAAAAAGCGCCCCGGAAAGGGTGCTCTATTTCGGGACGATGACGACAGCCGTGCCGTAGCAAAGCACCTCGGTGGCGCCCCCCTGGGTGCCAACCTCGGAAGACTCATAGCGAAGCCCGACGACAGCATTCGCGCCGAGCTGCGAGGCATGGGCGACGAGCTCGTCATAGGCATGCTGGCGGGCCTGCTCGCACATCTCGATGTAAGCGCCGATCTTGCCGCCGATGATGCTCTTCAGCCCGCCGACGAAGCCCTGGGCAATAGTCGGGGTGCGAACGGTAATGCCGCGGACAAGGCCCTTGTATTCCGCAATGCGATAGCCATCGATGTCAAAGGTGGTCGTGGTGATCATAGGGTGGGAAACTTTGGAGATTTCCGCGACTAGTACCGGGCCGGTCCGCGTTCAACAATAGTGGAATCGCCCGGCAGGGAGAAAAAACAAAAAGGGCCCTGATGAGACTGGGCCCTTTTCAAATGGAACGATGTTTTCCGAAAACCGGCTACCATTCCTGCGGCTCGAGGAACCCCTCGAGCTGGCGGATACGGGTCGGGTGACGCATCTTGCGGAGGGCCTTGGCCTCGATCTGCCGGATGCGCTCGCGGGTGACCTTGAACTGGCGGCCGACCTCTTCGAGAGTACGGCTGTAGCCGTCCACGAGGCCGAAGCGCTGCTCAAGCACCTGGCGCTCACGCTCGGTAAGCGTATCGAGAACGTCCTTGATCTTGTCCTTGAGCAGGACGATGGCGGCCTGGTCAGCGGGATTTTCAGCGCCCTTGTCCTCGATGAAATCACCGAAGCTGGTGTCGTCGGAATCGCCCACCGGAGCCTGAAGCGAGATGGGCTGCTGCGCCATCTTGAGCACGGCTCGGACACGCTCGACCGGGAGCTGGATTTCCTCGGAAATCTCCTCCGGCACGGGTTCGCGACCGTATTCCTGCACGAGCTGCTTCTGCACGCGGATGAGCTTGTTGATCGTCTCGATCATGTGCACCGGGATACGGATGGTGCGCGCCTGGTCGGCGATCGAGCGGGTGATGGCCTGGCGAATCCACCATGTCGCGTAGGTGGAGAACTTGTAGCCGCGGCGGTACTCGAATTTCTCGACCGCCTTCATCAGGCCCATGTTGCCCTCCTGGATGAGATCGAGGAAGGAAAGGCCGCGATTCGTGTACTTCTTCGCGATGGAAATGACGAGGCGCAGGTTGGCCTCGACCATCTCGGTCTTCGCCTTCAGGGCCTTGCGGTGCCAGCTCTTGAGCTCCTTGTGCTTGGTGATGAGCTCTTCCCCGGCCATCCAGTTGCGGAGATGCATGTCCTTGAGCTGCTGGCTGAGATGGCGGCGCACCTTGGACTCGGGGTCCTTGACGTGCTTCTCGTGCTCATGCACGAGATTGTTGTAGGCGCGGAGGTTTTCGTCTGCGAGGCCGACGAAGTCCTCGACCACCTTCTGCTTGAAGTAAAACTTGGGATAGAGCTTCTGCAGAGCGGAAAGCGCCTTCTCGAAATTGCGAAGGGCATCCTGAGAGGCCTTGTGGCCGCCGATCTCGTCGCGGTAGATATCGGCGACGGTATCGGTCTGCTTCTTGACCTGCTGACAGAGGCGCGGAAGCGTCTTCATGTAGCGCTCGCGGCTCTCGATCTTTTTGTCGAGGATGACACGGTCGAAGCGCTCGCGCATGTCGATGAGCTTTTGGGCCAGATCGAGGTGGGCGCGGGAGATGAATCCGAACTGATAGAGAATTTCCTGCACCTTGAGCTCGGCTTCCTCGATGCGCTTGGAGATTTCCACCTCCTGCTCGCGGGTGAGCAGCGGCACCTGGCCCATCTGCTTGAGGTACATGCGGACGGGGTCGTCGAGGATATCGAGCTTGCTGTCGGACTTTTCGTCCTTTTCCTCGTCGTCGTCACTGTCCTTGCGGACGTCCTTGACGCGATCGACGTCGGAGGAGTCGATGATCTCGATCTCCACGGCGCGGAGCTGGGTGATGACGGACTCAATGCTGTCCGGATCGTTGATACCCTCGGGGAGGGCCTCATCAAGGTCATCAAAAGTGACATAGCCCTGCTCCTTCGCCAGCTTGATCAGCTCGCGAACTTTCTCCTGCAGGGCTTTCTGCGCGTCCTGCGCCGCAGGCGTCGCCGCCTCGGCCGCCGGGGCGACATCATGTTTGTCCGCCTTCTTGGAGGAGGCGGAAGGTTTGGTGGGGCCCGAAGCCTTTGCTCCCTTTACCACCTGCTCGCCAGCGGGCTCGGAGGCCTTGGCGGTCTTGGATGGTTTTTCAGGTGCAGCTTTCTTGGCTGTTTTGGTAGCCTGTGCTTTTGGGGCTTTTTCAGGCGTGCTCTTGGTTGGTTTGCTAGAAGTTTTCAACGCGGCCAGTCGTTCTTCGATGCTTCGGGACGAGCCGCTAACCGTCCGACAGACGGCTTTGCAGGTCAAGGATTTGTTTACTGAGTTCTGCAATAAGGCCTTGGAGCCGGATTTGTTCCTCCAGACCGAGCCCTGGTTCCCGCATGCGAATCTTGGTCTCATCTCGTCGGGCTACGAGGGAGTGCGAGGCCAGCCCGATCCATCCGCTGCGCACGAGTTCGATGGGGTTTTCGGGCAGCCGCTCCAGATCGAGCGTGTTGATCGCAGCCTCCTCGGCAGCCTCGAGCTGGGCGGAAAAGACGGCGCGGCCGGCAGGATTCTCCAGGTCATGGGGGGAGGAAACGATCTTTTCCAGCAAGTCCCCGCCTTCCCCGAGATCGCGGAGCGGGGGAGTCGTCTGGCCTTTCAGCCAGGTGCGGATGTCGGGTGAGGCCAGGGCCAGCCGGGCCAGCATGCGGATGCCCTCGGCCATTTCGCGAGGCGGTGTCACAGTCGTCTCCCCGGCCGTCTCGGGTGCCGAGGGCGTCGGGGCGATGCTCTTCATATGCGAGGAGAAGGCGGCCTCGGTGATGCCGATGCGGCTGCAGATCTTGCGGGCGGTGGACTCCCGCAGCACGGGGTCGGAAATCGTGGCGACGAAGGGCCCGAGCTTGCGCGCTGCGGCGGTGATCTTGGCCGGGTCCTGCATGGCCCCGCTCTCGGCCATGCGCTCAAGGGCGTGGTCAAAGTAATTCAGCGCCCCGCCAATGGCGGAACGAAAAGCCTCCGCCCCCTGCTTGCGGATCATGGAGTCCGGGTCCTCCCCTGCGGGCAGACGGGCCACGCGAACGTCCATTCCGCACTCCAGGAGGGCGGGCAGCGATCGGGTGACCGCCTCCTGGCCCGCCCGGTCGGAGTCGAAGCACAGGATGACGCTCTCCACAAAACGGCGCAGGAGCCGCGCCTGCTCCGGGGTAAAGGCCGTTCCCTGCGGGGCAATGACGTTCTGGACCCCATTCTCGTAGGCGCTGATCAGGTCGATCTGCCCCTCGCAGACGATGGCGGAGCCCGCTTCGATCAGGGCGCGCTTGGTCTTGTGAAGCCCGTAAAGCACCTTGCCCTTGATAAAAAGCGGGGTCTCCGGGGAGTTCACGTACTTGGCTGTTTTCGCCTCCGCATCGAGAACCCGACCACTGAAGCCGATCACCTCGCCGTAGTCACTGTAGATCGGGAACATGACCCGACCGCGAAAGCGCGCATAGAAATGCCCGTTGCTCTCCCCGCTCTCGTCTTCGCGGCTGGACACCAGACCGCTCTGGGCGATCTCCTCGGTCGAGTAGCGCTTGTCCTTCAGGAAATAAATCAGGGCGTCCCAGGAGTCGGGGGCGAACCCGAGTTGCCAGGATTTTGCGATCTCGCCGTTGATCCCGCGTGATTTCAGGTAGTCCCTCGCGACCTGCGCAGCGGGAGTCTTCAGGAGATGATGATGGAACCACGCCGCGGTATCCGCATGCATGGCCAGGAGGCGTCTCCGCAGATCGGCGCGACGATCGTCTTCCGGTCCGCCCGCCTCCTCCACGATCGGCACCCCGGCACGCTGGGCCAGCCGACGCACCGCACTCGGAAAGTCGATGTGCTCGTAATCCATCACGAAACGGAAGACATTGCCTCCCGCGCCGCAGCCGAAACAATGAAACGTCTGGCGCTGCGGGTTGACGTGGAACGATGGGGTCTTCTCCTTGTGAAACGGGCAGATCGCCCGGTAGCTCGTGCCCGCCCTCTTCAGCGGAAAGTAGGAGCCGATCACCTCGACGATGTCACACGTCTCGGCAACACGCTGGATGGATTCTTCGGCTATGCGGGGCACTCTTCCAGAATGCCGAGGCTGCGGGGAAGGAAAAGGGGAATCTACAGGAACCCTCAACTTCCCTCGTGAGAAAAGGAAACGGGCCGACAGATCGCTCCGCCGGCCCGTGAAACTACGCTGCCAGGATCTATCGGCCGATCTTTCGCAGCGGCAGGCCCGAGAGCAGGTTGCGCTCGATCTTTTCGAGCGACACGCCCTTCGTTTCCGGAACGAAGATCAGGAAGAAGATGATGAACAGCACGTTCATGCCGCCATAGAGCAGGAACGTATTGCCGGGCCCAAACTTGTTGATGAGCGTGAGGAAGGTCATGCCCACGATGGCGTTGACGATCCAGTTCGTTCCCGTACTGAAGGTGACGCCCAGATCGCGACCCGCCAGCGGGTAAATCTCCGAGCAGAGCACCCAGATGATCGGACCCGCGCTCATGGCAAATCCCACGATGAAAATCAGGAGGGCGAAGATCGCAGGATAAGCGAGACTGGAATTCGTCAACACGGTGACGGTTTCCTTCACCCCTGCGGCGTTCGTGACGACGCTGGACTGTCCGCCAATCGCGAAGAGGCTTCCCACGGTCAGCAGCGCCAGACCCATGGTGACAAAACCGGCGTACATGATGGGCTTGCGGCCCAGGCGATCGACGAAGGCGATGGCGATGAAGGTCGCGAGAACGTTGGTGACACCGACGATCACCGTGCCCCACATCTGCTCATTCGTGCTTTCAAATCCCGCCATGCCGAAGATACGCGGAGCGTAGTACATGATGACGTTGATGCCAGTGAGCTGCTGGATGACCTGGAGGCCGACGCCGAGGGCGATCGCGCGGCGGAAGTTGCTGTTTTGCATGAACAGCTGAAAGCCGTTCTGCTTCACCTTCACGCTGTCCTCGATCTCCCGCACCTCCGAGGCGATTTCAGCCTCGTCGAGCTTCATCTTGCGGAACACGTCCTTGGCCTTTTCCTGGAATCCCTTGAGGAACAGCCAGCGCGGACTCTCCGGCAGGAAATACACACCGGCGAACATCACGGCCGCCGGGATGGCGATGACGCCCAGCATCACGCGCCAGTGACCGCCCGTCACGCCGTCAAACGTGGCATAGGTCGCCAGCCATGTATTGCTTAGAAAGGCCAGCACGATGCCGATGGTAATCATAAGCTGATACATCGAGATCATGGAGCCGCGAACGATCTGCGGAGAAATCTCCGAGAGGTAAAGGGGCGCAGTGAACGAAGCGACGCCGACAGCCAGGCCCAGGAGGAAGCGGGCGCCGATCAGCACATGCTGATTCGGGGCATAGGCGCAAAGCAAAGAACCAATGACAAAGATAATGGCGCTGATGAGGATCGTCTTGCGCCGACCCAAGTGGCTCGAAAGGATGCCGCTTCCCAGCGCGCCAGCGGCAGCGCCCCAGAGGAGCGAACTGACGATGAACTCGATGAGCTGGTCCGTCAGGTTGAAGTCCTTTTTGATGAACCCTTCGGCTCCAGAGATGACGCCGACATCCAGGCCAAATAACAGGCCGGCCAGCGCCGCGGTGAAACCAATGAAGTATACGATGGGTTGTGTACGCCGACTCGGAGTAGGGGAGGATGTCATGGGAAGAGATTCCATGGGAACGATGTCACTGCCTCGGCAAAGAAACAAGACGGAAGCGCCCCTAAGGGAATCATTTTTACGGTCTGAAAAGCAAAATTCCCCAGTTATTGAGACTCCCTCTGCAACAAGAGCAAACGGGAGCCAGTGTTGGACAATCCGGGAGAAGCTGAGGGTTACAAGAAGGAGCAATGTTTCTCCATGAGTAATCTCTCCCCGATTCAAACCATGTCGACCGTGCTGACCCAGCACCCGTTCTGGAAGAACCTGCCCTCGCAGTTTTTCCCGATCCTCGAGGAACATGCCACGTATCAGGATTTCCGCGCCAAGGAGAAGATGTTCTCCAAGGGGCAGAATGCCGACTACTTCTATCTCATTATTGAAGGCCGCGTGACCATCGAAACGCCCTTCGTCCCCGGCGAGGGTGTGATCTCGGTCCAGCACGTCGGGGCCGGAGAGCCGCTCGGCTGGTCCTGGTTCTTCCCGCCCCACAAGTGGCACTTCACTGCCCGCGCGGTGGAGCCGACGCGCTGCATCGTCTTTGATGCCGCCCGCCTGCGCCAACTGGCCGACGCCGATCCGGCCTTTGGTTACCAGCTCGCGATGCGCGTGGGCACGCTTGTGACCGAGCGCCTGCAGGCCACGCGGTCGCGCCTCCTCAACATCTGCGAGGTGGTCTGATCCGCGGAAACGGATTTCCCCGTCCAGAAGCACAAACGGCTGGGCTCTCACGAGTCCAGCCGTTGTTTTTTTGTGAATGATACGTAACGACTAAACCCCGGGGAATGCCGCGAGGAGTTCCTCGATCACGCTGTCCGGCATCGGGCGGATCGCGCCCAGGGCGCGGCTGCGAATGATGGCGGCCGCGGTCGATTCCAGCACCTCGAGGCGATCAAACGCGTCGAGGGCGGTGCGCCCCGCGACCATCACGCCGTTGTTTTCCAGGAGGGCGACCGGATTCTTGACGCTGAGCACCGAGGCAACGGCCGCGCCGTCTCCGTACACGTCGTCCAAGGCGATCTTGGGCACATCCTTGAGGAAGAGATAACTTTCCGGGATCGTTCGCGTATCCAGCGGGTACTGGCTCGCGCTGAAGGCTGCTCCGTGAACCGGCAGAGCGTTCACGATGGCATTCACCTCCGGATGCGCCTGGTAGATGGCGCGATGCAACTGCGCTACGCGGCTCGGGAGCTGGCCCGCGGCGCGGCGGCCGTCCCGCACGACCACGAGATCCGCCAGATCGAGCTCGCGCCGATCGACATGCTGCGGCGTGATGATGAAGGCATCCTCGTCCACGCGGGCGGAAAAGCTTCCCCAGCCGCTGTTCATCAGGCGGTGTTCGTAGGCGCGATGCACGAAGTCCACGATATCCTTGCGCGCCTCCTTGCCGACGCTGGTCGGGCGGAACGGGTCATACTCCTCAAGGGCATGCTGCTGCCCGGCCTTTTCCAACTGGGCCTCGTCGAGATACTGTACGCTCCCGAGCTGGCTGGCGTGGACGATCGCCTGCGCCGTGAACTCAAGGGTCTCAAAACGGCGGAAGGCGTCTCCGAGATCCTCGCCCGCCACTACGACACCGTGATTCTCCAGCACCACGCTGGTTGGCTGGGATGACTTGGCAAACTGCTCGGCGATGCGCTCCCCGAGCTTCTTGCTGCCCGGCAGCGCGTAGGGTGCAAAGGCGACCTCGCCGCAGAGATTGAAGGATTCAGGAAATACACGCGTGTCCGGCACCTTGCCGCACATGCTGAAGCTCACCAGCGCCCCTGGGTGCGCATGGATCACCGCCTTGACATCCGGCCGGGCCGCGTAGATCGCGAGGTGGAAGGGAAACTCCGAGGAGGGAGGGTGAATGCCATCCTGGGAACCGTCGGGGCGGATGCGCACGACATCCTGCCGACGCAGGCTGCCTTTGTCGACGCGGGCCGGGGTGATCCAGACGTCGCCATTTTCATCTTTGACCGAAATATTGCCGCCCGACGTGGTGGTCATGTCGTGGGCATAAATACGGTCCATGGTGGCTACGATCTGGTCGCGGGGATGGAGGAGTGCAAATGACATACGGGATATTTTTCCTAGGTTGACTGAAGGCAGGATACTCGGGAAATGGTGCCCGATCTGCTCCGGATTTGAGAAAAACCACTCATGGATTGCTCGTTTCCAGAACAAAACAAATTAATTCAGGCAGAAACGCAGTTATGGCATCGCAAGGTTTCCCATAAATCCCAGAACAGTGCCTTTGGAAAAGGCGGTGCCACGGTGGCATTCACCGAAGGACGGAGCGCATCCCGAAAGTCCGAGGTTTGTGGGTTTCAGGCGATTGAGGCGGGTGCGATCTTGCTCTTTGCGGCTGATAGGAACCCCTCAAACGATCTCGGGTTCATTCTTGGAATGAGCGACTCGCAAGGGGAGTCGGATCGAGTATGGGAAAGTGGCGGATGGGCAGGGATTCGAACCCTGGGTACCTTGCGGTACACACGCTTTCCAAGCGTGCGCAATCGACCACTCTGCCACCCATCCTTTAACGGGGAGGGGTTTGTATACCTTACCTCGGTACGCTTGGCAACCATCGGAACGCACCTAGGAGAGGATTTTTTGTAATTTTCTGCGTTTCAGGAGCTTTTCGAAGCCAATCTATGGTTGGCTTATTACAGGGGAATCTGTATTATCCTTTTGAGGACTCGGCATATGAAAGACCCAATTTACCCCCTGTCGACCTGGAATCCTGAAAAAGAAGGAAACTTCAACATCGAGGATAGCGACGATGTGCTGGGTATCGCTCGCCAATTGATCGACGGAAATCACCCCGGCATTCTCACAACCGTTGACGAACATGGCGTCCCGCGAGCACGCTGGATGGCCACGACGTCTTTCGAGAACTTCCCGGAGATTTACACTCTCACGGCGCCGAAGAGCCGAAAGCTCCGACATATCGAAAAAAATCCGTATGTGAACTGGATGTTCTCGAGTTCCGATCTCAGCCTCATCCTCAATCTCACCGGCAAGGCCGACGTGGTGGTGGATACGACGCTCATCAAAAAGATCTGGCGTTCGATCGAGGACAAGTCCCACGCCTATTTCCTGAACAACTTCACCGAGCGCCCGGGCGTCACCGTCGTGCGAACCGTGGTGGAGTACATCGAGTGCTGCATCCCGCAGTCCAGCCTGCGCTGGCAGGTGAGCGTGAAGGATCTCGCCCACCAGGAAGCCTAGGGAAATCTCCAAAAGCAAAGGCCCGGTCTTCTTCGCGAAGACCGGGCCTTGTTCTTTTAAGACCGGAGCCGCCTATTCAAAGACGAGCAGGATGACCTGCACGATGATGATGCGGCAGATCATGGTGATGGGATAGACCGTCGCGTAGGAGATGACAGGGGTGTCGCTCTTCGTCATCGAGGTAGCGAACGACAGGGCCGGGGGATCGGTCATGCTGCCGCTGACCAGACCGCAGATGCGGACAAAGTTCATCTTCAGCACGACTGAGGCGAAGAGTCCCACCACGAAGAGGGGGACGAAGGTGATGATCGCACCACATCCCATCCACAAGAGTCCTTCGCCGCCCATGAGCGTCTCGATGAAGCGTCCGCCCGCTTTGAGGCCGACGGCGGCGAGGAAGAGCGTGATGCCGAGATCCTTGAGGGCATTGTTGGCTGCGGCCGGCATGGTCCACGACATGCGACCGATGCAGCCAAAGTGACCGAAGATCAATGCGGTGACGAGTGAGCCGCCCGCGAGACCGAGCTTGATCGGTGAGGGGACTCCCGGGACCGGCACGGGGATCATGCCGATCAGCACACCGATGGTGATACCGATGAAGACCGGAACGAGGTTCAGGTGATTGAGAGCCTCTTTGGAGTTGCCAATGACTCGCTCCACCACGGCGAGATTTTCCTCATGGCCGACGGCCTGGATGACATCGCCAAACTGCAGCTTCAGCAGCGGGTGTGCGACGATTTCGATATCCTGGCGCTGCACGCGGGTGATTGTGACATCGTCGCCGTACTCCAGCCGGAGCTCGCCGAGTGTTTTTCCGGAGAGATCTTCGCGGGTCACCACCATGCGGCGGAATACCACGGGCCCGGGCATGCTCATGAGGTCTGTTGAGGATTTCGTGCCGGCATCTGCGACGAAGTTGTCGAGTTTCTCCGAGGTGCCCACCGCGAGCACGACAGCGCCCTTGGGCAGCAAGGTGCCGGGGGTCACGACGGTCGGAGAGGCCGCTCCTGGCAAGAGCATGCGGGAGATGGTGATCGCGTACTTCAGCGCGGCCTTCTCGGCGCTGATGCCCTCAGCGGGGACATTGGTGATCTCGACATTTCTGCGCTCCAGGGCGGCCGCGAGTTTGTCCTGTTCCGTGACCTCCGCGATGTCGTCCTCGAGGTTCACCCTGCGGAGCGCCCGGAGAATCATCATGACGAGAATGATGCCGATGATGCCGAATGGGTAGCAGACGGCGTAACCGAGGGTGGGAAGGGTGGCGCGATCGCCGACGATGGCGAGGGTCTTGAGCGTCTCCTGGGTGGCGCCGAGCGAAGGGGTATTCGTGGTGGCGCCGGAAAAGATGCCGACCGCCGCGACGATGTCGATGCCCAGCACCTTGCTGATCAAGACGGCGATGGCGGCTCCGGAAAGGACGATAGTGACTGCCAGGATGTTGAGCACCAGACCACGCTTGCGGAGGGAACGGAAAAAGCCGGGTCCCACCTTGATGCCAATGGCGTAAACAAACAGCACCAGACCGAAGTCCCGGACGAACTCCAGGATGTGAGCGTTTGGCGTGGCTCCGAAATGGCCCAGGATGAGGCTGGAAAACAGCACTCCTGCGATGCCCATGCTGAGACCTTTGACTCTGATGTTGCCGATCAGGATACCGACAAAGCAAGCCACACTAAGCGCGAGAATGGTGAAGGGAACGGGGTGAGAGGTTGAGAAATGGCTGATCCAGGAACTCATTGAGGGAATGTCTAGAAGGGGATTAAGGGGTTGGAGCGTTTCCACGCTACCCGAAGGATGTCGGCTTTTTCTCCACGTGGATTGTCGCTTGTCATCCATGTCTTGCCCTTCGCCTCTTGATCCGGGACGAAACGGGAAGTAGATTGCGGAAATGCTCCCGTCTCAGGAAGTCTTGCAGAAACTCAGTAGATCCACGATCTACCGGGATTACGAGCGCGCCTTCAGCGAGGCGACGGACCTGCCGCTGGCGCTGCGGGCGCGGGACGGCTGGAAGTTCTTCCTTCATGGCAAGCCCAAGGAGAACCCGTTTTGCTCCCTGCTGGCCGACTCAAGCAAGGCCTGTGCGCAGTGTTTGCAGAGCCAGGACCTGATCTGTGACCCGACGGGCGAGGAGAGCCGCACGGTGAAGTGCTTTGCCGGATTGTACGACACAGCGGTCCCCATTCGCGTCGGCGACAAGGTCGTGGGCTACCTGCAAACCGGCCAGGTCGCCATGCAGGAGCCGAGCAGCGGCAAGTTCAAGAAAATCACCGAGCAGTTGATCAAATGGGGCTCCGACGTGGATCTGGGCAAGCTGCACGAGGCCTACTTCCATTCCCGTGTCCTGAAGAAGACGCAGTATGAGTCGATGATCCGCCTGCTGGAGATCTTCGCCCAGCACCTTTCCGAGGTGGCGAATCAACTGGTCCTGATCGAGGAGGAGAAGGACCCGCCGATGGTTCGTCGCGCCCGCGCCTACATTAATGACAACCACTCCGACCCGCTCACCCTCACGAAGCTGGCGGAGACCTTGCACGTCTCGACGTTTTATTTCTGCAAGATGTTCAAGAAGGCGACGGGGATGACGTTTACCGACTACCTGGGGCGTGTGCGCATCGAGAAGGCCAAGGCGCTGCTCCTGCACGCAGATTTGCGAATCAGCGAGATCGCGTATCAGGTGGGATTTCAGTCACTGACGCACTTCAATCGTCAATTCCGCGTCCTCACCGGCGTGTCACCGACGGAGTTCCGCAAATCCGCCCAGCACGTCTAGGGCGCTGTCGGCGCGAGGGTTTGGACGGCTCCGGCTCCGGCGGATACCGCCGGGGTGATCGTGGAGCCGATGGTTTCGGCTCCCGGCACACCGCCCAGGGTGGTTCCGGGACCGGAGAAGAGGCTCTGCATCGGCTCGATGGGGCTGGCGGTCTGGGAAGGTGTTGGCGACTCTTGCGCGGAGGCGGTGCTTTTTTTGTCGGCGAGAGTTTTTTCGTAGGCATCGATCAAGGGCTGGAACGCAGCGATCTCTCCGAGGCGTATCTCGATGTCGGCTGGTTTTTCCTGCCCCTTGGACTGGCTGTCCTCGAGGGCATGCTTGCGCTCGGACCAAAGGCGTCCGTCCTGGCTGCGGTCCGTGGCCCCGCTGTATTTCTCGAAATCCTCCTGGGAGAGGAGAGCGATGGGGATCTTCTGAAGCCCCGAGTCGCTGGAGATGCGGATGGTGTAGTCGTCGGTGATCTCGACTATTCCCAGGATCTTGGTGCCGTCGAGCTTGGAGACCTCCCTGGGCTGTCCCTTGTCGTCCTGCGCGGCCAGGGGCAGGGCAAGCAGAGTCGCAAAAAGGAGGAGGAGATGCCTGAGCATGTCCTTCACGATACCCGGGACGGAGCGTATCTCAATCGGTCTTTGCAGGATCATTCCAAGCCATCACCTGATCGAGGATGACCTCGGCAATCATCGGCTCCGTGCCGATGGCGCTGGCGTAGAAGAGCTGCCTACCCCGGAGATGGTAGGGGTTGCGACGAAACACATCGGCCTGGCTTGCGGCGACGCCTCCTTCCTTTGCAATGCCGAGTAGGACCGGGATGTCTTCATAGCTGTGAAGCCCGTCTGAGATGAAGAAGGGCACGACCACCACGTTCGGGGCGTGGGCGAGGGAGGCCCAATCGGATATGAGGGGGGCTTCCTCCATGTAGGCGGAGATGACTTCGGCATACTCGCCGAGTGCGGAAATCAGACGCACCTGGTCTTTGGCGGCTTTGGCAGAGTTGTCATTCAGGTCTGTTCCATGGCCGACGATGAAGAGGCTGGTGTCGCCAGCAGGTACCCCGGGAGCCGTCTCCCGCGCCCGGTGGAGCAGGGCATCGGTCATGTGAGGATGGCTGCCGACTGGCTGGCAATACCGGATGACCTTGCCGTCCCGCTTTGTCAGGGGACCCGTGAGATTCAGTTCGCGCGGGATGACCGTTTGGGTGAAGTAGCCTTCGCTGATGAAGTTGGGGACGATGAAAATCTCGTCGCTTTCCACCATCCAGAGCACCTCCCGCATGGATGGCTCCTCTTTCCAGAAGCAGGTGTGGACCTCGCGGAAGATGCCTTTCTCAGCGATCGCCCGGGCGTGGACAAACGTCGGTGCGCTGGAGTCGGGATTGAGCGTGGAGCCATGCCCCACGATCACGAGGGCGGCGTCTTTCAGTGCGGGCAGCGTAGAGGCTGACATGATTCAGGATATACGACCGATCAGGCGGAACCGATGAGAATTCCCGTCAGAAAGACCAGGACGCCACCCACGATCACCTGAAACGCCGCCTGCATGAGCGGAGTGTCCATGTACTTATGGCGAATCCACGAGATGACGGCGAGCTCCACCGCGACGACCAGGATGGCGACCAAGGTGGCCAGCCGGAAGTCCTGGATGAGAAACGGCAGGGTGTGCCCGATGCCGCCGAGAGTCGTCATGAGGCCGCATACCGCGCCGCGAATGTACGGGCGGCCGCGGCCGCTCAGCACCCCGTCGTCGGAAAGCGCCTCGGCAAATCCCATGCTGATGCCCGCGCCGATCGAAGCCGCCATGCCGACGACAAAGGCGTCCCAGCTATCCCGGGTGGCAAAGGCCGCGGCGAAGACGGGTGCCAGGGTGGAGACTGAACCGTCCATGAGCCCGGCGAGACCCGGCTGGATGACCTGGAGGACGAAGGCGCGGCGGTTGGTGGCTTCCTCTTCCTTGAGCGCTCCCGATGCGGAGAGCTCCGTCGTCAATTTCACGGCCAGATCCTCGTGGTCCTGCTCCGCGCTGGCGAGATCGTCGAGGAGTCGGCGGACGTCCAGGTTGGTCGTGCGCTTGGCGGCGGTTTGGTAAAACCGCAGAGACTCGTGTTCCATGAGTTCCACCTCCCGGCGGACCTGGTTCACATTGAGCACCTTGTTGAGCCAGATGGGCTTTCGTTTGATAAAGCCTTTGACGGCATCGCGTTGTACAAATGGGATGTGCTCTCCGTACGCCTTCTTGTGCATCTCCATCAGACGACGCGCGTGGACGATTTCCTCCTGCTGCATCGTGGTGAGAAGTTTGGCCGTGTCCGGATAGTTCGCCTTCAGCCGTTCGGCGAAGTCCCCGTAGATCCGTGAATCGTCCTCCTCCAGAGAGATGGCCAGAGCCAGGATCTCCTGTTCCGTCAGTTCCGAAAAATTTCTCGCCATGCAGACCCCGTTGAATCGTTTTTTTTCTCTTCGCTCCAGCCTATTTTTGAAGGCGATTTATTGTGTTAAGATGCTATATAAGAGTGCCTTACGGGAAAATAACGGTATTTTGAACGAAACTGTTTCTTTTTTGAACGTCTGAGCGCCCCGCCTGTCAAATAGTTAAGCAAGTTAAGTAATGCCTGGGATCAAAAAAAACGAACCAAGAACCCTGGTTCCAGCGTTACTTGAATTAGAGGACCAAATACCATGGCTGTAGAAGACAACGAGACCGGCTTTCAGCTTTATCTGCGCGAAATCGCCCAGTTTCCCCTGCTCACCCCTGAGCAGGAGGTCAAACTCGCGCGCCGGATCAAAAAGGGCGACCAGGCGGCTCGATCCGAGATGGTGCGTTCCAACCTTCGCCTCGTGGTGAAGATCGCGCGCGACTACGCGAATCTGGGCCTGCCGCTACTCGATTTGATTTCCGAAGGGAACATCGGCCTGATGAAGGCGGTGGAGCGCTTCGACCCGAAGAAAGGTGGAAAACTCAGCACGTACGCCGCGTGGTGGATCAAGCAGTCGATCAAGCGCGCCCTGGCGAACCAGAGCAAGACGATCCGTCTGCCGGTTCACCTCGTCGACAAGATCGGCAAGATGCGCCGCGTCGCGATGCAGATGACGGAGGAGCTTGGCCGCGAACCGACCGATGACGAACTCGCTGAGGAGATCGGCCTTTCCTCGTCCAAGGTCACGCAGCTGAAGAGCGCGGCGGTACGCCCCGCCTCCCTTGACCAGCCGATCGGCGACGATGATTCGACGGAATTTGGCGAGATGGTTGGCGATGCGGAAGCGGACGATCCGTTCGAGACCCTGCGCGACAAGGACATGCGCGAAGAGGTGGGCGAACTGCTCGACATCCTCGACGATCGCGAACGCAAGATCATCAACTCCCGCTTCGGGCTCGACGGCCAGAAGCCGAAGACGCTGGAAGAAGTGGGAGAGAAGTTTGGAGTGACCCGCGAACGCATCCGGCAGCTGCAAAACATCGCGCTGCACAAGCTGCGCCGCGCGCTCAGCAAAAAGGAGCGTCCGAAGGTCGAATCTTTGGTGTAAGTTGGTTGGTGATGAGAGAGAGCGGGGCCGCCCACAAAGCGGCCCCGCTTTTTTTGTCTCCCGGATCCGTCTAGAAACGTAACCGGGATATGAAACGAGCTCTCCATTGGTTTCGGCGCGACCTGCGCCTGCATGACAACACGGCATTGCGGCAGGCGGTGGATGCGGCGGGAAAGGTGATCCCGGTTTACGTGATCTCGGACTGGAAAGGAGAGCATCGCTGGACGGGGCCTAACCGGCAGGAGTTTCTTTGTCGTTCACTGGCCGAACTGGCCGGGCGGATCGAGCAGGCTGGGGGAAAACTCATCTTTCGTCAGGGCAATGCCGTCCGTGAGCTGGCTCTGCTGGCGAAAGAGACGAAGGCCGAAGCAGTCTATTTTAACCGCGATCCTGATCCCTTCGGACGTGAGGTCGAGGAGGAGCTCGCTCGCGTCGGCGAAACGCAGGGTTTCGCGGTGGTGGCATGCAAGGACGCCTGTCTGCACGAGCGGAACGAGGTGCTCACAGGCTCGGCAGAACCGTACCGGGTTTTCACGCCCTACTCACGGGCGTGGGCGAAACTTCCCAAGGACAAGCCGGTCGCGAAAGTCACAAGGATACGAACGCCGAGCGGCATCCGTAGCGAGCCGCGGCCGACCCTGGAGACGTGGCGTATCAAGATTGATGCGGAGATCCTTCCAGCAGGCGAGGAGGCTGCGCGCAAGCGGATGACAGCTTTCATCACCTCCGGGCTCGCCTCCTACGGCGCGGTGCGCGACCGGCTGGACCTTGGCGGCACATCACGGCTCTCGCAAGATTTGAGGTATGGACTGATCTCGATTCGTGAGCTTTTCGAGCGATGCCGGGAGAAGATGGAGACACTCCCAAAGGAGCAACGCGATAACGCCTCGAAGTATGTCGGGGAGCTGATCTGGCGAGAGTTTTACCAACAGATCCTCTGGCACTTCCCGGAGGTGCTGGAGGACTCGTTCAATCCCAGGTTTCGTGGGATGCGATGGACGGATGACCCGCGAGCTTTTGAGCGGTGGTGCGCCGGGGAAACAGGCTTCCCTGTGGTGGACGCCGGCATGCGCCAGCTGGCGCAGACGGGTTTCATGCACAACCGCGCCCGCATGATCACGGCCATGTTTCTGACCAAGGACCTCCATATCGACTGGCGCGAGGGGGAGTCATATTTCATGCGCCAGCTCACGGATGGCGATATCGCCAGCAACAATGGTGGCTGGCAGTGGAGCGCGGGCACCGGGGCGGATGCCGCGCCGTATTTCCGCATCCAGAATCCCTGGACGCAGTCAGCGCGCTTCGATCCTGACGCCGTCTACATCAAGCAATGGGTGCCGGAACTCCGCGACGTCCCGGCGGAAAAGCTGCACGCGGCGCCAGCACCCGGCCTGCGTATCTCGCGCAACTACCCCGCGCCCATGGTCGATCACGCGACGGAGCGGGAGCGCGCGCTCGAGATGTTTGCGAAGTACCGGGACGCTACAGCGACGCGCTGAGCACCTCCAGTACGCGGTCCATCTCAGCCCGGGTATTGTAGAAGTGCGGGCTGAAGCGCAGCCATTCGCCGGAGTTGCGCTCCATGCGGAGGGATGCGGTAATATGATTCTTCTCCAAGGCCGAGAAAAGCTCCGATCCCTTGGCCTTGGCGTGCCGCGCGGTAACGATGCCACTGCGCATCGGCTCGGAGGCCGGAGGCGAGAGGAACTCGAAGCCGAGTTGCGTCAGGCCTGCCTCGAGATAATCGCGCACTTCGAGGATCAACCGCGAAACAGTCTCCGCGCCGACCTCCTCCAGCATCTTCAGGCTGGCGTGCATGCCATACATGCCGGTGGCATTGAGCACCCCGGGCTCGTAGCGTTGCGCTGTCTCGGGGAAGGTAAGGTCAGGCTGGGTGAGGAAATCGGGTGAGCGCACGTTCCACGCGCCGAGGAGCGTGGGCTGGCAGATCGCAAAGTTGCGCTTCGCGACATACACGATGCCGATGGCCATGGGCCCGAGCATCCACTTGTGGGCATCGGCGCTCAGGAAATCGACATGCTCGACCGGGGTGGGGAAGGCGCCGATGGTCTGGATGCCGTCGACGGAAAACAGGATGCCGCGAGCGTGAAGCATCTGGCCGATGGCGTTGATGTCGATGCGCCAGCCGGTGAGGAAATGGCAGGACGCGAGAGCGACGAGCTTGGTGCGCTCGCTGAGAGTGGCTTCCACGTCACTGATCGTGATGTGGCCGGGGCGGTCGGGTTGAACGAAGCGCACGACGACGCCTTTTTCGCGGAGAGCCGTCCACGGGTAGACATTGGAGGGGTAATCGTCCTGGAAGCAGACGAGTTCGTCGCCCGCTTCCCATTTCAAGCCATTGGCAAACAGGCTGAGCCCGAGCGAGGTGGGGCCAAGCAGGGCGATCTCCGTCTTGTCCGCGCCGATGGTGCGGGCGCAGAGGGCGCGGCAGGCGTCGATATCGCGCAGGACCTCGCCGAATTCCTGGTGATTCTGGCAGCTTGCATGCACGTGAGCGATCATCGCATCCGCCGCACAGCGGGGCAGGGCGGTCACGCCGCCGTGGCCGAGGAAAATCTGGTGCCGGGCGACGGGGAAGAAATCCTGACGTTCGGCCTCGCTGGCGAAGATGCTCACGCTTTTTTCTCCGCCTCCTCGATGAGTTTCCAGAATTCCTTCGCCTCGCCGAGCTGGGCGTCCTCTTCGTCCACCGGGAGGTTCGAGCGATAGAGAAAGTCGCGGATGGTGTTTTTGTGGAGCACGCGGTGAATCAGGATGCCGTCGGGGTGTTTTTCGAAATAAATCCGGTAGTCGGTCGCGCGGTAGCGATGGAGGCTGCGGCCATCGCGGCGCACTTTGCCGAAGCGGCTGCGGTCGAGATCCTCGAGATCACTCGGGAGGAAATGAAACTCCGCCAGCAGGTCAAGCTGCAGCTCCTTCGGAAGGGCTGCCATCTCGGCGGCGCTGATCGAGTTGAAAATTACCTGAAACACCCGGCGATGATACGTCGGTTTCGGCGCAACTTTGCAAGTCCTATTGCAATCCCGGGATGCGTGCATAGCCGATGAACCGGCTCTTGCTGCCGGGTTTGGGCAGGCGGAAGTCGAAAACGCTGACACCATCGCGGCGCTTGTCCCGGTATCGCCGTCCATCGCTGGAGCCCACCATCAGCCGCAGACCGTCCGACTTTGCCTTGCCGAGGTAGAACATGGCATGGGTTGCCGGGAGGTCTTTCCCGGCATCGTAAGTGCCATTCCAGAAGAGCAGGTCGCCGGGTTTGAGATCAGCAAACTCCGGGGCGGACAGGTCGGTGCCGGTCACGCGATGGAAGGTGCCTGCCTGGCGCGCCCACTCGTACTGGGCGGCAGAGGAACGCGGCGGGTTTTTGATCCCGTTTTGCCGCAGCACGTAGTACACCGCCCCGGAGCAGTCCATTCCTTTCTGCGCTGGATCGGCTGAGCCGTAGAGGTAGCCCAGATTCCGCCGGGTCAGCGCAAGGGCCGACTCGATCAGCTTTTGAATATTGGGAGGATACGTTTCGAAGCCCGCGATCTCGGCGGATTCGATGCTCGACACCGCCGCAGGGACGTACTTGGTGCTCTGCTGGGCCGGGCTGTCCGGCGCCAGCAGAAAAAGCGTTACGAAAACCGCCGCAACACCAGCCGATAAATGCCGTCGAGCGGGATGGCAAGGAGCAGGAGAATCAACGCCCAGAGCGGGGTGAAGTAACGGTGCAACTCCACGCCCAGCAGGAACACAGCCAATCCGTAGCCCCACAGGGCGATGGCCCACACCCCAAGAGTGTTCCGCCACGGGCTGAAGAGCGACATGATCGTGCCGAGAATCACCCACCAGCCGAGGAAACTCGGGCGGGATTCCAGCATGGTCGAGGGTTTGCCCCGGGGGCGATAAATCAGGTCGCCAGCGCGCTGATAGGCGTCGGAATAGGCCACCAGGAAACGGGCTCCGGCAAAATCGGGATGAGGATTGATCCATGTGCGTACGGTCGAGTACGGCGGCATTGGCTCATCCTTGGGAATCCCCAGGGCGATGCGCAGCATGCTCGGCGTGTTTCTCTTTGACCCGTACTGTCTTTCGAATTTCTGGTCGTAATAGGATGTCTCAAAGCGATCCGTATCGAAATCTGTCTGGTTCGCGGAACCGGCGAGGCGGGTCACTGCGATATAGAGAAACAGATGTGGGCTGGAGGTGAGCGCTTCCTTGGAAAGGTCGTGGTAGAGCTTGTTCAGCTTCTCGTCACTTTCCTTGGCGAGCTTTTGCCAGAGCGGGTACTCCGGGTGATCCTCCGGGCTGCGGAGGAAATCATGCACGTCCATTTCGGTGCGGTGATAGTCGTCCAGTTCATCGCGCGTCTTTTGCACCCAGTCCTTGATCTCCGCCTTGTACTCGGCATGGAGCGGAGTATCGAGGCGGGTGAGGGGGAAGTTGGAGGTGTAAAGGAGCCAGGAACTCTGGTCCTCGTCGCCGATGGTGAGGCTGACGAGAAAGAGGGCGCCGATCGCGGCCCACTGCGGCCACCGCAGGACACGCCAGCCCAAGACCAGCAGGATTCCGATGGCCAGGCCAGGCCAGAGGAATTTCCCAGACGGCTTGGTGAGCAGAAACATGGCGAAAGAGACGAAGAACCACCACCAGAGCTGGCGTGCCCGCACCGGATTCTTCTGCGAGGTCCATGCGACCCAGCCCGCCATGATCCAGACCGTGTAATTAAAGGTCAGAGTATCCGCGAGCAACTCGTGCTCATACCAGATGAGCACAGGCATTCCGGCGTAAAGCACGGTGACGGGGATGATCCACCACTTCCAACCCGTGAAGACCCGGCGAACGATATACGCCAGGGGCAGTACGGTGAGCAGACCGATGGCGGCTTGTATCCAGCTCAGCCAGCGCAGCGTCCCTCCCGGCAGGAGCGAAATAGGCAGCATGAAGATGGGATACAGATACCGTCTCTTCTCATTGATGCTGAAGTACCACTCCGTCATCACGCCATTGGTGAAGCCCATGAAAGAGCGCGAATCCGCGTTCCAGAATGCCAGTGGCGAGTAGTAGAGCAGGATCAAACGCAGCGCTGCGCCAAAAAGCAGGGCCGGGATGCAGAAAAGGATGGCGTCGCGCACCAGGGGATGGCGCGCCAGCCAGTCGTGTAGGCGATTCATCTAGGCGACGGATTGATTGACCGCCTGGAGGAAGGGCTGGATGGAGGCTACGAGTTTCTGGAATCCGGCGAAATCCACCTGCTGCTGGCCGTCGCTGAGTGCCTCGGCCGGGTTGGGGTGCACCTCGATGAGGAGGCCGTCCGCTCCCATGGCGACGGCGCCGATGCAGAGCGAGATCACGAGATCGGCCCGCCCGCAGCCCTGGCTCGGGTCGATGATGACGGGGAGATGGCTTTCCTTCTTGGCGATGGCCACGGCGGCGAGGTCGAGGGTATTGCGGGTGTAGGTTTCGAAGGTTCGGATGCCGCGCTCGCAGAGGAAGACATTCGGGTTGCCGTGGGCGAGCAGGTACTCGGCGGCGAGGAGCCATTCCTCGATGCGCTCGCTCATGCCGCGCTTCAGCAGCACGGCTTTGCCACTCTTGGCCGCCTCGATGAGGAGCTGGTAATTCTGCGCATTGCGCGCGCCGATTTGCAGGATGTCGGCCGTCTCGGCGACGTGCTCGACATCGCGTTCGCTCAGGACCTCGGTGATGATTTTGAGCCCGGTTTCCTTGCGGGCAAGCGCGAGGAGGCGGAGGCCTTCCTTGCCGAGGCCCTGGAATTCGTAGGGCGAAGTGCGCGGCTTGTAGGCCCCGCCGCGCAGGATGGTCGCGCCTGCGGCCTTCACGGCGTGGGCGGTTTTCATGAGCTGCTCCTCGCTTTCCACGGAGCAGGGACCGGCCATGAGGCCAAAGTGCCCGCCGCCGACCTGGACCCCGTCGACATTGATGACCGTGTCGGCCGGGTGGGATTCGCGGCTGGCGAGCTTGTAGCGCTTCTGGACACGCAGGACGCTCTCGACCTGGGGAAAGGCGGTGAGGGACTCGAGATTGGCGTGCGTGCGCTCATCGCCGATGGCGGCGATCACCGTTTGCGTCGCTCCGTGGATGGGGGCGGGCGTGTACCCGAGGACCTCCACTTCGTGAAGCACCTGGTCGATTTGTTCCTTGCTGGCGTGGGGTCGAAGAACGATGATCATGGTTTCCAGTAATTGAGGGATTCAGCGTCTAAAGGCAGAAGAGGGAAGATGTTTGAGCAACTCGGTACGCCATGAAAGATAAAGAGAAAGCAGACCTGATAAAAAGCCTCATTTCCGATGTCGCTCAAGGCCGCCAGGCGGAGCTGCTCGAGGAGATGGTGGAGACCGTCCTGCGTTTCGGACGCGACGGAGCCGGCATCGCCGACCTGAAACTCTACAGCCGCGCCATGCGCGAACTGCGCTACGCCACCAGCGTTTTCAGCAAATATCACGGCATCCGCAAGGTGGCTGTCTTCGGCAGCGCACGGACAAAGCGCGACGCCCAGGAGTATCAACTGGCCCGGGAGTTTGCCCACCGGATCGTTCAGCACGGCTACATGATCATCACCGGGGGCGGCGATGGCATCATGGGTGCAGCGCAGGAGGGTGCCGGGGCGGAAAAGAGCTTCGGCCTCAATATCCGGCTTCCTTTCGAGCAGCGCGCCAATGAGGTGATCGACGGCGATCCAAAGCTCATCAGCTTCCGCTATTTCTTCACCCGCAAGCTGCATTTCGTAAAGGAAACCCATGCCTTCGTGCTTTTTCCGGGGGGATTTGGCACGCATGACGAGGGTTTTGAGGTGCTTACCCTCATGCAGACCGGCAAGAGCGCCATTGTGCCCATCGTTTTCGTTGACCGGCCCAATGGGCACTACTGGGAGACGTGGCGGCGGTTTGTTTCTCTGGATCTGCTGCAGCAGGGGCTTATCTCACCGTCGGACCTGAATCTCTTCAAGATCACGCATAGTATCGAGGAGGCCGAAGCGGAGATCCTGCAGTTCTACAAAAACTTCCACTCTTACCGCTGGGTGCGGGAGGCGATGGTGATCCGCATCCGCCATCATCTGACAGACTCCGCACTGGAGAAGCTCAATCGCGACTTTGCCTATCTGCTCGTCGATGGAGCGATCACGCAGGGACCGGCTTTGCCGGAGGAGGCTGCCGAGGTGCAGCTGGCCGATCTGCCGCGCATCGTCCTCACGCCGACCAAGCACGACTTTGGCGGCATCCGGGCGCTGATCGATGCGATCAACGCCTCCGAGACGCTGGAATAAGCTTTTGCCGAATCAGGCTGCGGCCTTGGGAGAGGAAAACCCGAGGCCCAGCAGCGAGACGCCGTAAAAGATCGAGTTGATCCCGTAGAATGTGCCGATGACCCAACCGGTATTCGCCGGCCATTGGAAATAGATCATCACGCCGAGGATCAGGGCGATCACGCCGGAAAATACGAAGAATCCCCAGCCGCCGTGTCCGCGCAGTCGGAAGGCTCCGGAGATCGTCACGATACCCTCAAGGATGAGGAAAACGGCGAAGATGAGGGTAATCACCTGAGCTCCGGAGGTCGCACAAATCAGCAGGGCTGCGCCCGCTGCGATGCGAATGAGTGCCGCGATGGAATTCAGCACGCGATGGTCCGGCTTTTTGCCCGAGATGGCGAGGCCGAGAGAGACGCACCCGCTGAGGAGGCAGAAAATGCCGATCACCTGGGTGACGACCAGCGAAAAGAAGTACGGAAAGCTGATCGCGAGGAAGCCCAGAACGAGTGATAGAATACCCGAGAAAATCAGCCAGCTCTTGCTGTGCCCGTGATGGGGAGGATTTACGATGCTCATCAGGGCGGACTCTAGCCAGACCCGGCGGGATCGCCAGCTTCGATTTTCTATCGCTTCACCGCCGTAAGGGTCAGAAATTCTCTCCCGTCCGTGCGGTGCTTGTCGGGGAAATTCGTGAAGCAAAAATACTCCAGCGTCTCGATTTCAAATCCCGCCGCGCGTACGGCCCGGCCGAGGATGTCCGTGTCGAAAAGATGAATCAGATCGGGCAGGCGGTCCCGCCACTCCGGGGTGGCGACGTCTTTCGGATTGAAAACACCCGGCCAGCGATCGCCGCGCGCTTTGCGGACCTGATACTCGTCCCAAAACTTGCGGTAGTAGCTCAGGCTCGGGGTGATCGTGATGGCATAGAGGCGTCCGCCGGGCGCGAGCCATCGGTGGATTTTGCCAAGAGCCGCTTCGAGCGTGGGGCCATCGAGGAAGTGCAGCACCTGGCCGCCCAGCACGCCCGACAGCGAAGAGTTGAGCAGGTTGACCTCCTGCGGGAATCGCACCGGCATGACGACCAGTCGCCGTTGTTCCTCGGCGTCCGCCGACTGCTGGAGGATGGCCAGTTCCGTCGGCGACAGATCGAGCGCCACGACCGTCGCGCCATTTTTCAGAGCGGGCAGGGTGGCATTGCCATAGGCCGCGCCGATATCCAGCAGCGGGAGCGCCGCCGTCTTCGACAGTTCTACAAACTCCCGCGCCGCCGGGCCGAGTTCACGGGTCATGATGCCCATGTTGTCATCGGTGGGGATGAGTCCTTGCTCCAGTTCGGCGGGCCACTTCGATTCCATCGGCCCTCGTTACCGCAAAATTTCCTGAAAGCAAACCACCTCGGCAGAAAAGAAGCTTCTCCTCAGCAACGACGGGAATCTTGTAAAAAAGCTTGCATGAACCCAGCCAACAGCGTTTCTTTACCCGCTCTCGAAAACGAATTCCTGAGTAGCTCAGTGGTAGAGCGGTCGGCTGTTAACCGATTGGTCGTAGGTTCGAATCCTACCTCAGGAGCCACTTTCTTTTACTCTGTAGACCAGAGTAAATCGCCCCTCCCGAGGCCAAAAACAGGCCGTTTGCCAGCAGAATTGCCAGCAAAACCGAGGCGGCCTTCAAAATTCGTGCCAACTCGAACCAGCTCGGCGGCTGCTCGGTAACGGAAATGTTTGGGTCGTGATATCTCCTACAACCTGGAGAAAATCATGCTCAACAGATACAGACTCTACCAGCGCGCCAACGGGGTCTATTATTGGCAGGACAATCAGGATTCGTCCAAGCAAGGCAGCTTGCGGACGAAGGATCGCGAAGTCGCGGAAAAGCTGCTGCACAGCAAAAACGAATCGCATCGCCAGCCTTCGATCAATCTGGCGATTGCCCGCACCTATCTGGCGGCCCATGACGTCAAAATGTCCACGCGGACTTGGGCCGATGTCATGGCCGAAATGTCCACCCATGGGATCGAGTCAACCCGCGCTCGGTGCCAACGGGCGATGGATTCCCACGAATTCGACACCCTGCGCAAGCGTCCCATCGTACAGACCACGGCGGAAGAACTGCTGAACCTGCTCCACAAGAACAGCAATTCCTTCGCGCATTATTTGCGCCGCCTTCACAACCTCTCCCTCGACATTGGCTGGCTGGCATGGCCGATTCTGGCCAAACGCGCCTGGCCCAAAGTGCGAGGCAAGCGCAAGCGGGCCGTTACGGCGGAAGAACACGCCAAGATCACGGCCAGTGAGCGGAATGATGAGAAACGGGCCTATTACGACTTCCTTTACGAGACCGGCGCGGCACAGTCGGACGCAGCCGAATTGGAGGCCGACAAGATCGACTGGCAAAATGGCCTCCTCGTTTACCGGCGCAAGAAGCTCGGTGAAGATAGCGAGCCGGCCCGTCTGACCATCGGCAAGCGGTTGCGGGAGATACTGTCAACCCGGCCGAAATTCGGGCCATTGTTCCCGACCATCAAAACGGCGGGTGCCAATGCTCGCGCCACGGAGTTTCGCCGCCGCTGCCGCATCGCCGGTGTGGTCGGCGTCAGTCTGCACAGCTATCGGCATTCGTGGGCGCAAAGGGCCAAAAAATGCGGTTATCCTCAACGGTTCGCGCAGGATGCCCTCGGGCATAGCAGTCGGGCCGTGCACGAAGCCTACGCCAAGGGCGCACACGTGGTCCTTCCGGCTCTCGACCAATACGAGGAACTCGCGAAGAAGAAGATCATTACCATGCCCCGCGTTTCCCTCGAAGCCGCCATCGCGTCCTGAAATGTCCTTGCCACTCCTACCACTAAGTAGTATATGAAAATTCTCTTTATCGAGTCAGTGAAATTCACGGAACAGATTGCCAGATTGGACGCGGAAGATTCTTTAGAGGAATTGGAAAACGACCTGATAGCCGATCCTGAACGGGGCGATTTGATTCAGGGAACCGGAGGCTTTCGGAAGATACGGATGAAAATGCCAGGCAGAGGAAAAAGCGCAGGCGCACGAGTCGTCTATTTTCATGAAAAGGAGCGCTGTGTCGTCTATCTGGCGTTCGCCTACACTAAAAGCCGCCAAAGCGATTTGACGGAAGATCAAAAAGCGGCCCTGCGTTTGCAGGCCGCCTACCTGAAATCACGATGAAAAAGAAACACGAAGAAATCGAATTTGACGGCGATCAGTTGGTCGCCGCTGTGCAAGACATGGTGCAGATGGTTCGGGCGGGACGTGCCGGAGAATTGCGCACGCGCGTGCGTCATGTCATTCCCCCCATGAAACCCGATGAAATCCGAGCCATTCGGACAAAGTGGGGAGCCAGCCAAGCTGTATTTGCGGAAATCCTGAATGTGCCCACAAAAACATATATCTCGTGGGAAAGCGGCAGCAAGAACCCCAGCGGGGCCGCCCTCAAGCTGCTGACGATTGCGAAGGAAAAACCGGAGGCCCTGTTGGTAGCGTAGTATGCGTCGAAAATCTTCGGACGCGCCGACGCGTATCAAAAGCTGGGACGACGTGATTTTCGATCCCGCGCAGTTCGTCCAGGACATGGAAGAACTGGTGGACCATTACAAGGGCAAGAAAAAGCTCACCCTGCGCACTTTCCGTGTTGTCCGTCCGGCCCCGCAATTTACGCCCTCCCAAATCCTCAAGCTGCGGAGGCAACAGAAATTGAGCCGATCCCGGATGGCGCGGATCCTGAATGTGCCAGATGCAACGGTCGGAAAATGGGAGTCCGGCGAGCGGAAGCCCTCGGGGGCCGCCGCGCGCCTGTTGCAAATTATGCAAGCTCAACCCGAAACACTTTTGCGTATGGTCCCCGTATGATGACAATCAACTACCTTACGGAAGCTCGAAACAGCATCGTTCGCGGCCTCAGAGACATTCATGGACCGGAGAATGTCAGGGCATTCAAAGGTGAAATTGCGTGGATCGAAACCAAAGGGCCGTGGCTCGGACTGCGCTGGGTCTATCTCTGCGAAGTTTCTGGTTGTGCAT
The DNA here is from genome assembly GCA_017305195.1 of Verrucomicrobiota bacterium. Taxonomy (GTDB): domain Bacteria; phylum Verrucomicrobiota; class Verrucomicrobiia; order Chthoniobacterales; family Terrimicrobiaceae; genus Terrimicrobium. The sequence continues at coordinate 563 of JAFKMU010000051.1, read as the reverse complement.
CGGATTTCATTCGCCTGCGGAACAACATCGAAACGGAGACACCTAAAACCTTCTGGCCGTTCCGGCACCCGAACATTCGTAGCTTTGAACTCACGGTTCTCTTCTCCGAGATTACTCAGGAGTTTATTTCAGATTTCAGTTCGTTCGTGTCCTTCCTCTCGGAAGAACGAGATGAGGTCTATACTTGGGACCTTTTCGACGACGCCTCATATCCCTGCTATGGCTTTTCGGAAAAGGCACTCGCTCGGCAAAGGGAAAACCGCAAATAACACACCCGTCCGCCCCAAGCCGATTTTTTTCCTACCAGGCTTAATCCCCCATCCAACATGAGAGAAAAGCTGCAGTCCTTGCCACTACGGCTAGAATGTCACGAGTCAGATGTGGGACACGAAATGCCGTTGAGACAAATGTTGACTTTCTGCACAGCAAGGCACGACAAGTCCAAAAATTCCTGATATACGCCAACATCGTGCCGCCCTCCCTGAACAAGCCGCCGGTATAAAACAGATATGGCTGCTATCCCCATCAGCATTCCAGTTGAGTTGAGTGAAGATCATCAGATT
>JAFKMU010000050.1 GCA_017305195.1 Verrucomicrobiota bacterium | reverse complement strand
ACCAGCCTGGTCGTGACGGGCATCGTCGGCATCATCTCCACCTTCTGGTTTTTCATCGGAGGTGTGATCGACATCCGCCGACTCTTCCGCGATCTCGCCGCCCGTGTCGACAACCCGCTCGACAACGGCATGGTCGAGGGCCACGTCTCACTCGCCGATAAGGCCGTCTTCGAGCAGCGCACGCACGAGAAGCAGGACGACTAGGGAGAACCTAACTCAGGACCGTCCGCCGTTGTCCGGGCTGCGACGGTGTCCCCGGAACGACCGACGAAATCTTCCGATTTTCGTCGGTATCGGATCATGACCCGAGTCCAATGATGCCCGCGCATCTCGCCGCGCGGAGACCTATCGCGAAGGAGGCATTGCCATGAGGTCGCCGATCACGCGAGCGAGGCTCTCAGCGGAACGGCGTTTTACCATATAGGCGTGCGGACCGCGTTCGTCGGCCTGCCAGGTCGAGCACCCATCGTCCCCGACGGCGCAATGCCCCCGGCACAGCTCCCAATCCTCCGCAGCACCGCGCACGGCATAAAGCACGGCGGTCTGGTCCCAGCTCGCGCGGCCATTCTCCAGGGCATTGTCCCAAAGGCGGTAGGCGGTTTTCACAGGATTGTCGTCCGGAGTGCCTAGGAGACACGGGCCCGTAATGATGTCGCTCCCCGCCTCGTAGCCGGAGAAAACAACCGCCCCCGGCCACTCCGCGACAAGCGAACGGGAATATCGCGCCGCGCCATTGGCTCCGAAGTTCCACCCCGGTCGTTCCTCCACGGGAAACGCTCCGCCCATGACCACCCATTCCTTCACCTTGAGCGCAATGAGCTCGCTCCCATCCGCTGGCGAGAATTCGCACGGCCCGGATTGCAGCAGAGCCAGGAGCCCCTTGGTGTGCCCGATGGACACAATCGTGACGGAACGATCCGGCGAAGATGCCAGCGCCCGGCGATAAACCTCCACCTGATCCGGCACGTCGTCGCGCGTCCGGATGCGATGGCCATAGCGTTCCGTATCGCAGGCGATCGCCTCCAGAAAATCATTCCGAGGGTCTCCCACTTCGTCGCCCCGGGCCGCTCCGATGGGAATCTCCCCCCGCCCGTAGTATTGATTGATCGCCGCGAGGCAGCCCGGGCCGAAGGGATTTTTCTCCGAGCTGTAGATGCAGGCCAGGATCACGGCCTCGCCCCGATCCGCCAGCGCATGCAGCACGGCCATGGCTCCGGCATCGTCGCAATCCGAGCCCATGTCGGTATCGAGGATCACGCGCACAGGGGAACCGGTCGGGAGACTCATCGGCGAAAGAATATGGGCCATCACTTAGCCCGGGGATTTCTCCAGGGTAAAGCTATTAAGAGATCCGCCTTTCATAAAAACGAAACCGCCCTGCTCGCGGGCAATAGGCGCGAACAGGGCGGTGATAGTTTTTCTCTTATCAGATCAGTCCTGGCGGCGACGACGCATCGTCATCACGAGGAGCAGGCCCGTGCCGAGCAGGGCGATCGAGGCTGGCTCGGGAACGGCCGTCACGTTCAGCTTGATCTGGCCGGCGGTGCTGTAGTCAAACGTCGCGCTGGAGATGTTCGACGAAAGCGCGCCGAGAGTGAGCCCGGAGAAGGTATCCGTCGAAAGCGTCGTGCCGTTGTTCGTGTAGAAGTTGAAGAGCGTGAATGTGTAGGAGCCCGATTGGATCGAGGCGTCGAGCGTGAGGTTCACCGCGTTGGACGAAAGGGCGAAGTCTCCCGACGCGTAGTTCCACACATTCAGGCGGTCGCTCGTTGAGGACGTTCCGAGATCGAAGCTGAACTTCGCTCCCGAGTTCATCGTCAGCAAGGAGGCGGAGGTTCCGCCGCCATCGAGCACGAGAGTGCCGATCGTACTCACCGCCGTGCTGTCGCCAGGGGCGAGGATGGCTCCGGATGCCACCGAGATGCTGTTACCCGTGCCTGGGCGGATGATGCCCGTGCCGCCGAGCGCGCCTGCCGCGACGGAGACGCTGCCCGTGCCCGTGCCGGAGGTGCCCGCGGTCTGGGCATTGTTCACCAACAGGACGCCTTCACTCACGGTCGTGCCGCCGGAGAAGGTGTTGCTGGCTCCGAGAATCATCGTCCCCGCGCCGATCTTGTTCACCGTGGTACCGGTCTTCGTCGCATTGGCGGAATCCGAAATCACGCCGGTGAGCTTGAGGTTGCCCGCGCCGCCGAGAGCCCAGCCATTGCCTGCTACGGAGTTGGCGATATTGGTCGTCGTCAGGTTGCTGGAGATGGTGAGGGTCGTGGCAGAGTTGGTGACTTCAAAAGTCGACACCACCGCGCGTGCGTCATGCTGAAGGGTCTGGCTCGCCGTGGCGGTCGCGCCGGAATATCGCAGGGTGCCGTTGCTGGCATTGCCGCCGATGGTGATGGCACCCTTACCCAGGGTGCTGTTGCCGCCTCCCGAGGAAAGCGTGGACCCGGTGACAACGCTGCCACCCGTGATGGAAAGCGCGGCGAAGGAGTTGTTCGTATTTGTCAGCGTGAGACCGGATGTACCGCCTCCGACTCCGAGGGAATTCACTGAAATGTTGGCGTTCAGCGTCTGTGCCGCCGTGGAGTTGAACATGAAAAGGTTCGTGCCCGTGATGGACAAGGCCTTGCCGTTTTCGTCGATTGTCGCGCTTCCCGCGATGGAGATGGAGCGGCTTCCGGCCGCCCAGGTCTGATCTGCCGAGAGTATGATCGAGGCGGAGGAATCAAAGTTGGGGCCGCCGGATGGCATCAGCGTGATACCTGAAGCCCCAATCGTCAGCGTATTCCCTGCCTTGATCGAGAGGCTCCCCGTCGCGGTGGCGTCAAAGGTAATGCCCGCGATGGACATGTCGCCGCCCAGGAAAACACTTTTATTTCCGCCCATCGTGCTCGTAATCAATAGAATGTCATCTGCCCCCGGAGGGCCTCCGGAAACATAGGAACCCGCCAGGTTTAGGTTTGTCGTATTGTTAGCCTTCTCAACGTTTGCAGCGTTGAGGTTGTCTAGCAAACCCAGGGTGGAGGCCGCCGCCGAGGCGGTCACGGCCAGCCGCAGCGAGCGACGCAGGAGGGACGAGCGAGTTGTTCCGTGAACGATGGATGTTTTCATTTCGCGTGATTCTTGAGGTGGAGGGACGATGGGGTGAGTCTTTCTAATCCGGATGTGATTTATTGCGGCAAAAGTCATGAGAGTCAAGTAGAATCCCGGAGGCGCTGGCTACAGTGAGGTCACGTGGCCGTCGAGATAGAGCAGGTTGCGCCGGCCTCGGTGCACGGGTTTCGCTGGGAGATCAGCTGCCCAATCCGCCCCGGAAATCCCGGGCACCATGCGGTCGATATCCTGAAGGACAGGGATCGAGGAGAGCGACCCCGGGAGGCCCAGCATGCGCATAGGTTCGACGTAGCTCGGCGCGGGATATCCAAAGGGCTTCACATGCCTGCCATCGATCACTGCATCGTTGGGGAGATAATAGCTGACACCGCTGGGATTCTTCGTTTCCCTTTTCCAGGCAGGGCATTGCAGCATCGGCACGACGCGATCCTGCGAGGTCGGCTCGGGGAGGCCGAGATAGGGATAGATCATATAGGCGAGCATTCCCTGGTATTTCCGGCTGCTCACCGGCTTCTGTCCGGAGTTCAGCGGTCCCGGCAACTGGCCAAGGGCCGGCTGGTATGGATAGGCTGGAAGGCTAAAGGTGTTGTCATTGACGTAGAAGACAATGCCCTGCCCTACCGCACGCAGACTGGCCACGCATTTCGCCGAGTCGCCGGCGGAACGCACCTGCGTCAGGCCGGAAAGCGTCATGGCCACGAGCACGGCAACGATCCCCATGCCCGCCAGCAGCTCCATCAGCGTGAATGCCGCCAAGGAATGATGATCTTTATCCGCACGCAACGACGAACCAACGGGCGGACAGTGTCTGGGGAGGAAACTCATGCCGGGGGGGAGTAGAATTATGGAGCCTTTGCCGGGTCCCCGGCAATAACAACTCCCGATTCCAGGCCGGAACCCGAGCCCGTGGCCGAAGCTCCGACCAGTTTTTTCAGGAACGGACCGGGATTGGTCACGACGTTGCCAGAGAGCTTCACATCACTGCTTTCGTTGATCCAGATGAGCGACGTGGGATCGACGCCCTTCTCGACGCCGAAGGTCTTTTCATTGCGCATCGGATTGATGAAATCGTTGCCCCGGATGGTGATGTCCTGCGCGGAGCAGACGAGGATGTTCAGGCCATCGATGTCCTCGAAGCGGTTGTTCTCGATCGTGATGTTGCGATGTCCTCCCGAGCGCGGGATGTAGGTGCGGCCATTGAAGGCGAGGATGGTCACCGCCCCGGCGTGCCGCAGCAGCCCCGGGCGGCGATTCGTCGCGACGCTGCGGAAGGTGTTGTTGCGCACGATGACGTTGCTGGAGTAATCGGCCTGGCTCCAGATGCCCGTCTCGGTGTTGAACTCCACCGCCGCGCGGCCCGTGTTTTGAATCGTGCATCCCTCGATCAATCCGCCCGGCGACTGGGCGTAAACTCCGCGCGCCGAGGTGTCGCGGATCTGGGCATTGCGCACGATAAAGTCGCCGCCGCAATCGTTCTGGTTCGCCAGCAGCCACTGCCGCCTGGCAGGAACGGGACGGTCGAGCGTGAGCTCGATGTACCCGGCATTTTTGCGCGGGCGGAAGGCCGAGTAGCGGTTTCCCGGATCGTAGGTATTCTGGTAATCTATGAGCGCCTTGACTCCGGTGATGATGGCCTCCCCGGCGAGGGCGAGGTTTTCGTCGTAGAAGTGCAGCTTGTCGCCCGGGCGGCCGATCATCTTGGAGCGCGTCATCGGCACGCGATAGGCAACGATGCGATTTTCATTAGCCTCCAGCACCATCGCATAGGTGCCGTGAATGGCGATGGCGTCGTCGTTCAGTCCCTCGAAGCGGCAGTCGATCACCTTGGGGCCGATGCGCGCGTCGGCGCTGTGCAGACCGTCGGCATTGGCTGCGAGCAGCGGCGCGTCCTTCGCCCCCTCGGGCATGTCACGGTAGCTGATCGAGCAGCGCTCGTAGAGATTGTTTCCCTCTCCGCCGGAGTCCTGGAAACAGAAGCCCGACCCTCCGCGCACCGCGATGTCGGTGAACTTCATGCCGCCGCATTCAAAGGCGCGCAGGTCGGGGTAGACCGCGCCGCGCATGGCGACGAGGTCGCCGACGTTGATCTTCACAGGGGTGGACGAGATGTTCTCCGTCTTGATGCCGCGTCGCGGGGTCGAAGAACAACAGCCAGGCATGCTCAAAAGCCTTCGGATCGTGCAGGTCGGTCGGATAGCCCGCCGCGATGCGCACGTCGATCTGGCTGCCATCCGCCGAGATGGCCTCCACCCGGCCCTGGGTAAAGGTCACCGCCTCCTTCTTCAGCGTCGCTCCGCTGAAGGAAACATTGGTGCATTTCTGGAAGGTGATGCCGGAGCGGAAACGGTCGGTGAAGACCAGCGTGACGCCCTCGGCCTTGATCGCGAGGTCGCTGGCGTTCTCGACCACGATGTGCCAGGCATCCGGCCCGCCGCCGGTGGGCAGGGGCGGGAGGCGGTAGATCCCGGGCGGGATCACGAGTTCGGCCGCCTTGTACTTGATGGCATAGCGGATGGCTGCCTGGAGATTCTCGGGATGATCGGGCGAGAGGACCGGCGGCGCAGGCGGCTGAGGCGAGCCCCCGGGCTGAGGAGCGGGCGTCTGCGCCGACAGGGACAGGCAGGCGGCCAGCAGAGCGGCCGAGGCGGTGAAAAGGCGGAGGATACTGGCGGAGCTGCGCATCATGTGGGAGTGGTGGGAGGGATTGCTCATTTGCTGGGTTCACCGCTGCGGGCTAACACAAACGCATTGGCTGGAGCCTGCTCTTCCGGCAGGACTTCGACAAGACCGTCCGGGAAGGAATCCCGGGCTTCATTCATAAAAGCCTCGCAGGCGGAGCGCCCGGAGCTTTCCTGATAGTTCAGCCACGGCTTGGTCGTCCATGGCGGATTGTAGACTTTCACATTCTCGCCGGTCACCTCCGTGCCGGGAGTGAAGATCAACTGGGTGACGCCATTGTTCCAGGCCTGCACGTTGCGGAGAACGGTCGGGCCGCCCTTGGCAAAGGCAATGCCCCAGCCGAGATTGGAAAAGCTCTGGAGGTCGCTGGCCGTGGTGGTCGAGCCCCCGCCATTGGCGATGCCGTTGTCATTGGCCCAGAACTTCGCCCCGCGAATCTCGCAGACGATCTGATCGTGCGAGGAAAAACCCTCATCCATGTTGTTAAAGCCCTCGATGTTTTCAAAGAGGAGGTCGTGGCCGTCGCCGTGGAGATTGAAGCCATCGTTGAGGCTGCCGGAGGCCTTGATGTTGCGGTACGTCTGATAGGACGCATTGGTGATCTGGATGACGGGTTGGCGGAGCGAAATCTCCCAACCCTCGGGGCTCACGCCGGGCAGCAGGGTGAGCGTTCCCTCCCCGGGCGAATAAGTCGCATACTTGGTGAGCTGCGCCGTCTGCGCATCCTGCACCACGCGCTCGCCCTGGTAGGTCAGCACCACGGGCAGCACCGGCAGCGTCACCCTGGGATTGTTGCTCACCCAGGCACCGTCCTTTTTGACGAACCCCTGCGCGGCGGGGATCTTCGCGAACAACGGTTTCAGGTCGCACACGTAATTATCGCCCACTTTTTCAAATCCCGTGAGCGGCTCAAAGCCCGTCACCGTCTCGCCGGAACCATCGACCGTGATTGGCTGGCCCGGCAGTCCCGAAGCCGTAATCATGAGCATCTCGCGGTAGGGTCCGCTGCCGGGCGCGACCTTGATGGTATCGCCGGGCTGGGCGGCCTTGCCCGCCGCGCGAATGGAGGTGTATTGCCCTCCTCCCCGCCGGTCGACGAGCAGCACGCGGCCGGTTTCGGCCTGGGCAAATGCCAGACTAGTCGTTGCGAGGAAAACCAGGACAAGGGGAGATTTCATGACAGGTGGGAGGATCAGGGAAAGCCGCCTCCGTGGTTTTGGCGGCGGCAGCATGTACGGCATTAACTCACATCCGGATGTGATTGTCAATATGCCACGGGAGATAATCCCTGCGAATGACTTTGCTCCTTGCGATTCCGTCGATACGGCGCTAGCTCTGGGAGAGGCATTTATGTCGAAAAAGAGCGCCAAACCAAAAACGGATGAGAATCGAAAAGTGAGATCGACTCTCGACCTGGCCAAGTACCTCGGTCTCTCCGAGTGGACCGTGTCGCGAGCCATCAACGGACACCCCGAGGTCAAGCAGGCCACGCGGGAGCGGGTGCTGGCCGCGATGCAGGAGCTGGGCTTCCAGCCCAATCCTCTGGCCCGTGGACTCAACGGCAAATCGACCGGCCTCATCGGCATCTGCTTCGGGCATCCGCGCAGCCCTCTCGTCGTGGACAAGATCGCCTCGCTCGACGAGTTCCTGCACGAGAAAAGCTACCGGGGCGTCCTCGCGATCAGCACGCAGAACCCGGAGGCCGAAAAGACCATCCTGAGCGACTTCCGCCGCATGCGGGTCGATGGCGTGATCCTGATCCAGTCGTATTCGCAGCGTGATGAGATCGACCGGTGGCTCGGCGGATTGCCCGCCGTGCATGTCGATCCTGTCGAGCCGGAGATCGGCCCGTCCGTTTATTTCGACCGCAAGCAGGCCATGCACCTCCTGGTCGATCATTTGTATACGCTCGGCCATCGCACCTTTGGCGCGCTGGGTTTCTCGGCCTCCAACCCCTGGCGCTGGAACGGTCTCGTGAGCGCCCTCGAGGATCACGGCCTGAACCCGGCAAAATGCCTGCGCTCCTTTGTGCTCCCCTCGCCCGGTATCGAGTCCTACGCCGACGGCATTCAGTTGGCAGAGATCGTGCTTTCCTCCAAAAAGCCCCCGACTGCGCTGATGGCGGTGAACGACCTGGTGGGAATCGGCGCGGCACGGCATCTCGTGGACTGCAAGTTCCAGATCCCGGGCGACTTTTCGCTTACGGGCTTTGACGATCTCGACGTGGGTCAATATGTCGTCCCCTCCATCACCTCGATCAACCAAAGCCCACGCATAAGCATGCGCCGCGCCGTCGAGATCCTGCTCAAGACCATCGCCAATCCGTCCTCCAGGGAGATCGCCACCATCGACCCCATCTTGAAAATCCGCAAATCCACCGGACGCCACGGCCACCGGTAGCCGCGGCCAATTTGATTTGACGCTCTCCGGACAACGCCGTATGAAATAAATCAAATCCGGATGTGATTTTATGAAAACCCTCCTCCCTGCCGCGATCTCCCTGGCCCTTCCCCTCACCCTCTGCGCAGAAACCCCGCAGCCTCTCTTCTTTTTCGATTTCAATTCGCCCGGCAAGGTCGAGGCCAACAAGGGCTCCGATCCCGGGAACCTGGTCTTCCGCTCTTCGGATCGCCAGGAGGCGGATTTGCATGGTCCCGCCGGATCGGGCCTCACGGGTGCGCCGACAGATCTCGCACTGGATAACTCCACGGCCACGGCCATGGGCAAGGAAGGCGTCGGAGGGCTGGCTGCGGTGAAGTCGGCCCAGCTCACCGCTCAGTCCTTCACGGTCACCGGATGGATCAAGACGGAAGGCGACAAGCCCGTGGGCGACGGCTCGCGGCTGGTCGAAATCGTATCGCCTGCGGGCGGTTTTTTCATCTTCGGCAATCCGGCCGACGGCACGCTGGCCACCATCATCAATGGCAATGGCTCCTCATCCGAGCAGGAAGCCTACGCAGCGACCGGCTCCTGGATCTTCTTTGCGGTGTCGTATGACAGTGACACCCACACGATTGTTTATTACATCGGCTCTCCGGCCGAGGGGGTGACCGAAGCGGGAAGTAAAAACGTCCCGGCAGGCAGCCTCGCCGATGTGAAAGCTCAGCTCATGCTGCTCAACTCGGGAAACTTCGAGCGTCCGTTCAAGGGCTGGATGGATAACTTCCGCCTCTTTGCCTCGGAGAATGATTCCTCCGCGGCGCTCTCGCTGGACCAGTTGGAAGCAATCCGCCAGCAGGATCTGGGCAAGAAATAAAGCGGGCGCTCTTCCGTCAATGCCCGCCCGACACCGATCCGTCATCCGACGGGTCGACGCGCTCGGCGGAGAGCTTGCGGAACAACCGGCCCATGTCGCGCACGCCTCCCCAGGTGAACCACACGGCCATGACCAGCGCCATGAAGACCGGCACACCGACGCCCACGACATGCCAGTAGGCTGACCACACCTCCTCCGGCCAGGGCGCGAGGAGATTCCACGCGCAGCCGGTGAGGAAAACAACGAACCATAGCAGGCTCCACCCCAGGTAGGAACCCGCGATCCACTTGTCCGAGCGCGAGAAGTCCGAGGTCACGCCGACCATGCGGCTCCACGCCGAGGGCATGGGAGCGATGGGCTTGAGCGCGGGATCATTCACCGCGTAGGCGCCCCGGTGCAGCAGGCGGTCCATGTTGAAATCCTCGCGGCACGTCAGCAGGGATACGGCCACGTAGGAAACGAGGGCGAGGAGCGTGGCAAAGAACGAAGCCTGCTGGACATTGATCGGAAAGGCACCACCCCAGACCTGCCGCGCGAGGATGCCCGCCACCGAGAGTGTCGAGCCCACGAGCAGCGCCGTCCAGGCTCCGGCGGTCGTGCCTTTCTTCCAATACAACCCGCCAATGATGACCGCTCCCGCACCGCCGACATAGATGGCCATGGTCACCGCCCACCACAGAAAGATATACTCGGTTTGCCGGAAGAAGATGCCGAAGAGAAAGGCAAACACGGCCACGCCGACCATCGAGAGGCGCAGCCACAGGATGTGGCGCTCCGGCGAGAGCGGTTCCTTGCGCAGCGGCATCACGACATCCTGGATGAAAATGCCGCCCCAGGAATGAATATGGCTCGAGTCGCCGCCGATGATGCCCATGAGCAGGATGGCGCAGAGCAGACCGAGAATTCCCGCCGGGAGAAAGTGGGAAAGCGCGCAGGGGATGAGCATCTGCTGCTCGATCTGGGGATTGCCAATACGCGCCACCTCATCGAGCACCGGCTGGGCCTGCGCGGCGAAGTCGGGGTGCTTGAGAAACGTCATGGCGCAGACCGCGAGGAGCGTGACGACGGCGGCCTTGCCCGCCTCCCTCCAGCGCCCGAGGATGCCGCCCATCACCGAGGCGTGCGGCGAGATCGCGGCGGAGTTGTACCCTTGGGCATTCTGCCAGGCCATCGTGCCATAGACGGTGACAAACAGGCCCATGAGGATGTACCAGAGGTTGAAATCCTTGATCCCCGAGGAGTCGAAGGGGTTGAGCAGGGACTGCCCCGGCGGCTGGGCGACGAGCACCTCGTTGATCTCGCGCCATTGGAAGAGCATCAGCAGCGCGGCAATGATGACGAGGTAGAACACCTGCGAAAGGATGCCCTCCAGGCAGTCCGTCACCATCATGGAAATGAGCCCGCCGCAGAGCACCATGAACAACGCGCCTCCGAGGAAGAGCGCCATGAGCGCGATGTAGGTGTCAAAGGACCACCCCGCCACCTGGATCGTCGCGGGAAGGCCGAGGAAATACACCATGGCCCGCGCGCCCACGGCGGGAATGATGCCGAAGTTTACCATGCCCGCGACAAACCCGAGCATGCCGGTGAACACCCGCAACCTGCGGCTGTAGCGTTGTTCAAAGAACTGCGAGAGCGTAAGCGCCCGCGTCTGGCGAAAGCGATAGACGACGAATCCCGATAGGGCGACAAGCAGGCTCACCGGGATGCCGATGAGACCCCACCAGTTCAGGGTGAAGCCGGAGCGCGAAATCAGCTCGAACGACGCGACAAACACCACCGCGCCCGCCTGCATCTCTCCCCTCGCCACCGCCAGCAGATAGGGCCCGGCCACGCGGCCCGCCGACATGAAATCCGCCACGCTCCGCAAATAGCGCCGGGAATAAATCGCCATCGCAAAAACAAGCGTCAGCGGAGCAACGAGGATGAACCAATCGAGCGGCGTCACGGGAGGAACAGGGAAATCATCCGGAGATACTCAGGCTGCCGGAGCTGCCTCGGGATTCAGCGGAGAGAAGAATTCCCGCGCCTGGCGGTGCCGCTCCTCGCTGATGATGTCATGCCCGGCACCGGGGATGAGTTCAAACGAGGCGTCGACGCCGAGGGCGCGCAGATTCCCGGCGAAATCGCGGGCCTGTTCCCAGGGAACCAGCGAGTCGTCCCGCCCGTGGATCACGAGCGTGGGAGGCATGGCCGGAGACAGATAGGATGACGGGCTCGCCCAGGCAGCAAACTCCTCGTCATACGCGCCGCCGGGGAAGAACGTCCGGCAGTAGGCATCGTCGGGATTCCACGCAAAGGTGGATCGCGGCCACCCGCCCGCCTCGCGCGCGAGGTTCAGCGGCCCCGACCATACCAACACCCGGCTGAATGGGCGCAGGCCCGGACGGGTAAACGGAGTCGCCCCGACCGATGCCAGGGCGACGAGACTCGCCAGATGGCCTCCCGCGGAATGTCCAAAGACGCCGAGGCGGGCGCAGTCAATATTCCAGCGCGCGGCATTCTGCTGCAGCCACGCCACTGCCGCGACGCAATCCTCAATGGGCGCCGGAAAGCAGCTGCCGCCGCTGGTGAGCCGGTAGCCGATGCTGGCCAGTGCGAATCCGGATCGGAGGTAGGGTTCCGCAAAATCGATGTCCCTGGTCCCGCTATGCCAGCCGCCGCCATGAATCCACACAAGGAGGGGAAACGGGCCGTCTCCCTCGGGCAGGTGAATGTCGAGCGCCCACGGCGCGGCGGACTCGGAGAGATCCCGAATGACGAGGGTGGCGGCCATGTTATGCCTCCTCCCAGACGGCGAAGCTCACCGCATCCATCACCAGCGTCACGACTCCGGCGCGCTCTTCGACCCGCGCTCCGGCCCCGGCGAGCAACCGGCCCGGGTTGGCGTTGTCCACCGCCGCCTCGACCGCACGCCCGGCGGGATTCAGCGCGACCAGCACGCTTTTGCCATCCCGCGATCGCCGGTAGACAAATGGATAGCCTCCCGCCTCGGTCAGGACGGGTTCAAAATCACCCGCGCCCTGGAGCGCCGGGTGCTCGCTGCGCAAGCGCGCGAGGCGGCGGACCGTGTGGAGCAGGGACTCCGGACCGCCCTCCTGTCCCGAAATCGTGGGCCGCGCGGGATTCGGATCGACCGGGAGGTAAAGCCATTCGGCGGGCGCGGTGGAGAATCCCGCATTGGCGGAATCGTCCCACTGCATCGGCGTCCTCGCTCCCGTGCGCACGTACCCGCCCTCCTTGCTCGGCAGCCCGTCGACATTGTATTGACCAATCTCGTCGCCCTGGTAGATGAAGGGGATGCCCGGCAGGGTGAGGAGAAAGGCGTAGATCACCTTCAGCTCCTCGTCGGTGCGCCCGGCGCGGAGACGCGAGATATCGTGGTTGCCCGTGGGGATCGAGATGTAGCCGATCTCCTTGGTCGCCTCGTAGTGCTGGAGAAAGGGTTCCAAAAACCGCCGAATGTCGCCCCGGCCCTCGGCGTGAAAATAGCTGTGGCCGCTGCGCTCGACCTGGGCGCGCATGTCGTTGGTCGTCTCGGAGCGAAACAGCTCGGTATACGCAGGCGTGCCAAAGTGGATCATGAAATCAATGTGGAACCCGGCCCGGATCGCGATCTCCGGCATCGACCACTCCGCAATCAGCACGGCCTCGGGAAAAGTCTGGTCAAACCACCCGCGAATCTCCTGCCAGAAGGCCACGATGGCCTCCTTGCTGTCATCGTTGCGGATCAGCGACGAGGCCATGTCGACGCGGAACCCATCGGCCCCGTGATCGAGCCAGAACTGCATGATGGCCCGCAGTTCCGCATGCACCGCCTGCACGTCGGGATGATCCACCGGCAGCTGCCACGGTTTGTCCGGATCGGGATGGGCAAAGCCGTAATTCAGCGCGGGCTGAAAGTGGAAGAAATTCGTGACGTAGTTCCCGTCGCGGGTCGAGTAACCATTGATCTGCTGGAGCGGATACGGCGCCCATTCCCAGACGCTCGACGTCCAGATGTACCAGTTCGAGTACTGGTTGGGGCGCTCCTCGGCGGAGGCCTTGAACCACGGATGCTCGACCGAGGTGTGACCGGCCACGAGATCCAGCACCACGCGCATCCCTTTTTCATGCGCCAGCCGGAACAGCTCATACAAATCCTCATTGGTCCCGTAGCGTGGTGCGACCTTGTAGAAGTCGCTCACGTCATACCCCGCGTCGCCAAAGGGTGATTCAAAGCAGGGATTCAGCCAGATCGCGTTGCAGCCGAGGGACGCGATGTAATCGAGTTTTTCGATGATGCCCCGGAGGTCTCCGATGCCATCGCCATTCGCGTCGTAAAAGCTCTGGGGATAGACTTCGTAAAAGACGGCGTGATCGAGCCAGGCTGGCTCCGGACGGGTTCGTTTCATGAGAAAAGAGAGGGACTCCGCCCCTGTCGGCTTCGGCAGGGGCGCGCAAAATATGGACGGTACTACGAACGAGCCGAGCCCTAGACGGCCACGAGGCCGGAGGCAATCGAGGGCTTCTCCGCGGCGGGAAGAGGCAGGGCCTCCCCCGGATAGAACTGCGGCAGCAGCGGAGCATGGGCCTCCATCATCTCGTCAAACATCGCCACGATATCGCGGTAGTCGTTGGAGTTGTTCAGCGGATCGGCAAGCATCGCCTGGAGCGCCTTCTCACGGTCTCCCTCCAGCGCCGCCTCGACGGTTAGGTCCTGGATGTGCGAGTGCTTCTCAAGGATGGCCATGATCGCGAGCGGCAGTTCGCCTCCCGCGTGGGGAAACACACTGTCGCCGTGAAAAGTCGCCAGGGTCTCGACCGAGGTACCCAGCGGAAGATTCGCCACCTGGCCCTCGTTGGGCAGCGTGGCGGGCTGGATCGTTGCCGGACCTCCGCCGATCAGCGCCGCGAGGATGGGCGCGAGGGATTCCTCCGACGGCTCCAGCGGCACGGAATCCGGATTATCATTCGACCACTCGGCGATGCGCTCCTTGTACCAGGTGATCCAGCCGCGGCGGTCGGAGATTTCCGTCAGCTTCACGCCGAAGGCCTGGCCGTAGCCGGTCTTCTCCGAGAGAAAGAACGGGAAGAACTCCGCCAGATGCCGGTCGCCCGGATAAGGCACCGCGCCGTAGCGTTCGAAGAGGGTGAACTTGATCTGGTTGCCGCTCAGGCTGTGGCTGGGATTGACGTCATTGCCCGCTCCCGCCACCTCCGTCGCCGCGCCCTCCTGCAGGCGGGCGCGCAGCAGCTCCAGGCCATCCTGCCCATCGATGCGCAGGTCGGTGATCCAGGCAAAGTGATTGATGCCCGAGATCTTCGCCGAGACCGAGTCATGCCAGTCCGTCAGACCGAGCACCTTCTCCAGCGTGGTCATGAAGCTCTTGTACTCGTGGCAAAGCCCAACCACCCGGATGCGGCTCGTCTGCTGGACCGCGCGCACGATCTGGTTCATCGGGTTGGTCAGGTTGAGCAGCCATGCACTCGGGCAGTAATCCTCCATCCGCCGCACCAGGTCGACCACGATCGGGAGGTTGCGCAGCGTGCGGAAAATGCCCCCGGGTCCGGTGGAATCTCCGACGGATTGAAAAATTCCATGCCGCTTGGGAATTTCCAGGTCAATCTCCATCGCGTCGAGTCCCCCGGTGGAAATGCAGAGCACCACGGCAGCGGCTCCGGTGAGCGCGCGATTCAGGTTGCTCTCTGTCTCCACGCGGATGTCTGCGCCGGTCTTGCGGACGATGGCCCGGCAGGCATGCGCCAGCTCGTCGTTGCGCTCCAGATCGATGTCGTGAAGGACAAAGGTGGTGTCTTTCAGGAAGGGATTTACGGCGATATCCCGGAACAGCACGGGCACCCACTGGTAACTACCTCCCCCAATAAATGTGATCTTCTTCGATGGCATAAAAGGGTGCTCCAAGTTTCAGCTCCAATAAATCACATCCGGATGTGATATGGCAATGTCTTTTTGGCTTTGGTCGAGTGGCACGGGATGGGATTTCTGCGCCGCGCTAGGGGCGGAACAACCGGGTGCGACCCGTGAGGGCGTTGAGCTGGATGGTGAAAAAATTCTCCGGCACGCCCAGGCTGCTGGCGGCATCGCCCGTGATGGCCAGGCTGAGATGCCAGGACTTGGCCGGAGCCGCGTTGAGGTCGGTGCTGCCGTTGGGCTTGAAGCGAAAGGCGACGTACTTATAGGACCCGGCGGGGTACGGGCCGAGCGGCTTGCCCGGATTGGAGACGAGGCTGGGCGATGTGCCCTGCTGGGTGTCGAGGAGGGACGACACGGCGGCGTCCGGGACGATGTAGATGTTGTCGGGCAGAGTGATGACGCGGGTCAGCGCGTTTGTCTGCGTGCCGTCCGCATCGAGCGAGAAGACCTGAAAGGCGCGATAAACCGACGGCGTTCCGGTGGGCGGATCGCCCGCCTTGGGCAGTTGATAGAGGCGAAACTCGACCGGGCAGTTCCGCGTCATGGCGGCCTGCCGGGCGAGTTCGAGCTGATCGACCAGCCGGGTGCCGCCGGTCGTGAGATTCGATCCCCGCGAAATGTTGGAAAAGGCCGGAATCGCCAATACAGCGAGCACGATGATCACGCAGATGACCATGAGCAGCTCCACCAGGCTGAAGGCCCGGGCGAACGACGTCTTGCTGGGGCTCCGGTAGTTCATGGCGCAAACTGTCTCGTTTCCAGCACCCGGAATTTGTAGAAATGATCGATCGGCTGCGGGTTGGCTGTTGTGGCGTAATCGGGAATCGTCGTGTCGCTCGTATCGAGATACCGCTCGATGGTCGATGACCCACGATACTCGCCCGTCACCATATCCTTGCCCTCGACCCATTGGTTGGCAGCGGTCGCGCGGCTCTTGCCCAGGGTTTGGACGCGGTAGTGTACGGTGTAGGTGTTCGATTTCGTGGTCAGGCGGGGATAGATATCGGCATAAGGCCGCTCGCGGGAGTTGTCGCCGACGAGCTGGTTGGCGTTCCAAAAGGACTGCATCCCCGCGTAGGTCTGACCGCGCGGGACCAGCCAGATGTCGCAGATCTCGGTGGCGGAGCGGAAGATCTCCCCCGAGGCGAAGCGCTGCTGAAAGCCCTTCATCGTTTCATCCAGGTCGAGAAAACTCCGCTTCGTTGCGACCGTGCTCGACTGCTGCTTGTAGTTGGTCGCGTCGGAAGCACCCAGGACGAGGAGTTGCTCGGGCCGCAGCACGGCGCGAACGCCCGTATCCCGCGTGATGTAGGTAAAGGGGACGATCTGCGAGTTCATGTTGATCTTCCCGGCGGTGGAAAACGGATCGCTGATCGCGTAGGGCTCGACTACCGGCATGGTGAAGAGATCGAGCAGCAGGTGATCCGGCGGACTCTGCGCGCCTCGATGGTTTTTGCTGCCATCCGGATCGGGCCGGAAGAGCAGCGTCTGCCACGGACGATCCTCGAAGACCCCGGTCGGGAGCGAGCCAAACATCACCGCAGAGGGCATCTGCCGGTTGGGAGAGAAAAAGGTCGACCCGGCATTGGCGTAGTTCGTCAGCGCGGTGAAATACGGCGTCTGCGTGCCATCGGAGAGCCCCACTGTCGTGCCCTCGTCGGCTTTGTTGATGTAGGCTCCGTCGGGCACGATGGAGAATCCATTATCCCAATCCCCGAGAGCAAACCCGGTGGGCGGATTGCCTGTCTTATTGGTCCCGGCGTAGACGCCGTCCATGGGTTCCGCGCGGCCTGCGTTATTCACTCCGAAGGCGACCGGAGCCGGATAGCCCAGCACCGAACCGGAGGCCGATGCCGTGGGCTGCAAGGGGTCCGAACCCGACGGGCCGCCATAGGTCAGGTCCGCCGTGCTCACCGTCGGAGCGGCGGGGTTTCCGTAGCTCGCCCCGCGAACGAATTTCGCCGACAGCCCGCCAGAGGCCGGGTAGAGCGTCGCGCCGTTGGCGGCCTCGGCCACGCCATGCACGCTGCGCACGGTCGGCGAGAAATAATCCGTCGGCGGCTGGAAGTAGCTCCCGGGCACGTCGCTCATGGCGGCGATCAGCCGGGGATCAGTCACGGCCTGCACGCCGCGCACCACGTCCTTGCCGCAGATGAACATCTTGGCGCTGGCCGAGCCCGCCGTGTTGGCCGCCGGATTGGCCGCTCCCGAAAATCGCGCGCCGACCGCAGGAGGCGCGGTGAAGGAACCCGCCCGCGTGTCGCGGTAATCGATCCAGACATTGGTGTCCTTCAGCAAAGGCGCGAGAGCCGGGACCGGGAAGGTGGCCGAGGGGAACGGGACGGAGAGCGTTTGCAGGACGTCGCTTCCGGCAGTGGCCGCATTGAGGATCTCGACCTTCACCGTGCCTCCGCCAAATCCGAAGCTCGTCACCGCGCCGCTGCTCGTGGTCGGCAGATCGACATAGGTGCTGACCAGGGCCGGGGTGACGCCGATGAACGACGCCGCTCCGATGTAGCCCCCGTAGATGCCGGAGTTGTACGCGCGCTTCACCGCGACCGTCGTGCTGGACGGGAAGCCCATCGTCACGGCGCTCCCGCCCGCATCCGTCCAGGTGAAGGACTGGAGCCCGGTCACGCGAATCTGGAAATTCGGCGAATACGCGCCGAAGCCCATGCTGGGATCGAAGAGATTAAGGTAAAACACCGCCTGCACCCGCGTCATTCCATCCGCGATCGGCACCGCCGGACCCTGGGTGCCCGAGGGCGGGATGCTTTTGGAAGCCCCCTCGGTCTGCCCGACGCCGATAAAGATCAACCCGGCCTCGCGCACGGTGGGGAACCGCCCAAAGCCCCGGAGTGGCTTCGTGTTGGAGTCCGCGTGGGAGGTGTCGACGATGGGCACGATCTGCCCCTTGCCGAGCGTGGCGCTCCCCGGCGCAGAAGGCGTGAAGGAGACGATGGACGCGTTGGAGCGGTCCTGGGCATTGAGCGCGCGGATGTAGTCAAAGATTTCGGTGAGGATCTGATCGCGATCCGTCGGGTATTTCTTGAGAAAGGTCTGGTCCGCCCCGGTGCTGAAGCCCGGGATCGGGCCGCTCGTGAGGCTGCGCAGGTAGTTGATCAGGGACCGGTTGCGCCCCACGCCATTGGCGGCGGACGCGGCAGGCAGGTCCGCTGTCGCGGAGGTCGAGTCCTTCCGCTGAAAGTAATACGGACTCCCATTCAGCGTGCCGCAGTGCGCGATCAGCCGGTCAAACGCCGTCCGGTCGGTCGCAGCGGTCCCCGCGTTCACCGGCCAGGTGACGATGCGGGGTTGGTTGAACAAATTCACCTCCGGGGCGCGGCTGTGCGCACTGAGAAAGAAACGGGCCTTCTCCACATCATCGGGAGTCAATACCGTGCTCGCCGTGCGGTCCTTTGTGTAGAGCAGTTCGTCCACCGAGGCGTAAAGCCGATCCGCATCGAGCGGGATGGCGGCGGTGGCCACGGTCGTCCCGCTCTTTGACCCGCCATACTTTATCCGGGTCGCGATGTCTGCGATGTTCTCCGCCGTGAGGTTGGGAAAGACCGCGCTCAGGCAGGTCGTGGCCGGATGTCCGGGATACCGCTGAAATTCATTTTGCGCGGGCTGATTCTTCGCCAGGCAGGTACGGTCAAACACCGTACCCGTGCGCGGGATGTCCCAGAACGACCCCGGATTTCCCGCCGACGGCGGGTTGGCCCCCTCGGCCCAGACGTCTCCCGCCGCAGTGTTGATGTTGATCTTCGCCGTGTCGTCATCCGTCCAGAAGGCGATGCGGGAAACGATGGGATTGTCCTTGGAAGCACCCGCGACCGTGACGGTCGAGCCGGTGCCGCTGCCGACAGCCATAGTGCCGTCCTTGAGCACATAGAGCCACTGCACCGGCATCGGTGCGGCGTCCGTGCTGGAGGCTGGCGCGGTGCTGGCGATGGAAAATCCCTGCACCTTCCCGGCCGCCGCCGGGTCGAGGATCGGATAAACCCCGCCGACCGGGCTGTTGAGGTCGGTGTAGAGCGCGGGCTGCGACATCCAGTCCGCCGGGGGCGTCTGGCCGCTGGCAAAGGGATTGAACGCGCCGGAGCCGATCATACCGCTCCACGAGTAGAGCTTGTAATAGGCCTCCGCCTGCCCGGCGGTGTTGTAGGTGCGGATCATTCCCGGCTGCGAGGCCCAAGCCAGCGGGCGGTTGGACGAGTCAACACCCCGGGTCGCCTCCTTGATCTGCCCCATCACCACATTCACCGTGGACTCGGCCAGCAGCTTCACGGCTGAGCTGGCCGAGTACGACTGGGCCGACTTTCGCTCCGTGCTCACGCTGGAGAAAAAGGCCACGATCAGGATCGAGAGCAGGACGAGGCAGCCCATGACGATGAGCAGGGCCGCGCCGCGCGCAGAGCGCGACGCCACCGGGCGGAGGTGATTTATTGACCGCTCCATTTTGCCCCCTTCAGTCCGACTTCCGTGTCAAAGATCCGGTAGTTGATGTTGTTGTTATTCAGCACGGTGGAGAGCTTCCCGAGATCATCATCCAGGCTGGCCGCATCCTTAAAGAGCGTCCCCAGAATGCCCAGCGCGGCGGGCGGCGCGGTGCTGCCGGGCGGATTCAGCCGGGCGGCCGACGGCTCGTCGATGGCCACCATCACGACCCGCAGCAGGGGCGGCAGCTGGTGTTTCGTCCGGGTGGTGATGTCCCCCGCCCGTGAATCGTATTCAAAATGAGGCGCGATCGGGTCCGTCGCGGCATCCGCATCGTGCGGGGAAAGCTCCGGCAGGACGATGAAAGCGATGATATTCTCGGCGAGCACGCGCACCGGGGCATCGGCGACCGCCACGGCCGGGGGCAGGAAATTCGTAAACCACTGCTCGTACTGCGACGCCGTTCCGCTCGACGGCAGATTGTAGATCTCCAGATTCTCCGCGGGCTGGAGAAACTCCATCAGCCGGTAGCGGTAGCGTTCCTTGACCGCTCCCGAGCCGCTCAGGAAGGTCGGGAAGTAGGGCTGGTCGGAGTTGAACTCCGTGTAAAATCCGCAGGCATTCACGAGGTTGGCGACCTTGCCGGAGTTGGCGGTGGAGAGGGAAAAGGCCAGCGGCGCGAGAAAAAACACCGCCTGCCCGGGGTGCGTATCCGCGCTGCCCGGGATGAGGCTGGACGCCCGGTCGACAACGAAATGCAGGTCGGAGTTGCGCCCGTAGACAGCGGGCTGGAAGGTATCCGCATTGGCCGGGGTGCGAGGCTGCGCCGGGCTGCTGCCATCGTAATAATCGAGGTAGGTATTCAGCGTGGCCTGCCGCAGCCGCGAGGTGATCGTCTCATAGGCCGCCCGGGCACCCTGAAAGGCCTCGATCTTCGCCGCCGAGCGCTTCCACACCTGGCTGGTCTGGCTCGTAATCGAGAGCACCAGCACGAGGATGAGCATGAAGACCGCCGAGGCCACCAGCAGCTCCACCAGGGTGAAACCCGCTCCCCTCGCTGACGCGGCCCGCCTCCCCGAGGGAAGACTAGGAGCCGTTGTTGGCGATTTGCAGGGGAATCGCATTGGTGCTTTCCGGCGAGGTTTTGCTCCAGATGGAGATCACCACGGTGGAGGTATTGCTCACGCCGTCGGAGGTGGCCCCGGGGACGAGGAGCTTCGTCGGCGCGCTGACTTTCGCGGAGTAAATCGCCTCCCCGGCATTCTGCACCGGCAGGCCCTCCTGCGTGAAGTGGTAGACCTTTTCCGAGTTGGTCACGATCGCGGAGTAATCCGCCAGCGACATCTTGTTGGCGAGCTGCTGCGCGATCTGCGCCTCCGTGGTGGCATTCACCGCCTCGCGAAACGTGCCGATTCCCGCCACCAGCAGCCCCATCATGGAGACCAACCCAAAGCTCACGATGCCGAGCGCCGTCACCACCTCGACCAGCGAAAAGGCGGTCGTCTTCTTCCGGGAGGCCCGTCTCGGGCGTTGGGCGATGCTTGGGGGCAACATGGCGATGAATCGTTGAGGGCCGGGGGATTTTATCCCAGCAGCATTGTTTTCCCAAGAAATCACATCCGGATGTGATTGTCAAATCCTGATCTTGCAAATACCGCCTCCCGCGGCCCGGGAGAGCGCGGCTGCGGAGGGTCGGTGGCGGGTGCGGACGGCGGCAGGAACAGCCCCCCAAGGAACCCGGCGGAGCCTTTGGCAGGAGAGGTCGGGGCCGGCGGGTCCGCCCGGTTCCCCCGGGAACGAGGGAAATACCTCGACAAGGCCGCGCTTTGTCAGGCTTCATCATTCGTGCAGAGCACGTTATGACTTCACCCGCCACGGCCTCACCCGCGAACGACGATTCGTTTGGGGATTTTGATCTGATGATCGAGGCCGGGCAATCGGAGAAGCGGTACTGGCATGATCTCTGGCGGTACCGGGAGCTGCTCTTCATCCTGGCGTGGCGGGATGTGGCGGTGCGCTACAAGCAGACCGTGGCCGGGGCGGCATGGGCGATCCTGCAGCCGCTGATCAACATGATCATCATGACGGTGATCTTTGGCAAGGTGGCGGGCCTGCCGTCTCTCGGTTCCGCGCCGTATGCCATCATGGTTTTCGCCGCCATGCTGCCGTGGCAGTTTTTCTCCAATGCCGTGTCCAATGCCGGGCAGAGCGTGGTGAACAATGCCGGGATGATCTCCAAGGTGTATTTCCCTCGAGCCATCATTCCGACGAGTTCCGTGCTGGTGTCGCTGGTCGATTTCCTGGTCTCCCTCGTCATCCTGGCCGGGCTGATGGCGTGGTATGATTTCCTGCCGACCTGGAGGCTGCTCGCGCTGCCGCTCTTCACGCTCATCGCCATCCTGGCGGCGACCGGCGCCGGGCTCTTCATCACAGCGCTGACCGTGCGCTATCGCGATTTCCGCTTCATCGTTCCCTTCGTGGTACAGTTTGGCATGTACGTGAGTCCCGTGGCCTACAGCAGCGAGGTGATCCGGGAGAAATTCGGAGCCGGATGGTTTGCGCTCTATTGCCTGAATCCGCTGGTGGGCATCATCGATGGTTTCCGCTGGGCGATCCTGGGCGGCGATGCGGGAGCATTTCAGCTCGGCACGTGGCTTTCCCTCGCCGTCTCGATCGCGCTCTTCGCGGGAGGCGTGGCGTTCTTTCGCAAAACCGAGCGGATGTTTGCCGACATCATCTGAGCATGAGCGACGACACCGTCATCAAGGTCGAGGGGCTGTCGAAGCTCTACATGCTGGGCCAGACGCTCCAGCCATACGGCACCTTGCGCCACGCCATCCAGAATGCCGCGACAGCCCCGCTCCGCTGGCTCAAGGCCGCCCGCAAGCACAAGGCCGGACCGGACAGCGCGGAATTCTGGGCGCTCAAGGATGTGTCCTTCACCGTCAACCGGGGCGACGTGGTCGGCATCCTCGGCCGGAACGGCGCGGGAAAGAGCACGCTGCTCAAGATCCTCAGCCGCATCACGGAACCCACCACGGGACGCGTGGGGGTCAAGGGCCGGGTCGCCAGCCTACTGGAGGTGGGAACGGGATTTCACCCCGAGCTGACCGGGCGCGAGAACATCTATCTCAACGGGGCCATCCTCGGCATGACGCGGGCGGAGATCCGGCGGAAATTTGACGAGATCGTGGCCTTTGCCGGGATCGAGAAGTTCCTCGATACTCCGGTGAAGCGGTACTCCAGCGGCATGTACGTGCGGCTGGCCTTCGCCGTGGCGGCGCACCTGGAACCCGAGATCCTCATCGTCGACGAGGTGCTGGCGGTCGGAGACTCCGAGTTTCAAAAGAAGTGCATCGGCAAGATGAAGGAGGTGACGGCCAATGGCCGCACGGTGCTTTTCGTCAGCCACAACCTTCCCGCCGTCGCCGCCCTCTGCCGCAAGGGCATCCTGCTCAAGGAAGGCCGCCTGATCCTGACCGACACCGCCGAGAACACGATCGCGCGGTACAAGAAGGAGGGCATGTCCGACGAGGACACGGGCGTCGCCATGGCGATGACCGCACGGTCTGGCACGGGCACGCACCGGCTGGAATACGTGAAGCCGACCGCGGCGGAATTTCCCGCGCGCACGCCGCTCATCTTCCGGGCGAGGATCAGGCAATTCCGCGACGATGCAAAGTTTCACTACTCGCTGCACTTTCGCAACGAGGCCGATGACGAGATTTTCGCGATCAACAGCGAGTACCTCGACGGGGGTGGCATCGCACCCGGGGATCGCGACGTGGAGGTGGTGATCGACTCGCCCTGGCTGCCGCCGGGAGATTACCGGGTGGAGGCCTTTCTCCACAGCGCCGGGATCATCGACCACTGGCCCGATGCCTGCCGGTTCCATGTCGGCTCGGATGTGGCCACGCTGGGATATTCCCTCGCGAGCGCCAAAAACGCGGGGAAAGTCCTCGCCAGTTTCCGCCTGAATTCCCAAGCCCGCGCCGAGACGTGAAAGTCGCGATCGTTCTGACCACCCGCTGGTGGAGAGCCTCCATCGATCAGGACGGTTATTGCGCAGCGCTGGCCCGCCTGGGGCATGAGCCGGTTTTGTACTGCCTGGGGAATGACGCGGGAGAGGCGGACTTTCCGGTCGTCGAGGCTTCGCCGTCCGACATGAGCGATGCCGCCTATTGGCAAAGGCAGGGGCTCGATGTCGCGATCGTCTTTAACTGGCTGCGGGACTACCGCCTGCTGGAGGCGCTGCAACAGGCCGGCACCCGCACCATCACGCGAGCCGACAGCGACGGGCAGGCCAGCGTGCGGGTCTTTCCGCGAGAGACGCTCTCCCTGTGTCTGTCCTCCGCGCCAACCGTTGGGAGCCGCGTGCGCGAAGGGGTTCACTGGCTGCGCCGCTATCTCCGCCTGAGCCGGGAGGAGGATGCGGAGCTTCTGGCCACGGCCAATGCCTCGGATGCCATCGCGATCGAATCGCGGGAGGCGGCGGAGAACCTGCGCGCGATCTTCACGCACTACGGGCGCGAGGACCTGGGCGGACGCATCGCCGTGGTCCCGCACAGCGTGAAAGACGAGTTTCTCACCGCGCCCATCGGCGGGGCCGATCGGCCGCCGCTCGTCTTCTGCGGAGGGCGTTGGGATGATGTGCAAAAAGATGCGCCCCTCCTGCAGCGAACCCTCCAGCGCGTGCTGGCGGAGCGCGAAGACGTCCGAGTTGTCGTGGCCGGGGCGGGAATGGAGAATTTCGCCGCGCTGGCCGGGCATCCGCGCGTCCGCCTGGCCGGGCAGATCCCGCGAACGGAATTGCGCGCGATCCTCGCCGAAGCGCGTTTCCTGCTCGCCTCGTCGCGTTGGGAGACGCAGCCCATCGGCTCGCTGGAGGCGCTCTGCCTCGGGGCGACCGTCGTGGCCCCTTCCCTGCCGGGTTTTGTCGCCCTCGTCGACCAGGGGGCCTCGGGCACCCTCGCCGCGCATCGGGATGACGCCAGCCTCGCCCGGGCCGCCCTGGCCGAGCTGCAGTGCTGGGATCAGGGGCGGCGCGATCCGGATCACATCGCCCGCAAATGGCGCGCGCTGGTCAGCAACGATGCCGTGGCCGCAGGCTTGCTCAAGTCCATCGCATGAAACCGCGCATCGCCTACGACGTGTCGTTTTGCGCGGACCTGCACTCCGACCGGAGGCATGTCACCGGAATCGGGCGCGTGATCGAAAATGTCGCCGAAATCCTGCGTGACTCGGCGGAGTTTGATCTCTGCATGATCGGGTGTCATGGCGGCGATGAACGTCCGGCGCTGACGGATGCCCGCACACATGCGTACTGGAAGAACCGCTGGGCTCCCCGCCCGCCAGTGATGGCCGGTACGGTCTCGCGCTTCGGGCTTCGCGGCCTCTACGCCCCATCGCTCGCCGGAGTCAACCGGCCCGACGCGCCGAGAAGTTTCGCCAGCAAGCTCTTCAACACTCTCTCCCGGCTGGATGCCGCGCCCCGTCCGCTCGACGGGAAGATCGACCTGTTCCACTCCCCCTTTCGTCCGCTGCCGGAGCCGGGTCAGTTCCGCGGTCCCATGGTGTTGACCATGCATGACCTTTTCCCCCTGGCGGAACCCGCCGGATCTTACAACCGCCGGATGCTGGAGCAAACGCTGGCCCGGGTCGATCCCGCCCGCACCTGGGTGCTCACGGTCTCCGAGTACACGCGCCGGGAGCTGGGCCGGACCCTGCCCATCCCGGAGGACCGCATCGCGGTGATGCCGCTGGCGGCGGAGGCTCTTTTCCGGCCCGCCGGAGACGACGCCGCGCGCAAGGCCTTCCTGCATCAGCACGGCATCCCCGATGCGCCCTACTTTCTCTCCGTCGCCAACCCGCAGCCGCGGAAGAACATTCCCTTGCTGATCCGATGCTTTCAGGAATTCGCCAGGGGAGAGAACGCGCATCAGCTGCTGCTGGTCGGCTCGCGCAAGCTCGGCTGGAACCACACCGAGATCGACCGGGAGATCGAGAAGACGCCGGAACTGCGCGGGCGCATTCATTTCACGGGAGCCGTGAGCGATGAGGAGCTGGCGGTCGCCTACAGTCATTGCACGGCCTTTCTCTTTCCGTCGCTCGCGGAAGGCTTCGGCCTGCCCCCTCTGGAGGCCATGCAATGCGGCGCTCCGGTCGTGAGCGCCAACACCGCGTCGCTGCCGGAGGTGACGGGAGATGCGGCGATCCTGATCGCTCCCGACGATGAACGCGGGCTCGTGCAAGCCATGCAGGCCCTCGTTGCCAACCGGGAACTGCGGGAGTCCCTGCGCGCAAAAGGCCTGGCGAGAGCGGCCCTTTTTTCCTGGGAAAAGACAGCGCGCATCGTCGCCGACACCTATCGCCGGGCGCTGGCCACAAAAACACCGTGACGACACCGACGACCATCGCCCTCGCCAGCCAGATCGCCCCGACTTACATCGGCGGACTCGCGGAGTATCAACGCCATCTCGCCCGGGGCCTGCGGGTTCGCGGCGTGGAGGCCTGTTCGTTGTGCGAATACGAGAGACATCCCGACGACCGGCTCGGCTACGAGACGCTGCCGTGGCCGCTGCACATTCTGAAGGAAAGCCTTCCCGGCCAGATGACCCAAAGCTGGCTGCCCCGGCTCTCCACGAGAGCGCCGCAGTGGGCGGCATGGCTCGCCGGACGACGGCTCATCATGCCCCGCGCCCTGTCGCCCTCCGCCATTCACGTGACGGGAACGGGTTGGGATCATACGGGCTTTGCCATGGTCCGGTGGGCGCACAAGCTCGGCGTTCCGCTTTCCGTCTGGCCGGCGGTGCATCCCGGCCAGTGGGGCGACGCGCCCATCGACCTTGAGCTGTACCGGAGAGCCGACGTGGTCTTTTGCCAGAGCGGGAGTGAACAAGACCATCTCGCGCGGCTCGGCCTGCCCCCGGAAAAAACGCGGATTTGCGGACTGCCGCCCTTCTGCCTGCCGGATGGAGACGGAGCGCGGCTCCGGGATCAGCTCGGGATCGGGCGGCGGCCAACGGTCCTCTTTCTCGGGAGACGAGACGCAGGCAAGGGATATCCCGCCCTGCTGGAGGCTTGGAAACTTGTCCTGCCGCGCCATCCCGAGGCCGTGCTGCTGGTCGCGGGGCCGGGCGAGCCCCTGCGGGAGAAAACCCTCCCTGCGGAAAGCTATCGCGACCTCGGCCTGGTCGATGAACGCACCAAAGCCGACGCCTACGCGGCCTGCGATGTCTTCTGCCTGCCCTCGGCCCACGAATCCTTCGGCATCGTCTATGTCGAAGCCTGGTCCTACGGCAAACCCGTCATCTGCGGCACAGCCCCGGCCAGCCGGGAGCTGGTGGAGGACGGAAAAACCGGCCTGTGGGCCGCACAGGACCCGAGCGTCCTGGCGGAGAAAATCCACAACCTCCTCGACGCTCCCGCCCTCGCCGCAAATCTCGGAGCGGAAGGCAGTCGCCTCCAACGGGAGCGCTACACGACGGAAGCCATGGTGGCCGCGCATCTGCGGGCTTGGCAACAGGTGGCGGCCTCACGATAAACTCCCCGAAACAACAGACTGCTTGATCAATCTCTCCCTGAAAGCCCTGAGGAACAACATCTGGTTTGCAGCCTACACGCTCCTGGCCAGGCCGTTGCCGTGTTCCTACAGCCGCTGGGGAGGCCCGCTCTTCAAGGCCTGGAGACGCTTCACCGCCGGGAGGCTGCTGGCGCACTGCGGCCTGCGGGTGAACATCGAGCACGGGGCGAGATTCGGACGAGGAAATACCATCTGGCTGGGCGATGATTCCGATCTCGGCATCGACTGCGACCTGAGAGGCGAAGTGCATATCGGCAACTGCACCATCATGGGCCCCGAGGTGGTCATCTGGACGACGAATCACCGCATCGAGCGCACGGATATCCCGATCATGCAGCAGGGAAACATGGACGAGCGCCCGGTGTGGATCGGCGATGACGTGTGGATCGGGACGCGTGCGATCATCCTGCCCGGAGTCACGATCGGCGACCACGCCGTGATCGGAGCCGGAGCCGTGATCGCCAAGGATGTCCCGCCCTGGGCGGTGGTAGTCGGGAATCCCGGCCGAGTCATCCGCTACCGGAACCAACCGGAGACAGAGGCGGAATGAGCGCCTCGGTCACCCTCATCATTCCCACGTATCAGCGGCCGCAGGAACTCGCCGCCTGCCTCGCGCGGGTGGCGCCGCAAGCCGCGGCGGCGGGCGTGGAGATCATCATCTGCGATGACAGCCGCGACGACGCGACGCGATCAATGCTGAACGAGCGATTCCCGGGCGTTCGCCATCTCGCCGGGCCGCGGCGCGGACCGGCGGCGAACCGCAACGCGGGAGCCCGGGCGGCGCAAGGCGAATGGCTGATCTTCCTGGATGACGACTGCGAGCCGGTGGAGCACTTCCTGAGCGCATACCTCACGGCGATAGCCGGGCACTCGGCGCAGGAAGATATCGCCCTGGAAGGGGCTACGATCCGCAAGGGTGCGGCGGACTCCATCCTCACCGAGGCTCCGCACAATCCGGACGGCGGAGCACTGATCTCGTGCAACTTCGCCATCCCCCGGCGGGCCTTTCTGGAGGCGGGAGCCTTCGACGAACGCTTTCCGATGGCGGCATTTGAGGACACGGAGTTTGCGGCACGCTGGAGTCTGCGCGGAGGTCGGGTCGTGTTCCTGCCCGAGGCGGCGGTGGAGCATCCGCTGCGAAGCACTCCTCCCGCCGGTCGGCTGGCCCGCCGCTGGGAGTCGCGGGTCATCAGCACCTATGACTTTGGCGGCACAACCGCGCAGGTGGCATGGAGACTGCCGAGGCATGTGCTGCTCGTGATCCTGAGCCGGTTCCGGGGTCGCAAATGGTCGGCGAACAACCTCCGGGCCGCCGGGGTCTTCGCGGCGGAGTTTTTCATTTTCCTGAGCCTGCTGCCGGGATGGCTGGCAAAATACCACGCCCAACCTCGGAGCGCCTTCTGGGTTGAACAGCAGAAACTCGGGCGCGCTCCCAAGAACCTGGGGCTGTAGCCTCGCCCCCTGATGATGCGAATCGCGGCCACCGGGTATGTCTCAGCGGAAGCCGGAAGCGTGGCGAGCGCCAACGCGCTGCTGCTGCAGGGGCTGCTGGAACGCGGGTTCCAGATCACCTTTTTCTCCAAGGCCTCCTTCGTCGACCCGAGGCCGTCGGTGGGCGGGCATCCGGGATTTGATTTCGTCGATGTCGACAACATCTTCGCCGACCGGCTGCGAGCGCGGCTGGAGCGGGTTCCGCTGGCGGGAGTCGCGAGCGGCGTGTGGGATTCCTACACCTACCACCGGCTGCTGGTGCGCCGGATCGGAGAGCACAACGCCAGACGCCCCTTCGACCTCGTGCTATGGCTGGGAGAGTATGCGCGGGGACGGGCCGCGAGCGTGCCTTCGGTGAGCTTTGCCCAGGGACCTCCGGGAACCGACGCGCGGTCGGTCCTTCATCATTACGACCAGATCCGGAAGCTGGCCGGGCCGGTGGCGGCGCTCCGATGGCGGGCGCTGGCAATGCTCCGGCTCAGCCCGGCGGGACTGCCGCCGCTTCGATTTTCCGACCAGATCCTGGTCGGCAGCCAGCAGTCGCGCGAGACGCTGGAGGAGACGTATGGAGTGGATGAGAAGAAAATCCACACGCTCCCCTACCCGATCGACCTGGAGGCGTTTCACCTGGCCCCGGAACCTCCCGCTTCCGACGGCCCGCTGCGCTGCCTCTGGCTGGGGCGGATCATTCCGCGCAAGAGGCTGGACCTGTTTCTCGACGGGGCGGCGGACGCCATCCGCAAGGGAACGGACCTGCGGCTGACGATCGTAGGCGGAGTGGGATTCCTCAAGGGATACGACCGGCTGATCCGCGACTTCCCATATCCCGACCGGATCGAGTGGCGGCAGTTTCTCCCGCGAGCCGAGGTGCCGCGACTCCTGCACGATCACGACGTGCTGGTGCAGCCGAGCGAGGAGGAGAACTTCGGCTCCTCCGTGGCGGAGGCGCAGGCCTGCGGACTGCCGGTGATCGTCGGGCGGACCAATGGCAACGCGGATTACCTCGCCCCGGGCGACATCCGGCTGACGGACGAAGACCCCCGCACGCTGGGCGCGGCGCTCGGCGAGATGGCGAAGCGCAAAAAGACCCGCACCGCCGCGGACCGGGCGCTATCCCGGGAATGCGCGAACGCCCATTTTGCCGTCGCAAAGATTTCCGACCGGCTGGCCGACCTGCTAAGGTCCTTCGTACAGTCATGACGAGGCTCACCCTGAGCAGCGCGGCATACCCGCCCGACCTGGACGGGATCGGCGACTATACCTGGTGGCTGGGAGGAGCCCTGGCGCAAGAGACGGGCCAGGAGATCCCGGTGATCACGCGCACGGGCGACCACCTGGAGCAGCCCGGGGTGAAGGTGCTCGGCGCCTTTGACCGGGATGACCTGTCCTCGGTGAAAAAGCTATCCTCCTGCGTGGACGACGGCTGGCTGGTCTTTCAATACAACCCCTTTTCCTGGGGCCGACGCGGATGGTGTCCGGCCGTGCCGCAGGCGCTCCGGGCCGTGAAGGACGCCCACCCGCGAGTGAAGCTGGCGGTGATGTTTCATGAGACCACGGTGCCGCGATGGCCGTGGAGATTTGCGCTGATGCGGCGTTGGCAGCGGCCGGTGTTTCGCAAAATCTGCGCTCTGGCCGACGTGGCGTTTGCCTCCAGCGAGCGGTATGTGCGGCAGATCGAGAGGGTCGGACATCCCATGTCCGTGGTCCACCTGCCGGTGGGCTCCAATGTCGCCCAGTCCTGGTTCGAGCGGGATGAGGCCTGCCGGGAGATGCAGTTGCCGGGCGACGATGTGCTGGTCGGAGTCTTTGGTTCGACGCATGAAAGCCGGTTGCTCGACTGGATCGCCGCCGCCTTTGGCCGGGTGAAAGAACGCCATGCCAATGCCAGGGTGCTCTACGTCGGCCCGCATGGCGACGCCATCGCCCGGGCGGTGGGAGATCCCTCCCTGGTGATCGATATGGGCGTGCAGCCAGCCAGCCGGGCGGGGATGTGTCTCTCCGCGATGGACCTCCTCCTTGCCCCGTTCAATGACGGGGTATCCACGCGGCGCGGATCGGTAATCGCGGCATTTCAGAATGGCGTGCCGGTGGCGACGACACTCTCAAAATGGACGGATTCCGTCTTTCGCACCCAGGCCCCCGAGGCGCTGCTGCTCTCGCGGGCGACGACCGCCGGGGACTTCGCGCGGGATACGGCGGAGTGGTCGGGTTTTCTCGGTGACGACCGCAGGACCGAGCGGTATCGCGAAGAGATCCGGCGCTTTCATGACGAGGTCTTCGCCTGGGACCAGATCGCGCGGCGGCTGATGGAGGCCCTTCGATAACATGGAGTGGCTCGTCTCCATCGCGATCGTGATCCCCGCCGGGTACCTGTACATGGTTCGCTCCACGTGGCTGATCGACTACCTCGTCTGGATCACGGTGCTGAATCGCGGCATCCGGCGCTACGTGGACTGGCTGGCGGGGAGCTTCAATCCGCTGTCCCCGGTCAGCCTGACGCCGCTGGTGATCTCGGGGCTCATCTTCCTGATGGTCTTTCAGAACTACAACCGCCTGCCGGGTTACTTCCGCAAGATCGTCGTCTCCTTTGCCATCGCGCTGGGAGTGGCCTTCGCGGTCGGTCTCATCCGCAACAAGCTGGCGGCGGTTTACTCCCTGGCGGAATACGTGACGCCGCTCTCGATCATGGCGTGCGCGGTGCTGGCGTGGGGAAAGAACGACATCCTCGACCGCTGGATCAAGACCGTGGGATGGGCGGCGGTCTTCGCGAGCGCGTACGGGTGGTATCAGTATTTCACCATCCCTCCGTGGGACGCCTTCTGGGTGCGGGCGGTGGGATTCGAGGGATATCTGGGCAAGCTGAAGCCGACGGAGATGACGGTCTTTTCCACGATGAGCGAGCGCGGTCCGCTGGCGAGCTTCCTCGGGTTTGCCGTGATCCCGATGATCTGCGCAAAGCGATGGCGCAACGTCGGAGGATGGCTCTCGGTGCTGCTGATCCTTTCCGCGATCCTGCTGACCTTCGTGCGGAGCACGATCATCACGATCGGGCTGGCCACCGTGCTCTACCCCCTGCTGAACCGGGGCAAGAACACCTTCCGCATCGTGATCCTGCTCTGCGTCATCGCGCTGGCTGCCAATGTCGGCCTGAGCATGATCCCGACCTCCGGCAAGATCAGCGAGCGCGTCAGCTCGATCGCGACGATCACCAAGGACGGTTCCTTCCAGGGCCGGATGGAGATCGCCCAGTACGGATTTTCCTCCGTCATCCGCAACCCGGTCGGCACCGGGCTGGGGTCGACCGGACTGGCCGGGCGCGTCAATACCGGAGAAATCGAGGCCGGGGCGGCCATCGGCGACAATGGATACTTTGCCATCCTGTTCACCTTTGGCTGGGTGGGTTCCTTCTTCTTTTTCCGGGCCTTTTACCTGATCTGGCGGCAGATCCGGATCTTTGAGCGGCTGGGCATCCGCACGGATGCCGTGATGTTGTTCAAGGCCTTCTTCGTGACCGGGAGCATCGCGCTCATCGCGGGCGACTGGATCGCCGGGGCCGGGTCGATGGTATTTTTCATCCTGGCCGGGTTCGCCCTGCATCCGCGCCCGCAGATGGATGAGTTTGCGCGCCGCCGCGCGGCGCAGGGCGACAAGACAACATTCCGCCCCGCCACCTGACATGCGTATTGCCTTTGCCATGATCAATTGCAACCGCCGCGACGGAAGCGCGCGCGCGGTCAATGAAGTCGCCGAGCGGCTGGCGGGACGCGGGCATGACGTCCACCTGTTTGCGAGAAAGGCGGAGGATCTCGACCTGCGGCTGGTGACATGGCATCCGGTGCCGGGGGTGGCGTGGCCGGAGGTGGCGGATTTCCAGAGCTATCACGCCCGGGCGGACGCGATGTTGAAGCGGCACGACTTTGACATCGTCCACTCCATCGGGCCGAACACGAGCCGGGCCAACGTGGTCACGATCCAGAACATCCAGCCGGCGAAGAAAATCATCCTCGACCGCTTTGCCGGGACCGAGCGGGTCTCGCTGGCACGGAGATTGACGCGCTGGCTGTACCTGCGCGTGACCTCGGCAGCGGAGCGGGCGCTCTACACGCGGAAGCCCAGCCCGCTTTTCCTGCCGGTGTCGCGGGGGGCGGAGAAGGAATTGCGCTCCTGGTACGACATCGGCGACGCGATGGTGCGGATCGTGCCCAACGCGGCGGACACGGCTATTTTCCGGCCTCTGGCGGCAGAGGAGCGGCAGGCCTGGCGCGAGGCCAACGGATTCGCAGAAAGCGACGTGATCGCGATCTTCTCGGGAGGCGAGTGGGCGCGCAAGGGGCTGGATTTTGCCATCGAGGGCGTGGCCCGATGCCATGCCCCCAACGTGAAACTTTTCGTCGCCGGGGACGATGCGGACCGGAGTCGTTTCGCGGAGCTGGCAGACCGGCTGGGAGCTGCCGGACGGGTGATCTTCGGCGGATTCCGGCGGGACATGGCGGAGGCGATGGGCGCGGCCGATCTGTTTTTGTTCCCGAGCCATTACGAGGCGTTCAGCCTGGCCACGATCGAGGCGGCGGCCTGCGGCCTGCCGGTGCTGGCGACGCGGATCAACGGCACGGAAGACTTCATCCAGCCCGGGGAGACCGGGGAGTTCCTCGAGCACGACGGCGCACAGATCGCGCAGGTGCTGGACCGTCTCGCGGGGGATGCCGCGCTACGGCGGGCCTACGGAGCGGCCGGGCGCAAACTGGTGGAAGAGAAGTACACTTGGGATCGCGTTGCAGAGATGACGGAAAATGCTTACGCTGATTTCCTTAAATCCCACGAAAGCGCCCGCTTATGAAACTGCTTATCACCCCGTTGCGGGCACTTTTCCGGCTCCTCTTTTGGCTGACTCCGCAGCGGATGCACATTCCCCTGCGCTACCGGCTGACCGCGCTGGAAGGCGGCCTGGAACCGGAACTGCGGTACCTGGATCGCATGGCGCCCAAAGGCGGCACGGCCCTGGATATCGGAGCCAACATCGGAATCTTTTCCTATCGCCTGTCGGGAATCGCACAGCGGGTGGTGTCCTTTGAAATCAACGACGACCTGCTGGCGGAGTTGCAGGCGTGGAACCCGGGCAACATCGAGGTGGTGGCCAAGGGGCTGTCCTCCGAGGCGCACGAAGCAACGCTCTACATCCCCGTACTGAACGGCAAAAAGCTCGTCGGCTGGGCGAGCCTCGCCCCGGGAAACTGCCCCGACACCAGCGAACATGTCACGAAGCGGGTGGAAACCGTGACGCTGGACTCGCTGGCGCTTCACAACATCACCTTCATCAAGATCGACGTGGAGGGACACGAGCTTGAGGTGCTGCGCGGTGCGACGGAAACCCTGAGAGCCAACCGGCCCGTGATGATGATCGAGATCCGGGAACGCAACCTCACCCCGGTACGCGAACTCCTCGACGGGCTGGGTTACGCCGAGACCACGATGAAGGCCCTGACAGGACACGAGGGATCGGAAGGGAACTATTTCTTCACCCCCGGGGAGACGGCATGAAGCTGCTGGTCGTCAGCCATTCCTGCGCCACGGCCACCAACCAGCAGTTGTATGCGGAACTGGAGGAGCTGACTGGCTGGGACCTGACGCTGGTCATCCCGGCGGACTGGCGCGACGAGTTTGGCAACCGCCTCGATCAACCCGCCTGCGCCGGGCTGAAGGGACGGGTGATCAAGGTCCCCGTGCTGGCCAACGGCAACATCATCCTCCATGCCTACCGGCGACGCTGGCGGGCCTTTCTCCGCGCGGAAAAGCCCGATGCGATCTACGTAAATCACGAGCCCTACGCAGTGGCGACCGCGCAGGTCTGCCTGGCGGCGGGCCGTGAGACGACCTTCGGATTTTATTCCTGCCAGAACATCCTCAAGACCTATCCGCCGCCGTTTTCCCAGATGGAGAAAATGGTCTACGGCCGGAGTCGGTTTGCCTTTCCCATCACGGAGGCGGTGGCCGAGGTGCTGAGAGAAAAGGGGTTCCAGGGAGAGAACTGCGTGTGCGCCCTGCCGCTCGATCCCGGCGTCTACCGGCCGCGCAGCGAGGAAGCCGACCACAACCTGCTGCCGCGCAAGCCGGGCGAAGTCGTGATCGGCTATGTGGGGCGGCTGGTGGAGCCCAAGGGGCTGCGCACGCTGGCGCAGGCGCTCGCCCTGATCCGCGACCTGCCCTGGAAGCTGGTCCTGATCGGAAAGGGCGAATTTGAAGAGGGCTTCCGCGCGCTCCTGGCCAAGGACGGGCTGGCGGATCGCGCGGAGTTTCTCGGCTACGTCCCGCATGACAGGACGCCGGAGTATCTCAGCGCGTTCGACCTCCTCGTCCTGCCGTCGGAAACCCAGCCCAACTGGAAGGAGCAATTTGGACGAGTCATTACCGAGGCGATGGCCTGCGGGACGGCGGTTGCCGGTTCCGACTCCGGGGAGATTCCCCGGCTGATCGAGGCCAGCCAGGGCGGAGTGATCTTCCCCGAGCGCGATGCACAGGCATTTGCCGGGGCGCTGCGGGAGCTGATCCTGCAGTCCGGGCTGCGGCAGGACTGTGCCGCGCGCGGCATGAGCTGGACACGAGACCACGTCTCCCTGCGGGCGATCGCAGGAAAAATGGCAGCCACCATCGACCGGGCGCACTCCCGTTAACCGAATGAAATCCCTGCTCCTGACCCTGTACCAGAACGACTACCATCTCGGAGCCGCCGCGATGATCAACTCCGCGCTGCGGCAGGGATTCCAGGGGCGCATCGTGCTCGGGCATGATGCCGCCGAGCTTCCGGCCTGGACGAACCAGCTCCAAACCGCCGGCCCGGGCGTGTTCCGGATCGAGGAAGCCGAGATCGTCTTTCGCTCGCTGCCAGCGCCGAGACACTTCGGCTTTCACAAGCCTTTTGCCATGCGGCAGATGCTGGAGGAGTACCCCGACTGCGGCCAGGTCTTCTATGCCGATCCCGACGTGCTCTTCCTGAGTCCATGGCCGTTTTTCACCGGCTGGGCGTCGCTCGGGGTGGCGTATTGCCTCGACTGTCATTTCCCCCATCTGCCGGAAACGCATCCCTGGCGGACAGACTGGGCCCGCCTGATCACGGCGGCGGGGCATTCCGTCGCGCGGATTCCGGGCCATTATCCCAACAGCGGCTTCGTGGCGCTGCCGCGCGAGGATGCGGGATTCCTCACGGTGTGGGAAGACCTGACCACGACCTACGAGAAGGAGGGAGGCAATACCGGGAGCTTCCAGCTGGAGGAACGCCATCATGCCATCGTGGGAGACCAGGACCTCATGGCCGCGGCGCTCATGGCGTGGAATGGGCGGGAATCCGTCGTCGGCCCCGAGGGCATGGGGTTCACCGATTACTTCTACCTTCTCGCGCACGACATCGCCCGGCCCAAGGCCTGGCGGCGCAATTTCCTCCGGGAGGCGCTCAAGGGCGTAAAGCCGAGCGCGGCCTCCGCGTTGTTCCTTGAGGCCAGCGAAGGCCCGATCCGCGCGCTGCCCGACCTGGAGGCGAGGCGCTTTTCCTTCAAGGTCGCCCAGGCCATTTCCCGCGTGTGGAAGAGATGATGACGCGCGAGCATCCGGTCTTTGAACTGGGAATGCACTTCGATGCCGCGCTAGGCGGGGTCGACCGGTATTTCCAACGCCTGACCGAGGGGCTGCGAACGAACGGCCTCTCCTGCACTGCTCTCGCCTTTGGCACCGCTCCCGGCACCATCCCGCTCGCGGCCTGGGACGGGCGCACCGACGCCTCCGTGAGCCTCGGCGAGATGGACGCCCCCCTCCTCCAGCGGCTGAAAGCCATTCGCACCGCCGGACGAAAAGTCCGGCCCGGCGGCCTGGTCGCCTCGCATTTCGCGCTCTATGGGGCAGCCCTGCCCGGCCTGCGGAGGCGCAGGCATGTCGTGCATTTCCATGGCCCCTGGGCCGGCGAGTCGGCCAGGGAGGGCCAGTCCCGCCTGGCCCTGATGGCCAAACGCTGGATCGAAAACCACGTCTACCGCTCCGCCGATCGCTTCATTGTGCTGTCGAGTGCGTTTCGCCATGTCCTGAGCAGGGAATACGGAGTCCCGGCGGAGAAAATCCGCGTCATTCCGGGAGGCGTCGAGACCGCGCGCTTCACGCCGCACAACAAGGGGGAAGCCCGCCGACGGCTGGGCTGGCCCGAAAAGGCGCCGATCGTTCTGTGCGTCCGCAGGCTGACCAACCGCATGGGACTCGCGACGCTCATCGAGGCCTTTGCCACCCTGCGCACCGACCATCCCGAGGCGCGCCTGATCATCGCGGGCAAAGGCCGCCTGGTGGCGCAACTTCGCCAGACGGCCGCCAGCGCGGGCTGTGCAGAGTCCGTGCTCTTCACGGGATTCCTCCCGGATGAGGAACTGCCCTTCGCCTACGCGGCGGCGGATTTTTCCATCGTACCCTCCGAGTCTCTCGAGGGCTTCGGGCTCACCACGCTGGAGTCCCTCGGCTGCGGCACGCCCGTGCTGGTGACACCCGTGGGCGGATTGCCGGAGACAGTCTGCGAACTCGACCCGTCCCTGATCCTCGCGGGAAAGGACGCACCATCCCTGGCGCAGGGAATACGCCAGGGCCTGGCGGGAGAACTGCCCTCCCGCGAAGCCTGCCGGGCTTATGTGGAGACCCGCTTCGACTGGACGACCATCGCGAGGCGGGTGGCCGAGGTTTACGAGGAGGCGCTGGCATGACGCTCTTCGTCGACCAGACCGGCCAGCTCGGCGGCGCGGAACTCTGCCTCGCCGACGTGGCGAGCGGCAGGGCCGACTCGCGGGTGCTGCTTTTCTCCGACGGCCCCTTCGCCGACCTGCTCCGCGAGCGGAATGTGCCCGTGGAAATCCTGCCGCTCAAGGGATCGGCGGCGCGCGTGACCAAGCAGGCAGGCCCGGCCGCCCTGCTCGCATCAGTTCCCGGGCTGACGGCTCACCTGGCGGCGCTTTCGCGACGGATGAAAGAGGCCGACGTGGTTTACCTGAACACCGCCAAGGCCCTCGTCCACGGAGCAGCCGCCAATCTGATCGCCCGGCGGCCCCTGGTTTTTCACCTGCACGACCTGCCAAACCGGGAGCACTTCAGCCGGGCAAACCTCGCCATCCTGATGGCTGCGGCCAGCCGGGTCGACCTCGTCATTGCCAACTCGCAAGCCGTGGCTGACGAGTATGGCAAAGCCGGAGGCCGGACCAGCGTCGCGGTGGTACCCAATGGCTTCGACCCGGCCCGCTATGCCAACATCCCGGCAGAGGCCATCGCGAGCGTGTCTTCGGAGTGGAATCCCCACAGGCGGCCGGTCGTATCCATCTTCGGTCGCATCGCCCGGTGGAAAGGCCAGCATGTCCTGATCGAGGCCGCACGGCAGATCCCCGAGGCGACGTTTCGAATCATCGGAGAGCCGCTTTTTACCGACGACGACCGGGCCTACGCCCGGGAACTCCAAACCCTCGCGCAGCCCATGGGCGACCGCGTGCAATTCCTCGGCTTCCGCACCGACATCCCCGTCCTCATGGCGGCTTCCGACATCGTGGTCCACTGCTCGACCGCACCCGAGCCGTTCGGACGGGTCCTGGTCGAGGCCATGCTGTCGGGAAAGCCGGTCATCGCCGCCGACGCAGGCGGCCCCCGAGAGATCGTCAAAGAGGGAGTCACGGGATTCCTCACACCGCCGGGCGATGTCAATACTCTGGCCGACGCCCTGAGAAAGGTCCTCGCCGATGCGGCTCTGCGCGAGAGAATGGGACAGGCCGGGAGGGAGCGAGCGGAGCGGCGTTTTTCGCTCTCCGCCGTCCGGCAAAAGACGAATACCCTGCTCGACCGGCTTTCCCGAAAAGCATGAACCTCGTCCTCGCACACGATTACCTGATCCAGATGGGCGGAGCCGAGCGCGTGGTGGCCACCATGCACCGGCGCTTTCCCAGCGCCCCGATCTATACCAGCGCCGTGGCGCGAAAGACGCTGTGGGGCGACTTTGCCGATGCCGACATCCGGACGACCTGGCTCCAGCACGCCCCCGGCATCGAGCATCACACGCATTTTAAGAAATACCTGCCGCTGTATCCGCTGGCCTTTCGCTCCTTCGCCGCCCCGCAGGCGACGCATGCCTGGATCAGCTCCAGCACATTCGCGAAATACATGCGCTTCGCCCCCGGGACGCGCACGGTCTGCTACATCCACAACCCGACCCGCTTTCTCTGGCAGACCGACGAGTACCTCGATCACGAGGTGCGTCTCCCCCTGCTCAATCGCGGACTGCGGGCTTTCCTCCCCGCCCTGCGAAAGCTCGACCGGGCGGCGGCGGGTCGCATGAACGTCCTGGTGGCAAATTCCCGCAACGTCCGGGAGCGCATTCTCCGCTTCTACGGCAGGGAGTCCATCGTCATCCCTCCTCCCGTGCAGACCGACCGCTTCACCGTGTCGCCGGGCCATGAGGACTTTTACCTGATCGTGTCCCGCCTCCTGGGGTACAAGAATATCGAGCTGGCGGTGCAGGCCTTCACGCAGACCGGCAGACGGCTCGTCATTCTCGGCGAGGGTCCCTATCGGGCCGACCTGGAGAAAATGGCGGGGCCATCCGTCGAGTTCCTCGGCCGCCGCTCCGACGAGGAAGTGCGCGACTGCTTCCAGCGCTGCCGGGGCTTTGTCTTTCCCGGGCACGAGGACTTTGGCATCACGCCGGTCGAGGCGATGGCCTGCGGCAAACCGGTGGTCGCCTTCAAAAAGGGAGGCGCGCTGGAAACCGTCGTCGAGGGGCTGAGCGGCGTCTTCTTCGATGAGCCCCGGCCCGAGGCCCTCGCGCAGGCGGTGGAGCGCCTGGAGAGACTCCCGTGGAACCCCGAGGCCATCCGCACACATGCCGAGCAGTTCTCCGAAGCCAGCTTCCTCCGCCGGATGGAGGGCGTCCTTTTTCAGTAGGCGCTCTTGGGCGGAAAGAAGACCTGCAGAGCGGTCCGCCAGACGATGCGGACATCGAGGAAGAAGGACCAGGTCTCGACGTACTCGATATCGCACTCCACGCGATGAACGATATCCTCGCGGGTCGCTGTCTCGCCGCGGTATCCGCGGATCTGGGCCAGCCCGGTGATGCCCGGCTTCACAAAGCCGCGGAGCGGATAGGTCGACATGACCTCGGTCAGGATCTTGTCGTGCTGGGTCATATGCGGACGCGGACCGACGAGGCTCATCTGGCCGGTGAGCACATTGAAAAACTGGGGAAACTCATCCAGGCTGTATTGCCGGAGGAAGCGGCCAAAGGGATACACGCGGACGTCGCGCACCCGGGCCTGCTCGGCCGAGTCGCACTGGTCCGCGTACATGGTGCGAAACTTCAGGATGGTGAACGGCTGATTGTCCAGGCCGGAGCGAACCTGCTGGAAAAACAAAGGGCCGGGCGATTGAAACCTCTGCACGATCCAGACCACGAGCATCAGCGGAGGCAGGACGAAACACACCACGGGCAGGCTGACCGCGAAATCGAAAATGCGCTTGTAGACGCGGTTCACGATATTCTGCAAAGGCTCCTCCCGCAGCTCGATGAGGTCCACATCGTCGCAGCGGAAATAGGAAAGACGCCGCTGGAGAAAGCGGTCCAGGTCGTTAACCAAAGAAACACGGCACCCGTGGGCCTCCGCGACCCGCATCCAGCCGCCGAGCATCCGGCGATCGCGGGGACTGCCCAGAATGAAAATATTGCCCGCCTTTTGCTCCGCGAGGACGGCTTCCAGGTTGTCGGGAGTTCCCAGCTTGCGGATCGAGGGGGGCAGCTCCTCCGCAGGCGCATCCGTGACCATGCCAACGATCTCAAAGCCGAAGAGCCTGGACTTTTCCAGGAGGGATCGGACGTTCTCCAGCTCGCATGGCTGGCCGACCAGCAGGAGCGTCTGCCGCTGGTGGTGCAGCATGAAGCGGAGGATATCGAGGGCAAAGAAACGGGTGAAGATGAGCAGGACGACGTAGAGGAGCGGGACGATCGTGAAGAGAAACATCCGCGAGATGGCGGAGTCCTTCGTCAAAATCAGAAAAATACACGTGATAGCCAGCGTGGCGGGAACATGCGCCCAGACCAGCCGATGACTCTCCACCACACCCGAGGAAACGGACAGAATGTCGGTGTGCTTGGTGAGTAAAAAGGAGATCTGAAAAGCCAGCGTGATGGCGAGATAGAACTCCATGTAGTTCGTCGCACCCGTCAGCGTCACACCCGGCACAAAGTACTCCATGATAAAGTAATAGGTCCAAAACACGATCGTGAGGACGATCGTGGCGCCTAGTTGGTATCCCTGGATGAGCCCTAGCTCGCGGTGCTGAAACATACGGTAAAACCGACTTTATGCGTCTGGTTGCATAAACCTTATCCCCGGGTCCGCCCTTTCGTAAATAAAACTTGCTCAGAGTTTTTCATCAGAATTTGAGATTGAGTCCAAGGCCGAGGGTGCCGCTGAGGTAGTTGAGGCCCTGGTCGTCCTGAAAGCGCTGCTGGACATTGCCAAACAGTACCACATCCGCCCATTTCATCATGGTGTAGGAAATCGACATGCCTCCCTGGACGAAGGCGTAATTCTGCTCTCCGCTTTCCTCCTCGGCAAACATCTCGGTGTAGCCGACGGTCAGGAGGATCTTCACATCCGTGCGGCGATAGGCGCGGAGAAGGAAGCCCATCTCGGCCCCGGTCTGGATGTCCATGCTGACGGAGGTGAAGGTATCCGTGCCGACAAAGCGGTAGAACCGCAGCAGGGCGGCGGCGTTGGACGTCCAATGATAGCTGGCATTCAGGTCGAAAACGGGCGTGAGCATCGGGCTGGACTGGCCGTAGGGCGGAGGATCGAGAAAGCGGCAGTCCACCCCGGCGCGGGCGGAAAAGCGCCAGTGAAAATCCCAGCGGTAAGCCGCCTCGCCCTGGAGGCCGAAAAAGCTCTGGTCCCCGGCGGGAGCCTGGATGCTGCCCAGTCGCAGGAGGCCGCCGAAAACCGCCTTGGCTCCCGGAGTGTAGGAAATCCCGAGGTTGGCGGTGTTTTCCACCTTGCGGCCGCCGGGGTCGTTCTGCTGGACCACGCCCATCCATCCCACGGAGATGTTGCTCCTGGTCGTCAGCGGATAGGAGGCGGCGAGGGAGGCGAGGGCCGTATCCTGCTGCCCCTGGCCGGAGGGGTTATTCAGAAACAGGCCGCTCTGCGTGAGGTAGGAAAAGGATGCGCCCACGCGGAGCTTGCTGAAGGGATAGGTCACCGAGACGGAGAGATTCTGGTTGTCGCTGTCGAGGTCCTTGAACTTCGAATAGCGCAGGAAACTCGGGGCGTAGGAGAGTCGGAAAAAACCCTTGGTTCCCGCCTCCAGGTAGAAACGCGGCGTGAGGGCAAAGACCATGTCGCTCTGGGGATTCTTCGTGCTGCCAAAGACGTTGTAGAACACGGAGGAGCTTCCCATCACATCGAGGGCCATCCGCCAGGGGCCCCATTTCGCGCGCGGGGCGATGGGCTTGTCCAGCGTGGTCCCCGGCTCGGGAATCAAGGGCATCTCGGTGACCAGCGGCGTCTCATTCAGGCCGAAGGAGGCGACGGTGCGGCTGAGATCGTAGAAAATGGGATGCCCGGCATTGCTGAGCACGACCTCGGCATTGGAGGCATAGTCGTTGCCGAAAAGGGCCATCGACTGGGGGGTATTCTGAAAATCCGTGGTGCGATTATTCTCCTCGGGATCATAATCGCCCGGCGTGCGGGACGGCATGTCCGACTTCAGCGCGGCTTGGTAATCAAGGATCTCGGGATTGGTGAGAACGTCGATGCCGGGCGGGATTTCCTCCTGCACGTTATTCATGGGATCAGCCTCCGGGAGATTGGGAAAATCCAGCGCGTAGTTCGCCGGATAGACGGTGTCGAACGCCTCGGGCTGGTTGGCCGTGCGGGAAAGGAAGGGCGCCTGCGCCCTACACGGCACAAGTCCCAGAAGGGAGGCGGCCAGGAGGGGCAGAAAGAAGACGCCTGGAGACAACCGCCAGCGCAGGCGCGTCTTCATGGCGCATTTTGCCAGATCCTGATCGCGTGGAGAAGCTTGGCCTCGGCGGAGGAACGGGACATCCCTCCGGCAGCCAGGCGCTCCAGCACTTCATCGTAAAGCTTGCGGCGCTGCTGGCTGGCATCGGAGTTCTCCCGATGGGACTCCCCATGCATCTCGCTGCGCCACATCTTGAGAGTGAGCAGCAAGTTGGTGCGCGCCTCGTCGCGGGACAGGCCGGATTTCTCCAGAGTGGCCATGAGCTCGGCGAAGGCCTCGCGGCGCTTCGCTCCGGCGGTGGAGTTATCACGGCGCATGACGGGCGGGAGGACGATGAGAGTGTTGCAGTTGCAGCGGCGAACGATGCGCTCGCTGTGCTCGTTCCAGCCCGAGATATGCGAAGTCCACTCGGGGCCGGGCGGGACGGTCTGCCGGACGAAGTCCTCCGGGGATTCGTAGGTGCGGTTGCAGGACGGGCAGTGAACCGGGAACTCAAATTTTCCATGGTTCGAAAAGACCTCCTCGGGGAAATCCTGGTGGCCGAGCTTGATGGGAAACGCCGGGGAGACGTTATTCAGGACGACGCCCGTGACCTTCACCCCGCCGCGACCGAGGAGTTCGAAGGCTCGCCGCGCCACTGCGGGCGTCGTCTTGCCGAACCGGAGCACGAAGCAGATCGTCTGGCACAGGTGGGCAAACCGCAGCGTGTCGCTCACGGCGCCGACAGGAGCGGCATCAAAAACCACGCGATCGTAAAGAAGGCGGGCCTCCTCCAGGAAGGTGGCAAAGGCGTCCTTGGAAAGCAGCTCGGCGGGATGAGCATGCGGAGTGCCGGCGGTGACGACATCGACGTTCTCCGCCGGGGTGGATCGGATGATGTTCGGGAACGAAACCCTGCCAGTCAGATAATCGCTCAGACCATACTGCCCGACGGAGTCAAAGATGCGCTGCTCGAGCGAACTGCGGCGGAGGTCGGCGTCGACCAGGAGCGTACGCTGGCCGCTCTGCCCGAGAGCCACGGCGAGATTGGCCGCGCAGAAGGAGGCGCCTTCCTGGCCGGCGGCGCCGACGAGGAGGATGACGGCGTTTTCCTCGCCACCCACGGGAGGCTCGATGGCAACGCGCAGGGTGCGAAAC
This sequence comes from Verrucomicrobiota bacterium, assembly GCA_017305195.1. GTDB lineage: Bacteria > Verrucomicrobiota > Verrucomicrobiia > Chthoniobacterales > Terrimicrobiaceae > Terrimicrobium. The sequence goes on along the minus strand of JAFKMU010000050.1, from coordinate 62,393 downwards.
GCCTCGGCGGCCGCGCAGCAGCGATCGAGCACAACCGGGTAGTCGCGGAAAGACAGGGCCGGATCGGCGCTGGCCGGACCGTATCGGGGCACGGCGCTGAGCACGGATAGACCGAGAGCCGACTCGGCCGATTCGACGGACTTGATGGACTTGTCAAACTGCGCGACGAGAACGATGAGCCCCAGGCCCAGGAAAAGACCGGCGAGCCCGGCCACGCCGACCGTCTTGCCCGTGCTCATGGAGACCATGTACCCGGGGCCGGCGGGGCCGGACATCTGCATCATGACGAGCTGGCTGCGGGTCTCGGACAGATTTTCGTTCAGGCGCTTCAGCGCCGCCTCGTACGCAAGGCGGTCGGCATCGATCTGGCGGCGGAGGACATTGGACTTGATGGACTCCTCCTTGACCTTGATGACCTTTTCCTCCTGTTCCGCCTTTTCGGCAGCGACATCCTCCTCATTTCTACGGGCGGCGGCCAGATCGGCCTCGATACCCTTGGCGACATCGAGAGCCTGCTGGCGGAGAGTTTTCTCCACCTCGGCGAGTTCGGTCTTGGCCTGAATGACAAAGGGATTGCCCTCGCGGTAGCGCTGCAGGAGCTTGGCGAGATTGCCCTTGAGATCGTTGCTCTTGGAGATCAGCGAGGCCACACCAGGAGCCGAGCGAATACTCTCGATGCCGAGAAGTGCGTCGGAATTCTCACGATAGGCCTGGATCTCCCGATAGGAGCTCTCGAGCTGGAGGCGCTTCGAACGCGCCTCGGTCGAGCGCATGTTGAGGTCCTTGAGCTTGTCGGCGGCGATGTTGACATCCTGGTCGATGGAGATGCTGCCGAGTGTGCGGGTGTAGTCGTTGAGGCGCATCTCGGAGGCGACGAGGTTGGCCTCGAGTTTTTTAGCTTCGTCCTCGAGGTACTGGACGTTTTCGCGCAGGGCGATCGCTCTTTGGTCCCGTTCGTACTTCATGCCAGCCTCGGCCATGGCATTGGCCAGTTCCATGGCGATGTACGGGTCGGGATAATCCACGGCGATCTGCAGGAGGCGGGTGCCGACGACGATATTGGCCTTCGTGTGCTCCATGACGAAGGCCACAAGGTCGTCCTCGGAGGGGCGGCGGCTGCCTCCCGTGAAATGCGGGCGCTCGGCGAGTTTCAGTTTTTTCACCACCTCCCGGGCCATGACAGGGTTTACGAAAGTGCGGATGATCGTATTCTGATCCTCCGGGCTCGTCGTCCCGGCGGAATTCGGGTCGGAGGTGGACGCCGCGGGCGTCATTGAGCGACTCTCGAGGCGGATCTCCGCCAGGGCGCGATAGACGGGAGTGGAGGTCTTTGCGTAGATGTATCCCCCGATGGCGGCGAGCGGCGCGAGGATGAGCGGCAGCCAGAAGAGGCGACGCGCCGTGAAGAGCAGCGTCGTCACGTCGAAGGGTGCTCCTCCGCCTGAGCCGGAGAAAAGGTCGGTGGGATCTGTCGGGCTGGTCGACATCTAGAAAACCGTCTCGCTGATAAAAATCACGTCGCCTTCCTTGATGAGGAAAAACTGGGAGCTGGGAGCGAGGGCGTTCAGCCGGATGCGAGAGACCTCGTTGCCCTGCTTGCGGCTGATGAAGACCTTTTTCAGGTTGCCGATGATGGTGGGGCCGCCCGCCATGGCGATCGCCTCCGGGAGGGAGATATTTTCCTCCGGCGGGATGACATACATACCGGCGGTCTTGATCTGGCCCATGACAGTGAATCGCTGAGGAGCGTAGGCGAGGACGGTGACATTGACCTGCGGCTTGACGATTTGTTTGGCGTCGAGGAGGGCGGCAATTTTCTCCGAGGCCTGCGCTGTGGTCAGGCCCTGCACGTCCACGCGGCCCAGGAGCGCGACGGCGACGGTGCCATCCCCCTGCACGCGCTGGCGGGTGGTCATGGCCGACTCCTGAAAGATATCCACCTGGACAACATCGCCGATGCGAATGCGGTAGACCTCCTCTTTTTTATGCGGCGTATAGCCCGCCGGAGCCTCGGTCGTGCCAGAGGACATGGGACCGCCACAGCCCGAGAGCAGGGTGAGGCACGTCAGGGCCAGAAAAAACACGGTCCGGAGACCGATGCGAGGAAACCATTGGCAGATGGAGAGGGATTTCATTAGGAAATGAAGAGCCACATGCGCCTGCGTCCTACCTGCGAAGCCGAACTCTCTTCCAGCAAAGGTAAATAGCCTCATGGCCAAAGCCTTAAAAGCCTTTTCTCCGACTGTCGAGCGCTGGTGGCCAGCCGTACTCTGGATGGTCCTCATCCTCTTTGCCTCGCTGGACTGGGCCTCGGGGGGCACGACGTTCAAGATCATCCAGCCCATCCTGCGCTGGTTCCGTCCCGATATGCCGATAGCCCAGGTGTACGAGGCCAACCTGATCTTTCGGAAAGCCTGCCATTTCTCGCAGTTCCTCATTCTCGCGCTGCTGATCTGGAGAACGCGGGGATCGTGGAAGTTCGTCTCTCCCAAGGCGGATCTCCGGTTTGCGGGGTTCGTGTTCCTGATCTCATTCGCTCTGGCGGCGGGGAGCGAGTACGTCCAGTCGTTTTTCCGGAGCCGGACGGCGAACGTGACCGATGTCTTCATCAACCTCTCAGGAGCCCTGGCGGGCATCCTGATCGCGCTGGCGATCGAGATCACGAAAACCGCGAGTGCAGCCAAGAAAGCCCGGCGAAGATCACGCATCCTGCTGACCGCAAACCTCTTGCTCCATGAGACAGAGAGGCGCGAAGCCGTGCTGGCGAAGCTCCGGGGAGTGGTGCTGAAAACACAGCCACAGGCAGTAGTGGTGGCAGGCAATATCGGGCGGCCGGAGCAGGCCCTGGAGTGCCTGCAGGCGCTGAAGACCGCCAGCGGGGGAGTACCCGTGGCGATTTGCCTCGGTCCGCGCGATCATTGGCTGCCGCGCGACCGGTGGGAGCAGTTTCCCTCCCCCGAGGCAGTGAGAAAGCACTTCTGGCAGCCCGCTTTGGAAAAGACCGGGGTCGTGGGGCTGGATTTTCAGAACCTCCCGCTGGGAGACCTCGCGATCGTGGGAGCCTACGGGCACTTCGACCTCGGATTCCGGGACGAAGGCCTGTCCATCGACGGCGAGGAGGTAAGCCTCGAAGCCTATCTGGCGGGAACCGCGGGCGGCCTGGAGGCCAATGACATCCGGCAGATCCCCTTCGCGGCGGAGACCCTGGAGGAGGAGGCGCAGCGCCAGTCGGAGGGACTTTCCCGGCGACTGGCGGAAGTTCCACCCGACCGCGGCATTCTGCTGGTGACGGGAACCGTGCCATTCGAAAGCTGGCTCGACCGGAAGGGCAGAAATGCCATCGATGCGTTCTTCCGCGCCTTCGCGGGAAACTCGCGGATGGCAGCCGCGATCCTGCCCCATTCCGAAAGAATCCGGATCGCCATTTTCGGAGGAAGGGAAAACCGGGAGAACCTCTGCGAGGTAAAAGGTATCGCAGGAACCAGCCTTAACCACGGAACCAGCTCCGCGGAATACGCGCTCTACGACGGCGAGACCAGCACGCTGGAGAGGGTTTGAATCCCGATCGCTTCCAGTTAATTCCGGACTTCGCTAGCCCCCTACCCGCCCATTTTCCTTACGAGGCGCTCCAGCCCCGGGTAGTCGATCTTTGCATTATGGCGGGCATCGACGGGTATCATTGAAACCTTGCAGACGCGGGAAATGCGGAATTGAGCGCAGGCGGCCTCGATATCTCCGAACTGCCGAAAACCCGGGCGCGTCTCGATCACAAGAGTCCGTTCCCCGCCCAGCTGGATAAATGCAGCCCGCCGGATGCCGGGGAAGGTCATCGCAAGACATTCGACAGCGAAGGGATAAAGCGTGCCGAGGGCATCACTGATCCGGGCGGAACATCGCCCCATCAGCCACAGACGTCCATTTCCGTCCAGATATCCGGCGTCACCCGTACGGTGCCAGATCTCACCGTCCAGCCGCACCTTGGTTTCAGCGTCGCCTCTGCCGTGGAGATATCCTTTCAGGACATGGTCGCCAGCCACGATAATCTCTCCAATACAGCCGGAAGGCTGCGGCGCAAAATCAATCGCAGGATTCCCCCACTGGTCCGGGATAATGCGGAGGCGAATCTCCGGAATTGGCAAGCCCGCAAGCAAGCCCCGCCCCGAGCGCATGGCCTCCCAGTCCTCCGCTGAGATATCCCGGCAGGACACATGACAGATCGGCTCCGCCTCGGTCGACCCATAGACGGCGACAACATCCGCCGAAGGAGTCGCGGACTGAAGCTCCTTAAGGAACGCGGGAAAAACCGGAGCACCTCCTGTGTAAATCTTGCGAAATCCAGCGAGGCATGCCGGCTCGGAAAGCAGACGTTGATAAAATGCGGGCGAGCCGCCCGTGCGTGCCGGGCGCAGGCGCGCCACCTGACGGGCGATGCGCCGGGCGTTGACTGATCCCGGGCGGCTGATCCTGGCATCCGGGAGGATGCTGGTGATCCCGGAGGCGAGGTTGGCGAGGACAAAAACCGGCAGCGTCGTGAGATCTCGCTCGCCCTCCTCGAGTTTAATCGAGCCGCGCAAAGCGGCGTGCTGAGCGATCAGGAAGCGATGCGTGCGCGCGGCGGCCTTGGGCTGACCTGTGCTGCCACTGGTAAAAGTAATGAGCGCCGCATCGTCGGGACCCGGCGGAGGAGGCAGATTTCCCAGCGATCCATGGAGATCGCGGGGAGGAGCGAACACATGCGGAATCTTCCGGAGACCAGTGACAAACGGGCGCAGAAGCCGCAATGGCCGCACGCTGACAAGGGCGCGGGGCGGCAGGCGCGAGCAGCAAGCGTCGATATGCCCGAGACCGGCGGAGGGATCGAGAAAGACAGCGCCCGCTCCCAGCCGGAAAATGCCGAGAAGGGCGACGTAAAGCTCGATCGACATCGGGACAAAAACCAGCACGGGATCGCCGGGCTGAATCCCGCGTGAATAAAGCATGTCGGCGAAGAGATTCGCCTGATTTTCGAGCTGGGAAAAGGTGACCGCGATGTCCTGACCCAGCCGTGTGGCAACGAGAGCGTCGCGCCGTGGCCAGCTGGCGGCATTGCTGCGCAGGATCTCTGGGATCGTGCTCATGTCAGACGGCGTGAAAAAAGGGTGTAGCGACGCATGACGCGACCGAAAAACTCACTCATATTGCGCACGCTGTTGCCCTCATATTGCAACGCATGGATGACGCGGCTAAATCCCATGCTTTGCGCACGTTGATGCAGCAGGTCGGTGAGGACAACGCCCAGCCCCCCATAGCGCCGCCCCGGGACGCTGGCCAGAGTTTTGCCGATAAGCGTACGCATCGGGAGTCCACGCTGCGCCTCGGCATAGTCGGGAATGGCGAAGAGATAACCGACGGGCTCACCGCGATCCTCAGCCAGGTAAACGAACTCGGGCCGGATCTTGTCCCGGTACGGGAGATACTGCGCGATGAAGGCGGATTCCGGAACCGGGGTGTAGAGAAAATTCCCCGTAAAGCTGATGACGGACACCGCATAGATGCGCCGCAGATCGTCCTCAAAACGGTCGGGATCGAGATTCCTGATTTGAATTCCCTCACCCTCCAGCCGAATGCGGGCGCGCTCCACCCGGGGATCGCGCCGCGAAAGGTCGTCCACTAGCGAGGATGTGTAGGTAGCGAGGGAGGAAAAACCGGAAAGGAGAAACGCATCGCTCCACCAGTCGGGATTATCCGGCTCCATGAAGAAGGGCGGCTCCTCCCCGCGTTCCGTGAGCACACGGTAGCGGCGCCATGTATTTCCATCCATCGGCCCGAGAGCGATGGTGCATCCGGTGGCGCGCAGACGAGCGAGGGCGAAGGCGAGGAGAGGTAGGGCCTCCTCCAGACTGGTCGCGGCAAAGTGGCCGATCACGCCGGGTCGTTCGCCGGGGATGCCGGGAACGACCGACCACCAGAGCGAGCAGTGATTTTTTCCGCTCTCATCGGAGAGATGTTCGTCGACCTGATGGGACACCAGAAGCCGGGGATCGAAACCCGGCGGTTCCTGATTCGGGGAGAAGGAGAGGAAGTTCATGCGGAGTCAAGGAAGGAGGCCGAGGCAGGAGACAAGGATGGCAATGCCGGTCTCGGAAAGCCAGATCTGCCATCGCTGGTCATCACGATGCTCGGGTGGCCAGAATGGGATAAAGAGCGCAATCGAGACGGCAACTGCCACCGGAAGCCAGAACAGGCTCCGAAACGAAAGAACACCCAAGGCCACGCCGCCGGAGCCAAGGAGGAGAAACGCCGCCGAGGCGATCAGGAAAGCGATGACGGCGATCTTTCCCATGGGCAGTTGGGCGCGAACGATTCGCAGCCGGGCGGTGATAATGTTGCCGGTATGCGCGGCCATGCAGAGCAGATAAGGCAGGAGAAAATCGCGCTCATAGACATGTGAAAGGCCCACCCAGAGAAGGCCGCCGGCCATGACCCGGGTGACCGCGTGAAGATTCTGCACCGGACGGGCGGACTTCGGGAACGATGGCAGCCAGACGTAGATGACAAAGAGGAGGAGCGGGGGAAAAATCCAGAAGCGCCCACCGAAAGCCCACACGGCATATCCCGACAAGGCTCCGGCCAGGACGGCGCTGTCGCTGAGCGTAGTGCGATTTCTCACCAGCATGACGAGCACCACCAGCGCGAGGATGAGGAGAAAGCGCCCCAAGAGCTGCCATTCGTTCAGCGGGAGGTAGAAGCTGAGCAGGAAATACATCCCGATCGGGATGATGAGATTATCCTGTCCCCGCCAGGAGATGGCCTCAAGGAGCATGACGACAAACCCGGCAGTCAGGCTGATGAGCAGCGTCTCCGCCCGTCCCGTGTCGCTAAAAAGCAGGAGCGGGATGTGGCAGCTCAGGAAGGCGGCGGTGAAAAAGGCCACCGAACCCTCGGCGCTTTTGAAACCCTCGTCCGTACGATAGCGGGCATGACCATAGCGAATGCCGATCAGCGCGCCGACAGAATCGGCCAGAGTAAGAGTCAATACCGGAATGACGTAAAGAAGAGTTTTTCCATCAGCGAGGAGGAAGACCGTGGCCACGGCCACCGGGAAGTAGATCTCTCCCAGCGAGTGACGCTCCACCCCGCCAAGCACGCCTCCCACCTTTCGGCGGAGAAACGGAAGGAGCCTCACCGCGCCGAGGCCCACCACAGCGAGCACGGCCAGCAGCACAACCGGCCACCTCTCCTGAAAAAGCCACGGGAAGGACAAACAGACAAACCCCATCCCGATATGGACCGCCTTGCGCGACAGCTCCGCACTGAGGCAGGACTGAGCGCACCGGATCACGCCCATGAGCAGTCCCAGCGTGGCGAGGACAGCGAGGATGCCGAACCAGGAGTTCATCGGAACTCCTCCACGTGAAAGGCGCTGTAGAAAAAGGCCTTGTCCCGGGCATGCAGCCGGGAGGCCAGGTCGTGCAAGGACGTGACGCGACCTGACAGGGCGGCGGGAGCCTGCCGGGGAGCGAGCATGTTCCAATACGCGAGGCGGCCGCCGGGGCGCGCAGAGTCCGCGATGAGCCGGAAGACGCTGTCGCTGGTTTCCTCCGACAGATACTCAAAGATGTCGCTGAGGTTGAACTTGCTGAATGTGCCGGGCGGATGGCCCCCGAGGAAATCCTCCAGAGGGCCGCAGTGCCACTCGAGGCGGTCAAGATTTCGCCGAATGGATTCGAAATTTTCCTCTCGCAGGTAATACGGCAGGGCGGAGCCATGGCGACCGGTGAGAATCCATTGCAGATAGGGATTCTCGGCTGGAGCGAGCTCTGTAAGGGCGTGCCGGGTGCGGGTGAGAATCTTCTCCGCCACGCTTCCCTCCACATAGCGGAAGAAGCTGGGGTCGCGCCCCAGTGCACCCATCATGGCTCGGGAAAAAAAGACATGGAAAAGCACGCGCCACCGCCAGGTGTCCCATCGCTGCGAGTAAAATACGCGGCGAGCCTCGATGTCGCGGGACAGCAGCAACTCGGCAACGGTTTTCCGCGAGTGCACGAGGGGCATGATCCGCTCACGAAAGAGGCGAAAGTAATTCTCGAACTTTCCGGCATGGCCGATGCCGCGATCGATCCACTCGGGACGGGCATCCCAGAAAGCGCGCGTTGTTGGTGAAAGGGACTCGCGGAGCGTGGAGTAGAGTCGCGGCGCTCGTGCTCCATCTGGAACCGAACCGATGAGGGTGAGGACATCGCGATGCTCCAGATGGCGAAAGGCTGCGACGCGGAGATCCAGACAGGCGAGCTGGGAGGGATTCAGGTCGATGGCCACGACCTTGCGCGGACCTTTTGCCAGCATGGCCAGGGCATTGTCCCCGGCGGAGGCAATGGAAAGGCAGATGTCATCCGGCTGGATGTCCAGGCCCTCGATCAGGATGTCGGCATCCTCCCAGACCTGGGCGTAACGAAGGATCGTCGCAAAATCGGCATGAGCCGCGGCTTCACTCGGCATGAGACACCTCCGGGACCGCCACGCGGATGATTCGTCCCGTACTGCCGTCCAGTTCCACCTCGTCGCCGGTCTTGAGCCAGGCGGTAAGACCCGGGATCGAGGCGACAGCGGGTATTCCCATTTCCCGGGCCACGATGGCAGAGTGCGAGAGGAGGCTGCCATGCTCGACGAGCAGCCCTGCGGCGGCAGGGAAGAGCATGATCCAACCAGGATCGGTACGCGGAGCGACGAGAATCTCGCCGGGATGAATCACCGCGTTTCGCGGATCGAGAATCACCCGCACGCGGCCACGCACCAAGCCGGGGCAGCAGCCGATGCCCTTGCGTTCGTCGCCGGAGGCCAAGGCGGAAGCCCTCGCGGCCTGGAACGTATTGCCGACATAGACCACGCCGAGCGTCTCGAAGCGGTCCGAAGGCGGTTCGGCAGGAAAATCCGCAAACTCCTCCTTACGGAGCCGGGCGAGCGCCCGGAGGTTGGTCGTGACGGCAGTTCCCTCGACGAAGCCCATCGCCTCCTCGGCCTCGAGAAAGAAAATGTCGCGAGGTTCGTCGAGGATGCCGAGGCAGTGCAGGCGTTTGCCGAGTTCCACAAAGATGCGCCGCACGCGGCCAAAAACACGGGTCCGCTCAAAGCGAAGATTCTCCCGATCACGCACCCGGTCACGAGTCTGGCCGATGACGAAATCGAAAAGCCATCGTCGCAGCCGGTGTCCTTTCAAGGCGACATCCACGCGCTGGGCCGCAGAGGCGGAAAGATCAGCCGAGCGCGAGGCGGGCAAGGCGTCGCGTTCCGCCAGTCGCGCGACCGAGCGCAGCAGGAGCAAGGGGTCGTCGTGGAGCGTGGCGCTCTCAAGCTTGAGCTCCTCCAGGCAGCGGTCGCCGAATTTCTCCAGATAGGCGTGATATTCCGAGCGGAACGCAGCGGGCATGACTTGCTCGATCTCAGCCAGCGAACCAGAGGCCAGCACAGCGCGAAGGGTCGCATCCGAGCGGGCCATTTCGGCGAGACGCATCATGCGATGGGCGGGTTCCGCGCTGATGATGCCGCCCTGGCAGGCGATGAGATCATTTTGCAGCGTTCCATCGGGATCGCCACACCATTTGTCCACCAGCTTGCGTGAGACGCCGAAGTAAATCATCGCGAAGAAGTCGTTGATCAATGGCGCATCCCACCGGGTCAGGAGCTGGTTCTGCAACCGGCGATAAGCGGCGGCCAGTTCATCCGGGCGCATTTCCTCCAGCGTGATATCGCCGAGAGCCAAAGCCTCGTCGAGGCGCTGATAAAATCGCCTGATCTTGCCAGGAAGCAGCAGATGATTGCCGAGGAGACCGAGGATCGTTCCCGCGATTTCCGCGTAGTCGGAGAATTGCGTCTGTTGAGTCTTTCCGATGATTCCTGCGATGGCATCCTCGGGCAGAGGTTCCTTCACCCCCATCATCTGCTCCATGAAACGACGATTCACGGCAAAGCCGGGCAGCATGGCGAGAACGCGATACCAGCTCAGGAGATTATAAAATACGCGACCCCGGACGAGGCCCAGCATGCGGCCAAAGACATCGCGATTGGCCTCGATGCGCCAAAGCGGAACGCGGAGGATTTTGACGAACTGCCGATAGACCTCCTCGTAAACGTGCCGGGCGAAGCTGAAGGTGAGCGGAGTGGTCACGCCGCTGTAGCTCTCGGCGATATTGCTATTGTCCCAGAGCTGCCACAGCCCATCAGGATCAACCTTTCCGGTCAGTGAGGTGATCGGGCGAGATTGAAGCAGGTATAGACGCGAGTCCGCGACAGCCCACTCGATGTCCTGGGGAAGGCCGAAGTATCGCTCGGCGCGCCGGGCGAGATCGGCGACTGCCACGACGCAAGTATCCGGAATGATGGGCTGAGATGCATTGACTATTGCGCGATGCACGATCCGCCGGGAGCGATCCACGTGAAAGCTGTCACCCGTGGCCTCCCCGGAAACGAGCGCCTCCCCCAACCCACGCACGGCGGCCACTACCGCGATCCCCCGGCGTGCCGAGACGGGATCCGCGCTAAAGGCAACTCCCGCAGCCTCGGCGGCGACCATCTGCTGCACGATCACCGCAGGCACCGGCGGTGGAAGGCTGAGTCCCGCCTGACTGCGATAAGCGATGATGCGCTCGCTGAAGCCGGACTTCCACACCGCCCGGATTTTTTCGAGAACATCCTCCCTCGCGACATTGAGGAAACTTTCCAACTGGCCCGCAAAGGAATGCACCTGTCCATCCTCATCGACGGCGGAGGATCGCACGGCCCAGGGGCCAGGCGTTGAGGAAAGAAAGGCGGCCAGTTCGCGGCGGAGCTCATCGTCAGCGACCTCACAGGCAGAGGGAAGCACCACGATCCACTCCGGTACCGGGAAGCCCGTCTGGCTCAGAGCGCCAAGGGCGCGCGCCTTGCCGCCCACCGGGTGATGAGAAAAGTCCGTATCGCGCCAGGAGGAAATCAACATCAGGCTAGGAGTTTCCATAGGAGGGGGACGACGCCGAGCATCAGATACAAGCAGAGCGTCCATAGCCCGGACAGTGCTTCGAACGCCTTGCCGCTCTGCGGTTGGCTAAGGAAGCGGAGGCCCCTGAAAATGGCGACAGCCAGCACGAGACCGAGGACGACAGCCACCGGCGGCAGGAAATGAATGCGAAGAGCGGCCACGACGGCAAAGGAAAACGTGAGGGCCATGGCCAGCAGCCACGCACCCACCGCCCCGGCCCGGCCCCAGAGAAACGAGTAGGTTTCCACCCCATGCTCCTCATCGTGCGGGGCGCGAATCTTGCGACCGATTTCGATGATGAATCCATTGAGGAAGCTCACCACGACAAACCACATCAGCCCCTGCGGCGGACGATCGGAAACCATCAGCCAGTCACATGCCGTGGCATAGAAATCGATCAGCGGCATGATGAACATGTGCGTCCACATGTAGGTAAAGGGATGAGCTTTCAGCCAGGCCTTGCAAAAGAACTCCCGGCTCATCAGGCCGAGATAGAGCCAGGTGATGAGCAGCAAGGGGATGAGACGGATATTGAGCGCGGCAGCCAGCGCGACCTGGACCAGGCCGGTCAACGCCCAGAGCCCCCCCAGTTCCTTGAGCGATACCAGTCCGCGCGGAACTGCCCGGTAAGGGCGATACCGCGCATCTTCCTCATAGTCCTTGAATTCATCAGCCAGTCGCAGGTGGAGAAAGGAGATGAGCGAGGAGAAGAATGCGACCAGGATCGCCGGGATGGCGGGGAAGCGATCTGCTCCACGAAGGAGCGAGGAGAAGCACAATGCGCAAAGGCTGAAGGCGAGAATCAACGGCCCGTGGGTGAAGAGAGGAAACCGCTCCTTTTGATAAATCCACCACCGACGAACGCCTCCCGGTTGCTCGTTCATCGGATCAATCGTTACGGGCCAGCTTGCGGTGAGCCCGGGTAAAATGCCCTGCGGCCAGCGCTCCGATGATGGACAGTTCACCCGCCAGCGCCAGGGCGGCGGCGACTTCGGCCAGAGCCCGCGCATGGCCCGCCCCTTTCAAGCCAAGAATATCGAGGCAGGCGGACTGAGTGGGAAGTTTCGTCCCGCCGCCGACACTGCCTACGATGACGTTGGGCAATGTGACCGTTGCGTAAAGGCTGCCATCCGGGCGTGCCTCGAATCGGGTCACCCCCACCGCAGCCTCCGAGACACAGGCGACATCCTGCCCGGTGGCGAGGAAGAGAGCCGCAAGACCATTGGCGAAGTGACCCTGCACTCCGATGGTTCCGCTCAGCACGCCGCCGAGGGCAGACATCCGCCAGTATTCCTCCAGCGACGCAGCGGGAGCATGCAGGCGCTTCTCCAAAGAGGCAGCGGGGATGAGACACTCGGCAGCCACCTTGCGACCGCGCACAGTCTGAAACGACTGGGCGCTGGCTTTTTTGTCGCCCGAGAGATTGGCCTCGACGAAGATATGCTGCGGGCGCACCGGCGAATGTTCCGCGATGTAATCGCAGACAGCCTGGGTCGCGATGGTCACCATATTTTGCCCGGCGGCATCGGCGGTGTAGTACTCAAAGATGGCGTAGACGTGATTGCCCTCCACGTTCAGGCGCATATCGAGCAGTTTGCCATGGCTGGTCGTGGATTCCGCCACGCGAGCGAATGATTCCTTTTGCGAGAGCAGCCAATTCACAAACGCCCCCACCTCCACCAGGTCGGAGAAAACAAAGCCGGGCGCCCGACTGACACCCTCGGAGAGGAGCAGCGCCGAACACCCTCCCGCCTCGCTCAGCAACTGGCAACCACGTGTGTAGGACGCAACCAGCGCAGCCTCTGTGGTGGCAAGCGGTACGTAATAGTCTCCGTGGGCAAAGCTTCCATTCACCCGCAAAGGTCCGGCGATGGCGACCGGGACGCGGATCTCGCCGATGGCGTTCTCGATATTGCCCGCGTAGGCCGCGAGGTCTTCGCCGTCCCACAGCAAGTCCCGGGCGGATTCCGCTCCGTGAAGCAGCGCCCAGCGGCGCTGGATGGCCTCGGCCGAGGTCAGCGATGCTCCGGGGACGCGCGGAGAAAGCGCCCCATGATCCGGGCGGAGTCGCTCAAGGACTTCCTCCGGGGGGAGGTTCGAGGTCATTCGGTGGACGTGGGAAGCCGCGTTTTGCGCGTTCGTTGCCATTCGGCGGAAATCTTCTCAATTTCGCGGGCAAATTCGAGACTTTTAGACCGGCCAAGGGCAGGCGGTATTTCTAGCCATGGGAAGGATGAGGAGGCTAAATACGCGCCATGCCTCACGATGTTTCTCTGATTTCCACCATTTCGGTGGGGTTCGCGCTGGCGTTTGTGCTGGGGTTTCTGGCGAACCGGCTGAATCTGCCGCCGCTGGTGGGGTATCTGGTGGCGGGGGTGCTGGTGGGGCCGAATACGCCGGGGTTTGATGCGGACCCGGCGCTGACGAGCCAGTTGGCGGAGATCGGGGTGATGCTGCTGATGTTTGGCGTGGGGCTGCATTTTTCCCTGGGAGACCTGATGGCGGTGCGGCGGATCGCGCTGCCCGGCGCGATCGGGCAGATCGTATTGGCTACCGCCGTCACGGCGGGGGTGTTTCATCTGTTTGGCTGGGCGATGGGGCCGAGCATCATCATGGGCCTGTGCCTTTCCGTGGCGAGCACGGTGGTGCTGCTCAAGGCGCTGGAGGAGCGCAATGGCGTGGCGACGCCCAATGGCCGCATCGCGGTGGGCTGGCTGATCGTGGAGGATCTGGCCATGGTGCTGGCCCTCGTGCTGGTGCCGGCTTGTGCGGGCATGCTCGGCGGGCATGTCTCCGATGGCGGAGGGCATGGGGCTGCGGCGGATGGGAATATCTTTGTCACGCTCGGAATCACTCTGGCCAAGGTGGCGGCGTTCGTCGTGATCGCGCTGCTGATCGGGCCCCGGGTGATGCCTTGGGTGCTCCGGCAGGTGGCGCGGACGGGATCGCGGGAGCTTTTCACCCTGGCGGTGCTGGCCATCGCGCTCGGGCTGGCTTACGGGTCGGCCACGCTTTTCGGCGTGTCCTATGCGCTGGGGGCGTTTTTTGCGGGCATGGTGCTGAATGAGTCGGACCTGAGCCACAAGGCGGCGACGAATTCCCTCCCGCTGCAGGATGCCTTTGCGGTGTTGTTCTTCGTGTCGGTCGGCATGATGTTCGACCCGGCGATCTTGTGGCAAAAGCCGCTGCTGGTATTGACGGTGGTGGCGCTGATCCTGGTCGGCAAATCGCTCGCGGCGCTGGGCATCGTGATGGTGCTCGGGTATCCGCTGAGCACGGCGCTCACGGTCTCCGCGTCGCTGGCACAGATCGGTGAGTTTTCCTTCATCCTGGCCACCCTGGGCATCTCGCATGGGATCTTCACCCAGGAGGGCATGAATCTCGTGCTGGCCGGGGCGCTGGTCTCGATCACGGTGAACCCCGTGGTGTTTTCCGTGACGGAGCGCGCCTGCCATTGGGTGAAGGCCGATCCCCGGCGGAAAGCCCGCTTTGAGGACAGCCGCCAGACGCGCTTCCACGCTCTGGAGAAGGAGTTGGAAGATGCGCGTCTCCGTGCAGCAGAGAAAGCCGCGGCGCACAAGACCTTCACCCCGGAGGAGTTGGCCGAGCGGTTCCCGCTTTTCAGCAATCTCACGCCGGAACAGCGCGAGGTGTTGCTGCTGCATTTTGAGACCCGGACCGCCCAGCCCGGCGACCGCATCATTCGCGCGGGTGATGCGCCGGACAATGTGTACTTCATCTCCTCGGGCGAGGTGGAGGTGCGGGTGGCGGATCGCAAGATTCCGCTCACGGCGGGAGATTACTTCGGCGAGATGGCGCTGCTCTCCGGCAAGCCCCGCTCGGCCGATGTGATCGCGCTGGATTACAGCAAGTTCGTCACCCTGAACCAAAACGACTTCCGCCAGTTCCTGCGGAGGTTCCCGGAAATCCGCAAGCAGGTGGCCGCCCTCGCCGCCGAGCGGGGCGAGATGAACGAAGGGTTCTTCGCCGAGGGCGAGGAGGCGAAGTAGGTTCGAAGATGCTAAAATTTCAGCTCGGGTGTGTTATTTTTCAAATAACTACTTGTTTGGTCGTTATTATCCTGTTTATATCCGCCCCACCAACACGGCAGACATGCTGAACATTCTTCATCACCCAAAACGGAAGGAGCACCGATGAGTGCGACCACCCCGACATCAAAGCCGGATATCTCGACGGAATCGACCCAGAGCGAAATCGAGAAACAAATCCTCGCCGCGGTGCGGGAGGTCAAATTTGGGTTCGTCGAGATCGTGGTTCACGACCGCCGTGTCACAGAAATCCGGCAAACGCGCCGGACCCGCCTGATCGACTAGCGAGTCGATTCCCTTTTGCCGACCAGTTCTCTGGAGGCCGCCTGAACCACTTCTTTTCCAACGACCAGACCGCTGGAGTTCGGGAATGCCTAAAAACAATGAAACGCATTCAAACTCTCTCGGCGGCCATAGCGGTCGCGACCACAGCGGTGGGGCTCACGTCCGGTGAAACCCTGGCGCAATCCATCGAAAACAAATCCGTCATTTCCACCAGTGACGCATCTCTCAGCGACAGCAAGTCGCTGCTCGCCGAGTGGTGGAACGGAAAATACGCCACGGGCAACTGGTTCGGCGTGCGCGACACGCTCGAGGAGCACGGACTGAAGCTCGGGGTCGAGTGGAAGGCCAACTTCCTCTGGAACGTCGACGGCGGCCTGCAGCAGCGCTTCGGCTACGATGACGAGTGGAAATTCAAGGGTACGCTCGACGTGGCCAAGCTGACCGGATGGGAAGCGCTTGAAGGGCTCTCGCTGTACTCGGATATCCGGTATCGCGGCGGCGCAGGCGTGAACAAATGGGTCGGCGCGAGCGGCAACTTCGCACCGAGCACCTTCCAGGGCGGTCGTCTCTGGCGTTTCCAGAATGCGTACGCGACCTACACCACGCCGGAGCTCTTCGGCATCAAGAAATTCCTCACCCTCTCGGGTGGCTGGCAGAACCCGACGGATATCTTCATCAACCAGCCGCTGAGCAAGTTCTTCCTGAACAACACCTACACCTCGGGCAAGGGCATCAGCGCAAACGGCATCCCGTGGGGTGGCAGCTATGGCGCCTGGGGCGGCTATGGCAAGATCAGCCCGGCGGATTGGTTTTACGCCCAGTCGGGTCTCTACCTTGCGATCCCGAATGCGACCAATACGAGCAACCACGGCCTGAACTTCGCCGGTTACCAGATCGATCCCGAGCTGAACGGCCTGTACTGGCTGACGGAGGCCGGATTCACACCGAAGATCGGCTCGTCGAAGCTGCCGGGCAAGTACGCCGCGGGCTTCATCTACTGGGGAGTAGAGAATACGGGGTTCCGCGGCACGCCATATGACCAGCGCACGCTGGTGTACTTCCAGGTCGACCAGCAGCTGTTCCGCGAGCCTTCGCCTGAAGCTCCCGCACCAGTGCTGGGCAAGGGACCGTCGGATGGCAAGAGCGTGGCCGATGGCAAGGACTTCAAGGCGGAGAAGCCGAAGCTGAGCGAGCAGGGCCTGTACTTCTTCAGCTTGTTCAACGTCGCTCCGGCCTTCCAGGCCAGCGTGCCCTTCTACTTCCAGACGGGACTCGCCTACAAGGGCCTCATCCCGACGCGGGACAACGACCAGCTGGGTATTGCCTTTGCCTACGGCGACTACAGCGATGTCAAAGCCGACGTCGACGAGAGCCGCGGACGCGCGATCCAGAGCTACGAGGGCGTGCTGGAGTTCTCCTATCGCATCCAGGTCAACCAGTGGGCCTATGTGCAGCCCGACCTCCAGTACATCATCCGCCCCGGAGCCACCGGCAACATCGCCAACGCCACCGTGCTGGGTTTCCAGCTGGGCGTGACCTTCTAAGTATTACCACATCCAAAAAACACATCACTTCATAACACCATGAAGATTCGTCTCACCTCTCCGGCCAAGGCCCTGCGCATCGCGGTCCCGATTCTCGCCCTCGCGGCGGGAATCTCCGCTGGCATCGCCAAGGATATCAACCTGCTCAACGTCTCCTACGACCCGACCCGCGAGCTTTACGACCAGTACAACGCGGCCTTTGCCAAATACTGGCAGGGCAAGACCGGCGATACGGTCAAGGTCGACCAGTCCCACGGCGGCTCGGGCAAGCAGGCCCGCGCCATCATCGACGGACTCAACGCCGACGTGGCCACGCTCGCGCTGGCGGCTGATCTCGACGCCCTGCACGACAAGGGCGACCTGATCCCGGCCGACTGGCAGAGCCGCCTGCCCAACAACAGCTCGCCGTACACCTCGACCATCGTCTTCCTCGTCCGCAAGGGAAACCCCAAGGGCATCAAGGACTGGAGCGACCTGGTGAAGCCGGGCATCGAAGTCATCACGCCAAACCCGAAGACCTCGGGCGGAGCGCGCTGGAACTACCTCGCGGCCTGGGCCGATGCGCTGAAGAAAAACGGCGGCGACCCGGAGAAGGCCAAGGCCTTCGTGGCGGAGCTCTTCAAGCACGTGCCGGTGCTCGATTCCGGCGCACGGGGCGCGACGATCACGTTCACCGAGCGCGGTCTCGGCGACGTGCTGCTCGCTTGGGAAAACGAGGCTTATCTTTCGCTGAAGGAAAAGCCCGACCAGTTTGAGATCGTGACGCCCTCGCTCAGCATCCTGGCCGAACCGCCCGTGACGGTGGTCGACAAGGTGGTGGATAAAAAGGGCACGCGTGAAGTCGCCACGGAGTACCTGAAGTATCTCTACAGCGACGAGGGACAGGAGATCGCGGCTAAGAACTTCTACCGCCCGTCGAATCCCGAGATCCTCAAGAAGTACGCCGACAAGTTTGCCAAGGTGGACCTCGTGACGATCGACGACACCTTCGGCGGCTGGAAGAAGGCGCAGAAGGAGCACTTCGCCGACGGCGGCGTGTTTGACCAGATTTATCAGCCTACCGGCAAGTAGACTGGATTGGGTAGCATCGTTGTGCCGCGGACTTTTCTCTCCTTAGTCCGCGGCACAGCGAAACCCGCAGTGGCTCGTCGCCGAGTCGGGAGTGATGCGGGTGCGGGCTGCGACGCGGTAGCGATTGCAGTACGAAGCGTGACAGAGAAAGGAGCCGCCCCGGATCACTCGCTCTTCTCCGAACGAAGCTCCCCGGGGATTGCGCAGAGGGCCTGCCGGCCAGCGCGTGCCCCAGAAATCGGAGCACCACTCCCAGACGTTGCCGGAGGTCTGGTAGAGTCCGAAGCCATTGGGCTCGTAGCTCCGGACGGGAGCAGTCCATAAATGACCATCCTCCGGGCGATTCTCATCCGGGAATTTTCCCTGCCAGATGTTGCAGCGGTGTTTGCCGCCGGGCGTCAGTTCGTCTCCCCACGGGTAGAGCTTTTGTTCCAACCCGCCGCGTGCGGCGTATTCCCACTCTGCCTCGGTCGGCAGGCGTTTTCCCGCCCATCGGGCAAAGGCGGCGGCGTCATTCCACGAGATATGAACGACGGGATGATCGTTCTTTCCGCGCAGGTCGGAACCCGGGCCCTCCGGATGCTTCCACGAGGCGCCCTTGACCAGAATCCACCAGTCCGCCCCGGGCATGCTTCGTCCCGGCAGGCCGCGCCGCTGCCAGGCCTTGGGGAGTTGTTTCCAGAAGACAAAGGATGAGCCGATACACTCCGCCTCGGTGACGTAGCCGGAGTCCCGCACGAAGGCGGCGAACTCATCGTTTGAAACCGTGGCGGCGTCGATGGAAAAGGGGGAAAGCTCCACCTCGCGCACCGGTCCCTCGCCATCGGCCTCCCAGCGCTCGGGCGAATCCGTGCCCATGAGAAACCTGCCGCCGGGAAGCTGGATGAGGTTTGCGGCAAAATGCGAGACCTTGCAGCCGCAGGAAACGATCCCGGCGGTGGAAAGCGGCAGGCCCCGAGGCTCCTGACGTGGAACACAACATGGGGAGCGGCCTTCCAAGTCCATGGTTGAGCCTTCCGGTTTTCTCCGGGCCTGTCCAGTTGCTTGATGCGTCAGGTTACGTCTCGGAGGTTTTTTTCAAGGCGGCGAGAAAATCATCCATCGCTGCGGATAAGCGGGCCGACGAAACAGCAAAGACATGTTCGATGTCGACGGGCTTTTTCAAGGGAATCGCCACCGCCGAGCCGCCGGTAAACTCCGACAGCGACTCGGGGAGCAAGGCCACGCCGGAGCCAGCAGCCACCATGACCGCGACGGCCTGGGCGCGGGCGGACTCGAGGACGACACGGGGACGGAAGCCGGCCTTGCGGCAGATGTCCTGGATGAAGACGGCAAAGGCGGGCGCAGCCTCGCTGGAGACGGCGACGAACCGCTCGCCCGTCAGCTCCGCAAGGTCGATCTTTGCCTGTCGGGCGAGCCGATGACCCGAGGGCACGTAGGCGAGAACGCGCTCCTTGCGCCAGCGAATGAAGCGAATGCCAGTCGGGCGCTCGACCGGAGTCAGGCCGACGAAGCCCGCATCGAGACGCCCCTCCGCGATAAGGCGCATCTGCTCGGCGGGCGGCAGATCGTGGAGCATGAGTTGCACGGTGGGATGCGTCTCGCGGAAGACGCGCAGGACGCGGGCAATCTCCGGCCCGAGGACCGCGCTGACGAAGCCGATGCGCAGGCGTTCGCTTTCGCCCATGGCGGAGCGTCGAGCCAGTTCCCCTGCCCGCACGAGCTGGGCAAGGATGCCCCGGCTTTCCTCATAAAAAAGCCGCCCGGCGGGGGTCATGGCCACGGTGCGGCCCTGCCGGTCGAAGAGCTGAGCGCCGAGCCTCTCCTCCAGGGTGCGGATATGCCGGGAAAGCGGCGGCTGGGCGAGATGGAGACGCCGCGCGGCGCGGGTGAAAGAAAGCTCCTCGGCCACGGCGGTGAAGCACTCGAGTTCGCGCAGGGTGTAATCCATACCGATTTGATATCATATGCGATCAAAACAAGTCATTCCATCATATACCACAAATCCGCGATACTCCGGGGCAAGCAACCGCAAACATGGCCATCAGCGACACCATCAAAAAAGGCGCAAACCGCGCTCCCCACCGCAGTCTTTTACGCGCCACGGGCGTCCTTCAATCCGAGGAGGATTGGGACAAGCCCTTCATCGCGATCGCCAATTCCTTCGTGCAGATCATCCCCGGCCACGCGCATCTCGATGTCGTGGGGCAAAAGGTGCGCGAGGCCGTGCGCGCGGCGGGCGGCGTGCCATTTGAGTTTAACACGATCGGCGTGGATGACGGCATCGCCATGGGTCATGCGGGCATGAAGTACTCGCTCGCCTCGCGCGAGCTGATCGCGGATTCCGTCGAGACGATGCTGCGCGCCCATTGCTTCGACGGCATGGTGTGCATTCCGAACTGCGACAAGATCGTGCCCGGCATGATGATGGCGGCGGCGCGGGTAAACATCCCCACCGTGTTCGTCTCCGGCGGCCCCATGGCGGCGGGACGCGATCCCGAGACGGGCAAGGCGCTCAACCTCGCCTCGGTCTTTGAAGCCGTCGGCCAGCTTTCCGCCAACAAGATCACCGAGAACCAGCTCGACTCGATGGAGCGGCTGGCCTGCCCCACCTGCGGGTCGTGCTCGGGGATGTTCACGGCGAATTCCATGAACTGCCTTTGCGAGGCGCTGGGTCTGGCTCTGCCGGGCAATGGTTCCATCCTGGCAACCGACCCAGCGCGTGACGCGCTCTTTGCCGAGGCGGGCCGGGCGATCATCCGCCTCGTGCGCGACAACATCCGCCCGTCGGACATCCTGACGCGGCAGGCCTTTGAAAATGCACTCGCCCTCGACATGGCGATGGGAGGTTCGTCGAATACGATCCTGCACACGCTGGCCATCGCCCGCGAGGCCGGGGTGCCGCTGAGCATGGAGGACTTTAACACCATCGCGGCGCGCACTCCGCAGATCTGCAAGGTCGCGCCATCGGGCATCCACCATATGGAGGACATCGACCGCGCGGGCGGCATCGGGGCGATCCTCAAGACGCTGGATGAGCGCGAGGGGCAGTTGCACCGCGAGGCGATCACCGTCACGGGCCGCACGCTCGGCGAGGTGATCTCGGAGGCGGAGGTGAAAGACCTCGAGGTGATCCGCCCGTGGGATCGCGCCTACTCGGAGCGCGGCGGACTGGCGATTCTCTTCGGCAATCTCGCTCCAGATGGCTGCGTGGTGAAGGCGGCGGGCGTGGCTCCGTCGATGATGCAATTCACCGGCACGGCGGTGATTTTCGATTCCCAGGACGACGCGAATGTCGGCATCCTCACCGGCCAGGTGAAGGCGGGCGACGTGGTGGTGATCCGCTACGAAGGGCCGCGCGGCGGTCCCGGCATGCAGGAAATGCTCGCACCGACGGCCTCCATCGCAGGACGCGGACTCGGGGAAAGCGTGGCGCTCATTACTGATGGCCGCTTCTCCGGCGCGACGCGTGGCGGAGCCATCGGCCATATCTCGCCAGAGGCGGCAGCGGGCGGTCCGCTGGCTTTTGTGGAAGCGGGCGACAAGATCGAAATCGACATCCCGAATCGGAAAATCTCACTGCTGGTGAGCGATGAAGTGCTGGCCGGGCGCAAGGCCGCCTGGAAACGCCCGGAGCCGAAAGTGAAGCACGGCTACCTCGCGCGCTACGCGTCGATGGTGACGAGCGCCGACACCGGCGCGGTGCTCCGGACCCCGGAGCTTTAGAAAAGTTTGCCGTCTGCGCGCCCTCCTCTGCGGGGGCGCGCGGGCGGCTTAGGTCGTTATTTCGCAGGGAAGTACTTGTCGATGATCGGCTGGATCGCCTCGGCCCAGATCTGGTAACCGGCGGCATTCGGATGCAGCGCATCGGGCATGATCTTCGGGCTCAGGGAGCCGTCGGGCTCGAGGAACTTGTCGCCGAAATCGACGTAGATCACCTTGTCACCGTCGGCGAGCTTGGCGATTTCCGCGTTCACCGCCTTGATCTTGGCGCGATAGGGGTCTTCGGGTTTCGCTCCACGGGGAAAGATGGCCTGGAGCAGGATCACGGAATCCGGCAGACGCTTGCGGTACTCGGCCACGACCGCCTTCACCCCGGCGATGGTGTCTTCCACCGACTGGCGGGCGCCGAGGTTGTTCGTCCCGATCATGATGGCAACGAGCTTGGGTTTGAAGCCGTCCACCTGACCACTGGAAAGCCTCCAGAGGAGATGCTCGGTGCGGTCTCCGCTGATGCCGAAATCAAAGGCGCCAAGCTTTCCGTAATGCTCCGCCCAGACCTGCTGACCGCCCGACTGCCAGCCATCGGTGATGGAATCTCCGTCAAAGATCAGGTTGACCGAGTCCTTGACCTTCTGGGCCTTTTCATTGGTGGCGGAGACTCGCGTCACCCATTCCACCCGGGGCAAAGGGAACGTGGATTGCGTCACGCCGGGCGGCAAAGCCGGCAATACTTTGGGCATCGGCCAGACTTCCTGAGCCGAGGCGAATGAAACAGAGAGAAGGGATGCCGCGAGAACGGCGCCGGGGAGTCGAGCGAATCTGAGATTCATGGGAACATCTCGTATAGGCAAAACCCGGCAGCGCCGCAATCCGCGAAGACCCTTACCGACATTTAGCCTCCATTTATTTAATCATGTTAATAAATAATCTTGTGAAGCAGTTTGTGACGAGTTACGCTTTTCATCACCCAATGACTTCGACCCGCTCCAGCAAGGAAGAGACACGCCTTCGAATCATGACAAAGGCGGATGAACTCTTTCGCCAATATGGGTTTATGAAGACCACGGTGGCGGACATCGCGGCGGAGCTTCGAATGTCGACGGCAAACATTTACAAGTTTTTCCCCTCCCGGAACGCCATCCTGGAGTCCTGCGCCGAGCGGAATATCGCGACGTTGAAGGGGAAATTAACCGAAATCGTCGGCTTGCCGGGGAACTCGATGGAACGTCTTTCCCTGTGCGTACTGAGCATTTTTCATTTTCACACGGAGATGCTTCGGAACGAGCGGCAGACCTTTAAACTGGTGGCGACGGCGGTCGAGGAAGTGTGGCCGTGCATCCAGGAATACGACCTTTTCGTGCAGGATATATTTCGCCAGCTGATCACGGAGGGCATGGCGAGCGGGGAGTTTCGTCCCACGGACGTGGCAGAAACCGCGCAGGCGCTGCTCGATTGCCTCAGCGTCGCCCTGCATCCGCACATCCGTTACGGCCACGTGCACGACTGCAACGAGGAAAGTGTGCACGCCCAGCTCCGCTTCGTGGCCAAGGCGCTTCAGCAATGCCAAGAAACCGCCTCCCTACCGCCTTCCGAATCACTCACTTCCCACTGACTCCTATGCTAAACATCAGAACCTTTCTCTACGCCGCCACCGCCCTGGGTGTGGGATTTGGCCTCGCAGCCTGCGGCAAACACAAACCCGGCAGCAAGGGCATGCCCCAGATGCCTCCGCAGGATGTCGGGGTGGTAACTATCAATCCCCAGCAGGTGGAGATCGTCACCGAGCTGCCCGGGCGCACCTCGGCCTTTCGCGTCGCGGAGGTCCGCCCGCAGGTGGGAGGCATCATATTAAAGCGCCTTTACGAGGAAGGCAGCGATGTGAAGGAAGGCGATCAACTGTACCAGATCGACCCGGCGCGCTATCAGGCCGCCTACGACAGCGCCGAGGCCAATGTCGCGCGAGCTGAAGCCGCTGCCGACGTGGCTCGGCTGATCATGCAGCGCCGGGCCAAGCTCGTAACCTCCAGCGTCATCAGCAAGCAGGACTACGACGATGCCTCCGCCACACTCAAGCAGACCGACGCCAATGTCGCCGCCGCCAAGGCCGATGCAGAGACCGCCCGGATCAACCTGGAATACACCAAGGTGATGTCGCCCATTTCCGGAAGGATCGGCCGATCCTCGGTGACTGAGGGAGCCCTCGTCACCACAGGGCAGACCATTCCGCTGGCAACAGTGTATCAACTGGACCCGATCTACGTGGATGTCACGCAATCCAGCGCGCAAATCCTGCGGCTGCGGAAGCAGTTTCAGCAGGGCGACCTCAAGGGCGTCGGCGGAAAAGCAGCGCAAGCCAGGCTGATCCTCGAAGATGGCACGACCTACGAGCATCCCGGCACGCTGCAATTCTCCGAGGTCAGCGTGGACCAGGGCACCGGGTCGGTGACCCTTCGCGCCGTCTTTCCTAATCCTGAACAGGCCTTGCTGCCGGGAATGTTTGTGCGCGCCCTCATCACCGAGGGTGTCAATGACCAGGGGCTGCTCGTCCCGCAGCGCGGAGTGACCCGCGATGCCAAGGGCCAGCCCGTGGCGCTCGTGGTCAAGGCGGACAACACGGTCGAAGCGCGCGTCCTCGAGACTGACCGCATTGTGGGCGACAAATGGCTCGTGACCAAGGGCATCGAACCCGGCGACCGGGTGATCGTCGAGGGCCTGCAAAAGACGGCTCCGGGGGCGAAGGTCGTTCCCTCCGAAATCGCCAAGGGCGGCAAGGAGGGCGAATGAACCTGGCCCGGTATTTCATCGATCGCCCGGTTTTCGCCTGGGTGATCGCGCTGGTCATCATGCTGACAGGCGGCCTCGCGCTGACGAAGCTGCCCATCGCGCAGTACCCGAACATCGCGCCTCCGGCGATTGCGATTTCCGTGAACTATCCCGGCGCCTCGGCGGCGACGGTGCAGAGCTCCGTCGTGCAGGTGATCGAGCAGCAGATGAACGGCATCGACAACCTGATCTACTTCAGTTCGGAGAGCACGAAGGACGGCCAGATGACGATCACCCTCACCTTCCGCCAGGGGACGAACCCTGATGTGGCCCAGGTGCAGGTGCAGAACAAGCTCGCGCTCGCCACGCCGCTCCTCCCGCAGGAGGTGCAGCAGCAGGGCATCCGCGTGGCCAAGTCGACCCGCAACTTCCTGCTCGTGGTGGGCTTTGTCTCGGAAGACGGCAAGATGACCGACAAGGACGTCGCGGATTTCATCGTCTCGACGGTACAGGACCCGGTGAGCCGCACGGAGGGGGTGGGTGATTTCCAGGTCTTCGGGTCGCAATACGCGATGCGCATCTGGCTCGATCCCGCGAAGCTCAACAACTACCAGCTCACGCCCGGCGATGTGCGCGCGGCCATCGCCGCGCAAAACGTGCAGGTGGCGGCGGGCGAACTCGGCGGCCTGCCCTCGGTGCAGGGCCAGCAGCTCAATGCGACCGTCATCGGCCCCACGCGCATGACGACGCCGGAGGAATTTGGCAACATCCTGCTCAAGGTGAATGCCGACGGCGGCCAGGTGCGCCTCCGCGACGTGGCGGAGGTCAAGCTGGGTGCGGAAAGCTACTCCATCACGGCGAAGTACAACGGCAAGCCGGCCTCGGGCATGGCGATCCGTCTCGCCACGGGAGCCAATGCGCTCACGACCGTGGAAAACGTGAAGCACACGATCGAAAAGCTGCGGCCCAACTTCCCCGCCGGTCTCGAGGTCATTTACCCGCTGGATACCGCGCCCTTCATCGAGCTGTCGATCGAGGAGGTGGTGAAAACGCTCTTTGAGGCGATCTTCCTCGTCTTCTGCGTGATGTACCTGTTCCTGCAGAATTTCCGTGCGACGCTCATTCCGACAATCGCCGTGCCCGTGGTGCTGCTCGGCACCTTTGGCATGCTGGCCGCATTTGGGTTCTCCATCAACACGCTGACCATGTTTGGCATGGTGCTGGCCATCGGCCTGCTGGTGGACGACGCCATCGTGGTGGTGGAAAACGTCGAGCGTGTGATGTCGGAGGAAGGTTTGTCCCCGCTGGAAGCCACGCGAAAATCGATGGACCAGATCACGGGCGCGCTCATCGCCATCGGCCTGGTGCTGTCGGCAGTGTTCATCCCGATGGCGTTCTTTGGCGGATCGACGGGTGTGATCTACCGCCAGTTTTCCATCACGATCGTCTCGGCGATGATGCTCTCGGTCATCGTGGCCATCGTATTGACGCCCTCCCTTTGCGCCACGCTGCTCAAGCCGGTGGAGAAGGGGCATTCGCTGCATCGCAAGGGATTCTTCGGGTGGTTCAACCGCATGTTTGACCGCGGCACCCATCGCTACGGCCTGACAGTGCAGCACATCCTGAAGCGGTCCGCACGCTACCTCGTCATCTACGGTGCGGTGGTCGGCGCGATGGTCATCATCATGCAGAGCCTGCCGAAGTCGTTCCTGCCCGAGGAGGACCAGGGCCGCATGTTTGCGCTCGTGACTTTGCCGCCCGGCAGCACGATCGAAAATACGGAGAGCGTACTGGCCAAGGTGCGCGACTACCTGCTCAAGGACGAGGGCAAAAACGTCGAGGGCGTCTTCACCGTGGCGGGCTTCAGCTTCGCCGGACGCGGCCAGAACTCCGGCCTCGCCTTCGTCCGCATGAAGGACTGGGCCGTGCGCCCGGGCAAGGAGAACAAAGTGCAGGCCATCGCGCAACGGGCGATGGGGCGCTTCATGGCGATCCGCGAGGCGATGGTATTCCCTATCGCCCCGCCGGCCGTGATGGAGCTCGGCAACGCGAGCGGCTTCGATTTCCAGCTGATGGATGTGGGCAATGTCGGTCACGAGACCCTGATGAACGCCCGCAACCAGCTCCTCGGCATGGCGGCGAAAGACCCGACGCTCGTCGGCGTGCGCCCCAACGGACTCAACGACGAACCGCAATTCCAAGTCGAAATCGACCGCGAAAAAGCCAGCGCTCTCGGTCTGACCATCGCGGATATCAACTCGACGCTCTCGGCCGCATGGGGTTCCTCCTACGTGAATGACTTCGTCGATCGCGGCCGCGTGAAGCGCGTCTTCATCCAGGGCCGGCCGGAGTCCCGTATGAAACCGGACGACCTCGGCACCTGGTACGTGCGCAATGCGTCGGGCCAGATGGTGCCCTTCTCCGCCTTTGCCACCGGGCACTGGACCTATGGATCGCCGCGCCTGGAGCGCTACAACGGGCGCCCGTCGATGCAGATCCAGGGCAACGCCTCGCCGGGCCTGAGCACGGGCGATGCCATGGCAGCGATGGAGAGCATCGCGGCCAAGATGCCCCCGGGCGTCGGCTTCGAATGGACCGGCCTGTCCTACGAAGAACGCGCCGCGGGCGCGCAGGCAGGATCGCTCTATATCATCTCGCTCATCGTCGTCTTTCTCTGCCTCGCGGCACTTTATGAGAACTGGGCCATCCCCATCTCCGTGCTGCTGGCCGTGCCGCTGGGCGTCTTTGGCGCGGTGCTCGCGACATGGGGACGAGGATTGTCGAACGACGTCTTCCTGCAGGTCGGCATCCTGACGATCGTGGGCCTGTCGGCGAAGAACGCGATCCTGATCGTAGAGTTCGCCAAGGCCAACTTTGAGGAGGGCATGGATCTCGTCACGGCTGCACTGGAGGCAGCCCGGCAGCGCTTGCGCCCGATCCTGATGACCTCGCTCGCCTTCGGCCTCGGCGTCGTGCCGCTCGCCATCTCGACTGGGGCGGGATCAGGCGGACAGAACGCCATCGGCACCGGTGTGATCGGCGGCACTCTGGCCTCGACCTTCCTCGGCATCCTGCTGGTTCCGCTCTTCTTCGTGGTGATCCAGCGCCTCTTCCGGGCGAAGCCAAAGAACGCGCCCTCGCCAGACAAACCCGAGCAGCCCTCCGCGGCCTAAGGCGATGCGCGCACGGCCCAACCGATACAGCAGCCTCCGGGAAGCGATCACCTCCCGGATGTCGGATGAAAATCTGGCTGCGTTTGAAGTTTTCATCGATCTGCTGGAGGTCGGTGATCTGGCCGACCGATGCGGCGGGACTTTTCTGGAACAGTACGGACTCAATGAAACCCGCTACGTCATTCTTACGCTGCTGGATCATTCGCCGACGGGCAGCCTGCGCTCCGGCGATCTCTCCGAATCCGCTGGTGTGCGACCGGCAACCATGACGGGGCTGCTCGACACGCTGGAGCACTCCGGCCTGCTCGTCCGCACGGACAATCCTGGCGATCGGCGGGCCTGCTGTGTGCAGATCACGGAAAAAGGGTGTTCGCTGCTCCGGCAGATGGAGCTGGAGAAATTTGCCTGGATCGACGAAATGCGCGCGACCTTCTCAGTCACCGAGCAGAGATGGCTGCGCGAGCTGCTTTCCCGAGCGCGGGAGCTTCTGTCCCGGACGCTCACTCCCCCGGAACCCGAGAAACCCAGCCGCCCGCCGGAGATCGAGGCCTGACGGTTTGCCGGGCCAGACCGAGCAAGGCCATCCCCACGCTCCATTTGCAAAACGAGTCCGCCTGTTCCTGTTAGCCGGGAACTCAGGCGTCGGGAAGGCTCCTTAAATCTTCAGGGATTGGGAGAAATATCGCGCCCAGCCGCCCAGAGGACGGCGGATTGAAGGAGCCGCTCCATGCCGGCCGTCCTTTCCGGATGCGGACTGCTAAGGAACACACGGCCCTTGCCGAATGGGGCGCTGACCATGGCCGAGGTACCCTTCATCACGCCGGAAGGGGCATCTTTTTTCGCGATCTCGGTCTCAAAGATCGCGAGCTCGGTGTAGGTAGGCATATCGACCTGGGAATCCCGGGCGAGAAGCGGCCCCTGGTTGTAGCGGATCTGGGCGACGGGCGCTCTCTGCTGGAGATTGCGCCGGCCTTCCTCAGTAAAACGGATCTGCACATCACCTCCGCCACGAGCCCAGTGTTCACGATCCACCACGCGGGCATTGACGAGGCGGAGATAGTACGGGCGATCCGACGCAGCCAGGTAGGCTCCGGCGCAGATGCCAACGTAGCCGCCGCCATCGCGCACGAACTCGCGGATCTTTTCCTTCCCGAGGTCGCCGAGCGCGTCGGACTGGATGGAGGCTCGTCCCCCACCCTGCGCGAGCACATCGAAATCGGCCAGCACACCCTGGCGGATCTGCTCCGCCGACACCCGCTGAACCTGAAACGTTGCAGGGAGCGCGGTCATGCAATTCTCGATGAGGTCCGGGGCCTTCGGGCTGCCCTCGTCGTCATAAATCGCGACGCGAATGGCGCCGCCCTCCTCCCCGGCATGATCGCCAGCGCCTCCCGTGCGCTCGGCCACAAAATCAACCGGCCTGCGTGCAGTCAGGTCATAGGAGGAACCCGCCGGGATATCGAAGACCCTGTCCCTTCCCTCCTCAAGGGTAGAAAAATGGACAAATCCCGCTCCCACGACATCGGCCCGGTCGCCCTTCACCACGATCGCAGTGGCCTCGTCGAGCCCGATGCCGAGCAAGGAGGGATGCGCCACGAGAACGTCATGCATGTCATCGACTCGGTTGCGCGTATTGACATGCTGGTCGATCGCAGTGTTCCTCAAAAAGCCAAATCCCTTTTCATACCCCGGGGCCATCATGACCTTGCTGTCCGACTTGGAACCCCGGACGAGATAGGACGCCTGAATCGAAGCCCCGGCGGAACTCCCTCCGATCACTCCGCCGCGCGCGAGAAGCGCGTGCATCTCCTGCTCGGCTTTTGTACCCAGATAAACGTCGACCAGACGCCCCTGGCGGCCTCCCGCGATCCAGATGGCCCGCGCCTTTCTCAATGGCTCGATGAAGGAGTCTGAGTCGGCCAACTCGGCACTGTCCGTAGGCAGGACAGTGAGATTGGTCGCGCCGTGGGCCTTGAGTTCCATCACGTCCCCATTGGTCTGGTCGCTCGCGGCACTGGCCGTGGTCAGGACGACTATCGGAGCATCCTTGCCGCCAGCGAGGTCGAAGAAAATCGGCCAGATGCTGGTTTTGTCCCCGCCTCCCACGGCCAGAAGGGTCCCATCACGAGGTCCGACGACAGGCTCGGCTCCCGACACCTGCGACACGATCGCAAGCGCGAGCCCCCACACCATGAAACTGGCGAAGACCTTTCTCATGCAAGATCCGGCTCCCTGACGACAGGAAGCATCGCGACTTTTCCATGCGATCCCTCTGCGGCAGCGGCGCCGTGGAGGGAAAGATTGACCGGAGCACACGCCATGTCCAGCACGGGATCGCTCCTGAGCAGCAAGGACGGGTCTGGAAGATCCAGACAGAACCACGACGGCATCCTCATCATTGATATACGATACAATCAATCGTCTATAAATCCAATACTCCTTTTTCACCTGAAAAGCGAGTGGGCCCGGCCTCTGCGGTCCGGGCGGAGCGACGGACCGCGGACGGGTCAGTGCATACATCCCGATGATGCCCCAAAACCATGTGAGCGATCCGCCTGGCGCGGGGTCACAAAAAAGCGTGCGGACATTCCGCTCACCGGGAAGAACTATCCCTTGAATAAGGTGCCTGCAATGTTAGTTATTAGTCATCGTGCTCCTGCCGGGAGTGCGCCACGCCGCCGAACGATGAAGACCATCCGAGTAGCCATAGCAGACGACCATCCCGTCGCGTTGTCCGGGCTGGAGATGTTCATCCGGTCGGAGCGGGATTTTGAAGTATGCGGCACGGCGCGCAACGTCCTCGCCATCGAGCAGGTGCTCGCGAACACGAAGCCGGATGTGTTTGTGAGCGATCTCATTCTCGGGCGGAGCGAGGCGAGCGAGCACCTTCCCCGCTGGCGTCGCGAACATCCCGGCACGAAATTTATCATCCTGAGCATGATCGCCGATCCCGGAGTGGCCAAGAGCCTGTTTGAAAAAGGGGCCTCCGGTTACGTCTGCAAAAGCGATGATCCTGCGGAAATCCTGGACGCCATCCGCGCGGCGGCCGAGGGGGAAACGCACCTGGGGAAGACGATTCGCGACCTCTTCGAGTCTGACAAGAAGACGATCGACATCTCGCCCCTGAGTGAGAGAGAGCGGCACATTTTCCGACTCGTCGGCGAAGGATTGTCGAACAAGGAGATCAGCCAGCAGCTTTTCCTCAGCATCAAAACCGTCGAAACGCACAAGGAACACATCAAGAACAAGCTCTCGCTCCACCAGATGTCGCAGCTGCAAGCCGAGGCGAGACGATGGAGCCTGCAAAATGGATTAAGAACAGCCTGAGACGGTAGTCTTGCAGGGATGCGATCATGATGGGGGATTTTTTGAGCATCGCGCGGTGGGGTGCGTTTCTGGACTGGATACTGTTCTCGGGGGCCGTGGCATTTACCCTGGCTGCGTTGATCGCCATTCGCATTGGTTCGCCGCGACTGGGCCAACCGCGGCAGGTGAATTGGCTGCTCCTGGCGGGATCAGCCGCTCTCTCAGCTGTGGGAATGACGCTGCCGCTCATCGGCCACCTTGAGGCAAGAGCCATGGGGGCGATCTTTGCCCTCACGATCCTCCTCGGGATCGCAGGCACGGCTCTCCTGATCCTCATGGCGCGCGGACTGGGCATAGGCGCACTCGCGATGAGCCTCATCATCCTGCTCTCGGCCGGCCTTTGGTGCGCGGTCGGGCTTTGCGTGGTTTATGGACCGCTCCTCCCCTTGGGAGGGAGCGTGGGTCCGCGAGAATCCCTGTCCCCCATCTGGCCGACGGTCGCGGCTGCGAGTGCGACCGCCGTGGGCGTCGCGTTGTGCGTCTGGATCAACCTGCGCCACCTGGCATCGCTGCCGGGATACCGGGAGAATCGCGCGCCGTTTCTGAGGAAGCTCATGATCTACGCGACCGCGATCGTGCTCGTGCTGCTGATGGGGGTGACGGTGAGCCTCTGGCGGGAGCGCCAATACATCACCGGGCAGGCCGAGCGGTTGGGATGGCGGGTGAATACCGCCGCGCTCAGCCTGAACCTCGACTCGCTGCTCCGGCTCTCCGGAAAGCCGAGCGACCAGAAGATGCCCGCCTACTCGGCGGTGACGAAGCAGTTGAAAAAGATCCTCCAGGCCAATGCCGATGCGCAGAACGCGTATATCTGGACCTTCCAGGATTCCGCGCCGATCCTGCTGGCGTACGAGGGAACGGAAAACCCGGAGCGCCTGCTGCTCGACGGCCACACGAAGTCTGACATCGGGCCATATGTCACATGGTCGCCCAAGCAGCGGCTGGCCACGGCGCACCAGCATATCGTCAATCCCACGGACAAGCAGCCCTACGCGTGGCTGGCGCTGGATTTTGACCTCAGCTCGTGGCTCGATGCCATCACCGAGGCACGCTTGCAGATCATCGCGGCGACCTTCCTCGCGGTGCTGGTCGTCACCGCCTGCTACAGCTGGGTGCTGGGCATCGAGATCGAGCGGGCCTCGGAGCGGGAAAAGCTCGCGCTGGTCATCTCGGAGCGCGAACGGTTTGCCCGCGACCTGCATGATGGCCTGGGGCAGACGCTCACCGGGCTGGCGTATCGCGCGCGGGCGCTCGCCCGGGGCATGGAGGGACGCCATGCGGAGGACGCGGGAGAGTTTGCCCGCATGCTCACCGACGCGGTGGGCGAGGCGCGAGCCATCGCGTTTGCCCAGATCCCGCCCGCGCTCAAGAGCGGCGGACTGCGAGGGGGACTCCAGTGGCTGGCGGCGAATACGCAGCGGCTCTTCGAGATTCAATGCACGCTCGATCTCCCGGGAGAGATGCCGTCATTCCCCGAGGAAACGAACCACGCCCTCCTCCAGATCGCCCGCGAGTCGGTGCACAATGCCATCCGGCATGGCAATGCCTCGGTGGTGAGCCTCGACCTCCACCGCAACGGCTCGGGATGGCAGTTTGAAATCCGCGACAACGGCAATGGCGAACTGCCCAAGAGCGACATCGCCGGGGGGCTCGGACTCCGGATGATCGCCACGCGAGTGCGTGAACTGCATGGAACGGCCGAATTTCTGCCGAACACACCATCAGGCGTGATCGTGCGCTGCCGGTTCCCGGGTTGATCGCGATATCAGTCCTTTTTCCCTTTTTTGGCGGCCCGGGAAATCCATACCTCCTGCTTCGCCCGGGCTTCGGCAAATTTGGGAGGGATCTCGAGAGCGCTGGTCGGCGGAGGCAGCATTTTCAGCCGAATAATCCAATCGCCGTACCTCAGGTGGTCCAGGTGACCATCAGCTTCGGAAAAAAATGCCTCGACTGAAATCTTATCCCTTTCACGCGTGAGCACATAGTAGCCCGGCCAGCGGTCTCTCCATGGCATGCTGTCACTAAAGACAGCGAATCGCGCACCTCCCCGACTGTCGACTCCCCGAAAGTTGCTCTTGGAAATCCAGGAGAGCCAGCTGAACGCCTCAGCGGGTTTGTTCTCCCTCAGCGAAATAATGTCCCCGGTGGCAGGTGTCTCGGCAAAGTAACCGCCGGAGAACCACCATGCCTCCGTCACTCGCCCGTCCCGCCAGCTGATCTGGTCTCTCTGCACTCCTCCGATGACGGTGGAAACGATCTTCTGCGCGGAATCGGCAGGAACCTCCGTGCCATCGACAACTTGAAAACTCACCTCCCAGGCCGCAGCCGCAGGCAGAACCTTCTGCTTCAACGCCAGCTCGGCGAGCGCCTCCGGGCTCAATGGGTCCGCTCCGGCGCCAATGGCGCCGATCAGCAAGGCAACCGCTGCGATGTAAAACCTATTCATGGACATTCTCAATATTCAGGTTCAGTACTTTCCCCGTGACCCGGTCGACAGACAGGTGCACCCAGACATGGCGCTCGGATTCCACGCGAAAGTCCGTAAGCAGCAACTTGCCGTTGGGCACCCGCCCGGTTTGGGAGATCAGATCAATCAAGAGGTTCCACGATCGCGTCTCCAGGGAATCCGCCAGCGCGCGGATAAAGACCTCCCGCTGCCGCTTGATGCGCTCCAGTTTGTCGCCGGAAGGCACTGGCAATACTCCGAGAAACCGCGTGACCAGTTCGGAGCGATTGAGCAGCGGGCCTTTGGCCGGATCGGTCGTGATATTAACGAGCGCCTGCGCCACCTCATCGGCCCGGGCATTTGAAAGCGTGGCTCCGGTCGCAGGATCCCGCAGACTGCCCCTGAGAAGACTTTTCAGGACATTCACATTCCTCGTATTGGCGGAGATGCGGGCCGACGTGACGGCGTCGTCCGGCACCTCATCGATGGAAAAGAAATCGAGGAAGTTGGAATCGCCGCTCTTGTCGGAGAAGAAATCCAGGCTCCTGCCCGGCGTGCCGCGAAAAGCATAACCGGCCTCCGCCACGGAGCGGAACGGGCGATTCAAAATGATCGGGCGGCTGGCATCGTTCCTGTTTCCAGACGCATCCGTCGCCCAATACATCTGGCCTTCCGGGTCGGTGCCGCTGGCGAGATACCCATCTCCCGGACGCACAATCCCGTCGGGATCGGTGTACCGCGTGCCCGAACCCGTATTCTGCACGATGGTAGCCATCGCGTACGGAGTGCCCGCACCGGTTCGAGAAACGCGGTTCGGACTGCCCAGCGTCCACCCGTATCCCGTCGCCGGTCTCTCGGCATTGCCGTCCTCGTAGTACATCCCGTATCCGGCAGCGGAGTCCGGCCTCAGGCTTGCGTTATCGACATAGGCATTGGCAATGGCAATTCCATTGGCATCGGCTTCAGCCTCTTTCAGACGATAGATCGAAAAGCGCTCGCTCCGAGGATCAAACCAAAGAAACCGGACTGTGTTTTGCTGTTTGTAATAGCCCCCCCCAGATCGGCCCCGTTGAGAGCCAGTCTCGATCCAGGCGCCAGCGTGATAATTCCGCTGCCGGGAGTATCGTTTCCATTTTTTCGAACCTTCATCAAAATACTCCATCGCGAAATCCACCGGATTTTTCTTTTCCTCCTCTTCCGAATCATCCCCTTCGCCGTTGTAATAGCGAAACCTTATCAAAGCCGCGTCGGTGTCCGCGTAAACTATCGGACTGGCGATGCCAACAAGCCCGCTATCCAACTTTGCATACGAGGCGTCCCAATCCGGATCGCCAGTAATTTTCGGCGGCCGCTTGATATCCTCCAGCGGTTGGGAGGGAATTCCGTACTCCGTGGTGTTCAGGGTCACTGGATCATAGCTTGCCGCGAGGGCAGCAGGCTTGAGTTCCACATTGAAATTATCCGCGATGTACTGGAAATCAGCCGTGCCTTTGTTCACGGTGGAATCATCCGCCACCCGGCACTGGAGCTGGGAAGCAGATCGCGACTCGGCAACAACCCGGAACCTCGTCGGACGACTGGAGGGCAGAAACTGGCTCCTGGAATCATGGGGATTCCACACCTCGGGAATCCAGACCAGCGAGTAGGGCTGCCTGACTATTGGCTTTCCATCCTTCAAGGCAGGCTCCGAGTCGGACAATAATCTCGCGGCGAAACCTTTGATCCGCTGCAGATAGGGCAGATTTTCGACTCCGTAAAAGACCATGTCTTCATTCTGGACCTCAGTGGGAAAGCCATCCTCGTCAAACTGGTCCACCAGATTGGCAAAGATCTGAATGAGCTGGTAGTTCACCCGCTGGTCATCCGCGTTCACACTGGAGTCGCCGCCAGTCGCAAGACCGGCGCTCTTGCCCAAAGCTCCGGTGGAAAGAGCCATCTTGAGAATCTCAAGGAAGTCCGGCTCGCGAGGTTTTCCATCATCGGTGTTATTGCCGCTCTGAATTTCGTTGAGCCGAAGGATACGATCCACGGTACCGTGCTTGTAGACCCAGGGCTCATCGGGAGACGCGCGGGTGATGCCAAAGAAGCGATAGATGTCGCTTTTCGTATCTGCCGTGGCCGTCCTCGTGATCAGGCGCAGGCGATCCAGGGGAAAGCGGTTGAGGACAAACGGCTCGCCGACCTTGGCTGGGACATCCTTCGCCCCCGAAAAGTTCTGGGGGTTGTCGTACACACGCCGGTTAAAGGTTTTTCCAGGAAGAACGGTATTTGTAACGATGACCGGATTGAATTCATCGTAGTCACTCCGTGCGTTGTTTCCTCCTTTGGTCTCGGCAAGGATGGCCGGGCGCTCGGCGGTTCCCAACGTAGGCGGGTTCCACGAGGGGGACGTCAGAAAATGCGAGTCCTGGGTCACCGAGGCCAGGATCTGGCGCTCAGCCGGATCGCAGGACTTCAGGTTCGTCCGGCCGAACAAGCGCAGCAAGAAGCGCAGTAAATCCTGCCTGGTATAGAAAAAGCCGTCGGAATCGGCTCCGGCCTTCATCGGAGAAAGAAATCCGGCGCGCTCGGATATGTACCGGATCTTGTCGGGCAGATCGGAATACGACTTCGTCGCGGAGAAGCGGAAATCCATCAAGTCCTTGATGGAATTGGTGGAAAACCCGATGGCGGCGAGGTCCGCCCACTGCACGCCCCCCTTGGCCGGGGCCTTGGAGGCAGACGACGAGGGAAGCCCGGCGGTGTTCAGATCCAGCAATCCGCCCACGTCATAAATCTGATAGGCATACCGGCCGACGACGTAGTTGGTGTTGTCCAGGGCCGACCTGGAGGCGTTGGAAGCCACGAGGGTGGAACCGTCGGAGGGGACGCCGCCGCGGGTGACGTAGATCCAGTCGGGCAGAGCGTTGTCCGGGAAGGACTGGGAGGCGAGAGCAACCTGGTCCCAGCGGGCGGCGGAGAGCATGCGCCCGTCAGCCGAGGGTGTGATAGTATTGACTGAGGTCGCCCGCCGCGAGCCCACGGAGGACGCCGGGCCATAGGAGATGAAATTGGTGGTCGCGGTGGCGCCGGGATAGAAGTTCTTCCGGTAAAGGCTTTGCTTCACGAGGTTCTCAAATCCGTTGGCGGGCAGGTTGGCGGAAACCAGCCGCGACGGGACCATGGCCCACCTGCGCCGAACGACGAGCGGATCGAGAGAGTCAAAGTTCGTGCGGGCGGAGTCCTTCAGGGCGCCCGCGAGCATTTCCATCCGGAGGTCGCTGAGGGTCGACTCCAGGGCGCTGGTCATGAGATTGTCGCTCTCCATCCGCGACACCGTGGCGCGGGCGGCGAGGAGGGCGCTCTGGGTATGAGCGACGAAGGCGAGGATCGCCACCGTCACGAGCACCACGAAGGCCAGCGTCACAAGGAGCGCTCCGCCCCGCTGGAAACGCCGGAGAAAACGCCCCTTCATCCTAGTGTACGACAACGACCTGGCCGGACGGCCCGGATACGAGCACGGATTTGGAATCGGCGCTGTTATTGGACGCGACAAAGGGAACCTTGATCCAGGCCGGGGCGACGTCTCCGTCCAGCATGGCCTCGCCCTTCGGGGAAAAGCCGATCGCCTTGTCGGCGAAGTCAATATCCTGCCGGCCACTCGTCGTGGTCACCGTCCACTTGAGGCTCGATACGGGCCTCGCCGATCCAATGATCGTGGCGGAGGGATCCGCCGCCGGCGAGAACTTCACCCCCTGCACGTTCACATTGCGCCGGAGCGGCATCAGGTTTGCCGGGGACGCATCGGAGGAGCCGTCCTTGCTGGCAAGCTCCACGATGCAGATCTGCGGCGAGCCATTATTGTCGGCGGTGACGTCGGCCACGCCGACCCAGACCCAGGTGCTAAGCTTCATGGCGGACTGGCGGGCGTGCTCCATCACGCTGGAGACGTCGTTGACCGCACGGGTGGTGCCGCTGGCTCCCATGATGGAGGAGACGGCAGGCGTGGCGATCACCGTGAGCACGGAGATCAGCGAGATCACCGTGAGCAGCTCCACCACCGAAAAGGCGGAGCGATTAGATTGATATGGTTTGTTCATAGATGCGAATTCCTTCCCGAACGCTCTGGGGGAGGTTCCCTATGACGCCGTTCCATTTTGCCGAAGGGCGATCGTTGTTTCCTGGCTTGTCGAACTTCAAAGCCAGGGAATCCCTCTCCCCCTGCGTCAAACGCGACGCCGCCTTCCTGTCGATCGCCACCACGCCGATAAGCAGAGCGCGTACGCTGCTCCAGCTCGACGGCGGCTGGCTGGTGATCGATCCGTCCCATTGCTGGAAGCAGATTTCATACCTGATGATGCCGGGGGAGATTTGTTGAATGTCACCTTTGGACAAGACGTCCTCCGCGCCGCTGGCGGTGAGCGGCAGGAGCGTGCCGATGTCGTCATCCCATCCGAATGGCTTCACCGTGCGCGAAAGCGCCGGCATTTCCGGCCACTGGCCGAACGAGGGCTGGCCGGTTGCCGGGGAGGCGACCCCGTACCTCACGAGCGACAGCTTGCGCGGATCGCCCGAGGGGCCGATGCTTGCCGAAACGGGGGCGAGAAAGTAGAGCGAGTCGTTGATATTGCCCGATCCCCCCTTGACCACGAAGATTCCCGATCCTCCCGTACGGATGGTGTCGCGCAGATCAAACTCGACCCGCTGGAGGGCGCTGATGGCCTGGCGGAGAATCTCGATCCGCCGCTGGGAGAGATCGCTCGTGCTGCTGACTGATCCCAGCACCTGCATGAGCAGGCCCATGAGAAGCACGAAGACGGCGGTGGCGGCGAGAAGTTCGATGAGCGTGAAGGCGCGCTGTTGCCTGCGTCTATCCACGATTGAACTCCAGGGTTGTCTCCACGTATCCGCGGATGTTTTTCAGCTCCGGCGACTCGACGGCGCCCTTGATGCTTGCGCTGCCCGGCCAGGCCACGATGACTCTCAACTTATAGGGCGCATAGATGCCCTGAGTGACGCTCGGCGGAGTGATCCAGTAATGAATGACATAGGCTTCGTTGGCCGTCGCGATTTCGCCCTGTTCATCGACCTTGAGCGAGGCCGACGGCTGCAGCACGGAGGCCCCCGAGGAGGGAAGCTGGAGCTTGTACCGGACGCCCCGGGTTTGCGTGCTGCTGGAGCCATCCGGGAGGCGGCCGAGGCCGCGAAACTCATCGGAGACAGCGGCCAGGATATGCGTCGCCCTCACCTGATCCACGGCCTGGCGCTCCTGGCTCAGGCCGATCTGAAACAGCCCCAGCAGGGCCACAAGGCAAAAGGCCACCAGGCCGATCGCCATGCAGGCCTCCACGAGAGAAAAACCAGCCTCACGCCCGCCCGGGGACGGGCGGACGTGCGACGTGTTTCGTATGGGATCAGGCAGCAACATCCTAACGATTCATTAGTGCCGGGCGAACCGGCGCTTGTTAACAATAAGCAAGAATGCGGCCAACCCGAGCAGCACCATCGTGCCGGGCTCGGGAATCGCACTCACGGTGAGGTCGCCGCTCAGCTGGTCGAAGGAATAATCCTGCCCTGCGACTGAGCCCGTCCACAGCGTGGCGAACTCGCCCACGCCCTGCGCGAGGCTGCCCAGCAGCGTCTCACCCGCATATACCGTGATCGCGGCAAAGTCTCCGGCATCCGAGCCAAACCCAAACAAATCGTAAATACCGTCTGCCGTGAATCCCTGTGCCAGGGTCACACGCAGTTCACCCGCATAGGAAAGAACTCCTGTCGTATCTACTGCTCCATAATAGACACCTGACAAATCTGCGACAGTTAATGGTCCGAGCGAAAGATCACTATCAAAGGAGAGCGACGCCCGATAGCTGCCGGCATCTGTGCCGCCTGCTCGCAGGACGGACTGGCTGCCGAGCAAGAGCGTACCAACGACGTGGCCCGTACCCGAGAGAGTCTGCGTATCGGAACCGCTGAGATAGGCACTGTCGCCGACGATGTATCCGCTGGTCGCCTGGCTGACATCGAGCACGCCCTGCTTGTCGACCTGGATGACGGAAGACTTCTGAAATCCGCCGCTCTCGATGAACTGCAGTGTTCCCTGGTTAACCGTCGTTTTTCCGGTGAAGCTGTTGCGAACGCCCTTGGTAACATCGACTACTCCGGCTTTGGTAAAATATGTACCGCCGCCCGTCAGGTAGAGGTTTCCGGTACCCCGGACTCCGGTCAGAGCGTCGTTCGAGCTACTAACTCCCGACGCGTCCGCGCTGATCTCCATAGAAGCGCCGTCGATATTGTTATTGTCCAGCGTCAAGGTGGCAGACCCGTTGATGGTGAGGGACGAATAAAGCTCCTTATTCGCAGCACTGCCGTTTTGAATCACTCGCTTCCCGGTTCCCTCTCCAACATTGACCACATTGCCAGAGGTGGGAGTCAGTCGATTGCTGTCTGCGTCGGAAGCTCGCTGCAGTGAGGTGAACACAAATACAGCGTCCTTGTCCGAGCCCGCCAAGCCGAGATTCAACGCTCCTCGTCCAAGAGGACTGTTCGAATTCGTTCCAGTCGTTCCTCCAGAAACATTGAGTGTTAACTTGGCGTCCTCAATGGTAATGCCTTTGATTTCACTACTTTCTCCGCTGCCGTTTACAACGTCTGCGTAATCGATCACCCACGATCCTTTGCGCAGGATGAGCGAACCTCCACTATTACTACGCAACCTCGAATCCAGATAGAAATCGCTTCCAGATTCGTTGAGGAAGGTGGTGTTCAAGCCAACACTTATCGGCACCCCAACCTTGGATTTTGTCGCAGTGTTAGTCGAGGTGTCGTTGGCATACAGGCCATTGACGCCCGCGCCTGCCTGAACCCAGAGGCCGATATTCGCAGAAGCGAGATCGCCGGTAAATCCGAGGCTCGATCCGAGAGTTCCCACGAGCGTGATGGTGTTATTGTTTCCAATAATGGAAATCCCACCGCTTCCAGATGTCTCCGATCCGAAGATCAGCGTGGCTGCATTTCCATTGCTTACGACATAGGAATTGATTTGAACGGTGTTGTAGACAGTCCCCGGAGCCGAAAAATACAGAATAGAACTCGGACCAAAACTAACCGTGTCATCCGTCCAGTTGGCCGCAGTGTTCCAGGCACTTGTAGAACCCGTACCGCCGTCCCACGTATACGTGGCTGCGTTGATCGATTCAGATAAACCTCCGGCGATGGCAGCGATCGCCAAGAGCCGGGTGAGTTGTCCCCCCACTTTCCCTCGGGAGGTTTTTTGCAGCGTGTGTGTCATTTTCGGTTGGTTTTCCCTTTATTGTTAATCACGATCATTTAGATCGTTATTAAATTCCAGCCCTTTTTTTGCCATCAGGAAGGCTCCCTGATTTTTACGGATTCGGCGGCGTATCCCTTTTTGCGACCCAGAGGACAGCTGACTGCAAAATGCTTTCCAAACCCGGTGTCCGCTCCGGGTGAGGGCTGCTCAGGAACACCCTTCCGTTCCCGAAAGGCGCGCTGACCATGGCCGAAGTCCCTTTCATAACCCCCTCAGGCGCACCTTTTTTTGCAATCTCTGTCTCGTAAACTGCGAGTTCCGTATAGGAGGGTAGATCGGCGTGGGAATCCCGGGCGAGAAGCGGTCCCTGGTTGTAGCGGATCTGGACCACCGGAGACTCCTGGCGGAGGTTTACCTTGCCCTCATCAGTGAAGCGAATCTGCACGTCGCCGCCTCCGCGAGCCCAATGTTCCCGATCAACGACCCGAGCGTTGATGATGCGAAGATAATAAGGCCGGTCGGCGGCGGCGAGATAGGCCCCGGCACAGATGCCGACGTAACCGCCGCCCTTGCGGAGGAATTCGCGAATCTTTTCCCTGCCGTCGTCACCGAGAGCGTCGGCCTGGAGGGAGGCGCGTCCCCCGCCCTGCGCGATGACGTCGAAGTTGGCCAGCGCTCCCTGGCGGATCTGCTCGGCGGTTACCCGCTCGAGGTGAAATTTATCGGGGAGAGTGCCAAGGCATCCCTCGATCAGATCCGGAGCCTTCGGGCTGCCCTCGTCGGCATAGATCGCAACCCTCACGGAGCCGGGGTCTTTCGGCGTGGTCAGCCCCTGGTCGCCCGACTGCTCGGAGACGAGATCGATGGGATGGCGGCTGGCGAGATCGAACGCGCCGCCAGCCTGCAACTCGAAGGACCGATCCTTGCCCACCTCCCGGGCGGTAAAATGAGCGTACCCGGCGCCGATCACGTCGGCGCGATCCTTGCGCACGATGATGCCGGTCGACTCATCGAGGCCGATGCCGAGGAGGGCGGGGTGCGCCTCCAGGACTTTCAGCATGTCGTCGGCCCGGTCCCGGGTATTCACATGCTGGTCGACGGCAGTATTGCGGAGAAACCCGAAGCCCTCCTCGTATCCGGCCGCCATGAGGACGCCGTTGCCAGAGCGGGCTCCGCGCAGAAGATAGGATGCCTGGATGGATGCTCCCGCCGAACTGCCTCCAACGACGCCGCCGCGATCCA
Source organism: Verrucomicrobiota bacterium (assembly GCA_017305195.1). Lineage (GTDB taxonomy): Bacteria > Verrucomicrobiota > Verrucomicrobiia > Chthoniobacterales > Terrimicrobiaceae > Terrimicrobium. The sequence goes on along the minus strand of JAFKMU010000050.1, from coordinate 20,486 downwards.
GAAGGTTGAAGATTTCCTTCTCCGTTTTCGTGTTCAGATAGGAATCCACCAGCCTCCACTGGCGACCGCCGGTGATCCAGACCGCCTTTGCCTCGCGGAGGGGCGCGGTAAAATCGGTGGAGTTTGCCTTGGTGCGGTCCTCGGTGTGCAGGAGTGTAAGGTGCGTGGCGCCAAGAGCCTGGAGTTCCGTGAAGTCCTTGTTATCCGTGCCGCTCTTCGGGCTGGCTGTGGTGATGACGACGATCGGCGCGTCCTTTCCACCGGCGAGATCGAGAAAGGCAGGCCAGATGCTGGTTTTGTCCCCGCCCCCGACGACGAGGAGCGTACCGGCCTTGGGCCCGGTGACGGGAGCGGCGGTGTCTGTCTCCGCTGCAAAGACGCTGGCGGAGGATATGATCAGAATGCTGGCGATGAGGTTTCTCATGTGGACTGGGATAAAGATTGCGGGCCGTAGGCGGAGAGGGCCTGTTCCTGATTGAACTCACCCTCCCACTTGGCGACGACGACGGTGGCGAGGCAGTTGCCAAAGACGTTCACGGCGGAGCGCCCCATGTCGAGGATGGCGTCGATGCCGATGAGGAGCGCCGCTCCCTCCAGAGGCAGGCCAAAGGTGTGCAGGGCGGCGACAAGGACGACGATGGCGGCGCGAGGCACGGCAGCGACACCCTTGGAGGTCACTATAAGAGTCAATACCATTAACACCTGCTGCCACCAGGTGAGGGTGACGCCGGTGACATTGGCGGCGGCCTGCGAGATGAAGATGATGGCGACCGTGAGATAAACCGCCGCGCCATCGAGATTGAAGGTGTAGCCCGTGGGGAGGACAAAACCGACGATACCCTTGGGCACGCCAAATTTCTCCATGGCCTGGAAGGCCTTGGGCAGGGCGGATTCGCTGTTCGTCGTGCCAAAGGCGATGAGGCACGGCTCCTTCACCGCACGGAGAAAAGGCATCACCGGGATGCGGAAGACCAGCATGACCGAACCGAGCACCAGGGCGAGAAAGGCGATGAATGCGAGATAGACCGTGCCGACCAGCGCGCCGAGGCTGAGGAGGATGCCCGTGCCGTTTTTCGCAATCGTGAAGGCCATGGCTCCGGCCACGCCGAGAGGGGCGAAGAGCATCACCAGCCCGGCGAACTTGAACATCACCTGCGTGAGGCCCTCGGTGAATTTCAGGATCGGCTCGCCCGCCTTGCCCGCGAGGGAGAGTGCGATGGCGAAGATGACCGAGAACGTCACGATCTGGAGTACATCTCCGCGAGCCAGCGCATCGAAGACGCTCGTGGGCACGGCGTGCAGGACCATCTCGGCGACGGTCTGGGGCTTGCCCGCTGGAACTCCGGCAACCGCGGCGCTGGAGTGCAGGGCGACGTGCTGGCCGGGACGAATGACATTGGCGAAGACCAGGCCGACCAGGAGAGCGAGAGTCGTGATGACCTCAAAGTAGATGATGGACTTGAGTCCGATGCGGCCGACGCGCTTGAGATCACCGCCGCCCGCGATTCCCTGGACGATGCTGGCGAAGACCAGGGGCCCGACCATCATCTTGATCAGGTTGAGAAAGATATCCTTGAGCAATTCCCCGTGGACGGCGATGGCGGGGAAAGCCCAGCCGAAGACGCCGCCCAGGATCAGACCGATGAAGATCTGCGTGCTCAGCGATGGCCTGCGCCAGCTGCGCACGGAGGGAATTGTCAATTCCGCATCAGTCATGGAAGCACTCGAGGTATTTCACCCCGGCTCCAGTGTTGAAGATCACGGCCTGTTCGTCGGCACGGATCACGTTTTGAGCGCGCAGGTGCTTCAGCGCGGCGTAGCAGGCGGCTCCCTCCGGCGCGGCGAAGATGCCCTCGGCAGAGCCGAGTTCGCGCACGGCCTGGATCATTTCCTCATCGGGTACGGCAACCACTCCGCCACCCGATGCCCTCAGAGCGTCAAGCATGAGGAAATCTCCGATGGCCTTCGGCACGCGCAGTCCGGAGGCCTTTGTCGCCGCGTTGGGGAACTCGTCCGCGAAGCGCTTGCCCTCCTCGAAGGCGCGCACGATGGGCGCACAGCCGGAGGCCTGGATGGTGTAAAGGCGCGGGCGCTCGGAGCCGATCCAGCCCATCTGCTGCATTTCGTCAAAAGCCTTCCACATGCCGATGAGGCCGGTGCCTCCGCCGGTGGGATAAAGAACCGCGTCTGGCAGTTTCCAATCGAACTGCTCGGCGAGTTCGTAGCCGAGAGTCTTTTTGCCCTCGACGCGGAAAGGTTCCTTGAGCGTGGACACGTCAAACCACCCCTCGGCAGCCTTGCGTTTGGCGACCTCTGCGCCGCAATCTGTGATGAGGCCGTTGATGAGCGTGACGTGCGCACCGGTTTCGCGGCACTCGATGATGTTGGCCTGCGGCGTGTCTGCAGGCATGAAGATGTGGGCCTCGATGCCTGCTCGTGCAGCGTAGGCGGCGAGAGCGCCGGCGGCATTACCTGCGGAGGGGACGGCGAGTTTCTTGATGCCGTACTGTTTGGCCATCGACACGGCGCCGGTCATGCCGCGCGCCTTGAAGCTCTGCGTGGGATTCTGCGCCTCGTCCTTGATGTAGAGGCGTTCCATCCCAAGCTTCGCGCCGAGACGCGGCACGTGGAGCATGGGAGTCCAGCCTTCGCCGAGCGTGACGATGTCCTCATCCTTGTGCACGGGGAGCACCTCGCGATAACGCCAGAGCGACTTGCCACGGGTGGCGAGCGACTGCGGCGTGAGCGTGCGGGCGGCCTCTTTCAAATCATAGCGGGCAAACAGGGGCTTGCCGCAGGAGGTGCACAGATTCTGTGGCACCGTCATGTCGTGATCCAATCCGCAAGCCGAGCAATACAAACCAGTCATACTCATAAATCTAATCCCCCAGGCGCGAAGCCGACTCCCGTGGGAGCAGCTCCATGAGAGCCACCGCATCGGCCTCCCCGGCCTTGCGGATGACCTCGCGATCCGTGTCGTGGGCAAATTCGTGGGTGACGCTGGCCGCGCCGAGGTCGCGCATCCAGGTGGAGGCGTTGAGCTTCTTGTCGCGGGTGGCAGGGCTCACCTCGAGCGGCACCGGCTTGCCGGGCGTGAGCTCTTTCACCCGGGCGAGCCACTTGCGCATAAAGCGATCGGGTTCCTCGAGGTCGGAGTCCGGCTTCCTGCTCGTCACCGCGGGGCGGGGATAGAAGACATCCTTGCGGGTCGAGTGGTAGTCGATGAAGAAAGGCATCTGGTCCTTCGCGGCGGTGCGGGCGCGCAGGATTTCATCACGCAGGACGATATCCTCCTTTTGCTCAAAGCTGCCCCAGTCGCGATTGATGTCGACGCCGTTGACGTTGAAGCGCCAGTGCCCGGCATTCACGCCATCGGGGTTGGCCAGCGGCATGACGAGGACGCGGTATTGTTTGCGGAAGGATTGAGCCAGCACGGAATCCCCGGCGAGGGTTTCGATGAAGGACTTGAGACCAAGCGTTCCCGTGACCTCCGGCGGATGCTGGCGACCGAGGACAACAACCAGCGGAGCGTCCGCCGGAGCCTCGGTGATCTCCAGCTTGCGAATCGGGCGGCCCTGGGTGGATTCGCCGATTTGCGCGGTGGTGATGAAGGGCTTCTTTGCCAGACCATCGATCCACTCGTTGAAATCGGTTTCCGTGAAAAGCTCCTGCGCCGAGACCCACAATGGCTCGGGTCCGACATCGAGACGCAACACCACGCCCCGGCCATCGGAGGCCTTGCTTATCGAGGTCTCGGGCAGTAACGCCCAGGTCCGCCGGTCATGGCTGAGCCTGGGTGCAAAGAGATGGCTTTTGCCATCCGTATAGGTGAGGGCGACTGTGACGCGCCTCTTGCTCTGGGAGGAAATCTTGAAAGCGTACCAGGCTTGGTCGTTGCTCATGGGCCTAACCTCTGGAGCAACCAGAGCAGTGAAGCTCCCCTGGCCGTTCGAAGTGACCGCGTTCAGGCGACCGCCCTCGAAGTTGCTCGTGATGGTGACGCCGTCGCCCTGAAAGTCGACGATGCGGTTGATTTTTTCCGATGGACTCCCGGCGCGTCCGTCAGTGATCAGGACGCCTGCAACAACCCAGATTCCAATAAACCTTGATACCCTCATCGGAAGTAAACCCTGACGCACCATCCTGCATTCCGGAATTTCCGACATCGGGGAACGGCCCTGATTTCGCAAAAGGCGATTTCACCGCACGAAAGAAGGCGCGACGGCAGCCTTCCGAAGCAGGCTACTGCTTAACGTCGTCCAGCAGGATGCGCCGGATTTCCCTTGTGGTCTCGGGATTCTGCGGGGCGCTGTGATCGGAAGGAATGATCTTTTCCGAGATAGCCGTCGGCAGATGCGCAGACCAGTAGGGCACGACGCCGTCGGTGCTGTCCGGCGAGTCTCCCTTGCCGCGGTCGCCGATGATGGAGTGCTGGGGAATATCCCGAGCGAAGGGCAGCGTTTCCACCGCCTCGAGAACGGGAGAGCCGGATTTCAGGAAACGAATGCTATTGGCCGGGAGAGTAAAAAGCCCCTCAAGGTCTTCATTCATCGCGTCGACCAGCACCTCGCGATCCCGGCGACTGAAGGTGCGCGGCATCTGGATGAAGCGGATGGCCTGGACGATGACGGGATTGTGCGGGATGGGGCTGCCGCGATGCGGCGTGGTCACATAGACCACCCGGCCGATGTCCTCGCGCGGCTTAAACTTCACCATGTCCTTCACGAGGCTGCGCGCCTCGGGGCTGAGTTCCAGATCCTCCAGCGACTTGTCAGAGAGCGAGGCCCAGAAGCTCCGGCCCGGATCGCGCACGGTGAGGCTGGAAATGAGTCCGCCCATGCTGTGGCCGACGAGGATGATGCGATGGAGATTCGGCTGGCGGCCATTTTTCTCCAACTCCGCGTGGTAGCGGTCGAGGTCGCGGCGGAGCAGCATCGACGACTGCCAGATCGGCAGGCCGGTGGGGTAGAAGAAGAACCAGAATTGATAGCGTTTGCGAATCTGCGGATCAGCCAGGAGGCCGTTAAGCACCGGGGTCCAGGCCTCGGGCCGGGAGAACAGGCCGTGAACGAGGATGACGGGAATGCGATTCGGATCGTAGAGCTGGAACTGGAAGAGCCCGGCATTGGGGAGGAAGTGACGGGTAAAAAGCAGCCCGGGAATGTCGAAGGGGCGATTGGGAGTGCGGGAAAGGGTCTGGGCGATGGCGGCGGAGAAATCGGCGGCGAGCGTGCGCTTTTGTCCGTCGACCTCGGCGCGATTTTCGTTCAGGCGGTTGATGAAGCTGAGCCGGGCCTCGCCCTTGTCGAAAACAAGAAGCGCGGTAACGGGAACCGAGATGCCCGCACGCGAGACGCCGGGCTGATTTTTGAGGAACGGCGATCCCTGAAAATAGCAAAAGACGTAGGGAACCCCCACGCCCGCCTCCGTGGTGCGAGCGCGCAATCCGCTCAGGCGCACCGTGCTGGCGAGCAGGATCGAGCTGGCCTCGGCGGGATCGAGGAGGTTCTTTCCTTCCCGGTCCACCACCAGGCGGAAGGTCCCGCCCGCGCCCGTAACCTCGCGGCTGGAATAACCCCCGTCCTGCAAGGTCCTGACGACCTGATCGACGGCGGCGGAGTAAATCTCGATATCGCGACGGTTGCCCGCGACCATGCCCGGGAAGGCGGCCTGGGCAGACCCCAGCGCAAGCGACAGCCGCTCGGCCGGGCGCACGCTGCGGGGCTGGCTGCGGAGAAGCAGCTCCTGGGCGCGGAGGGTTGGGATTTCTGTCGTATTACCATTTCCCGCAGACCAGCAGGGCGAAACAAAAGCAAAAACCCCGAGGATCGGAGCGAGCAATCTCACTCCCGCCCATGCCTGGAATGCAGCCTTCCCGCCCATCGCGATCTAGAATCCCACCCGGCCCTTGCGGATATCCTGCGAGAAGCTCGGGGAGTCATTGGCCTGTTGAGCGGCCTTGTTGATCAGAGCCTGGGCGCGGAGCTGGTCGAAGGGCAGCCCGTCGGTCACGATGGCCCCGCGTTCAAAGAGCATCTGGTCGCCCCGGCCATTGATCAGCATGCGCCAATCCCACACGGAACGTAACGCCCGCTCGCGCTGGGAGCGAATGGCCGTGGTGCAGTTGGCAAAGACGGCATTGTACCAACGCGGGCGCTGGTGGAGAGAGTTCAGCACGGTGATGTACTCGAGGAACCGCTCGCGAGCCTCGTCCGGCGTGAGCGTCGTGCGGTAGAGATAGACATCTTCGCCGGGGCGGAAATTGGTGCGGACTCTGATGAGATCCTTCTCGTCGCCCACGACGTAGACGAGCTCAAACTGCCGGTACAGGCCGCCGAGGGCGGAAAACCCCTCCCCAACCTCGCGGCGGATCTCGATGGAGATGGCAATCGGCGGGCCGTCGGCAAACTGGAAGCTGGCGATGGGATGCGCCATGAGTTCGGAGCCCCAGAAGTTGACATAGATGTCGCCCTCGGTCAGTTGGGAAAGGCGCACGGTGCGCGTCTCCCAGCGCGGGGTGAAATCCGTGGCCGTGCGGTATTCGAAGTTGCGGACGTTGTGAATCGTCACCACGTCGCCATTGATCTCCGCCCAGGCAGTGCGGTCCACCTCGGGCTGCCAGTCGCGGTCATTGCTGGGCTGAAGCGTGAGCCACCAGGCGGTGACAAGGGCGAAGGCGGCGAAAATCACCCCGACCTTCCTCCAGGCCCCGCGCGTACGCCATGCGATCACGATGGCTGCGATAGGATAAAGGATCGCGGCAGGGGTGCGCAGCGCGGCCCAGGGCAGGTCAAAGTACAGCGCGCCAGCCGTCCAGAGCAGGCAGAGCAGCACGACCGGCCACGCCAGGAGCAGCAGAAGGACGTTGAGGACTTTTTTCATTTCCGAAAAGGCGGCCCGGGGATCAGTCCATTCACTCCGCCGGACGGAAACGGAAGAAGATCACGTACAGGGTCGGCACGACGAGCAGCGTCAAGACCGAGGCGAAGAGCAACCCGACGATGATCGTGACCGCCATGGCTCCGAAGAACACATCCACGGTGAGCGGGATGAGGCCAAAGACGGTGGTAAGGACCGCCATGAGGACAGGGCGCACGCGGCTGACCGAGGCGTCGATGACGCTGTCCCACTGGTCCTTGCCGGACTTCAGCTGGGCGTTGATCTCGTCGATGAGCACGATGCCGTTCTTGATCAGCATGCCGGAGAGACTGAGCGCGCCCAGCAGGGCCATGAAGCCAAAGGGCTGCTGGAAGGTCAGCAGACCCACGACGATGCCGACGAGGGAAAGCGGGACGGTCAGCCAAATGATCGCGGTGATGCGCAGCGAGTTGAAGAGGCAGACCACGATGAGCACCATGAGCAGGACGAAGATCGGCAGGGTGCCGGCGAGTGCCGCCTGGGCCTTGGAGGAGTCCTCGTGCTCGCCGCCCCACTCCATCTTGTAGCCGGGCGGCAGCTTGATCGCCTCGATCTGCGGGCGGATGCGGTCAAACAACGTACTGGCCAGTCCGCTGCTCTGGTCGGCGTGAACGGTGATGGTCGGCATGCGGTTGCGGCGCATGATGATGGGGTCCTCCAGCTCGGTCTTGAACTCCGAGACGATCTGGCGGATCGGGATGCCGCGTCCCACGGTGGGGCTGAAGATCTGGATGTCGCGAATGGCATCGGGGTTGCTTCGTTCGCTCTCGGGAGCACGCGCGACGATGGGAATGAGGTCGTCGCCCTCGCGATAGACGCCGATGCGGCGGCCGCTCGTGGCGGAGGCCAGGGCTGCGCCGAGATCGGAGCGGGTGAGGCCGACGAGCCGCGCCTGGGCCTCGGAGAACTGCGGGCGGATGACGGGCACTTCCTCCCGGGCGTCGATGCGCACGCCCATCGCACCGCCATCGGCGCGCAGGATGGTCATGGTCTGGTCGGAGAGCTTGCGGAGTTCCGCGTAGTCCGGGCCGGAGAAGCGGATCTGGATGCGGCCGCCCTCGCCGGGGCCGAGCAGGAAGCGCTTGGTGATGATGAGCGAGTCGGGGAATTTCGCGCTCAGCGCCTTTTGCACCTCAGGCTGCACGCGGTCGATGGTCGAGTGCTGGTCGACATCGACGATGAACTGCGCGTAGGCGGAGTCAAAACGCTCCGGCGCGTAGGTGAGGAGGAAACGCAGCGCGCCCTGCCCCACACAGGTGGTGACATGCGTGATGCCGGGAACGGTTTTGAGATATTCCTCCATCTCGGCGGCGGTCTTTTCCGTCGCATCGAGGCGGGTGCCGACCGGCGACCACGCATCGATCATGAACTGCGTGCGGGTGGAGTTGGGGAAGAAGCTGTTCTCGACGAATCCAAAGCCCCACACGGAAAGCGCGAGCATGGCGACCATCACGATCACCGTGACCCACTTGAAGCGCAGGCATAGGACGAGGATCTTTTTGTATCCCTGATAGATCGCACCCGCGTAGGGGTCCTTTGGCTGCGCGCCGTCGACTTTCTTGCCCGCCTTGAGGAAGAGGAAGCAGAAGAGCGGCGTGATGGTGATGGCGGTGATCCAGCTCAGGAGGAGCGAGATCAGGAGCACGTCAAAGAGGGAGCGGCAATACTCGCCGGTCTTGTCATCGGAGAGGCCGATCGCGCCAAAGGCGAGCACCGCGATGGCGGTGGAGCCGAGCAGCGGCACGGCGGTCTGCTTCACGATGTCCTTCGCGGCCTTCATGCGGTCGACGCCCTTTTGAATGGCGATGAGCATGCCTTCGGTGATGACGATGGCATTGTCCACCAGCATCACGAGGGCGATGATGAGCGCCCCGAGCGAAATGCGCTCCAGGATGAGCCCCTGGGACTTCATCACGATGAAGGTGCCGCAGATGGTGATCAAAAGGATCGAGCCAATGATGAGGCCGCTGCGCAAGCCCATGGCGAGAAGCAGCACAACGATGACGATCACGACCGACTGGCCGAGATTGGCCACGAAGGCATTGATCGACTCGGTGACCGTGTCGGCCTGGAACGAGACCTTGTGCAGTTGCACGCCGAGCGGAATCTGTGAACCGAGCTGGCGGATGCGCTCCTGCACGGCGGCACCCATCGTGACGACATTGCCGCCGCTGACGGTGGAAATGCCGAAGCCGATGGCGGGCTTGCCATCATAGCGCAGGATGGTGTCCGGCGGTTCGCTGTAGCCCCGACGAACGGTGGCGATGTCGCGCAGATGGACGAGGGCATTCTCCTCGGTGCCGTGGCGGACGATGAGATTCTCGAAATCCTCCACGCTTTGAAACTCGCCGGTCGGGCTCAGGGCGACGCGGAACGAACCGACATCGGCCTGACCACTGGGAACGACGAGATTCTGCTCACGCAGGGCGGCGTGAATCTGCTCCGGGCTGATGCCGAGCTGGGCGCTGCGGTCGCGGGAAATCTCGACGTAGATCGTCTCCTGCTGGACGCCGAAGAGCTCGACCTTCTGCACATCCTTGGCGAGAAGCAGTTCGCGACGGAGGAGCTTGGCCACCTCGTAAAGCTGGGCGTAGGAATAGTCCTCGCCCGTGATGGCGTAGAACACGCCAAAGACATCGCCGAAGTCATCGAGGACCAGCGAAGGCCCCGCTCCCGGCGGCAACTGGCGCTGCACGTCGTTGACGCGGCGGCGAAGCTCGTCCCACACCTGGGGGAGTTCCTTCGCGCCGTACTGGTCCTTGATCATGACGGTCACCGTGCTGCGTCCGCGCTCGGAGCGCGAAACGACGCGGTCGACCTGCCCGAGTTGCTGGGCAGCGCGCTCGATCAGGTCGGTGACTTCATCGGACACCTCCTGCGCCGTCGCGCCGGGGTACGGCGTGATGATGAGAGCGTCCTTGATGGTAAACTCGGGGTCTTCGAGCCGGGAGAGATTGAGATACGCTCCCACGCCCAGCACCACCATGAGGACGGTGAAGACCCAGGTGATGGTACGATTGCGGATGGATGCCTCGGCGAGATTCATGCGAGTGCTTTCCGCCGTTAAGGCTTGTGAGTCTCGAAGCGCTGCACGGTCATGCCTTCATCGAGGAAGCGAACACCGGAGGCGACGAGTTCGTCGCCCGCCTTGAGATCCGTCGAGCGCACCTGCACGGAGTCGCCCGTGAGAGCCACCATCTCGACCGGGATGCGGGAGACCTGGCCGGTCTGCTCACTCCACCGCCACACCCAGGTCTTGCCTTCCGAGGTCAGCAAGGCGCGGAGCGGAATCTGGAAGAGGCCGGGCTGCACGACCGGCGTGCCGTCGGGATTGCGGAAACGCAGGGAGACCGTGCAGGTCATGCCGGGGAGGATGTTGCGATCCTCCGGCGGGTTGAGATTGAACGAGACAAGGAACGTGCGGGAGGCGGGGTTGGCCTGGGTGGCGAAGGACCGCAGGGTCAGCGGGAAGCGCTCGCCGGGGACGGCGGCAAACTCCACGTAGGCCTCGATGAGGCGGTTGGCCTCCTCGGCGGTGGCGTTGCGATTCACGATGGCCATGAGGGCCTCGGGGACCTGCACGTCGATGTCGAGAGTCGCAATGTTCTGAAGCAACACGACCGGCTCGCGAGCCTGGACATTCTGGTGATTGCGCACGAAGCGGCGGGAGATGCGGCCCTTGATCGGAGCCACCAGCCGCGTGTCGTCAAAGGCGCGCTGGGCGGTGCGGAGACTGGCCTCGGCGCGTTCAAACGCCTCGCGCTGGCGGTCGAGCTCGCTCTGGGCGATGACATTGCGCTGGCGCAGGGTGCGCTGGCGCTCAAACTCCTGCTGGGCGGTGCGAAAGGTCGTCTGGGCGGCGTCGAGCGCAGCGCGGAAGTCGGCGGGATCGAGTTGGCCGACCAGATCGCCCTGGCGGACGACCTGCCCGTCGAAGACCGGGAAATCAATCAGGCGGCCCGAGACATCGAAGGAAAGGCGGACATTGTCCTGCGGGGTAACCTCGCCCGGGAAACTGCGGAACGGCGTCTCGTCGGCTTCCGGCAGGGAGAAGATCTTGACCGGGGGCGTCGCGCTGACCGGAGTTTCAGCCCGTTTCTGGCATCCGGTCACCGCCAAGAGCAATGCGGCGACCAAAGGCCCTGTTTTTAAGAGATTAGCAGTGGACGACGGAAGCATGGCGGGAAAATTCCGCGTCACTCTTGCCGAATCGCCCTGGGTGCGCCAGCTAAATTGCCCGCAGGATTGCGTCGGGCCAATCCGGCCCGAAAGGCCTGAAAATAGCGTCCCGAATCAGGCGGCGGCGGACTTGGGAGCGGCGAATCCCATGGAAAGCAGCGAAATGCCCCAGAAGAGCGAGTTGATTCCATAGAACAGACCGATCACCCAGGCCGAGTCATTGGGCCAGTGGGAGTAAACCATCACACCGAGCACCAGGGCGGCCAGACCGCTGATCAGAGTCCAGACCCAGCCGGCATGCTCGCGCATCTTGAACGCGCCGATGATGACCGTGATGCCTTCGATAATGAGGAAAACCGCCAGGATGAGCGTGATCACCGCCACGCTGGAGGCGACACAGGCGAGGAGCACGATGCCCGCCGCGATGCGCAGCAGGGCGAGAAAACCATCGAGCACGCGATGAGCCACATGTTTACCAAAGATCGCGAGCCCCAGGGAGATGCACCCGCTGATCAGGATGAACGCGGCAAGAAACTGGGCAAGCACGATGGAAAAAAGGAACGGCGAGCCCATGGCAAAGAAGCCGACGAAGACCGAAAGGAACCCGGCAAAGATCAGCCACCCCCGGCTTTTCGAAAGTGCCTGCACGGGAGAGGAAACAGTGGAGTCGGACATGAGCCGCATGCTGTCCGGGGGGATGTGGAATAGCAAGCGGCTTGTTTTCCTCGCCGGGTCCGCCCTACTCTCGCGCCGCATCCACCTTTTCCAACCATGAGTGAAGCCCCGGCAATCCTGAGTATCAACGTCCGTTCCCTTGATGAAATGCTGGATGCCGACGGTTCTCCGCTCCTGGAACTCCGCATCCACCCGGACGTGGCGCGATCTTTGCGCAGCCACGCGGAGCGAGTGCACTCCAAGGCTCCGCTGGAAATCGAGGTGGTGACACCCGCGGAGGATCTTTCCCGCCAGGCCGAGGCGGCGGAGGCCATTCACTGGCACTTCCACGAGGAGGAGATCGACGCGAGCGAGGAACTGCGCGAACTCGGCCGCAAGGGTTTCTGGAACGTCCTCGTCGCCCTGCTGGTGGTCGCGATCTTTGTCTGCCTGAGCGAGGCCGTGCTGCGGCTCGGGGAAGGGCGCATCGTCTCCGTATTGAGCGAAAGCCTGATCATTGTCGCCTGGGTGACGCTGTGGGGACCGGCCGAGACGCTGCTCTTTGCCCGCTTCCCCATTCGCCGCAAGCGCGCCATCGCCCACGCCTTGTCGCAGGCTGCGGTCAAACTCCGGGCGCGATGAGGAGGCTGGCGGCCGTTTTGCTGGCAACGGCCCTTAGCGTCTCGTTTGCGCGGGCGCAGAGCTTTCTCTTTGATGACAGCGAGCCGCCGGAGGAGGCCAGCGACCTGCCCACGCCCTTCTCGCCTCTGAGCGAGGTGGAGCCGGGCACAGCATTGAAAGGGCTTTCCGAGGATTCGTTTATTCGCGACACGTCGCTTAGCCTTCGCCCGAGGTTCTATTACCGGTCGGTACGTAACAGCCAGGGTGTGCAGGATACCTTTGCGGGAGGCGGTGCGGTGGACCTGACGACGGGATGGTGGAAGGGGTTTCTCCGCATCGGGGTGACGGGCTATACCACCCAGCCCCTGGTCGCCGTAAAGAACAACAACCGCTCGGGGCTGGTGGAATCCGACGGCGACGGCTTTTTCACTCTCGGGCAGGCCTGGGTGAAGCTCCGCACCGGCCCGGCCACGGCCACGCTCTACCGGCAGACGCTGAATCTGCCATTCATCAACATGAACGACGCCCGGATGATTCCGAACACCTTTGAGGCCTATCAGGTCAAAGCCGAGGTCTGGCGGGATGTGCAGGTGAATGCCGGGTACATCACGCAGATGAAGGGGCGCGACACGCCGGACTTCGCACCCATGTCGGAGATCGCGGGTGCGCCGCAGGTGGATCGCGGGACGGCCTTCGCCGGATTCGTCGCCGGGAAGGAAACCGACGCCTATCTCGGCGCGATGAGCCAGCTCACGCCCGATCTCTTTTGCACCAGCTATGTGCAGACAGGGTATACCTGGAACGTCAGCGAGCTTTTCGAGCTGAGAGGCGACCTGCAAATTGCCGACCAGCGCAGCGTCGGGGCGGAGTACGTCGGAAGCTTCGCCACGCAGCTCTATGGCGGGCGGCTGAGCGCGAGCTACGGCGGGGCGCTCTTCTCCCTAGCCTATACGAATACCGCGAGAGACTCCAACCTGCGCAACCCCTTCGGCGCGGACCCGGCTTTCAACATGCTGATGATTTCCGACTTTGCCCAGGCGGGCGAGCAATCCTATGGCTTCGGAGTCAGCTATAACTTTGCCAAGATCGGCCTCTCTGGCCTGACGGCCTTTTCCAACTATGTTTATGGCGCATTGCCGCAGGGCGACTGGGAGCAGGAGATCAACGCCACGGTGGACTATCGCATCCTCAAGGGCCCGCTGAACAATCTCTGGCTGCGCCTGCGCTATGCCTTCAACGAGCCGGGCAGCGGAGTGCCGGTGCAGGACTTTCGCGTGATCCTGAACTACACCTACACTTTCTAGGGAATTTCAGAATTTCCCTGTGAGCAAAAAGCCGGTCGCGCTTATTTTCCCCGGCCAGAGTAAACCGAATAGCTCCGTTCCTTGAGCCGATTGTAATCGACCTCAGCCAAGTCGATCAAAAGCTTAAATCTCTGATTATCCGAAAGATCGGTGTCATCCAGATCCCCAATGTCTGGAGGCATCAATTCGATGCCAGGATACAGCTCGCCGACCTTTTTACCTCCCTTGTCGTAGAGCACCACAGTCTCCAGCACATCGACCTTTCCAGAACTGGAAAGCCGCCCCTGAATATACCGGCTCAAAATATCGCCTCTCAACATAAAGATAATGGCAGCTATCGCCATCAGATAGATGGCATGAGTTAAAACCGTCGATCTAGACATACATAGAAATGCTTCCGTTTTTCACTGCACCAATGAGTGAAGGTGATTTCGTCCAGCATAAGCTGATCTCTGTGCGGAAAACACAATATCCAAAACCAGACGGGTTCCGTTCCCGGGGAATTCGTGACGAAATTCCCGTAAATATCGGCTTGAGCGTGGCATGGAATCCGGCAGCATCGCGCCATGCGATCCCTCCTTTCCTGTCTCGCCGCGCTGGCCGTGGCTCTTTCGTTTGCCGGTTGCCTCACCACCACTGTCGCGGATTCCGGCGGACCAGGTTCCGTCACTGTTCCCAATAGCAACTGGGTTTCCATTTCCGCCGCGGCGAATGCGGCTTTTGCCCAGCATGGCTACACTCCGGCCCCGAGCAGTTCGATGGATACACTGGCCTATGACAAACCGGCAGGAGCTTTTGGAGAGTTGATGTACGGCAGTTACGGTCAGAAAACGACCTTCCGCGTCCACGTACAGATCGTGCAGATCCCGGGAACGAACGATTACCGCCTGATCCCGAAAGTGGCTCGCATCAGCAATGCTGGGAGCGCGGGCTTCGAGAGCAAGACCCGGATGGCGGGCTTCTGGGCCGGCCAGTTTGGCCCGATCCTGAAGCAGGTGGCTCAGCAGGCAGGCAACGCCAACGGCTAGATTGCAGTTGCCCGAAGCAAAGCGTTTCCAGTATCCCGAGTCCATGGCGACCCCATCACCCGTGCGCACCGCATTTCTCGCAGGCTCCGCGGCTTTCACGGCGGCGATCTTTTCCAGCTGCCAGACCGAGCCGAAGAATCCGGCGGACTGGCAGGTGCCGCTGACCCTCCAGACCTTCCCACCCGCCTACGCGGACAAGGTGCTGGAGGTGACCGATACGAACCATGACGGCGAGGTAACGATGGTCGAGTGGACCAATGCGGGCGGCGACCAGCGGACCTTCCTCCTGGCTGACCAGAACCGCGATGGAAAGCTCGAGCGCACGGAGCTCATCCGTGTCGGGAACAATGTGCAGGTCTTTGACTTCGTCCGCCGCTACTCGGATGCCAACAAGGACGCCCAGCTCACCCCGCGGGAGTTCCGCAACTCCAGCGGCATCACCGTGCTGCGCATCCCGACCCGCTAAACGGCCATGACCCGCTCGCTCCTCCTCTCCGTCGTCGCCATTTTCCTGACCGCGCTCGGAGCTCGCTCGGCAGAGCCGGGCTCCGCGCTGCAAGCGCTCAACGCCCTGCCCGCGGCCTATCGCAACGGCGTGGTCTGGGTTTCCGCCGACAATGCCAATCCGAATCCCGCGCAGTGGTACATCACCGCGCGCAACTCCGGACGGGGCGGCGGGCATGTGAACATCATCGTGGCCCGCGGCCGCATCATCTCGGAGCGCCCCACGCTGAGCCCGCGCGCCATCACGCGCCAGTTGTCGCCGATCAACCTGCGGAACGTGCGGTTCAACTCGACCGATCTCTGGAAAGAGGCCGGCCGGTTCGCCGGGAAGCGCGGCCAGAGCCTCGGCTCGCTCAGCCTCCAGCTCCAGCAGCGCGGCGCTAACGCCACCCCGATCTGGTCGGTATGGTGCTACAACAAGCGCGGCAGCTACGTCGGGTTTTTCTCGGCGCTCGCGACGACGGGAGAGATCATCGAGCGGCGGTAGCGCCCGGAACCAGGGGAACCGTTTGCAAAGCCGGGCCGCATGCGCGCCCGGTTTTTTTGTGTCCAAGCCGTCCGTCGATGAGGGGAAACGTGACAACAATGAGCTTGTGACCGCGTTTTCTTAACCGAAACTGCAAGTCACCGCCATGCCTCTGCCCAAGCACAAAACGAAGATCGTCGCAACCATCGGTCCAGCCTCGCGATCCCCGGAAATGTTGTCCCGGTTGATCCAGGCGGGGATGAATGTCGCCCGGCTGAATTTTTCCCACAGCGGATTTGAAGAACACGCCGAAGTCATTGAGCGCATTCGCGCGGTATCCCGGGAACTCGGCGCCCGGGTCGCCATCATGGCCGACCTGCCGGGGCCAAAGATGCGTCTCGGCAAGATCGACCCGGAGCCGATCGAACTCGAACCCGGCGCTCCCTTCATTCTCACGACCGAGGATGTGGTCGGTGACAGCCGCAGGGTCTCGATGACCTTTGAGCAGCTCCCGGAGGTGGTGAAAGCGGGCGACCGGCTCTTTCTCAACGATGGTCTTTCCCAGCTCATCGTGGATCACATCGCGGGCAACGACGTGCATTGCATCGTCGCAGTGGGAGGCGAACTGCGCTCCCGCAAGGGGCTGAACCTGCCCCGCATCAATCTCGGGATCAGTGCATTCACCGAACACGACCGCGCCTGCCTGAAGTTTGCCCTGGAGCATGGCGTGGATGCGGTGAGCCAGTCCTTCGTCGAAAGCGCGAAGGATATCGAGGCCGTGCGCGCCGCCGCCCGCGAGATGGGATACGATCCCTTTGTCATCGCCAAGATCGAGCGCACGGAAGCGGTCGATCGCTATGACGAAATCCTCGAGGCCGCCGACGGCATCATGGTGGCGCGCGGCGACCTCGGAGTGGAGATTCCCATCGAGGAAATCGCCATCGTGCAAAAGCAGCTCATCGCCCGGGCCAATATGGCGGGCAAACCGGTCATCACGGCCACGCAGATGCTGGAGTCGATGACGACGACGCGCCTGCCATCGCGGGCGGAGACCACCGACGTGGCCAATGCCATCCTGGATGGAACGGATTGCGTCATGCTCTCGGGCGAGTCCGCCGTGGGGAAATTCCCCGAGGAGGCCGTCGCCATGCTGGGACGCATCGCGGCCTTTACCGAGGAGAATCGCCCGGGCGACTTCCTCGACCTTCAGCGCACAAAGCTCCGCCGTTCCGGCTCCGCGCTCGACGTGATGGCGCGGCTGGTGGATGCGGCCTTTGAGGCGGCGACCTGCGACGCCGTGATCGCGCCCACCTTGTCCGGGGCCACGGCCCGCGCGGTCGCGCGGTTTCGCATGCCCTTCTGGATCGTAGCGCCCAGCGAAAATCCCGCCACCTGCCAGGCACTCGCGTTTTCCTACGGCGTGCATCCGATCGATGTTGAAGAATACCCGCAGGACTGGCGTCCCTGGGCCGGACAGGTATTGACCGATCTCCATCTCCCGCATCGCCGCATCCTGATCATCACCGGGCCGTCGAAGGTTCATCCAGACATCAACCGCCGCCTGGAGCTCCTCGTCTGCGACGACCAGGACGTCACCAACTAAGCCCTCGCCGCCCTCATGCAAATCGACAGCTTTGCCACGTTCAATCTCGCCATCATCGTCCTCGCCCTGGGCAAATGGCTGACGCGCAAATTCTCCATCCTGCGCGAGTTCAACATCCCGGAGCCTGTCACGAGCGGCCTCCTCGTCTGCCTCATCACCGCGATCCTGCATGTGGTGGCGGGGGTGCAGATCGGATTCAATCTGGCGACGCGCGATTTCCTGCTGCTCTATTTCTTCGCCAGCATCGGGCTGAACTCGGACTTCAAGACCCTGCTCTCCGGCGGCAAGCCCCTCGTGATTCTCGTCATCACGACGCTGATCTTCATGTTCCTGCAGAACTTCGTCGGCGTGGGAGTCGCCTCGCTGATGGGACAGAATCCGCTGGTCGGCCTCGTGGGCGGATCGGTCTCGCTGCTCGGCGGACACGGCACCACCATCGCGTGGGCACCGACATTCATGAACGAGCACGGCATCGCCAACGCCACGGAGATCGGTATTGCCTGTGCCACGGTCGGACTCGTGCTTTCCTCGCTGATGGGCGGCCCGATCGCCCGCATGCTCATCACAAAGAACAAGCTGCAGCCGGCGAAGGTCGAACAGCCCGACATCGGCGTGACTCATGACAAGACGAAGGAAGAGATCGACTACTTCGGTTTTCTGCGCACGCTCTTCTGGCTGAACATCAGCCTCGCCCTCGGCAAGCTCATCCAGGACGGCCTGGGGTATCTCGACATCAGCCTGCCGCTTTTCGTCTGCTCGCTCTTCGGCGCGATCATCCTGACCAACACGGTGCCTCGCATCTTCAAGGGAGCGCCCTGGCCGGCGGGATCGCGTTCGCTGGCGCTGATCTCCGACGTCTCGCTGGGTGTGTTTCTCGCCATGTCGCTGATGAGCCTGCAACTCTGGACCATAGCCAGTCTCGCGGGGCCGCTGCTCGCCATGCTCGGCGCACAGTTCCTCCTCGCCTTCCTCTTCTCGATCTTCGTGATCTTCCGGGTCATGGGCAAAGACTATGAGGCGGCGGTGGTCAGCGCGGGCTTCGGCGGCATCTCGCTGGGAGCCACGCCGACCGCCATGGCCAATATGACCGCCGTGGCGCAGAAGTACGGCCAGGCGCACAAGGCCTTTGTCATCGTGCCGCTGGTCTCCGGGTTCTTCGTCGACATCAGCAACGCCGTCGTCATCAACCAGTTCATCTCCTGGTTCCGCTAAACCTCCCATGGCCTGCCATGTCTCCAACGGTCGCCTGCCCTCGCCGGAGTGCGTCCAGACCCTTATCGAGGAAACCCACGCAGAATTCCGCACAGTCGGCACGGGAGCCAACGCCGACTACATCCCGGCGCTGGCAGCAGTACCGACGGAGCTTTTCGGCATCTGCCTGACGGAGGTCTCCGGCGTGGTGCATGAGGCGGGGGATACGGATGTCCCCTTCTCGATCCAGAGCGTGTCAAAGCCCTTTGTCTTTGCCCTCATCTGCCAGGCCATCGGCGAAGATGCCGCACGGGAGAAACTCGGGGCCAACAGTACCGGGCTGCCCTTCAATTCCGTCCTCGCCATCGAGCGGTCGAAGGATGGAACGACCAATCCGATGGTGAATGCCGGAGCGATTGCCGCCGCAAGCCTCGCCCCGGGCGGAAACGCCGAGGAGAAGTGGACCTTTCTCCGCGATGGGCTGTCCCGCTTCGCCGGGCGCACGCTGGAGCTCGACCCCGTGGTGTACGAGTCTGAAATGGCGACGAACCAGCGCAACCAAGGCATCGCCAGCCTGCTCGGGAGCTACCAGAGGATGTACTGGGACCCGGCGGAGGCGACTGACATTTACACCCGGCAATGCTCGCTCCATGTCACGGCGCGCGATCTTTCCATCATGGCCGCGACCCTGGCCAACGGAGGAGTCAATCCCGTAACCGGGGAAGTCGTGGTCGAGGCGATCCACTGCCAGCATGTGCTCGCCGTGATGGTGACGGCGGGGCTGTACGAAAACTCCGGCGACTGGCTTTACGAGACCGGCCTGCCGGGAAAAAGCGGCGTGAGCGGCGGCATGATCACCGTGGCGCCGGGCAAGGGTGGCCTCGCCACCTTCTCGCCCCCGCTGGACGAGGCTGGCAACAGCGTGCGCGGTCAGCTCTCCGCCCGCCATCTCTCCGAGCGCCTCGGGTTGAACCTCTTCGCCTCCGAACCCTTCCGCGCCTAACCCTCACCCATCTCCCGCCATGCACAGCCTGCGCATCATTCACGAGACGACCTATCATTACAAAACTCCCGTGACCTTCGGCGAGCACACCGCGATGCTGCGCCCGCGTGAGGGCCACGACCTGCACATCGACGATGCCCGGCTGGAGATCGAGCCCAGGGCCTCGACCCGCTGGCTGCGCGACATTTACGGCAACTGCATTTCCGTCATCGAATTTCAGGAGCCGTCGCAAAAGCTGCGCGTCTTCAGCGAGTGCCTCGTCACGATCTATGATGACGAAGCGCGGACCGGCATCATCACGCCTTACGCGCGGTCCTATCCCTTTCAATATTCCGCGAACGAGCAGATCGACACGCTGCCCTACCGCCTGCCCAGCTATCCGCACGACAGCCACGCCGTGCAAAGCTGGCTCGCGCCGATTTACAAACCGGGCGACCTCGTGCCGACGCTCGACCTGCTGAAGCAGCTCAACACGCGCATCTTTGAGACGTTCCAGTATTCCCGCCGCGAGGAGACAGGGGTGCAGCTTCCCTGCAAGACGCTCGCACTTGGCTCGGGGTCCTGCCGGGACTTTGCCGTGTTCATGATGGAAGCCGCGCGCAACCTCGGGCTGGCCGCGCGTTTTGTCACCGGCTACATCCTGATGGGCGAGGGCCAGCATGGCGCGACCCATGCGTGGACGGAAATCTACATCCCGGGCGCGGGATGGCGCGGGTTTGATCCGACGAACAACAAGCTCTGCGGCTTTGAGCATGTCTCGGTCGCTGTCGCCCGCGACCATGAAGGCGCGAACCCGCTCGCAGGCTCGTGGTCCGGGCCCTCCGATGCCTTTGATCGCATGGAGGTTTCCGTGCAGGTCTTCCCCGCCTAGGTGTGAAGTTTCAGGAGGTTGTTCATGTGAGGGAGAGTTGAGAGGATGGGTTTGTGAAGAACCAACCTCGACTCCACCACTCACATGAACGTCCACAATAACGCACGGCTTTTGCCCCGCAGTCGAGCCTTGATGGTCGAGGCG
>JAFKMU010000049.1 GCA_017305195.1 Verrucomicrobiota bacterium | reverse complement strand
GCTTCCCATTACTTTTGACACCGAGCGCTTCGCGCACCGCACAGGTCTTCCCTATACCCCAAGGCCCTTTAATTAGCAAAGCCCCGGAAACACTGCCTTCAACAAATTCCGTTACTACATCTTTCAGAGCAATATATGCTGGCCTCTCTATTTCCTGATTCATAACATTTCGTGTATCTCTAATTTACACCACTCTAGCCCCCGGGTGGTATTGTAGTATTCACACCTCCTCGTTAGCTCGCGAATATTTTCCACATCCAGAGCAATTCCATTAATTTAGGTTAGCATAACATCAAAACTACGCCGCCGACTTCAGAAAGATCTGGCTGCGGTGGTAGTCGAGGAAGTGTTTTTGGTCGGAGTTGAACTTGCCGGAGAAGATGGGCGGGTTGACGCCCATTTTGCGGAGGGAATCGTCTTCGGCGGCTACGGGTGAGACGTGCACCTCGCCGTCGTCGGCAAAGGTGATGAGGCCCCGGTCAAAGAGGTGGTCGATCGACGGGGTGAGGAGCAGGCCGTTGCCTGCGGCGAGGCGTTCCGCGTCGGAGGATTCGCGCCACGGTTTGATGTGGCTGGCGATGAGGTGCATGGGATTGTCCACATGGGTGATGCGGCATTCGCGCTCAAAGCGGTGCACCTCCTGCTTGAAGCGCCCCTGCCCCCGGCGGGCCTCGATGAGCGCCCGGCGCGTCGTCTCGGGAATGCTGATCGTCGCCTCGATCTGGCGCTCGATTTGCTCCTCCCACTCGACCAGCACCGACGGCTCAAAGGCGGATGCCTTGGGCGAATCCTCCCGCAAGACGGGCGCGCTCTCCATGAGGCCGAGCAGGAGCGGGTCGGCGAGCGCCAGCACCTTCTCCGCCAGGGTGCGGGGAATCTCCGCGAGGTAGGCATTCTGGTTGCCGTCGCCCGTGGGCTTCAGCGGCGAATAGCGCTCGGTCAAAAGCGGGCGAATCTCCCCGATGGCATCCTTAACCCGCAGCGGCCTCGGGAAGCGGGTGAAATCCACATCCACGCGCCAGCCGAGAGTATTCCACCCCTCGCCCACTTTGCCAAACTCGTCGGGCTTTGGGCAGGAATAGCACGGCTGCCGGGCCACGCCGACGGCCTGGACTTTGGTCGAGGCAAAGGAAAAGACCAGATCGCCCTGCTGCACATCGCGCAGGGTCTCATAGAAGTGATTCAGCGCACCGTTGCGTTTGCGTTTCGGGGACCAAATGTAGCCGTTCTCCACCTCGTGGCGAAACGTCTTCTTATGGTTGACCCACCAAAACCGCATGGATGTGCTTAGCGTGTTCCCCGGCGGGAGGCAATCCCCGGGAGCTTAGCGCGCGAGATTCCCCGGCTCTTGCTGTCCCCCCTCTCAATCCCCCACGTGCCGCCGCTCCCTTCGCAATATGTCTTGTCAGGAATCTCGGGGGGCATGTATAAATCCAGCTAATATCTCACGATATGGGTTTCCCCGTTTTCTCCAGAGTGCATCGATCAGTAGCTCTCGCTGCGTTGGCCATTGGGACACTGGCCGGGAATGCGTCAGCAGGTACGATTTTCGCAACCGGCTACAACCAGACGCCGGGCGCCGGGGTGCAGGATGCTCATTGGTCCCTCGTCGCCGCGCCGACCTTTACGACGCCGGATCCCGCCATCAATGCGACTCCTTACGCGCCCTACGTGTCTGGCTCCGTGCCAAACGTCTGGCTCGGGGGAAGCTCCAATGCCGGTGACGGCAGCGGGGCTCATTGGGTCACCCTGCGAGACAACTCCTCCGCCTCGGCCTATACTTTCGGCAACTGGCAGGCTTACTCCTATGTCCTGGCGCAAACCTTCACCATCGAGGTCTCGGATAACTATACTTTCAACTTCTATGGCTCCGGGGATGATTTCATGTCATTCAATGTCGATGGGTCGGTGGCTTATGTCGCGCCGACAGCCGTCAACTCCTCGGATCAGGCGTGGTTTAACACACACGCAGGCAACTTTGCCACCGTCGTAGGCGGCACGCAGATCTCCAGCAACAAACCCGGCGGCACGGTGCCGGGAGTCGTGGATCCCTTTGGCTCGAGTCCTGCCTATGTCTTGCAGCCCGGCACCTCCGGTAACGGGGATTTCGGTTCGCTCACGCTGTTTACCGGCACGGTTTACCTGACCGCAGGCACCCACACGGCCTATGCGATCGTGAACGACAGCGGCGGCGATGCGGGGGCAATCGTCGGCACCTCGACATTTAATGCCGTACCGGAACCCTCGACCTTCCTTTTGGTTTCTGCCGGAGCCGTGCTCATGCTCGGTCTCCGCCGCGCCCGGAAGCAGCGCACCCGGTAATCTCGTTCCTCCCCCCAGCAGATCAGCTTAGCTAAAGGGGGCTATACGTTCCTTCGGCAGGCCAGCCAGTAATCCGAAGGCGTGCTCTGCGCATTTCCTCCACCCGAGGTTTTGCGCGGTTACTCGCCCCCCTCAATCCCGCACGTCGCGGCAGCGGGAGTCGAGTTGGCGGGCGATGAGGTCGATTTGTTGGGGGTCGAGGGTGCGGGTGCCTTTGCCGAGGATGTAGGAGGGGAGGTTTTTGGGGTTGTGGACGGCGACGGGGCCGGGGGTGCGGGTTTCCACCCACCAGCCGGGCAGGGCCAGCACGGGGCGGGCGGCGAGGTCGAGGCCGGTCATTTGCCGAATCCACTTTGTGAGCCATTCCGCTTCGTTGGTGGCCTGCTGGAGGCCGTGGGTGTCCTCGGCCCAGGGCCAGATGAGTTGCCGCCCGTCGTAGAAGACCTTGTGATCCGCGAAGCCCTCCCGCGCGCGGCCCTTGCGCCGGGTCTTGGTCTCGATGGCAAAGAGCCCCGTGGGGCCGACCACGACGTGATCGAGGTTGAACGCCCCCTTGCCCTCATCCACCGGCACATCGTGAAAGACGCGGTATTCGCGGGGCAGCGTGTCGAGCCATTCCCCCACCGCCCGCTCGCCGAGGTAGCCGAGGAGGTAACGGTGCCGCTTGAGAAAGTGGTTGTACACCCACCAGCAACTCACCACGAGTCCAGCGACCAGCACACCAAACACAAGAATGATGGTAGGCAAATTGAACCCCTTCCCCAGCTTTGGCAATCCCCACAGGATCAACCCGGCGAGCAGCCACGGCGCGATAACAAAGACCAAGGCGTTTTGCGGGACATTCTCGTCCATCTTAAAAATCTTCCGCCGCAGCGTCTCTCCGGGCGCGCGCAACAGCTTAAAATCCTCAGGCCACCGCTCTCCGCTTCGTTTTCCCTTCACCACGACGAGCAAAGTACCCACTACAAACGGGAGGAGGATGTATGCGCAAAATACAATGGCTGCGATCAAGGTCTTGTCCACGCGCTAAGCCTCAACTTTGTGCGCCATCTGCCAAGCCGATTTCGCCGCGCTTGCCTTAGCGCCTGTCGCGCTCTAAACCATCACCCGACCGGAGGCCCCCGCTGGGGCGTACGCCGAGGGGTTGCTTTGTCAGCCATGAGGCCGGGCCTCCGGTTCTTTTTCTTTGCCCGGAACGCTGCCCGGCGCGGGACGCCCCCCTACTCCTTCACCTTCACGAGCGAGTCTTTGACCGGGCGGCCTGCGAGTTTGGCGGCGTAGACGGCGAAGGGTTGGTCGATGAGGTCCTCGGGCTGGTCGCCGCCGAGCGTCCACCAACTGCTATTCGCCGTGACGAGGGCGGAGCCGATGAGCTTGCCGTCGCGGTAGAGCGGGAGCGAGACCTTCACGCGGTCGGCCTTGCCCGACCATTCCGTGGCGCGGTCTTCCCAATGCAGGAGCTGGGGCTTCACCACATAGCCGCCGGGGGTGCCGGAGGTGACGACGCTGGAACCCGGGTAGTACGGGATGAGCGCCGCCGTGAGCTTGCCCGCCACCACGCCGCCGGAGCCGGGGAAGTTGTCGGATTCAAACGTGGCGTCGGCGGGTTTCAGCACCGCGATCTGCGTCCCGGCGGGCACCGTGGCGGGTATCTGGACGGCCAGTTCGCGCTGCGAGACATAGCAGCCGGAAAGCAAAGAAACACAAAGAAGACCAAGGATCGCAAATCGCATCGCACGGGAATAAGCGAAGCGCGGTGCGGGGTCAATGCGGAGCCTTAGCGGTGCGGGGGTGAAATGAAAGGGGGCGAAAAATCGCGGTTCCTTGCAGCGGCTCGTTTCCGGGCCATTTCACTCTTTACGAGGGGAAAGCGGGTTCGTTGCAGGCCCGTTTCGGGTTTCATTGCGCCTCATTGCTCATTGCACGCCCTAAGGGGGATTTCCTGCAATGAAATGAGGATTGAAATCCCGCCGGGCATTTCCTAGCCTCGGCTTCGCTGCTGGCGGCAAAGACTTAGCTGGCAGCCAAGGAACTCAGATTGATTACCCGCACGTGGGGTGAGCCTGACGCTCATGCCCATGCGCGGGAATCTCTAACATCAATCCAAGGAGTTCCCATGCAATACATGGCAAAAGCCAGTAGTCCGGCCTCATCGAGCGCCGGGGTCACAATCATCGAGCGCCTCGCGGCGTTTGGCAGCGATAACCCCTCCCAGGGCGCGTCCTGGAGCGTGGTGTGCCCGGATGGCGCAGAGGCGCGCATATCCGCGCGGCTGGGTCGCCTGACGGTCTACGTGAGGGAGAAGACGCCAGAGGGCAGCCGGGAGCGGTGCGCCCTCAGTGTGAACCTCGGGCGGCTGGCCGAGATCGCCCGCCGGGCGAGGCGCTTGATCGCGGCCCGTCGCACGGGCCTGGCCACCATGCGTCCGCTCACCGCCAGCGAGGAGCTGGAGTGCTGGAGAGTGGCTGCCATGGATGAGGAGGTGCGGTTGTTTGACACCCACCGGGCCACCCCGGCGTGGTGCGGCGGCATTCGCGCCGCTGTGGAGATCGCGCTGCTCGTGAGGCAGGCGATGCGCCTCGCGAAGGGCTGAGAGCAGTCGGGGCGGAGGGTGGTCTATACACACCCTCCGTCCCCCAGCCTCTTCGCTCCGACTCTCTCTGGAGCGGTGGGAACGCCGAAGTTCCCCCTCCCGGCGAGGGCAGGACCCGTGCAATGAAGGAGAGAAATTCCCCTCCTTCATTGCAGGCTCCCATTTCACGTCCATTTCACTCTCGCCGAGGAGAAAAGCGGTTCATTGCAGGCCCGTTGCGGGTTTCATTGCGCTTCATTGCAGGACGGCTCCCCTTAGGCTGCGCAACGAAATCCCGGCGATCAACGCAGAGCATACTCGCGGCCTCGCTTGTAGAGCCATCCCGCCTCGATGCCTTTCTTGGCCATGCGCGAGACGGTGCCCGCCGAGATGCCCATTTCGCGGGCGATTTCCTCGGCGCTGGTGAGGCCGTCGGCCACCCACTGGCGGAAGGTATCGATGCTATTGGCGGGCCTGATCTGGATGTTGACTACTCCGTCCGCACCGGTGAGGAAACGCCACTCGAAGCAGCCCTGCGCGGAGCGACTGTTGCGATCCTTCGTAAAGAGCGAGCGAAAGGCCGCGCCCTCCCCGGGCTCCTCGGAAAGCTCATCCAGCCGGATGACCCAGAAGGCGGCGTCTTCGCGGCGGGAGGTGCCTCGCATGGTTTCCTTGTTGCGGCCGGAGTGGTGTACGACGACCACGGCGATGCGGTGGCGGCGCAGGGTGAGGAGCCACCCGAGGACGGATTCCCAATCGTCGGCGTCGTTTTCCTTCATGCCGGAGAAGAGGCACGAGAGGTTGTCGAGGAACAGGATGCCGATGCCCTGGGCGAGGAGGTAGCCCGTGAGGGCGCGCTGCGCCGGGGGCGTGGCCAGGTTGAGCACCTCGCCGGTGTAGTGAAACAGCTCCTCATGGTTGAGCACGAGGAGTTGCTTGCTCTCGCCCATGCCGCCGATGCGCGCGTCGAGGGCTTCGCACGGCATCTCGCCGTCGACGTACATCACGCGGCGCGGGGCCTCGGGCGTCCAGGGGCCAAAGGCGCGCCCGTTCGCGACGGCGGTGGCGAGGCCGAGGGCGAACCACGTCTTGCCTAATCCGCGCGGCGCGTAGATGAACCCGAGGTCGCCCTCCATGAACCAATCGCCCAGCACGGGCTGGCGCGAGGGAATGCCCTGTGAGCGGTGATCGGTGGAGTCGCGTGTGCCGGTGGTGATGGCCTGGCTGAGCACGAGTTCGCGGGCGGCTTCACGGTCGCCGTCGCGGGGGGATTCCGGCGGGAAGCCCGGCGCGGGGTCGGCCACGTCGCGGAGGAAGGCTGGCACGGGCTCGGGCACGCTGTCGGCGGCGTGCGCGGGGGCGGTGTTGCCGTCGGCGCGGTGAGCGGCGGGGGCGTTCCCGTCGGCATTCGCGGGAGCATGCCCGGCGCGTTGGGCAGCGGCTGCGGCATCGGCGGCGTTTTGGGCTTTGAGGTAGTCGGCGAAGAGGTTCCAGTTTTTAGCGAAGGTCATAGAGGTAGTGGTGAGTTTTCAGTGGTTCAGTTTTCAGACTTGGCGCGGAGGGAAGCGGTGGTTCGGCTCCGGTGGGCCTGCCGGTGAATGGCGGGCTCGGGGTTGTGTTCGTGGTTGGTTGCCGGGGTTATGGTGGGTGGTCGTTGTGGGTTGCCGGGGGTGTGAGTATTGACGCCGGGGCGATGTCTATTCCCGGAGGACATACCGCCTCCGGCTGACCGTGGGAGGCGAATCGGGGTTGCGTGCCGCGTGCGAAGGAAGCTCCGCCTCGCGGGCGCGGAGCGCCTCGGGAGACGGCTCCGGGGTGCGCTCATCATCGGCGGAGGGCGACGCGGGGTTGAGGTTCGCTGCCGAGCCTGGGCGCGACTCATTGTTGCTGCCTGCCTCCCTGCGAGACTCCGCTCCGGCGGTGAGGTTCGCCAAGAGGAACGGCTTCGGGTTGCGGCGAGCCTCCGAGTTACTCTCATCACCGGCGGAAGGCGGCTCGGGTTTGAGGTGGCGGGGTGCCGGAGGACGGTGCGCTGCCGTCGCTGCGTGAGCCTCCGGGTTCCTATTGACCTCGCGGGGAAGCTCCGCCTCGCGGGCGAGATGCGCCACGGCAGACGGCTCCGGGTTGCGGCGGGCCTCGGGTTCCCGGCCCTCCTCGGCGCAGGGCTCCGCGTTGAGGGCGGGCTCGGGGTCGAGGTAGAGGATGTATTGACGTTGCCCGTTGTCGCGGAGGCCGTCGGGGATGCGGACAAACTGCGACCGCGTCCAGGTGGCGCGATCCGCGCCGAGCACGTAGGCGTAGCGCATGAGAGCGAGCGTTTCCGCCTCGGCGCGCCCGGCGCAGTGATACCACCCGTGGAGCGACCGCCTGCCGCTGTGCACGACGAGCGTGAGCGGGGCCATGTGGCCGAGGTGCGCGAGGATGGCGGCCTGTTCGTCGGGCGTGCCGCCGTCCTGCTCGATGATGAGGTAACGGCGCGGGCCGGTATTGGCCAGCGTGTGCTGGCTCACGCGGCCATCCTGCGTGCGCCCGGTGCGGCTCGTCATGGGCGATGGCACGATGAGCGCGAGCCCGGCCAGCCGACCGCGCCAGCGGGAGCGGCGGCGCGTGGCAAAGAGGGACTTGCTCTGCCCGCAACACAGCAGCGGATCGCCGGGAAAGAGCGCGTCGATCACGGCCTCGGCCTGCGGCTCGTCGTCGTCGAAGCGCACGGGGGAGGATTCCCACAGGTCGGCCAGGGTGAAGCCGTCGCCCTGCGCGACCACGGCGGCGCGACGCGCGGGTTCACGCGGCGGCCAGAGCGAGGCGCTGGCGGGACGCGCCGGGCCATTCGCGACGCCGGGCTGCCACGCGACGCGGCGGGAATTTTCCACCGCCCGCAGTATCTCCTGCTCCCCCACCTCGCGCCCGCATCCGGCCACGGAGGCGCGGAGCATGGCGAGGATCTCGCGTTCCGTGCGGTAGGCGTGGAGCACGCGGGCGAGGCGGAAGAGGTAGAGATTCACCCCCTGCCCCGCGCGGGGCGGAGCCGAGAGCAGGTCGCGCACGAAACGCGGGAGCTGCTCCGTCGTCATTTGCGAACCGCCCGTCATTCCCGCCCCGCCTCCGCGTGGAGCATTCCGGCCACGTGCCGGGCAAAGGCCAGCCGGTGCGCCTCGCGCCCCGTGGCGAGGTATTGCGCCGCCAGCCGCGCCGCCTCCCGCTGCCACGGATCACGCCGCCCGGGCTGAAACAGCACCTCCTGGTACATCGCCGCGAGCACCGCCCGCCCCGCCTCGTTCCCCCGCGGACACCGCCCGCAGCCGCCGCATTTCTGCTTATACGCCATGGGCCAACACATAAGCAGAAACACGGGCAATTTGGGATACGCGTTTACCAAGCAAGGGCCCGAAACGGGAGAAATCCGCTCAAAACCCCGCTAGGGCTGCAACACTGGCAAACATGCTAATGTTCAGAAATCGCAGCCGGTTCCGCGCCGGGAAAAGATCGCAAAGAGTACCCGGGACGATAATTTGACAACAATCCTCAAATGCTTTGTATGATTTTGTCATGTCAATTCGCGATCGCTGGGAGGGAATTCCCCTCGATGAACTGCATTACCCCGATCGCGCAATGGCGTGGTACGTCCGAGCGGCCAATGAAAACGGCTTCCCGGTCGAAAAGCGCCCGCAGTACCATGGTGCCGCCTTCATGGTGGCGGGAATTCAATTCCACTATGACCGTTATCTTGAGAATCGGAAGCTCGTCCAAGCTACAGGGCTAGACTGGGAAAAGACGGCGCACCACGCGTGCGCACACGATGTCATCGCTTATATAAATCGCCTGGGGCAGTTCTACTTCTTTGCGAAGGCGCACATTCCTGAATACGAAAAGAAGAAAACTTTTATTGTCTCCCTCATGCCTATGCGCATGAAATTCACGGCTCACCGTTCCTGCGATGCACCCCGAAAGGAGTCTGAAAGAGAACGCCAACACCAAGCGGAAGCTTTTGGTCCGGATTGCCATCTCGTGAATGGTGATCTGGAGTATCACCTTTTAGTCGAGGGTGACTGCTTATATTTCGCTCCCCAAAGAGATCACCCCGAGATCATGCAGGAGATTTTTGCGGTCTTCGAATCGATCTATAGCCCTAAAATCTGGCCCTCGAAAAATCCGGCCAGACGCACATAAGGCCCTCCACAAATACCGCAGCCCCGGCAGGGTCTATCTGGCCCCCCTACCGATAATAGCACACCGCCAGCGCTGCGCCGAGGAGGACGGCGAAGGCGACGATGCCGGGCGCGAGGCGCAGGAAAATCGTCGCCACCGCCGGGTGCGAGGCCCTCTCTCAGGACAGAAACATTTCGAGTCTGCGGAGAGCATAAACCTCCCCTTCTCCTCCGATTCCGCGAATGTCTCGATCGTGCCGGAACCCGCGGGCGGCCTGCTATAGTATCGGCGGCGCACACTGCACGGCCCGGCCTGTTAGCGATCAGTCCCGATCATCCACGGAAATGCAAGAGCCCGGGCGTCTCCGTGGAGGAAAGCCCGGGCTCCTGACTGGCGGGGGGGAATTCTTTTTGGCTACAGATTTTTAATCTGCTCTAAAACTTCACGCCGAATTGTGCGCCGAGGACGAGGCCGTTGGGGATGTCGCCCGTGCCGCCGGGCTGGATGACCCACTGCACGTCGGGCTGGATGTAGGCCCATTTATTCAACTGCACGCGGTAGCCCGCCTCAAAGACGAGTTCGTAATCGGGCGAGCCGCCGCCCTGCGCGGAGACGCTGTCGGCGTAGTCATTACTGAACTGGCCGTAGATCACGCCGAGGATGGTGCGGTCATTGTCGCGCCCCGGGATGAGGCCCTGGTAGATCGCGCCGCCATTCACCTGGAAGGGTACGATGGCGACATTCTGCTGCGGCGACAGGGTGAAGGTGGTGAAGAGCGTCAGCCCCTGGTCGCTGTCGAGATTCTCGCGATACACCATCTGGTCGCCATGCAGGTAGAATCCATAGCTGGCGGGCGTGGTCGAGGTCTGACCAAACTGCGGGTAATCCCACGACGACCAGTAGCCGCCGAAGAAATAATGACCCGACAGCCCCTTCGCCGTCGGGCTGATCGCCGGGGCGACCGCCTTTTTGTCCGCCACCACGGCCTTGCCATCGGAGACGGGCGCGGGAGCCTCGCGCTTGAAGAACTCGGGCGTCCATCCGACCTGGCCGATGAGCATGAACCCATCGCCGCTCTGGATGCTCATGTCGACGCCATGATAGGCGCGGTCAAACATGCGGCTGGAGACCTGGTAGATGCCGACCATGGCGTTGAACTCCGGCGTGGGATCGATGCGCAGCCGCGCGCCCCACGAGGCGAAGGGATAGGCCGAGAAGCGCGTATTGAAGAGCACCGCGCGGATGTTGCCGTCGATGCCGTTGTTCAGGTAGTACCCGTACAGCGGCGAGGTGGCAAAGTCGTCGCTCGCGCCGAGGCGGCCCAGCTTGATCGAGAGCTTGTCATCGAGGAGCTTTTGCTCAAGGAAGAGGCCATACAGGAAGATGGCCTGCCCGCCGACGAGCTGCATGGGGTCGTACTGGCTGCCCAGCGCGCCCTGGATGCTGTTGCCGTCGCGATTCACCCCGGTGATGGTGAAGGTCGCGCCCTGCCAGCCGACGAGCTTTTCCAGGTCGGTCTTCAGGCCGAAGTAAAAGTCATCGGCGTAGGAGGCGGACTGATTGCGCCCGCCGACGACATTGCCCGCCACGATGGCATTGTAATAGGCGAAGAAGTCGAATCCATAATCGCTAAGCTTAGGCCGCAGGCCGAACCAGTCGCCCGTGGCGTAATCACCCTGCCACCACGAGACGGAGGCAGGTTCGGGCGTGGCCCGAGGGAAATCCCGATCCTCCGCCGGGAGGGCGCGGGAGTTGTTGGTGGCCTGAGTGAAGGCGGTAATAGGTAATACCGCCGAAAACAAAGCCGCGTATACGGCACGGGTGCGAGGGAACATAGGGGGTGTTGTTAGGTTAGAGTTGGGTGATCTGGATGCAGGGGAAATAGCTGCGGGGCTCGTCCCTCGGGCTGACGTCGATGGCCGCGAGGGAAAAAGCGGTGGCGAGGCGGGCGGCCTTTTCCAGCGGGAGGCCGCGCAGGCTGGCGGCGATCCACCCGGCGACCATGGCGTCGCCCGCGCCCACGGTGGTGCGGATGAGGAGCTGCGGCGGCACGGCCAGCAAAGCCTCGGCGGCGGTGACAAAGAGCGCGCCGTCCACGCCCATGGAGACAATGACGCACTCGATGCCGCAGGCGACCAGCTCCCGCGCGGTGGCGAGCACCTCGGCCCGCGACTTGAGAGTCCGGCCCGTGATGGCCTCCAGCTCGTGGATGTTGGGCTTGATCACGCTCGGCTTGGCCGCGATGGCAAACTGCAGCGGCCGGTCGCTGGTATCGACTGCCACCCGGATGCCGCGCCGCGCGAAGTCGGCGGTGAGTTCCTCGTAGATGGAAACCGGGACGCCCGGCGGCAGACTGCCGGCCAACACCGCCCACCGGGCGTCAAGGCTTGCGATTCGTTCCCGCAGCTCGGCCACATTGTCGGCAGTCGGCTCCGCGCCGGGGAAGTTGATGTCCGTCGTGGTCTGGTTCGCCGGATCGGTAATCTTGATGCCCGTGCGGGTGGACCCGGCGATGCGCACGCATTCATCGGCCACGGCATACTTGCGGAAGAGCGTCTCAAAGGACCCGGCATTGTCCTCGCCCAGGAAACCGGAGACAGCCACGCGGAATCCCGCGCGAGCCACGGCCACGGCGACATTCACGCCCTTCCCCGCCGCATGGCTCTCCTCGGCGGCGACGCGATTGACTTTTCCCGGGGCGAAGTGCGGGATGGAAAGCGAGTGGTCGATCGCCGGGTTGAGGGCGACGGAGAGGCAGTCGTAGGCGGCTTGGTTCATGAAATTATTTCCCCAGGTTGCGCACCTCAGCAGCGGTCGAGCAGGCCAGCGCGCGGCGGGCCATGTCGGCGGCCTCGGTGAAGCGCAGCTTGCGCAGGTGGGCCTTCACGGCGGGGACGCTGGGCAGGCTCATGCTGAGCTCCTCCACGCCGAGTCCCGTGAGCAGGGCCGCGCCGAGAGGCTCCCCGGCGATGCCGCCGCAGACGCCCACCCATTTGCCCGCAGCCTTCGCGGCCCGCACGGTCATGTCGATGAGGCGCAGCACGGCGGGGTGCAGGCCGTCGACGTTCTTGCCCAGGGTCGGGTGCAGGCGGTCCATGGCGAGGGCGTATTGCGTGAGGTCGTTCGTCCCGATGGAAAAGAAATCCACCTCGCGGGCCAGCTCCGGGGCCATGATGACGCTGGAGGGCACCTCGATCATGATGCCGATCTCGACCGGCGGCGCTCCGATCTGGGCGCGCACGGTTTCCGCCAGTTCCTTCGCGGCGCGCAGATCCTCCAGCGTCGAGATCATGGGAAACATGATGCGCACGGGGCCAGTCAATGCCGCGCGGTAGATGGCGCGGAGCTGCGGGATGAAAAGGTCGGGCTGCTGGAGGCAGAGCCGGATGCCGCGCACGCCGAGGAAGGGGTTTTCCTCCTTGGGCAGCGTGATGTAGGAGGCGAGCTTGTCGCCGCCGATGTCGAGGGTGCGCAGGATGAGCGGCAGGCCGTTGAGCGCCTGGATCATCCCGGTGTAAATCTCCGCCTGCTCATCCTCCGAGGCGGGTTCGTCGCGGTCGAGGAAGAGGAATTCCGTGCGCATGAGCCCGACGCCCTCCGCTCCAGCCTCCACGGCGGCGGCGGCCTCGGAGAGCTTGCCGATATTGGCCACCACCTCGACGCGATGGCCGTCGAGCATGAGGGCGGGAGCGAAGCGTTCACGGCTGGCCTCGTCATTGCGCGCGGCCAGGGTTTGCTGAAATTTCCGCGCCGATTCAAGATCATCCGCCGACGGTGCGGTGTAGAGCCGCCCGGCTGCGCCATCCGCGATGCAGACTGTGCCCGCCGGGATGTCGTGCACCGACGCGCCGAGGCCGACGATGGCGGGAATGTCGAGCGACCGGGCAATGATCGCCGTGTGCGCGGTCGGTCCCCCGCCCGCCGTACAGATGGCGAGAATGAGCGCGGGATCGAGCCGCGCGGTGTCGGAGGGCGCGAGGTCTTCCGCCACCAAAATGCCCGGCGTGGAAGGCAATACCGGCCCTTCGTTTTTCACGCCCGCGAGGAGGCGGAGAACCCGGCGGCCCACGTCGTTCCAATCCGCCGCGCGCTCGGCCAGGCGTTCGTTTTCGATCTGGCGAAACTCCGCCACGCGGCGCTCGATGGCCTGCTGCCACGCCCATGCGGCGGATTTTCCGCTGTCGATCTTCAGGTAAACCTCTTCGAGAAGCTCGGCGTCGCTGAGCAGCGCGAGGTGAGCGCGAAAGATGGCCGCCTGCCCTTTCCCGCTGCGCTGCTCCACGTCCGCCTGGATCTGCTGCAACTCCGCCGCCGCATCGGCCAGCGCATGCCGCAGCGCCGCCGACTCGATATCCGCGCCGCGCGATTCCTCCGAGGTCTCGATGCGCTCGACGCCGTAATGAAAAACCGGGCCAATGCCCACGCCGGGCGCACCGGACACGCCCTCCAGCGACGCAACCGTGCCGACCGGCTCCCAATGCGCCGCCGGGATGATCGCCGCCTCGGTTTCCTCACTCTCCCCCAGCCCGTCGGCCACCGCCGCCGCGAGGGCGCGCAAGGCCTCCTGGGAATCCGGCCCGCTGGCGAGCAGCCGGATCGTCGCGCCGCCGTGCACGCCGAGCTTGAGCAGCGAGGCCATCGACTTGCCATTGGCCGCCTTGTCTTTGAACCGCACCTGAATCGTGCTGGCGAAAGTATTGGCTAGTTCCGCGAAATGCGTGGCCGGTCGGGCGTGCAGCCCGGCCTTGCCTGCGACGAAGACATCGGCGAAATCCGCGCCCGCGAGTTCCTCCACCACCGCCCCCGCCTGCTGGCGGGCCGTGAGGCCGAGAATGATGTCCGCCGCGCTGCTGGTCTGCGCGAGCTGGGCGGCCATCGAGTCATTGTCCAGCACGTCGGTGAGCGCGGCCAGCACCTCGATGTGTTCGTCGGATTTTGCCGCGATGCCGATGATGACGCGCACGATCTGGCCGGGATTCCACTCGACGCCGAGAGGCACCTGCACGACCGCCACGCCCGTGCGATGAATTAGCTCGCGATCCTTCTGCAACCCATGCGGGATGGCGATGCCATTGCCGAGAAAGGTATTCGCCTGCTGCTCGCGGGCCAGCATGCTCTCGATGTAGCCGGGGTCGATGCACCCCAGCTCGACGAGCAGGCGGCCCGCCTCGCGGATGGCCTCTTCCTTGTTCCCGGCTCGCGCGTGGAGCTGGATGTTCTTGGGCGTCAGCTCGATCATGGGATGGTCCTCAGGCCTGGGCTGCGATGGGTTTCTTGACGAGGAAGAGCGCGGCCACGGTCACCAGCGTTCCAGCCACCAGCGCGATGAAGAAGGCCCCGAGGTGCTGCACCGCGCCGGGGATGATGGCGGCAAAGATCCCGCCATGCGGCACGAGGAAAAGCACACCGCTCCACATCGCCAGCGCCCCGCCCACGGCGGAACCCGCGATGAGCGCCGGGATCACGCGCACCGGATCTTTCGCAGCGAAGGGAATCGCCCCCTCCGTGATGAATGACAGCCCGAGCACGAAGGCTGGACCCGCCGCCTCGCGCTCCTCGACATCGAAGCGATTGCGGAAGAGCCACGCCGCCACGGCCACGCCGAGCGCCGGGGTCATGCCCGCCACGATCACCGCGCCCATCGGCGCGTAGACCTTGCTGGCCAGCAGGCCGACGGCAAAGGTGTAGGCGGCTTTATTGACTGGTCCTCCCATGTCAAAGGCCATCATGCCGCCGAGGATCACGCCGAGCAGGAGGGCGTTCGCGCCCTGCATGCCCTGGAGCCACGTCGTCAGCGCCGAGAGCACCACCTGCACCGGCGGCGCGATGATGTAGATCATGGCGAGGCCGACGATGATGGAGCTGAGAAAGGGCAGGATGAGCACAGGCTTCAAGCCCTCCAGCGTGGCCGGGAGCTTGATCTTTTCCGCGAGGAACTTCGTCAGGTAGCCCGCGAGGAAACCCGCCGCGATGCCGCCGAGGAAGCCCGCGCCGAGGTTCTGCGCCAGCATGCCGCCGATGAGGCCGGGCGTGATGCCGGGCCGGTCGGCGATGGAAAAGGCAATAAATCCCGCGAAGACCGCGACGAAGAGATGAAACGCCACGTCGCCGCCGATGAGGGTGAGCGCCGCCGCGAGAGTTCCCTCCTGCTTGCCCGCATAAATGCCGCCGAAGGCAAAGGCCAGCGCGATGGACAGGCCGCCCGCGATGACGACGGGCAGCATGTAGGAAACGCCTGTCATGAGGTGCTTGTACGGGCCGGTGCGGGACCGCGATCTCTCAGCTTTCAGCTTTTCGACCGAGCTGGCGAGAGAATCGCTCTTCGGCTGTTCCAGCGCGGTCTGGAGGACTTTCTGCCCGGCGTGGATGGCTTCCTTCGTGCCGGTCGAGTAGATGGGCTTCCCGGCGAAGCGCGAAAGGTCGACCTTCGTTTCCGCCGCGATCACCACGGCATCGGCGGCGGCGACATCCTCGGCGGTCAGCGTGTTTTTCGCCCCCACGGAACCCTGCGTCTCGACCTTGATCTCGTACCCGAGCGCCCTGGCGGCCTTTTGCAGCGCCTCGGCCGCCATGAAGGTATGAGCGATCCCCGTGGGACAGGAGGTGATGGCGACGAGTTTTTTCACGCCCTGCGGCGCAGCCGGAGCGGCGGCGGGAGCGGAAACCGGCGCGCCTGCCGGGATCGTGGCAAGCTGGAGTGCCGCCTCCAGGATGGCCCGTGTATCGCGAATCGCCTCGCTCACCCGCGTCCCGTAGACCTGCTTGCCCGCGAAGCGCGAGGCGTCGACTTTCGCGTCCGACGCGAGGATCACCGCCTCGGCAGCGGCGATCTGGCTGGCGGAGAGCGGCGCGGTTAGGGTGGGAATTTCCACCGCGACCTCATACCCCATCGCAGCGCCGACGGAGCGGAGCGCCTCCGATGCGAGTTGGGAATGAGCCGGGGCGGCTGAGGAAGATACGACTGCGACGAGGTGTTTCATGGGGGAGATGGAAACGGGGTACTGCGGGGGAACTTGGGCGCATACTTTCATTTGCTTTCGTTTTGCGCAAGAGAAATAAAACTCTGTGCGGAAATTTTTATCATTTCCCCGGCTTTTGATTTCTCTATCTTTCGTTTGAGCATGCCTACCCCGCTCCCCCAAGACCTCTCGACCACCCAGCGCCGCGATGCCATCCTGGAGCAACTCCAGCGGCAGGGCGTGGTGCGGGTGCGCGATCTGGCAAAGCACTTCGCCGTCTCCACCGTCACCGTGCGGGCCGACCTCGCCGCCATGGAGGAGGAGGGACTCCTGCGGCGCGAACATGGAGGAGCCGTGCGCACCCTGCCCGGCCGCACCCTGCTTACGTCGCTCTCCGGCATGGAGGAGCGCCAGGGGCTGAACTCCACGCAAAAGCGCGCCATCGCCGCGGCCGCCGCCCGCCACGTCCGCCCGCGCGACATCATTCTCATCGACGCCGGAACGACCGCCGTGGAGATGGTCCCCTTTCTCACCGAGGTCGACGACATCACCATCGTGACCAACGCCCTCAACGTCGCCGCTGCCGTGGGCGCGCATCTGCGCTGCCGACTCATTCTCCTGGGCGGAACCTACAGCCGTACGTCGTCGAGCACGCTCGGCCCGCAGGCTTTGCACGCCCTGTCGGAGTTCAACATCTCGCGTCTTTTCCTCGGCACGCAGGCCTTTGACGCCGCCAGCGGCCTCACCGACACTACGACGGAAATCGCCCAGATGAAGCGCGCCATGATCGACGCATCGCGCGAGGTTTATCTCCTGGCCGACTCCAGCAAGTGGGAGAAGGCGGGCTTCATCAAGGTCGCGCCGCT
This sequence comes from Verrucomicrobiota bacterium, assembly GCA_017305195.1. Taxonomy (GTDB): domain Bacteria; phylum Verrucomicrobiota; class Verrucomicrobiia; order Chthoniobacterales; family Terrimicrobiaceae; genus Terrimicrobium. The sequence goes on along the minus strand of JAFKMU010000049.1, from coordinate 85,769 downwards.
CGGCAAGGTCCACCACGTCCTCTCCGACAGCGCCCTGCCCGCCTGCGCCATCCGCGCCATCAAGGAAGCCGGGCCTCGCTGCGAGATCGTGTAGCGGCATCTGTCGACAACGCCCGGGCATCACGCGGAATTGACGCCCGCCGCGCCCGACGGTATTCTCCCGGCGAACTCAAGCTGCCTTGGGTGCAGGGGCATCCTTCGATGAGCGAAGGGTAGCGGCTCTGCCTTGGTGGGAAGTGAACCTCACACTACCGCCATGCCCACGCCCATCGCCGACATCGACCCGCAGGAGGAGATTCCCTCCTTTCCCGAAACCTATGGCGCGAAGCCGCGCGCCCTCGACTTCCTCGGCTACGCCCCCTGCCCGATCCGGCAGGAAATGCAGCGCCAGCTCCACCTGCACTTCCGTCGACACGAGGCGGAGTTTGGCCCCGTGGAGTGGTTCTCGCCCAATGGCTGCGGCGGCGACGATCCCTACGACCTCGTCTGGCAGAACGGCACGGAGGAAACCCTCCCCGGCCTGATCAGCGATGGCGGGAATAGCGATTTCTTCAAACCCGAGGCCCACCGCCGCTGGATCGAAACCGGCATCCTCTCGCCCATCGCGACGGGCGGGCTGGAGATTCGCCCCGAGCTGGCGGAGGCGGGAATCATCGACCCGTGCGGCGGCATCACCATCTACGGCGCGTTTCCCTCGCTCCTCCTCGTGGACCACGACAAGCTGAAAGGCCGCCCCGCCCCGCGCTCGTGGCAGGACGTGCTCGATCCCATCTACCAGGGCGACGTCACCATCGCGGGCCACCATGGCCGCGCCCCCGACGTGCTGCTTTTCAACACTTGGAAGCACCACGGCGAGGAGGGCGTGAAGGCGCTGGCCCGCAACGTGGCGGAGTTCTCGCCCCCCGCCCGCATGGCGAAGCTCGCCGGGCTGGGCAGCCCGCAGGGCACGGCGGTCTTCGTGCTCAATGGCTTCTTTGCCAAGGCCGTGCGTGGTCCCGCCGCCGAGGTCATCTGGCCCGAGGAAGGCGCGTGGTTCAATCCGCTCATGCTCCTCGGCAAGCGCAGCCGCCGCCCCGCCAGCGACCTCGCGCTGCGCTACCTGCTCGGCCCCGAGTGGGCGGCCTACATCGAGTCTGTCGGTATTCCCTTTGCCTACAGCCATCCCGGTCAGCAGCCGCTCCCGGGCAGGCTCTCGTGGATGGGGTGGGATTTCATCCGCTCGCACGACCTCGACGCGCTGCGCGAGGAACTGCTCGCAATCTTCAACTCCGCCCGCTGAAACGCCATGCGCCTCGTCACCGTCGCCGGGCCGCCCTCCAGCGGCAAGACCAGCCTCATCGTGCGCACGCTCCTCGCCCTGCGCGATGACGGGCTGCGCGTGGGCGTGGTGAAGTTTGACTGCCTGAGCACGCAGGATGCCGCCGTCTTCGAGCGGCACGAGATCCCGGCGCTGGTGGGCATTTCCTCGGGCTTCTGCCCCGACCACTACTTCATCTCCAACATCGAGGACTGCGCCGCCTGGGGCGAGCGACTGGGCCTCGACCTCCTCGTGACCGAGAGCGCGGGGCTGTGCAATCGCTGCGCGCCGCACATCCGGGGATTCCTCGCCGTCTGCGTGCTCGATGCGCTGTCGGGAGTCAATACCCCACGCAAAGTCGGCCCGATGCTGAAGACCGCCGACCTCGTCGTCATCACCAAGGGCGACATCGTCAGCCAGGCCGAGCGCGAGGTCTTCGCCTTCCGCGTGCGGCAGGTGAATCCCCGCGCCCGCATCCTCTTTGTCAATGGCATCACCGGCCAGGGCGCCTGGGAAGCCGCGCGCATCTGGCGGAGCGCCTCGGAGAACGGAGTGCTGGAGGGCGGGCGGCTGCGCTTTTCCGTGCCCACCGCCGTGTGCTCGTACTGCCTCGGCGAGACGCGCATCGGGTCCGACCACCAGCACGGCACCGTGCGCAAGATCCCCATCCCGTCATGACCACCGCCCTTTCGCCCGCGCCCTTTGACGCCGCGAGGTTCGCCGAGTTCCTGCGCCTGCACCATCTCCCCGCCCGCGCGGATGCGGGTTCGCCCGAGGCCTACTGGGCCGCGCTCACGTGGGAGCAGCGCGAGGATACCGGCCTCGACCCGGAGACGCTCGCCGCGCGGTATGCGGAGTTTCTCACCCTCGACCGCCCACCCGGCAGGGAAATGGCGCTGCATTCGCTCGACGTGCTGCGCGGTCGGGACAAAAGCGGCGCGCCCGAACGGTACGACCTGCGCTTTGCCCCCGGCGATGTCGTCTGCCTCGTCGGGCCGACCGGAGCCGGGAAGAGCCGCCTGCTGGCCGACATCGAGTGCCTCGCCCAGCGCGACACCCCGACGGGCCGCCAGGTGCTCATCAATGGCCAGCCGCCCGGCGACGCCGAGCGCTTCTCGGGGGAAAGCGGGCTGGTCGCGCAGATTTCGCAGAATATGAACTTCGTCATCGACCTGCCCGTCGGCGAGTTCCTCCACATGCATGCGGAGAGCCGGGCATTGACCGATCCCGCGCCCATCGTCGACCAGGTCCTCCGCGCCGCCGTGGCGATGGCGGGCGAACCCTTCGACGCCGACACCCAGGTCACGCAGTTGAGCGGCGGCCAGTCCCGCGCCCTCATGATCGCCGACGCGGCCTTTCTCAGCCCAAAGCCCGTCGTCCTCATCGACGAAATCGAGAATGCCGGGGTGGACCGCCGCGCCGCCCTCGATCTCTTCGTGCGCAAGGGCAAGATCGTTCTGCTCTCCACCCACGACCCGCTGCTGGCCCTCTCGGGGTCCCGCCGCCTCGTCATCCGTCACGGCGCGGTGCAGGATGTCATCACGCCCGGCCCGGAGGAGCAGGCCATGGTCACCCGGCTCGTGGAAATCGACGCCCGGCTGGCCGACCTCCGCTCCCGCCTGCGCAACGGGGAGCGGATTTCCGCCTTCCCCGCCTGACCTGCGTAGGGCGGCAAGCATCGTTTTCTTGCCTCCCCGGCCCTGCTCTCTAAGCTTCCAGGACGCCCGGAGCCTCTCCGCGCCAACACCATTTTCATGAAAGCCGCCGGTACCCTCGTCGTCATCGTCCTGATCATCGCCGCCATTCTGCTGATGAACTCCTTTTACGTGGTCAATCCCGGTCTCGCGGGGGTGAAAATCACCCTGGGCACGGTCGATCCCGCCCCGCTCCCGAGCGGCACCGGGCTGCGTACGCCCTTTGTCACCCGCATCGTCGAGGTGCCCGTGAAGGTGCAGACGCTGAAGTTTCCCACCCAGTGCTTCAGCTCCGACCTCCAGACCGTCACCGCCACGATCACGGTGAATTACCAGTTCCCGCTCAACCAGATCGTGAAGCTCTACGTCGACTACGGCGGCAGCGTGGAAAACTCCATCCTCAAGCCGCGCACGCAGGAGGCCATCAAAGAGGTCACCGCCCAGCGCACCGCCGAGAAGATCGTGAAGGAGCGCGAGCAGGTGAAACGCGCCGCCCTCGACCTTCTCCGCCAGAAGCTCGGCGATATCGTCACCATCGACGACCTCGTGCTGGAGGACATCGCCCTTTCCTCGGAACTTGAGAAGGCCATCGAGCAAAAGATGGTCAGCGAGCAAAAGGCCGCCCAGGCGCGCTTCACCCAGGACCAGACGCGCATCGAGGCCGAGACCGCCATCATCAAGGCCGAGGGCGAGGCCAAGTCGATCAAGGTCATCGCCGACGCCCTCTCGCAAAACCCGAAGATCCTCGAGCTCCGCGCCGTCGACAAATGGAACGGCGTCGCCCCCACCACCGTCGTCACGGGCGGAGCCAATACCGTGCTCCCCCTCGCCAGCGGCGTCCTCAAGCCTTCGAACTAAGGCGCTTTAACCTCCGCACACCTCGCACTCTCCCGCCATGCGCACCCTTTATCTCGATTGTTTCTCCGGCATCAGCGGCGACATGACCGTCGGCGCCTTGCGCGACCTCGGCGTACCGGAGGAGGTTTTCCAGCAGGCCATCGCCTCGCTCGGGCTGGCGGAGGAGTTTCACATCCACTTCCGGCGCGGCCACAAGCAAAATATCGCCGGGTGGAAATTCGACGTTCACGCCGCCCACGATCACGGGCATTCCCACGGGGAGCATGGGCACTCCCATGAACATGGCGGGCATCAGCACGAGCACGGCCATTCGCACGAGCATACCCACAGCCACGAGCACGGCGAACATACCCACTCTCACGCGCATGAGCACGAGCATGGGGAGCATTCCCATGAGCACAGTCACGAGCATGCGCATCAGTACGAGGGGTGTGACCACGCCCATGGCCGCAGCTACCGCGAAATCCGCGCGCTCCTCGAAGCCAGTACGCTCGCCGAAGCCCCGAAGGCCCGCGCCCTCGCCGTCTTTCACCGTATCGCCCTCGCCGAGGGCAAAATCCACGGCATCGATCCCGAGGAGATCACCTTTCACGAGGTCGGCGCGATTGATTCCATCGCCGACATCGTGGCGGCCTGCGCCGGTATTGACGCCCTCGGCATCGAGTGTGTCCTGGCCTCGCGTCTGGTCGAGGGCTCTGGGTGGATTGACTGCGCCCATGGCCGCTTCCCCCTGCCCGCGCCCGCCACGCTGGAGATCCTCGCAGGCATCCCGCTGAAGCAGGTCGAAGAATCGACCGAGTATATCACGCCGACCGGCGCGGCCCTGCTCGCGGAGTATTGCTCCTCCTACGGACCGATGCCCGAGATGCGCATCGAGAAAGTCGGCTACGGCCTCGGCACCCGCGACACCTACCCGCGCCCGAACGTCCTCCGCGCCACGCTGGGCGAAACCACCAGCAACTCCAGCGCGGAGACCGACGAGATCGTGAAGATCGAGACCAACATCGACGACCTCACGCCCGAGCTGGCCGGGGCCACGATGGAACGTCTCTTCGCCGCCGGGGCACTCGATGTCTTTTACACCGCCGCGCAGATGAAGAAGAACCGGCCCGGCTTCCTGCTGACGGTGCTGGTGCAGCCGGAGAAGGTCGACGAGATCGCGACGATCATCCTGCGCGAAACCAGCGCCTTTGGCATCCGCCTCGACCGCATGCAGCGCATGAAGCTCCGCCGCGAATTCCGCGACGTCGAGACGCCCTATGGCACCGTGCGCATCAAGGTCGGCTTCCTCGGCGACGAGATCGTGCAGGCCGCGCCGGAGTATGAATCCTGCCGCGAGGTGGCCCAGCGCGCCGGAGTCAGCGTGCGCGACGTGCATCTCGCCGCCTGGATCGGCAGCGTTCCTTCGCCCACGGCGGGAAGCTAAAACACAGGCCCCGCCGGGGCTTTTAGTCAATACTCTCGCCGCCCTCGTCGCGGTCACCCTTGCGCTGGTTGGCCGGGCAGATGCCGCGCCTGGATTCGCGCACGAAGTCGAAGAACGCCGTGGCCTCGGGCCCCCACGGCATGGTCGACGCCTGCTCGACCGCCTGCGAGACGTTCAGCCCGGAGCGGAAGAGCAGCTTGAAGGCGCGGCGGATTTCCTGCCGCGTTTCCGAATTCATCCCGGAACGGCGCAGGCCGATCACGTTGATGCCGGAGAGAAAGTTATCCGCATCGGCCATGGCATAGGGAACGATGTCCTTCCCGAAGCGCGTGCCTCCGCGCACCATGGCCTGACGACCGACGCGCATGAACTGGTGAAACACCGTGCCGCCGCCGAGCACCGCCCCCTCCTGCACCTCGACGTAGCCCGCGAGATGGCAGGCATTGGCAATGATGACGCGGTTGGCGATGCGCACATTGTGGCCGAGATGCGAGCCGACCATGAGATAACACCCGTCGCCCACCTCGGTGGCCGAGCCTTCCTTCGTTCCGCGATGAATGGTCACGTATTCGCGCAGGGTATTGCCATTTCCGATCCGCACTTCGCTGACGGTTTCCTTCTTGAAGGCAAAATCCTGCGGCTCGGTGCCGATGATGGAGCCGTAGCCGACGAGGTTTCCGGTGCCGAGCGTGGTCTTGCCCTCGATGATGGCGTGGGCTTGCACGACGCAGCCCGCGCCGAGGGTGACTTCATCGCCGATGATCACACCGGGGCCGATTTCCACATCATCGGCGAGGACAGCTTTGGGAGAGACAATGGCAGAGGGATGAATCTTCATAGGAGACCGGAATCGCGAAAACTGAAATAGGGTGAACGACCGCCGTCGGACGTCCCGCAGATCACATGGTCAAGGAGCGTGATCTGCATGATCCGCGAGGCCTCGGCGAGTTGGACGGTGAGGCGGCGATCCGCCTGGCTGGGCGATGGATCGCCAGAGGGATGATTATGCACCAGCACGACCGCATAAGCCAAGTGCAGCAGCGCGGGCCGCAGGATTTCACGCGGATGCGCCACGCTTTCATTGATGGACCCGAGCGAGATGTCCTCCACGCGGATGAGGCGCAGCTTCGTATCGAGCAGGATGACCTTCACCGTCTCGCGGTTCATCGCCTGGAGATCGGCCCCGATGTAGGAAAAGATGGCCTCCGCGCTGTCGAGGATCGGGCGCTCGATGCCTCCCCTCGCCAGCCGTTTGCCGAGTTCAAAAGCAGCGGCGAGTTCCGCCGCCTTGGCCGGGCCGACTCCACTCGTGCCGCGCGAAAGTTCCGACGCGGTCGAGCGGGAAAGCCCGATCAGCCCGCCCTTTTGCTGGAGCAGGTCGGCGGCGACGCTGATGGCGCTCTTGCCGCGAATGCCGGTGCGCAGAAAGATGGCGAGCAGTTCGGCATCGGTGAGAGAACCCGCACCGCGCTCGGTGAGCTTCTCACGCGGGCGGTCGGATTTCGGGATCTCCCGGATGCGCATCGCGGTCAGGCAAGGAGGGCCTTGATCAACACGCCAACATGGTTGGCGATCGCCTGCAGCCCCTCGACATAACGGTTCGACGGGATCGACGCGAGCTCCTGCGAGGCCTCGGCGATGAGCTTTTCAGCCACCTGCGCGGCGGCGGTGACGGAGCCGCTCTTGCGGATCATCTCGCGGAGTTCCGCCTCGCCGCCTTCTTCGCCGCTGACGAGCAGGGCGCGGAGGCGTTCGAGTTCGGCACCTTCCGGCCCCTGCAGCATGAGCAGGATCGGCAGGGTAAACTTGCCCTTGCGGATGTCCGTACCGAGCGTCTTGCCAAATTCCTCCTCCGTACCGGCGAGGTCGAGGCAGTCGTCGTAGATTTGGTAAGCGACGCCGATCTTTGACCCAAAGGCCTTGAGCGCGTCGATGACCTTCTGGTCGGCCTTGCTGATGTAGGCGCCGAGTTCGCAGGCCACGGCAAAGAGCGCCGCGGTCTTCATCTCGATCACGCGGTAGTATTCCTCCGTCGTGAGATTCAGGTCGTAGCGGCGCTGGGTCTGGATGATCTCGCCCGAGCAGACCTCGGCGGAGGCGTCGGCGATGCGCAGGCAGATGGTCGGGTCGCCATAGGCGGCGGCCAGCCGGAGCGCGTGGGCAAAGAGACAGTCGCCGAGGAGGACGCTCAACGAGTTGCCCCACTTCGCATTGGCTGTGGGCTGGTCGCGGCGGATGTCCGCGCCATCCATGATGTCGTCATGCACGAGCGTGGCGACGTGGATCAGCTCCACCACCACCGCGAGATCGACATGGCCGGAGGTGATTTCCCCGGAGGCTCCGCCCGCCAGCAGGGCGAGGACGGGACGCAGACGCTTGCCGCCCTTGTTGCTCACATAGGAGACATACCCTTCGATGGCCGGGTCAAACTCCAGCGCCTGGGCGCGGATTCGCTCCTCGACCGAGATCAGATGCGGATTGATCAGCTCGAGCGCGTCGGCGAAACGCGCGAGCCCGGGAACAGCCTTGGCCACCTCATGGACGAACGAGGACGGAGACTGGTCGACGGAGGTATCCTTATCGGTTGGTTTCACAGCTTTTTGGAAAAGAGACGAAGAATTTCACGTGTGACGAAGAACGGTACCACGAGGGCCACGCCGACCGAGACAGCCAGCAGCAGGCCCGGCACCACGCGGGCGCGATCCTTCGCCACCGCTTCCAGTCCGGTGCGGACGGCTGCGGCGGGAGTCACGACCACGGGCCCCATCGTTTCATAATGAGCCGTGGCATCCTCACCCCGGCGTGCGACGTCAAAGAATTCTGTGTGCACCGGACCCGGGCACAGCGCGGTCACGGTGATGCCCTTCGGGCGCAACTCGATGGCGAGCGCCTCGGTGAGGCTGGTCACGTAAGCCTTCGTAGCCGAGTAGACCGCCATGTTGGGCAGCGGGAAGAAGCTCGCGACGGAGCTCACATTGAGGATCGCCGCCCGGCCAGAGCGCAGCATCGAGGGCAGGAGCAGATGCGTGAGGTGCGTGAGCGCGCCGATGTTCACGTCGATCATCGCCCGCACTCTCCCCCAGTCGGAGGAATCAAAATGTCCGTGGTCGCCCAGCCCCGCATTGTTGATCAGAAAATCGATACCGATCCCGCGCTCCCCCAGCCATCCGGCCAGGCGGGTGCGCTGCTCCTCGACCGCAAGATCCGCGCCATAAACCTCCACCTGCAACTGCGGCTGAATCTCGAGGAGTTCCTCTCGCAGGGCTTCCAGGCGATCTTCCCGCCGTGCCACCAGCACGAGCCCCCTGGCCACCGGCGCAAGCTGCCGGGCAAATTCGGCTCCCAACCCGGACGATGCTCCGGTAATCAGTGCGGTACAGCCCTCGTAAAACTTCATAATCCTTTCCAACATCAATGATTGTCCAAAACCTATCCAGCCAAAAACCGTTTACGACCAAGGACGGCTCGCAGATTCGTAGTATTCTCGACCGCACCAACGCCCCGGTCGCCAACCAAAGCCTGGCAGAGGCCTCGGTTCCAGCGGGTTGCGTAACGCAAAGGCACTACCACAAGCTGAGCGAGGAGTTCTACTTCATCCTGGAGGGTGAAGGCGAGATGGGCCTCGGTGAGGAAACCCGGCTGGTCGGCCCGGGCGACGCGATCCTCATCCCGCCCGGTCAATTCCACGACATCCGAGCGACCACGTCGCTGCGGTTTTTGTGCTGTTGCGCTCCGCCGTATTCCCACGAGGACACCTATTTCGAGTAAATCTGGCTAGTTCGACTCGTCGACGGTCGGGGTTGCCGGTTCCTCGCTGGCCCCCGATTTTTCCTTCTGCGCCTCCGCCTGCTCGGCTTCCTTGCCCTCGGTCTTGAGCTTGAGGATGCGGCGAAAGGCTTTGCCGACCATCGGAGCGGCGTGGGAACCGCCGTGAACGGTGTTGTCGTTGGGCTCGCCCTCGTAGACCGCCGCAAAGGCGTACTGCGGATTCTCCACCGGGAGAAAGCCCGTGAACCACGCCGCCGTGCGCTGCTTGTTGGTCGGGCCCCATTGCGCCGTGCCGGTCTTGCCCGCGACGGTTGTCCCTTTCACCTGAGCGGAGTGCGCCGTACCCTGCCCGTCGTAGACGACATCCTTGAGCGCCGTCCGGAGCGTCTTGTCGACCAGCGGAGTCACCGGGATGTTCTCACGGATGCGGTCGGGATACGCCGCGACCACCTTGTTGTCGATGCTCTGGATCTGCGACACGAGGCGGGTGATATGAAACTGTCCGCTCGACGCGATGACGCCCATGGCCTGCGCCATTTGCAGCGGCGAGATCAGGATATCGCCCTGTCCGATGGCCATGTTGGCAAGGTCGCCCTTCTTGATTTCCCGCCGATGGACGCGAAGCATGTAGTCATCCGTCGGGATGTTGCCCTCCTGCTCGGCGCGCAGAGGGATGCCCGTGCGGCGGCCCAGGCCGAGCTTGTGCGCGTAGTCAATGAGCGAGGGCGCACCGAGCTTGATGCCGACCTGATAGAACCACGTGTTGCAGGACTGGGTGAGAGCCTCGACGAAGTTCAACTCGCCTGCTCCCGTCTTCTTCCAGTTCTTGAACGTATGGTCGCCCACCGTGAAGGCCGTCGGGCAGTCAAACTGGGTCTTCGGCGTGATCGTGTTCGTCTCCAGGGCGGCAAAGCCGACGAAGGTCTTGAAAGTCGAGCCCGGAGGATACGCCGCCCGGTAGGCGCGCGGAATGAGCGGGTTGGCCTCGTCGTTGTTGTAACGGTCGAAGACATCGCGGCGCACGATCGGCACGAATTCATTCGGGTTGAATCCCGGCTGCGAGGCCATGGCGAGGATTTCGCCCGTGTTCGGGTCGATGATGACCATTGCGCCTCTCTTGCAGTTGGCCGCAAGGGTTTCCTCACAAATGCGCTGGAGGTCGATGTCGAGCGTGGTGACGACGTTGTAGCCCGGCACGGGCGGCTTCGCGATGCGCTCGGAGGTTTTGTTCCCGTTCGCATCGTAGGTGACGTAAAGCTGACCGACCTGCCCGCGCAGTTCGTTGTCAAACATCTGCTCCAGTCCTTCACGACCCTCGCTGTCGGAGAAAATCAGGTCGCCGTTTTCAATCGGTCGCACCGACAGGGGCGCCTCCCGTCCCGTGTAGCCGATGATATGTCCCGCAAGCGATCCTTGCGGGTAGGTACGTACGTAGGTTTGACGGAGTATCAGGTTGGGCGTGAGCCCGCGCTGGACGACGCCCAGCTCCTGCGGCAGGAGATCCTCGACGATGTCCATCGGGAGCACGCCGCGGTTCTTATAGTGGTTCAGTATTGCCTCGTCCGACACCTGGATGTCGCGGCCGAGGAGCCCCCGGGCCAGAGTGATCTGCTGGCGTGCGAAGGCGAGGATGCGGTTATCCGTCCAGTCGAGCGGAGCGGGAAAGCTGACGGCGAGATTGTAGCTCAGCCGCGTCTGGGCGAGCGGCCTGCCGTTGCGATCGACGATCTGGCCGCGAGGCGCCGGGATGCCCAGCACGAAGGTGCGCGCCTGCTTCTGGGTCTCCCAGGTCGGCTTGGGATTCTCGACCGACCCGGTATTGTCGATGACCGGGGCTGCGACCTCCTGGGCGACCGACGATGATGCCAAAACGGCGGCCGTAAAAACGACCGCCGCAAGATTCAGCACGTTGGAGCGCCGATCAGAGCTGCTGAGCGACTTTCTCAAGGGTGTAGCACTCGATGATGTCCTCGGCCAGATACTCGGTGAAGTCGCCGAGGCGGATGCCGCACTCGAGACCCGCACGCACTTCCTTGACCTCGTCCTGGAAGCGTCGCAGCGTCGCCATGCCGCCGTCGTAGATCGGCTGGCGCTTGCGCAGCACGCGGGCGCGCGCCGTGCGGGCGATGCGACCGTCCGTGACGTAGCAACCGGCGACCTTTCCCTTGGTGAGATCGAACACCTGGCGCACCTCGGCGTGACCGATGACGGTCTCGCGGAGTTCCGGGGCCAGCATGCCCGCCATGGCTTCCTTCACCTGGTCGATCAGCTCGTAGATGATGCTGTAGAGCTTGATCTGGACGCCCTCGCGCTTCGACACCGTGGAGGCGTTGTTCTCCACCTTGACGCTGAAGCCGATGATGACGGCATTCGAGGCGCTGGCGAGCAGCACGTCGGATTCCGTGACCGGACCGACCGCGGCGTGAATGATATCGAGGCTGATCTTCGACTGCGGGATGTCCTTGAGCGCGCCGACGAGAGCTTCCAGCGAACCCTGCACGTCGCCCTTGAGGACGACCTGGAGCGTGGGCTTCTGGCCCTCGGCGATGTTGGCAAAGAGGTTTTCCAGAGTCGCGCGCTGCGGAGCGGCGAGCTTGTTCTGGCGGAGGCCAAGGAGCCGCTCTTCGCTCAGGGCGCGGGCGGCGCGCTCGTCGTCCATGACCACGAGTTCGTCACCGGCATTGGGCAGGCCGCTCAGGCCGAGCACCTTTACCGGCATGGCCGGACCGGCGGACTTGATGGGCTTGCCGAGGTCGCTGATGAGCTGCTTGATCTTGCCCCAGTAGTTGCCGCAGATGAAGGTGTCGCCCACGTGGAGCGTGCCCATGCGCACAATGACCGTGGCCGTCGGGCCGCGACCCTGCTCGAGCTGCGCCTCGATGACATTGCATCGGGCGAGCGCCTTGGGATCGGCTTTGAGCTCCAGCACTTCCGCCTGGAGGTTGATCATTTCCAGCAGATCATCGATGCCCGTGCCCTTGGTCGCACTGACCGGCACGCAGATGATTTCACCGCCCCAGTCTTCCGGCGTAAGCCCGTGCTCCTGGAGCTGGGTCTTCACGCGGTCGGGGTTGGCCGCTGCAAGGTCCATCTTATTGATGGCCACCATGATCTGGACCTTGGCCGCCTTGGCGTGGCTGATGGCCTCGATCGTCTGTGGCATGAGACCGTCATCCGCCGCCACGACGATGACCACGATATCCGTGACATTGGCGCCGCGGGCGCGCATCGCGGTAAAGGCCGCGTGGCCCGGGGTGTCGAGGAAGGTAATCTGCTGCCCGTTGCGCTCGACGCTGTACGCGCCGATGTGCTGGGTGATGCCGCCCGCCTCACCCGCGGCGACGCGGGCCTTGCGAATGGCATCCAAAAGCGAGGTCTTGCCGTGGTCGACGTGGCCCATGAAGGTCACGATCGGGGCGCGTGGCTTGAGCGCCTCTTCCTTCGGCTTCTCCGGCTCCTTGGGAGCCTCGACCTTCACCTCGACCTTGTGATGGCCCTTGGAGGTGTCCTTCTTCTCGCGCTCAAGGATGAAGCCGTGCTTCTCGCACAGCTTGGCCACGGTATCCAGCTCGAGAGTCTGGTTGATGTTGGCAAAAATCTGCAGCTCCATCAGGTCCTTGATGACCTGGAAGGGCTTGATGTTGATCAAGGGCGCCAGATCCTTCACGGCGATGGACGCCTTGAGATGGATCACGTTGCTCGGCGTCTCCTCGACGACTTCCTCGACCACCGGGGCCTCTTCGGCCACGGGTGCGGGGGCTTCCTCGACAGCAGGCTCGGGCTCGACGGGAGCCGGGGCGGGAGCAGGCTCCTGACGGGCCTGGATCTTGGAAATGGGCGGAAGGATGCGGCGGATTCCGACGGAATCATCGCGCTTCTTGACCTTCTTCTTGGGCTCCAGGAGGTCCACAGCCTCCTGCTTCACCACGGGCTCCTTGGGAGCCTCTTCAGGTGGATTGGATACGGGCGTGCCAGCGCCTCCGGGGCGCTTAGCGTTCTTTCCGGCTTTGTCTTCGGGTTTCTTGGCGATCGATTTTGGTGTGGCCATTAAAGGGAGAAATTATCGTTTTCATGGCCTAGGAAGCGGCCGGTGCGTGCTCGGCGGCCGCTTTTGCCGCCTCGTAAATCTTTTGTCCCCGCTCTGCGTCGCAGCCGAGGAGCTCCGCGATGTCCGAGGCATCGCCCGTCAAGATAGCTTCGATGGAGTTCATTCCATTTTCGGCCAGGATGCCAGCTTCTTCCTCGCTGATACCCAAGGCTTCCGCCACGGAATGCGCGGCCTGGGCCTTCTGGCTGGCGAGCACTTGCTCAGCCGTCTTGTCTTCCTCGATGTCGACATTCCAGCCCGTGAGCTTGGAGGTCAGGCGGGCGTTCTGCCCGCGCTTGCCGATGGCGAGCGAGAGGTCTTCGCGCCCGACAAGCACCCGGATGGTGTGCGTGTTTTCATCGAGCGAAATATTGCGGATGTTGGCCGGCTTCAACGCAGCGGCGGCAAACTTGAGCGGGTCCGGGTCCCAGCGGATGATATCCACTTTCTCATTGTTCAGCTCGCGCACGATGTTCTTTACGCGGGCGCCGCGCATTCCGACGCAGGCTCCCACGGGATCGACCTTCGCGTCGGCGCTGTGGACGGCGACCTTGGTGCGATACCCCGCTTCGCGGGCGATGACCTTGAGCTCGACCGTGCGGTCGGCGATTTCGCTGACCTCGATCTCAAAGAGGCGGCGAACGAAATTCGGATGGCTGCGGGACAGGATGATCTCCGGACCGCGGACACCATTCTGCACCTCGACGACGTAAGCGCGGACGCGGTCACCGATGCTGTACTCCTCCGTCACGACACGCTCGGAGGATGGCATGGTGCCTTCAAATTTGCCGAGGTCGACGATCACGTTCGACTTTTCGAAACGGCGGACGGCGCCGCTCACGATCTCACCGGCGCGATCCTTGAACTCCTCATAGATCATGTCCTTCTCGATCTGGCGGATACGCTGGTTGATCGCCTGGCGCGCGGCCTGGGCGGCGATACGGCCAAAGTCACGCGGCGTCACCTCCACCTCGATCTCCTCGCCGAGCTGGATGTCGGCCTTGAGCGCCTTCGCCTTGGAGTGCAGGATCTCGTCGTGCGGATTGCTCACCTTCTCGACGGCAATCAGCTTGGCAAGAGCACGGATCTCGCCATTCTTGGGATTGATGTCGATACGCAGTTCCCGGGTTCCCGAGGTAAAGCTCTTCTTTGACGCCGCAAGGAGGGCGTTGGAAATCGCCTCGACGAGAACTTCGCGTTTGATGCTACGTTCCCGCTCGAGGTAATCAAGCATGGCAATGAGTTCGGAATTCATATGTCAGGACCCCGAGATGAAAAAAGCGGGACTGTGCCCCGCTTGCCGCATCGTTGGGAATAGAGGAATATGAGCGCCCGCTTGCCGAAGGTCAAGGGTCAACCCCGAGCCATTTTTTTTGACGCTGCCGGAACCTTGATCCGGCTCACTGCCCCTGTTGGAAGCACTTACGCAGAAATCGCCCGGGAGTTCGGCGCAAAGGCCGACTCCGCAAGGATGGATGCCGCCTTTCGTCAGGCATGGAAAGAGCAGTCGCCCCGCGCAACGATTGCAGGGCCGCGCGAGGAGGACGACCGCCCATGGTGGCGGGCGCTGGCCTTGCAAACCCTGCGCCAGGGCTGCGATTCCCTCCCCTCCTCTTTTAATGAGGAGGCATGGTTCGACGCCGTCTATCGGCGCTACGCCGAACCCGCGAGCTGGGAGCTTTTCCCCGAGGTGCACGGGTGCCTGGAGGCGCTGTCGGCGGCCTTTCCTCTGGGCGTGATTTCCAATTTCGACCGCCGCCTGGAGGCGATTCTCGCCGGGCTCGGAATCACGCCGTACTTTCAATCCGTCACGATCTCCAGCGTCTGCGGAGCCGACAAGCCGGATGCCGCGATCTTTGAGGCCGCCGCATCCTCTCTCGGGGCGACCCCGTCCGATTGCCTGCACGTCGGCGACGATCCGGTGCGAGATCGGCAGGGGGCGGAGGCCATCGGCATGAAGAGCTTCCTCGTCGACCGCCCCAAGGTCACCCTGCTCGCTCTCACCGCCCGGCTCGGCAGCTTCCTAGCCTAGCGCCCCGTGCCGGAGGGCGGAGAAGTTTCCAAAATCCAGCATGCCCAGCAACAGGGCGCGGGTATCGAGGAAATCGACCCCGGAGGCCGGTTGCTCGAGCAGGCCGTGATAAGCCGCCTCGAGCTTCGCCGCATAAGCTTCCGCCGAGTATAGCTCGGCAATCGTGGCGCGATTCTTTTCGACGACATCAGGTTTCTCCGCCGATAGAGCGACTCCCGCCATGCCCCTCTCCTCCAGGATGCGCTCCTGCGCCGCCTCGGGCAGCCTGCCAAAATCCGCCAACTCCCCGGCAAAGACCGCCGCGCTGGCTGCCGCCACCATCTCCGCCTTTATCGGTACATGATAGCTCTCGCAGCTATGCCGTACCGCCTCGTAAATTGCCTGCTCCACCGCCTGACGCCGCGCATCCGACACGGGCACGTCGCACCGCGCATACAGATGGGAAAACTCCACGCCGGATTCGCGAAAATCCTCCGTCACTTGCGGCAGATCGCGTCCGGCCAGTGACACCCCCGCCAGCCAGGGTTCCAGAAACGCCATGCCGAATCCCTCGGTCACGCTCGTCGTCAGGCAGAGAGATGCCCCAACAAGAAAATCCACCGTCGACCGCCCGAGCAGGGTCTGGCCTTCAAAAATGACTGGCAACCGCAGACGCTCCGCCACCGCCTTCCATCGGGCGTAGAGCCCTTGGTCCGAAGGTGTCATGGGTGGAGCGGTCAGCACCAGTTTTTCCCCAGCCCCCAACGCGGAGGCCAGGAGCAAAGCCTCTCCGATATTCTTTCGCCGGATGCCCCGGCACGGATAGACGATGAGCCGCTCGGCGTGAAGCTCGCCAGCAGTCACCGGATGTTGCGCGTGTGGCAGGATTACCGGATTGGGCAGCCAGTGACAGTCGCCGGCCGCATGCATGCGGTTCAGGTCTGACTTGTTCAGCAGGCCATAGGCGATCCGGGAGGAAACGGGATAAAGCGCGGCGCGCAGCCCCTCCTCGCCGCCGAGTTGCTCCAGCAGCAGGCGGTAGTTTTCCGGTCGGCCATTCTCGGCAAAGTCGTGGATATGGAGCAATAATCGCTCCCCCTCCTTCGCCCACGCCGCCACCGCCAGAGGCAGGGCGAAGTTCTTCCCCAGCGCGTGATTGTGGAGATGCAGCACGTCCGCTCCATCTGCCCACCTCGCCCGCACGCAGGCCTCGACCTCCTCCTTCAGCTCCTCCCACCGGGAGGACGTCACCCCGTAGCCCAAGGCAGGAGCCACCGCCACCCGATCCACGGGCAGGCGACCGGCCTCCGGCTGCGGTTCCCCGCTGACAACGAGCACCTCGTGCCCCGCAGCCACCAGCGCATCGTGGGCCATTTCGATCACACGGGTCACTCCGCCCGGTCGCAAATGAAAATGCAGGATCGCGATGCGCATCAGCGTTTCCCGTACCCCGGTACGTCCTTGAGCGGCGGACGCTCGATGTCCTCCATGCGCACCTCGCTCAGCTGCATCACACCATCCTCCCGGACGAAGGAACGATAGAGATCAGGCAGCACTCCAGGAGCGGCCAATACCTCATCCTGCCGCGTCCGGCGCAAGAAGGCCTGGAGGATGGCAAAGCTCATGCGCCCCAGCGAAGCCGTGTCCTGGTGCCGGTGAATACGCTCGTCCAGATCACACTGCGCCAACCCGGCTGCGCCATGGAGCCGGAAGATATCCAGCAGCAGCGCCGTCTCGATCCCATACCCGGTCGGCATGGGGATACGCTCGAGGACGGAACGCCGCGCGGCATACTCCCCGGCCAGCGGCTGCACAAAGCCCGCCAGGGCCGGATAAAACAAGGAAAACAGCGGACGTACGAGAGCCTCGGTCACCCGTCCCCCGCCCGCCGGACGCACGCCCAGCTCCACGGCGGCATGAGGCCGATCGTAGAAGCCCTTGGCATAAGCCACCCCGGGCTGCTTCAACAAAACCCCGAGCGGGCCATAGACAAAGCGCGGATGCATGTTGCGCACATCACCATCGACGAAGCAGATGATGTCGCCCCGGAGATGGGCCGTGGCCTTCCAGATATTCTCGCCCTTTCCGCGAGCCGGACCGCATTCCGGCAGAATCTCGCTGGCCAGATGGACATCCGCCCCGGCCGCCGCCGCCACCTCCCTGGTGCGGTCCGAGGAGCCGGAGTCCATCACCGCCACTTCATCCAGGAGCGGAGTTTCGTCGAGCAGCGCCCCTTTCAGGCACCGGACAACATCGCCGATCGTATCCTCCTCGTTCAGTACCGGCACGCAGAGGGAAACCGACAGGCTCTGGGCGCGCTTGAGCCGCACCAGTTCCCCGAGATCGGCAAACTCCCCGTGGTGATAAATCGCGATGTCCGAGGTCATTCGCCGTACGTTCAAGCATTTAACGCCCGGAGAGTCACGGATTGTGTATTCCGCACGCCCTTCGCGCCCTCTTCAGTCATCCCGTTGTTTTTGCAGTGGCAAAAGCACCCCGAAGCGAGGTATTGTCCTTCATTCGCCCCAATGATCCGAGTCCTTCCCATTCTCCTGACTGCGGCCGTATTGCTGTTTGGTATCGCCGCTCCCCTGCAAGCTCAATCGCCCGGCGCGGCTCAGGCCAACTCCGCTGCGTACGATATTTACTCGACCGGCGACTACAAGGCGGCCTCCGCTGCGTATGAAAAGCTGATCAAGGACTACCCGACGGATATCGTCATCCCGACGGCGCAGATCCAGCTTGCCTTTACCTATTACTTCCTCGCGCGCTTCGACGACGCGCTGGCCATGCTCGACAAGGCCGCCAAGGGCCCGCCGCTCCCAGCCGAGCTCAAGCAGGTCGTTGACAGCTTCATCCCCCAGATTCTCTCGGCCAAGGCCGCCGCCATGCCGATGAACGACCCGAAACGCGTCACCACGTTCAACGACGCGATCAAGAAGTTCACCGACTTCATCAACGCCTACCCGCAGGCGCCCGACCTGGAGTCGGCAATCTACGGACGCGCCATCGCCGAGTATCAGATCCAGAAGTACGACGATGTCGTGAAGGACCTGGAGCTGAACGTCCAGAAGTTCCCCAACAGCAGCACCATCCCGGTGAGCCGAAACCTGCTCGCCATCGCCTACGCCACCCAGGGCAGCATCGAGCTGAACAAACCCGATGGCGATCGCGCCAAGGCCTTCGGCCTCTACCAGAAGGCCATCTCCCTGCTGCGCACCATCATCGACAACAAGAAGGACATCGCCCTGATCAACGAGGCAAACTTCCAACTCGGTGAAATCCTCTTCAATCAGGCCGCCTTCAGCCCCGAGGCCGACCGCGCCGCGCTCTACCAGCAGGCTCTCGACGCCTACCGCGCCGTGGCGCCCAAGGACGCCATCGTCGCCCTCCAGCAGGCGAAGATCAAAGACTTCCCGTCCCGCCGTCTGGAGGCGATCAAGGCTCGCGACCAGGCAAAGCTGAAGCTCCTGGAAAAGGAGAACGAGCGCGAACTCAAGAAGCTCGCCGAGCTCCAGGGCAAGCCCGATCAGGTCGCCAGCGCACTCGCGAAGATGGGCGAAATCTTCTTCGGCCAGCAGCAGCTCAACGCAGCCCGCGTGGTGTTCCAGCACGTCAACCCGTTCCTCACCACGGACGACGACAAGAAGCGCGCCCTGTACTTCACGACCATGACCTACGCGCTCCAGGGCGTGACCGACAAGGCCGTGGCGGGGTACAACGACTTTCAGAGCAAGTACAAGGGCGACCCGGTGGCCGACAACCTGCCCGTGACCATCGGCAACATGTACCTCGCCCAGGGCAACCTGCCCGAGGCGATCAGGTACTTCAACGAATCCCTCTCGCTCTACCCGAAGGGCCGCTTCATCGGCATCAGCGTGGTCAGCAAAGCCGCCGCCGAGGCCCGCACCGGCAAGTACACAGAGGCTGCCGCCACCTTCAAGGACTACCTCTCAAAGAACCCTCCGCCGGAAGTCGGCGTCATCGCTCTCAGCGGTCTGGCCGGAGTCTACAAGGACACCCAGAAGTGGGACGACGCCATCAAGACCTACCAGGAAGTCCGCAGCAAGTATCCCAACACCCCGCAGGCTGACGAGGCCTCGTACTGGATCGCCATCGGCACCCAGCAAAAGGGAGACAATGCCGGAGCCATCCCGCTCCTCGATGAGTACGTGAAGACGCATCCGAAGACCGTCTTTGCCCCCCTCGCCCTGTACACCAAGGCGGCCGCACAGATCGCAGTCGGCCAGAAGGAGGACGGCATCACGACGATGACCCAGGTGGCGACCGACTACCCGGAGAGCCAGCCCGCTCCGTTCAGCTATTTCATCCGCGCCCAGCTTCGCGCCCAGGAGGGCAAGAACGACGAGGTCGTTGCCCTGATGAAAGCCTTTGCCGAGAAGTACCCGAAGGACGACAAGGTCTACAACGCCTACGAAACCATCGCCCAGATCCAGACGAATGCCGGGCAGACGGATGAAGCCCTCGCGACCTACCGCGATTATGTCGCGAAATACCCTGATAATCCGCAGGCAGCTCTGGCCCTTGTGAAGGTCGCCACCATTCAACGTATGAAGGCCGAAGGCCTCGGCCGCTACGGTGCTCTCAACGAACAGGAGCGCGCCCTCTGGAAGACGCTCATCGACGGCAGCATCGCCTCCTCCGAAGAGCTGATCAAAAAGTATCCGGACAGCCCGGCCGTGCCTGAGGCCCTGCAGAACCTCCTGCGTATCCAGCGCACCATGCTGACGGCGGAATTGAAGAAAGCTCCCGAGGTGCAGCAGTACTTCGAGGCTCTCGCCGAGGATGCCGCAAGTGCCAACGCAAAGAGCAAGATCCAGTTCGCCCTCGCCAACTACGTCTCGGAAAGCGACAAGGCCAAGGCGCTTGAGATCATGGACTCGGCGTACAACCCGGATGTCATCTACGCTCCGCAGGATCTCGACGTCCACGGCCTCGCCTTGATCGACGCCAAGAAGTTCGACCAGGCCACCACCGTGTTCCAGAAGGTCGCCAAGGACTATCCGACCCCGGCCAACATGCAGGCGGCAGCCGCTCCGCCGCAGGTGCAGGAAGCCCAGGCCATCTCGCTCTTCGGCCTCGGTCGCGTGGCGCAAGCCAGCGGCGACGCCACCAAGGCGGGCCAGATCTTCGAGCAGCTCAAGTCGCTCTACCCGTGGTCGCCCAAGGTGCTCGAAGCCAACTACGGCATCGCCGTCGCCTTCAAGGACCAGGGCAAGCTGGATGAAGCCCAGGGTCTCCTACGCGGCGTCATCGCCGGTCAGCAGGCCACCGCCGAGCTTCGCGCCAACGCGACGCTGCTCACCGGTTACATCCTGATCGAGCGCGCCAAGGCCGAGAAAGATCCCAAGAAGCAGAGCGATCTGCTGGGCTCGGCCATCGATACCTTCTCCAAGATCGGCGACTACTTCGAAGGCGTCCCCGTTGCCGCCGCCGAGGGTCTCTGGATGGCGGGCCAGTTGCTGGAGCAGCAGGCCGCCGGAATCACGGACCCGAAGCAAAAAGCTCTGCAAAACCAACAGCTCAACCGCGCCCGCACCACGTACGAGCAGCTGATCAAGGACTACCCAAACAGCCAGTACACGCCCAAAGCCCAGGAGCGCCTGAACAGTCTCGGCCCGAAGCAATGACGCGCGCGGCTGCCCGCGCCCAACAGCTTACGCAGCGGCTTCCGGATATTTATCCGGACGCCCATTGCGAACTGGACTACCGCACTCCGCTGGAACTGCTCGTAGCCACCATCCTCTCCGCCCAATGCACGGACAAGCGGGTAAACATCGTCACAAAAGACCTGTTTGCCCGCTGTGAGACCGCGAAGGATTTTGCCGACATCTCTCAGGAGGACCTGGAGGCGATTATCCGCTCGACCGGCTTCTATCGCAATAAGGCCAAGAACATCCGAGCCATGGCCGCCGTACTTTTGGAGAAGTACCATGGCGAAGTTCCCCGCACCTTGGAGGAACTCGCAGCACTGCCCGGAGTCGGTCGCAAAACGGCCAATGTCGTGCTCGGCAATGCCTTCGGCATCGACGAGGGCGTCGTGGTCGACACGCATGTGACGCGTCTTTCCAACCGCCTTGGCCTCACGCATCACACGGACGCCGTGAAGATCGAACAGGACCTGATGAAGCTCTTCCCGCGCACGGTCTGGACCGTGCTGAGCCACTGGCTCATCTGGCATGGCCGCCGCCGCTGCGTCGCCCGCAAACCCGACTGCGCCAATTGCGAAATCTACGACCTCTGCCCGACAGGGCCGAAGCTCCTGAAATCTGCCGAAACCGCCTAGGCCAGCGGAAGCTGGTCTCCCCGGCAGCAGGCCTTGTCATGAATGGCCAGCACCTCACAGACCGAGGGTAGCGGCTCCGCGTCTCCCATGATAACCGGCGTCCGGCACACGGAATAACCCGCCGCAACCTTCAGATACCCCTCGCTCCAGGAGGAAAACTTTGCCGCGTCTCCGGCTTTCTCGAAAGGAAATCGGACCGGCGGCGGGCACTTGCGAATGCGAAAGGGCTTCGGCGTGAGCCTCGCGCGAAAGCACGCCTGTCGCGCGCAGAGTTGCCGGTATCGCACGTCGTTGCACAGCTCCCGCAGGATTCGCCGGACCTCTTCATCCTCTGGGCCCGCCAGAAGGTTCCTGATCACCAGACGGAACCCGGCGAAAGTGCGATAGCAGGCGACGGAGTACCGGGGATTTTGCCTCTGCCAGTCGCGAATCTCCTGCTCCCGCGCGGCGAAAACCGCAGCCAGATCGACTCCTCGCCCGAAAAGTCCCTTTAGCCGATCGACAAGCGAGACTCGCAACGAAACATCGACATCGATAAAAACCACTCGTTCCGCGTTCAGAACGAATGCTCCGTAGGCGTTGCGACTGACGGCAAACCTGCTGCCATCGGAGAGACTCCCCTCCTCGACCACGGATTCCCGCAAGACCCCGTCGGAACCATAGCCATAACGGTCCAGCGCATCCTTCCCCTCCCGCAGAAAGTTCAGGATGCGAGCCAGGCGTCCTTCCGCATTACGACCAGCTTCGGCTTCCGACTGATCGGACCAGCCCCAGGCTTTTACCAAGCCCGAGGCATTCGTCCGAGATTGCCAGAACCGCGCGAATCGCACGCGACCTTACGCCCCGTGCACCTCGGCGGCCACTTTGAGCCGGAGGGCGTTGAGGTGGATGAAGCCGGTGGCGTCGTCCTGGTTGTAGGCCTGGGTCGGGTCGGCTTCCATCGTCGCGATGTGCGGATTGTAGAGGCTGACCGGGCTCTTGCGTCCGGCGGCGATGATGTTGCCCTTG
Organism: Verrucomicrobiota bacterium; assembly: GCA_017305195.1. GTDB lineage: Bacteria > Verrucomicrobiota > Verrucomicrobiia > Chthoniobacterales > Terrimicrobiaceae > Terrimicrobium. The sequence continues at coordinate 63,313 of JAFKMU010000049.1, read as the reverse complement.
TAGAGCTTCAGGCGCACGGTGCCGGTGACGTTCTTCTGGGACTCGTTGACGAGCGCCTGCAAGGCCTCGCGCTCCGGCGCAAACCAGAAGCCGTTGTAAACCAGCGTGCTGTATTTCGGGATGAGCGAATCCCGCAGGTGCATCACCTCACGGTCCATGGTGAGAGACTCCATCTGGCGATGGGCAAAGTGCAGGATGGCTCCGCCGGGGGTCTCGTAGACGCCGCGGCTCTTCATGCCGACGAAGCGGTTTTCCACCATGTCGACTCGGCCGACTCCATGCTGGCCGCCGAGCTTGTTGAGCACGCGCATGATCCAGAGCGGAGTGAGGCTGGCGTCCTGCTCACCATTGTAGTTCAGCTCCGCGAGGATCTCCCACAGACGCGGGTGAGCGAGACCGGTACAGATGCCCTGGTCGAAATTCAGCTCGAGATACTCCGGCGTATCCGGTGCGTCCTCGGGCGACACGCTGAGCTTGTACATGCCCTTGTGCTCCGGCGCGCTGGCGTCGAACCACGGGTCCTCCAGGATGCCGCTCTCGTAGCTGATATGCAGGAGATTGCGATCCATCGAGTACGGCTTCTTGGCCGAGGCCTCGACGTTGATGCCGCGATCCGCGCAGTAGGCGATCATTTCGGCGCGGCCTGGAAATTCCGCGCGGAAACGCTCGTCACGCCATGGGGCGATGACCTGAAGGCGCGGAGCCAGGGCGGCGGCGGTAAGTTCAAAGCGGATCTGGTCGTTGCCCTTGCCGGTCGCGCCGTGAGCGATGGCGTCGGCCTCTTCGGCGAGGGCGATTTCCACCATGCGCTTGGCGATGAGCGGGCGGGCGATGCTGGTACCGAGGAAGTACTGTCCCTCGTAAAGTGCTCCCGCCTGGATCATCGGGAAAATAAAATCGCGGGCGTACTCCTCCTGGAGATTGTCGACATAGCAGCGGCTGGCGCCGGTGTTGAGAGCCTTCTCCTCGAGGCCGTCGAGTTCCTCCTCCTGGCCGACGTCAGCGCAAAACGCGACGACTTCTGCGGAGTAGGTGTCCTTGAGCCAGTTCAAAATTACCGAGGTGTCGAGACCGCCGGAATATGCGACTACGATTTTCATGTGGTCGTGGTGATACAACATCAGCCCGGTGACAATCCAGCCCGACGTTACGAAACCTCTGGCGATTCTCTATTGTCCCTCGCGCATTTTTCCCCATGATCGCGGGCATGGCCGACTTCATCCAAATCGTGATCACGACCTACGCAGCGCTGTTCCCGATCTGCAATCCCCTGGGCAACGCGCCGATCTTCCTCTCGATCACGGATGGTGAAAAACGGTCCACCCGGGCCGCGCAGGCTCTGAAGGGTTCCCTCTACGTGTTTTTGATTCTGGCGGGATTTCTCATCGCGGGAACCTTCATCCTGAGCTTTTTCGGTATCTCTCTTTCCGGGGTGCGCATCGCGGGCGGCTTCGTGGTCGCCACGGTGGGCATGAATCTCCTGCGTTCGGCCCATCATCAAACCCAGCAGCCGGATGAAAAGAGCGAGGCGGAGGACAAGCCGGACATCTCTTTCACTCCCCTCGCCCTTCCGCTCATCGCCGGACCGGGGGCTATCGCCGTGGTCATGACCCGCAGTACGGAAACCCCGCACCTCCTTTCCATGACCACCCTGGCCGCTCTGGTCGGGATCTTCCTGCTCAGCCTGACATGCTGGCTTGTCCTCCGGGAGGCCGACAAGGTGCTGTCCGTTCTCGGCGTGAATGGAGCAAATGCCCTGACCAAGATCATGGCCTTCCTGCTGCTCTGTATCGGCGTGCAGCTCATCATCGACGGAGTCAGGCCCGTTTTTGGGCTCCACTGATGTCTGTTCCGACGTTAGGCCCCGAGACCTGGATGCTGGCGGCGATTGCCGCGCTGTGCATCGGTCTGGCCAAGGGTGGATTCGGCGGCCTCGGCATGGTCGCCGTCCTGCTCATGGCCCAGGTGCTCCCCGCCCGGGAATCGACGGGCGCCATCCTGCCGATGCTCATCACGGCGGATATTTTTGCCGTGAAGGCCTACCACCAGCACGCCGACCGGAAGCTGGTCCTGCGCCTGCTGTGGCCGGCGCTGGCCGGCATCGTCTGCGGATGGCTCCTCATGCCGCACATACCCGCGCATGTCTTCGGTCGCGTCATCGGCTGGCTCACGCTCGGGCTCATCGTCCTCGTGTTGATCCAGAAGTACGGCGGCAATATGCTGAAATTTGCCGCCGAGCACCCTGGCTTTGCCTGGCCTTTTGGCTGGCTGGCCGGAATCACGACGATGCTCGCCAATGCCGCCGGGCCCGTGATGACGATCTACCTGCTCGCGTGCAAGCTGCCCAAGATGGAATTCGTCGGCACCGCCGCATGGTTTTTCCTCACGGTCAATCTCGTGAAGGTTCCCTTCAGCACCTCGCTGGGTCTCATCAATGGAAGCAGCCTCACGCTCAATCTGATCCTCGCTCCTCTCGTCATCGGCGGCGTCTTTGTGGGGCGCTGGCTGATCAAGAAGGTGAATCAACAGGTCTTCGAGTGGCTGATGATTCTCTTTTCCCTCGCGGGAGCCATCCGGCTGATCCTGAAATAAATCGCCCCGGCTATTCCCCCTCCAGCGTGATGCGCTTCGCCCACCGACGCCGCTCGCGACGATCGAGATACCACGCGATCCAGATGCAGCCCTCATAGAGCAGGTACATCGGCCCGCCCATGAGGATAAGGGTGAAAATATCCGACGTGGGCGTAATGACGGCGGCGAAGAAGAAAATAACGATGACCGCAAAGGCCCGGGTGCGATTCAGGATGCGGTAGTCGAGGATGCCGAGCTTCACCAGCAGCAGCACGGCCAGCGGCAGCTCAAAGGCGAGGCCGAAGGAAATCACGAACTGCGACACAAAGGAAAAATACTCCCGCACGCTCCATTGCGGCTGCCAGTGCAGATCCTTGGAGTAGTTGAAGAAGTAGTTCAGGGTCGGAGGCAATACCGCCCAGTAGGCAAACGCGACCCCGGCCAGGAAGAGCCCCAGGGCCGCCCCCGCCGCGGGATACAGCATGCGCCGCTCGGTCGAGGTGAGGGCCGGAACGATGAACTCAGCCAGGAAGAGTACGAGAAACGGAAAGGAAAGGATAAGCCCCGCGTAAAAGGAAAGTTCGAGGGCGATGGAGAGCGGATCGCTGACGCCAAGATTGACCAGCGACCGGGTGGCGTCCACCGAAAGGAGCGGGTGCATGATGATCGCGATCAGCTGCTGCTGGAAAGCAAACGAGCCGCCCATCATCAGGACGAGGACGACGATCATTTTGATGAGCATCCGACGCAGATCCTCCAGATGCTCGAGGAACGGCTTGGGCTCGTCGTTGATCTCGCGAAAGTCGAAAAACTTGCGCCAGTTCATACGAGAAGGCCTCGAGCCGTCAGCCGGGCGAAGACAGACAGGGTATTCGCGTCGAAAATCTCTCCAGTCGCCACCATGTGCTTCAACTCTTCCGCCGAAAACGCCCGGACCTCAAGGATCGCTTCGAGTTCGTCCGGCGACGCTCCCTTTTCATGCGGGATGACGTCGGTGGCGAGAAAGAGAAAACCGCGCTCATCGGTGAATCCCGCCGAGGAGTAAAAAAAGTCCAGCGGGATAAGCACCCCCGTGCAATGCAGGCCGGTTTCTTCAATTAATTCCCGGAAAGCCGTGTCGCGGATCGATTGCTCGGTGATCTCTCCCTCCACCTGCCCGGCGGGAAACTCCCACATGGCTCGCCGGATGGGAATCCGTTCCTGCCGGATCAAAATGTAGCGTCCCTCGGGAGTGCGCGGCGCGACGACGGCAGCGGTCGGGCGACGTGCCACCGTCCACTCGACCCCGTCCGGCCGGGTAGGCGTAGCGACGCTCTCCTGCCAGACCGGCACATACGGGGACAGGCAGATGCGCTCCCGTTTGAGGGTCTTCCAGCCGGAATCCGACATCGTTCCTAGGCCAGCACGGCCTTCCAGTGAGCCAGACGGCGGGAGAGATTCTCCGGCGATGGAGCGCCTGGCGCCTTGCGAGCCGTGAGGCCGGTTTGCACGCTGAATGTTTCTGCGATCACCTGCGAGGTCAGCACGGAGCTGGCGGCAAGGTAATCCGCCTCGGGCAATTTATGCAGCCCAACGCCCCGCTCGGCAGCGAGGGCCACCAGTTTCCCTACGATCTCGTGAGCCTGACGGAAAGGCACGCCGCCCAGCACAAGGCGGTCGGCAAGGTCGGTGGCGAGGAGATTCGGGTCTTTCGTTGCCTCTGCCGTCACCGTGGTCCGGAAGCTCGCGGCTTCCATCATCTCGGCAAAGATCGCCAGGGCAGCCTTGGCGGTATCGACGGAATCAAAGATCGCCTCCTTGTCCTCCTGCATGTCGCGATTGTACGTCAGCGGCAGACCCTTCATCGTGGTGAGAAGCGAGATGAGATTGCCGTAAAGGCGTCCCGTCTTGCCGCGGGTCAGTTCCGCAATGTCGGGATTCTTCTTCTGCGGCATCAGGCTGGAACCGGTCGTGTGACGGTCGCTCAGTTCGATAAATCCAAACTCCGCCGAGGCCCAGAGGATCACGTCCTCGCTGAGTCGCGAAAGGTGCATCCCGAGGATGGCCAGGGCGGAAAGCAACTCCAGCGCGTAGTCGCGATCGGAAACCGCATCCATGCTGTTCTGCGTCACCCCGGAAAAGCCGAGTTCCCTCGCAACCGCCTCGCGATCGAGAATGATGGTCGACCCGGCAATCGCGCCCGACCCGAGCGGCATCTGGTCGAGACGGGTCAATACATCCCCCAGCCTGCCATGATCGCGCTCCGCCATCTCGACATAGGCCAGCAGATGATGGCCGACGAGCACGGGCTGGGCGCGCTGCAGATGAGTGTACCCCGGCATGACGGCGTCCTCGTGGCGGGCGGCAAGCCCGACGAGGGCCCGCTGAAAATCGCGCACCAGCTCCCGGATTCCCTCGATTTCGTCGCGCAGATAGAGGCGCAGGTCGAGCGCCACCTGGTCATTGCGGCTGCGGGCGGTGTGGAGCTTGGCCCCGGCCGCTCCGATGCGCTTCGTCAGCTCGGCCTCGATGTTCATGTGCACGTCCTCGAGGTCAATGTCGAAAACGAACTCGCCACTGGAGATTTCCACCTCGATCTGGCGCAGGCCCGACTCGATGGCGGCAAACTCCTCCGGAGTCAGGATGCCCGCAGCGGTCAAGGCCCGGGCGTGGGCAATACTCCCCCGGATATCATGACGATACAGTCGGGCGTCGAACGATACAGATTCCCCGTAGGATTTGAGCAGACTCGACTGAGCCTGCTTGAAGCGGCCTTTCCACATGGCTGAAAATGATTAGGAGTCCTTGTCCTTCTGATGGCGGCACGAACCGTGAATCTTGAGTTCGTCGCAGTGACCCTCGATCTTCACCGCCTTCGACGCGGGAGAGAACCCGAGGCGGCGCGTGATGCAATTTTCCAGCAATTCCATGTTGGTATCCTCGAACTCGATGATCTTGTTGCAGTCCACGCAGATCAGATGGTTGTGGGTCGGATGTTCGACGAAATTCGGATCATACACCGTCACATCCCCGCCGAGATCGAGCTCGCGGAGGAACCCGCTCTCCACCAGCAGCGGCAAAGTGCGGTAAACGGTGGCGCGGGAGACGGATTTTTCGATCTGGCGCGCTTTTTCCAAAAGCTCCTCCGCGGAAAAATGATCCTTGGTGGAAAACGCCGCTGAAATGATGGCTTCCCGCTGGATCGTGCGACGCAATCCCTTGGTGCCCAAAAAATCCATCAGGCTTCCACGCACGCGTTCTAGAGTTTCACAATCCATTGAGCTTCAGAGTAATTATCCGGCAGGGAGAGGTCAAGCCGCCGAGGGCCGGGCACCGGGCCAGGAAAAGAAAAGTGCCAGAGAACTACGGCAAAGAGGAGCAAAATACCGTTGCTGCATTCCTGCCCTGGCGGGGTTCTTCCGTCCGCAGTCCATAGTCTCTGGCGATGGACAACCTACTGATTAAAGAACTGGACGCAAACTCAAAGATTTGCCAAAGTAATTGCCTCTTGCTCATCGGGCTAACCCCTGCTAGCAAGAACCCTGCTGCCAAAATCGCCTCCAGTTAACTATGGGAAAAATCCTGCTGTTCGCCTCCTTCGTGTTCGTAGTCGCTTCCGGAGTCCTCGGATTCCTGAACAAAACCAAACTCGACGCCGCTCGAGAATCTCTCACCACGAGTGAGTCGAAGATTTCTCAGGCGCAGCAGGCGCAAGCCGCCATCGAGAAGAAACTGGCGGAAGCCAATACGAGTCTCACCACGGCCAAGGCCGAACGGGATCAGGCCGCAAGCCAGGTCGCATCGCTCCAGAGCGATGTCGAAAAGGCTCGCACCGACGTCACCAGTGTGACGACCCAGAAGACCGCCGCCGAGAGCCAGGTCGCCCAGCTTCAGGCGGACGTCCAGGCCAAGCAGCAGGAAATCGACAATCTCAAGGCCGCTCAGGTAACCCCGACTCAGACGGGCCCGACTGCGGATCAGATCGCTGTCCAGAAGGAACAGGAGACGCTCATCGCCCAGCTCCAGCAGAAGCTGGATAACCAGACCGCCGAGCTAAGCAAGTACCGTCAGGCTGACGAAGATCGCAAGATGGGCCTCATGCGCCCCGGTACGGAAGGCAAGATCCTCGCCGTCAATCCCGCTTGGAACTTCGTGGTTCTCAGCCTCGGTGACAAGAATGGCGTCGTGAACAATGCCGAGCTGCTCATCAAGCGCGGTCGTCAGCTGATCGGCAAGGTCCGTGTGACCTCGGTCGAGCCCTCGACCTCCATCGCCGACATCGTCTCGAACAGCGTCCCTCAGGGCGTCGTGATCAATCCCGGTGATCGGGTGATCTATCAGGCGACTGCCGAATAAAGGACTCTTTACGCATCGCCCATGCTGCAGCGTCGAATCTTCGCCCTTCTCTGCGCCGTCGCCTTCGCGGCGGTCGTCACGGGGTGCGCCCCGATGAGCGACGAAGACCGCACGGCCCAGGAGGCTGGCGGCACGGTTCCCTGGAACAAGCCCCAGAGTTGGGAGGGAGGCGGCGCCCTCGGCTCCCAGATGCAGCAGTTTAACCACTAGGCTGTCGGCCTCATGGCAGGCCGCATCCTTGTCATTCGCGGAGGGGCCATCGGGGATTTCATCCTCACCCTTCCCGCCATCGGCCTTCTCAGGGAAAGTTTCCCCGAGGCCCATATCGAAATCCTCGGCTACCGGCATATCGCCTCGCTGGCCGAACAGCGCTACTACGCCGACGCAACCCGTTCCATCGAGTACGGCCCGCTGGCGGGATTCTTTAATCCAAAGTCCGACCTCGACTCCGATCTCTCGGAATACTTTGCCGGGTTTCACCAGGTCATCAGCTACATCTACGACCCCGACCAGCTCTTCGAAACGAGCCTGCGCAAGGCCGGGGTGAAAAACCTGATCTCCGTCTCTCCCAAGATCGGAGACGCCGATCACGCCGCCCGCCAGCTGGCACAGCCCCTCCAGCAAATGGCTCTCTGGCTTGAGGACCCAGCCGCAGAATTTTTCCCATCGCCGGAGGATCTCGCGATCGCAAAACAGTGGGTGGAGAGCCAGCAGGATTCCCGAGTGCTCGCAGTCCATCCCGGCAGCGGCGGAGAGCGCAAGAACTGGCCGCTTCCTGCCTGGCAGGAGTTTCTCGCCGCCGAGCATCGTACGGGACGCTGGGACAAGATTCTCGTAGTCGGAGGGGAGTCCGATACGCCGCGTCTTGCAGCCTTGCGCAGCTCACTTCCCTCCGAGGGAATGACGTTTCTTGAGGGCATTTCGCTGCCTGTCCTGGGCGCGGTCCTTGGCCGGAGCTCCCTGTTTGTCGGACATGACTCCGGGATTTCTCACCTGGCGGCGGCGGCAGGCGCAAACTGCCTGCTGATGTTCGGCCCGACCGACCCGCAGATCTGGGCGCCCGCCAACGATCATGTTTCCGTCATCACCGCCCCCGGCGGAGACCTTTCGGCACTGGACGTGGCGGCTGTTCGTCGTAGGGTGGACGAAATTCTGCAAGATGTCCGCTGAGAGAATAGTCGCCATCGATCCCGCGCTGAGATGCACCGGGTTTGCCGTGCTCGTGCGTGAAGGAAAAAAGATCAGCTGCCCTGAGCATGGCACCATCCAGAACAAGCCGCGCGTAGCCCCGTCTGGCTGCCTGCTGGCGATTCGCGAGGCAGTCTCCGGGCTGATCAAGAAACACGCCGCCGAGGCGATGGCAGTCGAGGGCATCATCTTTGTGCAGAGCTATCAGACAGCCATTACTCTGGGAGCAGCGCGTGCGGCGGCGATCCTGGCTGCGGCTGAAAGCGGCCTGAGCATCCATGAATATGCACCGCGCAGGGTCAAGCAGGCCGTGGTCGGTCGAGGCGGCGCGGACAAACAGCAGGTCGCGTTCATGGTGCGCGTTCTCCTCGGCCTCACCCAGACGCCGCAGGCTGATGCCGCGGACGCCATCGCGATCGGTCTCGCCCATTTTCATGCCGTGGACGCGGCAAAACTCAAAAAGGTCCCCCTGGAAACGATCTGATGAGCACCTCTCTTTCCTCTCCCGAAGTCGAATGGCTGGGCCGTCTCGAATACGCCGCCGCTCTGGATCTGCAAAACCAGATCGTCGACCGGTGTCTCGAAGGAGACCCCGAAAAGCTCCTCCTCCTGGAGCACGAACCCGTGTACACCATCGGTCGCACCCGCGACCAATCCAGCCTCCGGCAGCCCACCTCGCTCCCCCACCCGGTTTTTGAAATCAATCGCGGCGGCCAGGCAACATGGCATGGCCCAGGCCAGTTGGTCGGCTACCCCATCCTCCGCCTTGCGGAGCGCGGACGAGACCTCCATCTCTACCTGAGGTTCCTGGAGGAAGTCATCATCCTCACCTGCGCGGAATGCGGCTTCACCGCGGGCCGCCGTGATGGCCTCACCGGCGTCTGGGTGGAGGATCGCAAGATCGCCTCTCTCGGAGTCGGCGTCCGCAAATGGATCTCCATGCACGGACTCGCCTTGAACGTCACGCTGGAATCCCTTGCGGCCTTTGATCACATCACGCCTTGCGGCATCGCCGGAGTGCGAATGACCTGCATCGAAAAGGAAGCGAGGCGCAGCTTTTCCGTCCGCGAGATCGGGGACATCCTCGCGCGCATCTTCCTGCGCGACCTGCCGACCCTGAGCTAACGAACCCGCAGCCTGCGGCGGAAACCCCACAGCGCAAGTCCGCCGAAACCAAGCAGCCAGCCCATGCCCGGCTCGGGAACCGCCCGCAGCCCGATGATCCCGTTCTCGGTGTCGAAATAGACATCGTAGTTGTAAAACAGCGCGATGCCTGAGTTCAGGCTTCCATCGCTATTTCCTGAAACCACTCCCACCTTGTCGACATACTCCGTGCTTCCGGTGGGGTTGATCAGCCAATCGAGGGCTTGGGAAAGACTGATACCGTCCACCTGCGTCTCGAAGCTGGCGCCATCGACGATCCGGCCATCGCTCACCATCGACTCGGGCGGATTAATGTCTGTCCCGGTGGTGATATGAGTTCCGAGTCCTCCGGTATCGAGCAGGAGATTGGCCACCGCAGTGTAAGTTTCCTCACCCTTGATGATCGTGTAGTTCGCAGTCGTTTGCGACTCAGGGTACAGCTTGGCGGTCGTACTGTTGTCATTCGTCACCGTGCCGGTCGAGGCATTCATCTGGATCTTGATCGGAAATAAATCCATCTCATCAGCGCTGAGACCGACGGTAAGAGTCGCCGAGGTGGAACTCGCTCCCCCGGTATGAATGATGAACCCTTTGGTCAATCCGGCATCAATGGGCATCTGAGCCAGCACGCTCACGAGCGAACCACCGTCGGGCTTGGTTTGATAGAGCCCCGCGCCCAAGGTGCCGTAAAAGAGGTGGGTGATCGGACTCTCCGGTGGAATGGGATCAGCCACCCCGCCGGTCATGTGATTGATATCGGCGTTCCACCCCGTATACGGCTCATTGGTTATGACGCCCATCTTGACGTCATTGACCGCATGCTCCACCCCATTCACATCGGAAAAGGTGATTTTGGTATTAGCCACCACCCCGCTGTAAACGAGAGATCCCGTGCCATAACTCACCGAAAAGGTATCTCCCGTCGCCGAATCAATCGTATGGTCCCAGGCCGAGGTCGTTCCTTTCGCCGTGAAGAAACCCGCCGAGCCCGTATCCAGGATATAGGTGAAATACCGCGAATTATCGCCCAGCCTGAGATTGATCCCTAATTGCCCGCTGGCGGTTTCGTTAACGAGCGGAATGACCGTTTGTGCATTGAGAAGCCCGTGGATGCCCAATACTGAAAACGCCAGCAATGCCGTGGAGGTGCGCACGAAAAAAGGCTAATGCCAGATTCCTTACAACCCGCAAGGAAAAACCTCCGGTCAACCACAAGGCGCCCCGTCCATCTATCGAACGCCGTTCAGGCGTTCGATTCGTTCTTTTTGTACCCGGCGACAAACGACCGGCGAAACTCAGCAAAGTTGCCTTCGATGATCGCCCGGCGGGCGGTCCGCATCAGGTTCAGGTAAAAATGCAGGTTATGCAGAGACACCAGCCTGAGGCCGAGAATCTCCTCCGCCTTGATCAGGTGGCGGATGTAAGCCCGGGTGAAGTTTGCACACGCGTAGCAGGTGCAGCCTTCCTCGATCGGGCCGGGGTCCTCGGCGTATCCGGCATTTTTCAGCGCCATCGTACCCTTGGCGGTAAAGGCCGTGCCATTGCGGGCCAGACGGGTCGGCAGCACGCAATCAAACATGTCGATGCCACGAGCCACCATCTCCACCATCTGCGGGGGCGTCCCCAGGCCCATGGCGTAGCGGGCGCGATCCGGCGGAAGATGCGGCTCGGCATTCTCGATCGCCGCCATCATTTCCGGCTCCGGCTCGCCGACGCTTACGCCGCCCACGGCATAGCCATCGAAGCCGATCTTCACGAGTTCCTGCGCGCTTTTTGCACGAAGCTCGGGATAGGAGGAACCCTGCACGATGCCAAAGAGCAGCGGCTTGGATTCGTCGGGTTGAGCCGCCCACCATTCCTTGCAACGAACCGCCCAGCGCAAAGTCAGATCAAGACTGGTGGAGGCCACCTCCTCCTCGCAGGGATACGGTGGACACTCGTCGAAGGTCATCACGATGTCCGAGCCCAGGTCGCGCTGGATCTCCATCGACTGCTCAGGCCCAATGAAGGTCGGCGTGCCGTCGAGATGGTTTTGAAAATGAACTCCGTCCTCGGTGATCTTGCGCAGGCGGGCGAGCGAGAAAACCTGGAAGCCGCCGCTGTCGGTGAGTATTGGCCGATCCCATCCATTGAAACGATGGAGGCCGCCAAGGCGCGCGATCAGCTTCTCGCCGGGGCGGACATGCAGGTGATATGTGTTGCCGAGAATGATCTGTGCGCCAAGCTCATGAAGCTCCCGGGGCGAGACCGCCTTGACCGTTCCCTGCGTGCCCACCGGCATGAAGACCGGCGTCTCGATGGGGCCGCGCCGCGTGTGCAGCACTCCCGCCCTCGCCTTACTCGACGGGTCGGTGGCGATGAGGTCGTAAGGACTGCTCAAAGGGACCAGACCGTTTTGCCCGCGACGATGGTTTGCACCGCCCGGCCTTTCATCTCGGTGCCATGGAATGGCGTATTGCGCGAGAGCGACGGAGACTGCTCCTTGTCATAGACCCACTCGAGGTCGGGATCGATCAGCGTCACGTCGCCTTTAGCGCCGACGCTGAGCGTGCCGCGATCGAGGCTGAGGAGCTTCGCGGGTTTCACCGTGTAGAGTTCGATGAGCCGGTTGATGTCGATCGCCTTCTTCTTGTGGACAAGGATGTCGCTGAAGAGGCCGAATTCCGTCTCAAGCCCGAGGATGCCAAAGGGAGCCTGGTCGAGCTCGACCTCCTTCTCGTACTTCGCATGCGGTGCGTGGTCGCTGCACAGGATGTCCAGCGTGCCGTCCGCAATGCCGCCGATGATCGCCTCGATGTCGCGCTCGGTGCGCAGCGGCGGGTTCATCTTGTAATTGCTGTCGAAGGTCTGCAGGCGATCATCCGTCAGAGCGATGTGATGCGGACACACCTCGCCGGAAATCTTCACACCGCGAGCACGCGCTTCGCGGATCAGCCGGACGCTGCCGCCAGAGCTGATATGCTGGCAGTGGATAGGCGAATCACACAGCTCGGCGAGCAGGATGTTGCGCATCACGATGATCTCCTCACCGATGCGCGGCCAGCCGGGCAGCCCTAGTCGCAGGCTCCACTCGCCTTCATTCATCACCCCTCCGCCAACCAGCGAGTAATCCTGGCAATGATCCAGCACGACGAGGCCGAACATGCGGGCGTACTCGACCGCGCGGCGCATCACCTCGTGATTCTGCACACAGTGGCCGTCGTCCGTGAGGGCAACGATCCCCGCGCCGACCATGGCATTGTAGGGAGCGAGTTCCTGACCCGCGAGGCCCTTGGTAATCGCGCCGGTGGTGAAAATATTGACGATCGAACTCGTCGCCGCCTTTTCGCGGATCAGGGTGATCGTGCCGGCGTTGTCGGCTGCCGGAGATGTATTGGGCATGCAAACGACGCTGGTGAATCCACCCGCCGCCGCAGCCTGCGAACCCGTACCGATGGTCTCTTTGTGAGACTGCCCAGGTTCCCGGAAATGCACATGGATGTCGATGAGACCCGGGGCGATGATCCGGCCCTTTGCATCGATCTCCTCGTCGGCCTTTGCGCCGTCCGCCGGTGTCTCGATGATGACACCATCGCGAATCCACAGCTCCGCCTTTTCATCCCTGCCATTGGCCGGATCGATAATGCGGCCGTTGAAAATTCTCAAAGTACTCATGAAGGTAATCCCACTCCTCCCGCGCAGAGGTAAAGCACGGCCATGCGCACGGCCAGCCCATTCGTCACCTGCTCGAGGATGACGCTCTGGTCGCCATCGGCCACGTCGCTGTCGATCTCGACGCCGCGATTGATCGGGCCGGGGTGCATGATGAGGCAGCCAGGCTTGAGGCGTTCCGCCCGGGCTTTCGTCAGGCCAAAGAGCTTGATGTACTCGCCGATACCGGGGAAATACTCCTTGCGCTGGCGCTCGTGCTGGATGCGCAGCAGGTTCACCACGTCGGCGGTCTCCAGGATATCGTCAATACGATGAGCCACCTTGACGCCGAGCTTCTCAAAGGCCTTCGGCACCAGCGTGGACGGGCCGACCAACGTCACCTTGGCCCCAAGTTTGTTGAGGGCGTAAATATTTGACCGGGCGACGCGGCTGAAAAGGATGTCGCCAATGATCGCCACCTCAGCGCCCTCCAGGCTGCCGCGTTTTTCAATCATCGTGAAGATATCGAGGAGTCCCTGCGTGGGATGCTCGTGGGCTCCATCTCCAGCATTGATGATGCTGGCCTGCAATCGTTCAGCGAGAAACCGGGAGGCTCCGGCGGAGCTGTGGCGCAGCACGATGATGTCGGCGCGCAAGGCCTCGAGGTTCAACGCCGTGTCCTTGAGCGACTCGCCCTTTTGCAAGCTGGAAGCCGTGGCGGAGATATTCACCACGTCGGCGCTGAGGCGCATCGCGGCAAGCTCAAACGACGTGCGGGTGCGCGTGCTCGGCTCGACGAAGAAATTCACCATCGTGTGGCCACGCAGGGCGGGCACCTTCTTCAGGCTGCGTTCGCCGACGCCTTTGAAAGCCTTGGCGGTATCCAGGATGATGCGGAGTTCCTCCGCGCTGAGTTCATCGAGGCCGAGCAAATCCTTACGAGTCCAACCGCTCATGGCTTTACCGGGCGAACGACCCGCACGCTGTCCGGTACGGAATCGAGGTTTTCGAAACGAACCCGGATCTTTTCCTCCAGGGCCGTGGGAACATTCTTGCCAACATAATCGGCACGGATCGGCAGCTCGCGATGGCCGCGATCCACCAGCACCGCGTACTGCACGCGCGCAGGCCGTCCAAAGGAAGAGATGGCATCGAGCGCCGCCCGGCAGCTCCGCCCGGTAAAGAGCACATCGTCGACCAGCACGATCACCCGGTCGTCGAGATCGACCGGCAGTTCCGTCGGCACCACGGCGGTAAGCCTCCCGCGTCGCCGCAGATCATCGCGATGCATGGCCACATCGACCACGCCAAACTCGGGCCGCACGCCCTCGATCTGCTCGATGTGGTCGAGGATTCTCTTGGCGACCTCCACCCCGCGGGTGGGAATCCCGGCAATGACCAGCCGGGAGAGGTCAGTATTTCGCTCGACGATCTCGTGAGCGATTCGCCGGATGGCCTTGCGGATCGCATCCGCATCCATCACGAGCAGGGTTTCAGGTTGTTCTTGGCTCATTAAGTCTCCTTGGCGGGCTCTCGGGGCCGCCTTAAAGGAAGCGAGATGCCGACGGTCAGTTGGCCGACATCTTGTTGGGTTGAGTTTTCGTCCGTTCGTTCCGCCATCCAGAGCGGTATTTCACAATCCAATCCAGCAAAGCTCTCTCAAATCCAATATCCTTGCCGGCTTTTTCGCTCTCGATCCACTTGTGTCGCAGGATCTCTTCACGCTCGGCCAGGAATTCCTTGTACAAGATCGAATTCTTTACCAGATCGGTACCTTCGGTCTTCTGGGGATTCATGCGCGGTAAAGATAAGGGGCCATCATTGCCCTGCTGTCAAACGGAAATTACGTTTTTACCGTCATTCACAGCACTCATCACATTCATGATAAACAGGTTGCGTTAGACGCTGAAATTCCTAATGACCTAAAGCACTTTCGGCCTTCTGGCGGACTTGCGACGCGATCTTGATAAACTCCCGGGCAACGGCGCTCTCGGGATCAGCCGCCACGATGGGTTTGCCGATATCTCCGGATTCCCGCACGGCGATCTCGATCGGGACTTCGCCGAGCAAGGGCACCTTGAGGCGAGCCGCCTCCCGCTGGCCCCCGCCCTCGCCAAAGATGTTGTACCGCACGCCGTCGCTCGGGCAGAGGAAATAGCTCATGTTTTCCACGATACCGAGGACCGGCACGTTGGTGCGCTCAAACATGCCGACCGCCTTGCGGGCATCGATCAAGGCCACCTCCTGCGGAGTAGTCACGATCACAGCGCCGCTCAGGGCGATCGTCTGGACGATGGTGAGCTGGATGTCGCCCGTGCCAGGAGGCAGATCGAGGACGAGGTAATCGAGAGGAGCCCAGGTGACCTGGCGGAGAAACTGCTGGGTGTACCGCGTAACGATGGGACCGCGCAGGACCGCCGGAGAATCGTCCTCGAGCAGGAAGCCCATCGACATGAGCTTCAGTCCCTCGCGTTCGACCGGGATGATGTTGTTGTCGTCATCCGCAGTGGGACGCTCGTTGCTGCCAAACATCATCGCGATGCTCGGACCGTAAAAATCGCAATCCAGCAAACCCACCTTCGCTCCAGTGGCAGACAGCGCGAGAGCGAGATTGGCGGCGACGGTGGACTTGCCCACTCCCCCCTTGCCGCTCGCCACGGCGATGACGTGCTTTACACCGGGGATGCGGGCCGGTCCCGGCACGCCCGCGGCCTGCGCCGGAGCCTGGACGTCGATTTTCACCTCGACCGCACGCACGCCCGGCAGGCGCTTCAGCGCCGCCTCGGCCTCGTCGTGGATGGTACGGGCCACCTTCGGGTCAGCCGTGGTCAGCGTCATCTGCACCTGCACGTCCTGCCCGTCGGTCTGGATATCCTTTACGAGGCCAAAAGAGACGATATCCCGCGAGAATCCCGGGTACTTGACGGTTTGCAGTGCTTCACGCAGAGCCGTGACATCGATGGAAGACATAGACCGTCCATTATGCACACCGCCGCCCGGACCACCAAGGGGCAACTGAGACAGATTCGTATCGTCCCGCTATTTCCCAGTCCGGCCAACTGCCAGACGCTCACGCAATCTATGGCAGACGTCGGAAGGAAAATACCTGAGTTCTCGCCAGTTTGGTGAGCCCGGCCCATCCGGCATCTCGCGCCGGATTCGCAGGCTAGAACGACTTTCTCAGGTGGCTCGGAAGGATGCCGAGCTGCTCGCGGTACTTGGCCACCGTGCGCCGGGCGATCGGCACGCCGCGCTCGCTGAGCATCTTCACGATATCCTGATCGCTGGGCGGCTTGCGCGGGTCCTCGCTCTTGATGATCTCGGCGATGGCCTGGCGAACGCTCTCGTTGCTGACGGACTCCCCTTCCGATGTGGTATAGCCGGAGGTGAAGAAGTACTTCAGTTCGAAAAGCCCCCGGGGCGTGGACATGTATTTCCCGGAAACCGCACGGCTCACCGTGGTCTCATGCACCCCGACAGCCTGCGCGACCTGGCTCATCGTCATGGGATGAAGGTGCGCCGGCCCGAGATCGAAGAACTCCCTCTGACGGTTCACAATCTCGCGGGCAATGTTGAGCAGTGTATGCTGCCGCTGTTCGATGCACTTGATGAAAAACCGCCCTCCCCGGATCTTCTCGCGCAGGTATTCCTTCACCTCGCGGTTCGCCCCGGGCTGGGCCAGCATGTCTTTGTAATCATTGCCGATGCGCAGCGAAGGGATCTCGGAATTGTTCAGCGAGAGCGTATACTCGTCTCCATCCCGTTCCATGATGATGTCCGCAACGACCGTCTGCTCCTCCTCGGCGGAAAACGGGCGGCCCGGCCTGGGCTCCAGATGGGAAATCTCCTCCGCGGCGCGCTGCACCTCCGAGAGCGGCACGCGAAGCTGGCGCGCGATGTCGCTGAGCTTTCTGCGGCCGAGCTCCTCCAGATAGTGCTGAGCGATGCGGCTCGCGACGCTGTATTGCTGTCCCAGGCGCTTGAGTTGGAGAAAGAGGCATTCCGAAAGCGAGCGGGCGCAGACCCCGGGAGGCTCGAGTTCCTGGATGATCTCGATCACCTCCTCGGCCTCCTGATCGGTACACCCGGCCTGGGCGGCGATCTCGTGGGTTTCCGCCCGCAGATACCCGCGGTCGTCGACATTTCCCACGACGACCATGGCGACTCCCTTGCGCGCGGGCGTCAGAGCACTCGCCCCGAGCTGCTCCAGCAGATGCTGCTGGAGGGTTTGCGGACGGGTGTGTGAATCAAAAAAATGCTGCCGCCGCTCCAGCGCCTCGGACGTCCACTGTTCCGACGGCCCGCGCTGGCTGTAAACCTCGCGCCACTCATCCTCCAAAGTCGATCCCTGCTGGATCGGCGCCTCATCGAGCGAGGGAGACGTGGTGCGGTTCTCCTCCTCCAGCACGGGGTTGGCCTGTAGCTCGGAAGCTACCAACTGTCGCAACTCCATCAGCGGCGCCTGGAGAATATGCAGGCTTTGCTGCATCTGAGGGGACAGGGTCTGCTGTAGAGCCAACCCTTGAACCTGTTCCATGCCGATCATCGGCGTTCAAAATCAGGCACTCAACTTGCTAGTGCAAGCAATTTCCGAGCCAATTATCTCCGCAACCCGGATTTCCCATCAAAAAATCCCGCCCGGGAACCCGCGAAACGTCCTAGGCAAAAAGGTCGGCCTGCCTGGGCATGGCCTTGGCGGCCTCGTCCTCCACCTCTTTGAGCAGACCCTTGAACTCGCATTCGCGCAAGGCGGCGATCAGCTCCGGATATTGCGGCCGGATTTCCAACTCCTTCCAGCTGACAGGCAGCGGAAGATCGAGATCCAGGGCGACCATCTGTCGATTACTGACTATCTGATCCCTGTAGGTGGCGATTTTTTCCTGGAGACGCGCCGGAGTGATGGCCGGCACGTTGGCCAGCATGGTCTCGGTCGTTCCATGGGCGCGCACGAGCTGGGCGGCGGTTTTCTCCCCGATTCCCGGCACGCCGGGGATGTTGTCCGAGGAATCCCCCGTGAGGGCCAGGACATCGGCGATGGAGGGAGGCGGCACGCCCCATTTCTTTTCCACATCCTCGGGCCCGAGGAGCGCAAAGGCGTCCTTGAGAGTGGCGTAGATCGAAACCTGTCCACATACCATCTGCATGATGTCCTTGTCGTTGGTGGCGATGACCACCTCGGCGCCGTCGGCCATGGCGGCCACGGTGTAGGATGCGATGAGATCGTCGGCTTCGGTGTTGGGCGTCTTGAGACTGGCGAGCCCGAAGAGCGGCACATTCCGCTGCAACCAGCCCTCCTGAGGCCGCAGGTCGTCCGGCATCTCGGTGCGGTTCTGCTTGTACTCCGGCTGAAGCTCTGTCCGGCGTGCGGGCAGACCGCAGTCCCAGATCACGGCTGCGCGGTCGGGCCGGATATCGGCGATCATGCGTCGGATCGCCTTGGAGAAACCGTAAATCGCATTGGTCGGCTCCCCTTTCGAATTGGAGAGTCCCCGGATCGCGAAAAAGGACCGGTAAAGGTAGTAGTGGCCGTCGATCAAAAGCAGACGCATCGGCGCAGGTTAGCGGTGAACAAGCCGGATGCCAGCAGGAATCAGAATTTCCCTCGGCCTCTCGGGGACTATTGCAGTTGACGCCAGCCGGGATGTTTCCTACGTTGCGCCGCCTGCATGTTATCCAAATTCTTTGCGCCTATTTTGCTCGTGGCACTGCTCCTCGCGCGCCCCGTCGCGGCGCAGGAAAGGCGTGAGACGCAGGCATCTACGCCAAGCGACGCCGCCACGGCCTTTGCCTCCGCGAAGCAATACGACGAAGCCGGCCAGTACCAGAACGCACTCGCCGCCTACCAGAATTTCCTAAAAATCTATCCTGCGGCAGCCCAGGCGTCGAAAGCGCAGTTCCGCATCGCCCAGATCCTCGAGGAACAGGGCAATGCCAGCAAGGCATTCGATGCGTACCAAACCCTCGTCAGCCGCTACCCGGACACGCCGGAGTTTGAGCAGGCGGTGGCCCAGCAGGTGCTCATCGCCAACCAATACCTCCAAGGAAAACGCGTCGTTTTCCTCGGCATGCCCATCATCCCGGGCGCCGAGCGCGCACAGCAGATGTACCGCTCGATCCTGAACAACGCCCCCTACAGCAAGCACGCGCCGGTCGCGCAGTTCAACCTCGGTCTGACTTACGAGCGCCAGAAGATGCTCGCCGATGCGCGCAATGCCTACCAGACCGTGCTCGACAAATATCCCAACAGCGACGTGGCCGACGATGCGCTTTACCAGATCGGCTATATCTACATGCAGGCGGGAATGACGGGCGACACGCGCGATCTCTCGGCCTTGGTCCAGGCACGTGAGACCTTTGAGGATTTCCTGCTCCAGTTTCCCAAGAGTGAAAAAGCTGCGCAAGCCCGGGACAATCTCGTGACCCTCGGCCAGTCGGAAGCAGGCGACCTGATCGCCATCGCGAAATACTACGACTGGGCCCGCAATTACAAAGCGGCGGTCATCTACTACAACGATGTGATCCGCAAGCAGCCCAAGACGCCGGATGCGGAGTACGCCAAGACCCGGCTGAACGAACTGCGCAACTCCGTCGGCGAGGACGCCCTCCGCGTCGGCTCCGAGCGCGCCGAGTCGGGCGAGCAGCAGGCGCTCCGCCGCCGCCTGCAAGCCCAGGTGGAGACCTCGGCCCTGGCCGATTATGCCGGTCCTTCCAAGAAGGACATCGTTCCGGATGAACTCCCGATTTCCCGCGCGCCCAAGCTCCGGACGAACGTTCGCGACGTCCAGCCCCTGCCCGCCGTCGAACCCGCCCTGCCCAATCAATGAGAACTGTCAGCCTCCTTCTAGTCGCCATCCTTCTCAGCGGTTGCGGATACAAGCTGGGTGAGATCCGCCCCACCCCGATGCGTGCCGTAAGGACGCTGGCTGTGCCGACATTCAAAAACAATACGTACGAACCTCGTATCGAGGTGCTCGTGGCCGACACCGTCATCAAGCAGCTCCAGCAGGACGGCACCTACACCATCGTCTCGGATGATACGGCCGATGCCATCCTTCTCGGTACGGTGACCAAGGTCGAGCGCCGCTCGCTGCGTTCCGTGCAGAACAACGTGCTGGCGACGAGTGAATTTGGCCTCACGGTCACCGTCAGTTATCAGGTCGTGGACCGGGTCACCGGCGCGCTCCTGATGAAGAGCGTCGTCCAGGGCGACACCTCCTTCTTCTCGACCAACGATCTCCAAACCACCGAGCGCCAGGCCATCCCGCTCGCCGCCCAACGGCTTGCCGTCGATCTGTCGGCCGCCCTCAGCGAAGGCTGGTAAGATATTTTGCTGACCGTTATCCCGACGCCGATTGGGAACCTGCAGGATATCACGCTGCGAGCGCTCGAGGCGCTGCGTGAAGCCGATGTCATTGCTGCGGAAGACACCCGGCACTCCGGCATCCTGCTGCACCATCACGGCATCAGCAAACCGATGGTGAGCTTCCACGAGCACAATGAGGCGGGAAAGACCGCCGTGCTGGTCGAGGAGATCGCCCAGGGGCGAAAGGTCGCCCTGATCACGGACGCGGGGATGCCTGGCATCTCGGACCCCGGCTTCCGGCTCGTCCGGGCCTGCCGCGAACGCGATCTCCCCGTCACTGTATTGCCCGGTCCCAGCGCCGTGGTGACAGCGCTCGCCGGGTCCGGCCTGCCGAGCGATTCATTTTATTTCGGCGGGTTTCTTCCGGTCAAAAGCGGTCAGCGCCGCAATGAACTGGAAGCGGCGATTGCCCGCGAGGAAACGAGCATCTACTTCGAGTCTCCCTATCGGCTGGCCAAAAGCCTCGGCGTATTGGCCGAAGTCGCTCCTGAAGCCTCGGTATGCGTCGCCCGTGAGCTGACCAAGAAATTCGAAGAGTACCGGCGTGGAAAACCGGCTGAGTTGGCCGTTCACTACGACGCCCACCCGCCCAAGGGTGAAATCACCCTGCTGATTTCCAACAAATGAGTGTCCAGCCGCCGTTTTTGCCGGGCGGGCGCTTCTTGAGATTTCTGGTCGGCGGCGCGCTTATTGTATTGCTCGCACTTCTTCCCCTACTGCCCCTCGGCGGAGGCTGGTCTCCGACGTCCTGCACTTTTTATAGCCTCACCGGGCTTCCCTGTCCGCTCTGCGGCGGCACACGCGCCGCCAAGGCCTTTCTCCAGGGCGATCTCTCGATAGCTGTCCGCCTGAATGCCTTGGCCATACCCGCCGTGATCGCCATTGCGACGATGGCTGCGATCCTGCTTGTCGAGGGACTCCGAGGCAGGCGCCTGTATCCTTGGGAAACTCTCGCCCAGCGTTACGGAAAGTTCCTCCCATGGGTGATTCTGGTGCTTATCATCTGGTGGATTCCCCAGATCGCGGGAGCGCTCCGGGGATCGAAATCCGAGCTGCTGAATCCTCAAAATCCCGTGGCCGCCTTTCTCCTGCGTCATACGGGCAGTCAGAATCCTTGATTTGCGCTCGACTAAGATATCGTAAAAACGCTACACGCTCAAACCATGAACTGGTTCTACTCCAAAGACGGCCAACAGGTGGGCCCCGTGGCTTTCACGGAAATCGAGCGTCTCCACAGTGAAGGTCAGTTAAACGATGACTCGCTTGTCTGGCAGCAAGGCACCGCAAACTGGATCAAACTTTCCGCTGCTCGAGCCACCGCCAGCGAACCAGTTCCGCCCATGGCTCCGACTCCTGCAATTCCTGTAGTGCAACCCGCCCCAGCCATAGCGACCACCGTCCCAGCCGCCAAGGGAAAGACGAATGGTTTTGCCATTACGTCTCTGGTCCTCGGTATTCTGGGTTTGATCTGCTGCTCGGCTCTTGTGGTCAACATTGGCGCCATCGTCTTTGGCCATCTCGCACTCAAGCAACTGGCCAAGGACCCGGCTTTGGAAGGTCTTAATCTGGCAAAAGCCGGTTTGATTCTCGGCTACATCGGACTGGCGCTTGGCGTGGTGGTCTGGATCCTGCAGCTGATCTTCGGCGTGATGGGATACGCCGTGCCGCACAACTCGACGTACTAGGCCTTCTCGTCCGTTTTCTTCTCTCTCCCGCGCTGCCGTATGATGAGCGGCAGCCCGGGAAACTCCCATTTTTCGCGCAGGCGCGCGCTGAGGTAGGTCAGATAGTTGTCCGTCAGCAGACGCGTGTCGTTGCCGAAAAGCACGATCTGTGGCGGCTCAAAAGCCGAGGGCCTTTCTGCTGCCACCTGGGTGGCGTAGAGGAGTTTGAAGCGCCGCGTGCCCTTCATCGGCGGCTGCTGCTTTTCCATCACAGTGCGCAAGAGGCGGTTCAACTCGCCCGTACCGGCACGTCGAGAAGCATGCTGCCGCACCTTCTCGATCATGGTGAACAGGCGTCGGACATTCTCGCCCGTCTTGGCGGACAATACGACGACCGGAGCATAGGGCAGGAAAAACAGTTCCTCGCGCACCCTCGCGATGTGTTCCTTCAGGGACTCGGCCTCGGTCATGTCGGGATCGGAAATGAGATCCCACTTGTTCAGCACGATGATCGCCGCCTTGTAGGATTTCTGGATCAGGCCCGCGATCTTCTTGTCCTGGGCGGTAACGCCGGAGGTCACGTCGATCACCAGCACACAGAGGTCTGCGCGGCGAATCGTCTCCTCCGAGCGCATCACGCTGAAGACCTCCACGGAGGTGTTGTGCTTGGAGCGATGGCGTATGCCTGCCGTGTCGCAGAGCACGTATTTGCGCCCATCGCGCTCGCATAGGATGTCGACCGCATCGCGAGTCGTACCCGGGATGTCGCTGACAATGGCCCGCTTGTCGTCGAGAACGGCGTTTATCAGGGAGGACTTGCCGACATTCGGTCGACCTACCAGAGCGAGCTTCGGCAGCCGCGCAAGGTCTTCCTCGCCTTCCAGCGGGGGAGGCAGGAGACGGTCGACGGCTTCGATCAATTCATCAATGCCCCGCCCATGAGCCGCGCTGACATCCCGCACCTCGGCAAACCCGAGGGAGGCAAAATCGATGACAAAATCCTCATGCGCGTCGGTATCGACCTTGTTGACGACGAGGATGACCGGACGACCGGAGCCGCGGATTTTGGCGGCCAACTCCTGGTCGAGAGGCGTGACGCCCTGCTGGCCGTCTACGACGAAAAGCAGCACATTTGCGCCAGCGATGGCGATTTCCGCCGCCTCCTGGGTCGGTTCCGCGAAATCCGGGTCGGGATCGGCGCCGATACCGCCGGTGTCGACGATCTCAAAGGGCTGCCGACCAAGCCTGCACTTGGCGGTAATACGGTCCCTGGTGACTCCTGGCTGATCGTGGACAATAGAAATCCTCCGTCCTGCGAGACGGTTAAAGAGAGCTGATTTTCCTACGTTCGGTCGTCCTACGATGGCAACGTTATGCATGGGGCGTGTCGTGATGCCTGAGCTGGCTCACTCCATCAAGCACATAACCCATCCCACTGAGAAGGGTAAACGCTCCCGCGACGTAAATCGGGTACAAATGACCGGGGAGTTGAAGCATCACCCAGGCCAGGGCGATCATCTGGGTGGCGGTGGCGGTTTTGCCGATCAGGCTCGGGTGAACCTCGAGTTTTCCGTTGAGATGCTTGACCACGAGGCACCCTGTCATGATGACGATATCCCGGGCAATCACCAGGACGAGAAACCAGAGAGGGAAGGCGTAGGTCCACTTGCTGAATGTCAGGGTAATGAGTGCCGAGAGAAGGAGTCCCTTGTCCGCGATGGGATCGAGTACAGCGCCCACCCGGCTCATTTGCCCGAACTTCCTCGCGACCCAGCCGTCGAGGAGGTCGGTCACCGAGGCCGTGATAAACACGATGATGGACGCGATGCGGAGCCACTCCTCCGGCTGGCCATCCTCAATGCTTCGCCCGTAGTATACGGCAAAGAGGACGAAAACCGGGATGAGAAGGATTCGCACCACCGTGATGTGGTTTGCGAGGGTCATGATCTTCATTTTCGCCATCAGTTCCTCTCGTTCCCAGCGCAAATTTATGCCTCACTCTCCGAAATCATGGATTGGCGTGTTGGTTTGATCGGCATACCTGCCGCGCTTTTGCTTCTGGCCTCCGGGGTACCATCGTTGCGGCGCGCCTATCTGGATGGCTGGCGGTGCGTGCTGCGCCATGGGGCGCTCTGGAAAGTTCCGGCAGGATTCGCCTTCGCTTATGGAGTCTTCGGACTCGCGCTGGAGATGTGGATTTCCAGCCTGGCAGGCAGGGAGCCGCGCCCCCTGTTTCACTTCAACATGACCCAGCCTGAAATCTCGCCGCTCATCGCCAGGGGGCTCATCCCGGCGGGCGAGCAGCTCGCCGCCACGCTCACCTGCCTGGTATCGGTATTCCCTCTTTCCTGTGTGGCGGCTTTTCTCCTGTTGGTGAACTACCGGGGGCTCGGAAGGGAGATTTTCAGGATGACGCGCGCCCGTTATGGCCCGGGCA
This sequence comes from Verrucomicrobiota bacterium, assembly GCA_017305195.1. Lineage (GTDB taxonomy): Bacteria > Verrucomicrobiota > Verrucomicrobiia > Chthoniobacterales > Terrimicrobiaceae > Terrimicrobium. Next base: position 38,982 of record JAFKMU010000049.1, on the reverse strand, counting down.
TCTGGATTATCCTGCCGATGGCGTTGATCTGCACCCTGTGCGCAATGATCAAGCCGGTCGCCTTCATCGGACTCATTTTCATCGCCAAAATGTACGCCGTCCCCTCCGTGCTGAGCCTCGGCGTCGTGGTTAACACCCTGTCCTTCGTTTTTGAATTTCTTCTCGGCACGACAATCCAGCTCTGCCTGCTTTTCACCGCCTACGGCTGGGTGCGCGGCTTGAGCCTGAACGATGAAAGGCTTTTGCCTTTCGCTGTGCGGCGTTTGGGATACGTACTGAAGTGGTCGCTTGTGATCGTCGCCGCCACCCTCGCCATCTTTCATGTTCCGTTCCTCTGGGACACGCTTCACTCGGGAAGCATGTCGTGGAATCCCGAGGCTTGGGCGCGCCCCTTTCTTTCCGTCGTCACCTTGATCTTCGGAACGGTGCAGATCCACCTGGCCTTTCACAACACCACCCTCAAGCAGGCTGTGGCCGCCAATTTCCAGTTCCTCAAATCCAACGGATTGCACTATCTGGGCTTTCTCCTCACAGCGTTCGGCTTTCTCCTCATCGCGCATGTCGTCTCAATGCTTGGCGCGGAGATTTTTGGCGGCTCGCTTGCGGGCATGACCTGGGCCATCCTCACCCAGACGCTGGCCGCGGCCGTGGGCGGCTGGCTTCTCGCCTCGTGGGTCTGCTTCTTTAAACAGCGCACCAATGGCGGAAAGGAGATCTCCTATTGAAACCGCTCGCCCTCGCCTGCCAGCACATCACCTGCCACCGTCCCGCCTGGAACGGACTCGGCCCCTCCTCGATTCATGACGTCACGGCATCCTTCGCCTTCGGCGAGCTGTGCGCCATCACCGGGCCGGAGGGATGCGGCAAGGGACTGTTCATGAATGTCCTCGGCCTGATGGAGCAGCCGGACGCCGGAGCCGTGGCGGTCGGGGAGCATGACACCTCGGAGCTGAACCTGGAGGAGACCCGCCAACTGCGCAACGAGGCCTTCGGATTCCTCTTCAACCATCCGTGCCTCCTGCCCTCCTTTTCAGTCGCGGAAAACGTGGCCATGCCGCTGTTCCGCATCTGCGGCGGCGATGCCAAGGGAGTGCGCGCCCGCACGCTGGAGGTCCTCGACTTCTGCGGCATTGCCGACCTGGAGGGTCACCTGGCCGGGCGTCTTGACTCCTCCCAGAGGCGCACCGTCGCGCTCGCGCGGGCCCTCGCCCACGACCCCGACATCCTCCTGATCCTCTCCCCCTCGGCTGCGGAGGATCTGCTGGCCCTGGCCCGCCGCGCGGCCATCGAGCTGAACCGCTGCGTCGTCTGGGCTGGAGCGGAGGAGCAGCTGCATCACCATGCCCATCGCCTGATCCAGATGGACCACGGCAGAATCCTCAACGACTTCCGCCAGTGACTGCTCCCGCCCTCACCCTCGCCTCCGCCAGCGGCGCCAAGAGTTCCAACCTTGCCTTCGCCCTCGGCAGTCTGCCCGCTGCGCGCCGCCGCGATGCGATGGTTTTTTATGCCTTCTGCCGCGAGATCGACGACATCGCGGATGAACCGGGAAGAACGCCGGAGGAAAAGCACCGGCTCCTCGCTGCCTGGAAGGATGGGTTGCGTGGGAATCAGCCAATACCTGACGAGCTTCAGGATATCATCGCTCGCCACCATCTCGATCGCGAACTGCTGGTGCAAATCGTGGAGGGTGTCGAGATGGATGTCACACCCGGGGACTTTGCGACCTTCACCGACCTGCGCACCTACTGCTGGCATGTCGCCAGCGCCGTCGGGCTCGTCAGCATCAGGCTCTTCGGCTGCAGCGATCCGAAAAGCGCCCGCTACGCCGAGGATCTCGGGTACGCGCTCCAGATCACCAATATCATCCGGGATGTCGGCGAGGATGCCGCCCTCGGCCGCATCTATCTTCCCATCGAGGACACCGAGCGTTTCGGCGTCGACCGGGACGCGTTGCGCCGGGGTGTGGCGACTGGACGTTTCCGCGATCTGCTTGCCTTCGAGGCGGCGAGGGCGCGGGAGTTCTACGCCGGGGCGCGCCAGTCGCTGACCAGCCAGGACGCGAAGGCGCTCGTACCGGCCGAAACCATGCGCGCGATCTACTCCCGCCTGCTGGACCGGATGGAGAGCGACGGCTTCCGCGTGCTGGAAACCCGATATCGGCTCTCGAAGCTGGAAAAGCTCGCGATCCTGCTTACGAAGCGAATCGGCTCTCTTTGGTAACGAGGAGCCGGGTGGGAATCACACTGTAAAGCCAGTCGAGGTGCATGGGCAGCGGATGCCCGGACGATCCTCCGCGCACCACGAAAAGATCGGCGCCGATGCCCTGCACCGCGTCGAGCACCGCGTAGCCCGTGTTGGACGCGACGATCCAGGTATCGACCTCCACTTCGCAGCGGGAGCGCAACCCCTCGGCCACCTCCTCGCTCCAGGTGCGAGGGTCCGGAGCCTGTTCACCGCGAGATGCGGCGAGCGCGGCGGCAAAAGGCGTCTCCGCTGCGACGATGGTCACTTTCCGAGGAGAGAGCGCATTGACGGCGTTGGCCAGGAAGCCCGCGCAGTCCTCGCCGGGCTCGAAGGCAAAGATGACATGCTCGATGGCATGAGCCTCCATCGACGCGCCTGGGATGAGCAGGAGGTCGCACGGCACACGCTTCATCAGCTCCCGGGCGACGCCGCTGGTAAAGGGCTTGTCGCTGTCTTCCCGATGGAGAGCCCCGGCAATCAGGAGGTCGTAGCCGAACTCCTTCACCACGTTTGCGATCGCGGCAGCAGGCGTCTCGGCTTCCGACCAGCGGATCGGCACGGCCGGCCCCACGATTGCGCGAAAGCTGGCTTCCTTTTCGGCGTCAAAGGCTGAGGCGTGAATCACATCGAGTTGGGCCGAGCAACGCATGGCCACCCGCTTTGCCTCCTCGAGCAGGGCGGCATAGGTCGGCGTAAACGCCGAAGCGACTGCAATGCGACCGTATCTTTTCACGGCTGGGAACTTCGTTGGTGTCGGGAAAGAGCGCCAGAAAGAAATTCCGGCTAGCCCTGCCCCAGCGAGGTGATGATCTCGTACTCCCCGGGTTGAAGCGGCATCACGCTCAGGCGGGACTGGCGGAGCAGGCCGATATCCTTCAGCCGGGGCTCAGCCTTGATTTCCTCCAGGGAAACCGCGCGCTTGAACGCCTTGCGGGGTTTCAGCTCGACGCACGACCAGTCGCCCTCGGTGGCCGTGGGGTCCGGGAAGGCGGAGCGAATCACCTCGGCCTCCCCGACGACGGACTTGCCCGTAACGCTGTGGTAGAACAGCACGCGATCCTTCAGTTTCATGGTACGCAAGTGATTGCGGGCCTGGAAATTGCGCACCCCCGTCCAGAGAGTCTTCCCATCCCGGACAAAGTCGTCCCACGAGTAGGCGGAGGGTTCCTGTTTAACGAGCCAGTAGTTCATGAATTTCCCCTCCCTCTTATCGTGAAACGGGAAGAACTTCAGCAAAATCCGATTTCCTGCTTTGCACGGGAGGTCGAGTTGTCGAAAATTCCCGGTTTCCAGCATGTCGTCGGAGAGTCACACCGGTTTTTTCATCAGCTTCGAGGGTTCGGAAGGGTGCGGCAAAAGCACGCAGATCGGCCTGTTGATGAATGCCTTGCAGGAGGCGGGCCAGCCTCCCCTCCTGGTTCGGGAACCCGGGGGCACGCCGCTCGGTGAACAAATCCGTCACCTGCTGAAGCATGCCCCGGAGGGCAAGGACATGACTCCCGAGGCGGAATTGCTGCTTTTTGCCGCCAGCCGCGCCCAATTGGCCCGCGAGGTCATCCAGCCAGCGCTCGCTGAGGGTCGGATCGTTATCTCCGATCGTTTTCTGGACTCCACCACGGTCTATCAGGGAGTGGCGCGCCGCATCCCGGGGGAATCCGTGGATTTAATCAATCAGTTCGCCGCTGGCTCCCGCCTCCCCGATGTCACCTTCCTGCTCGACATGGACCCCGTGGCCGCCATGGAGCGAGCCCGCCGCCGCAATGAAGTGATCGACCGGCTGGAGCAGGAGCCTCTTGAGTTTTTCCATGCCGTTCGCAACGGCTATCTGGCGCTAGCCGAGCGCCATCCTGACCGCATCTGTGTGATCGATGCGAGCCAGGCTCCCTCCTCGGTCTCAACCTCCATCCGGCAGGAATTGCAACGACGCTGTCATGGCCTTTTCTCATCAAGCAGCATTTGAGCGTCTCCAGTCCGCTCACGCCCACGGTCGCCTGGCTCACGCGTACCTGATCACCGGTCCCACGGGATCGGGGAAACGCGAGCTTGCCACCTCGCTGGCGGGACTCATCCTGGATTGCCGCGCGGAAGAAGTTGCCCATCATCCGGACGCCCACTTCGTCCAGCCGGAGTCAAAGTCCCGCCGCATCGTCATCGACCAGATCCGCGACCTGGAGCAGGCGATACAACGAAAGCCTCTCCTGGCCAATGGCAAGGCCGTCATCATCTCCGACGCGGAGCGCATGCAGCCGCAGGCGGCAAATGCCTTTCTGAAAACCCTCGAGGAGCCGCCTCCGGGTTCCCTCATCCTGCTGCTCAGCTCCCTCCCCGAGGCCATCCTGGAAACCGTTTTGTCGCGCTGCGTGGAAACCGCCCTCCGGCCGACCGCCATGGCGGTCGCAGCGCCCGAGCAATCGGCTATCATCTCCGCACTGGAGCAAGCCCTGCTCCAGCCTCATCCGCCCACGGCAGGCGACGCCTTTCGTTTCACCCGCGTCGTTCAGGCCCTTATCGTCGAGGCCAAGGAGCGCATCTCGGATGAAAACGACTCCCTGCTGAAACAGGAAACCTCGAAATACAAGCAAGCCTCGGAAGGCTCCGGCTGGTTGCAGGAGCGAGCCGAGCAGGTCAAGGCCATGACCGAAGCCGGATCTGTACGCGAGCGCGATCGCATCCTGCAAATCATCGTGGACGTTCTCGGCCAGGCCTTGCGCACGCAGCACGGGGTCGCAACCTCCCATCCGGCCATTCAGAAACTCTCCCAAAAATTTCCCCCAACCAACATTCTCAAGCGGCTGGACGCCATGGAAACGCTCCGTCGCCGCCTTGCCCTGGGCGTTCAGGAAGCGCTTTCGCTGGAAGGCGGGTTCCTGGAAATGATAATGATCAAGTAGTCTCTCTATGTCCCGCATCGTCTTGAAGTTTGGCACTGGTGTGCTTTCCCGTCTCGATGGCCGCGCTCTCGACGCGGCCCAGTTTCGCCGCATCGCCGACGAAGTTTCCGTCCTGGTGAGGTCCGGCAAATCCGTCGTCATCGTCAGCAGCGCCGCCATCGCGGCCGGCATCCCGGTCCTGGGCCTGTCCAAGCGGCCGGACGACCTGCCCGGCAAACAAGCCTGCGCCGCCGCTGGCCAGCCGGAGCTCATGCGCATGTGGTCCACGGCGTTTCGCCGCCATGGCCTGAATGTCGCCCAGATGCTCCTCACCCACGAGGACGTCGACAGTCGGATGCGACGCAAGAACGCCCGCAACACGATCGAGCGCCTGCTCGGCAGCCACGAGATCATTCCCATCGTGAATGAGAACGACTCCGTGGCGGTGGAAGAGCTGCGTTTCGGCGACAACGATCGCCTCTCCGCAGAGGTCGCCCTCCTCGTGCGCGCCAAGCGCCTCATCATTCTCACGAGCTCCAACGGCTTAACCGACAACACCGGACGCCGCCTCCCCATCATCCGCAAGATGGAGGACGCGCTGCGCCACGTGCGCCCCGAGAAGGGCGCACTCTCCGTCGGAGGCATGAAAACCAAGCTCGAAGCCGTGCAACTCGCCCTCTCCGGAAACATCCCCGTCAGCATCATCGACGGAAAGAAACGCGGACAGATTGCCGAAGCCGCAGTTTTCGGCGATGTTGGCACCCGGTTCCCGGTCCCCCGGGCGCCCCGCAAGGCATCATAATCCATCCCCATGCTGAACTCGGTCCTTCCCATCGCGAAGAACACCCTGACGGATCTGATCCGGCAGAAGGTCTTCAACATCCTCCTCGTCTTCGCCCTGTGCGCCATTGGCAGCTCCATATTCATGGCCAAGCTGACCTTTCAGGAAGAGTTTCAGATGCTCAAGGATGTGTGCCTCGGCGCGATGTCCATCTTCACGTCGCTCCTGGCCATCCTCGCCACGGCGGGCTTCCTGCCCAAGGACCTGGAGGATCGCACCATCTACACGCTGCTGTCCAAGCCGGTGCCCCGCCACGCCTACCTCATGGGCAAGCTGCTGGGCATCATTTCGCTCCTCTTCGTTTTCACGGTGCTGATGAGTGTCGTCTTCTGCGTGGTCCTGTGGACGCGCGAGCAGACCGTCCTGGCTGAAACGCGCAATGCCACCGCCGGGATGTCCCCCGACGAGATCAAGGCCGCCCTGCGCCAGATCACCGATGCCACCTTTAACATCAACCTGCTGCCCGGCATCGCGATCATCTTTATCAAATCGGCTCTCCTCGCCTCGATGACGCTGCTGATCTCGACCTTTGCCACCTCCCAGCTTTTTACGGTGATGGCGGCGGCGGCGGTTTATTTCATCGGCCATCTCCAGGCGACCGCTCGGGAGGCATGGGTCGGCGATGTGACGTCGCAGTGGTGGAGCAAGATCCTCGTGGCCATCGTCGCTCTCCTGTTTCCCGATTTGCAGGCCTTCAACCTTACCGATGACGTCATCGCGGGCGCAGCCATCCCGCTGGGCATTTTCCTGCAAACCTTCGGCCTCGGGATCTTCTACGTCATCCTCTACTACTGCGTGTCGGCCTTCATCTTTTCCGGACGGGAACTATGATCCGCAAAAGCGTTGCGATTTTGATCCTGCTGACGGTCGGCGCGCTCCTCATCCCGGTGGAAAGCCGGATCAATGCCGACCAGCGGGCCGCTCATCTCCGCAAACCCACGCTGGATCTCGAACTCCGTGAGCGGATCGGCCAGATGGGGTTCCTCGCCGCGCTTAGCGGATTCCGATCCCCCCTGGCGGCGATCCTTTGGATCGAGGCCCACAATGCCTGGGAACGCACGGAATGGGGCCGCATGGCCGGGCTTTTCGACACGGTGACGACTCTCCAGCCTCGCTCGCCGCTGTATTGGGATCTATCGTCCTGGCACATGGCATACAACGCCTCCGTCGCGGCGAGGGAAGACGCCAAGCAGCCCAGCGAAATCCTCCGCAAGCGCGCCGAGCGTCAATACATCCAGCTCGGCAAGGAAATCCTGGAACGCGGCATCCGCAACAACCCGGACAACGCCTATCTCCAGAATCAGCTCGGCATCATCCTGCGTGACAAGGCGAACGATGACTGCGCCGCGGCGGACGCCTTCCTGAAGGCTTCCGAGCTGCCCGGAGCCCCGCCGTACTATGCCCGCGCGGCCGGTTACTCCATGGCCAAATGCCCGGGCCGGGAAAAGGAAGCATACACGCTGCTGAAAAAATTATACGACAAGGGAGAGGACGAACGGAAGCCGAGCGTCATCGCGAACATCAAGGAACTCGAAAAGAAACTGGATGTCCCCCCGGCTGAAAGGATACCTTAAAGGCCCTCAGTTTCAGCTGTCTTCTCTCTTCCATGCGATTCGCGATTTTCGGCGATATTCACGCCAATCTCCATGCCCTCGAGACCGTTTTGGCCGATGCCAAAGCCCAAGCCTGCACCCATTATGTCTGCATGGGGGATATCGTCGGGTACAATGCCTTTCCCAAACAGTGCCTGGATATCGTCCGCAACCTCGAGTGTCCGGCGGTGAAGGGCAACCACGACGAGCAGGCGTCCATGCTCGGGGAGCAGGAAGGATTCAATCCTCTTGCGGAAGAGGCCATGCACTGGACGCGCGAGCAGCTTGGCCGGGAAGACAAGGACTGGCTGCGTTCCCTGCGCCTTCAGCGCCAGGTGCGGGACTTCACCATCGTCCATGCGACCCTCGATACCCCGCACAAGTGGGGTTATGTTTTCAACCAGCTCGACGCCGCCGCAAGCTTCAGCTACCAGCACACGACTGTGTGCTTCATCGGTCACACGCATACGCCAAAAGCCTATGTGCGCGACGGCAGCGTGCGCACCGTGCCGCTCGACGTACTGACGATCCAGCAGGGCAAAAAGTACCTCGTGAACGTCGGCAGTGTAGGCCAGCCTCGCGACGGGGACTGGCGCTCGGCCTACTGCATTTACGATACGAATACGAACGAGATCCACCTGCGACGCCTGGAGTACGACATCGAGGGCGCCCAGCGCGCGATCCTGGATGCCGGACTCCCTCGCCGCCTGGCCGAGCGCCTCGCCGTAGGACGGTAAAGACGGCCCATGACATCCCAGGGCCCGGCTCCGAAAGATATCCTCTTCATCAAGCCCGGCTCCATGGGCGATGTGATCCACGCGCTGCCGTGCGCTGTCGCGATCAAAAATCGCTGGCCGGATGCGAAGCTCACATGGCTCATCGACGACCGCTGGCAACCGCTGCTGGGCGGGCTTTCCTCGCTGGATGCCGCGGTCGTGTTTCCCCGGCAAAAATTCCGCGGGCTCCTCGGCATCCTGAAATCCCTTTCCTGGATCGCCAGCCTCAGCCGTCTTTCCCCGGACCTTGTGCTCGATCTGCAGGGACTCCTGCGCAGCGCCCTCATGGCGAGATTCAGCGGAGGAAAACGCATCGTCGGACTGTCCGATGCCCGGGAGGGTGCGACAGGCTTTTACCATCAGGTAGCACCCGTTGGAGAACCATGCCACGCGGTCACGCGCTATCTGCGCGCTCTCCCAACTCTGGGAGTGCCCGTTCCGAAGACGCCGGAGTTTCCGCTACCCATCGGCACCGAGCCGGAAGGCACTCCAGCAGAACCCTACGTCCTGTTGCATCCCTATTCCCGCGGAGCAGGAAAATCGCTGAGCCCGGATCACGTCGCAGAATTCTGCAAAGCCCTGCCGCATCGCACCGTACTCATCGTCGGCGGAGGCATCGCACCCGATCCCCTGCCCTCCAATGCCCGATCTCTCCTGAATCGCACCAGTCTCGATGAGTTGATCTGGCTGACTCGCCGGGCCGATTTCGTTGTGAGCGTCGATAGCGGCCCCATGCACATCGCGGCGGCATTGACGGATCGTCTGCTTTCCATCCACACCTGGAGCGATCCCGGGCTGGTCGGACCGTACAATCCCAAGGCCCACATCTGGAAAGACGGGCAGATCTTTGCGCAGGATTTCACCGTCGGCCGGGAGGCCAGCGATCGCACGCCGACCTCCGAGGATATTCAGTCAATGGCCGCCTGGGTGGACGGCCAACTCACCTAGCGGCTGGCTCCGAAGAACCCGTAGCTGTCCACGAGCGCTTCCCAACTGGCCTGGATGATATTGTCGGACACGCCGACCGTACCCCAGTTGGTATTGCCATCGGTGGATTCGATGAGCACCCGGGTGCGGGCCGCAGTACCGCGCGCTCCGTCAACGATGCGCACCTTGTAATCGGTCAGTCGCAGCGTGTCGATCCACGGGTAGAAAGGACGCAGAGCCTTACGCAGCGCGGCATCGAGGGCATTCACCGGACCGTCCCCTTCCGCCACGGTATACTCGGCAACGCCACCGACGATCAGCTTCACCGTGGCCTCGCAAAGATCGGAACCGTTGGCTCCGAGATTGCGATAGTTGCAGTGGTACTCCTTGAGCTCAAAGAGCGGACGGTACAAACCGAGCGCCTTGCGGATGAGGAGATTGAATGATCCTTCCGCGGCTTCGAATTCATAGCCTTCATTCTCCGCCGCCTTGATCTTGCTGAGAATGTCGGAAACCTGAGCCGACCCCTTCTCGAGTTCAAAACCGAGAGCCTTCGCGCGCATGAGCACGTTGGTCTGTCCCGACATGTCCGAGACCACGATGGTCTGGCGGTTGCCGACGAGGCTGGGATCGATGTGCTCGTAGGTACGGGCAAGCTTCTGCACGGCATGGACGTGCAAGCCGCCCTTGTGCGTGAATGCCGCAGAGCCCACATAGGGCGCACGGATGTCATGCGGCACATTGGCCAGTTCATCAACAAAGACGGATACCTCGCGCATCTGCGTGAGATCGGGCACCACCGGGATGTTGTATTTGAGCTGAAGCGTCGGGATGACAGTGACGAGGTTGCAATTTCCGACACGCTCGCCGTAGCCATTGATCGTTCCCTGCACCTGCGAAGCACCGGCCTCGACCGCGGCGAGGGCATTGGCCACACCAAGCCCGCTGTCATTGTGAGTATGGATGCCCACCGAAGTCCCGAGATGCGCGACCGCCGTGCGTGTCACCTCACCGACGAAGCCGGGCAACGATCCGCCATTGGTATCACACAGGATCACGAGATCAGCCCCGGCATCCTTCGCCGCCTTGATCGTGGCGAGCGAATACGCGGGGTCCTCGCGGTAACTGTCAAAAAAGTGCTCAGCGTCGTAAAAGACCTCGCGCCCGTGGGCTTTCAGGTACTTCACGGTGTCGGAGATCATGGCGAGATTTTCCTCGAGACACACCCCGAAGACCTCGGTGACATGGAGCGGCCATGTCTTGCCCACGATGGTGACCACAGGAGTCTCGGCGGCCAGCAGCATTCGTACCTGGGAGTCTTCCTCCACCGCGATGCGCCCGCGCCGCGTCATGCCGAATGCCGCGATTTTGGCATGCTTCCAGGAATGCTTGGCAGCCTCTTCAAAAAAGGCGGCGTCGCGGGGATTGGAGCCCGGCCATCCGCCCTCGATGTAATCAATACCGAAGGCATCGAGCCGCTCTGCGACCCGAATCTTGTCCAACACCGAGAAGGAGATTCCGGTGCCCTGCGTGCCATCACGCAGCGTGGTATCGTAGATCGAGACGGTTTTCTGGCTCATTGGAAAAGACGACCAGTATATGACACCGGTCGCCTGGACGCAATGCCCTCGCTCAATCGAGAAGATCGGGTCGCCGCTCCCGGGTCAGATCCAGCGCGCGCTGCCGTCGCCATTTTTCGATGGCCGCATGATTCCCGGACATCAGCACATCGGGAACACTCCATCCGTTAAACACCTCGGGCCGAGTATAATGCGGATGATCCAGCACCCCGGTGGAGAAGGAATCCTGTACCGCGCTATCCGCATCGCCAAGCACCCCTGGAATGAGACGCACGATGGCGTCGGTCACCACCAGAGCCGCCAGGGCGCCGTTCGTTAAGACATAATCACCGATGGAAAGCTCATCATCGACCAGATGATCCGCCACCCTCTGGTCTACACCTTCGTAATGACCGCAGATCATGATGATGTGAGACACCTCCCGGTATTCCTCCGCGATGCGCTGCTGGAACGGGCGTCCCTGCGGGGTCATGAGCACGACCTTCGTTTCCGGCGTTCTCAGCTCCTCCAAGGCACGATAAATCGGCTCGACCTTCATCACCATGCCCGGCCCACCTCCATAAGGCGTGTCATCGGTGGTGCGATGCTTATCAACCGCCCACTGGCGCAGATCGACGGCCTCGAGCTCGGCAAGGCCCTTGTCCTGGGCTCGCTTGAGGATGCTTCCCTCAAGGAGACCGCGGCACATGGCAGGAAAAATCGTAAGTATTTGGATTTTCAAGGCAGCAGGGCATGATTCCTCTTATAATCCTGAGCGTCCTGCAAGCCCGTGTCGAAATCCCGCCGTCCATCCAAGAAAGCGCCCGCCAAAAAAAAGAAGGGATGTCTGGGCGGGTTATTCTGGCTCGGGGTGAAGCTGGGAGTGCTTTTGCTGCTGGTCGCAGCGGTCATTTTGCTGGGGTATTACGCCTGGGCGCTGACCTTTGACCTTCGCACGATCAGCGACATGCGGCAGCGATCCGCCGTCTACGACAAGGACGGGAAATTTTACAGCCGCCTCGCCGGGGAAAATCGCATCGTCGTCCCGTTCGACAAGATTTCAAATGACTTTGTCAATGCCCTCCTTGCCCGGGAGGACACCCGCTTTTACTACCACCACGGCATTGATCCGCTGGGAATCACCCGAGCCGTGGTGCGAAATTTCCTCGGAGGATTCCGCCTGAAGGAAGGCGCCAGCACCCTCACCCAGCAGCTTGCGCGCAACAGCTTCCCGCTCGGAGGAAAGAACTTCCACCGCAAGATGATCGAGGCTGCGCTCTCGTACCGCATCGAGACGGAGCTGACCAAGGAGCAGATCCTTGAGGCGTACATGAACCGCATTTACTTCGGCAGCGGATACTACGGCGTTGAAACGGCCAGCCAGGCGTATTTCGGGAAACCGGCCTCACGCATGACAGTGGCCGAGGCCGCCCTGCTGGCCGGGCTGATTCGCAGCCCCAACCGCTTCTCGCCTTTCAACAACCCGGAAAAGGCGGTCCGCGAACGCAATACCGTGCTCGGGCGGATGCTGAAATTGGGATATATCGACCAGACGCAATACCGGAGTGCACTCGACAGCAAGCTCACGACCGGCCCTCGTCCCCGCTCCGCCCCGCAGGAAAACTGGGCGATGGACGCCATCGTGCGGGACTTGCAGCTCGTCATCGACCAGGACCAGCTCGATGAGGGTGGGCTGAAGATTTACACAACCATCGACAGCGAGCTTCAAAAGGTCGCCGAAGACTCCGTGAAAAAGCGGCTCAAGGAGATCGAGAAAGACTCCGCCTTCCGCCACAAGCCATTCCGTCCCCTCACCAACGACGAAATCGCCAACCTCGCCGCTTCGCCCTTCCTCCAGGCGGCGGCGCTGGCGGTGGACAACCGAAGCGGGGGCATCCGGGCGATTGTGGGAGGAAGGGATTACGAATACAGCAAGTTCAACCGCGCTCTCCTCGGCAAGCGCCAGGTCGGTTCGTCGATCAAGCCGTTTGTCTACGCCAAAGCCTTCGAGGCCGGGCTGCGGCCCGGTGACCCGATCAACGACAACCGGCTCGGCCCGGGCGATCTGCCTGCGGCATTCCGGAAGTATGATCCGTCAAACTCCGATGACACCTATCGGGGCCTGCTCCCGGCCGCCGACGGGCTCGTCCTTTCCCGCAACACGATGTCGGTGCGGATCGGCAGGATCGCCGGGTTTGACACCATCGCGGACTGCATCATTCGCGCCGGTATTTCCTCCAACCCGCCGCGCTATCCCTCGCTCTGTCTGGGAGCCTTCGAGGCCAATCTCAAGGACATGACGGCGGCCTACACCGTCTTTGCCACGGGAGGCGCAAAGCTCCAGCCCTACCTCATCGACAGAATCGTGGATGCGGACAACACCGTGATTTACCGCGCGACCAAGGCCAGCATACCTGTGCTGCCGGAGCAGCCCGCGCGCATGACGGCGTCGATCATGGAGGATGTGCTCATCCGCGGCACGGCGGCACGCTCACGCGCCCTGGGCCTGCGGCACCGAGCCGCAGGGAAGACCGGCACGACCAACGACTACCAGGACGCCTGGTTCCTCGGGTTTGACGACCGCATCACCTGCGGCGTCTGGGTGGGCTTCGACGTGCCGGAAAAAATCATGCCGGGCGGCACCGGGGCGGAACTCGCCCTCCCCATCTGGGTCGATATTGTCGAGGGAAACCGCTAGGCGGTCAGCGGCGCATCGACTGCTGCACATCGTACGAGTTGCGAACGATGTCGAAAATGCGCTGGCCGGGTACGACGCGATTGCCCACGTAGTCGAGATTCCCGTCACGACCGATCACCGCGACGGTGATCTTCGGACCGGCCTGAAAATCATATCCTGCCCGAGGACCGTCGGAGGCGACGGCAAAAGGAATGTTCGAGCGGATCAAGCCGGGCTCCTGGGTGAAGGCGGCCACGCAGATGATCTTCTCCGCCGCAAACCGCTGGTACATCTTTTGCAGCTGTCCGACCTGGGCGCGAAACGCCCAGCTCCTCGGCGATGGCGCGATGACGATCACGATCGGCTGCCCCTTGAAAGCCGCCGTGCTCTGCGGCTTCCCCGTGGAGTCAATCCACTGGATCAAAGGCGCAGGGCGCACGACATCGGCCATGACCGGAGCCGCCAGCACCGTCAGCACGGCAAGAGCGAGGAGTAGGCGCTTCATCAGATCTTCATCAACTCGGCTTCCTTCGTCTCGACATGCTTGTCGACGGAAGCCACGTATTTGTCGGTCATCTTCTGGATGTCGGTCTCGGCGACACGGAGATCGTCCTCGGTCAGTTTGCCATCCTTTTGAAGCTTCTTGGCCGCTTCCATCGCCTCGCGGCGACAGGCGCGCACTCGAACTCGGGCATCCTCGGCCAGCGACTTGACCGTCTTGGCCAGATCGCGACGACGCTCCTCGGAAAGCTCCGGGATCGGAATGCGAATCAACTTTCCGTCGACCGCCGGCATGATGCCGATCTTGGATTCGTTGATGGCGCGCTCGATGTCGCGAACCGTCGAGGCATCAAAGGGCTGGATGACGAGCAAACGGGGCTCCGGCGCGGAAATGAGCGCCAGCTGCTTCAGTTTCATCTGGCTGCCGTAGGCGTCCACGTCGAGGTTTTCGACCAAGGCGGGCGATGCCTTGCCCGTACGAATGGCGGCGAACTCATGGAGCATGAACTCCACGGCTTTATCCATGCCGGTTTCGGATTCAAAAATAGCTTCTTCGAGACTCATACTTGTTTATCGGAGACTATGGTGCCGACCTTCGCGCCCAGGATCGCCTGGCGGATATTGTCCGGCTTGTTCATGTCCAATACGATGATGGGCATCCGGTTGTCCATGCAAAGGCTGAATGCAGTGGAATCCATCACCTGAAGGCGGCGCGACAGAGCCTCGCCATAGGTGATGTGGTCAAAGCGCACAGCATCCTTGTGCAACATCGGGTCGCGATCATAGATACCGTCAACCTTCGTTGCCTTGAGAATGACCTCGGCGCCGATCTCGTTGGCACGGAGCGCAGCTGTCGTATCGGTCGAGAAAAAGGGATTGCCGGTGCCCGCGACGAAAATGACGATATGCCCGAGTTCGAGGTGGCGGGTGGCACGGCGCAGGATGAACGGCTCGGCCACATTGTTCATCTCGATGGCGGTCTGGACGCGAACGGTGACACCCAGGTCCTCCAGGGCGCTCATGAGAGCCAGGCCGTTGATGACCGTGGCGAGCATGCCCATGTAATCGGCCGTGGCGCGATTCATGCCGCGATGACTGGCAGAGAGTCCCCGCCAGATGTTCCCTCCCCCGATGACGATGGCGAGTTCAACGCCGAGTTCCTTGACCTCGCGGATTTGCGAGGCGATCGACTGGACGATCTGAGGTGAAATGTTGTCGCGGCTACCCGGCTCCCGGAGTGCCTCGCCGCTGACTTTTAAAACAACACGCTTGTAGCGAGGATTGGTGGACATGGACTGCGCGGATGAAAACGCATCCGGGCGAGCAAGGAAAGGCAAATGTACAACCGCAGGCGCGGATTGCGAATCACCCGAGGCGCGAGCCCTCGGGAACGGGGCGTCCCAGCAGATAGTGATGGGCCGCGAGCCGCTTGCCGCCGGGAGCCTGGACCTGGAGCAGCAGGATGCCGCCGACTCCAGCCGCTACGAGGATGCCTCGCCGGTCCGCCCTCAGCACCGTCCCCGGCTCGCCCTTTGCCGACCGGGCCAGGGCGGAACGGTGAACCTTCAATACGACGGACTGGCCGCCGTGATCCACGGTGGTAAATGCTCCAGGCCATGGAGTGAACGCTCGGATCTGGCGATCGATCTCGACCGCGCTCAGGGTCCAGTCGATGCGACCGTTTTCCCGGGAAAGCTTCGGGGCATAGGTCGAGAGCGCGGAATCCTGCGGGCGGGGATGAAGCGTTCCCGCCTGAAATCCGGCGATGGCCTGCAAGAGCAACCCCGGGGCCTGCGCCCCGAGCCGGTCGTGCAGCGATCCTCCGGTCTCGTGACGATGCAGGGCAAAAGCCTCCTGCACCAGGATGGGCCCGGTATCGAGTCCCTCGTCCATCTGCATGATGGTAACTCCGCTTTCCGCATCGCCAGCGAGGATCGCCGCCTGAATAGGGGCCGCTCCCCGATGCCGGGGGAGCAGCGATGCGTGAATGTTCCAGCAGCCATGCCTCGGGGTTTCCAGCACACTTTTCGGGAGGATCTGGCCGTAGGCGACCACGACAGCCAGATCGGCCTGAAAGGCCTTCAACTGCCCGACCTCCTCCTCCCGGCGAATCTTCTCCGGTTGCAGCACCGTCAGGCCGAGGTCCCGGGCCGCGATCTTGATCGGCGACGGGCGCAGCTTCATGTCGCGTCCCGCCGACCGGTCGGGCTGCGTGTATACCGCCACGACATCATGCCCGGCATCGACCAGGGCGCGAAGCGACGGCGCACCGATCTCCCCGGTACCCATGAAGACAATTCTCAACTGCGACATCGCAGTGTGAATGCCGGTTTAGGCGCGGCCAAACAAGCGTATATCGCAATTCCCGAGGACGACCGCCTATCCCGCAGTCTCGGTGAACTCGGTCGGGCTCTGGCGCGTGGCGACGATCTCGGAAAGGATCTTCGTCAGCACGAGGACCGGCGACTCCATCGCATCGATGTTGACGATGAGATCAGAGCCGTAGTGATCGAGCACCGGCTTGGACTCTTCCTCGTAGGTCTTGAGACGGCGGCGAATGACCTCCTCGTTGGCGTCGTCGAGACGATTGTCTTTGATGGCCCGCTTTTTCAGCCGGGCCACCAGCTTGTCGCGATCGGGGCAGCTCAGGTGAAAGATTTTTCGTACGTCGAGAAAGGGCTCGAGAAGCTCGGCCTGCCGGACATTGCGGGGAATGCCATCGAGGACGAGGAAATCGATGTCGGGCTTGAACTCATGAGCGTCGACGCACTGCTCGATACGCACACGCCAGAGCTGGACCGTGACTTCGTCCGGGACCAGTTCACCTCGGCTCGAGTATTCAATGAACGCTTTGCCGAGCGGCGTACGGGTATCGATCGAGCGAAACACATCTCCGCATGCACAGTGAAAGAATCGCGGAATCGTACCGAGCGTGCGGCCTTGGGTGCCTTTGCCGCTGCCGGGCGCGCCAAAGATCAGGTAGGTTCTGTATTTGAGGGACACCCGGTGAATTCTACCATCAAGAAGAAAGAGGCGCAATCCTGCAAAAGTTCATTGACCCTGCAAGCCATCGCGGTGATTTTGGACCTTTGCCCCTAACCTGTTCTGACACCCTCCCACACCGTGGCCCATAACGAAGACTACATCGTTGAGATTCTCCAGGATGTCGGCCTGATCACCGGCAGTCAGCTCGAGGACGCCCGAGCCAAGGCTGGTGACGGCAACGTTCTCAAAGCCCTCGTCGACGAGGGTGTCCTCACCCAGGAGGACATCACTCGGACCCTTGCCGCCCAAAACGGCATGGAATTCGTCGACCTCGCCTCCGTCGCACCTCCCCCGGACGTCCTTGAGATCATGGGGCTCGATGCGGCGAGGCGTTATCGCGCCGTCCCCATCGCCCTGCATGAGGATACCCTGGTCGTGGCCGTCAGCGATCCGCTCGACATGCAGTCCATGGACGACCTTTCGTTCGTGCTCAACCGCGATGTGGAGTACGTCTGCGCGACGCCGGATGCGATCACCAAGGCCATCCAGGATTTTTACGGCACGGGCGCTGAGGGCTCGGGACAGGACGATACGATGGTCCTCGGGGATACCAGCGACATCGAAACGACCGAAGGCGACGCACCGATCATCAAGATGGTGTCGATGCTCCTCCTCGAGGCCTACAACAACCGGGCGTCGGATATTCACCTCGAGCCCCTGGAGACGAAATTCCGCGTGCGCTTCCGCATCGACGGCGTGCTCCAGGAAATGCAGAGCCCTCCGAAGAAGCTGCACTCCGCCATCATCAGCCGACTCAAGATCATGTCGGGCTCGATGAGCATCGCGGAAAAACGCATCCCGCAGGACGGACGCATCCAGGTCAAGCTCGGCCAGAAGGCGCTCGACCTGCGCGTATCGAGCATCCCCACCGTGCATGGCGAGAGCATCGTCATGCGTATCCTCGACAAGACCTCGCTCATGCTGGGTCTGCCCGACCTCGGTTTCCTCTCCGACGATCAGCTCAAGTTTGAACGGCTGATCAATCTGCCCGACGGCATCCTGCTCGTCACCGGGCCGACGGGATCTGGCAAGACGACGACGCTTTATGCGTCGCTCCACTACATGAACAAGCCGGATCGCAAGATCATCACGGTCGAGGACCCGGTGGAGTACCAGCTCAGCGGCATCAACCAGGTGCCAGTGAACTCCGAGATCGGCATGACCTTCCCCGCCGCCCTGCGCTCCATCCTGCGCCAGGCTCCGAACATCATCATGATCGGTGAGATTCGAGACATGGAGACCGCGAGCATCGCCATCAACGCCAGCCTCACCGGTCACCTCGTGCTCTCCACACTGCACACGAACGACGCACCGGGCGCCATCGCACGTCTGGTTGATATCGGCATCAAGCCATTTCTGGTTTCCAGCTCCGTCCGGGCGGCCCTCGCCCAGCGTCTCGTCCGCCGACTCTGCCCGAACTGCAAACAGCCGACCGAACTCACGGAGTACGAAGCCCGCACCCTCCGCATCGATTCCGGTCAGTTGGCAGGATCATCTGTTATGAAACCGCACGGCTGCGAATCCTGCCGGGGCAAGGGCTACAAAGGACGCCGCGGCATCTTTGAGCTGTTCCAGATCGATGACGAGGTCCGCCACATGATCATTAACAACGCGACGACGGTACAGCTCCGCGCTCGCGCTCGCGAACTCGGCATGCGCACCCTCCGTGAGGATGGCATCCGCAAGGTTCTCTCCGGCATGACCACCGCCGAGGAGGTCATCACCACCACCATGACAGATTCCGACTAACATGGACGCCAAACAAGTCACAGACATCTTTGTCGAGGCCGGCTACCTGAGTCCGGAAACCGCCCACTCTTTCGTACAGGAGGTCGCCACTACGGACCGCCCGATCGAGACCGTCATGATCGAGAGCGGCCTGATCACCGAGGCTCAGTTTTACCAGGTAATCGCCGACTCGCTCGGCACCGAGGTGGCCGATCTGGTCCACTTTGACGGCGCTTCGGAAATCCTGCACCTCATCCCCGGCGGCCTGGCCCGCCTGCATGGCGCGATGCCCATCGGCGCTTCGCAGAACACGATCTACATCGTGCTGGTCGACCCGATGAACGCGCAGGCCGTGGAAGACCTGCGCTTCGCCCTCGGTCGCGAGATTCACCTCATGGTCGCGCCGCCCTCCAAGGTGCGGGCGATGATTGATGAGTACTATGGTTCCGAGGCCACCAGCCTCGACGACGTGCTCTCGCAACTCGGCGACTCCGCAGAGCTCACGCTCCGGGAGGGCAACGAGGAGGAGTTCAACGCCCAGGCAGCCGCTCAGGAGGCCAATGCGGCCCCGATCATCCGCTTCGTCGATCTCATCCTCGACAAAGCCATCGCGGCCCGCGCGAGCGACATTCACTTCGAGCCGTTCGAGACGGAATTCAAGATTCGTTATCGCGTCGACGGCGCGCTCTATGAGATGGACCCGCCGCCGCGCCATCTCGCCCTGCCGGTTATCTCCCGCGTCAAGGTCATGTCCAACCTCAACATCGCCGAGCGCCGCCTCCCGCAGGACGGACGCATCCAGCGCGTGGTGAATGGCAAACAAATCGACCTTCGCGTATCGACTCTGCCCACGGCCTTCGGCGAAAGCGTGGTGCTTCGCGTGCTCGACCGCTCCAGCGTGAACCTCGACCTTGAGAGCCTCGGCATGCCCGAGTACATCTACAATTACATCCTCGAGGTCATCGAAAAGCCAAATGGCATCTTCATCGTCACCGGCCCGACGGGTTCGGGCAAGACGACGACACTGTATTCCTGCCTGCGCAAAATCAACACGATCGACACCAAGCTCCTCACTGCCGAGGACCCGGTGGAATACGAGATCGACGGCATCATCCAGGTGCCGATCAATGATGCCATCGGCATGACCTTTGGCCGCATCCTGCGCGCCTTCCTGCGTCAGGACCCTGACCGCATCCTCGTGGGAGAGACTCGCGACACCGAGACGGCCCAGATCGCCATCCAGGCCTCGCTCACGGGTCACCTGGTATTTACGACCCTCCATACGAACGACTCAACCGGTGCGGTCACCCGTCTCATGGACATGGGCGTGGAGCCGTTCCTCATCTCCGCCTCCCTTGAGTGCGTGCTGGCACAGCGACTCATTCGCCGTATTTGCACCTCGTGCCGCACTCCCTACGAGCCGACCGAGCAGGTGCTCCAATCGCTCGGGTTGTCGGTGCATGACATCGGCGACAAGAACTTCTACTTCGGCAAGGGCTGCGACGTCTGCAATAACACCGGGTACAAGGGACGCAAAGGCATCTACGAGTTGCTGAAAATCAGCGACCCGCTCCGCGAGATGATCAACGACCGAGCCCCCGGCGTCTTGATGCGCCAAAAGGCCATCGAACTCGGCATGACCACCCTCCGCGAGGACGGTCTGCGCTCGATCTACGATGGTCTCACCACCATCGAGGAAGTCGTCAAGTACACCTAGGCCCGGGCGAGCTTGGCCGCGACCTCGCGGGCAAAGTACGTCAGGATCATGTCAGCACCCGCGCGCTTGATCGCGAGCAGCGATTCGTCGCGGGTGCGCTCGTAATCCAGCCAGCCCAGCTTTGCCGCCGCGTGGATCTGAGAATACTCCCCGCTCACCTGGTACGCAGCCAGGGGCAGGTCAGTCACCTCGCGCACGGCACGGATCACATCGAGGTACGCTCCCGCGGGCTTCACCATGACCATATCGGCACCCTCGGCCACATCGAGGGCGACCTCCCGGGCCGCCTCCCTCACATTGGCCGGGTCCATCTGGTAGGTTGCCTTGCTGATCGCATCCTTGCCGATCTTGCTGCCCACCGCATCGCGAAAAGGCCCATAGTAAGCGGAGGCATACTTTGCGGCGTAGGAGAGGATGATCGTTTTCTCAAATCCCGCAGCATCGAGCGCCGAGCGAATCTCGCCCACCCTGCCATCCATCATGTCGGAAGGCGCGACGATATCCGCGCCCGCTTCGGCCTCCTTGACCGCAAGCTCGCAGAGGATCGCCACAGTCTCGTCATTTGCGACCTCCGAGCCATCCGCGCTCAGGACCCCATCATGGCCATGGCTCGTGTACGGATCGAGCGCCACATCCGTGATGACAACCATCTCGGGAAGAGCCTTTTTCACCTCCCTCACCGCCTGGAAGAGAATATTTCCCGCCTCAAGGCTATGTGAGCCCAGTGCGTCCTTCAAATCCGGAGCAATAGCCGGGAAAATCGCCACGGCAGGAATCCCCAGCGCCCAGGCCGCCTCGCACTCCTCCAGCAAACAGCCTACCGGCAGTCGCCGGACGCCGGGCATCGAGACGATATCTATGGCATCCGCTCCGGCATGAACGAAAAGCGGATAAATGAACGACTCCGGGGTTAGCACGGTTTCGCGAACCATGCGGCGGAGAGGAGCGGTACGACGGAGGCGGCGGGGACGGATAGGTAGGTTCATGCTTGCAGCCAAAATGATCGAAGGAGCGATTATCGCCCCCCGCCCCGCCCTACGCCACTTCTTTTCCCGACAACCTCGGAGGCTGCAGGGAGCGGAAGGCAAAAATGATAACCGCCGCGACCACCATCGCGGCAATCGTAACCGCCTGCCCCATCTCTGGACTCCCGGTCCGCTGGGAGATAAAACCGATGATCGTCGGACTGAAGAAACCGCCCAGGTTCCCGAAGGAATTGATCAGCGCGACCCCCGCAGCCGCCGCCGTGGCATTGAGAGCCGCCGCAGGCATGGCCCACTGGACCGCATCGATCGCCATCACACCCGCCGCCGCGATGGAAATCCCAGCCATGTCGAGGAGCGGATTGCGGGTCATCAGGCAGATGCCAAAACCCAGCGCGGCCGCGAGCGCGGAAAGGATCGCATGCCATCTCCTCTCCCCTGTCCTGTCGGAACTCGCCCCGACCAAAAGCATCGCCACAGCGGCGATCGCCCACGGGATCATCGAGTACAATCCGATCTCAAGCGGCGCCTTCACGCCGAACTCCCGGATGATCTGCGGCAGCCAAAACGACAAACCATAGAGCCCCATCGCTGAACAAAAGTACGTCGCGCAAAGCTTCCAGACGATCGGCTTGCGAAAGGCTCCCCAGATCGTCTCCGGCGCGCCGAGACGGGCGCGCGCCTCGTCCTCCAGCGAGATCGCGCTCTCGACGAGCATCTTTTCCAGGCTCGAGAGCCAGCGCGCATCCCGAGGACGATTGGGCAGACTCGTCCAGACCCACACAGTCAAAAGGAGGCACGGAGCGCTCTCCAGGATAAAAAGCCACTGCCAGCCACGCAGCCCGCCGAACTCCCCAAACCGCTCCAGTATCCAACCAGACACCGGCCCTCCCAGTATCCCGGCCACCGGCACAGCCAGAAGAAACACCCCCACGATCCGCGCGCGCAGTTCCGAGGGAAACCACCATGTGATATAGAGCATGACCCCCGGAAAGAATCCGGCCTCGGCCACCCCAAGCAGAAACCGAACGAGATAAAAATGCCACGGATCGCGCACCAGCGCCGTCGCCGCCGACACCACGCCCCAGCTCAAAACGATGCGCGCAAACCACATTCTCGGCCCGACCATGTAAAGAGCAAGGTTGCTCGGCACCTCGAACAGAAAGTACCCGAGGAAAAATATCCCCGCCCCGAATCCATACGCCGCGTCGCTCAAGCCAAGGTCCGCCGACATCGTCAGCGCCGCGAAGCTCACATTGATCCGGTCGAGGTAGTTGACGAGGAAGCATCCCACCAGGATGGGCATCAGCCGCCAGCAAATTTTCCAATAAACCGGATGCATGTCGGCGCATCATGCACGACCCCAACGTCCTGTCACGCCCAAGCGCCCCTCTCACCGCTCTCCGAACGACGTGCTAAATCTCAAATAAAATTTCTTGATTCCGCGCCAAATCTTCCCCATTTTCTCCCGTCCCGCACGACCCTATCGTCCAGTGGCCTAGGACACCGCCCTTTCACGGCGGTAACACGGGTTCGAATCCCGTTAGGGTCGCCACTCATTCGAGTGGCGACTTCGCCCGCAAACCCTGATAAATACTAGCTGTACGGGCTCTCGGCGTAAAAAATGCCAAAATGCAGTTTGGGACCGTTTTGGCAGAAATTTTGTTACCTTTTGTTACCCCTCTGTTACCTCAATGACCCTCGGGTGATCCAAAATGCACGAGCATTCGTTCGCCCAAAACGTCTATTTCGCTGCGACCTTTGTGCCCGTTTGCGGCCTCCAAGGCGAGCTTGATTTTCGTGCATGAAAATGGTTCATTGCTCTAGTGGCTAGAAGCAAAGAGGAACCCGCATCCGCAACGATCACTCCATCCGGCATATGGATGGTGAAATCGACTGGCAAGGCATTGAGGATTCCTGCCCCGAAAACCGGCAACTGGCAGAAGTCGTTCGGTGGTTGGAAAGGTTTCACGGCGGAGATCCATCGCTCCATTGGCAAGAATCTCGGCGGCGGCGTGCTGACGCTCTCACAGCCCTCCTTGACGCCTCGCCAGAAAGCCACACATTAATTTCTCGGCTTCAAGGAGCAGATTACATCATTGGCGGCGACGAACATTTTGTCGTTCGTGTTGATGATGATCCCGAGCGGGTCTTCAAGATCACCCACGGAGACGCATTCGGTTGTTACTCCTTTTTTTCGCCATATGACCCCGACTTAACGGGAAAACATTTTCATGGATCGATCAATGATGATCCGGTTGTCTACCTGCGAAGATGGATGCTTCTAAACTCCTTCACGGGATATATAACCCGCTTTGAAGGACTTTTGCCTGCTGAAGGAAAACTCCGGATGCCGCGCATCTGCGTCAGCCAACCCACACTTGATGCTACCAATCCGACTCGGGCGGAGATTCGGGAACATTTGGCGAAATACGAATTTGAAAGCATCAGTGAGGATGCGTTTCTGAACTTCGACAATCGAATATTGCTGACGGATGCAGCGCCTCGAAATGTTCGAATCGTGGACGGTAACCTCGCGTTGTTTGATGTTATCGCTTCAATGGCCACATCCAGGGTTTATGAATGGGCACGAGGAATTCGATAGTTGCTGCTGACGGAATTAAAGAACTCCCTTGAAGGCTTTGCCCGCCACGAATTTGACGGTCTTGCTGGCCTTGATCTTGATCTTTTCGCCAGTCTTCGGATTTACGCCGATACGGGCCTTGCGAGTGGCCACCTTGAAGGTTCCAAAGCCAACCAACTGGACGCTCTTGGTCTTTTTTACGCCAGCTTTGATGCCGTCAATGACCGCTTTCAGCGTGCGTTCAGCCTGAGCAGCAGTGGTGTCTTTTCCGAGAGTCTTTTGAATTGATGTTACGAGTTCTGCTTTGGACATGCTGAACTGCTATCTGAGACTTTCCTTGCTCGCAACACCAGGCTTGCCACCATGCTACAGCAAGGCAGCCACCTGCCTCGCAGTTGCTTTGGCCGATTGGGGGTTCTGGCCAGTCACAAGTCGGCCATCGATCACCACTTTCGAGACAAACGGCAGCCACGCCTTCTCGTAAAGTGCGCCTCGCCGTTTCATCTCTTCCTCCGCGTTGTAGGGCATCTTTGCGGCCACCCCGGCCAGCACCTCCTCGCGCCAGGAAAAGCCGGTGATCTTTCTCCCGGCGACCAGAAGTGAGCCATCCGAAAGTTTGGTGTTCAACAGGCCACAATAGCCGTGGCAAACAGACGAAACAATTCCTCCCCGCTCATAGATGCTGCGGGTGAGATTCTGCAATCCGGTGTCGTCAGGAAAATCCCACATGACCGCGTGCCCGCCGGTAAAATAGATCGCGTCGAAATTCGCCGGGCTGATTTCCTCGGGCCGGGCCGTGCTCGACAACAACGCGAGCCGGGAGGGATCAGTCAGCCATGCTTTCACGGAAGCGTCCGCGAGCGGCCACTTGAGTGAACGAGGCTCCAATGGCGAGGCACCCCCCTTGGGGCTTACAATGTGCTGTTCAAATCCCTTGTCAGCGAAGACGTGCCAAGCGTGGGTCAGCTCCGAAAGCCACAAGCCGGTCGGCTGTGATGGGTCTTCATAGTGGGCCACATTACTGACGACATGAAGAATGCGCTTGGTCATGGTGCTTTCGCCGTAGAAGTAGGGATTGAACTAGGCTACTCTACAGCCGAATACACGAGAGGCACCTTCAAAAGCGAATGGAAATGCAGACGATACTCGGGGCCAATGGCCAGATTGCCACTGAACTAGCGCGGGAATTGCGCCGCAACTACACGAGCGATTTGCGCCTCGTGAGCCGCCATCCGCATAAAGTCAACGAAACGGATGTCTTGGCATCCGCCGACCTCCTCGATGCCCAGCAAACCGCCGCAGGGATTAAGGGAAGCAGCGTCGTCTATTTCACCGCTGGCCTGCCTCCGGACACAGAACTATGGGAAACCAAATTTCCCGTGATGCTGAAAAACGCCTTGGATGCCTGCCGGGTAGAGGGTGCCAAATTCGCCTATTTCGACAATACCTACATGTACCCGCAGGACGACCGGTTACAGACGGAGGCAACACCCTTTGCCCCGCTGGGACGCAAGGGGACGGTTCGCTCCATGATGGCCTCCATGGTGCTCGACGAAATGGCACGAGGAGAAATCCCCGTGGTCATCGGTCGCGCTCCCGAGTTCTACGGACCGGGAAAAACACAGAGTTTCACGAACGCTCTGATCATCGAAAAACTGAAGAAGGGTCGAAAGCCTCTTGTGCCGGTACGCGACGACAAGCGAAGAACGCTCATCTGGACTCCCGACGCGAGCCGCGCACTGGCGGTCCTTGGGAATACGCCTGACACCTTCGGGCAGACCTGGCATCTGCCCTGCTGCGACGATCGCCCCACCTACAAGGAGTTTGTCGCCATGGCCTGCGAGAGTTTTGACCAGAAGGTTTCCTACACGGTCATCAGCAAATGGGTCCTCGACCTCTCTGGAATCTTTTCCAAGCAAGTCCGCGAAATCGGTGAGTTGCTGCCCCGATACGGCCAGGACAACCTCTTCGATTCCGCGAAATTTAAGCGTCGCTTTCCCGAGTTTGAGGTGACTTCCTATCGGAAGGGTCTCGATCTGATTCGGAGCGAATGCGCGACCGGCAAAATGATGTAGGAACTGAATGCGATTTGTCTTCACGCACAGCCACGCATTTCAGCCGAAGAAGGACCGCTGGAGGGTTTCCGAGTTGCTTGTATCCGCAAAATCTCAGTCAATCAACGTGTGGCGAAGTATTGGGAAACCATTGTAAAAAAGTTGCAGGCAGCGGGCTGGGAAGTTCGTTGGATCGAGGCCATGCACGACGCCGAAGCAGGTTGGACGGCTACAGCCATCCGAGGCAAGAAGCGTTACTCCACCCATGCCAACGACATCACGCTGGCTTTTCAGGAGTTGGAGGCCAGTTGTAAGCAGGATCAGAACTCGTTAAGCAACTCGTGCGATTGAGGCGATAAAGTTGCCCCGGACTCGGGGACAGTCGCGACAATTTTTGCCTCATCGTGGCGGGGATGAAAACAATCCCTGTTCTACCCGAAAACGACATCCGCCACTCCGACCGCCGCCATCCGGTCGATTTCCTTGAACCTCTTCCGACACCGGAAGACCACCTGCAACGCATCTGTGAAGTTCTGAGCCGAACTTTCGGCTGGGTGGCCGAGGCAGATACCGTTGAGCAAAAAGGACTCCGCGCCTCCGTCGTCCTGTATTGCGTGCGGGCTGATCTTCTTGGTTCGGCCACCCTCGAACAGCTTGGCGCGACAACCGGCACTCCGCAGGCTGTCGTGGACGAACTGGTATCGGACTTCTGCCACAGCATCGGTTGGTAAAATGAGCGCGGCGATACAACAGGCCGCTGACCAGGTGCGAGGCATTCCCTTGGGGGAGCTTCTCCACTGGCACGGTTTCAAAATGACGAAGGAAGGCGCGAGCATTCGCGCCCGGAACAAACAGCACAACATTGTCGTCACCGGCAGCAAGTGGTTCGACAACAAGACCGGAGTAGGTGGGGCCGGAGCCATCGACCTGCAAATGCACTTGTGTGGCGGGGATTTCCAAACCACCTGCCACATTCTCGCGGAGGGCTTTCGTCCCACTGGTTCCGGGTTAGCCTTTCCTCCCGGCAGGAAACCCGAGGATCGGCGCAGGCCATTCGAGGAATTGGCGGCGCAATATGCCGTGCCCAGCCCTGGCAACTGGCCGGTGGCTCGCGACTATCTGGTGGAAACCCGCAAAATTGACGCGGCCCTCGTGGATGAACTCCACGACCGCGGCTCGATCTACGCCAACAACCACCAACCCAATCCCGGCATTGTCTTCCTACACCGGAGCCAACACGGAAAAGTTGAAGGGGCCACCCTGCGGGATACCCGCCACGAATCTTCTTTCCGGCCCTGTCTCGGCAATAAGCTCACGGCGTGGTTTGTGGTGGGTGATCTTGCCAAGGCCGAGACCGTCGTGGCGGTGGAATCGCCCATCGAGGCGATGAGCTATCACACGCTCTTTGCAGGACGAAATGACCCATTGGCCATTGTCAGTTGCTCCGGCTCATCCGTGCCGGAAGAAATGATGTTCCAAGCCTACGACCGACAACAGAGCTTCGTCGTGGCCCTGAACAACGACGATGCCGGCGAGTTCGGATGGCAGAAAGCATGGGACAGCACGACCGACTGGACCGGCTTCAAACTCTCTTCCGCCTGTCCTCAACGTAAAGACTGGAACGCCGATTTGGTGGCCTCGGTTCGACAGACGGCAAATGTCCAGAAGCCAGCGGCCATGAGGCAGTGATTCCAGAAACCCATTTGCCCTGACCCGAAAAATGGCCATCATTAAACCTAAACCCAAAACCGCAGCAAGTGCGGCCGAACAACTCAACTTCTTTGATTTTCTCCAAAACCATGAGCACGACGAAAACCACCTATCCAATCAGCGCCTACGGACTGATGGCCGAACGTCATTGGAGGGAATTCCGACCCAAGATGGTGGCGGAAATGGAAGCAGCCGGGAAGCTGGAGGAAGCTCTCTACGAGGCGCAGGAACGGACGCTCGACGAATTGCTGGAACTGGAGACGAAGCTGGAAGCGGATGGTTTGACCAAACAGCAGGCCAGCGATCAGGCTTGGGAAGTGGTGCGGGAGAGATACATTCTTCTGCCACCCGAGGACGAGAGTTAGGGTATCGCATAGGACCCGGCGACCAGTTGGGAGCCGGATCGTTGAAGGAAAAGTGTCACGCCAATTTCCGGGCGATTGAGATTCTGCGGTCGGTAGAGGCCGAACGCCGCGAGGCCACCCCCGAAGAACAGCAAGCCTTGGTGCGCTATGTCGGCTGGGGCGGACTACCGCAGGTTTTCGCCACCCACGAGGATAAGGATTGGCAGGCGGATCGCGCCCGGCTCCGTGAATTACTCACCCCGGAGGAATATCGCTCCGCGCAGGCCACTACCCTCAACGCCCACTATACTTCACCGACCGTTGTTTCCGCCATGTATGAGGCGGTGCAGCGGCTGGGTTTCACCCACGGCAGGGTGCTCGAACCCTCCGCAGGCATCGGCCATTTCTTCGGCCTTATGCCGGAGGCGATGCGCGAACGATCCGCCCTCACCGGCATCGAAATCGACCCGCTGACGGCTGGCATTGCCCGTTTGCTCTACCCCGACGCGAAAATCCGCCAGCAGGGATTCGAGCAGTCCAAATTGTCCAACGATGGTTTTGACCTCGTTATATCCAATGTTCCGTTTGGCCAATACAAGGTGTTTGACCCGGAGTTCAACCGGCACAACTTCCTCATTCACGATTATTTCTTTGCCAAGGCTCTGCAAAAGGCGCGGCCCGGAGGAATGGTGGCCTTCATCACTTCGATGGGCACGATGGACAAGCAGGACGCCCGCCTGCGCGAATACCTCCATGAACGGGCGGAGTTCTTGGGAGCCATTCGTTTGCCCAACACCGCGTTCAAGGCGAATGCCAATACGGAAGTCACGACCGACATGATTTTCCTACGGCGGCTGCACGAAGGCGAATCGCCGTGCGGGCATGACTGGCGCGAACTGGCGGAGCACCAGAACGCCGATGGCGAGACTCTCCGCATCAATCGCTATTTTGCCGAGCGTCCCGCCATGATGTGCGGGCGGATGGCGCTGGAAGGGACAATGTATTCCGACGGAGAACCGGCCTTGGTTCCCGATGGCCGTTCGCTCGATGCTGCCTTGTCAGAGGCCATCATCCATTTGCCTGCCGCTGTTTACCGGCAATCCGAGCGCGAGGCCGTCAGCCAGGCCGACGCACCAGAGATCCCCGTTCCAGAGGGCGTAAAAGAAGGCGCGTTCACTCTTCATGATGGACAGGTTGCCGTCCGCAAAGGTTCCACGCTGGTTCTTTCCAGCGGCTTACCCGCCGAAACCACGCGCCGGATTCGCGGCATGATTCATGTTCGCGACACCGCTCGCGAGGTGCTCCGCACCCAACTCGAAGAGAGTGGCGAAGCCGCCATCTTGGAGGCTCGCCAGCAACTCAATCTCCGATACGACCAGTTTGTCTCCCGCTTCGGCCCGATTAACACGCACGCCAATCGTCGCGCGTTCCGAAGTGACCCGGATTATCCGCTCCTGTGCTCGCTGGAAAACTACCGTCACGATACCAAGCGGGCGACCAAGACCGCCATTTTCCATGAGCGCACCATTCATTCCTCCGCGCCTGTCTATAAAGCCGAAACGGCCAAGGATGCCTTGGTTGTGGCCCTGAATGAGCGCGGTGCCGTGGACTTGGAACACATGGCCGCCTTGCTCGACAAGGATGTTCCCGGCCTCGTGCCCGAACTCAAGGGGCTGATTTACCTCGACCCCGAAACCAACTGTTGGGAGACCGAAGACAATTACTTATCGGGGAACGTGCGCGAAAAGCTCGCGGTGGCGCAACGGGCGGCGGAAACCGATCCCCGGTTTCGGGAGAACGTGGAGGCATTGCAGGCCGTGCAGCCCGAGGACTTGCTGCCCTCGCAGATCGAAGCCCGCTTGGGCGCGTCGTGGGTGCCGGATACGGACGTGGAGGATTTTGTTTCGTCGCTACTTGGTGGCGAAACCGTCGAAATTACTCACTCGCCCCAAGTCGGCGCATGGTTTTTTGACCCCAGCCCGGAGGCGAAAAGCTCGGTTGCCAATACGACCGAATGGGGCACGACGCGGTATTCCGCGATCGACCTCATCGCGGATGCGCTGAATCTCAAAACGCCCACCGTTTATGATGCCGACCCCGTAACCCTGAACCGCATCATTAACGCGACCGAAACCGAAGGCGCCCGCGACAAGCAGGAAAAGATCAAGGAACGGTTCAAGACATGGTTGTGGGCGGATGACGAACGCCGGGAGCGGCTCTGCCGCCTCTACAACGACCAATTCAATTCCGAACGGCTCCGGGTTTTCAATGGAACGCACCTGACGCTGCCCGCCAGCAGCCGCCAAGTCTCGCTGCGCCCTCACCAAAAAGATGCCGTGTGGCGCATCATTCAAAGCAAAAATACGCTTCTGGCCCATGCCGTTGGCGCGGGCAAGACCTATACGATGGTGGCTGCCGCCATCGAAATGAAGCGGCTCGGACTGGCCCGCAAACCCATGTTTGCCGTGCCCAATCACATGCTCACGCAGTTCTCGACCGAGTTGCTGACCCTTTACCCCAACGCCACCATCCTCGCCGCAGGCAAGGACGACTTTGCGAAGGACCGCCGCGCCCAACTTTTTAGCCGCATCGCCACCGGGAATTGGGATGCCGTCATTGTCACCCATTCCAGCTTTGAAAGAATCCCGCTTTCCACAAGCGCCCGCGAGGAGTTTATCACGGCGCAGATCGACGAAATCGAGGACGCGATCCGCGAACAAAAATCCGAGTCACGCGGGACGAGGCTCGTCAAGGAACTGGAGCGCGTGCGGAAACGGCTTCAATTCAAGCTGGATGCCCTGTCAGCCGAGGACAAGAAAGACCAGACTCTCACCTTCGAGGAGTTGGGCGTGGACCGCCTGTTTGTGGACGAGGCCCACAAGTTCAAAAATCTGTTCTACGTCACGAAAATGACCAGTGTTGCCGGTCTGCCGCAGACAGCATCGGAGCGGGCGTTCGACCTGTTTCTGAAAGTCGGACACATCCAGCAACGCAATGGTGGTGGTGGAGTAGTCTTCGCCACCGGAACACCCATTTCCAACACGATGGCCGAGATGTTCACCATGCAGCGTTACCTGCAAATGGCCTCGCTTCGCCGCCTCGGTCTTACGCATTTCGACTCATGGGCGGGAACCTTTGGGGAGACCGTTACCGCGATGGAACTCAGTCCCGATGGAGCCGGGTATCGCCTGCAAAACCGCTTCGCCCGGTTCGTCAACGTGCCGGAACTCATGCAGCAGTTCCGCCAGACCGCCGACGTGCAGACGGCGGACATGCTCAAATTGCCGATTCCCAAACTGGAAACCGGGCACGCCATCACGGTCAGCGCACCGTGCAGTCCACGCCTCAAGAAATTCGTGGAAACGCTGGTCAAGCGAGCCGAAAAAATCAAAGGCGGCTCCATCGACCCCAAGATTGACAATATGCTCAAGATCACGTCCGAGGGTCGGCTGGCCGCCCTGGACTTCCGCTTGATGGCACCCGCCGCGCCGGACGCTCCCGATTCCAAGGTGAATCTTGCCATCGAGAAAATTCATCGGATTTGGCGGGATTCCGCGCCGGGGAAATCCGCCCAGCTCGTCTTTTGCGACCTTTCCACGCCGAAGCCGGGGCAGAGGGAGTTTTCCATCTATGACGACATCCGTGGCAAGCTGGTGGCCCGAGGTGTCCCTGAAAAGGAAATCGCTTTTATTCAAGATCACGATACCGACGTGGCAAAAACCGCCTTGTTCAAGGCGGTGCGCGAGGGCGAGGTGCGTGTTCTCTTGGGAAGCACGCTCAAGATGGGCGAAGGCACCAACGTCCAGCAGCGCCTTATCGCCCTGCATCATCTGGATGCGCCGTGGCGTCCTTCCGACATCGAACAACGGGAGGGCCGCATCCTCCGGCAAGGGAACACCAACGAGTTTGTCAGCATCTTCCGTTATGTCACGGAGGGCAGCTTTGACGCCTATATGTGGCAGACCTTGGAAACCAAGGCCCGGTTCATTTCGCAGGTGATGACCGGGGACGCCACCATGCGAAAAGCCGAAGACGTTGATGCCACGGCCCTCAGTTATGCCGAGGTCAAGGCCATCGCTTCCGGCAATCCGATGGTCATTGAAAAGGCCCAGATCGACGCCGAGGTGATCCGCCTCAACCGGCTGCACCGCCAGCATCAGGACAGCCAATACTCCATTCGACTGCGGATCAAACAGGCCAATGACATGCTCAAAGGTGAAGAAAATTTCGCCGCCAAGCTCCGGCAAGACCTAGCCACCCGCACGCCAACCAAGGGCGATGCGTTTTCCATGAAGATCGACGGCCAACATTTCGGCGAGCGCGTCGAGGCCGGCCGCAAGCTGGTTTTCATCGGGGCTGCCCTCAAGCCGATGCAGGAAACGCGCCAGATCGGCTCAATCGCCGGGTTTCCAATCTCGCTCCATCGTCTCGAATCTCGGGTGGAACTTCGCATCCACGGCCAGAACACCTATGGAGCCACGGTCAGCGAAAGCCCGCAAGGTACCATCACCTCGCTGGAACACTCGCTCGGTGATTTTGATACACAGCTCACCGAATCCACGGAAAACGCCGAACGGCTAATGGCACGGATTCAGGAATTACAGGCCCAAAGCGAACTGCCCTTCGAGCATCTGGAAAAGCTGGAAGCAGCGGAGAAACGCCAGCAGGAGATTGTCGCCGCCTTGGATATTGAGAAGAATCAGGCCAGTGCCCAAGTGGACGGACAGGCCGATGCCGAGACACCGATAAACGGGGAACAGTCTATTGATTCGGATATCGAACCCAGCGAAATCAAGGATCTCGATCACACCGTCCAACCGGTCTCTGAATCACAGAAAATTGACGAAGTGCCGACCACCCGCAGCGGAATTACCACACCTCGCGGGCCGCTCCAACGTCGCGGCAATGCCGTTGCCGTAGTCCACGAGGAACCTTGCAGGCAGGCTCAGGGGAACGGAATCAGAATCTAGTGACCTGAAAAGGCTACATCGCGCGAGACCGCATTCGTTCTGTAAATTCCACCCGCGCTCGTCCTTCGCAGGCTCCGGGCGCGGTGCGATCCACCCTTCGCCTCTCGCTCGCCGTAAGGGCTCGTCTCGATCCGCTGCGCGGACTCTGCCGTCAAGGCTCTCTGGAAATCCGGCATAAACCGCTGCGCTTTTTATTCCGTTTTCCACTCCGCTATCGCTCCGGCCTTGACTGCTCCGGGCATCCGGGCAGCTCCACGATGTGTCGTTTCGCTTCTGGAAAAAAATCGCATGAGCAATTCCTTTCCGAAGCAAAACCTTCCTCTCCGAGTCGTTTTGAACCGTGTGGGCGAAGCCACCCTGAACCAATACGGAGCCGTTCAGCGGGCGCTTGATTGCCCCGAATCCGCCTTCCGTTTTTGGAATGAGGTCGTTGCGGACGACCCTTGCCACGAGCCGGAGAAGGAACACCTTGTGGCGGTGTTCCTCAATACCAAGCTGCGTCTGATTGGCTATCATGTCGTGAGCGTGGGCAGCCTGAACGAAGCGGTGGCCCATCCCCGCGAGATTTTTCGGGCGGCGATTCTGGCCGGGGCTTATGCCATCGTGCTCATGCACAACCATCCCTCGGGCGACCCGGCTCCGAGCCAGGCCGACCACCGAATGACCAAGCGAATTGCCGAAGCCGCTGAAATCATCGGCATTCAACTGTCTGACCATGTCGTCGTAGGAACGCCCGAGACGGGCCGCCAACCCTATTTCAGCTTTCGGGAAGCGGGAGTTCTGTAATCGATAAAGTTGCCCCGAACTCGGGGCAGGGAGGTGGAAGTTTACCTCTATGGTCTGGCCTATGAACCGGATCGAGCACCCCGACCACGCGGCTGGACAATCCATCGTCACACCTGCGCAACGGGCTTTCAGGCTCTCCAGTTCAATCGCCCGACATCATTCATGCCAGCCTGGCTGTTCACGGCGCATTCCGGCGTTTTCCGCGTTCATTGAAGGCCGCCTACCCGGTTCGCTGGGCCTTCGACCTCTCGCCCCGCTGCCCTCGAAGGCGTCCTTCAATCAACGCACACTCTCCAACCCGGTGGATTTAGCCCGCCCATTCCATCCGTCCTCGCCGTGCCAAAGGCTCCGGCTCCGGGCGGAACGAATCGGCGGCTGGACCTCGTTCGACTTCTCAACCGGAGTCCTCGGAAATGGCTTCCGGGCCTCCTATCAATACTTCCTCGACCAAGCGAAGTTTCTGACTCTCGCGGTCGTTTTCCCCGTTCCGGACGACCGACGGGATATGCACTTTCCCCGGGGGAAAGTGCGAAGCGGGCCGCTCACGCTCATTTTCCCGCTGTTCCTGCGCGAGTCAGGCTCGCTGCGGAAGGATTCCACTTTCTCCAAACACACGTAACCCACTCCCACCCCAAGCGTATGCCACGTCACCAAAAAGCCGGAACCGTCCGTTTCGACCTCGATATCAGTCCCGAAGCTCATGCCCGCTTCGCGGCGATACGTCGGCAACTCGGTTTCAGAACCAAAACCGCGACCTTTGAAGCCATCATCTATTCCGTTTCCGCCAAGGATGTCATCGATCCCGCTGTCATCGAACGCATGGCGGCCCAAATCGATCGGACGCTGGAAGCCATCGATTCCCTGACGTGAAAAACGGGCAAATTTTCGCGCGTAAATCCACCGCTCGCGGGCGGCTGGACTTGGAATATCTGGACGAAACTTCCAACCGGAAAGTTTCCTTGCGGGAACGCAAGGGGCTGGAGGAACAAGTCGGCAAAAAGCTCAAAGGTTTCACGGACTACGCTTCCAAGGAAGAACTCGGACAGGTTCACGCAGGCGGGTTTTTG
The DNA here is from genome assembly GCA_017305195.1 of Verrucomicrobiota bacterium. Lineage (GTDB taxonomy): Bacteria > Verrucomicrobiota > Verrucomicrobiia > Chthoniobacterales > Terrimicrobiaceae > Terrimicrobium. The sequence continues at coordinate 4,004 of JAFKMU010000049.1, read as the reverse complement.
CATCACGAAATTCGCCGTAATCCTGACGGCTCCAGCACGGCGCCTACCCAACTTTCCAACGCGGAGCGCAAACGCCGCATTACCGAATCCTGGCAGCACCACCTGGACAAATTTCCTTCGCTTGCGAAACGCCCGACCATTGCGCATCGGCTGATCTTTTCCATGTCCAAGGAACAGCACGATGCGCTGGTGAATGCGGGAATAAATCCCGATCACGTTTTGCACTCCAGCTTGAAGAAGGTGATGCGAAAATTTGCCGAAACTTTTCATCCCAGCGATTCCATTGGATTCGCCTACGGGCTTCACCACGACACCGGCAACCTCCACGCCCATCTCGCGCTCTGTCCGCGCACCGCCAAAGGCTCCTATGTCGGATGCAGCACTTCCCGCTCCAAGACTTCACGACACAAAAAGCAGATGGACATGCTGCGAGCGTGGTTTGAGCGGGAAAACCAACGCTGGGAAACCATCCTTCAATCGCCGGAAACGACGGCGCGGGCGATGAGCCAACGTATCGATTCCGATAAGATCACCCTCGCGCCCCGCCTCAAGACGGCTCACCTCAATGCACTCCGCAGCACGCAGACCGCCGAAGCCATTCGGTTGCAGCAGTCCTATCAGAGCATTCTGAATCTCGAAGCTGCCATCGCCGCCAAACGGCAGATCCTCACGGCTCAACGCAATCTGAATTTCGTTTCTCGGCTCTTCCGCCAGCGCAAACCAAAGATCACTCGCGCCGTGGAAAAACTCGCGGCCGCCGCCGACCGCAGATCGCTGCGCGAAATGCAAAACCTGCTTTTCAAGATCAAGCGCAACTACCGCGCCGCTCATAAACGCTACACCAAAATGCACGGCTTCCATTCGTATGGCCATCACAGCTCCCTCACACACGCCCATCGCCACCAGAACCAGCAACTCGGAATTCGTTCTTTGTGAAAATTTCATCTTCCGTCCCGGAACTGTGGACGGAGCTTCGCATCAAACCTACGAGGACGGTTCCGCAACCACGACCGTCAATTTCAAATCCTACACGCAGAGTGTTCCTGACCCCGAGCGACGCTTGTTCGATTTTCTCCTTTCCATTCTGAACCCCAAATCACCCCATGAAATTCCTTGATGGTATCCTTTGCTTGCTCTGTCTCGGAGGCACACTGACCGCCTATTTCCTCCTCGCGCCTCCTGCTTCGTGGGCTGTGATAGGACTATGCGCGGGTTTTGCCGCGTGGACGATATTGGCTCCGGATCATTCCGGAAAAATCGTGCTGCGACTCGGGGACCTGTCATGGACGATGGAGGATTTTGTGCGCGGCTGGCTCATCACTGGTCGAACCGGCAGCGGAAAGACTCAAAGCGCGATCAACGCGATTACGTTTCAAATTTTTCAAAGCGTGAAGAATTGGGGCGGAATCTGCCTCGACCAGAAAGGACTTTATTGGGAAATCCTGGTCAAAATGGCCGCACACTTCGGGCGGAATGATGATCTCATTCTCCTGCAAACCCGGCCCCTAGGAAAAGATATGCTGTGGCGTCCGCCACACACGATCAATCTCACCGGCAATCCCCATGTGCCGGCTTCCACTTACGCCAAGGTGATCGTGGATACGGCGGTTTCGCTGACGGGTGGGCGCGGAGGAAATCCGTTTTTTCCGACGAAAGCCCAACTCGCGATTCAGACGGCGTTTGAAATTTTGCGGCACATCGAAGCCTTCGTGACGATTCCCAATATTCATCGCATGCTTCTCAACAAGGAAGATGCTCAGTATGTCATCGAGGAGCTGACGAATCGGGGAGACCAGCGTTCACGTGAATTGCTGGCGGCATTTCGCAGCTACCTTGAGCAACCCCCCGAACAGTTTGGCGGTGTGCAAGGCACCCTGAGCACGTATCTGGAATTCTTTCTCGATCCCGAAATTGCCGAGGTGTTTTGCGCGGAAGAACCGACCTTCTCCGTTTCGGAAATCGACCACGGGAAGATCGTCTGTATTGCGATGCCGCAAAAGTTTCAGAGCGAACGGCTCTACATCAACACGATCCTGAAGCTTTCGTATTATTTCCATGCCTTGAGCCGGTTCGACAAATCCGCCCAGGAACGAGAAAAAGACAACCTCATCGTGCTTTTTGCCGACGAAGGCCAGGAGATCATTACCGGGGCTGAATCGGCTTTCGCCGATCACCGGGCGGCGGGGGTGATTCGCGAGGCTCGCGCAACCATCGTCCTCGCGACTCAAGCCTACACGTCCATTCATGGTGCCCTCGATAAACGCTACGCCGACGTTCTGATGCTCAATCTGAGCAACGAGTTGATTTTCACCGTCGCGAATCAGGACTCCGCTGTCATCGCGTCGAAAAATATCGGGGAACGCGAGATCGTGGAAAAATCGTGGGGGTGGAGCGGAGGTAAGAAATCCTACAACTACCAGAAGAAGATTAAACCGTTCTTCGAGTCCTACCAGCTCCGCAAGCTATCCAAGTTCACGGCGATCATTCGCCACTGCGAAAAGCCGTTCCGCAAGCGGCTGATTCCTCCCATCAATCCAGATGGAACATTTCCTCAATGGTTCCTTTCCTCCCGACCCGACTACGCCTTGCGCCAGTGGTTCAAGGCCAAACCTTCACCTCTCAATCATGAACGCATTTCTCATTGAAAAACTCAACGGCCTGCAACCCTACCTATCCTCCAAGATCAAAGGACAAGATCATGTCATCACCCGCGTTTGTTCCGTCTTGGAGCGTGGCCAGCTTGGATTGCAACCACCCGACAAACCGCTCGGGTCGATGCTCTTTCTCGGGCCGACCGGCGTAGGCAAAACCGAATTGACGCGAGAATTCTCCCGCTACCTGTTCGGAGACGAAGCATTTTTCCGGTTCGATATGTCCGAATTTCTCCACATGGACGCCGTGAAGCTGTTCATGGGCGACGAATCCGGCAATCCCGGACGCCTGGGCAAAATCCTTTCCGGCCACAGGCAAGGCGTCCTGCTTTTTGACGAAGTGGAAAAAGCCCACCGCTTCATATGGGATCTCTTTTTACAAATGCTGGACGCTGCCCGAATCACCCTGTCCGACCATCGCACCTACGACCTTTCCGGCTTCTACATCGTTTGCACCAGCAACATCGGTTCGCAGCAGCTTTTGCGTCCGACCCGACTCCCCTTTGCTACGCTGGAAAGGGCAGTCCTGGCAGAGCTTCATCAAGTTTTTCGACCCGAACTCATTGGCCGATTCAGCGAAAAAATTGTCTTCAAGCCACTTTCCCCGGACATTCAACGGGAAATCGGCCAGCTTGTCATATCCGAGGAGCTAGCCCGGCTCCGGGCACAAGGCATAGAACTCACCGCTTCCGAACCTGCCATTGAATTTCTCGTGCGGCATGGCGTTCACAAGACGCTCGGCGCTCGTCCGATGAAAGGCGTTGTGCAAAAATTCATCGGCGATGCCGTCCTGTGCGCGATGAAAGCCCGTCAAATGCCTGGTGGAAATTTGACGGTTTCGGCGAAAAATAGTCACCTCGCCCTCAACGTAGGAACATAGAAGCGGACTCGAAGCAATGCTCTCAATTCCTGCCGCCAAGGCAGAGCAGTCCTGTATCGTCTTCCGAGTCCAGCGAGTTTTATACGACGGCCATTTGCAATGGATGGAAGTGCGTGGGCCTCAAAGAGGCGGCGAACCTCGTCAAGCCAGGAAGGACGCAAGCAAAAGAGAGACTTCCGAGCAGAATACAATCCAAGATTACCGCCTCATGACAAAGCCACGACGCGAAATGGAACCGCTGCCCCATCGGAAAAGCAGGGTCGAACGAACTCCCAACCCCGCCTTCTTAGGGCTATTCACACTTGATCCAAGTATGGGAACGTATTTCTACCTCCAGACCGGCGAGTATACCATGATCAGTCGCAGCCACGATGGACCAACGCGAGGCCGGAGATCGCCTGCCGTTTGAAATCAAAGTGGCCGAAAACTCGTCACCTTTCGCTGACGAGTCGCACCAGCAAGGGTTCATCCTC
>JAFKMU010000030.1 GCA_017305195.1 Verrucomicrobiota bacterium | reverse complement strand
CGAGGGCTTCCATCGCAAGATGAAACTCATCCAACGCCGGGCCTTCGGCTTCAGAAACTTCCACAACTACCGCTTGCGCGTCATCGCCCAATGCGGCTAACACAAAAACATCAACAAATGACCTCGTCCCCATTTTTTGGCGGAGAGCCAGCCCGCAGAGCTTGTATTTAAGCGGTTCTGCGGGCGAAAGCGAGGTTAGAAAAAATGGTGCGCGATACAGGGTTCGAATACGTTGATTTTGCAGAGGAAAAGCCTGATTTTTCGCGTTGCGTGACAAAAGCGTGACAGCTATCTTCTAGATGTCATGGAACGTGAGCAAACCGAAGAGAAAGAACGCGGTCCAATAGCCGTCATCGAGGGCAAGGGGGTGCGAATTCCCATCTACTCCGCCCCCTATCGAGACACGGCCAGTTTCCAGCTTTCCTACTACGCTTCCGGACAACGGAAGCGGGAGCGTGCGCCGAGTTTGGAGGAAGCGAAAAAGCGGGCGAAGCAACTGGTCGAAGAGCTGTCAGCGGGAAAAGCGCATGCCGTGACTTTTTCGCCCAAACAAGCGGCGGCTATTACGGACGCAGTTGAGATCCTTGGTCCGTTGGGGATGAGCCTTACCGAGGTCGCCCGTCAGTTTGCGGAAGCGCACAAAATCTTGGACGGTCGCCCGCTTCTTGAAGCGGCAAGGTTTTACGCTGAGCATCTTTCGCAAGAAACGCGCCGGGGAGCGCTTCAGCCAATTACCTTTCCGGATTTGGTCACGAAGTACCTTGCCTCCATTGAGGGAAAAAAATCGAAACGCTACGAGGAAGATTTGAAGGCCAAATTGAAACGAGCGGCCAAAGCCTTCACCGGTCAGCTTCGAGAGATTCGTGCCACGGATCTAGACCAATGGATTGATAATATGGAAGACGCCGGGCTGCGCACCAAGAACAACTATCGCATGGCGATGATCACACTCTTTTCCTACGCTCGCGACAAAAACTTCCTCCCCCGAGGCCAACAAACCGAGGCGGAATTCATTACGCGCCATAACGACAAAAAAGGCGGCGATATCGGCATTTACAGTCCAGAGCAATTCGCCACGCTCCTCCGGTATGTCGATGAAAGATTTCTGCCCTTCGTGGCCTTGGGTGGCTTTGCTGGATTGAGGAGCATCGAAATTCTACGTCTGGAGTGGACGGACGTTTGGTTTGAAAAGGGCTTCATCGAAGTGGGCCGGAACAAATCGAAAACGGCTACCCGGCGCCTTGTCCCAATCTGCCCCGCTCTAGCGGCCTGGCTGAAGCCCTACGCGAAGAAAGCCGGCCCTGTTCTTCCCGATATTCGTAACGAATTTCATTTCACGCGCCTTTTCCATGCAGCGAAGTCCGCGCTCGACGACCCAGAGGGCAAACCTCGTGTGCAAATCGTTCACAATGGGCTGCGGCATTCCTTCTGCTCCTACCGAATGGCGGAAACGAAAAGCGCCCCGCAGGTCGCCCTGGAAGCCGGAAACAGCCCGAAAATGTTGTTTGAACACTATCGTGAACTCGTCACGGAAGCGGAAGCCAAGGAATGGTTTGCCCTCACTCCGGCGAGCGTGAAACGGCTAAAATCACATAAATAGCGCAATAATTGCGCTGTTTATGTTGAGGAATCCACCGCTGACGATAAGCTGAACCGTCGTGAAACGATCATCCAAGGAGTCCCAGGCAAACCTTTTCGCCATCGCAGAAGGTCAGGGAGGATATTTTACCGGCAAGCAGGCGGAAGAGGCGGGATTTGACCGAACCCACCATTCTTATCACATTCAGGCCGGAAACTGGCAACGGGAGCATCGCGGCATATTTCGGCTCGCGCAATATCCGATGCCGGAGCGCCCGGACCTCATCCTTTGGTCTCTCTGGTCCCGAAATCGTGACGGCGTGCCAGAAGGTGTTTATTCGCACCAAACGGCGCTGAGTCTTTACGACATGACAGATATGATGCCATCAAAACTCCACATGACAGTGCCAACTAAATTCCGGCGCATGGCGGAAACTCCGGCCATTCTGGAGCTTCATTTTGCAGACCTTGCCGCAAACGAAATCGAAGACCGCGAAGGCTATCGGGTCACGAGCCCGATTCGGGCCATCGTGGATATGAGCAGTGAAGTGCCGCACGAGATGCTCACCGAGGCATTTTCCGATGCGAGAAGCCGGGGACTTATTACCGAAAAGGATGTAACGCAATACCGCGACAAGCTGCCCGCCTTTCTTTTTCCTAACAGCAAAAAACTCCAAGCCACATGAAGGTTGAACGCGCTGCGCAATTCCTGCGTTTTGCTTTCCTCATTTTCACGTTTCTGGTGAAGAATCTGAATGTCGTGCTGCTCGCGATAGGCGAGAATGTCGGGCATGAGTGCCTGGTATTTTTCCGGCACCACCGCCAATCCTGCCAAGGCCGCAATGCTGGTTAAATCCGCCGCCGACATGCCGATGGGTTCTGAGCGGCTCTCTCGTGGAGAGCCGCTCAGAACCCGTTGGTTGTCCGTTGTTGTTGTGACCATGGCCCCCGCCCTCTGTCCCAATGTCATTATGGCTCAGGGAGGTTAAACGGGTAAAAGGTTGCTTTTAGGTTGTGGTGCCGAGCCTGGAAAAACCTTCTTCAACGTCTTCCGCAATCGCACGGGAAAATCCACGTAGAGCAGTCCACATTCCCGGCTTTGCAAAATCATTGTTTTTCATGAAAGACAACCGAAAATCACCGTTTTTAATGGAAATCCACGATTTTTATGCTAAAGTACCAAAAATCATTATTTTCTGTATCGATAACTGGATTTCACAAAAGAACATGGAACATCATCATTTTTCAGCGCCTGTCAGTGTTTTTCATGGAATTCCCTTGCCGGAAGAGAAAATGACCTTGGCGGGTTATGCGGCGCTGATTTCCAGTTATCAGTTGCGAGTTCCACTGCCGTGGCGTCTCGCCGCCATCAGTTCCAAGCATCGGAAATACGAAACCGCCCAATGGCGCGTTTTCACTCCCAAACACAATCCTGCCGATACCTTTATCGGGCATCTCACCTTTGCCCTCAAATACGAGGAAGTTGATCTAGCCGTATTAAGTGCCCTGTTTGCGACCGTGAACCCGGAGGACATTACCGCGATCATTCAGAATGAGCCGACCGGGCAATATAGCCGCCGCATATGGTTCTTCTACGAATGGCTGACCGACCGGATATTGAATATCCCGAATGCAGCGGCAGGCGATTACGTTGATGCTCTGAATGCAGACATGCAATATCCCGGTCCGGTCAGTATGTCCAAACGCCATCGGGTTAGAAATAATCTTCCGGGCGTTCAGAGTTTTTGTCCTCTGATCCGCCGCACGGAAAAATTGGATAGGCTCATGGATATGGACTTGCCCGCGCAGGCCCGGAATGAGTTGGGAAAAGTTCATCCCGATATTGTCGCGCGCGCAGCCGCATTCTTGTTACTGAAGGATTCCAAAGCATCATACGCGATTGAAGGTGAACGACCGCCTCACAACCGCGCTGAACGCTGGGGGCGTGCTATCGGTCAAGCTGGGCGAGAAGAGCTAACTTTGGAGGAGCTTTTGCGATTGCAAACTATCGTGATCGAGGATGCACGCTTCATTCACATGGGGTGGCGCAATCAAGGAGGGTTTGTTGGTGTTCACGACCGCGCAACCGGCGCACCAATACCAGACCACATCTCGGCGCGGTGGCAGGATGTTCCCCGTTTAATGGAGGGTTTGATTGCCATGGACAAAAAACTCGCCACAAGTTCCTACAATCCGGTGTTGTCCGCCGCTCTGATTGCTTTTGGCTTCGTCTTCATCCACCCATTCGAAGATGGAAATGGACGGATTCATCGTTATCTGATCCACCATGTTCTTGCAGAAAAAGACTTTGCGCCAAAAGGCATTGTCTTCCCTGTATCGGCAGTGATTCTGGATCGTATTGAGGAATATCGAATCACTTTGGAAAATTACTCCAAGGCGCATCTTCCCTTGATTGAATGGGAGCCAACAGATCGGGGAAATGTTTCGGTTCTCAACGAAACATTCGATTTGTATCGATTTTTTGATGCGACCCTACAGGCGGAGTTTCTCTACGAATGTGTCCAGGACACGGTAGAGAAAAGTCTGCCGGAAGAGGTTGAATATCTTGCCCGGCATGACCGGATGAAGGCGTGGATTGGAAGCCGTTTCGATATGCCTGATCGCACGATAGAGCTTTTAATTTCCTTCTTAAGACAGGGAGATGGAAAGTTTTCAAAGCGCGCATTGGACAAGGAGTTCTCTCAACTCACCCCGAGTGAGGCAGAGCAATTAGAAAAGGCCTTCGCCGATATTTTTGCTGATAGAAACGCCCCCAGCTAATTTACACACATTGAAAATGCATTTGCGGCGCCAGCGGTGCCGCAATGACAGCCCCGCAGGGGCTTTACCCCAGCTTCGGCGGCTGGGGCCGGATCGGAAATTTCCCGGCGCAGCCGGTTCTGTTCTTCGATCAATTGGAGCGTCAGCGTCCAGAGCAGCGATTGTAGGTAGTCGATCTCGGCAAGGCGGCATTTACGGCGGGCAGCGGCGTTGAAGCTTACTTTCAAATTTTGCATGACATCCTCCGTCAAAGTTTTGGTCAGTTCATGCAGAGCGACCGGCACGGGGATTTGACGAAGGCACCCGACGGGACGGAATGAAATGGCGCAGGGTTTACCCTTGCCGGATAGGAAAAGACCCGTGGCTATTCCTTTCAGTATTCTGGCGAATGAATGCGGACTTACCATCACATTGAATGAAGCCTGGCACATGGTTTCTGCCTATCTTGCAGCCAGATAGCACCAGTGTTTCGCAACGTCGAAAGCCAACTCGTCTATTTTACCTCAAGACTCGATCGAGCGTTGTTTTCCCGGTTTCACGGAGCGCTTCAAGAAGTTCGTGCTTTCGGAAGAGGCGGTGCCGACCGAGTTTGTACGAAGGCAGCAATCCTCGGGACACATATTCACGCAGAGAGGAAAACGGCACGCCAAGCCATTCGGCGGCTTCGCGAATTTGGATAAATTCGGATTTCTCAGAGGGTGCTGTTTTCGAGGGCATGAGAGGGACATGGAGTGAGATTGAGGTTTGAAAAGGAGCCGTCTGACCGACCGTCTGGCCGGCCAGACGGCGATGGCGTCAGCCGATCTTGATCCCGTTATTTCGCACGTGGTTCTTGGCCGCATTGACGAGCGCCATTTCCTGACGTTCCGGCTTCATGTTGGGGCTGATGGTCGACTTGATGCTCTGGACCAAGTCAGCCTGCTCCGGTTTGGCCAGCCAGCCTTTAATCTTGGTGGTGTAGCCCATCTTCTGTTCCTCATCCTTCATCTTGCGCAGGAGGAACTTCCGTTCGAGTTGCTCTCTGGGAAGATCCTTCACGTACTGAACCAAATCGGGATTGGTCTGCATGAAGGCGTCCAACTTGGCGTTAACTTCGGGGTTGATTTTGAACTGCTGAGCCAGTTCCGTTTTTTTCTTCGGGGATGCGATTGCCATGGGTAATTGCGTTTGTGGCGCGCGGCGTTTGGGTTCCCGTAGCCGAGCTGATTGACGGGGTTTCGGTGAAAGGAACGGTTAGGCCTTGGTGGGCTTGAGTCCGGGAATCTTGTCGTCGTCATCGTCGTCGATGGCGTTGCTACGCAATCCGCCGATCTGGGCGATGACGGATTTGAGGAAGCGTTGGGCGATCTTCCGGGGACTGAGCCGCTGGCCCTCGGCATTCAGCATGACCTGGACAAGCTGATTGGTTGGGACGCGGATTCCGGCTTTCTCGACAATTTCGGATGCCTCCTTGAAGACCGAGAAAGTGTCTTCATCGAGGGAGACAGTGACGTTGGCGGGTTTGGATGTGTTCATGTGATTAGTAGTTGAGAAGGGCGAATTCCTTGCGGCGAAGGAATGGGCAGGTGATGACGGCGGAAATCTTCCGGCGCTCGGCGGCAGCCAGTTCGGTTGCGAACGCGTTGTTGATCCGCATCTGGGAGAGCAGGAAGTCCTGATTCTGGTCGTCGGATTCGGCGAAGAGAGTGACCTCGCCCGGATCGGAAACCCCTTCCTCCCAGGCGGGCAAAGCCGGATCGACGCTGGAAAATACATCGCCTTCCTCGGTTTTTGCCGGGGCCGGGGAGGGCGTGGGCTGCGGCTTGGGTGATTCCCCGATGTTCTGTTTGAGCTGGTCAAGCTCCTGCTGGAGTGCCGGCACCTTGCCCACTTCCTTCTGCAAGGTTTCGATGCGCTTTTGCATGGCGCGGTTCTGCTCAGCCAAGGCCTCGGCGTAAGCCCGCTGCTTGACGTTCAACTCCCTCGAAGCATCCGCATAGTAGGAGGGCGAGGGATTTCCGGACGGGAGAGTCGGCGTCGGATCAGGCAGGTAGTTCCAGTCAGGCGACTGTTCCCGGCGATAGACCGTGTGCTGCTCGTGCATTTCCTCCGGGTAATTCGGATCGGAGTAGCGGCCCACCGGATAGGCTTTCACGACTTCCGGCGTGCGAACGGACGCCATGCGTTTGGCGGAAACGCTGGTGCCGGGAACAACCGTCGCGGTTTTTGGAGTGGAATCTTTGCGGGTGGCGCAACCTGCCCCGAGGCAGACGACGAGAACAGAGATGAGGTATTTCATTTGGAGGATTGGGTGGATGAGGAAATGCGAGCCTTCGCGAGATCGACGGCTTGGGAGACGTAGAGGTAGAACGTGGTTCCGGCAGGAACGCGGACGTAATACGGGTCGTTCTTCAGACCTTCCAAAAGGCGCTGGGAGTAGATTTGGCCTCCGGCCTGAATCCCTGCGGCAATGGCGTCCTGATACCCGCCGTTCTGCACCTGGGTCACTCCCCCGGTGAGCGGTGAAATGATATTCGTCATGGAGGGAAACGCTCCGGCTCCTGCCGAAACCATCGCGGCCAGGACGGCCTTGGCTTCGGCATACTTGTCGGCGGCGATCATATGACCGCGCAGGCCAGCGGAGCCGTCTATTTCAGCCCATTGGCCGCCGTTCGCGCCATCCGGGGCATAGTCGAGAACGGTACCGGAAAGTGGCAGTTCCTTTCCGTCCTGAAACACGAGCACCCATTGCCGTTCGGAACCGATGCGTTCGCGAGCGGCCGTCTTCTGGGCGAGTCCATGCACCTCGGTTCCGGTCGGGATGACCAGCCTTCCCGCCTGCCAGACATCCTCGGTAATCAGGCCAATGATGGGCGTTTCGATGTTGGTGGACTCCACCGCGTTGACCAGCTCGCAACGGAGCAGACGGCCATAGGGCAGGTAATACTCGCTGCGAGATTCCTCCTTAGTGGCGAAGATCGCCTGGGGAATGGGCGGTGGTGGCTTGGGTATCGGCGTGGGCCGTGCGGCCATGGGCGGCGGTGTCGGGGCGGTCGTTTCCGCCCGAACCGGGGTCGTGGGCGGAATATTCTCCTCGAAGGAATATCCTTTCGCCGTGGTCGCCTGGGCGGGAACAGTCGGGTTGATCGGTTCCGGGGAACGGCGCGGCTTTCCGCTCAAGACAAAGGCCAGAACCAACGCCCCGGCCACGAGGAAAAGAATCAATCGCCCAGTGGGTTTCTGAAAAAGCTCGGTGAAGATTTTGCGCAGATTCATTTGTAGTCGCTGGTGGAGAGTTGAGGTTCGGCGCGAACAACGAGGACGTTCCATTTGTTGTCGGGAGCGAGATTGCTGCGGCCTCCCTGTCCGTTGCCGGTGATGGCAACAAAGGCAGGCGTGATGGATTTGGGTGGTATGACGCCGGAAGCATCGACGAGCGATTGCGTGTAGATCCGATCCTCGACCCGCACGGCCAGGTCTTTCGGGTTGTAGCGCACGGCGCGGTCGGTCGTGTTCTCAAGTTCCAGTCGGAAAATCAGCGTGTCATCCTGTTCGAAACGCCAGACATCGCGGACCCGGACATTGAAACCCTCGTAGTAGGTGGTGAGAGCGGGAGAGACGTGCAGCACGCCAGCCAGAGTGTCCGGGGCATCCTTGGCCAGAAGCGGATAAGCCTTCGCCTTGTCCATCAAGCCAAGCAACCGCTCCGGTACCACGGCAATCCGGCCACCGTCCTTGCCCTGTCGTTCGTCCTGATAAAACGTGATGTTGTAGAACGGTTTCTCGGAGGCCGTCAGATGCAGAACATAGGCTTTCCGGTTGAAGATCACCGTCAGGTGGTCCTCGGCCTCCTTCTTCAGCGCCCGGATGGTGAAATAGAAATTCCCCGGCGTGAACGAGATGAGGAATCCGGCATTTTCCTGTTCCTGGGTGGAAATGGATTTGGCATAGAGGCCCGAGATTTCCGACGGGAACATGATCGTAGTCGTGCCGGTCTTCTGTGCCACCGGGATGTCGTAGATGACGAATTCATCGAGGGGCTTTTGAGTGATCGGCCCGGCGATAGCCGTAGCCGCGGTCAGCAGGGTGAGGATGAGGTATTTCACTAGAGAGGTTTTTCGGTGTAGGTGAAGTCCTGGACGACGAGCGGAAGTCTGCCATTGCCCAGCAGGTCGGGGTTGCGGATGAAGAGGAATTCGATTTGGAACTTGGCCGGTTCGCGGAACTCCAGGCCTTTCAGCGTGCCGGTGCGGATGAGATTGCCCTCGGCCCGCACGCTTACGGCCTCATAGGATTTCCCGGCGCCATCGCTGATTTTCCGGGTGTCGAGAATGTCGATCTTGGTGACTTCGACCTTCTGGTGAATCTGCTTCTCTTTGAACTCCGGGTTCTGGGCCTTGTAGAGGGAAGCAGCCCGTTTTCTGGCGGGCTCTTCGAGGTAGATGCGTTTCAGGAGGTCGGGTAAATCCGGTCCCACCGGATTGCGCTGGAGCAAGGCTAGGCACGCGAGCCGCACATGGTAAGCATGAAGGTTGCCCGCCTCCTCGAAGCCGAGAAGCGGCGCGTAAATCAGCGTCCCACCCGGATCAAGGATGACGACCTTTTCCTTCTGCTTCATGGCGGAAATGGTCAGGTAAGGAGCGGCCACGGCGAACCCGCAGGCGATGAGGGCGAGTGCCATCCAAAAGCGGGCGGCGATGACGTTGTTGGTGATGGAAGTAATGGCGGATAGTTTCATGGAAATCAGGCGTTACGGTTGGCGAGTGGGGAATCTGGAGGGAGTGGTTGAGCTTTGCTGGCATGGGCGTTGAAGGCCGCCTGGGCAGCCTGTGGCGTGGCGATGCTGCCTTGGTGGTGGGATACTGTGCCGGAGTTGTTGTCCACGACGGCAAAAGCGTTGGGGGCGGTCTGGTGGGCGACCATGCCGGGGTTGTCGGGATTGGTGACTGAATCTCCGCCGGAGGAAGCCGGAGGAACGGGCGGCGGTGGCGGCACGTCATTACCCATCGAACCGGCTACGTCCCCTGCCAGACGGCCCGCCGCGCTGGCCGCTCCGGCTACGGCCTGTGCTCCAGCCAATGCGCCTTGCATGGCGGTCGAGCCGCCCATGGTAGCGGCTGCACCTGCCACGGTCAGGCCGGTGCCTACCGCCAGCCCGGCTGCCTGCATGGTCCCCTGAATCCCGGCCTGCAAGGCAGCGGTGGTGCCGCTCAATCCCTTCATGATGGCACCGGCCACGAAAGGAACCGTGAGGTAAAAGAAGACCGTCACAATCGAGGCAAAGGCCATGATGAACGGAAAGAGCAGCCAGTTCTGAACGGTGATCAGATTGGCCCCCATCTGCACCACTCCACCCGTTGTAATCGGCGCGAAGAGCAAATCGCTGATCGCGACAATCACGATGTCCACGAGGCAGATGGCGACATGCCAGAGCAGCACCGTTAGGGAGGTGACACAGAATTGAATGCCGAGAGATTGGGTGTAGGAAACAAACAGGAATCCCAACAACAGCGGTGACACGGCAACCAAGCCAGCGATGGCGAAGTTCTGAAAGAACGTCAGGACGATGAGCGCAAAGCGCCCGATTCCCTGGAAGAACATGCCAATGGCAGCCGGGACGACCTTGCCCAAGTCCGTCCAGGAGTCGGACGGTGGGTTGTCGATGTGGGAGCGCAGGAGTTGAAC
>JAFKMU010000033.1 GCA_017305195.1 Verrucomicrobiota bacterium | reverse complement strand
GGACTCACTGACCCGCCCCCGCAAAACTCAGGATCGCGATCAGGCGGCGGTGGATGAGGGCGGGGCGGCTTGGTTTGCCCGGTTCGGCCACCATTTGTTCGTCCGGCACGTTGGAAAGGACCAGCACCACGGGCTTGCCGATTTCCGCCGTGCCTTCGATGCCCATCGCCCGGGTCGTCGAGAAGATCGGGGCCCGGGACGTTGAGGGAGCAAAGTAGCCCTCCAGCCGCGTAACGTCGAAATCGACCGAATACCGCACCCGGCCCTCGCCCGCCCAGGCCGGACGCACCGTCAGGACCACCCCGACCGGAAATTTCCCCTTGGGCGGAATGGGCACCTCGCGCGTGGCGGATACCGTCGTAGGCTGGCCCGGGCGCGTCTTCAGCTGGGGCGATGCCAGCACGTCCACGCCCTTCCGCTCCGCCAGCCGCGAAAGGTCCTTCGGCAGTTCGGCCCCATTCGTGGCAAGCTCCACGAGCTGAGCATTCACCAGGATCGCCTGAGGCGCTGCGAAGGCCGACGCCGTAAGCGCCGCCGCGATGACAAGGTACTGGAGGGTTTTCATAGTGGGTTTTAGCAAGGGAATATTAGGGACAGGCGTGCAATCTTCGCTCATCTCAATCACCGATCATTGTGCGCTCCAGGCGGATAGCGGCCGGTTGCCTGCGGAACCGTCGGCGTAGAGGAAGTTCTTCCGTCCGGCATGCCAGTCTCCTTTGTCATTCAGGACGGGAATGCTGCTTTTGTCGCTAAAGACCCAGTCCCCGAGAGCAAACTTCAGCCCGGCCACCGGCTGGTTATTCAGGAAAGAGTTCCAGCCGTAGCTCGTGCCCGTGACATTGGCCACCCCGCCATCAAAGGGGCATCGGAATACCGCCTGCCCCGGCACATACTCCGCCAGCACCGTATCGATGACAGGCACATTATCCGTGATGCTCGAGCGGCTGCCCTGGAGCGCAGGCATCCTGTGGTCGTGATCCGCCACGTAGACATTCAGGCCCACACCGATCTCGCGCAGATTCTCCAGGCATTTCGCCGAATTGATCTTCCTCCTGATCGTCGAAATCACCGGGACGGCGACGACCACCAGGATCGCAATGATCGCCACTGCCACGAGCATCTCGAGAACGGTGAAGGCGCGGGTCATGGAGTTAAGGGATGAGTGCGCCGTGTGCCAAAAATCCGGGAGCCACCGCGTCCCCGGAGCATAGCGCGTCCTCCCTGGGAAAATCCACCACGACCCGCGCCACTCCTCAAGAGCCCGTACCAGTCAGGCATCCCAGCCACCTGCCCGCACCCCGCACCACCGTGCTTACGTAACCGTACGCCAATGCCCGCGAGCTTCCCGCCGCAAGTTGCCCGGCGGCCTCGATCTTGCTCGACCGCCCTTGCCGCCAGACTAAATAGTGCCGTCACGAGAATGAAAGCCAGATAGCCAGGCAACGGATGTGAACGGCGGCCAGGAAGGAGGCCTCATTCTTGGTGTAGCGTGTGGCGATGCCGCGCCAACGTTTGAGGTGGAGAAAGGTATTTTCCACCAGATGGCGAAGTTTGTAGAGGTGGCGGTCGTAGTCGCGCTGAACGCGGCGGCGCTTTCTGGGAGGGATGACCGACGTCATGCCCTGCCTTGCGGCCTGCTCAAGGATGGAGTTGGTATCGTAACCCCGGTCGGCGAGCAGATAGGTGGCGCTCATTCCTTGGAT
>JAFKMU010000035.1 GCA_017305195.1 Verrucomicrobiota bacterium | reverse complement strand
ACCAGCCTGGTCGTGACGGGCATCGTCGGCATCATCTCCACCTTCTGGTTTTTCATCGGAGGTGTGATCGACATCCGCCGACTCTTCCGCGATCTCGCCGCCCGTGTCGACAACCCGCTCGACAACGGCATGGTCGAGGGCCACGTCTCTCTGGCCGACAAAGCCGCCTTCGAGCAGCGCACGCACGAAAAACAGAACGACTAATTGTGGAGCATTCTTTCTGCTCTGCCGAATCAGAAAGCAAAAGCGGTGAATGCTGACGTTGTCTCGGAAAAATGGTGAGTGATGACACCGTTCCGTACCTCGGGATGTACCGGGCAGTTTGGACACCAGTCGCAAACCAGCCTCTTTTGCCGGGACTCCTCGCGGTTCAATACTATTAATCAACTTGCGGTCGAGAAGTTCGATCCAGACGAGGTATTACCGTGCCAAGAGCGGTTAGTCGGCGAACACCTTCCGACGATAAAAATGGGACAAAGGGCGGCTCATACGAAAACATCGACGCGATTCTTAGTGCGGACGCAAAGCCTGAGGTCATCAAAGAGGTAAAAGCCGGTCTTTCCAGTCAGATCATCGATCTCTTTTGCCCCCCCTCCGTTCCGCTTGGTCCAGCCGCTGACTAGCCACGATGCAGAAGCTTTCTCCGTCGATAGGCCTCTCGCTGCAACTGCTTCGAACACGAACGGCAGGCGTAGTATATCCGAGACTTGCTCTTGTGGGTAATTGTCCGGTATTCCGCCACCGGAAGAAGCTTTTTATAGATTCGGCACCACTTTTTACCAGTTTCCCGCGGGGGCGGCTCATAATGTAAGTCGTTTAAAACAAACGGAATTTCAAGCCGCACACCTACGTCACCGAAAATGGAATCCGTACAAATGTGGTTACTATGGAGACCCCAAGCGCGAGTGCCGCTGCTCGCCGCGCGAGATTGAGAATTACCGCAACCGCATTTCCGGGCCATTGCTCGACCGCATCGATCTCCACGTCGAGGCTCCCGCCGTGGAGTACAAGGACCTGAGCAGCACGGAAAGCGCCGAGCCGTCCGCGGCGATTCGCTCTCGTGTCATCGAAGCCCGACGCATCCAGCGTGAGCGTTTTGCCTCATCCCGCAAAACACGCACGAACGCCGAGATGTCGCACGGCCAGATCAAGGAGCACTGCAAACTCGACAGCGCCGGGCAGGAACTCCTCCGCCACGCCATGACCAATCTCCAGCTCAGCGCCAGAGCATACGACCGCATCCTGAAAGTCTCGCGCACCATCGCCGATCTGGCCGGAAGCCCCACCATCCAGCCCCCGCACGTGATGGAGGCCATCCAATACCGCACGCTGGATCGCAATCTGTGGCATTGAAGAACTAGCGATCATCCATGCCATACCAATTTCATTTTCCGCTTATGATTTTGGTTGCTGCGGCATTGGTGGCGGCGTTCGCTTTCTGAAAATATCCGTGGGCTGCATCTCTCTGGATTCCCGCAATGGCTTTCGCTGTCCTGATGAGTTATCAGGTTGGAAAGGTTATCTGCAAAGAACGGCCCGAAAATGTTCGCATTGGGGGTATTTTCTCCTCAATGGTCGGTCGACTGCCTCTCCTTTTCTCTGGCAGAATTTCATCTCCCACCCCCCTCTTTCACGGGGCAGGCCAACGTCGGGGGGGCAAGCAGCGCGACGACGCCATCATGCTCTTTCACATAAACAGCCCTTGCAGCTTAACAACTAGAGAGGCAGAACCTTCCAATAGACGATCCGGAACCGCGGCTCCTGGCCGGGGACCTCTGTGCGTTCCACCAGAGCTTCGACTGCCTTTTCCGACTCCACGACAATGCCCCCCGCCTTGGTCTGTTTGAGCGACTGGCCGACCGAGTATACGCGAAAGACATTGCCCTGAATCGCCGCGAGATCGACTACACCGAGTAGACGTCTTTCACTCGCCTCCCCATCGTCGCTGACGCCCTTGATTTCAGCCACCTCGCCGATCGAGACATACCCGTTGGTTCCGCCATAGAGCTTTCCACCGGAAGCGCATTCCCGAGCGAGAAGGTTTCCGATCGCGACCGACGCCTGGGCGGCGGTGATATTGGTGCTATCCTCAAAGAGGGCGGTCAGCGAAATCGAGCGGGAGAGATTCGTAAACGGACGGATCTGCGCATTCAGGTTTATACGACCCGCTACCGTATATGCTTTGGGGTTGTACAGGTAAGCGTTGTCGGTCGGAAAATATGGCGCGTCAAAGATATCCATCAACGCCCAGTCGGGCAGCCCGGGGCTTCCCGGCGTCGGCTGGAAGCGCACGGTCCGCCACGGTACATTGGCACCCACGCCGGTCGGGATGCGTCCCAGCTCTGCGACGGACTCGACCACGCCGCGAGGGTTGCCTGCAGAGCCCTTCCGCTGGCGCTGTGCGAGGCTGGCCCGGCTTACATTCCCGGCAGAATCGGTATCCTGCGGCGGATTGGCCGCAACCGCACTGTTCCAGTTGAAATTCGGATTTCCTAAAGTATTACCTCCGCTCTGCCAGTTGGTCGCAAATTTGTTCACCCTCGGGTCGCTCACCTGGACAGAATGAATCTGCCCCTCCGGAGTACCCTCCGGATCGACCGGCACCGCCACGATGTTATTTGTCGTATAGGCTGAGGGCGGCGACGACTTCCCAAAGGCTGTCGGCGCACACTCCCAGAATGAACTCCCCATCCCCGACCCGTTCACCGCAGGGTCCGTGTCGTCGAATGTCGGGCGAGCCCATACCATCACGGGCCGGTTGGTGTTCCTGCTCAGGTTGGTGTTGGCAAAGTTGAAGGTCTGAGTCCGCGAAAACGACACCGTGACAAAATCACAATCAGGCGAGTTTGTGTTCACGACATAGCTGGAGCTGGCAAAGGGAACCGCTCCGAACGAGATCGGCGGCATGTTGTCCAGGCCGGTAACGTCATCGGGATATTTGGGACTGAACGTGATCTCCGCCAGCGGGCGCGCGGCCAAGTCTGCGGCCGTGACGCCGTAGCTCTTGGGCAGACAGATCTCCAGCCAGCCCTTTACCTCGCGGGTAAAGCGGCTCGGATTCACAGTGACGAGCGGTCCCATCCATATCCCGATCTCCGAGAACATCGGTCGTCGGGTGGAGCCTACGATGACATTGATCGCCTCGGGGTCTGTGATACCAGTAAAGCTGAAGCCGGTCGACTTGTCATAGCGCACGCGAAGTGGAGCCACCACGGAATTTGTCGATTCCGCGGAGCGCACATATTCAAGCACATCGAGGGCGAGTTGAGCGGAACCAAGATCGCCGTATTTATCCGCAAAGCTGTCGGAAGAATACCTCCACCCGTTCGTGCTCAGGAGGGCGGCGAGCCGGTTAAGCTGATAAATCACCTTGGTTTTCTTCAGCCCCGAGTACCAACCGGGATCGGCGTCGTTGTCCCGCACGTCCAAAAAGTAATTGGTATAGTCTTCGCGCGCGGCGACCTCGGGAGGCAGATTGTTGGTCGTCGTGGTGAGGATGATCTTCGGCTCGCCCCAGGGGTTGAGCGAGGAACTGTAGGCGTAGTGGCTGAGGTAAAATCGATTTGACGAGAGCGTTTGTGCAATGGCGGTCCCGAGACGCCGGGCGTCATTAGGCGAGTTAAACGGGGAGTTTACGGCCGAGGCATGGATCGCGTCGGCATCGCTTTCAGCAATGCCCGGGATGGCCAGGAGATTGACCTGACTGGGGTGGTTGACGGAGCTGGTATTGCCTGATCTCTTCCAAGCAGTATTGAGGTCGATGCGGGAGCTTTCATCATCGGTCCAGTAGGCATACCGCCCGACGACCGGATTGGCGGGATCGGTGGAGGCGGAGGCCGTACGGAAGCCGTCCTTTCGCACATAGATCCAAGAGACGTTCATGGGCTGCCCGGAGACGCCTGTCACTGCCTCCTTCTCGTCGTCGCTGAGAACGGTCCGGTTGAGATCCGCCGCATTGGTATCTCCACTGGGGGCGGAACCGGAATAGAGGACGATGGTTTCGGCGCTGGCGATGTCATTGGTACTGGATGCTATCTGGCCTGGCATCGAAATCCACTGGCGGTTGGTATCGGTGGCATGGCGAAGCGCGGCGACTACGCTCTCCACCCCCTCCCTTGCATAGAAATCGGCCCGAGAACGCTCGGCATAGTAGTGAGCCGCGCGACGCTCCATGCGCATGGCCAGTGCGAGGCATACCACCAGCAAGGTGAGCCAGACCACGATGCTCAACACGACAAGGAGCGCCATCCCGCGCTCGGCCCGCAAGCGTCCCGGTCTCATGGCGCCGCCTCGAATCGCGCACGGGCACGAAAGATCTGGGTCGCGCCTCTCATATCGTCCGGCAGGGACTCCACCAGAGCCTCGGGAGTGGACGAGATATTGTTGGTGATGGATGCCACGGACTGGAGGCGGTTGGCGGCGTTCGCATCGAGCAGGACGAACGCCACCTCGGCAGACGCCGGACGGGCCGTGGCTGTGCGGGAATCATAAGGGGCTCCCAGCCCATTGGTCGATCCATCCTCCCCATACAGCGTGATCCAAAGCCCGATGACGTTTTCGGCCAGCACCCCCTTGAAGGTATTTGTATCGCCTAATCCCGGCGCATAGGCGGCCAGCTTCTGGGGGGTCAGCCAGGGGGCGGAGGGGTTGTAAAAAATCGTGTCCGTGTTCGCGGCTGGGACGCTGTAGCGGCAGAGCGCGCTACGTGGCCGGTCTTTTGCGTCGTTCGTCCACTGGACAAAATAGCCCACCTCGTACACATCTCCCTTGGCGCTTTGCCCCGGTACGACCGCCTGCCAGAACGCGGCATCACGATGTAAGGGAGCCTCCGGAGGGTTCAGCAGGAACTGCATGCTCTGGACATTCGTTCGATCCAGGGGGAAGAGGGCGGATTCCATGTCGCGCGTCATGATCTCCAGGAGGATCCGGGCATTCTGACGGCGGACCTTTTGGTTCTCGCTCTGCTGCCAGAGGCGCGTCGTCTGCGAGACGATGGAAAGCAGGAGCGCCATAAGAACGGCAAACACCGCCGTGGCCACCAGCAGTTCGATCAACGTGAATCCACTCGGCGAATCAGTGGTTGGCGACGAGGGTTTCAAAGGTCTGTTCATTCGGTTTCGCCGCATTGCATGGCCAGGAAAAGACCATACGCAGCCTCACGGCGTTCGAAGCCATCCATGGCATATTGAGCCCAGGATCAATCGCATGTGGAAGACTCTCGATCGTCCCGGCATAATAGGCCCCGTCGTCCGGCCCGGAGCACGGAGCTCCGTCGAACCGGAAGTAGACATTCGTTTTCAACGTCTGCAGGGAGGAAAAATCATTGGTGCGGACATCCGAGAGGACGCTCTTGGCGATCGACGCCACCGCCGTGTCCTCCTGCGAGGATTTCCCTGCCTCCAAGCCCGCCGCCATCAGGCCGAGCAGCGAGAGAATAGCAAAACCAACGATGCCGAGCGAAATGGCGACCTCCACCAGGCCGAACCCCGCCGGGGCCAGACGGTCAGGGCCGCTGGATGCGCATGGTCGCGGTATCCGAATTGAGAACAACATCATAATAGTTGGCGGGGGAGGCATTCTGCGCGTCGGACTGAAAGTGAACCCGCACCTGCCGGGCGAGCGAGGAGTCTCCTCTCATCCGGCCATCTGGATAGAACACGAGCGCGCTGTAGGCGGGATTGGCATCTCCCTTGACCCGGGCCAGTTGAGGAGCCGGAGCGCCCGAAGGCATGGGCAGGGCATTATGCGGAGCGGCTCCATTCATATCCTGGATCTCGACCGCCTCGGGGAGATAAACCCATCCGCCCGACTGTTTCCAGACGCGATCCGTGCCCATTTCCAGGAAACCCAGCACCCTGCCATTCAAGGTCGCGTCTGACGTTGAAGTCACGAAGATCACAGCCGTGATCATGTTTCTGCTCAGCGAGGTCTGCCTTGCCGAGGTGATCATATCCGCGAGCCGATTGCCAGCCTGGGTCAGGTTGGAGGCGCGCTGTCGCTGGACGATTGCGGGCGCAACCGAGGCCAGCACGATCCCCATGATCGCGATGACCGTCAAAAGCTCGACCAGCGAGAATGCACTCGCTCGCCGAGGAGACTGAATGTGGGAGGGGGAAGCTGTCACGGGTGTTTCTAAGCAGAAATACTAGAGCACAAGCGCCAAAAAGCGTTCGAACAGCAGTGATGCCATTTTTTATACGTCGCAAGAATCGCTGGCCGGACTGTTCATTTTTTGAAGCAAGGGGGGCTCAAACGGCTGGCTCTCGGATTTTACATAGCATTTCCCGATTGAAAGATTGAGTCAAGCTGCCCAAAGGAAAATCCTGTCCCTCTCCCATGCCCCCATCCCCTCCCGATCCCTCATCCATGCACCACGCAGCAGGCTGGCATCACAAGCACCCCGCGGCCCACGCCGAAAAGGTGTCGGCATGGACCAAGTCCGCCTACGGCCTGGGCGGCCTCACGGACTTTTTCTATCTGAACATGGTCAACGCGCTGGCGGTCCCCATCTTTGCCATCGCGCTCAAGATGGACCCTCTTTGGGTGGCTGTTGCGCTGGCTATTCCCAAGGTCGTGGGAGCCATCACCGACCCCATCGCCGGGTCACTCTCCGACAATGCCCGCACCAGATGGGGGCGCCGGCGGCCCTTTATTCTCGGAGGCGGCCTCGTGGGGGTGGTCCTGCTCCCGTTGATCTGGATGCCTCCTTTTGACTCCCAGGGCGGGATGTTCGCCTGGCTGGCTCTCCTCCTCGCGATATTCGCCGCCGCGTACTCGGTCTTTGCCGTGCCTTACGGCGCTCTGGGCTTCCAACTGAGCACCGACTACGACGAACGCACCCGCGTGCTCGCGTGGAAAGGCTATATCCAGACGGCGGGGACCTTTACCGCCGCCTGGTTTTACTGGTTCTGTCTTCAACCGGCCTTCGGCAGCGAAGTCGTCGGCGTCCGCTGGCTGAGCCTCATCGTGAGCGCGGCCATGCTGGTGGGCATCGTGGCGACCGTCTTCGCCTGCCCGGAGAAGGTGGACGCCACCGCCGCCCAGCCCCGCATCCCGCTCGGCCCCGCCCTGCGGCTCACGCTGAAAAACCGACCCTATCTCCTGCTGCAGGGAACAATCCTCATCATCGCCCTCGGCACCGGATGCGAGGGGCTGATCGGGAGCTACGTCCACATCTACTACACCTGCCAGGGCGACAAGACGCTCGCCTCGCTCATCACCGGCCTCGGTGGCACGCTCACCGTGTTTGCCACCTTCGCAGCCCTCCCTCTGGGACTCTGGCTGTCGACTCATCTCGGCAAGCGGACGAGCGCGCTCATCGGCCTCGCCTTCGCCCTCGGCGGCATCCTGCTTCTGCCCTTCACCCTCGTCCCCCAGTCACCCTACCTTATCATCGTCTCCTGGATCATCATCGCTCTCGGGATGCCATGGGCCTCCCTCATGTTCGGCTCCATGACGGCCGACATCACCGACGAGGATGAACTCGCCACCGGCATGCGCCGTGAGGGCATGTATGTCGCCGTGGGCGGGTTCCTGGGCAAGATCGTCAGCGTGATCACCTTGCTGCTCGGCGGCTGGCTCCCTCATCTGGCGAACTATACCGATCCCGGGGTGCCGCCCAACGAGGGCGAACTCACCCTCATGCGTACAATGCTGATCGGCATCCAGGCCTTTGCTGTGATCGCCGCCGTTATCATCCTCCGGCTCTACCCGATCACCCGGGCCCGCTCCGAGGAAACCCGGCGCCTGCTCGACCTCCGCAAGACGGCGGCTCCTCAGGGGGAATAGTCCACGACCAGCCCGGAGTTTTCCACCCGGTCGCCCCTCACGACAAACTCCCCTCCCGCCGGACAGACGACCAGCACCGCCGCCTGACCGGCCTCGAGCGAAAACGCGGCATCCCCGCGGACATCGCGCGCGACCACCCGGTTCGACACCGTATCGTACAGGTCCACCGGCTTCTCCCCCACCGGAAAAACCACCTCCCTGGCCCGGGAGTGCGGGTTGTAGAACAGAAACGTCGGGAATCCCGACGGGGCAAATGCCTCCGTCGCGCGACAGTCAATACGAAGGATGCCCTCCACGTTGGTCGGCTCCGCCAGCGCGGCGAGCAATCCGACAAAGGCCGAGCCGTACAGCCCGAGATCGGTCCTCCCCCACCCGTGAAAGATCGGATCTCCTCCCGCCTGGGGCGAGATATTGAGCCAGGTCTCCACGTAAACCTCCTCCACCCGCAAAGGCCTGACCTTTTGACCCGGAGCGGCGTCTGCCGTCAAAGACACCCACACGGCTCCGCTGCGATCCAGCGCCAACCACTTCCGGTTTCCATCGCCCGGGGCAAATCGAAAAGCAGGCGTCCACGGGCCGTCCTCGGAGGAGGCGACCCCGACCTCCACCGGGCGGGAGGCCTTGCCGTCGCGGGGTTTCAAGGCGACGATCAGCGTCTGCTTCCTCCCCTCGGGCATGTCGATCCTCCATCGCCGCGCGATCCTCCCCTGCTCGTCGGGGATCAGCAGCTCCCCGCGCCCTCCGTCCCGGGGACGATCCCGCTGCAGGCCGTTCTTCCTCACGCCCTCGTACGCGATGGCGGAGGAGGGATCATTCGCCGCCGCCCATTCCCACGAGGTCTGCTCATCGGGCTGCCATGCGTCGGGGTAGAAATACCGGCTATTGACTGCGACGTTGAGAATCCACTTCCCCATGGCTCGTGCATAGCGGTCATCGTATCGGACTAGCGGAGCCATCACCGCCGGAGCCAGGAAGCTGTTCATCGCAAAGGCATACTCCGACCCCTTATGCACACTCCCCAGCAGGCCGTGGAATTCCCGATCGCCCCACTTCTCCTGGATCACCCCCCACTCGCGCGGATTGTCGCCGTCGAAGACCCAGTTGATGAACTTCCCGGTGGGATACCCGGACCCCGTCTCGGCATTCATCCGCGCGGAGAGGTAGGCCCCATAGGGCATGAGACACTCGTAGAAGGGATTCTCGCGACGATCCGACAGGAACTGCATCGCCTGCCGGGCAGCCTCGAGGTAACCCTTTTCGCCAGTCTCCACGAAGGCCATATACTCCAGCCACGCGACGCCCGCGGCGGCGTCGGGTTCCTTCCAGCGCGGATTGTCAAAGGGCTCGCCCGACGAGAAATCATACGCTGTGTGATCAAAATCGGGAGCCTTTCCCCCGGCCGCCAGCGCGGCGCATCCGCCCCTCCACTGGTCGGCAATCGCCAGGAACTGGCGCTTCATCTCGGGGTCCGATCGATAGTGATCGTATATCTGGTAAAAGAGCAGGCTCGGCAGAATCTCGTACCAAAAGCTCTGCCCGGTGCGGCCGCCCGGATTGTTTGTGTAGAGGTTGGACCCGTTCTTGCGGGAAAAGTAGATCTTGAGCTTCTCGACCCAGTTGGTTCCTCCCTGGGAGCTCTTGTCGATTCCAGCCACGGTGGAGCCCAGCACGGCGCCCAGGCAGGTGATCGCATCGTAATTATTGCTCTCCGGCGTCTGCCGCAGGTCTCCGACATAGGCGGGCAGCGCAAACCCCTCCAGATCGTGATCCACCCGGGAGTCATCCCTCCACGGCAGCGGAAGGTATTGACCTTTCCTCTGGAAATCGAAGGCAATCTCATCGAAATCGTGCGCCACCTTCCTCCAGTCTCTCAACTCGCAGGGCTGGGGCATGTCGGGCATCCGGTCGACGGCAGGCACCCCGACCTGCCCGGTCTGCGCGTGAACAGCAGTCGACAATGCCAGGACAAAACCGGGGAAAAGCTTGCGGCGCATGGAGGGAATGCTATCGGCCTCCCTTTTACAGGGCGTTTGATTTTCCCGCCAGGTGTTTCCCGCGTTTGAATTTCATCTTGAGGGAAACTCGCAAGCAACGTCGCCGGGTTTCCCCTTGTCTATCCATACCTCCCGCCATGAAACCCAGCATCCCCCTCGCCCTGCTCATCGTCACCTCCGTCACCGCTTGCGCCAGCCCTTTCTTTTCCTGCGATTTCGAGGAGGCCTCGCAGGTCACTGCGGAGTGGAGCGCCGAAGGCTCCGCCGCCGGGGCCGCGACGATCTCTGCGCAACGGGCGGCCTACGGCGCGCACTCCCTCTCTCTCGTGGACACCGATCCGGAGAAGCATGCCGCATGGCTATCTCGGCCGATCGACCTTTCCCCGGAGGCACAAGCCAGGGGGACCCTCTCCCTCTCATGGAAGGAACTCTACGCGTTTGGAGACAAACAGTTCATCCGCATCTCCATCCTTTTCCTCGATGGCGAGGGCGCAAAAACACCCCGGCACATCGCCCGCAAGGGACAGTCAATAGGATGGGAGGCCGGTCAGTTCTCCGAGGAATCGCGAGATATCCCCATCCCGGGCGGAACGACAAAGGTCCGGCTGAAGATCAGCTCCGCGACCTCAAAGGGCACGGAGGGGGAATTCTACATCGACGACCTCACCCTGGAATGAACCCGCCCGCCCTTTGCCCGGCGGGCGCTCAGGGAGAAAACGCCCCTCCGGTGTCGTAACCAGCGCTGTTCAGGTTGGCCGTGAACTCTCCCGTCTCGACCTGCTTGCCGATGCGGATGTAGGACTTTGCCGCCGCCTCGCCATCCACGGCCTCTCCTTCAAAAACACCCACCGGTCGCCCATCAAAATACACCTGGGCCACTCCGTCGGGACGAATCGCCATGCGATAGGTGTGTGGCGTCGTGCCATTGTCGAGATTGGACTCCAGTAGGCGGATTTCATTCTTTTGAAACGCAAAAAGCCTCATCGGAACGATCGAGATGCGATACCGGACAGACTGCCTCGCGTTCTTTCGCAGGCCGACCTCGATGTCAAATCCAAGAAAGGGATCCGTCGCCCGGTACATCTGGAGCGTCGCCTCGACCGTCACGCCATTCTCCAGGCCTCCGAGCTGGCCATCGGCATCGGATAGCCTCCAGAATATCGCCGGACTATCGAGCGTCATATCTCCCCGCCGGTCGCCCGATACTATGATCTGGCAATACTCCCTTCCCTTGCGAATCATCCGAAACTTCTCTAGATCCCTGATGTCGACGCCGGCCACGCTCATCGTCCAGGGAGACCCCTCCTCCGCGGCCAGCCTCTCGCCATCAGTCGTCACCGCCAGATCCTTCCGGGCTTCCAGAGGCATCCACTGCCATTGCTGGCCCGCGACCATCCAGTCGTCCGAACGATAGGGAGCCAGCGGCAATCCGGCTCCGTTGACCAGATTCACCGAAGGGCAGGCCTCCCAGGCATAGCGAACCGCCACGGGCTGCGGAACCGCCTTCGCCGACACGAAGACGGATTCGCCCTCGATCCGTGCATCTGCCGGGAGGAACCGCTGATCCTCTCCGGCGATCCAAAACCCCTTGGGAGGCAGGCCATCTTTTGTCGCCAGTCCTTGTGCATCGGTCAATACAACTCGCAGGCCATTCTCCTCTGGATTCACGCCCTTCACCTTTGGCGCCCCCGGCCAGGCATCCCGCTGATAACTTTTCCCCAATACCAGACTGGCCAGGCGGCTGCCAAACTCCTGTTTGTTGGAGGGATGCAGCTCGCGGGCGCGTCCGATGTCTATCGTCGGGATCATTCCGGTTCCGGGCAGCTTCAAGGCCTTCGCCTGAGACTCGCGGACGATCTCCCAGTTGGACTTCACCTGGAGATTGGGCAGTTGCACCCAGTAAAATGGCATCGCGTCCTGATGCCACAACCGCCGCCAGTCCGCGATCAGCGCAGGGAAGTACGTGCGGTAGGCGTATGCGTTCATGAACGGCTCTCCCTCCGTCTCGCCCTGGTACCACACGACACCGGCCACCGCATAGGGCGCGAGCGGCCGCAGCATGCCGTTGTAGAGCCTCGACGGCTGGACATTGCTCCTCCACCCGATCACCTCCTCGGGCACCAGCCCTCCGAGACTGCGCAGGGCCTCGGGACTCATCCACGCCACGGCGCTGGACCCACCCCAGGCGCACACGATCACGCCCACCGGCACTCCCAGCTCCTCGCGCAGCCGCTTGCCGAAGAAATACGGCATGGCCGACCACCGACCGGCGGTCTTCGCGGAGAAGTCCGACCATTCTCCCCCCATCGTGTCCCATGGCCGCTCGGCCGGGCGCTCCGGCACGCGAAACGCATGAAACAGAGGGTCGCTCTTTTGCGCCTCCTGCGTCGCTCCATCGGCCTCGCCAAAGGCCATCGCCATGTTCGACTGCCCGGCGCAAAGCCACACCTCTCCCACCAGCACGTCGCGAACGATGACTTCATTCCTGCCCCGGATGATGAGCGACCTCGGGCGGTCGCTCGCCTCCAGGGGATCGAGCGTCACCATCCACGCCCCCCGGGCGTCGGCAGTCGCCTTTTTTGTCTGTTTGCCAAACTTCACGACCACCTCCTCTCCCGGGTCGGCGTGTCCCCACACCGGCACGCTCCGCCCCTGCTGGAGCACCGCTCCATCCGAGAAGAGCGTATTGGGCGCGACATCCGCGCAGGCGGCTCCGCACCCCAGACACGCCAGGAGCGCCAGCAAGGACGCGGAGAGAAAGACAGTTCGCGCTTTCACGGCTGGGAATCAATAGTGGGCGGCCAGGAAGTTTCCAATCGTATCGGCATACATTTGATGACCTGATTTGTTAAGGTGCACTCCTTCGAGCGTATAGTCCGCCCGGTTGTATTTATCAGACTCCTTGCGGATATCGACAAGCGGAACATCCCTGGCCGCCGCCACCTTGCGGATCGACTCGATAAACGTGTCAAACCGGGCCAGGGCCCCTCCATACTGCGTGAAGTTCGCCGGGTCGTACTTTCCGTAGTACGAGTGCTTGTTTCCCTTTTCCCCCTCGAAGATCGCGTGCGGAGCCACCAGGATCGGCGTGGCGCCGGACTTTCTCACGAGATCGACGATGTCGCCGAGCTGCTTTTCAAAAGCCTCATTGCTAGAAACCGGCTCCTTGGTTTTCTCGGCGATCTTGTGATCATTCATGCCGAAGTTGATGATCACAAAATCCGGCTTGAAGCTCCCCGCTGAAAGCGTCTGCCTGAGCCGTTCCAGGCCAGCGTCGGCCCGGCTGCCGCCCTTGCCGAGATTGACAGTCTCAAGGTTGAACCTCGTCTTTAGGACATCCGTCCAGTGGTAGTATCCGCGCTTGGGGCCGAGGTTTCCGTTGTTGCTCGTCAGGCTGTCGCCGAGAAAGATCACCCTTGCGCCCTGGATCTTCCGGGGCGCGTCCGTCTGCTGGCCGACTGCGCCGCTCATGGCGCAGCACACGGCGAGAAATAGAAGGCGTTTCATGGCTGCTTCTTTGGCAGTTGCGCCTCGATGCTGGCGGCCACGGCCTTTGCCAGTATGGCGTAGCCCTCAGGCTTGTAGTGGACGTCGCCCGGGCGCTGGATTTGCTCCTGTACAGGCAGGACGACGGCATAGAGATCATCCACGGCGACGCCGTTTTCCTTCATCAGCTTGACGGCTATCTCGTTCCGCGAAGGGATACTGTCAAACCGGCGCGTCGCGCGGCTGAGCTTCGAGGGAGTCGGCGTCGTGGTGGCAAAGACCAGCTTCGCCCCGGTAGCCTTCATCTCCGTCACGAGCTCCTGGAGATTCTTGAGATACTGCTCCGGCGTGGCCCGGAGCGCGGTCTCCGACATGTACTTGGCGTCATGAAGGCCGAAGTTGAAGTGGATGACATCCCACTTCCCGTCCCCCAGCCACTCCTTCATGTTGGCCAGCCCGACCTCCGTCGCCCCGCCATTGATCGGGATGCGATGCACATTGGCCTTGCCCGAAAGCAGCGCCCGCACGGGCAGCGTGTAGCCGATCGAGATGGAATCCCCGATCAGCAGTACCCGCGGCAGGCCCGACACGTCCTCGACCGGCGCCACGGCCGCCTTGTTTCCCGAGTCGGAGTCCGTATTGTCTTCTCCCTCGTTCTTTTTTGTCTTCGGACGATCAAGGATGTCCGCGATGGAGGGATCAGCCGCCAGCATGGCTTTGCGCAGCGCGTCCGTCGCGTTCGTCGTCGCCTGCCGGTATTTGGCTCCGATGGTCTTGTCGCGGTCATCCGGGTATTTGTTCTGGTTCGCCTGGTATTCCTTGCGGACGTCGCCGAGCGTGTTCATCGCCGCGATGACCTCGGGGCTTTTAATGGCGGCGGCCTGCGCGGCTTCGATCTTCTGTTTCTCCTCGGGCGTCAGCGCGGCAGGATCCCACATCCCGCGGGTGGCCGATCTCACAGCCGAGGAGTTGATGGGCTGCTGGCCCAGGACGGGCAGCAGCGATGCGCCGAGGGCGCAGAGGAGAATGACGGAGACTTTCATGGTTTTTCGGATTTCTTTTGAGATTTTGACTTTCGCTTGTCCGCGATCTTGCGGGCTTTTTCCAAATCATGCGGCGGCGCGTAGGGCGCCTGCTGGCCCAGGAAATACCGGCCTTCCCTCTTCACCAGATCCGCCGCCGCCAGGGCAAACTCCGCCCGGGACGCGAATTTCCCGCCGAGCGGACCGGGCAGGGAGGAGGCGGGAACGATCTTCCCGAGCTGGGACAGCACGGCTGCCCTCTCCGCCTCAGTCAGCGCCTCGTCGACACCCCAAAGGCTCCCCTCTCCCAGAGGCCTTTCCTTTGCCAGCGGACCGGGACGATCCATCATGCCATAGAGGGAGAGCAGTTGGGTCGCCTGCCAGATCGCGCTGGCATGGGGCACATCCGCATACCACCGCGACAGCAGCGTGTCGCCTGACTCGAGGAGCGCTGCCTGCACCCCGATGATATTCAGACCCCGGGGCTGAATGTTCTGCCGGATCGCCTGCGCCCCGATGGCTCCGGCGGCCTGCCCCGTGAGCATCGTGCTCGGCTGCAGCCGCGTCGCTCCATTGGCCAGCCGCGACTGGGAGAAGTTCTTCTCCGCCGGGAGAAACCCGTCCACTTTTTCCGGAATGAACACTCCGAACGGCACAGGAAACGGCCCCGTGGCATTGATGTAGTCGCCCTCATCCAGGCCAGGCTCCAGCTGGTCCTCCGTTCCGTGAAGATCGAAGGAATAGTCATTGATTGCGACGGCGCTGTCCCAGTGCCGCGCGACCTCGTCCCCGCGGTCGCGGGTATAGAGATCCTGCCCGCGCAGGGTCTCTATACCCACGATACGCCGGGCCTCCCGCACATACGGCCACTGGGGAAGCTGCGCCGCGATCGGAAGCAGGTCGCCGCGCACGCCTCGCTCCTCCATGCGATGGAGGCTGTACGGCGTGGCGTAGCCCTCCTCGTCGGCAGGCCCCCAAGGCAATCCCAGCTCATGCTGAAACCAATAGATGATGCCGAGCGTGGCATTGATGCCGGAGAGTTCATTGGCGGCCCTCTGCGCGGGATCTTCAATGGCGGCGGCGGTGACAGCGTAGTCGTTCCCGCCGTTCAGTCCGCATTTCGTATGCCGCTCCTCCGTCATTACTCCCGTGGCCGGGCTGCCGGAGTCGGGCATCCCGCGCCATGCCGCATAGACCCACCACAGTCTCGGGCCTTTCACGCTGCGGTTTTCCCCGCCCCACGCAGCGGTACCGTAGAGCTGATAGTTCCGCAGGACCTTGGCGATGCGCTCATACTCCGGCGGCGGCTCCTTGATCTTGAGATCCTCCGGCAACCCCTCGGGATACTCCCGGATCACGCCCACCCAGGTATGATCCTGGACGCGCGTTGCGGGATCGATCTTGTCGCTGATACTCGCTCCGACACGATACCGGGCGCCAGTGAGCGGGATCACGTCTCCGTACTCCGTCGCATCGACGAGGATCTTGCACCCAACATCCTTGCGCTGCACTCCCGACTCCGTCCACTCCTCCAGCGTCACCCCGTTCACCACATCACCGGATTTGCACACTGCGCTCACCCGGGTGCGGGGCACGACATCGAGGACGGGATGCCTCCCGTCCGGCAGCGTCCGCCGCCGGGTTTCCCCGATCAGCCCGTAGAGCACTCCGCGGGCGACGCGCGGCTCGTATCCGCCCTCGGACTGGAGATTAAAGTGATAGGCCGTGAAAGGATCCTTATCGATCGTGTAGTAGTGGTTGACCGCGCTTTCGTGAAACTCGCGATAGATCCCCCGCTCCCGGTCGGGATTCTTTGCCCAGATCCCGCCGTCGTCCATGGAAGTGACCGCTGCGTTGCCCATTTGCCCGCCGATCCAGTCTGTCTCTTCGACAAGCAGGACACTCACTCCCATGCGCGCAGCCTGCAGAGCCGCTGCGACACCTCCCGTTCCCGCCCCGGCAACGATCATGTCATAGTCTTTCGCAATCCGGGAAAACGGCGTTTCGAGCTGGCGGGGGTTCTCCTCAGCCGCCACGACAGGATAGTCGGGAACCAGCCGTTTCGCATTTTGCGCCGCTAGTTGATCCGCCGTGAGCCGGGGGATGAAAGTTTCGAATGTCTCAAGGGAAAAGGCCGCAGCGGCGGAAAACGTGGTGGCTGTGAGACCGACCATCCCTTGCGCGATCCCGGCATCCTTTGCATCGACGCGAGCCTGCTCGCGTCCCGTCCCGTCGAGAAGCCTCGCCGTCAAGATGTCGCCGCGAACCGAAAACTCCACGCCCCAGACCGCTCCCTCGGGCACACGCTCCCGGGACACCTCCGACGCGAGTTCCGTCCCGGCTCCATCGAGCTGCTTGAGCAGCGTCAGCCTGTTCGCCGCGCTCACTCGCGCCTCATAATATGTGTCCGCATCCTTGATGCGAAGGGCGACGCCAAAGGTCACCGCGTTGTCGGAGGTCTTCTTGAAACGCGCAAACGCGCGGACGTCCTTGAGGGCGCGGGAGTCCGAGCCATCCGCCAGCGCCCCCTCGTAGGCCAGCAGGCCGCGGAAGTGCCTCACCCCATATTTCTCCAAGTACTCGCGGCGTCTCGCCCTGTCTCCGCCCGGCAGATCGCCCACGTATTCCTTGAGCATCACGCGCAGGAATCCCTTTCCATCCACCGCCCAGTTGCGCGACGGACGGTAGTCGACGAGGTCGGCCCAGCCCGCTGGGATCTGGCCCAGCGGAATCCGGCTGAACTCCGTCGCATACAGTACTCGGGTTTCCTCAGCGGCGGCGTGATGCGCCGCCCAACCCCAGAGCAGACCTGCGGCACAGAGGCTCTGCCAGCGCAGGATGCTGCCTCGACGATGAGGGCGATGCGATTTGGCGGGGTTCATGGCAGATGATGAAATGGCTGTGCTCACTTGGAGGAGGAATCCGAGAGGAGGGAGGGCGTGGCCACGGCCCGCAGCACGCCGGCGGCGGCCAGAGCAAAGTCTCCCCGGGTCACAGTACCCGTCTTGGGAATCACGAGATTTTCCGCGCGGCTCCGCCACTGCGGGTCGAGGGATGTCATCGCCTTGTCGATTCCCTCCCAGGTCGGGGCGTCCACCGTGGCCGGACGGCTGGCGCCAGCTAGCTCCGTCAGGCGGGCGAGCGCAGCAGCAGCCTCCTCCTGGCTCAGGGCGTCCCCCGGTCTCCAATACTGGCCGCCTCCCATTGACTTGTCCGCATCCTTGACGAACGGCCCCGGCGGATCGATCACCCGGTAAAGCGAGAGCAACTGCGTCGCGCGCCAGAGCGGAGTCCCCCACGGTACGTCCTCGTACCAGCGCTGGATGAGATTCGAACCCGCGGAAAGCAGCGCGGACTGAACCGCAACGGGGTTGACCTTCCGCGGCGGGATGTCCTTGCGGGCGGCGAGCGCGGCGATGGCACCGGCGGCCTGTCCGTCGAGCATGGTGATCGGCTGCAGGCGGGTAGCTCCATTCACGAGACGCGACTGCGAGATGTTCTTCTCAGCAAAGACGAGTCCGTCGACCTTTTCCGGGATGAAGACTTCAAACGGCACCTGGAATGGCCCGCCGCCTCTCGGGGGCTCGCCGGTATCGAGATCGGCTTCCACCGCATGGGCGGTATCGCCATGATCGAGGTCCATGAAATAGTCGCCCATCGCCACGGAGGTTTCGAAATGGCGGGCATTTTCAAAGCGGCCCAGGTCTGCGGCGCGCAGAGTGTACAGCCCCATCCCCCGGCGAGCCTCCCGCACGTAGGGCCACTGCGGCAGATGTATGGCTATCGGCTCGAGGTCGGATCGCAGTTCCAGCTTCTTCATGGATGCCTTCTGCCACTCCGTGCCGTATCCTTCGTCTTCGGCGACAGACCAGGGCAGCCCCAGCTCATTTTGAAAGTAATAGATCTCTCCGAGGGTCCGATAGATACCCTCCCTCTCTCCCTGCCGCCTGGCTGCCGGATCTTCGACGCTGGCGACGGTGACAGGGTAATCCTGACGCCCTCCATTGAGGCCGCACTGGGTGTGACGTTCCTCCGTCGAGGCGCCCGTCATCGGGCTTTCGGAGTCCGCCATGCCTCTCCACGCGAAAAGCACGCGATAGTTCCGCGGTCCCTTGACTCCCTTGCCTGCACTCCCCCAGATCACGGGACCCCATAGCTGGGACCCCCGGTATTTCTTGGGATCATATCCCGGAGGCGGAGCCTGGATGCGCAAATGATCCGGCACCCCGTCGGGATACTCCCGGATCACCCCCACCCAGGTGTGCGCCTGAACAAGCCCGGCGGGATCCAGCGCATCACTCCTCGAGTTTCCGAGGCGGTATCTCGCCCCCGTCAGTGGCAGCACATCTCCGTATTCCGTGGCTTCCACGAGCACCTTGGAGCGGACCGTTCGGCGTTTGCCATCGTGCTCGATGACCACGCCGGTCACAGCATCGCCTGTCTTGACGGCCTCCACGACTTTTGTACGCGTTGCCAGGTCCAGTACGCCCTTGCTCCGGGCGTCGGCAATGAATGCATAGAGCAGCTCGCGGGTGATCTTGGGTTCGTACCCGCCCTCCAGTTGCTCCGGCCAGGCATAGTAGGCGCGGAAGGGATCCTTATCCCGCGTGTAATAGTAATTCACGATGCTCTCGTGAAACTCGCGATAGATGCCGCGCTGCCGCACGGGAAATTTCTCCCAAAGCCCCTCCTCGTCCATCGACGTGACCGCTGCCGCCGACATCTGCCCGCCGATCCAGTCGGCCTCCTCCAGCAGGAGCACCCTCGCCCCCATGCGGGAGGCCTGAACCGCAGCAGCCCATCCTCCCGTACCCGCGCCAGCCACCACCACGTCGTAGGCGTCAGCAACCTTGTCAAAAGGCGTGTCGAGCGCCGAAATGTTCTCGGCGGGCTTGAGCACATGAACGCCCGTTTCGGAAAACTCCCCGGCGTTCCTTCCGGCGATCTGGTTTTCAGTCAATACAACCGGGAGCGGCTCTGTGGATGACACTGCGAACGACTTCACCGCGGCGAAGTTCCCGGCCGTGATGCCCGGCGTCCCGGCGGCGAATCCGTTCTTTTCCAGCGCATCGACCCTCGCCGCCTCCTGCCCGTTTCCATCGTTGACCCGGCCCGTGATTCTCTCCCCGTCAAAAAGGAGCGACATCTCCCAGATCTCTCCCTCGGCATACCGCTTCCTCGTCACCCACTCCGCCAGGATCGATTCCGCGCCCTGGGCCACCTTGACGAGTTCCAAGCGATCGTCTCCGGAGAAACGCAGAGCATAGTAGCTCCCTGCGTCCTGCATGCGGCCGACGAGGCCGATCATCACCCCGGTATCGGGCGTTTTCTTGAATCGCATCCGTAAAATGCCATCACGGAAATCCGCCGCCTTTTTTCCATCGGCCATCCATCCCCGATAGGCAATGAGGCCGGGCGCCCCTTTCCAGATCATCCGCAGAAACCCATTGCCATCGACCGCCCATGTCGCGCAGGAGTGTCCGACCCTGGCATCCACCCATCCGGCAGGCACTCCGCCAGTCGGTGTCTTCGCGAAATCAACCGCGTACAACTCCTGAGGCGAAGCCAACACCGCCGCCGGGAAAAAGATCGAGCAAGAAACAAAAAGAAGACAACGAAGCATCCGGTTCATCTGGGTTGAGGGAAAACGAAGACTACACTATACAGCCCGGGAAAAAGCAGGCGTGCCTGATTCGCCACCGGCGATTTTTTAACCCGCCGATTCATCGGGACAAGGAGTTCAGCAACTCTTCCAATGAAAAATCGGCCGAACACACGGTGCTGTCGGCCGCGCCATAAAAGACGGTCACCCGATCACCATGAACGACATGACCATTGGTGAAAACAACACCCCCCAGGAACCCTGAGCGCTCATAGTCCGCCAGCGGCTGCATGACGGGATCGACAGAGCGCGCAATCACGCGCGAAGGATCCTCTGCATCCAGCAGCAACAGCCCCAGGCAATAGCGATGATCATGCGTCGCACCATGGTAAATCTCCAGCCAGCCCTCCGGGGTCGATATGGGCGCGGCTCCCGGGCCGATCCTCGCCTCGTCCCATGTGCCCGGCCGCGGGGCCGCCACAAAGCGATGCCCTCCCCAATGGACAAGGTCATCCGAGATCGCCGACCAGATGCAGTTCCCTGAGAACTCCGCCACCGTGGGGCGATGCAACATCCAGTGGCGGCCTCCGACCGACTGCCCCAGAATCGCGCAATCCTTGTTGTGAGGGGGCAGCACCACCCCCTTCCGCTCAAAGGTCCGCCAGTCCCGCGTAACGGCCATCCCGACTGCAGGCCCCCAACGGGAAACCGATGTAAACGTCAATACAAACTCGTCTCCGCACCGAACGACCCTCGCATCCTCAATCCCGTATCGCTCCAGCGGACCATCTCCCGTCAAAGCCGGCCGGTCGTCGACTTTAAAAGTCTTCCCGTCCGTGCTCCATGCCAGCCGCAGATGGGAAAGCGTGGTGAGCCAGGTAACCCCGTCCCGGCAAACCAGACGAGGATCGCTGAAATCCGCTGCCGGATCATCCTTCCGGAATCGCACGATCTCGGGGTCGCCTCCCTCGCCGAGGACCACGGTACTCACCCAACCGCTCACCGGAACGGGTCTTTCGGCAACCCGCAAGAGAAGGCCGACCCGCCCGTCGTACTCGAATGCTCCGGGGTTGAGCACGCACTCCACCACAAAGTCGCTCCGGCTCGGGGAAACCATCGCAGGAACGATCAGCGGATTGCTGGGAGATCGATGGGCCAGGTCTGCTCGCATCAGTCGATCACCATGCTGAAATGTAGAGTCATCATCCGTATGATCCTCAATCGCACGGATGCCGGGTCTACTCGCGGCGACGACTCCGCGAGCGCAATGCGCCGAGCAAAACAGCGCCCCCGGCCACCGCCAATGCGATCACCGATGGCTCCGGAACGGTTGCCAGATTCAGAACGACGTTTCCGTTCGCCGTATCATAGGTGAGGCTCGGCGTGCCATAGGCTCCGCCAAAACCGCTGATGTTGATATTCGTAAATGTCCCGGTCAGCGAGCTTCCGTTGATCAGTACGACACTTCCACCGGCTCCGCTGTACAAGCTGCCATTGATCGTCAAGGTCGATCCCGACGCCAGCGACACCGCCCCGAAGTTGAGCGTGCTGATCCCGGCGGAATCAAAGGCCAGATTGATGGAGCCAAACGAGTTCACCGTCAGCGATGAGCTTCCCGTGATCGTTGCCGAGTGCCCGGTCACGCTCAAAGTCCCCGACCCCAGCGCCGCCGTGCTGCTCCCAAGGACCGTGGCGCCCGCTATGTTCAACGAACTCGCTCCGCCGACATTCACCACTCCGGTACCGTTTCCACTTTGTGTGTTAAGGCCGTAGCCCACATACATGGCGCCGCCAACCGACAGGCTGCCGCCAGACATGGTCAATGTGCCGGAGGCTCCCGAGAGTGAAGCGCCTCGCCGCATAACCTCCATGTTGTCCGTCGTCACCAGCGATCCGCCCGAGGTGATCTGCAGGATTCCTGCGCCATTGACGGCATCTTCGCCGATCCGGACGATCGCCACCCCCCCTGGCGCGGTGGGCGTCACATTCGAGTCGATCGTGACGGTGTAGTTGCCGCGTACGTACACGGTGTCGCTGGTTCCTCCACTGGGATTCGTCCCGGGCGCATACCCGGTGCTCCAGGTGGAATTAGCAGCCCAATTACCGGTTGCCGCACTCGTGACGGTCGCCGCCTGCACCGATAATCCGGAGGCAAGAGTCGCTCCGACGACCAAGCGCAGCACCGCGATAGCCGACGTGTGTTTCTTTGTAGGGGGGCAGAACTGAGTTTCCATATTTTTCGGGGGATATACTGGGTCGTGATTGTGGATATGCCGGGGGGACTGTGCGTTTAAAAAACGCTAGCGACGTTTTGTTTACCCGACCGGCCGCGTAACGTCGAGGCACCCGGAGTTTTCCGCAAAGCGGAAGGGGTCGGGCGTTTCCATGCAGGCGGCCTCCACGTCACTCACTCCAGCGTAAAGGATCGCCCCTCCGTCGCCATCCCGCAGGAGGCCTCCGCTGAAGATGACATTGACGAGGTCGGGACGCTTGGCCGGCCCGTCAGGAAAGTCGCTTCGCTCCGCGATGATGCGTGGTTGGGAGGCCTCGCCCGTCGCCGGATCAACGACAAAAACTATCGCATAGTAATGACGATGCTCGCGTTCATCGAAACACGCTATATGCCCCAGGACTCCGAGGGTGCCATCCGGCAGGAGATGCACCTCGTTCGCACCACCCCATTCCTCATCCAGGAAAAGATTATCAAAAAGGGGAGCACGCTCGATGCCTCCGACATCCAGGTCATCCAGCGACTTCACGACGGTGAAGCCTATCTTGCCCCGCCCGCCCACGCTCCCCTGGGGCCGAGTCAGCACCGCGATCCGTCCATCCGCCAGCTCCTTCAGCCGGATGTCCTTCATCTTGTCCGGCCCGGTAAAGAAACGGGACAGCCTGTCCGGGGCGGTGCCTCGATAGAATTCCATGCGCCAGCCGGTTTCCCCACTGGCCAGCGACACCGGGAACTTCACCCCGCCAAGCACCAGTTCGTCACCGACAAAGGTCACGCAGGGATCCTGCATGTTCTCAAATGCGCGGAAAGATGTCGCCTCCCACTCGCTCCCGGAACCCTTGAAAAACCGGACCTCGGAGTGCTCAGTATCCCGGGCCTCAACGCGCCCCAGTATCCATGACTCTCCACGCCAATGAAACGGAGCCGTGATGTTGTACACATCATTATCTCCGACACCACGAAACAAAAGCTTCTGAGTCAGGCCACGAATACCGTGGCTGCGCGCCGTCTGGTAGTCGGCAAGCAGCTCTCGACAGGAAAGGGGGCGGTCAATCGCAGGAGTCACAGCGCGGCAAACTATGAAAATCCGGATGCCGCCGCGTTCGCAATCCGACAGTCGTGATAATCCCACAACCCCGGGATTGCGAACGCCTGCTTCTGTTGTCATTAATGAAGCGATGTTCTCCCCCGTCAAAAACCAGTCTTTGAAGCGTTGGCAGGAATCCCAGACTCAAGCAGGCATGGAGCGGGAGACATGGGAACACGACACCCGCCTGCTCAGAGAACTGTCCATCTTTGGCTGGCTGAGATTTCACAAAACCCTGCTCGGCGCCCTCCAGCCCGACCGTCACCTCGGTGAGTATGAGATCCACTATCTCAAACGGGGTCGGCTAAACTGGTGGGTGGAGACCACCGCGCATGAGTTTCGTCCGGGATCGGTCTTCATCATTCGTCCGGGGGAACTGCACGGCGGCGACGAGGAATCGCTTCAGCCCTGCGAACACCTCTGGTTCCGGATCAGACTCGGCCCCAAGTCTCTTCCCGGCTTGAGCGCCGATGAGTCCTCCGACCTCTGCAAGGGTTTCGAAGAAATCAGCCACACGACGTTTCCCGTCTCGACCGCGATAGGAGACTACCTCGACAAGATCCTGGTGGAACACCGCATGAAAGAGCCTCACGGCGGCATCATTGCCAGAGGACTCCTCCACGCCTGCCTCGCGACCATCATCAGGGACTACGCGACTTTTGCCAGTCAGACCAGGAATACCCCGCTCGTCACATGGCGCATCCGCCGCGCCCTGGAGATGCTCGATGAAGTTGCCGATCTCCAAAACCTGAAGATCGCCGACCTCGCGGAGAAAGTCGGTCTGAGCGAATCCGGATTCCGCGAGCGCTTCAAAGCCGAGATGGGATTTTCACCTCACGAGTACATCCTCGACCGCCGCATCACGGAAGCCCGGCAACGGCTTTCCGAGACGGACCTCGACGTCACCCGGATCGCCCTCGACCTCGGCTTTTCGAGCAGTCAATACTTTGCCACCGTGTTTCGTCGGCGCGTCGGCATGTCGCCCAGTGATTATCGCAAGCGCCACGACGAGGCGTAAGGCGGACGTTCCTCTCCCGGGGAAAATCCGCCTCCGCCGGAAATCGAACGCATCATCACCGGCCTGGGCGTAATCGGTCGGAACTCGCGCGACCGAGGAGAGATATCTTCCCGACAGCGCGGCAACCGATACCACTCCCATGTCCCGACCATCCCCTCTGCGCATCCTCGGCTGGCTCCTCGTCGCCCTCGCAGGAGCCTCCAGCCTGGCCATCCTCGCCCTCTCCAGAGGAGAACCAGTCAATGCCTTGTGGATGATCGTCGCATCGTTCTGCGTCTTTGCCATATCCTACCGCTTCCACTCCGCATGGCTCATGGCGAATGTCCTCACGACCAACGAAATGCGGGCCACCCCGGCAGTCGTGCAGGAGGACGGGTCGAATTTCGTACCCACCAACCGATGGATCGTATTCGGACACCATTTCGCAGCGATCGCGGGTCCCGGGCCGCTGGTCGGCCCCGTGCTCGCCGCCCAGTTTGGCTATCTCCCCGGGATGCTGTGGATCCTGATCGGGGCGACCCTCGGCGGGGCGGTCCATGACTCGATCGTACTTTTCTGCTCGATCCGCCGACGCGGGAAATCCCTTGGCCAGATGGTTCGCGACGAGGTGGGACCGTTCGCCGGGTTCCTGGCGCTAGTGAGCACCACCGTGATCATGATCATCATCCTGGCCGTCCTGGCGCTGGTGGTGGTCAAGTCCCTGGCGGAAAGCCCCTGGGGACTCTTTACCATCCTCGCGACCGTCCCGATCGCCATGACGATGGGCGTCGGGATGAAGGCCTTCCGGGCTCCCGTCGGATGGGTGAGCCTCTTCGGCGGCATCGCTCTGCTGGCGGCCGTATATGTCGGGCAATTCATTGCCGGGTCGCCGCTGGAGCATTGGCTGACCCTGGACGGCCGCACCCTCGCCTGGGGCATCATCGGCTACGCCTTCCTCGCCTCGGCCCTGCCGGTCTGGCTTCTGCTGGCCCCGCGGGACTACCTCAGCACCTTCATGAAAATCGGCGCGGTGGCGCTCCTGGCGGCAGCGATCGTCGTCATCGCTCCGCCGCTCAAAATGCCCCCGCTAACGAAGTTCATTGACGGCTCAGGCCCCGTCTTCGCAGGAGCAGTCTTTCCCTTTTGCTTCATCACCATCGCCTGCGGAGCCATTTCGGGATTTCATGCTCTCATCTCCTCCGGCACGACACCCAAGCTCCTCACCACGGAAAAGGACATACGGCTGGTGGGCTATGGCGCCATGGTAACCGAGATGCTCGTCGGCATCATGGCCCTCTGCGCCGCGAGCGCCATGCCGCCCGGCGAATACTTTGCCATCAACATGAAGGGCGATCCCCACGAGGTCGTGCAAAGAGTGTCCGCCCTCGGATTTCCCGTCACCGAGCAGCAGATGTCCGACCTGGCCTCGAGTGTGGGAGAAAAGTCGATGATCGGCCGTACCGGCGGCGCACCCACTTTCGCCATCGGCATGGCGCAAATGTTCGCCGGAGTATTCGGCAGCAAGGCCGCGCTCGCCCTCTGGTATCACTTTGCCATCATGTTCGAAGCCCTCTTTATCCTGACCACGATCGATGCCGGGACTCGGACCGGTCGCTTCCTCGTGCAGGATCTCCTAGGCTATGTGTGGAAACCTCTGGGGCGTCCCGAGTGGGCCGCAGGCAACTGGCTCGGCAGCGCCATCTTTGTCGCCGCCTGGGGGTACTTTCTTTATCAAGGCGTCGTGGACCCGCTGGGAGGGATCAATTCGCTCTGGCCGATCTTTGGCGTCGCAAACCAGCTTCTCGCGGTAATCGCATTCGCCCTCGGAACCACCGTCCTCATCAAGATGGGAAAAGCACGCTACATCTGGGTCACCCTCGCCCCGCTCGCCTGGCTCATGCTCGTAACGCTTACCGCCGGCTGGCAAAAGATATTCAGCCCCGACCCCCGGCTCGGTTTCCTGAGCGAAGCGGCCCGGCTCGCATCACTCATATCGGCCGGAGTTCCAACCTCCGAACAGGCGGCATGGAAAAGCCAGCTCCTGAACAACCAAATCAATGCAGCCGTGACCGCAGTATTCCTCCTTCTGGTCATTCTGGTGGTCGGCGCCTGCGCAAAGACGTGGTGGCATCTATTTTTCACAAAAAGGAGCCTCCCTCTCCGGGAGGATCCATTCGTTGCGCTCGGCCCGACCCTGAATAGCAAGCTTCCATAACCTGTCCCGCCTCGGCGCCTGACACTGCCCAACGATCCCCAAAGTAAGCCCTGCGACACCCTGCTCGATCCGACCATCAATATGAATACCATCCCGAGTCCATGACTGGTTTCCCTGGGTTGTTCCGGTGTATCCAAACCATCCCGCGCCGGGCTCACTACTTCCCTCTCTGGCCGGCCATGGTAGCGGCGTTCTTTCTGTCTGTGCTGAATACCTTGGGCGATGAGGACTTTCGTCCGCCGATCATCGCGGTATTTAACGAAACGGGTTTCCTCAATTATCTCGGCTGGCAAGCACTATCTCCGAGTAGAATCGCGTCACTGCTGGAAGAGGCTGGTTTCAAATCGGAGCTGCTAAATGTCGAAGAAATTGGCGATGCCAACCGATTGAGCCCAACAAAGTACGCGGCCGTCGTGCTTCCCTACGGCAACGCTTTCCCGATCGACGCGTATCCTGTATTGAAAAAATATCATGAAAGCGGCGGAGTCTTTATTCTTTCAGGCATCCCATTCTCTCATCCTACAATTTTGGTGGATGGAAAGTGGATGAGCCGGGGCGGCGAATCTCTCTTTCGTCACGACGGCAAAGGGATTGGCACTGGAGGATTCGGCGAACCGACTGAGTCCGGTCACCTTCGCGTTGCCGCACCAGGCTTTGCTCCCAACCCTCTCGGCCTGACAGATGAGGATCTTTCCGGGCTGCAACACCGAAGATATCAGCACCTTGATATTACCACGCTCCCCAAGGAGGATACGGTAACCCCGCTGATCGAATGGATCGACTCGGAAACAGGAAAGTCCTATCCTGTCGCTGCAATCATAAAGCATGGCTGTCCGCAGTTTCATGACTCGATCGATGTCTGGTGCGGCTCGATAGCGTCGGATCTTGACGAATCAAACCAATTTCTCTCCTGCCAGCTGCTGCTTCGAGGAATCGCATTAGCGCTCCAGATGAAAGAAAGCATGCCGCCAGCACGCGTCTCCAGGATTCTCGAATTTGCCGGATCACTTCGCCGCCCGTCGTCATTACCGGGCAACTTACCTTATTTTGCACCTCCAGATCGAAAAACCTTCGTCCCTAAATCACCCGCCCCCGCCAATCACTTGTTGGCTGTTGATATTTCCAACCTTTCTGCATCGGAACGAATCGCCC
Organism: Verrucomicrobiota bacterium; assembly: GCA_017305195.1. Classification (GTDB taxonomy): domain Bacteria; phylum Verrucomicrobiota; class Verrucomicrobiia; order Chthoniobacterales; family Terrimicrobiaceae; genus Terrimicrobium. The sequence continues at coordinate 352,426 of JAFKMU010000035.1, read as the reverse complement.
TGGCCTGCCTCCAGGCGCTCAGCAGCCGGAGGCAGCCCAGACTTTGGCTCAACTTCAATAGTGAGGATCGATTTTGGCTAAATCAGCACGTTCAGAAAGGATACATCCAGTCTTATGAAATAATTTCTGATTGGAAGGCCCTATTTAAGCTCTTTTCGGATGATATCAAGGGAGCAATTATTCCCGACGGCCAGCTCTACCGCGGAGACATTCATGCCGTGAATATTGCCGCTTGCGAGGACCTGATAGTCTGCACGCCTCAAATCGCAAAGGAACTAAAACTCCCGATAAAAATCGACTTGCGAAAAAAATTCAAAACCTTCCCGGAAGGCATCTCCTGGATATGGGACACCTACAAGGATCGGCTGAATCACAGCATGGCATCTTACACAACATCAGAGGACTTGGGAACAGCTGCTTTCGCCTACGAGATGCAATGGCGCGCCCCGCTATTATGGATAGCAGGACCCCTGGCTTCAGAAAGGCCCGGAGCCGACCCCATCGAAGAAAGGAAGGTCGTGGCAAAGATATTATCCGAGATGGATCCTGTCTGTCCAGTTTTGGGATTTCCAGACCACGGCGAGGGAGGAGTCGGAATAGGCGAACCGCCGGGGGTGGATCTCATTAGCCGTTACGGAAAAGCTCTCGTTTGCACCAACTATCTCCGCAACACGTGTGTCACCAGCGGAATTTCACTTGATAAGACAAAATCAACCCCAACCTTGTCCAAATCCATTAAGTTCGATCCGAACAAAATCTACATAGCGCTAGCCCTCTCGGACGGGGATAACCAACACCTCTGGAACAAGCTCTGGCAGGCCAGATATTTCAATCACCCAAGATTCGGCGAATTCCCATTAGCCTTCGGCATAGGCCCGCCGATTATCGACCTTCAGCCAGCCGTAGTGGAATGGTACTACTCGAAGGCCACTCCGAATACCGAGTTTATAGCAGATGTATCCGGAGTCGGCTACATTCACCCCGATAACTTTGGCGCATCTTACGTGGATTCGCGCATCATTATGGATGCCTTTCTTGCGTGGACCAACCGGTACATGTCTCGCCTTGATTTGAAATCCGTAAGGACACTCTCCGGAGGCGACAAGATTCTAGTGCAATACCTTCAACAGCTCCCTTCAGCTCAGTCCATATTTGCCGATATGGGGCGTTATTCGGGAAGAGAGGGCATCGGCAACCTAACTTACCAGCTCGACAACAAACCTGTATTCCGCTCTGTCACGAGCTGGCGCAGGGGCTCTGCCGCAGATTTTCTTCAAGAAATCCGCGATCAAGCCGGAAAAAGACGCCCGGCGTTTGTTAATGGATTCATTCACTGCTGGACATATCCGACATTCGACAAAGTGGCAGCCATTTATGATTCGCGCGATGCTGACATGGTCTTCGTCACGCCATCGCAACTCGCCGAGATCTATATTCAGTCACATACCAGAAAAAGCGAACGCACGGGCCAACCATAGCAGGTCGAATGCCAGAGCCTTGAGTCGACATTTTCGCTCCGTGGAACGATCTAGCCTGCGATCAAAAGGAACCAAGTGCGAATGAAGAATAGCGGATACCGTGACCTTCTCCCGATTTTCTTTGCTTCAGCCCATTGAGCACCAGATCGATGGCATGAGTCAGGCCCTCCGTCGACACGCGAGAGGATTGCAAATCCAGGCCCACGCTTTGGGACAGCGTGAATCGATTTGCATGATAGAAAAAACATATACTGATCAGCAAATACTTGACGTCGATGCCGGGATGAAAGACTCCGAGCGCCCCCCTCCCTGACCGTCTCGCGGAGCCGACCCGGCCCCGGATTCTTGGACAACAGGTCGGGATGCCTTTTCACAAACTGCCCCTGATGCTGGTTCTCCCATGAGATCAGGTTAACAAACTCGGCCCCCAAAAAAAGCGAAATAGGACTCCAGAATCCCGGCTATCGCCCCCTCTGGCGAGGACCGACTCGCAGATCGCTTTCAACTCAAGGGCCCCGAGCTGGTTAAACACGTCGTGCAAGACCTCGGAATACAAACCGCATCGATCTCCACGTCGAGGCTCCTGCCGTGGAATACAAAGATCTCAGCAGCACGGAAAGCGCCGAGCCTTCCGCAGCGATCCGGTCTCGCGTGATCGAGGCCCGACGCATCCAGCGCGAGCGTTTTGCCTCATCCCGCAAGACGCGTACGAACGCCGAGATGTCGCACAGCCAGATCAAGGAGCACTGCAAACTCGACAGCGCCGGGCAGGAACTCCTCCGCCACGCCATGACCGATCTCCAGCTCAGCGCCCGCGCCTACGACCGCATCCTGAAAGTCTCGCGCACCATCGCCGACCTGGCCGGCAGCCCCACCATCCAGCCCCCGCACGTGATGGAGGCCATCCAATACCGCACGCTGGATCGCAATCTGTGGCACTAGCTTTTCTCGAGAGATCCTACTCCTCGCAGGGCGTGTCGTCAAAACGGTCAGGTCCAATCAAAATAGATGCGAAATAACCCAAGGAGAAAAAGCAGGAAGCCCTTTTATCATAGAAGGCGGCCAGGATTAAAGCTTAGGAGCCTTCCATTTCAATGGGTCGACTATTTAGGGCCGACTTCGTCCAGGTTTCGGTGGTGGGCGACGGAGCCATCATCGAGCGGGTTTTGCTTTTCAGCTCGGAGCCTGCGAAAGAGGGCAATCATATCGCGCACTCCACCCCAGGTGAACCAGACGGCGGTCACAACGGCGAGTGCGATGGGCAGAGAAATGATAGCGACATGCCAAAATGTGGATCAGACGGATACTGGCCAGGGGGCGACGAGGTTCCAGATCGAGCCGCCGATCATGATCAATGCAAAACTCATCGTCCATACGAAGATCGAACCAGCGATCCAGCGGTCTCCTCGACTGAACTCTGCATCGATGCCGACGATGCGATCCCACCAGCTTATCTTTCTTTCCATCAGTTGGTGGATAGCGACTTGATCTGTTGCTGCGGAAACGGCATATGACCCACGATGCAGCATGCGCTCGAGGTTGAATTCCTCCTGGGAGGTAAGCAGTGAGACCACGACGTAGATGAGGATCGCGATGATGGTGGCGTAAAAGAAAATCTCACGTCCATTAAGCGGGAAGGAGGTGTAGAATATCTGGCGTGCAAGGATTCCGCCAACCGAGAGAAGAGACCCAGTGAGCAGGCCAGACCAGGCTCCGGCGGTGGTTCCGCGCTTCCAGTAGAGACCACCGATAATTGCCGCTCCTGCTCCTCCGACATAGATGGAGGTGGTAACGCTCCACCACATGTAGATGTACTCTGTCTGTCTGAAGAGCGCTCCAAAAAGAAAGGCAAATAAGGCCACTCCGACTACGGAAAGCCGGAGAGCCCAGATGTGGGACTCAGGGGTAAATGGCTTTTTGCGCAAGGGAACGAGAACGTCCTGCACAAAGATGCTCCCCCACGAGTGCAAGTGAGTGGAATCTCCACCAAATATACCCATTAGCAGCACCGCGCACAGGACGCCTTTGATGCCGATGGGGAGGAGATAGGAGAGAGCAATCGGAATGGTCATTTGATCCCGGATTGTAGGTTGCGCAACACCGGCGATGGCCGCATGCGCCTCAGTCGCCTGCTGAACAAAATGCGGGCTTTGCAGGAATGTCACCGCACAAGCAGCCATAAGATAAATCACAGCGACCTTACCCAGTTCCCGCCAGCGTCCCAGGATGCCTCCCATACGAGATTCGTGCGCGGAGAGAGCGGCCGAGTTGTAAGCACTTGCATTCTGCCACGCCATGGTCCCGTAGACAGCCACAAACATGCCCATCAACACATACCAAATATTAAAATCCTTGAGTCCTTGCGAATCGAACGGGTTGAGCATGGACTGTCCCGGTGGCCGCCCGGAAAGGACCTCATTGATGTCGGACCAGGAGAACATCGTGACCAATCCTGCGATGATGATGAGGTAGAATATCTGGGAAAGAATGCCCTCCACACAGTTGGTGATCATCACGGTTAGGATGCCACCGGTCAGCGTGATGAACGTCGTGACGACGAGGAGCGCCGCCATGATCAGGACATACGTCGGCACATGAAAGGAAAAGACTGTCAGCGCGTCGGGCAACTTGAAAAAGTAGACGAAGAACCGCGCTCCCACTGCCGGGATAATTCCAAAGTTCACCACGCCTGCGAGAAAGGCGAGCATACCGGTGAAAATGCGAAAACTTCTGCTGTACCGTATCTCAAAGAACTGAGCCAGAGTGAGAGCGCGCGTTTCGCGAAAGCGATAAATGACAAAGCCCGTAACCGCGATGAAGAGAAACACCGGAGGTTGCAGCCAATTCCACCAAGTCAGAGTAAAGCCAGCCCGGCTGAAAACCTCGAAGGAGGCGACAAACACAACGAGCCCCGCCTCCATCTCGCCCTTTGCCACCGCAAGGAGATAGCGTCCGGCTAGGCGGCCTCCCGCCATGAAGTCGGCAACGCTTTTCATATAGCGTTGTACGAAAATGCCTACCAGCAGCACCACGAGCAGCGGGACAGCCGTGATGATCCAATCGAGAGCATGCATCGCAAATTGATTTCAGCTTAGCGTGTAAGATACCGAGCGATCAAAATCACCCCCGGTACGATTACACACGATGAATGCCTGTGTATCGGCCGTCCCTAGGCAACTGAAGAGCTGAGCTGGTTCTCGACGATCTCGTCTCGATATGCAAACGCGATTGCGACATGAGTGTCTGCCGCGCCGTAGTAGATAGCGAGGCGTCCGGTCGCCTCGTCATGGAGAGCCGCACAAGGAAATACGACATTGGGCACTGAGCCATACACCTCGTAATCGCGTTCCGGCATCAGGAGGGGACCAGTGAGTCGGCAACGCACTTTCCAGGGCTTTTCCAAATCGAGCAAAGCCGCGCCCATGCTGTAGACGAGTCCATTACAACTGCTTCGCACGCCGTGATACAACAGCAACCAGCCTTCCGGGGTTTCGATAGGCACGGCTCCGGAGCCGATCTTCACCCCTTCCCACCAGAGGCTACCTGACGCCATGACGAAGCGATGCCTGCCCCAGAAACACATATCCGGGCTCTCCGAGTAGTAAATGTCTCCGAAGGGCGTATGCCCCTTGTCGCTGGGGCGACTAAGCATGGCGAAATTCCCGCCGATTTTCCGGGGAAACAGTACGCCGTTGCGATTATGCGGCAGAAACGCGTTTTCCAGCCGCTGAAAGGACTGAAAATCCTCCGTCCAGGCAATGCCGATGGTCGGCCCGTGATATTCGCAGCACCACGTGATATAATAACGTCCATCGACCAGGCAAATACGGGGATCGTAGCCGTAGGCTGGTTTGGTCAATTCCGGCTCACTCGTTTCCAATGGCAGGGTTTCATTGGCGATGTCCCACCGAATGCCATCGTCGCTCCACCCGAGATGCAGACCGGGCAGTCCATCCATATGATCCGCGCGGAACACGCCGACATAGCGCCCGCGGAAGGGAACGACAGCGCTATTATAAATAGCTTGGGCGCACGGAACGGCACGGCGGCCGAGAATGGGATTGGCTGAGTAACGCCAGACGAGGTCCAGGCAATCGGAGGGCTTATCCTCCCAGACAAAAGGCGGAGTGTGCCGGAGCGAACCAGGAGACGTTTCGGTAGTCATAGGATATGTGCTGAATCAGCGCGTGAAGGCGCGCGAGCTCCTGCGCGATGCCAAAAAAAAATGGACGGCAGAACGAAATCGGTACAGGGGTTACTCCTCGCCCGGGAGACGGATATACTCCGCCGCATCGAAATTCTCACAGTGCAGGGAGCGGACATTTTTCAGCGCGAGCGCGGGCCTGTCGTCCTGCGCTCCGGGCAGGATGGTGACATTGGTCAGCTCCAGACCATCGACATGGCGGCAGTAGAATCCGAAGGCAGGAAGAAAGCGCCACGTCGTGCTGGGCGGAAATTCGGACTCCATCTCGGGAAATCCCGCCGAGATGTTCGTGGGATCTGCGAAGTCCACAAATTCCAGGCTGATATTGCGAAGGATGATGTTCCGCAACGGATGGTGCAGGAGCCCGGCGATGAGAGAGTTTCCGTGAGCGCGCCGTATGGTGATGTTTTCCAGGGTGATGTCCCGAATCTCACCAGGCACCTTGACCGACTGGCCCCTACCCTCATTGCCGAGCCGGATTTGAATGGCACCCACGGCGTCCGAGACCGAAACATTCGCGATATGCATGCGTCGAATCGCCCCGCCGTCGAGAACGCTAATGCCGATGCCGGTGAGAGTGTGGTACTCGCCTGCCTGCTCGATCTGCGAATCTGTAAACGAGACGTCCTCAAAATCATCCTGCGTCTCGGTGCCGACGGTGAATCCATGCGTGGTGGAGCGCAGTCGGCAGCGACGCACGATGATGTCGTGCGAGCGGCGCTTCAACCCCCAGGTGTTTGTGTTCTTAAGGCAGATCGCATCGTCGCCCGTAAAGATATCACAGTCCTCCACCAGTACGTCGCTGCAACCATCGAGATCCAGTCCGTCCGTGTTGCACCCGTGCAGGATTCCCCTCAGGACGATGCTTCGCACGACCACGCTGGAGCAGGCCAGCAGATGAATTGTCCATGCCGGCGAGTTCTGAACCCGAAATCCTTCCAGCCGCACATTGGAGCAGTTTGCAAAAAGGATCAGCGCACGCGGACGCGGTTTAGCCTTGTAGTCAAAAGCGGGCACCCATTTTCCGAAGCGTCGGGCTTCTTCGACCCAGGGATGAGGTGTTTCCAGCTTTTCCCAGAAGACGGAGCCATTTCCATCGATCACGCCCTCGCCGGTAATGGCAATGTTGTCCGCGTTCTCAGCGAAAAGCAGGGCTGTCGCTGAGCCCCCCACGATCCGGGCACCCTGCTGACCAGTCTTCTGCAGGTAGGCACTTACGTCCGAAGTTCCGGAAAGAATGGCTCCCTTATCCAGATGCAGCTCGACCTTGCTTCGCATGATGATGGTCCCAGCGCAATAGTGGCCCGGGGCTAACACCACCCTTCCGCCGCCCATCGCCGCAGACTTGTCGATTGCGGCCTGAATAATCTCGGTATGAATCCCGGTTGTCCCCGGCCGGACTACCAACTCGCCTCCGCCCCGGAGATCAGGCGGCGATTCCACAAAAGAGGTGCGCATGAACGCACCTTTGAACGTCCCTTTGCTGGAAACCAGCGCGCCGATGCTATCCAGTTAACCTGAATGCAGAAATTCTCATACGACTGCTTTTTTCTTTTGCACGGTCGGACCCGCCTGCCATACCCCCTCAAAGTGGACGATCTTCGGATGCTCTGACAGTCCATACTGGTTGCTCTCGATAAGTGAGACCAACAGGTCCACCGCCGCTCCATACATCTTGCCTCGCAGTTGATCGATACCGGCGTAGGGATCGGTATCGTGCATGCGATCAAGCGATGCGAATGCCATATCCTCCGGGACGCGTACACCGAACTCGGCAAGGAAATGAAGCGGGATGTCGTAATTGCTCACGATCGCGTCGGGCTTATGTTTTTCCAGCCACCGACGAAATTTCTCCCGGTTCCACGACTTGGTGATCAGCGGCGGGACGCGCAGCTTCGCTGGCTGCTCGTAGGAATGGAGGAGATATGAGGCGAGCCAGCCCTGGTTGACCCGGCGGCTCTGGTCGATCAGGCTGGTGAATCCGATACGTTCGTATCCCTGGTGCTTGAGTGATCGCAGAGCGAGACTCATCCCCTGGGACTGGGAGTGAATGACTCGATGCAAGCCTGGGCGCACCACGGTATTTCCTATCGCCACAGCAGCAAAGTGGGTCCAGTTCAACGAAACATGTCCCCAAGGCCTCGGCAAAGGCCCAATAATCAGGCCGCGAATGCCGCGCGTGTGCAGGATCTTGCTGAGCCGCTGCGAAGTAATACCTGGGGCCTTGCCCCAAAACTCCTCGATTTCATAGCCAAGCTCCGCGGCACGCGAGCAAGCGCCATGGAAACCCGTGGTATCATGCGGAGAAGTACGCCACGCATCCGGCGTGTCCCAGTAGGAAAGCAGAGCGATCTTTTCAAAGCTGCGATTTCTCTTCGTCGTACGCAACTGTGTCATGAGCGACGCGACCACGGGATCGCGGCTGTAACCAGTCTCCCGGGCCAGCTTGAGGATCCGCTCACGAGTCTCCGCCGAGATGCGAGGATGCTTCCTGAGGGCAAGGGAGACCGTGGCGTGTGAACATCCGGCCAGGGCCGCGAGTTCCCGGAGCGTAATGGAGGGCATGAAGTTAACTGGAAAGCTGAGGGGTTTTTGACCAGTACGGCAAACTGGCTTAGTCGTTCAAGGGAAAACAATGCCTATTTACACCCCCCGGCTTCAGAGTATCGCCCTTGCCTGCCTCATAGCTCTCATCGCAGACACTGCTTTGCAGGCAGAAGCGCCGGAAAAGCTCCCTCTCGGCAACAATACCGCGCCGCCATATACCGTGGTCGAAGGAAGCGTGAAACGACTCAGCGAGGGGTACTTCGACGCCTACAGCAGATGGATTAATCGCTCGGTCATTTGGGCGGAGGAGTTTCTGCCTTTCGACTCCTGGGACCTCATGCGAGGGGGAGACTGGATCTTGAAACCCTGGGGACAATGGGTCAACGCAGTTCCCGGTCGACGCCTGGTGCTCAGCGTGCCGATGCTCGTCGGGCCGTGGAAAGGCGACGGACCCAAAACTGGCTCCGGAGCGGGAGAACCAGTCTCGCTCGAGCAGGGAGCCGCCGGGGCTTACAACGCGCACTTCGAGGCTCTGGCGAGGAATCTGGTGAAGAACGGCTTAGACAATACAATTTTGCGCCCGGGTTGGGAGTTCAATGGCGGCTGGTACACCTGGCGCGCGGGGAAGAATCCCGAGGCATTCGCCGGGTACTGGCGGGAGATCGTCAAGACGATGCGAGCCGTGCCAGGGGCGGAGAAGTTGCAGTTTTGCTGGAACCCGACCATCGGACTGCGAGGCAGCAAGGCTTTTGCTGCATGGCCCGGCAACGAGTATGTCGATTTCGTCGGGCTCGATGTTTACGATCAGGCCTGGATACCGGATATCTACCCCCTGCCGGAGGATGCAACACCGGAGGAAATCCAGATACGCAGGAAAAAGAGCTGGAAGGAAAACCTCTTGTCCGACCTACCGGGGCGTGACGGACTGGCCTTTTGGGTGAAGTTTGCCAGGGAGCATGGCAACAAACCTCTGGCCATCTGTGAGTGGGGTCTCGTGTATGGGAAGCATGGAGGGCGGGACAATCCGTACTTTATCGAGCAGATGCATGAGTTCATTACCAACCCGGAAAACAACGTCTACTTTCACTGCTATTTCGATGTGAATGCTCCCGATGGAGACCACATGCTCTTTCCCTGGCCGGAAGGCAAAGGCATCACCAAGATGCCTGAAGCCGCGAAGAGGTATCGGGAGTTGTTCGGGCTCCCCTCAAATTGAGGCGAAGCCGCAAAGGGCTCGCGCTTCGCGAGCACCCTGCGATCCAGCGAACCTCTCAGACTACGTGTTTTCGGAGGATATTAGTGAACGAGTCGCTCCCGGCGGTATTTCCATCACTACTCCGTCGACCAGAATGGTAACGGCAAGTCCGCTGGGGTTGAAAGCTGTTTGGCGATTGGCGGCGATAACCAGACGTTTCCGCGCATCCTCATAGTCAAAGAGTTCGATATTTGTGCAGTACCAAACGTCGGGTTTTCCGGATAGCGGACGATAGATGCGCTCAAGGGCCTCCCAGTCATTGCGGTCGTGAAACTCGAAACCGTGACCCCAGATGAAAAAGACCCCTCCCCGCCGAGAGTTGTCATATAGATGCTGAAATCTCTCCGGCACGCTTGGTTCAGTGGCGTACTGGTGCGCGGTCGTCGGCCAGGTGAGATTGTCTTTCGGAGGGAAGCAGGGCTCCGCGTTTTCACACGTGCGGCAATAGACTATTCCCAGGGAGCGCAGCAGATCGATCGTTCTCTGGTCATAGGTTCCATAGGGATAGGCCATCCCTCGTACAGGGTAGCCGACGAGATCCTCCAGAGCCTTTCGATCCTCCAGCACCTCAAGGGCGATTTGCGAGGCATCGAGCCTTGGCAAGTGAGGATGTGTCGCCGAGTGGATGGCAACCTCGTGCCCCCGGTAGAGGTCTGCGACCTCCGACGCATCGAGATAGCTGCGCGCCCCGTCGGGAGAGTGCGTTCCCTCCCGTCTCAGAAGGCCGGAGTTGAGATTAAAGGTTCCCCTCAGCCCCCACTCGTTGAAGGCTTCCACGATTCGTCGGTCATGAGTGTGCCCGTCGTCGAAGCTGGTTGTCACAGCCAGGCGTTTGCTCTTGGGAAAGGATGGGATCTCGATGCGACGCGGTGCTTTCATACCGTAAAACCTTAGCAAGAAGACAAACCAGGCTGGAGCAAATACCGACAAAAGTTAACTGGTAATCATATTTGGTCTGTCCGGCCTGGTTCCCGAAAACAAGAATGATGCATCCATGAGCGGGAGGCCGATATCACGCTGGATCTGAATGCGCGTCGCTCTGCCGGAGCAGTCAGTTCCCGTTGCGGTCCCGCCACCGGGAATATTTCCAAACTGACGACACACTGAATGAACTATAGAGACCCCCACTCTCCTCTCGAGGAACGAATCGGCGCACTTTTGTCGATGATGACCATCGAGGAAAAGCTGGCTCAAATGAACCAGAACCTCGCAGGGTGGAAGTGCTACGTGCGAGGGAAAGACCGCTGCATCCAGCTCTCGGACGAGTTTTTCTCCAAGGCGCAAAACGGCATCGGCACACTCTCGGCGGTACAGCGCGCTGATCCGTGGAGCGGGGTGTCGCGTGATGACGGGCTCGGCCCGCGTGAGGCGGCTGAACTGGCCAACGCCATCCAGCGCCATCTGGTGGAGCATACCCGTCTCGGCATACCCGCGCTCCTCGCGGCCAACTGCCCTCATGGAGTGGCAGGTCTCGGCACCACGGTATTCCCGGCGGCCATCGGCCTCTCATCCTCATGGAATCGGGATCTCATGTACCGCGTGGGCAGAGTGATCGGCACGGAGCTTCGATCAGAAGGCACGCATATGTCCTACTCCCCCGTGCTTGATCTGGCAACAGACCCGAGATGGTCCCGGGTGGAGGAGACGCTGGGTGAAGACGCCTACCTTACCGGGGAACTGGGAGCGCAGATCGTCTCCGGGATGCATTCCGGCGATTACACGGCTGATTCAGCCGCCATGGCAACGCTCAAGCACTTCGCCACCTTTGGATCGAGCGAGGGCGGTCAACACAACGGTCCGGTTCATTGCGGCCGACAGGAGCTTCATGAGCGGTTCCTTCCGCAGTTCAAGAAGGCTATTGCCGCCGGGGCGATGTCTGTGATGGCATCCTACACGGAGATGGATGGCATCCCCATCCATCGCAACAGGTATTTATTGACTGATCTCCTGAAGGCGGGCTGGGGTTTCCCGGGATTCGTCGTTTCGGATGGGTGCGGCATCGACCAGCTCTTTAACTATCATTTCACCGCACAGGATATGGCTGAGGCGGCCGCCCAGGCGGTGAATGCCGGCATCGACCAAAGCCTGCGCGACGACGCCTTCAACTTTCTGCCCGACGCACTGGATTGCGGGCAGATCACCGTCGACCAGATCGACAAGGCGGTCCGACGTATTCTCCGCATCAAGTTTTTGCTGGGGCTGTTTGAGAATCCCTATGTCGATCCGGAAAAAAGTGCTCGCGTACACTGCCTCGAACACAGGGAGCTTAATCTGCAGGCCGCGAGGGAAGGCATCGTGCTATTGAAGAACGATGGAATCCTTCCCCTGAAGGCTGGCGGAATACGAAAAATCGCCGTCATCGGACCCAACGCTCACAATCTCTACAACCAGATCGGTGACTACGTCTGCTACCAGGACGCCAGCAATGTGGTGACCATCCTCCAGGGAATACAGACTGCCGCCGCCGCTCGCGGAATATTCGTGGACTATGTCCGTGGCTGCGGTATCACCGACTGCTCTGAAGAGGGAATCGCTGCGGCCATCGAGGCCGCCAGTCAGGCCGATGTGATCGTCGCCTGCGTCGGCGGGTCCAGCGCACGTCCATTTGATACGCAATACACCGACGGCGGACAGGCGATCGCCGTCGACACCCGGATCGACGATATTGATTGCGGAGAAGGCATTGACCGGGGAAATATCGACCTCGGTGGCGCCCAGGCGACCCTGGTGGAGAGATTGCGCGCGTTGGGCAAACCCATCGTCACAGTCCTCGTCCAAGGCCGTCCGCATACGGTGGAAGAAATCGCCCGCCAAAGCGACGCCCTTCTCTGCGCCTGGTATCCCGGGCAGGAGGGAGGCACGGCTCTGGCCGAGATTCTCTTCGGGGAGGTGTGCCCATCCGCCAAGACAACGGTGACCTTCCCCCGCCTTGCTGAGGAACTACCGGTCTACTACAACCATAAACCGAGCGCCCGGAAGAAATACCATCAGAGTCCATCGACACCCCTCTATCCCTTTGGCCACGGGCTGAGCTACACCACCTTCGAATACTCTGGGATCAAGCTTTCGCGACCTCGCATCGCCATTAACGAGGCAACGTCGGTTTCCGCCTGCCTGAGAAACACGGGCTTCGTTGACGCCTTGGAAATTATCCAGATGTACATCCGGGATCGCGTGAGCCGGGTGACACGACCGTCGAAGGAACTGAAGGGCTTTCAAAAAGTCCTTGTCAAAGCAGGTGAGTCGGTGACGGTGACCTTTGACGTCGGCAAGACGGAACTCGGGTATCACAACGAGGATCTCGAGTTCATCGTCGAACCGGGCGAGTTTGAGGTAATGGTGGGAGGAAGCTCTATGAACGTCCTTTCGACAATACTCGAGGTCCAATGAACACCGCCCAGGTTAACTGGAAAGCATTTCGTCGTTAGCTGAATGGCGCGAATGAATGTATAGGTAAAACCGTCTAACAGACCGACATTGAAGACAATGTTGTCGACAAGAGATCTCCTCGATAACCTACCTGCCATCCCCCCATGCAATTTTGCCAGCAACGACGAAAAGGCAGCACCCACCGTTTCGCGCTCCAAGCGTTCAGCCTGGTCGAGGCAGTGATAGCCATCGGCATCGTTTCGTTTGCGATGCTGGGCGTTATGGGGCTTATCCCGGTAGGTTTGTCCACCTTCCGGGATGCAATGTCGACCACTACGCGGTCGGAGATTCTGAGCGTAATCACCTCCGAGGTATTGCGTACAGACGCCTCCAATCTCTCGGCTACCAATTATTATTTCGATGAGCGCGGAATCCCGGTGGATAGCCCCGGGGACCAGCGTCGCGTCTTCACGGCATCCGTGGCTGCGCCTACGGATTTGTCCACTACGGCAGCCGCCCAGCGCGTGGTGATCCGCATCTCCAGCCGCAACCAGCCTTTGCTGACGAACACCTGCTCCGTAATCCTGCCGAAGCCTGTTGATTCGTTGTGAGATGTCCGTACCCAGGAACCGATCACAAGCAAGGCCTGCCCGGGCGAAAAGCGAACGAAGGGCAAGCCTTCACCATCATCGAGCTTTTAGCCGCAACGGCGGTGATGGCTATCATTATGGTCGTCATCTTTGGCATTACCCAGCAGACCGCCAATGCCTGGCGCAGCACCAGCTCCCGGGTCGAGGCGATCCAGGGAGCAAGGACCGCGTTTGACATCCTCACCCGCACACTGGGCCAGGCTACGCTTAATACGTATTATGATTACGACGACCTGACGAATCCGACCCGCTATCGTAGGAATTCAGATCTTCAGTTTATCACGGGCAAAGCTCTTGTCCCGGGACAGGTGACACAAGCTGTCTTCTTTCAGGCTCCGCTGGGCTATTCCAACAAGGCGAGCTTTGAGCATCTGGACTCCGCATTGAACTCGACGGGATTTTACATCCAATACAGCGCTGATCCTCTCCGCCCGGCGTTCCTGGATGCCTTGGGATCGAACAAGCCCGCCACGCGCCATCGATTTCGTCTCATGCAGTTTTTTCAGCCGACGCAGAATCTCTCGGTCTATGCCGATGCAGGATCGACAGGATGGTTCACCGCCCCCCTTGCATCGAGCGATCCACCGGTCCACCAGATCGCCGAAAACGTCATCGCGCTTGTCATTTTGCCTCAAGCCTCAAGCCTCGATGGAAACTCTGCGCCATTGGTTTCCGATTACGAATACGACTCGACGAAGGGGGCATCATCCAGCCCTCAGCCAGCGACGGCCCATCAGCTTCCGCCCCTGGTGGAAGTCGCCATGGTCGTGATCGACGAGCCTTCCGCACAGCGCCTCGGCAATCCCGCCACCGCACCGGATGTCGGCCTGGACGGACTCTTCCTTGATTCCTCGTCCGAAGCAAAGCTGGAGGACGACATTGCTGAGTTGGAACGCCGTCTTTCCGCAAAGAATATCGGCTATCGTGTCTTCCGCACAAAGGTTCCCCTGCCCGGGGCGAAATGGAGTTCCTGATGAACGCAGATATATCGTTCAAGCTAAAGCGGTCCGATCCACAGCGCGGCATGGCGCTCGTAATCGTCCTGGCAAGCCTCATCTTCCTCGCCGCTCTAGCGCTCGCATTTTTCTCCACCGTGCATACGGAGCTGCAGTCTTCCAAATCCTACGCTGAGGGTGCATCGTCTAGGCTCCTCGCACAATCAGCCGTCAATCTCGCAATCAGCCAGATCAATGCGGGAACTAGAGGCGTGGACAACACCGGCGCGCCTCTGGCCTGGGCCTCGCAACCGGGAATGATTCGCACCTACGATGCGGCAGGCAAGCCCGCGGGCTGGTACAAACTTTTTACCTCCAGCGCGATGACAGGCACGGGCGCATTTGACCCATACTCGGACACGGAAAAGGTGCCATCCGACTGGGCCAGACAAACCGCCATTTTCACCGACCTGAATCAGCCGATGACTTCCGGGACAAAGACGATCTATCCTATCCTAGATCCAGGAGCCAAAGGCAACGTCGAGGGCTTTGACATCAGCCCGGATGCCCCAATCGCGGGAGGAAGCGGAAGCAATCCCGCCCCCATGCCAGTGCGTTGGCTCTATGTGCTGGCCGATGGCACGGTCGTCGCCCCTCAGTCCGACGCAGGAGGAATCAAGGCCGTGGTGGCTGGAGCGACCGATGCAAATCCCATCACGGGACGCATTGCCTTCTGGGCAGACGATGAAAGCTGCAAGCTAAACATAAACACCTCGTCCGAAGGCGTCTTCACGGATACGCCTCGTGCGTACAGCACAGATGACTTCAACCTGGCCGTGTATCAGCCCGCCCAGCATGAATACCAGCGCTACCCCGGTCATCCCGCAATGACATCGCTCAGCACGGTCTTCAAGAACCTGACCGCGAATCAGATCTACTCTATCACCCCGCGCATCACAGGCGGCGGGTCGGAAGGCGGCACGCAAAAAGCCACGGGGGCTCTCAACCCGGACCCCGACCGCCTTTACGCAAGCATCGACGAGATCGTCTTCAAGCCAATCCTGTCATCCGGTGAACGCGAACAAAATAATGCCGCTGTCATTAATCAGGACACTCTGGAGCAAAACAAATTCTTCCTCACCGCCAGCAGTCGTGCGCCGGATGTGAACCTCTTCAATCAGCCGCGCATCAGCATGTGGCCGCTGAGCGCCTCGGATGATGCCACGCATCGTACGGCCTTTGACAGGCTGATCGCCTTTTGCTCCACCATGCGAAACGACCTCGGCGTCCCGTATCGTTATTATTTCACCCGGCAGGACCCGAACGATGCCACCACCGACCTGCCTGCGACACCCTCGGTCGACGGGCTGGGACGAAATCGCATGCTGCTTGAGTATCTGAGAAGCATGACATCGCAGGACATTCCAGGCTTCGGCGGATCATTCGCAGCAAAGTATGGCAACGACCGCAACCAGATCCTGACCGAGATGTTCGACTATATCCGCTGCACGAATCTCCGGGACAGCACCCTGACAGATGCAGGCAAATACACACAGAAATTGGATGCCTACAATGGCGGAGTCGGACAGGTCATTCCCATCGTGGATTCCGCGACCCAGACGAGAGGGTTCGGACGTTTTCCCACCGTGCAGAGCGTATCGCTGGTCTTTATCGGCACGGCTGACAACGCGACAAATCCCACCGACACGACGGATGCAAAGGGAAACGTGATCCCCCGCGTCGAACCCGGGAAGATCCGCGTACAGGCCGGTTTCTTTGTCCAGCTTTTCGATCCCTCGCTGGGACTGGTGCAAGCCCGACCGTGGTTCACCGTTAAAATCAGCGGACTCGACGGATTCAGGTGGGACAGCGGGTCGGGCAATCCGGTTTCCATGGGCTTCCCCGCAAGCGCTTTCACCGGGAGGGTCAACGATCTCAGCGTGGCTGGCGATACCTATTTCGGCGGCATCGTGGGGTTCCGCCAGCTGACAAATTCCTCTTACCCATTTATCAGCGCGATCACCGGATACACTGGCCAGGTCAGCGACATGACGACAAACGGAACCTTCAACTTCACCGGCGGGGATGTGAAGGTGGATATCTACGCGCTTGATTCCAGCGGCAAAACAATCGGGGATCTGATCCAGACCGTCACGATCACCTTTCCATCCTCCGGCAGCACTCCCTTCCCCGTGCCATCACTGGCCCCCGACAAGGTCAAGAACTCCAACGACAGCACCAAATCCGTCGTAAACTACCGCAGATTCCTCGGCGGCGGACGCATCGACGGGGGAAACCGCTCGTATCCCTTTCTTTCAAAAACGGATGTGGTCCGCAGTATCGTCGCGACCCCCGGCGACATCCGCCTCATTGCCGCGCGCGAGGGGGTCAAACCTTCGGACAATCTTTTCGCTGCGCATGAGTATTTCGGCACCACGAGCCAGCACTTCGCCCACATGCTGCGGGCGGGAAACAACTACCCGTTTTACGGAGGAACCGGAGGCAAACTGGCCAATGTCAGCAACCCTGCTTATAATAGCTACAGAGATCAGTACACTATCAATAGCGCCGATCCCAACGCCAATGGCGAATCCCCTTATATCGGATATGGCTGGAGCTCAATACGGGATACGGTCGTCCCATCTCACACTGGAGTCTTTCAGGCACCCGGTCTCGTGGGCGACTGGGACAATGGGATCGCCAACCAGCAGGATGGAGCCTACATCAACAAGGCGGATGAGGGCGACATCGGCAAGGGCTCCTATCAACCGTATTTCGGGATAGACTTCCAATCCGGAGTGGATCCCGGCCCGACCTACTTTTCACCCAATCGCCTCATTCCCTCCCCGGTCATGTTTGGTTCGCTGCCGACGGGAGTTCTGGCGAATCGACCGTGGCAAACGCTCCTCTTTCGGCCAGATCCCACCGGACTCCATGCGGGAAACAAGGATCGTGACGTCACAGGGGCATCGAGTCCTGGGCAGCCGCCGGACTCCCTCTTTCTTGATCTCTTTCACATGCCGGTGGTCGAGCCCTACGCCATCAGCGAGCCTTTGTCGACTGCTGGCCGGGTAAATATGAATTACCAGATGGTTCCCTTCACCTACCTGACAAGGGATACCGCCATCCGGGCGGTCCTGAAGTCCGAGAAGCTGCTTTCCATTCCAGATGCAAAGGCCGATACCTACAAAACCTCCGGAGCCCCAAGTCAGGCGCCGTCGAACGTCTATTTCCGTAAGGACGTTGATGCCGACAAAACCCTGGAAGGGTTTGCTCGAAGGTTTAACCCCAGCGCTTACGGACTCTCAAACGATCCGGATATCTTTCGATCGGCAGCCGAGATTTGCGGCATTCATCTGGTACCATCCGACGCGGCTTCGTACTCCAGCATGTCCACCTACTGGGACACTCGACGACTCACCGGAGACAACAGCCGTGAGAAACCCTATGCCGATATTTATCCACGGCTCACCACAAAATCGAACACGTTCACGATTCACTACCGCGCCCAAAGCCTGAAAAAGGCCAAGGGAGGAGACCCCACTGTGTGGCGGGAGGGCGTAGACCGTATCGTCGCCGAGGATCGGGGAGCCGAAATTATCGAGCGCTACATCGATCCCAATGACCAGCGCATCCCGGATTATGCCCAGCCCGGGGAACAAACGCCGATTGGAACACTCTACAAGATGCGGGTAATCAATGCCAAGGAGTTCGCCCCATGAATGCATCTCTCCGGGATCGACGCGCATGCGCCTTCAGCCTTGTCGAGTTGCTGGCGGTGATGGCCATCCTGGCATTACTGGCCGCACTCACCTTGCCGGGAATGATCAGCACTCTCCGGGCCGCTAAACTGGGATCGGAAAGCGTGGCGGTCAGCGATCTCCTCGGGCTCGCCCGACAAACAGCCATCTCACGCAACCTTCCTGTGGAGGTGAGATTCTTTCAATTACCGGAACTTAATGAATCACCATCTGCCTCACCCAAGGTTTGGCGGGCAGTGCAGGCCTACATGATCGATGGCGCATCGGCGAATCCTCTCACGCGTCCCCGGTATCTCTCCAGCCCTGTCATCTTTTCTCCCGACCCCACCCACTCCGGCATATTGACCATGACCCGACAAATCTCGCCGACTCGTATCGGGGAGTATGGAACCCCTCCCTTTGTA
Organism: Verrucomicrobiota bacterium; assembly: GCA_017305195.1. Taxonomy (GTDB): domain Bacteria; phylum Verrucomicrobiota; class Verrucomicrobiia; order Chthoniobacterales; family Terrimicrobiaceae; genus Terrimicrobium. The sequence goes on along the minus strand of JAFKMU010000035.1, from coordinate 333,823 downwards.
GCTCTGCGTTTCAAACCCGACGGATCGGCGATTCCTGCCTCGGAAAACGATCCATTTTCCAGAAGCAACAGCTTTCTGACTTTAGTGATGGAGGGAGATCCCTCCCTCGCCCAAGGAGCCAACTTTGCCACTCTGCAAGTCGATCCACTTACTGGCCGCGTGCAAATATTTCGTCCGTGATTTCCAGCTTATGAAACCCCTCCTCGCTTCCATCCTGTTGTGCGCAGCGGCCATGCCCCATCTGGCGGCCGATGATATCGCCCTCTCCACGTTCAATGATAATCCCAAGGCGGGCCCGACAAAGGTCGGCTTGCACATGGAAACTGCACTCGGCTCGATCACGCTAGAACTGCCTCAGTTGATCATCCAGGGAAAACCAGCCTCCGAACGGGAGAAACCCGAGATCACCAACAGCACCGAAACAGAAGTATCGGTCTCGTTCAAATCCGGAGCCACGTTCCGGTACGAAATCACCGCACCCGGAGAAGTCACCTGCACATATGGGAATCTCCCGACCGATGCCGCCGGTCTATTCTTTTCCATGTTTATCCGCACAGAGTTCATTTTGGGCGGGCACTACGCCTTCGGAACTCAGACTCCGAAGAGTTTTCCCGACATATCCGGCACGCCCAATCTGGTCGATGGAGCCAAAGGCGTGTTTGTCTTTGCCGGACCCACCGGAGATGCCGTCTCGCTCGAAATGCCCGCAGACTGGCAGGGATTGGTGGATTATCGTACCGGGGGAATGAATGGTTTCTCCTACAAGAGCAAGGTATACTTCAAAACTCCTCCCGCCGCCGGCTCCTTTCAGATCCGGATCCAGCCGACGACCTTGAATCCCTAGTTAACTGGTAATCGCCACGCAACTTGTCGCATCGCGAGCAGGGGCATAGTTGGTAACTCAGCAACCCAAACCTCCCTCGCATCCGATGAAAAACACCCTTCCCACCACGAGAAAGCAATACTCAGGACGGAGCCACGCTCCCCTTGCGCAGACGAAACCAGCACTCAGCATGCTGGTCGCGCTGGCAGTGGGGATGGGCTCCGCATCGGCGACAAACCTTTATTGGGATACGAATGGTACAACTGCAGGAGCAGGCGATGTCCCGAGCGGAACCTGGGGAACAAGCAATTTCTGGAACACTGATTCCACAGGCGGAGGCAGCGGAGCGTTTCAAACCAGCACCTCAGCCACGGATAATCTCGCCTTCGTGGCAGGCGGATCCGCTGTGACCTCGCCATTCACCGTCAGCCTCAATGGGAACCAGACGGCAAATACGCAATTCTTCAATTATGCGAACACCAACAGCGCAAACATCGTCACCATTGGCTCGACGGTAGGCGGACAGACGATCACGCTGAGCGGCACCAGTACGAGCTATGGATCGTCGGCTGGCGCCGGGACGGTGGGCAATTTCTTGATCGATGTCGGCTCGGTAAGCAGCTCGAATCTGCCTTACGTGACGATGAACGCGAATCTCGCGGTCTCCGGCAATCAACAGATCATGGTTTCCCGCGGTTCATTGACGCTGAACGGAGTAATCAGCGGAACGGCTAATCTCTGGATCTGGGGCGGAGGAACGAAAATCGTCACCGGAGCCAACACCTACTCTGGTACGACGGATGTGCGCGGCTCTCTCACGCTGGGTGGTGCCGCAGGCTCACTAGGCACGGGCGCTGTGAATCTCAACGACAATAGCACGGTGCTGACCTTCGCGCAGACTTCAGACTATACGTTTGCAAACAACATCACGGGAGTCGGAGCCTCGTCAGGCGTGACAAAAACAGGAACGACAACGCTCACATTGACTGGAACCAATACCTCAAGCGGAGGGACCGTGGTTCGCGGAGGAGCCATCAAGGTGGCTTCCATAAATAACAACCTGGGAAGCGGTCCCATCAAACTGGGGAGTCTATCAACCGACAGCGGCAGCCTGATTTACAACGGCTCCGGCGAAACCACATCCAAGACGTTTCAGATCAGTTCCTCCACTTCCGCACTACAAGCCGATGGTAGCGGGGCACTGATTGTAAGCACCGGAATTTCGGGAGCGAACAGCGGAGTCAAGAATTTCACGCTTCAGGGCAGCAGCACGGCTGCGAACTCCATCGGCGCCATCACCAATGGATCGGCCACCACGTTGAACCTGGTCAAGGCGGGAACTGGGAAATGGGTTTTGACCGGAACGAATACCTATAATGGCACGACAACAGTGTCGGCCGGCACGCTGCTCATCGATGGAGACAGTTCCGCAGCAACAGGCGCTGTCACGGTAAACTCAGGAGCATCCATCGGTGGCGACGGCACGATAGGTGGTAGTCTCGCGTTGCTGTCCGGCTCGAAATTTGTCTTCAGCTTGGCAAATACGCTGACGGTGAACGGCGCTTCCGTGACCTTCGGCGGATTCAGTGTGGCAGATCTGGTCGGGCTTTCCTCCGCGACAGCCTCGGGCACCTATACACTCATCAACGGCTCCGCCACGGTCAACCTGACCAATGTCTCGAATGTCGGCAGCTCCAATGCCTACGACCTCGGCGGTGGAAAATCAGCGTACTTTCAGGCAAGCGGGCTAAACCTGGTTGTGATACCTGAACCCTCGACAATCGCACTGTTGATTGGAGCCGGCCTTTTCCTGGTACTGCGCACGAGGCGCCATAAACGCACTTCCTAGACTACGCGGCTTGTAACCCGGGCCGAGAAGTCGGGATACAATGTTCTTTCAAGGTGACGTCCTCGTCACTTACCAATTCCCTAAGACGCCGGATCTCAAGGGAGGTGACAGTGACCGTCCCAAGCCAACCCCTCACACCACCGGGCCACGCAGATTCTCCGCGCGCCCGGACAAAGCTCACTTATTCCCCGCAAACCCGATGAAACCAGCCCTAACACTCTCCTTCGCCTGTCTCCTGTTCCTTTCCCATCCCGCAGTCGCCAGCGACACCAAACTCAGCCTGTCTGCTTCGACGGAAGGTGTGGTCATTGATGCCGGATCGATGGGTAAGATCACCTTGCCCGTACCCGGCCTGAGGATGGGCCCTACTGACTACAAGGGAGAGAAACCATCCGTGGAGCTTGAGGGAACGGAAAAGATCGTCGCCCGCTACCCAAGCGGCGGAGAGTTCACCATGGATCTCTCCGCGGGGAATGGCACCATCGCGTGCTCATTCTCCGGCGTGCCTGCGAACGCAATCGGATTTACTTTTGCCACGAAGATCCCGATCAACTTCAACCAAGGCGGAAAGTTCTCCATCGGCTCCGGGGCGCTCCAGGCCTTCCCCGAGACTTTTGACAAGCAGATCATCGCGCAAGGTACGGCAAAGCAGTTCAATCTGCTCGACGCGATGGGCGACGGGTTCTCCATCAAGACTCCCGCTGATTATCAACAGGTGCAGGACAACCGGGCGTTCAACTGGCCCGTTTTCATGTACATCCTGAACTTTACCTTTGCGACAAATCCCGGGAAATCTTCCTTCCTTCTACAAGTAGGCTCCTTCGAAGGGAGCACAGAAAGCGCGAAGACGAACTCCGATGAACCTCGAAAGTTCCTCGTCGATCGATACGGCCAGAGTGCAAAGAAGGATTTCACCGGCAAGGTCACGCGCGACGAGGAACTGAAGGCAGATGCGGCCAAGGAAGCTCTCGCCCTGGCTGCATTCGTTCCGCTAGGCGATCAGGATATCTACGGTGGTCTGGCGGGAAGAGGCGAGCAGCTTAACCTCAGAAAGACCGGTTTCTTTCATGTCCAAAAAGTCGGTGACCGGCAGATACTCGTCACCCCCGAGGGCAACGCGTTTTTTCATCTGGGCGTGTGCGGCATTTCCAGCACCGATGACCATACCCTCGTCAAAGGTCGCGAAAAGATCTTTGAATGGCTGCCTGAGCCAACCGGCGAGTTTGCCACTGCATGGCGCGACGGAAAGCCCTCCATGGGCATCATGTCTTTTTTTGTGGCAAATTGGATCAGGAAATTCAACAAGCCCTTCACTCTTGAGGATTGGACTGCTCAGGTCGTCCCCCGGCTGAAGATGTGGGGATTTAACAGTGCGGGCGCATTCTCAGCCAACACGGAGACCATGCGCTCTCGCAATTTTCCGGGAGTTTCGTTTCTGCCGTTGGGCAAGAGGGATGCCATTCCTGTGCTGCCGGAGAACCTGGGCGCTGCCGAGTTGATGGATCCCTTTGCTCCGGGAGTGGAAGCAGCTCTAGAGACGGCATTCGCCAAGAAAGTGGCTCCCCGTGCCAACGATCCGCTTTTGATCGGCTATTTCCTGGGAAATGAACAACATCTTGAGAACCTCCCCAAGGTCATCCCCCGTCTGAAAGCCAGCCAGTCGCCAGCCAAGGCAAAGCTGGTGGAAATGCTTCAAAAAAAATACAACGCAATCGAACAATTTAACCTGGCGTGGGAACCCGCCCATCCCTTCGCCAGCTTTGAGGCGCTCAAGGATGAGCCTCTTTTCGTCCGCAACGACACAGCTGCCGCCGATATGCGGAAATTTTACCGCCTCTATCTCGAGGCCTACTATTCGCTGGTAGAGAAAACCTTTCGAAAGTTTGATCCCAATCACCTGCTGATCGGAAGCCGGTGGACCCCGCACACGGCAAACAATGAGGATGTAGTCCGTATCGCGAGCAAGCACCTCGATGTCATCAGCATCAACTATTATACTTACGCGATCGAGGAGAGCTTCCTGAAAAAGGTCAATGAATGGAGCGGAGGCAAGCCTCTTATCCTCAGCGAATGGTACTTCAGTTCCTCGGATCGCGGGCTCGGTTCACCCAAGGAGGTGGCAGACCAAAAGGAACGCGGCGCCGCCTATCGCAACTATGTCGAGCAGTCTGCCGCTCTCCCCTTTGTCGTCGGAGTGGAATGGTTCATCTACACTGACCAGGCGATCTCCGGCCGCTTCTTTCAGGGTTTCAATGGCGAAGGCAACAACACCGGACTGGTCGACGTGACGGATCGTCCCTACGAGGAGCTGGTTGCAGCGTGCCGCGAAACCAATGCACGCATCTACGATGTGATGCTGGGAAAGGAAAAGCCGTACGCCTTCGAGAATCCGCGTTTCAATAGCAAAGCAGGCGCGCAGGCGGGAAAGATGATCGCCATACCACGGGCGCTTCCCGGCATTCAGATTGATGGCACGACGAGCAACTGGCCCGGCGTGCCGGGCGAACCCATCGAGGCCAGCCGACAGATGGTGGGAAAGGCAAATCCTGACCTGCGAGGAGACTTCCGACTGTGCTGGGACGATACTAACCTCTATTTTCTGATTCAGGTGAAGGATCCCACGCCATTGAAGAATCTGCGTGACGACAAAGGAATGTGGGGCGCAGATGGCGTGGAGCTTTTCATCGGATCCCGGGAAATCTCAACGGCGGGAACGATGATCTTCAGCGATCGACAGATACTGATCGGCGCGAGCGAGCCAGCTCGGATTCACATTGTCGACCACGCGGAGGAGAGCAAGATGTGCCAGGTACTGGCCGTAAAGGATGTCACCGGCGACGGATATGTCCTCGAGGCGAAGATCCCGTGGAAGGCGCTGGGCGTCGAGGCAAAGCCGAACATGGAGTTTCTCTTTGATGTGGCGCTGGACTACAGTGATGACGGTAAGGCTCGCTCAGCGCAACTCGTCTGGAATGGGACTTCTGACAACTCGGGAGACCGCGGCCTGTGGGGTAAAGCTCGTATCGTTGAGAACTGATCGCCGGAGCGTGATTGATGAGACGACTGATCCCTAGTCCGGAAATGTTACCCGCGCCTGCCCATATCCGCATCATCGCGCATGTCTCCCTCGCCCTCGTCTTGGCCTGCGCACCAGCCCGCGCGGCAGAATCGACCCTGGCTCTAAAAGGCGGTGAAAAAGTCGCCTTTCTGGGCGACTCCATCACCGCCCAGGGGTGGAGCCAGCCGGGAGGTTACGTGCGTCTGGTGGCGGCGGGCCTGAAGGCGAATGGGGTCGAGATCACGTCGCTTCCTGCTGGAGTGAGTGGCAACAGCTCCAAGGACATGCTGGCCCGATATAGCCGAGACATCCTCGAGAAAAAACCCGATTGGGTGACGATTAGTTGTGGAGTCAATGACGTGTGGCACGGTGACCGCGGCGTCGCCCTGGAGGACTACAAGAGGAACATGACCTCTCTCGTGGATCAGGCCCAGGCTGTCGGCATCCAGGTCATGCTGCTCACCGCTACGCCAATCATGGAGGAACCAGAGAATGCGTTCAATGCAAAGCTGGCAGACTACAATGCCTTCCTGCGGATGCTGGCTGCCGAAAAGCACTGCCTGATCGCCGATCCGAATGCCGCCGCACTGGCGGCGATCGCGGCCGCGCCTAAGCCGCGCAGAACCCTGACGGTCGATGGAGTGCATCCCAACCCACACGGGGCAGAGTTGATCGCCGTCTCTGTCCTGGAAGCCATTGGATTCGACAACTCACAGGTTTCCAAAGCTCGCGCCGCGTGGTCACATATCCCGCAGGTCTGGGATGTCACCGTAACCTACCGAGGAAGCTCGGGCGCCAAAACCCAATCCCTCACCCAAGCTCTGAGCCGAACCGACTACGAGAGAATGGAAAAATCCCTAACCGAGCGTTCCCGCCCGATTTCCGTTCCCGAATTTCTCCAGGATGCTTTCCGAAAAGATGTGGATGGGTACATCCAGCCTCGCGGCTCATACGAAAACATCGACGCGATTCTCAGTGCGGACGCGAAGCCAGAAGTCATCAAGGAGGTAAAAGCCAGCCTTTCCAGTCAGATCGCCGATCTCATTCGGAAAGCCCCCTCAGCTCCACTTGATCCAGCCACTGACTAGCTAGCTCATTAAAGGCGTCCATTTTCGCTGGGCATCGTTGTGTCTCCGGCCAAGTCTCTTTTCGTTGCAGCGTTGGCCGGAGGGCACGTTCAGAAGGATATCATCGATGCTCATCGGACCTCGGTGGACCCTGGCACCAATTAGCGAGTCCGGTCAATGTCACTATCAACATCAGAAAGATCGGAAACAAGCCCCTCTCCCGTGGAGCAATGTTGATTACATCAAGCAGAGCCAATCTATTCCTGCTCGAATGTCAGCCCGGCGATATACAAGGTCGAATCGGGCCAGCCGATGTCACCGATGGTGATATGGAGGGCTTTTTGGGTGGGAGTAAATGAAAAGACGTATTCCTGCCACTCCAGATCGGGAGTGAAGGGCTGCCGGTCAATGGCGCGAGTTTCCTTCTCACCTTCCACGAAGCAGATCTTCCTGGCTTTAGCCTGCCCTTCCAGCCGGGCGAAAAACCGCAGCACGTAGTTCTTTCCAGGCTCAACCACGAGATTCTCCGAGGAAAGCCACGCTCCCCAGGGTTTCAGATCTCCCTGCCCAAACGCGAGCACGAGGACATTCTTATCCTCGTATTCCTTGGGCAGCACCTTGACCTGGCCATTGACTCCCGGGGCAGCCTCCAGCTTCCATCCTTCCGTTCCCTGCGAGAAGTCGGTGTTTTTTAGCGGCCCGGCACTGAGCGAACCGCCAGCGAGGAATAGAGACAAAATGAGACGAGGAAACATGTTCATAACGGGGATGACCGATCTCGTTTTAGCGCATCTTTGAAGGGACCGCCACATCGGCGGTCGTGCGCCTGTTTTTCGAGCCTCCCCCCGGAAAGCTTCATGAGCTGGGATGGTTTCATCTCGCAAATTGCGGGGAGATCAGTCAACCGGAAGCGGCTGCGCCGGTGCGCCCGCCTGACCAGGGGGCGGCGGCAGGCTGAAGAGCTTCTGGAACTTCTCAGCGGATCGCGGAAACTCCGTGACGATCTTGCCGTCCCGGGTGGGCGAAAGCTGATGATGCCCGTCTCCCGCCTGGTAGTCGAAGTAGCTGTGATAGCCGACGTTGTTCTGCGGATCGTTGATAAACTCATACATCTGCTCGATGAAGTACGGGTTGTCGCCGCCGCCGTGGCCGTCCGGCTTGTTGTTCACCCCCCACTCGGGCAAGGACAGGGGCTTGCCGTGCTTCCGGGCGAAATCCCTCCAGTAGGTGAGGCCAAATTTTCCGCCGAGGATGTGGTCGTCCCACACCTTTTTACGAATCCGGTCCTTCTCCGCCTCCGAGGCATTCTTCGCGAAGGGATAGGTGTTCGGCGCATAGCAATCGTCGTAAGTGTCAACGCCCACGAAGTCGACGTACTCATCGCCCGGCCAGGCATTCTCAGGGTCAAAGGAGCACCAGCCCAGGCCGACGTTCCAATCGAACATCAGACCCTCGGCGCCCGGAACCGCGCGCATGGTTTTGACGATCTCGCGGAAGTATCCGGCAAAGGCCTTGGCTTTCGCATCCGACTGCGCCCTCCAGGCAAACCACCCGCCGTTGAACTCACAGCCCAGGCGGAGAATCGAGTCCTCCAGGCCGTATTTGACGAGGTTCTCGGCGAGTTTCTGGTAATACTCGTTATACTTGCCCGCGGCACCGTCCTCCAGGCTGACAGGTATGCCGGCATTCTTTCCAGTTTTCGGACCGCTTCCATCCCATGGGCCGGGGATGATGCAGATATTGAGAATGAGCCGACGCCCGGGGACGACCTTCTTCCAGTTTGACCAGGGGGCGAGTTGCCATGCCTGACCGGTCATATTGTCCCAGGTGGCGCCCGGCTGCGTGTCCTCCGCCCACACGACATTGCGGTTCAGCCAGGCGGCATAGGCGGCATTGTTCTGCGCGCCGTAAGGCTTTTTCACGCCGTCAACGCTTCCCTTGAAAACCGCGATGTGCGGGGCCTTGGCATTGTCGTTCGGCACGTTTTGCAATGGCTGGACGGTTGTTACCGCCGGGGTCAGCGTTGGAGTCGCAACCGGGGTGGCGACGGGGCTTGCGGAAGGTGTCGGCGACGGCGAGGAATTCGCAGCGGGAGACGGTGAAGGAACCGGAGGGGGGACATTCTTTACCTTCACCTCACAAGAGGCCAGAGCGAGAGCGCAGGAAAGGACAAGGGTTTTAGTCAATAGACGCATAAGAAAGAGGGAAAAGGGAGACGGTCCTGCTAATGGGTGCCGGCCGCAGAGTCGATGGGTTCAAAATGAATCCGGAACGAAGAACTTCCCGGATTGGAGGAAAAGACGATCGTGTAGATGTACATGAAGATCGGCCACTGGAAGGCCCGATTGTCCTGCACCTGCATAAAGTTCTGGGTCGCGACGAGGGTCATGCCTCCGCCGCTGGGATTAACGAGGGTGAACTGTTTCGCGGTCTTTTGATCCAGCAACTGCTTGGAGAAGTCTGCGGGAAAATCCTGCAACTCGGCCGATCCCAGGGAGAACCTGCCTCCGCGCGAGAAATCCAAGGGGATCTGCATCTGGAAAATGAAGCCCCACGCTCCTGCGGGCACTCCCGAGAACGAAGCCTCGACCGTGTGATCCTCGGGCGAAACCTGCATCCTAACCTCCGCGCCGCTCGGGAACTTCGCGACCAAAGTATTGTCTCCGGCGAGTTCCAGAACGGGCTTTTCGCCTTCAAAGTCCTTTTCCGAAAGTCGGAGCGTTGCCGGGACGAAGAGAAACGATCCCGCTTCGCCCTTGATCGCTATTCCCTTTTCCGTGGCTGACAATTCCAGGCTGGGGGTCTGAGCCTGCACGAAGGATATGGCGGCAAGAAACGCGAGAATATGGGTGGCGAGACGATTCATGAGGTGAGGGAACGTGCTTTGCATTTCGCATCCGCACGTGCCAACGGTGCCCCGGCTCGACGCCTGAAACAAGGCGGTCCAAAGTTGACAGTCAACAAGCGCCCTTTTTGGAAAAAGAAAAGGCGGCTCTCCCAATCGAGAGAGCCGCCCTGGTGAGGTAACCGGGAAATCCTAGCCGACGCGGCGACGCAGGAAGATCACCGCGCAAAGCCCGAATGACAGGAGAATCGCGCTGGAGGGCTCGGGAACAACGGTCAGCACCAGGTCATTGCCGGTGCCCCCAAGGTAGGTGGCTTCGAATTGATTGGAGCCTGCGGTGAAGGTCTGCCCTTCCGCCAGATTGGAGAAGGCTCCGGAGATGGCCGAGGCCGATGTGTTGTCGATGATGGTAAACGCCGTACCCAGGGTGAGAACCGACGCCCCAAGATCGGAGAACGAAAAGACGCTGGAGGCATTCAGCACGACGCCATTGGCCACGAGCTTGTCTGCGGTCGCCGTCGAGCTGTTGAGCTCAAAGGAGAACGTCGCATCCGAGTTGAGGCTCAGCGAGTTTGACGTGGTGAAGGTGCCGATGGAATTGTACCCGGCGGTGATGAAGGCATCGCTTCCGCCTGCGCCATCTCCGATGGTCACCGCTCCGGAGACCTGTCCGGTGCCGCCAAAGGTTCCAGCCGTCACGCTCACCACGCCCGTGCCTGTACCGCTTCCCGAGCTGTTGCTGACCAGCAGGGTGCCTGCGCTGACGGTGGTGCCGCCGTCATAGGTATTGCCAGCTGCGCGGGTCAGGCTGACGATGCCTGCGCCGATCTTGGTCAGCGCACGAGACTCCGAGCCATCCGTGACGAGGTTGCTGAAGACCGTGGTGCCTCCCGCCGCCGAGGTCACAGACACTCCGGAGCCCGCCATGGTCAGCGTGCCCGAAAAGGTGGCCGTCCCGCTGGTGACGCTGCTTCCGATGGTGCGGGTGTCCGTGGTGTCCGTGCTATTCAGCGTAATGCTGGTGCCGATGGAGACTCCGCTCGTTCCGATGAGCAGTTGCTGCGAATCTGCCGAACCTGCACTGTTGCCTCCGAGGCTCAGCGAGGTGGCGGCACCGAGTGCGCCGGAATTGTTCAGCACCAGAATGCCACGCTCAACTCGCAACGTGCTGGAGGAGGTGATACCGGTATTGTTGCCTCCGAGTTTGAAGGTCGACGCGGCGGAAGACCCCCCGGCGCTTTCTCCGACCACGAGGTTAATGACATTGGACGCGCCGCTCTTCGTCAGGGCTCCACTGATATCGATGCCCCCGGCTGCCGAGTAGCTGCTGAGGATCAACGTGTCGGCCCCCGCGCTGGTATTCTGGATACCGCCAGCAATCGAGATCGAACTCGCCCCGGATTGGATCACAATTTTCTGAAATCCGCCGGAGAAGTTCAGCGCATTATTGAACGTCGCAGACGACCCATTCGCGACGCTGATCGCTGTAGAGGTCGAGGAAAGAGTGAGCGGCCCGGTCTGAAAAGTATAGTTTGCAGCTCCGGTGGTACCCGCGAGCGAAGGCCCGACCGAAATCGCGGACGCCGTGACGCCTGCTCCATCCACGGTCACCGTGCCGCTGGTCCCGCGCACAAAGCCGGCGGTATTGGCACTATCCCAGGTCGTCGGCGTACCGCCTCCCGTTCCCGCAGTCTGCCATTCCGCCGTGGTGGTGTCCCATGTTCCATTACCGGTGTAGGTGCCTGTGCCGGAAGGGTCCCAATAGAATGTGGCGGCAGAAGCTGAGCCGACGGCGAAGGCCGCGAGAGCCGATAAGGCTCCGAGGGAGACGCTCCGGCGAGAAGAGGGTGTGGGGGAATGTGAAGTATTCATGGACGACATGTGCAGGTTTCCGATGAGCATGCGTCGACCTCACCGTTTCGCAACGCACCCGCTGTTTGACAGTCACGCAGAAAACGAGGGTGGCAGGAGTGAGCGGGTTTGACTGTCAATCTTTGCGCCCGTTGGGTTAGGATGCCGACGGTTCATAATGCCGCGACTATGACTCGCCACGGCCTGACGGCACTCCTCCCACTCCTCGGCCTTTCCGTCGTGATGGCTGATCCGACGTCCACGCCGCTGGTGGACCGCTTCGGACAGAACAATCGCGTAAAATACCCCGGGAAAATCCACTCAGAGGAGGAACTGCGCGCCGACGCCGCGAAGGAAGCCGCCGAGCCCACGCACCCGGCCAATGGCTCCCTGGACCAGTACGGCGGGTTATCAGGGAGCCAGCAGTCGCTCAACCTGCGCAAGACGGGATATTTCCATGTCGAAAACGCGGCGGGCCGCTGGATGTTTGTGACTCCCGAGGGCAATGCCTTTTTCCAGCTCGGGGTCTGCACCCTCACCCCGCTGGATGATTACACCTTGGTCAAAGGGCGCGAGCAGGAGTTTGAGTTTGTGCCGAAGCCCGGTGATGAATTTGCCTCCGCCTGGCGACCGGGGAGCCCGGGGGCGTTGTCATACTATCTGGTCAACTGGGTCCGAAAGTTTGGCAAACCCTTTGACCAGGAGGAGTGGTCGGCGCAAGTCGTGCGGAGGCTGCGCTCCTGGGGCTTCAACAGCGGCGGGGCATGGACCAAGCCGACCGAGGCGATGAAGCAAGCCTCCTTCCCCTACGCGCTGATGCTGCCGACCGAGCATCTCCCGGGACTGCCCCCCGTCAAGGGAATCGACCGCTTGTTTGATCCCTTCGATGCGACCTCGGCGAGAGTGCTGGAGGAGGCTTTTGCCAAGCATCTCCCGGGGCGTGCCGACGATCCCTTGATCATCGGGTATTTCCTGGGGAACGAGCAGTTGTTTGAAAACCTGCCCAAGGTGATCCCGGGCCTCGATGGCAAAAGCGCCTCGAAGCAGCGCCTCGTCGAGCTGCTGCGCGCCAGGTACGGCGACGATACCTCCCGATTCGCCGCCGCGTGGCAGCCACGGACGCCGATCGCCTCCTTTGACGTGATGCCCGACCTCCCGCTGGAGGTCTCCACCCAGGCCGCAGCGGACGACATGAAAGAGTTCTACGCCCTTTTCGTGGATACCTATTACCGTCTGGTTTCCACGCTGTTTAAGAAATACGACCAGAATCATCTCCTGCTCGGCAGCCGGTGGCAGCCCGGGACGGCTAATAACGAAACCCTCGTCCGCACGGCGGCGAAGTATGTCGACGTCATCAGCGTCAACTACTATGCCTACGCCGTGGAGACCGCCTTCCTCCAGCGCATTCATCGCTGGAGCCCGGAGCGACCGATGCTCCTGAGCGAATGGCATTACACCTGCACGGACCAGGGTCTCGCCGGAGGCAAGGAGGTCTCGAATCAAAAAGAACGCGGCCTGGCATATCGCAATTATGTCGAAACGGTGGCGGCGCTGCCCTTTGTCATCGGCAGCCAGTGGTTTTCCTATGTCGATCAGGCGCTCACCGGGCGATGGTTCGAGGGGTTCCGTGGAGAGGGCGGAAACATCGGGCTGGTCGATGTGACGGACCGCCCCTACCTGCCGTTTGTGAATGAGGCCAGGATCACGAACTCGGAGATCTACGAAATCATGTTTGCCAAGCGCCCGCCTTATCAATTTGACGACCCGCGATTCGCAGGGCGAGCGGGGGCAGGAAGAAAGGTGATGGCCGTGGCCCGGGCCACCAAGGTGCTTCAGATCGAGGGCGCGTCGAGCGACTGGCCCGGCATCCCTCCGGAGACGCTCACCGCGAAGAACATCTCCTTCGGAACCGTGGACGAGACATTCTCCGCTACCTGCCGCTTCTCCTGGGATGAGACGTACCTTTATCTGCTGGCAGACGTCAACGATCGCACCCCCGGGCAGAATGACCGCAAGGCCGGCAGCCTTTGGATGGGCGATGGCGTCGAGCTTTTCGTCGGACACGAGGAGCCCGAGGAGGCGGGCGAGCTCCGCTTCAGCGACCGGCAGATCCTGCTCGGCGCGGGGGCTGAACCTTCCGCCTACTTTGCCCGGATGGGCGTACAGCCCGAGGGCACACGGATCGCCGCGACCCGGAATGTGACCGCCAAGGGATATACCATCGAGGCGGCAATTCCCTGGAAGGCGCTGGATATCGTGCCCGTAAAGGGTTCGGAGATCCTGCTCGATATCGCGGTCGATGACAGCGAGGACGGTCTCACCCGGAGACGCCAGCTGATGTGGAATGGATCATCCCGCAACTCCAGCGATCGCGGCGGCTGGGGACGGGCCAAGCTCAATTGAAGGGTTTCGCCTATCAAATAGTTAAGGAAGGCGCGCGGGCGGCCGAGTTTGAGATTGATTTAACCGCGCCTTCTGACATCTGCTCTTGAGAGCGCCATCGCCGTCCCCCCGTTTGCATGTCCTCCCCCACGATCCGAGAACTCGCCAAGATCGCAGGCGTGTCGCGTACCACCGTCTCCCTCGCCTTGCGGAATCACCCCCGGATCTCGGCCGAGGTCCGGGACAAGGTCATCGAGCTGGCGCAGGAATGCGGCTACCAGCGCGATCCCGTGGTCTCCGCGCTGATGAACCAGCTCCGCACCGTGCGAAAATCGCGCAGCGTGGAAAAGATCGCCTACCTGACCTTTTGGGACAGCCCGGAGGGATGGAAAAAGAACCTTAATGAATCGGATTACTTCAGCGGCGCCTGCGACCGGGCCAGTCAATTCGGCTATGAGGTGGAGACCTTCTGGGCCAAGCAGCCGGGATTAAGCGGAGCACGGCTTAGCAAGATTCTCTATGCCCGGGGCATTCGCGGCGTCCTCCTGGCTCCTTTGCCGCGCGGGGTCGGGCACGTCTCGCTGAACTGGCCGCATTTTGCCTGCGCCACGCTGGGCCTGACCGTTCTCAAACCGGAGCTTCACCGGGCGACGCATAACTATATCGACGGAATGCAGCTTGCCCTGCATTCCTTGAAAAAGCTGGGCTACCGCCGCATCGCCTTTGCCAACATGGCGATTTACGAGAAGCGGACCAACCATGGCTGGATCTCGGGATTTCTGACTTGGCAGTACCACGCGCCGGCCCACAGCAACATCCCGCCGTACCTGGTGCCGGGAATCGCCCGGGATACGCCGTGGGACAAGGACCTCTTTGCCCGATGGCTGGAGAAATGGAAGCCGGACGCCATCGTCAGCAACACCGAGCAGCCCCTTTATCTGGCCAGGGAGCTGGGCTACCGCGTGCCCAACGATCTCGGCTATGCCTCGCTCCATCGGCTCTATGCAGACGCCCCTTGGGCGGGCGTAGACCGCCAGCCCAAACAGATCGGAGCGGCCGGGATGGATCTGGTCATCTCTCAGTTGCAGAACAATGAATCCGGCCTCCCGTCGTGTCCGAAGACCGTCTCCATCAAGAGCATCTGGCGCGACGGGCCCACGATCTGCAACAAGCTGGAAAAGAAGACGACCGCATCGAAACGCCGTTTGCGCAGGCCTTCTCAAAAGACGAAAGCGAGCGCAGCCTGATCGGCCTTTCCCTGGCACGTGAAGCTTCCGCGACCGAGGCGCGCTCTTGGTTGACTGTCCACCTGCGTCCCACTGGATAAATGAGCTGGGCGCATCAAAGGTAACCGAAGACATGAAGTTCCTCTGCCCCTCGATTCCGAATCTTCCGTGGGAAGCCCGCCCCAGCGGCTGCCCTGATCTCGTTTGGCGTTATACCGGCAATCCGATCATCGGTCGGCGGGCGCTGGCCAAGGCCACAGGCTGCTACAACAGCGCAGTGGTTCCTTTTGAGGGAAAGTTCGCCGGGGTTTTCCGGGTCGACTACAAGGACCGGATGCCGCATCTGCACACCGGGTGGAGTGAGGACGGCATCCACTGGACGATCGAGCCGGAGGAAATCGCCCTGCACAATGGCGATCCCGAGAAAGGCGACTTTCACTATGCTTACGATCCCCGCGTGGTGAAGCTGGAGGATTGGTACTATGTGATCTGGTGCATGGGATACCATGGGCCGACCATCGGGCTGGCCCGCACAAAGGACTTCCGCAGCTACGAGCAGCTCGACAACCTGCTACTGCCTTACAACCGGAACGGCGTTTTCTTCCCGCGGAAGATCAACGGGAAATACGCCATGCTCAACCGCCCGAGCGACACCGGGCACACTCCCTTTGGGGACATCTTTTTCAGCGAAAGCGACGATCTTGTGCATTGGGGTAAACACCGGCACGTCATGGGAAAATCCGGAAAGTGGTGGGAGGACAAGAAGATCGGGCCCGGGCCCGCTCCCATCGAAACCGACGAAGGCTGGCTGGCTTTTTACCATGGCGTGGCCGGCACCTGCAACGGCTACATCTATGCGATGGGCGCGATGATCCTCGACCGCGAGAAACCCTGGGTGGTCCGCCACCGCCTGAACCAATGCCTGCTCCTGCCGGAGACGCCTTATGAGCTGACCGGCTATGTGCCGGGAGTGGTATTCCCCGTCGCCGCCTTATGCGATGGCGATACCGGTCGTATCGCGATTTAC
Source organism: Verrucomicrobiota bacterium (assembly GCA_017305195.1). GTDB lineage: Bacteria > Verrucomicrobiota > Verrucomicrobiia > Chthoniobacterales > Terrimicrobiaceae > Terrimicrobium. The sequence goes on along the minus strand of JAFKMU010000035.1, from coordinate 317,695 downwards.
TATGGCTCGGCTGATACCGTATCGGGACTGGCCTTCTGCCAGGCCCAGGACATCGTCGAGTTCATCAAGCGCAATTCCTTGACTTCCGTATAATTAGTTTCACCGTTTTTCACGAAGATGTTTCCTCCCCCCTCGGATATCTCTGCCCGGCGCGATAGATCGTCCGGTCGTCGACGCTCCGCCGCGTTTACACTCGTCGAGAGCGTCGTCGCCATCGGGATCGTTTCGTTTGCCATGCTGAGCATCCTGGGATTGATTCCGGTCGGACTCGGGACTTTCCGACAAGCGATGAGCTTGACGGTGGAGACTGCCATCGTTCAGTCGGTGAGCGGAGAGCTGATGCGGGCAGACTATACGAATCTCGCCTCCACCAACATCTACTTTGACCAGGAAGGCAACAAGGTGGCCGAGTCCGACAAAGAGCAGCTTTACGTCGCCAGGGTCCAGACACCCGAGGCCCTCGACGCCGGGGACCTCGTCAACGCGGACGCCGCCAGAAAAGTTTCCATCAAAATCAGTTCGTCCACCCATCCGGAAACGACCAATTCCTATTTCGTAATCGTTCCCCGGAGCCGCTGACGCCCAGTGAAACCGGCCATCCCCCAGCGCCTCAGAGGAGGCGGAGCCGTAAAGCCCTCCGCGTTCACCATCGTGGAACTGCTCGTGGCATCGGCCGTGCTCATCATCATCCTCGGGGTCATCTTCAGCATCACGCAGCAGACGAGCGCCGCATGGAAGAGCGCCAGCTCGAAGATCGAAACCTTTCAACGGGCGCGGGCGGCCTTTGAGGCCATCACCCAGACTCTCGGCGAGGCCACGCTTTTCAATTATTATGATTACGACAGCTTCGAAAAGCCGAAGCGCTATTATCGGAAATCCGACCTCCATTTCATTTCCGGGAAATCCCTGGTTCCCGCACAACTGACGCACGCGGTGTTTTTCCAGACGCCGACAGGATACTCGGACTCGGCGAACTATCAGGGCCTGGAGGCCCTGCTGAACGCATGCGGATTTTTCATCACCTATAGCGTCGACGATTCCCGTCCAGACTTTCTCGCCTCGCTACCCAACAAGCCGAAGGACAAGTATCGCTTTCGCCTCATGGAGTTCCTCCAGCCCAGCCAGAATCTCGCGGTCTATGCCGACAGCTCCGGGACAGACTGGTTTACGGTCGCACTTGCCTCCTCCGCTCCGCCGGTACGGCAGATCGCCGACAATGTCATCGCCCTGGTCCTGATTCCCAGGACCTCGCAGGGAGTCGAGCTGACGAGCGACTACGAGTACGACTCGCGATCTTGGACGCCAGGTACCGCAGGGCTACAGCCCGCAACCAGCAACCAGCTCCCGCCGCTGGTCGAGGTCGTCATGGTGGCGATCGATGAACCCTCGGCGGCGCGCTGGTGCACAGGGCCATCGGCTCCGCCACTAGTCTCCGATACGCTCTTTCGGAGGCCCTCGTCCCTTGAAATCGACCTGGATACTCTGGCGGGTTCCCTCACGGAGAAGCGCATCACCTACCGGATCTTTCGAACCACGGTTGCCTTGCGCAACGCGAAATGGAGTTCATAGGCATGCGACCTCGCGATAAATCCCACCGAGGCATGGCGCTGGTGATCGTCCTGGCGAGTTTGGTCTTGCTGGCCGCCCTGGCGCTGGCCTTTCTTGCCAGCGTCAATACCGAGCTGCAATCCTCCAAGGTCTACTCGCAGGGAGCGAATGCCAAGCTGCTCTCGCAGACAGCGGTCAATCTCGCCATCGCGCAAATCTCGGAAGCAACGAAGGGCGTCGACTCATCCGGCAAGCCCCTGGCCTGGGCCTCGCAGCCCGGCATGATCCGCACCTACGATGCGGCGGGCATTCCCACCATGGCGTACAAGCTGTATTCGTGGAACCAGATGACCACGGCGGGAGCTTTTGACTCCTCCGCCACAAACAACCAGATCCCCACCGCATGGAGCACGCAGCCGGCGATTTTCACCGATCTCAACCAGCCCATCAAAATCCCGGGAACCAATGGCGCCAATGTCGTCTACCCGGTGCTGGATGGAAACAACCTCGCCCCCATCTCCGGAAGCAAGACTTACGACGCCAACGGCGATAATAAAGCCGATATCGAGGGGTTCTCGGTCAGCGCATCGGCGCCGACGGCATCGGGAAGCGGGGCCAACCCCGTCCCCATGCCGGTCAAATGGCTCTACGTACTGGAAAACGGAAAAATCGCGCCCCCCACGTCCTCGACCTCCAATGAAGCAACCGTCGCAGGAGCCTCGGCAACCAATCAAATCGTAGGGCGCATCGCCTTCTGGACGGACGACGAAAGCTGCAAGGTAAACGTCAATACAGCCTCGGAAGGCAGTTACATGGATATGCCGAGGTTCAACTCCTCCTACGACATGGGCCCGCTGGCGAAGTACCAGGCGGTCCAAAACGAGTTTCAACGCTATCCCGGCCACCCGGCCATGACCTCGCTCAGCACGATCTTTCCGTCCCTCACGGCGGAGACGATCTATAAGGTCACCCCGCGCGTCGCCGGGGGCGGCTCGATGGGCGGAACAGTCGCCTCGACGACTCCGATCACGATCACTCCCAACCGCCTTTACGCCACGGTCGACGAACTCCTCTTTTCCCCCACGATGTCCGCAGGGAGCCGGCGGACAAACGATGCCGAGACGGGTTCCGACGCACTGGAATCCGCCGCGCTGGAGCAGGCCAAGTTCTTTATCACGACGACGAGCCGTTCGCCCGAGGTGAATCTCTTCAACCGTCCGCGCGTGGACATCTGGCCCGTGAGCTTGTACGAGGACTCCAGCCACCGGACCGTCCGCGACCAGCTCTTCGCCTTCTGCTCGACCATGCGGAATGATCTCCAAACGCCGTTTCGGTTTTACTTTCAAAGAAGCGACGCCACCAACGCCACGACCGACCTCCCGACCGGCTCCTCGACGACCGGCTTGGAGCGCAATCGGATGCTGCTGGATTATTTGAAGAAAAACGCCTCTCAGGCCATCCCGGGTTTCGGGGGAGACTTCAAGACGAAGTACGGGAGCGATTTTGACCAGATCTTTACCGAGATCTTTGACTACATCCGATGCATCAACCTGAGAGATCCGGTGACGAAGACCGACTCCTCGTTCGTTCCCTTTGCCGGTCCTCTTTCCGGTACGAAATCCGGAGGCGGCCAGGTGACTCCCATCGTGGACACGGTGACAAACACCCGGGGCTTCGGACGCTTCCCGACGGTCTCCAAGGCATTTTTCCAGTTCATCGGCACGGCCACAAACAGCACCAACAGCAGCGTGCCGGCGGGCAAGCTGCGCGTGCAGGCGGCGTTCTTTCTGGAGATGTTTGATCCCTCGTTCGGATTCGTCGGGGTCTACCCGTATTTCAAAATCCGGGTGACGGGACTGGATGGCTTTCAATGGGGCGGTGCGCCCTACGGGACCACGTCGCCGATGGGGTTCCCTGCCTCGGCAACGCTCAACCCGCCGGGCACCGATGCGTTCAACCTGGAGAACTTCGTCGGCGGGCCGATGGGATATAGCATCCTCGCTTATGGAAAGGGCTGGTCGGGAGCCAATCGGTACCCGTTTGTCAGCCAGACCATCGACCTCCCGGACCCGGCAAACTCCGGGACGGCTGCGACGGACAAGTTCTTCGACTTCTCCGGAGGTTCGGCGAAGATCGAGATCCTGGACGCCTCGTCCGGGGCAGTCGTGCAGACGCTGACCCTGGATTTTCCAGCCGCGACGCAGGCCACCAATCGTTTTCCGACTCCGAAACTGGCTCCTAATAACGTGCCGGAGAGCTCACAGCCGGATTTCCGTTCTTTCTACAACCGGATCAACTCCAGCATCACCAGCGGCTCGACCAGTTTTGCGGGCGCCTGCTGGATCGTGGATGGAGACATCGTGCGAAGCGTGGAGGCGAACCCCGGAGACATCCGTCTCATCGCCGCGCGAGCCACGGTCTCGTCTGCGGACAATCTTTTCTCGCCTCATGCGAATTACTTCCTCTCCGGGAAATCCATGGCGCACAGTCTGAGAACCGGACAGGGCAATCCGTATCGCGGGGCGACCTTCGGCAAGCTGGTCAACGTCTCGTACTACGGCGTGTCCGGCACCGAGTACTGGAACTCGGGGAACTCTGGCAGTTATGCCATGCAGGGGTCGGTCTGGGATCTGGGTAATCCCTCCTCCTCCGGCGTGGCCTTGGGAAAAGCCACGCCCTTTGCCACCGGAGACATCCCGGGTGATTGGGACACAGGGTTCGGAAACCAGAGGGACGGCCCCTACATCAACAAGCCCGACGAAGGCGACACCTCCAGCGGCAGCAATCTGGCGTATTACGGCGACCTGCGGTACGTCCGCAACAACCCCGGCACATTCTCGCCCAACAGACAGATCCCCTCTGCGGTGATGTTTGGCTCGCTGCCTACCGGCGTACAGGCCAATCGCCCCTGGCAGACGCTGCTCTTCCGCCCCGACCCGGCGGGAACGCACCCCGGCTCAAAGAACCGAAAGGGCGACGGCAGCAGCCTCAGCGGGATGCCTGCGGATCATCTCCTACTGGACCTTTTCCAGATGCCCGTGGTGGAGCCCTACGCCGTCAGCGAACCGCTTTCCACCGCAGGGAAAGTCAATATCAACTACCAGATCCTCCCGTTTGACTACATCCGCCGCGACTCGGGCATCCGCGCCGTGCTGAAGTCCGAGAAGCTGATCTCGGTCCAGGACGCCGATGCCAATGTTTACAAAAGCGCCTCAGCGGCCACGAGCAAGGTCTTCCGCCAGGACCTCAATGTCGACGAGACCTTGAAAGGGTTTGATCAACGCTTTAGCGCCAATGACATCTTCCGCTCGGCCACCGAGATCTGTGAACTGCCACTGGTGCCCTCGGGCGCGACGGCCTCCTCGATGAGCACGTACTGGAACACCCGGCGGCTCACCGGCGACAACCTGCGGGAGAGGCCCTACGCGACGATCTATCCCAGGATCACGACCAGGTCGAACACCTTTACCGTTCACTTCCGGGTTCAATCCCTGAAGAAAGCTCCAGGCGGCCCGGCGGATACATGGTCGGAGACCAGAGACAAGGTCACCGGGGAATACCGTGGAGCGCAGATCGTCGAGCGGTATATCGACCCCAACGACAGCGCCATCCCGGACTATGCGGATAGCACCACCAACACGCCGATAGGCATTTTCTATCGCTACCGCGTGCTTCTGGCCAAGCAGTTCACCCCATGACGACGCCAATCGGCCCAGTGACAACCGTCCCAAAGTCCCGAGCATTCAGCCTCATGGAGCTGCTGGTGGTGATCGCGATCATGGCCATCCTGGCGGCCGTCACCATGCCTGCGATCAATCAGGTCCTGCAGTCCACCAAACTCTCCACCGCCGGTCGTAGCATTGTCGACAACCTGAATCTCGCCCGGCAGACCGCCCTGAGCAAAAACCTGCCGGTCGAGGTCCGTTTTTACAAGCTTCCCGCCTTCACCTCGCCATCATCCGCGGCCCCGACGACCTACCGGGCCATGCAGAGTTTCCTGCTGAACGATACAAACGCCGTTCCCCTCACCAAACCGATCTTCTGTCCGGAACCCATCGTATTTTCGGACAACACCAGCTACTCGTCCCTCTTCAGCAACTCTGCCTCGAAAGAAACGGCAGCCGATTCCTACTCCATCCCAGGCTATGGCAGGAACTATGCTTATCGGTCATTCCTGATCAAACCCGGAGGGGCCACGACGCTCGCTTCGGACGCGTTTGTCACTCTCACTCGCGAAAACACCTCCCCAGCGCAGGGCGGAAACTTTGTCACCATCCAGATCGATTCGTTAACCGGACGCACCCGGACCTTCCAACCTTGAACCTGGCCAGGGAACGAGCCGGGCAGACCGCCAGGCGCCGCATCACGGAGATTGACGTGTTGCGCCTCATGGAGATCCTTCGAGGATTGTCCGCATCCTCCACGGCGGAGCCCATCCCATTTCCCCATGCATCTCATTGATTGGTTATTGATTAGTTTGCCGTTGCTCGGCCTGCTAGTGGTGGCGCTTTATACTCGGAGTTACCTCAAGGGCGTGGTAGACTTTCTCTCCGGAGGCCGCATGGCCGGACGCTATCTGCTGGCGGTGGCAAAGGGCGAGCAGGGCGTTGGCGCGGTGGTGTTTGTGGCGATGTTTGAGATGATCTCCAAGTCGGGCTTCGTGCTGACGTGGTGGGGATGGCTGAGCGTGCCGGTGACGCTCATTGTGGCGATCAGCGGATGGGTGATCTACCGCTTCCGCGAGACGCGGGCGCTCACCCTGGCGCAGTTCTTTGAGATTCGCTACAGCAAGCGGTTTCGCATCTTCACGGGGTTCCTGGGCTTCGCGGCAGGCATTGCCAACTTCGGCATCATCCCGGTCGTAGGAGCGCGGTTCATGACGTACTTCCTCGGCCTTCCGCCCACGGTGCATCTCTTTGGCTGGGAGGTGGCGACGTATATCCCGCTGATGGCGGTGCTGCTGACGATCAGCCTCGCCCTTACCCTCTCCGGCGGCCTTATCACGCTGATGGTGACAAACTGCCTGGAGGGCATGGTGTCGATGGTGCTCTTTCTCATCATCATTGCCTTTCTTTTCACGATGTTCAGCTGGTCGGAGATTTCCACCGTACTGGAGAACCGCCCGCCCGGAGAATCTCTGCTCAACCCCTTCGACTCGATGGGGCTGAAGGATTTCAACATCTGGTACGTGCTGATGGGCTTGTTTGGCGCGGTCTACCGGACGATGGCCTGGCAAAACCAGGGCGCCTACGCGACGGCGGCGGTGACTCCCCACGAATCGCGAATGGGCGGCGTGATGGCCAACTGGAAGGGCCTGGGAAACTCCGCCATCATCACCTTGCTCGCCGTCTGTGCGATGACCTATCTGGCGCACCCCGATTTCACGGTGCAGGCGGCCGTCGTGAAGCAGCAGGTGGCCGAGATCGGCCAGCCGCAGCTCCAGGAGCAAATGACGATCCCGATCGCAGTCGTACACATGCTGCCCGAGGGCATCAAAGGGCTGCTCTGCATCATCCTGCTCATGGGCATCTTTGGCGGCGACGGGACACACCTGCTCTCCTGGGGCAGTCTCTTCATCCAGGACGTCATCCTGCCCCTGCGCAAGAAGCCATTCACGCCGAAGCAGCACATCCGCCTCCTGCGCGCCTCAATGATCGGGGTGGCGGTCTTTGCCTTCTCCTTTGGCTGCCTCTTCAAGCAAACCGAGTACGTTATGATGTGGTGGGCGGTGACAGAGGCGATCTACGTGGGCGGAGCCGGAGTCGCCATCATCGGGGGACTCTACTGGAAGAAGGGCACTACCGCAGGGGCCTGGGCCGGGCTGCTGACGGGCTCCAGCCTGGTCACCGGTGGCATCATGGCCCGACAGATCTGGGGCGACGCCTTCTCCCTCAATGGCGCGCAGATCGGCTTCTTTGGCGCGGTCTCCGCCTGTGTCGTCTATGCCATCGTTTCCCTGCTAACCTGCCGGGAAGCCTTCGACATGGATCGCATGCTGCACCGGGGGCGGTATGCAGTGAAATCCGAGCAAGCTTTTGAAACCGCTCCGGCAAAGCGCGTCACGTGGGGCAGGTTGATCGGCTTTGACGAGCACTTCACGCTCGGCGACAAATTCCTGGCTGGCGGTCTTTTTGGATGGAGCATGCTGTGGTTTAGCGTGCTCGTAGTGGGGTCAATCTGGAACCTCATCGCGCCTTGGCCCATTTCCGTATGGTCCCGTTTCTGGTTTGTTGTGGGCATCGGCATTCCGGTCTTCTTCGCCTTCGTCACGGCGATCTGGTTCACATGGGGCGGCATCCGCGATATGCGGCTCTTTTTCTCCCGGCTCCGCCAGGAGCGTCCCGACGCGGAAGACAACGGCATGGTGGTGAATCACCACAACCTCAGCGACTCCAGCCACTAGCATCCCTCTATTCTCCCCTCGCCCAGATGTCATTTCCTTTGGGAGACCACATCGGCGAGAAAAATCGACTCTGGGGAACAGCATCGCCGGGAACCAAGCCCAGCGCTCTCACCTCGTAGAGGCTGTCCGAAAAGTCATGGGTACTAAGTGGGAGGAAGATGGCGCAGAGCGATCACGCAGCGTCATGGACCACCGGACTTCAAAACGGTTCACATCGTCGACTCCGATATCGGCTCTTTCTTCGCTGATAGGCCTCTCTTTGCAACTGCCGCGAACAAGTGCGGCATGCGTAATACAGCCACGACTTGCCCTTATGGGTGATTGTCCGGTATTCCGCCACCGGAAGGAGCCTTTTACAAATTCGGCACCACATTTTACCAGTCCCCCCCGGAGGCAGCTCATCACGTAAGTCGTTTATAACAAACGGACTTTCAAGCCTCACACCTACATCACCGAAAATCGAATCCGTACAACTCCGGGTATGGCGGAGAAATAAACCGATTCGCTAGCGGCAAAATGGCAATCGCTTGTAGCTATTCTGGCCCCGCCGACCCTGCGGCCATTTAGCTACTTTACAAGTTGAGAATTCTCAGGTCCCAGACAGGCGCTTCGCCGGAGAAATGGAAAGCTGCCATCCCTCGCGCCGCGAATCCGGCTATGTGCACCGATCGTAGGCGGATATTGAGACGACGCCTTGAAGAGGCATTCGATTTCGAAAACGACGGAGATTCTCAGAGGCGAAGTCGCCGTAGGCGTACGTCCTGTCTGCCGTCGGGGCTCCGATATGCGGGGACATTATCGCATTGGGGTAGGTCCAGAATGGATGCTCCGGAGTGAGGGGTTCTGTCGCCACGACATCCAGAGCCACCCGGATACGGCCTGACTGGAGCTCGCGCTGGAGAGCGGCCTCATTCGCCAGGTGCCCGCGAGCGATATTGACGAATACCGCACCATCCGGAAGGCAAGAAAGAAGGCTTTCGTCGACACATTGAAAAGTGCCTGGAGTCAACGCCTCGCATTCGAAGAGGACTTCGCTCTGGGAGAACAATGCGGCCAGAGATTCACAGGGCACCACGTCTGCCTGCCTCATGATCTCGGGAGGAACTCCTTGGGAGTAGGCGAATACCTGGACATTAAACGGACGGAGGAGCCGGACAAGGCTCTGGGCGATCTGACCGAAGCCGTGCACCCCCACCCGGCGTCCAAAGAGAGTCCTTGTTTGCAAGGTCTCGACCATGTCCCAAAATGGCGTGTGGCTGAATTCCTCCGTCTGGGACCGCCAGGCGCCCTGGTTTCTCAGCGCCGACAGGGCGAGAAGAAGCGCCTGCTCAGCGACCTGACCCGCAGCGAGGTTCCCCCAGTTTGTGACAATCCCTCCGCGTTCAAAAAACGACCTGGGAACCAAATTTTTAGGACTACCGGTGACGTGACAGATATACTTCAGCGGCGACTCTGGATTCCCCGCAATATCCTCCGGAATACGCGGAGTAGACCAGCACGACAAAATCGCGGTGGGTTGATAGCTCCGGAGGGCGGCGTGCCATTGTTCTTCCTTGAGGCAACAGGCTTCAATGCTGTGTGTTTCCGGAAAGATGGATTCCAACAGAGCCGTATCCGGAAAAAACTTTCGCAGTTCGTACCGATTGAGAGTCACCAGGAGCCGGTCTGTGGCTGGAAGCGAGCAGACGGATTTCTCAGTCCGATTGGCAGCACTTTCTTCCTCGATAAGATTGGGGACGGTGTTCAAAAGTTCCATGATTCTTGCGCGGCAAGGCATGGGAATAATCCCCGGCCAGAGACGCCGCCACAATCGCACCTGAACTCGAACAATAGAGTCCGGAAACGCTCCCCGTTTGCAGAACCGGAAGCCTACTGTGCTGGCAATGCGCTTTCCTTGTTCCAGGAAATCAGAGGGATGTTCTTCCCCTCCAGCACCGCGCGCCTCCAGGCCCCTGCCCTGGTCTGAAAGGGCGCCTGGGAGTTTTTTGCTCCGCCATGGTCGGAGGCTGGCATGATGACCACCTCTCTCGGGCATTGAAGCTGATTCACGAGCGCAAAGACGCCTGAGGGAGGTGAAGTGGTGTCGATGAGTCCGAGGCCGATCAGCACAGGGCATCTGATGCGATGCGCAAAATTCACGGCATCGAAATAGCGGGATGTCTCGAAGACTGCCTCCGGTTTTCCTGATCCACCATTGGCGATCCAAAATGGCCAGCCCGGCTGACGCCCAGCTTCACGTCCGGTATGGTCGCAACCAGCAGGCACGAGGGCGGTGACACCCGTGACGGCGGGATGCAGGGCGGCTGCCGCAAGGGCTTGCAATGCTCCCTGGCTCCCGCCGGTGGCCAGGAGATTCCGCCCATCCCAATCCGGCCTCTGCGTCAGGTATTCGATCGCCTGATAGCATGCGAGAAACATCCGAAGAAAATAGCTCTTTTCGCGATCGTCGTTTCCGATGCTCGCGTAGTTGTTGAGCGTGGTCGACGCCTCGTGATCGTAGAAGGGCTGGGGCTCGTCGATGGGGAGATCATGAGCCATGATGTTCATCGCCAGCCATCCCTCGGCGGCGCGATCCACGACCCATTCCTTCTTCAGCGGATAAACTCCCGCCCACTGAAAAACGACCAGTGCGGGCAGCTTGTTCCCGCCGACAGGGCGGGCGATCTGGCCGCGGACCTGAATGCCAGCATATCCCTTTAGCGTAACCTTCCAATACTCCACTCCGTTGCGCCCGCTCTCCAATTTCTCCAGCGTGGCGTCCGGCGGCGTGGAGGCCATGCGGTTGACCATGGAATCCCAGAATGAATCGAAATCCTCGGGCAGCGGAGCCGAACGTGTAATCTGCCATGGCTCAATAGCCGCCCCTGCGGCCGTGCGCAGCACTGGCTTTCCTGGCTGGGAGGCGGTCGCCTCCAGCAGGAGAGTCGACGGGCCATCCGCCTGGGCTTCGATTGCGCCGGCGCCGCTATTCAGATTTACCTGATCCCGCCGAACATTATCTGCTCCGTTTCGCTTGATGACATAGCTGATCTTGGAAGGAGTCGTTGCGTTTCCGCCCGCGAAGGAAACATTCCAGACGATCTTTTCTCCCGTTTGCCAGACCCCTGACGGGCGCGACGGAGAAATAACCAGCGACGGGGCCGGATCGGCAGCGAGACCTTGAACGATGGGCAAAAGGCAGACCCATCCGATAGGCAAAAGTTTCATTGATAAAAAGGGCGCGCCGTGAGGCTTCGGCAGTTCAAGAGATTTCCGGGGGCGAGCGTGGCTGCCTCCCCATCAATCTCCATCCAGACAGTGTGGGCGCTCGGATTAAGGATGTGAGTCCCGTCGAGGGATATCTTCACCTGCCTCAGGGCCTCCATGTAGTCTTTGATTTCGATATTCGTGGCGAACCAAAGCTCCTCCCGGTGGCTCCGGGCCATTTTCGCAAACTCCTCTGCGATCTCCCAATTGTCCTCGCGGTGAAACTCGAAGCTGTGACCCCAGACATAAAACAACGCCATCTCCACCCAGGGATCGGATGCGACGAAGGTCTCAAATCGCTCGCAGAGTCGGTCCTTGTGGTGGCAGGTCGGATGCCAGTCCAACCAATCCCCCGGCATGGCGTAGTCGCTCCTGCTTTCCGATACCACTCTGGCGTACTCGATTCCGTAGGCCTCGAGGCTGGCCGAAAGCGCGGCGCTTTTCGTTCCGAAGGGATAGGACATCCCTCGAACCGGATAGCCAACCAGAGATTCCAGGTTTCGGCGATCGGCCATGACCTCATAGGAAAGCTGGATCGGCGACAAGCTGGTCAAATGAGGATGGGTCATGCTGTGGATAGCTACTTCATGCCCTGAGAACAGGCTGCATATTTCCTCTTCCGTGAGGACATCGCTCCTTCCCAATAGTCCTGAGTTGAGATGGAATGTTCCTTTCAGCCCAGCTTTGTTGAAGATGGAGACAAGACGCCGATCATGAACCGCGCCGTCGTCGTAGCTGGCGGTGACAGCCTTTTGGACTCCTCCCGGAAACCGATTCAACCGAACGACCGAGCGGTAAGGCATGGTCAGTCTCAAGACCCGAATTGACGCGATGTGCTGCGGATCAGGGTTTCGTCACCTTCGAGATGGTAAAGTCATCGAAATCCACATTGCACCGGTTCCTCGACCAGGAGTGGATGAAGATCGCCGCGTAAGCGGCATTCGGCGGAGCTGGAGCTTCAACTTTATACTCCGTCCAATCCCCGACTTCCATCGGGAGGATCTGCTTGGCATCGCCCACGATGGAGAATCCTTCGTTGTAAAACTGCAGCATGACTCCGATGCCACTCTTTTCGTTGCAGCGGGCGTAGAAGGTCATGCGATAGACGCTGCCTGGCTCGACCGGCACCTTGTTGCTCAGCACGCTCGATCCCATCGGCGCCTGTTCGCCATCTGCCACGATCACACTCAGGCCCAGCTTGCCTTTGTAGGCACTTTCGGTGGTGACGCGGCTCAGTTCGGATTCCGAGTCTTCTTTTCCCCAGACCCAGCCTTGCCGGTCCGCTTCGAATCCGGGATTCTCCAGATTCAGAGCCTCATCTGCGCGACAGAGAGAAGAGAAGGACGCCATGGCGGCGAGCAAGACGGTGAGGGAAACTCGGTATGACATGCTAACACTATGGGCAGGCCCGCACGATGGGTCAAACGACCGACTACTCGAACAATAGAGGAACGATCTGGCGCCTTTATCTATGGCTGCTTTGTCCCGCTCCATACGCGTACCCAATCGACCTGAGTCAGTTGGTTGTCCACCTGGGAACCAGGAGCGTTAGCCGGATCCCACCCTCCAAGCTGCAGGGATAGCAGGATATAACACGGGACGCTGCAGGCTCGGGAGTTTGCGAAGGTGTAGGTTTTCACTCCATCCACATAAAACTCCATCAAGCCACTCTCCCAGTAGACCCCGTAGGTATGATAGCCGTCCATGGTCGGAGTGAAGTTCTGCAGGCCGGTGCCTGCGGATTGGTGATCCACGCCATATCCATCCCAATGGAGCGTCTGATAGGCTGAGTTTTGCCCCTCAAATGACAGCGACTCCCAAATATCCACCTCCATGCCGCCGTTGTAGGTCGAGGAGGTATCTCCCCAGTCGTCACGGACCACGAGTTCGGTCGTAGAGCCGAAGTTCGTATTAGCCGCAGTGCCGTTCTGCAAGCTGGAATCGGCAACCGGATAGTAAGTGACGCCGTTCACGACCAACTGAGGACGCACCGAGGCGGAGGGCCATTCTTTGCTGTAGAACTTGATCTGCCTGACCCGACGAAAGGTATCTGCGAGCAGGATTGAGACCTGGCGATTCCCTGCAAGCTTCTCTGTGACGAAATCTTTCACATCAAAAGTCAGCTGCTGGCCTGATGCATAGGTCTGATTGTAGGCTTGCGCAATCCAGGCGGGATCCTGCACTGGCTGGTTATTCCAGGTTACGCCCGTTTCAGTCCACGAATCGTCTCTGACTTTCAAAACCAGCAAGTTATTGCCTGAGCCTTGATCAGCAGAGGACACAGTCAGTTTGAGATAGGCGGAGTTGACCTGGGAGATATTGGCTCCATTCAGGTCGAACTTCAGTAATGACCGGTAGTAGCCGCTGAGATTGCCATAGGCTCCTCGGTCCGGCATCAACCAGAATGCAGGCCAGAGGCCAGTAATGAAGGGAAACCGGGCGCGAACCTCAAAGTAGCCATACTGCTGTCGGAAGAGTCCGAATGTCGATAACTCTGCTCCAGTATAGGCGTAGTTAGTGCCTCCAAAAGTATAGTTGCGGACTTGCGAGCGCAGGTTGAGCACTCCCGCGGCCTGGGAGATGTTCCCGGGATCGTTCCCACCCTGGCCATTGATCCACAGGCTTGCCTCCCCGACCTTCCACTTTGATCCATCGAGATAGGTGTTGGGGGATTTAAATTCATCCGAGAACGTCAGGAGCCAGGAGCCATTGAGCGGAGGCAGCGGAGTGACCGAGAGGGAGTCGAGGTAGATTCCGAGATTGGTTCCGGAGCCGTAGCCTGCCGAGAGATCAAATTTGCGAACCGACCAGTTCGTAGCAACGCTGTAGGCCGATAGCACCGTTGTGCCATTGAGAAGCACGCTGGCGCCGTGAGTGGCCTCATTAAATCGAATCTCCAGGTTTGCCCACGAGGATAGTGTGCTGAGGAGACTGGCATTGGTGTAGGTTGCCAGGGTCGTGGTTCCTGCCGCTCCTCCGGTCAGGGAGATGGTACTGGCTCCATCGCAGATCAGCCCGAAGACCTTCGCATTCGAGGCATTATAGAAATTCAAATACCATGCCGTCGCGCTGGAGGTGGCCCTTCGGATGGCAAGGCGGAGGATTCCCGAACTGCAGCTCTCGCCGAGGTCACATGTGACGACCGGCCGGTTGGCCGTGTTGTTATCCTGAATCAAAAGGGATTGCGTGCCTGTGTTGGCCGTCGCAGTCACGACCGTTACGGACGATATGCCCGTCCCTGCTCCGTTGTTTAGTGCGATCGACCATGGACCGGAAGCGCCGAGGTTTCCCGGAGAGTATCCTTCGCTCGCCTCGAACCCGCACGAAAGAATCTGGGCGGAACATGGTAATGTGAGAGTGATGGCCGCGATGAGGCTCGTACGCAGGAATGTCAAGGGGGACATGCTTGCTCATTAGCGAAAATGCCTCCCGGTGAGGAAGCATTTGGTATCGTGTAAAATACTCCTACAATAGAGTTGAAACCGTGAAGGAGAGGTCGATTGGACGCAGGTCGCATCAACGGCGGCCTCCGCTTTGAGAAGCAGCATTCTCTCATACTCTATTGTTAGATTCCATGCTCGATTGCTCCTTCGGAAGGCGGTATCGATGGTATGGAATGCGTTTGCCTGTGTATTGCCTCCAGATCACCGCCGTTGCCGTTACGGTGTGTCATGGTATTTTTTGCGACAAGGCCATCAGCATTGAGCCTCCTCCCCCGGCGAGGGTTGCCGAGATTGCGAAGATACTTCCCTCCAAACCGGCGGGCATTGGCGTGCCGATAGGAGATCGCGCTGCGTGGGAAAAAATCGCCGGACTACCGCATTATGCTGAAGATGTCCTGCGAACGGCAAATCGCTTGCTCGAGCAGGACTCTCCTCAAACCTCGGAGGCCGACTATCTCGAATTTTCCAAGACCGGGAATCGCTCCAACTATGAAGGCAAAGCGGATTCGCGACGCCATCGTCTCTCGATCTTTGTGCAGGCGGAGGGGCTTGAAAACAAGGGGCGGTTTTTGCCGTATATCAAGGAGGAGCTGGCAAAGATTCTCGCCGAACCGACATGGGTGCTTCCCTCCCACGACAAAGGCTTGGAGAACTTCAAGGGAACCAAGGCAGAGATCGATCTGTGGACGGCGATGACGGTTTGGAATCTGGCCACCGCAGACACAATACTCGGAGACCATCTGGATTCGGAGACACGGGCAAAGATCCGGGCCGAAGCCCAACGACGGGTCTTTCAACCCATGCTGGCTCAAATCCGGGGAGAGGGGCCGGCGGCATGGTGGATTGCGAGCAGCTTCAACTGGAATGCGGTCGTTCACGCCGGGGTTACTGGAGCGGCTCTGGCCCTGGTGGAGAGTCCGGAGGAGCGAGCGGAGTTTGCGGTCGAGGCGGAGCAGAACATTCGGGCCTACCTTGGGGGGTTCAAAGCCGATGGATACGCAGAGGAGGGGCTTAGCTATTGGAACTACGGATTCGGGCACTACGTGCTCCTCGCGGAAACCTTGCTCCAGGCGACCAATGGCAGGATCAACCTGTATGCCGAAGAGCGAGCCAGGCGAGTGGCTCAGTTTCCGAAAGCCCTTGAGGTGCTCCCCGGGACATATCCGGCGTTCGGAGATTGCGTCGTCTCCATGGAGCCGTCTGCCTGGGTGCTTCGCATCTTGAATGCCCGCTATCAGTTTGGCTGGAAGGGAGGCGAGGCGTTTCCCATGTTGGATTCGATGTATGCACCGCTCCTCTATGCGGCGGCGATCAGCACGGCCTTTTCTCCCGGAGAGGCAGCGGTTTCCCCTCCTGGGCAGGAAGCCTTCAGCAATTCGTCAACCACTTGGTTTCCCGAGTCCCAGGTCCTGATCGCCCGCCCGCTCGACCCCGCGACGGGATTGGGCCTGGCCTGCAAAGGGGGAAACAATGGCGAAAGTCACGGGCATCTGGATCAGGGGTCTTTCGCTGTTTTCAGCGGGGATCAAGGAATGATCATTGACCCCGGGGCGGCGGTCTACAGCGCGGCGACCTTCGATTCCCGGCGCTATGATAACAAGATTCTGAATTCCTACGGCCACTCTGTCCCGGTCGTGGCAGGTCAATTGCAGAAGGCGGGAACCAAACATGGTTCCCGGGTTGTGGAAAAAGCCTCAACGGATGACCGGGACTCCCTGGTCCTGGATCTGGCCGACGCCTACTCCGTGCCCTCCGTCAAAAGGCTCACCCGGCGCTTCGATTATGACCGGACTGGAGCAAGCTGCGTGACCATCACGGATACCTTTGAGTTTTCGTCGCCAGAGGCATTTGCCACGGCGCTGGTGACATTCGGCACGGTGCGAGAGGTCCAGCCCGGCGTCTTGACCATAACCAGGGGAGGCCGGAGCGTTCAGGTGGAGGTGAGTACCGGGGGAGCCGCTTTTACGTTGAAACAGGAGATCATTCCGGAAAAGTTGAAAAGTGGGCCGGAACAAGCCCGCCGCATCGAGGTTGCCTTGAAGGAAAAGACCGCCGACGGCCAGGTGGTCATGCGGATCACCCCGGTGGTTTCAGCTAATCCCGCATCTCAGCCGTAGATCGGACGTCGGGAGCTGATCCTCAACGTCCACTCTTGAGGAGTTCGCGCCGCTTCTCGAGCTTCAGGTATTTGTCGAGAGTCGTCTTTACCGGATCGGGCAATACGAGCGCCGAGCCAGGTTCCGCTCCGAACTGGTAGACGTAGGTCGCATTTCCATCCCGATAAGCAACGGGCCGGGACGAGCTGACATCGACCCATGCCTCCTGCCTGGCATTGAGAACATAGTGATAACAGGCGACTCCATCGAACGCCTCAACCTTGTCGAAATACGACAACGCGATCCACGACACCCCGGGAAAGCCGGCAAATGAAAGAGGTGCAAACCTGGCGGCTTCGGCGATCGATGAATCCTCTCCAAGGCCCGGCCCGGCGCTTCTCGTGGTAGAAATCGAGATTTCGCTACCGTCGTCCACCAGATAGGCTCTCGCTGTGTACCAGATGTCCTGCGTGCGTCCGTTGCGGAATGTCACCCGGTCACGTCCGGTGCCGTCCGTCCATACGGTCTCGACGCGCTCGATTTCATTGGCTTCGGGAGCGGTGTTGGCCGGATTTGTTTCATTCGCTGCCTGGCGCGCTGTGATGGTCCATTGAATCTTCGATGGCGCTTTGCTGATCAAGGGAGGCGACGGGACCGGAGCAGTCGATGCTGCGTGCGAAGAAACGGAGATAAGTACGCACGCCGCCGTGGTGAGCAGGGGAAATCGAAAGTTGTTTCTCATGGGTTTACCAATTCCATCTGCCGATCAAGGACTTCGCCCGTAAAGCGATCTATCGCCACGTGCAGCCAGTAACGCCTTTCACCCTCGACGACAAATTGGTCGAGATTGGAAGCATTCTGCGGGTATCGTCCCGTCTGGGCCACGACATCGATCAGGAGATTCCACGTACGGGTCTGTCCC
The DNA here is from genome assembly GCA_017305195.1 of Verrucomicrobiota bacterium. Classification (GTDB taxonomy): domain Bacteria; phylum Verrucomicrobiota; class Verrucomicrobiia; order Chthoniobacterales; family Terrimicrobiaceae; genus Terrimicrobium. The sequence continues at coordinate 300,037 of JAFKMU010000035.1, read as the reverse complement.
ACATCGGTGAGTGCACGTACGGCTGCCTCCCGTCGGGTTTTGATATTCTGCTCCATGGTATTTCCAAAGGACGATCCGCCGAGCCCGGAGGCGATTTTGGTGACAAGCTCATCCTTGCCGGCGAACGGAGTGCTTTGGGTGAGCGAGGAGATGTTGTCGGCCATGGCCGACGCGTCCCCCACGGTCGCCCCTCCGATGACATCAGCCATCGTATTCTTCAGGACGGCAGCCAGCGCCTGCTTGTTGGAGCTGTTTAGACTGATACAGCCATGACGCACGCGATCCATGCTCTGGCCGACCGTAAAGAGATCCAGCAATCCCGCATCGCCACTGAGGTCGGTAAAGAAATCCAGCGTGCGCCACGGATAGTCTCGAGCAACGTAACCCAACTCCCCCACGCTGTAGAATGGGCGGTTGAGAATTACCGGGCGGTCCGCGCTCCGTGCATAAGGATCCCCCTCCCATGAGCTCGTCGAGGGCGTGGAGGTGTAGAGGCCGGAGTCCGCCAGGCGACGGACGCCATCGGGATCGGTATAGCCCAGGACCTTGGTGCTGGCGCTGGTGTTGTTGCGGCTAAACCTGGCGAGAAAATACTGATCATAGGGAGGAGGCTGTGGAAACGTGGCTGGCACGATCTGTTTTGCCGGGGTGCTATCGGTCTGGAAAGCAGGCATCGTGTCTGATGACCACAGGGAGGCTTTCCAGTATGGACGCTTGGTTATGCTCTCGATCTGCGCCAGATTGAAGCGCGTGGATCGAGGGTCGGCGATCGCCCAGAACGGCGCCAGATCGCTCGCGACATTCGACACGTCAAACTTCTGGGGGGCCGCCTTTGTGCCCGTCGCTCCTCCCATCGTGCCGGAATACATGGGCCACGACATGGACATTCCGGTCGCTTCGTCATTAATACCGATCCCGTAGTTGTACGGCATCCACACCCCGCCCGGAGTCAGGTACTCCAGCCAGACATTAAACAGATCTGCGAGATTGTTGCTCAGGGTCAAGCGAAGCGATGTCCATGCAGACCCTCCTGTGGATATCTTGCTCAGGGAGATGGGGAAATCCTGGAGCCGGTATCCGAGGTAGTTCGCCGTATCGCTCGTGCTGACTGCTGGCATGAGTGACCACGCGTTAACAGAGTTGCCGGGGGCAGAGGTCAGGTCGCTTCCTGCGGGGACATTGGGTTCCGAGAAGCCATTAACGCCACGTCCCGCTATGGAGGATAACTCGATCGTGCCATTCATGCTTCCGTGCTCTCCCGCAAAGACGGCAGGCGGACTGCCAGCAGTGAAGGAATTACTCCCGCTGTAGTAGCCATTGCTCATTCCGAAGGAGCCCTTGATCCGCAGCCGAATGCGAGGCCGGGATGTGACCGAGCCGACCGCCTGATGCGGGTTCCAGAGCGAAACCGTCATATACTGTTCCAGCGATGATGGCGTGGATGTATATCCCCAAAGGTAGCGGACGAAATTGATGTAGGGCAGATTCTCTATGCCGCAAGCCTGCCAGGGAGCTCCGCTTTGATCGTACTCGATGACTGCCGGGCAACTGGAGGACTCGTATTGCGAGATGATCGACGCCCCGATCCGGAAGATATGAAATGCGGGTTTTCTCTGATGAAACGTGGTGAACGGGTCCTTCGCTCCTCCATCCTTCGCGAGGGAACCCGAGAGGATTCCGGCCTGGAGGAGTTCGAAGAAATTCGGCTCGCGAGCGGGGCTGTCGGCGAGTACCTGAGCGAGTGTTTTGATCTCGCCCTGTTCCGTTGAGCCAGACGGCCCGACATATTTCCAGAGGTTGGCCGCCGAGTCCCATTTTAATCCGAAACACGCCTGGATGCTCTCATCCGTTCCGCCGTTCTGAGGTCCGTTCGGCCCCAGCCAACGAATACGATCCAGCGGAAATCGAAAGTACGCAAGTGGATCCCCGGCTTCCACCTCATAGGTGAACGGGGTGCCGTCGACCTGGTAACTTTTGATCGTCGCGGCTTGGGTTCTACGAACGAGCGGGATGAAAACATTAGTCGCCGACGTCGTCCGAGCCTGTGTCCCGTAGTCGATCGCGCTGCCTGCAGGCGTCCGAGGGAAATAACTTGGCGCGTTTCTCTCTCGGGAAAAGACGGAGAGATTGGGCAGTGCATTGGTGGATAATCCCGCCACCGACATCTTGGCCGCCTTGATGAGATCCTGTCGGCTGAGAAATGTCGTGTCTCCAGGGACGACCTCTTTGAAACCATTCCGGATGGCAGTGTTCGTGATATAATTTAAGTAATTTGTCCCCGACGATGCGGATTTCGCATTCCTCCACTTGGTCAGCGCTTCTGGATCGATGCCCAATACCGCGAGATCAGTTCCTGCCAGCGTTCCCTTGATGGCTTGGGCGGAGGCGACGGAAATCGACTGCGAGGGGTATCCCGCCATGCTGATGTCGAGCAATCCTCCGATATCATATACAGCGTAGGCAAAACGAGCCCCGATGTAGTTGACGTTATCTGGAGCCGGATTATTTACGGCGTTCGCTCCATTGAATGAAGCGCCGACGCCATCCGTCGCACCCATGCGTGATAGGAAAATCCAGCTCGGAGCGGCTTGGTTGGTAAAATCTCCGAGATAGGCCTCGGCCCATCTTTTGGTGCTTACATAACGACCGTTCATCGACGGTGTAGAAGAGAGATTGGTGGAGCCTTTGAGTCCGCCGGCTGTTCCTGCGCTGTTGGTAAATGACGACGCTGCGCTGACTCGAACGAGATTCGTCATCGAGGCTGACACTCCGATCCGCTGCGGACGAATGTTTGCGCTGGTGATGTTGGTGTAGAGAGGTTTCCGAGGAAATGTGAGATCGGCTGCTCCACCCGCATCCATTTCCTTTTGCAAGTCCGCCACCACCAGTGTGAGTGCTCCGAGAGCGGTCTCGTCCGCGCGAAGCGAGCTGCTGTAGCTCGAGGAAGCCGTTTGCTCCAGCCTCATGGCCGTGACGAAAGCCACGAGAATCAGACTGACGATGACAATAAAACTCAGGACGACAACGAGAGCGATACCTCGCTTCTTGAAACCTCTCCTCCGAAAGCGAGGCAAACCAGAGGCCGCCCTGTTTCCGGGAGCGTTCCTCCTTTTAGCCTCGCGATCAACACTCTTGTTCATAGAGTCCTTTTTGAGCCTAGACTGTCCTGCGTTAACTCATGCGCAGCGAGCATGCTGCGGGGCTGAAGCGTCAGGCAATGCTTGCTGGATGGAGTACGGAAACATGTTTGGGTGACTGGTTGGAAATCCGTGCAAACGTGGGAGCGGATGTATTTACATTGCCGCCAAAATTTCGCGGTGCCACGTCTGGGTCACTCCAACAATAGAGTCCGCATTGCCTCCGCCTTGAGCGATATGCCCAATTCATCTCCTGTACGGGATTTGGAAAGGTTAAGTCGGCTCTTTCTTATCCGATTTGGAAATCTTTGACATGGAACGAGGAAGGGACGGCCCGTTGATCCAGGTGCCTTCCACCAGAATGCGCAAGGGGATTTGCGGGACGCCTCGTTCTCCGCGATGGATCATGTCGACGAGAAAATCCACGGCGGTACGTCCGATTTTCTCGTCATTCTGATAGATGCCCGCAAAGGGGCCTCCCGGTTGGGGGAGACTCATCGAAGCGTAGCCGCAAGTGTCCGCGGAGATTCCCAGCCTTTCCAGCGACTGAGGGATCTCGTCATCAAAAGCCAGGATCGCATCGGGTTTATGGACTGATATCCATTTGGAGAAGCCTTTGAGAAACGTCTTTCGAAGGGTTTCCTTCACATCATTGTAAACGAAGACCGGGATCTTGGCCTTCTTGCCGAGACGTTGCTCCGCCAGATAGCCAGAGGACAGATTCTGATCCGTCCTCAGCTCATTATCATAGGTCGTCGCGAAACCGATGCGCCGATAGCCGCAGGAACGCATCGCCCGCACCGCGGTGCGTGTTGACTGGTATTGCGCATTCGTGACCAGATGCAACCGAGGCCGAGCCAGAGTGAAGCCAAAGGAAACGGCAGAGAAGGAGTTCCAGTCGAAATTCAGATGGGACAGGCGTCGAGGCTGTGGCGGGAGAAGCACGCCGGTGATGTTGCGGGCTTGGAGAATCCGCGCCAGCCGGGCAAGGGGAAGATCGTCTAGGCGAAACTCTTCCAGGACATAGCCGAGCTCCGCACAGCGCGCTTCAGCACCCCGACGGTAGCTTCGAAAACTGTCCCCATAGGCAACAGTGTCCCGTTTCGTTGCATTCAGCCAGGCGAGAGTCCCCTGGTGATGTGGTCGTTGGGCGTTCCGGCGATAAACCGTGAGCGCCGAGAGCATGGGATCGGGATGATAGCCCATCTCCTTTGCCAGGTTCTGAATGCGCTCCCGCGTACTCTTGGGGAGGCTCGGATCGTCGCGGAGCGCGAGCGAAACCGTCGTGACATGAACGCCCGCGCGCTCTGCGATATGTTTCTGAAAGACTCTCTTGATGGACATGACTTTTAGGGGGAGTCGCGGCGTGTTTTGCCTCGATAAAGGGGGATCCGAAAGTCAGAAAACGAGCAGTATTTTACTCTATTGTTAGAGGTCAAATCTACTCGTCAGCGCTGCGCCGTGTCAATAGCAGGAAAGAAATCATGAAGCCCCAAACATTTCTCCCACTGATAGCTGTCGTATCCCAGATGGTGTTTTTCGCCTCAGGTGCTAACGCTCAGGTTTTCATCGGATTCGAACCCAACGAGGTCACCACGCCTAGTCCCGGATATACTGTAGGAAATCTCGGTACGCAGGGCGGATGGGTGAGTACATTGAACAACGGTGCGGGGAGTGGAACCTCGACGATCACCGTGTCGAATGCCCAGGCTTATGCAGGGACACAATCCCTGCTGATTTACGACAATAACACGTCAAACCGCCCGGCAGCCTCGTATACGCTGGGCAGCAATATTTCGTCAGGAACATTCAGCGATGCAATGCTCCAACTGGCAGGCACGTCGGATGCCACCTTCTACACGAATTTCTATACAACGAGCGGAACAGCGACCTTTTCGTTATGGTACACTCCCGCCGCCAATTCGGGAACGATTACGCTTTATCGCGGAACCGGAGGTGCCAGCCTGGGTTCCTATACCGCAAATCTCTCGACCACGTTTGATAGCTGGGCCACCCTCGGCATAGCCTTTAACGAAACGACCAATACGGCGTCAGTCCTCCTCAACGGCGCACAGATCATCACCTCGTCAGACACGGCGACAAACTGGACGATCGGGAAAGTCGAGCTGTCGGTCGGCTATAGTTCTGGAACAAACCTCGGCTATTACTTCGACTCGCTCTCCGTGGTCCCCGAGCCCTCGTCGCTTTCCCTCGTGATCCTTGCCTGCGGCATGGGGATGCTCGTGATTCGCCGCCACAGCAAATGGCGGGTGTCACGTGACTGAAGTATCTTTCTACCTATAGAGGTCCGGCAAATTACGGATGGGGTGGGCTTTCGAGAAACTTCTCGGCCCGACTCCCTCTGCCGCTACCGTGGGCCTGATGGGTTAAGGCTCTTCTCGTCCAACCCGTCACGGGACATCGCAAGATATGTCGGCTGCTTTCTCTCCTTCAGGCCGCAGCCGAGACCCGAGACTCCAGGCCCAAGAGGGCCCTCACGGGAGGGCGCACAGCCCATCCATTGGGCGTCCCCACGCCGTGAGCAGTTCCAACCAGAGAGCAAGGAACTGGAGGTGCCGTCACGGTCTTTTCGAAATACCGTTTGATTTTCGGGAGACCTCCACCAGCGCGACTCGCCAATATACTGCGTGTACTGAAGATTGAGCATGTCATTGACCAGATTCCACTCAGTCGTGAACTCGCAAACCGAGAACACGTCGAGAGACAGTGCGCGATCGCTGCGATTCTCCACCACGAGCCGCCAGACCTCGTGTTCCGCTCCGAGCGGGATATAGTAAAGCGATTCCGAGCGAATCCCTCGATAACGGCTTGAGATCACGACGTCCCCGGTGCCGAACCGTGTCTCCGTCTCATACTCTTCCAAGGGCTTCGCCGTGGCCTGCCAGGCAGTCGACCAAAATTCGCCTGTCGCGTAATCTTGCAGATAGAACTGCCGCCCCGACAACTCGGCTGATACGCCGTTGTAGCGATACCTCAGGATTCTTCCCTCCGCGGGCGATCGGGTGAAGGAATATTTACCCGCTCCTGAAGTGATTATCCCGCCCTAGCGGCGGGAACCGAGGTAGTTTGACCAGACGCGAGGCGTATCCGACCGCGTAATCACATACTCCCGGTTCGGTCCGTCAAAATGTCAACACTGCATAAGCTCCGGGTATTTCTCTCCAAGTAAGTCCGCACCCAAGATTTCGCTTCTCTCTAGAGAACCCTCAACACCTCCACCAGGGGTGCTGTCCAATGCGAGTGAGGTCCTCCCGTAAAATGGACAAGGAAATTTTGAGTATTCTGAGGGGTTTAACCTCACCCCGCGAATTGAGCCCTTCTTTTGGCTGGGCATCCTCACGGCGAGCGAGATGGAGCTTATTTTGAAAATCGGAAGTAAGTTGTTGAAATTCTTTCCCGCCGGATCCTCCTGAAGGATTGCCATATCTCAGAGCGATGGGTTCGCCTTTTCCATACCGGAAGCCAATCGGTGAGTCCGCTCAAGATCCCGGACCGCGATTGCAGCTGCCGGGAACACGAACGGCAGGCGTAATATTGCCGAGACTTGCCCTTGTTGGTGATTGTCCGGTATTCCGCCACCGGAAGAAGCTTTTACATACTCGACACCGCTTTTCACCGCCTTCCACCGGCAGAAATTCGTCACTTAAGTCATTTATAGTAAATGGGATTTCAAGCCGCACACCGACGTCACCGAAAATCGAATCCGTACAAATGCGGCTACTATGGAGACCCGAAGCGCGAGTGCCGGTGCTCGCCGCGCGAGATTGAGAACTACCGCAACCGCATCGATCTCCACGTCGAGGCGCCCGCCGTGGAGTACAAGGACCTAAGCAGCACGGAAAGCGCCGAGCCTTCCGCAGCGATCCGCTCCTGCGTCATCGAGGCCCGACGCATCCAGCGTGAGCGTTTTGCCTCATCCCGCAAGACGCGCACGAATGCCGAAATGTCGCACGGCCAGATCAAGGAGCACTGCAAACTCGACAGCGCCGGACAGGAACTCCTCCGCCACGCCATGACCAATCTCCAGCTCAGCGCCAGAGCATACAACCGCATCCTGAAAGTCTCGCGCACCATCGCCGACCTCGCCGGAAGCCCCTCCGTCCAGCCCCCGCACGTGATGGAGGCCATCCAATACCGCACGCTGGATCGCAATCTCTGGCATTAGCTAATAACTCAGAGCAGAATCAGGTGTGCTCCATGCACCCCGAACTATGCTTACGAGAATCACTCTCCCGAGGTTGTCTTTCGCAGGATGTACGCACCGGAATTTAATGTTACGCTCTTGCCAACATCCAGAATGCGCCCTTTTTCATCCAGGAGTTCAAAAGAGGCATTAATCCGAATGCTGCCTTTCAACTCGTGGGCCAGCCTGATCGAGCGACTGCCGTCGGCCGCCGACTCCTCGATCATATCGACCGGTGTCTGCGAGGTGAATCCCCAAGTCGGTCCCGAATATTCCCTGGCACCGGCGAGGATCACCGTTCCAATCGCGCCTGTCTGCCTGCGAACCAAGAGGACATTGGCATTCGCACCCACATCCTTGTCGCCCATCTGCCCCGTGGTTCCAGGGTCGGCAAAGGACTCCACGGTATCCACCCAGCCGCTTCCCTCGATGGTCACGGTGGACTTCCCGGCATCTCCCGCCAGTTCCGTCTTCCAGGGTTCGTAGGTCGATCCGGCGGTAAACGGACGGATCAACGCGGCAAATCGGACCTGCCTCCCCTCCTGCGCCGAGGCAAGGGTCTTCAGTTTGGCTGCCGGGAGATTGAAATGCTCCACCGTCGGCGCTCTGTCCGTAAAGCCGGGCGCCCCGCCAAACAGCCGCAGCCGCATGCTGGCCGTGGAATTTGCGGTCACGACGACATCCCCGTCGTCCTGCACCATCGCCCGCGGCGGAACCTGGGCCAGCCATTCCGCCCGGAGGGATTTCTCGCCCTCCAGGTCATCAAGGACCAGGAGATACTCGTTGCGTTGATGAATGACCCGCCGGACCACCCTCTTCACGCCTTCGTAGGCCCGGGTCATGTCCACCGAGGCAAACATGCTCTGCGGAGCCGATACCATGCTGAGGACGGACGCTCCCGCCTCGCGATCAGAACGCTGGTTCTTTCCGTTGATCAGGAGGGTCGAGTGCGACTCCGTGGCATTGGAAAAGAACGTCCAGCGTTTGCCCTCGCGATCCCAGAATCCCGGCGCGCCATGGTCGCCGTAACCGGGAGCCGTAAGCAGCCAGGAACCGCCCAGGTTGAAGGCGATGGCCCCGGCATCGAGGTGGCTGTGATGCAGGTTGTTGAGCCCGGCCTTGAGGGTGAAGAGATAGGCGTCGTTTTTCCAGCTGTTGCGGGTGGTGAGCACCTCCCAGTCCTTGTAGCGGTAGTCGAGTTGCTGCGGAGCGCGGGCTTTTACAGCGGGATGGTTCCAGAGCAGGGCAAAGGCGAGCACGTCATTGGCATTGCCCTCCGGGCCTGCGCCGCGCGGCAGGAATGGCAGCGACTCTGCGAGAAACTGCGCGCCGCCATCGTCGTACTGGGCGGCCAGTCGGCAGAGGATCTGCTGCGGCCCGTAGTAGTCCTTGCCCGTCGCGTCGCCCCAGAGCAGAACGCCCTCGAGCCCGGGCGTCGAGGAGCCGATGCGGTAGTTGGCCGCATGCTGGAGGAACGGCGAGTCGTAGAACTTTGCCGAGTCCGTGACGGTACGGGTCCCCTCGATGAACTGGAGGATGAAATTCATCCCGTAACTCGCGTAGCCGAGGCCCTCCTCGGAGCTGCCGTCGGGGTTCATGTCGGCAACGACACGTTCATAGTCCAGCATGGAGGCAGCCAGCCAGTCCCCCGCCTGCGGCAGGTCGTTGAGAAAGGCGAGACCCGTGAGTCCCAGCGCAGCCACGCTGATGTGATTGTGATTCGCCCGGTATTCCCTACCCCAGAATATCTTCCCGTAGAGCCCGCCCAGCATCGTCGGCGTACGCCGCGCGATGGTCTCGCGAATGAACGCCTGGTCCTGCTCGGAAAAGATGTCCCTGTGCCAGTCCCACGCCATCGCCACTCCCCTCAGGATATGCGCCGCCGCCAGGTCGCAATCGCGCCAGATCCCGGAGCCCCAGGAGTCCAGCTTGAGAGCAGCCAATACCAGCTCCCGCAGATACGAGCGATACTCCGGGCGATCATCCAGCCGGGCCATGAAGGCGAGGAAGGCGATATTGTTGCCCACGGCCCGCTGCCAGAGTTCCTCCCGGGCCTCGAGGATGGAGTTCCCCTCTCTGACGAAGGCCTCCGGGGGACGATAAACCGGGAGCGGCTGCTTGATGATGGCCTGGGCGGTTTCGTCGGCGAACTTCCGCCACTTCGCCCCGGCGCCGCCGAGCTGCCGGACCCGCTCCGCCGCGGCCGGCCAGGAGTCCTTGTCATAAAAGAGTCGCGGCTGGCCGGGTGAGGTCTTCGCCAGCCAGTCCTTTTCGTGCTGCGCACGGTAGACCGCCACCTCCTCCGGGGTGATCAGCCCGGCGTTCCCGTCCGCACACCAACCGGAGGCAATTCCCGCCAAACAGACGCCGAGAATCATTGATACAGCCTTTCTCACGGCTTTGCCCCCCAGAAAGGATCGTCGAAGGATTTCGGAATATCCGCCTGCTTGCGCGCCTCCGTATGCCCGTCGAGAAAGACCATTTGCACCGCATCGGAATGACGGTATGGCACACTTTCCCAGGGCAACGGCGTCGCATACATCGAGCGCAGTTTGTCTTTGCTTTCCATAAACATGACGGTCGACGACGCCTTGCGTCCAGCCATACGCTGGGACGATCCATCGGAGCCAAAACAGAGTCCCGCCGCATAGTTGGACTCCCACCACTTCGTCGGCTTGTCTGTCGCCAGACTGACCGAGGGACAAGTCAATATTTTTGCCATCTGATCCAATCCGGAGCCGGTGCGCCCGAGATCGTCGATCCCCACGTAGGGTCGCAGCACCACGGTCCATATCTGCTCCGTCGTACCACCCGAGAATGCATAGTTCGGCGGGAGGAGCCCCGCGTGCTCGGCTTGATAGAGACTCACACCCTGCGCAAGAGTACGAAGGTTGGCCAGGCACCGGGTCTCGGCAGCCTGGGCCTTCATCCTGCCCACCATGGGAAGCAGGATCGCAGCCAGCAGCGCGGTGATTCCGATCCCGGCCAGAAGCTCCAGCAGGGAGAACGCACGACAGGCTAAGAGATCACGATGGCGAAAACAGGCAGGCATATCCTATGTGGGGGAATGGAGTGACGTCGTGCAGCCTAATGTCTCTGGACAAAAGGAGCAAAAGGGATTTTAATAACACAGTTGAACAAACAACCCAAACGAGTCACCCAGCAGGATGTGGCGAGGGCGGCGGGAGTGCATCGTTCCTCGGTCTGCCTGGCCATGCAGAACCATCCCAATATCCCCGTGGCCACGCGTGAGCGCATCCAGGAAATCGCGCGCCAGCTAGGCTATCAGCCCGACCCGATGCTATCCGCGCTGGCCGTGTATCGCAGGCAGCAAAGCCCCCGGGTTTTTCAGGGCACGCTGGCGTGGCTGGGAAACACGCTGCCGCACTACGACTGGAGAAAGATCCCGATCTTTCAGCAGAACTACGAGGGAGCGGTCGCGTGCGCCCAGAGTCATGGCTATACAGTGGAGGTCTTTGATCTCCAGACGCCGGACATCTCGCCGCAGCGGATGGCTGGCATCCTGCGCTCGCGCAATATCACGGGCATCTTCGTCGCTCCGCAACCGAAGCCCTATGCCACGCTGGATTTTCCCTGGGAGCATTTTTCCGCGGTGACATTTGGCTTCACCCTGCTCCAGCCTTTGCTCCATTGCGTCGCAGCCACACAATACCGCGCCACACTGCAAACCATGCAGCGCATGCGGAACCTGGGCTACCGGCGTATTGCCTTTGCCTCCAGCCTGACGCAGGACGAGCGCGTGGATCACAACTGCCTCGCCGCCTACCTCGCGGAGATGGCGATTCATGGCGAGGAGCCTCACGTAACTCCGCTCAAGCCGGGCTGGACAACTCCGGAGAATCTCAGCGCATGGATGCGCGAGGTGCGTCCCGAGGCGGCGGTGATCAGCCTCGACGTGCAGGACATGCTCATCGAGGCGGGATTCCGTTTTCCCCGCGACCTCGCGATCGCCTGCCCGATGATGTTCGAACCCGACGGCCCGCTGGCCGGTGTGTGTGAGAACTCCCGGCTGGTCGGAGAGGCCAGCGCCGACTTCCTCGTTGCCATGATCCAGCGCGGCGAACGCGGAGTACCGCCCGTCCCGCAAAGGCTGCTCATCGAGGGCGCCTGGGTTCCCGGAAAGACACTGCCCCCCTTCCGTCCTGAGACAAAGCCCAAGGCTGCATCGCGCAGCAGGAAATCCCGCAAGGCGTAATCCCTTCGCCCGACAGGCGGAATGCGGCGCTAGCGTTCCTTATAAACTGAGTGAATAGATCGCCATTGGACAACGCCAGCCGAGGTGATCGAAGCTGCGGCGCGATTATTCACCATGAGCGTATCCATTTGCGTGATCGGGTGCGGAGTCCATGCCTCCGTGGCCCATGGCCCCTCCCTCCGACACTATGACAGGGAGGAGTCCGGCATCGTCCTGAGCGCCTGCTGCGACATCGATGCCACAAAGGCGGCGGACTTTCGCCAGACATTTGGTTTCCGGCGCAGCTACACCAGCATCGAGCGCATGCTGGAAGAGGAGACCCCCGATGCCCTGTGCATCATCCTGCCCCCGGAGCGAGCGGCGGCTATTACCTCCTCCCTCGCGCCCCGCCAGATCCCGATTCTCCTGGAAAAGCCGCCAGGTCTCACCCTGGACGACGTCGAGATGCTCGGCGACATCACCTCGCGACATCAGGCTCCGGTGCAGGTCGGCTTCAATCGGCGCTTCATGCCGCTGTTGGCGCGTGCGCAGCGCCTTCTCACGGACCTCATGGACCCCGCGGAAATCTGGCAGGTGAATTACGACATGATTCGCTGGCAGCGAACCGAGGCCGATTTTTCCATCACCGCCATTCATGGACTGGACGCCTCCGGGTTCGTCGCACGGTCGCCGGCAGTGAAAGCCCGATTTCACTATCAATCGCTGCCTCCCGAAACGACCGCGACGGCCGTGGAGGTCGATTGCGCCAGCGGGGCGCTCATCCGATGCAACTTCCTCCCCGTCGCCGGAGCCACGCTCGAGCGGATCGCCGTCCATGGGGCGCAGACCTCGGCAACGGTGGACCTGCCGATCTGGGGAAGCTCCGACACACCGGGACTGCTTCGCCTGTGGCAGTACGACACCCTCGTCCTCGAGGAGCGCGGCGAAGGCGGGCCGGACTATGTGCAGTGGGGATTCGCCGCACAAATGAAGTCCTTCCTCGATGCCGTGAAAGCTGGCGCCCCGCTACGTCCCAGCCTGAAGGAATCCGCTCAACCCGTCTGGCTGATGGAATCCATGCGACAGGGACTTTGCGAGGCCTCCCTCCCTTCTCCCGCCCTCCAGGCGCAATCCTGAATCCCTCTAACTAAACTGTGTTATAGACAAACCCCTTGTCCCCTTGTTTCTCCGACGCAACCATCCGACGCATATGAACTCCACCCCCGCCAGCCTCCGCCCGGTCCGCAATCGCCGGACATTTCTTACCACCCCCCGCCTCGCGGGCCTCTTCGCCGTCGCGGCGTTGTCGTGCCTCCCGGCCAGCACCTATTACTGGACCGGCACGAGCGGCAACTGGACAACCGCTACCAACTCGCTCGATTGGGCCACGACATCGACGGGATCGCCATCGACCTATTGGACAAACGCCAACGAGGCGGACATCGTGACGTCCAACGCACAAATCCATCTTTGGAATGTCAGTGCAACCACCGTGACGATCGAGAACGGCGCGGCCCTGTATGCATCGGGCTCCGGAGCCACCAGCACGACCCGCGGGCTGACCATCACGCAGGGCGGCAGCGGAGACTTTTCCCTCACGGATCAACGCACCTCCGGCACGGCCCTGAATCTGAAGGTCCTGCTCACCGGCAGCACCGCCTGGAATGGCACCATCACGATCAACGGGTCATCGGTTTCCACCGTGAGCCTGCTCATCGGCAGCCAGTTGGGAACGGGGGCAAACTCGGTAGGCGTCAATACCAAGGTCCATCTGGCCTCGGGCGGCAACCTGGAAATCGGTCCGGGCGTCATCGGGACCGTCGCAACGATCGGGGAACTCTCGGGCAATGGTAACATCAAGTTTCCGGGACAATTTTCCTCCACGGGAGGGACGCGCACGCTGCGGGTGGAGCAGTCGACCAACACGACCTTCACCGGCACCATCGGGGAAAACCTCACGCGCACCGATCACGTGCTCGCCTTCACCAAGGCGGGAACGGGCGTCCTGTCCATCTCCGGGACGGGCGGCTATGAGGGAGCCACCACGGTCGAGGGAGGCAGGCTGTACCTCAACGGCACCTATGGCACCGGGTTCACCGGAGTGACCGGCCAGGGAGACTATGTCGTGAAAAACGGTGCGCTGCTCGGGGTCAACGGCACGATCTCGCTCTCCACCGGATCGACTGCGCGCAATGTCACCATCGAAAGCGGCGGCACGCTCAAGCCGGGCACGGCCGATGCTGCCGGAACGATGACGATCTCGGGCGGCAACGCCTCGTCCAAGGGCCTCGTCTTCCTGGGTCAGGCGACCATCGAGTTCCGACTCGGTACGGCGCAGGACATGATCACGCTGGCCTCGTCCTCGATGACGGGATCTGCCCTGGGTGGCAATGGCAGCGTGGTCTTTGACCTCCTCGGCTCCAGTGGCGCAGCCATCGGCACGACCTACGACCTGATCAGCTTTGGAGGAACCGCCCAAGGGATCGCGCTGAGCACCTTCGCCTTGTCCTCAGCCAGCCAGTCAGCCGGTTGGGCGGGGACATTCGCCTATGGCGGCGATGGCAACCTTTTGCAGTTCACCGTATCCGCCGTGCCCGAGCCCGGCGCTTTTGCGCTCGCTGTGCTGGGCCTGTTGGGCGTAGCCACGGTGATTCGCCGCAAGGCAAACTCCCCTCATCTCTGCTAAGCATCCCATTTATGAAATACTCCCCTCTCCTCCTCGCCAGCCTCCTCGTGTTCACCGCGTCAAACCTCGTCGCCCAGAACATCGTGCGCGATCCAGGTTTCGAGGAAGACACCACGGGCTGGAACGCCCCGTACATCCCGAACGACAGCATCGACCGGCACTGCGCCTTTGAGGTCGTCAAGGAGTCGCCGCACTCCGGCAAAGCCTGCGCCCGGCTCTCCTCGGAAGATAATGGCCGCATCGCCATCTCCCCCAAGGGCACGCCGATCCCGGTGGAGCCCGGCGAGAAGTTCAAGGTCTCCCTGTGGATCAAGGCCGGAAAGAACTTTGAGGGACAGAACGACCAATCCGGCATGCTGCTAAGAATGGATATGATGAACGGGCGCGACTCGGTCGGCATCGTGACCATCGACTGGAAGGGCCAGTCCCGCCTGCTTTCTCCGCAGGATTCCCCCAACGACTTCGTCACCGAGCCCCTGCCCACCCAGTGGACCAAGGTGGAGGCGGAGTTCGTCGTGCCGGACGATACCACGTCCATGCGCCCCGCCGTGTTTCTCTGGCGCGGCACGGGGGAGTTTTTCATCGATGACTTTGTCGTCGAGCGCACTCGCTGATCCATGCTGACCATCTACGACTATGCGGTCGTCGGGCTGTACTTTGTCCTGCTCCTCGGCGTGGGGTGGCTTTCGCGTCGCTTCGCCCGCAACAGCAGCGAGTACTTTCGCGGCGGCGGCGAGATGGCCTGGTGGCTGGTCGGCGCATCGGCCTTCATGGCGTCCTTCAGCGCGTGGACATTCACGGGAGCGGCCGGCCTCGCCTACCAGTACGGCGCGATCGTGCTGGTCATGTATCTCGGGAATACGCTCTCCTTTGTCCTGAACGCCCTGTGGCTGGCCGAGCCCTGCCGCCAGATGCGGGTCGTGGTGGTGATGGAGGCCGTGCGGGCGCGGCTCGGGCGGATCAACGAGCAGTTCTTCACCTGGATGACGCTGCCGCTCCAGATCATCGGATCAGCCATTACACTTTACGGGCTGGCCATTTTCTGCGCGCCAGCCTTCGGCTTTGACCTGAAGCTCGTCATCATCGGCGCGGGGCTGGTGGTGCTCATCGCCACGACGCTGGGCGGCTCGTGGGCCGTGGCGACGGGGGACTTTCTCCAGGCGCTGATGCTGATCGGCATCACGCTGGTGGTCTTCGTGCATTCGCTTCTCGCAGTGGGCGGCTTCTCCGGCCTGATCGAGAAACTCCCCGCCACGCATCTCGACTTCACCGCCTCGCAGGCAAGCGGCATGGGCATTCTCTGGGTGGTGGCCACTCTGCTGGAGCGCCTTTCCGCCGGGAACAACCTGCTCGGCGCGACTCGCTATCTCTCGGCCCGCAATGGCCGCGACGCGAGGCGGGCTTCCCTGCTGGCGGCGGGCTTGTTTGCGATCGGCTCGCTGATCTGGTTCGTCCCGCCCATGGCCGCGCGGGCGCTCAATATGGACATGGCGGCGCTCATGCCGGGGCTGACGCAACCTGCGGAGGGCGCCTATGTGGCCATCGCCCACCGATTCCTTCCCGCCGGTCTCCTCGGCTTGATGGTCACCGGCATGATCTCGGCCACGATGTCGTCGATGGATCACGGGCTCAACCGCAACTCCGGCATCTTCGTGCGCTCGTTTTACCTGCCGATCCTGCGTCCGCTGGCCGGGGAACGCGAGCTCGTGGTCGTGGGCCGCGCCGCCACGATCGTCTGCGGCCTGCTTATCATCTCGCTCGCCCTGCTCTACAGTACGTGGAAGGACGTCGGCGTGCTCCAGCTGATGCTCAATGCCAGCGTGATGCTCGGGATCCCCACCGCTGTACCGACCCTCTGGTGCCTGATCACGCGGCGGTCGCCGGACTGGGCCGCGTGGACGACGGTGATCTTCTGCCTCGCGATCAGCACGCTGCTCGGGCTGATGCCCAACATCCACGCCGTGCAGGCGCTGGCGTCGACCCTGGGACTCACCCCCTTGCTGGAATACATCCGCACGCACTCCTATGCGCTCGTGGCGCTCATCAGCTTCTCCCTCGGCTCTCTCTGGTATCTCGGCGCGGGGTTCCTGCTCGGCGGCAGGCTTTCACCGGAGCGCCGCGAGCAGATCGACACGTTCTTTGCCACGATGCGCCATCCCTTGTCCGACAAGGAAACCTGTCCTCCGTCGGAACTCTCCCGGCAGTCGCGGCGCATCGGCCGCATGGCGCTGGTCTGGGGTGGACTCATGGCGCTGCTCCTGCTGGTCCCGAACTCTCTGGAAGGTCGCATCGCCGTGGCATTTTGCGCGTCTTTCATCGCCGGGATCGGCGGGCTGCTCGTTCTCTCCAGCCGCCGCGCCTCCCGTGCCAGGGAATCCACGGCAGCGATCAAACCCGAATCGTTGGTTGAAACCCCGTGAAAACCCTCGACCACAGCATCTCCCGCTCACCGGCCGCGAGCCAGACGGAGCGGCTGCTGTTTGCCATCAGCCGCCGCGAGCAGGAATTATTCCTTCCCGCGTTCCGTCCCGACTCGCTCGGCCAGGTCGCGATGGAATGGCATGACCCTCTCGATGCCGTGGAATCGTGGCCCGACGCGCTGCGACGCTTCCGCCCGACCGTGCTCGTCGCCTGCTGGTCCACCCCGCTCCTGCCCGAGCCGACACCGGGCCAGCCATCGCCCCGCTACATCTGCCACCTTGCCGGATCGGTGCGCAATGTCGTTCCCCGCTGGTTCATCGAGCGCGGCGGCATCGTGAGCAACTGGGGGAACGCCGTCTGCGAGCAAGTCGCGGAGCAAGCCCTGCTGCTCGCCCTTTCCGCCCTGCGCAACGCTCCCGGCTGGCGCACCTACATCCGGGATTACGCCCCCCTCCATGCCAGTCCGGCGCTCGTGTTAAAAACCCGGTCGCTTTACGGCAGGCGCGTGGGCATTCATGGATTTGGCCGCATCGCCCGCGCCCTGCTGGAGCTGCTTCACCCCTTCCGGGTCGACGTCGTGGTGTACTCCGAAGGCGTGCCTCCCGAGTACATCCTCGCCCATGGCGCGACGCCGCTCGACACCCTGGAGGAGCTCTTTTCCCAAAGCGAAGTCCTCTTCGAATGCGAGGCGCTCACGCCCCAGACTCATCTTTCCGTGACTCGCACGCTGCTAGCCGCGCTGCCGGACGACGCGGTCTTCGTCAACGTCGGTCGCGGCCTCACCGTCGATGAATCCGCGCTGGAGGAGGAGGCCGCATCCGGTCGCCTCCGCGTCGCGGTCGATGTCGTGCACGAGGAACCGGTGACCGAAAGCACGTCGCTCTTTGCCATCGAGACCGCCATCCTTTCTCCGCACATTGGCGGACCGACATCGGATGAACATCCCCGATGCGGAAAGTTCGCACTATCCAACATCCAGCGTTATCTCTCCGGCCAGCCCATCCAGGCCCGCGTCACGCTCGAGGCCTTCGATCGATCCACCTGATGGAGAGCAGCGACCGCCATCCGCTCTTGCATGGCAGGCTGCAGTCGCGGAAGAGCATGGTGATGAAAGCCTTGATTGGTCTGCAATCAAAATGACCCTCCCGGAGGATCTAGGGATTGCGGACTTCAGCTTTTAATAAGGATTCCCTTCGCAAATGGAAGAAGGTGAAGGCATCAAGCACTTTCCCCTTTGCCTCTGGGTACTTTTGTCGAGCTGCGTCCACCGCATCGACAATAGCGTAAGGCGGCATCAGGATGCAGCGAAGAGGCCAGAATCTGGGCTGACCTGCGCGATGTTCCTGGTTACCGCGGAATACCCCTTCCAGAAAACCTTGCAATGCTGCGACATTGTCGCTATGTCTCTTTTTTCATCTCGGTTCTCTCTTTCCCAAGAACCTCTCCCATTGAAAAAATTTCCCGTGCCTAGTTTTTCAGGAGCACGTCAATATCCTGCAACGGTTCGATCAGCGGAAGCGGCACGCTCGATAAGCTAGGGACAGGCACTCTGGTGGTCGGTGCGCAAAACACATTCTCTGGAAATATCACCGTCACAGGCGGAACCCTGCAAACCAATGCAGCTGGTACGCTGGGAACCGCGGACGTTTCAGTACTCAACGGCCAGACACTTACGCTGGGCAACAATCTCTCTCGACTCCACCTCGGCATTAACCTTTGATCTGGCCTCCATCATCAACCTCAACTACTCGGGCGCGATGTCCATCGCCGATCTGGGGTTAGGTTCAACATTCATCGATGCCAGCACCTACACGGCTTCGCAACTGAACAGCTTTTTCGGTGGTTTCAACTTCTCCGGCATCGGTTCAGTCACGGTTGTTCCCGAGCCGCAAAGCCTTCTTCTCATCGGTGCAGGCCTGCTGGTCCTGATCGTGCGTCGCCGGAATCGAGCCTCGATCTAGCAGAGTCTCGTCCACGCGGTCGCTGCGTGTCGCGGCGACCGGCCGGCGGAATCATATCGTCATCGAAGCGCTTGAGGTGAAGAGGCATCCGCCACCATGGCGCAGATCCTATTTCGACCGCAGCCCTTTGCTGATTCCACGCTTTGAGTGCGGCACCGTCTCTCCTGTCCCTCCTGCCTGCCCCGTGTGTGTGCGGACTCCGATAGTTAGTTTCGGAATCCCAAGGACTCCAGTTCGGAGGTGAACGGAAATTTTTCCGAAGTCAGATAGATTCTTAGCTTCTGGCTTCCTCCCTTTTTGCCGACAGGAAGCCGCAGGGAGATATTAGTCAGCAACACCGGGAAGGAACTGACCCACTCGCCCTGCGGAGCGTAAACGATGAGGCAGGCCGGAGATCGGGATCTGACCGATATCTCAACACCGGACAAACCGGGCGGCACATCAAGAGTCACCTCGATCGCCTGGCGCCGGACGCCTGATTGATACGACAACTCCACGCCGCCATTCGCGATCTGCGCGAGGGCTATTGGTTCACTGGAAGCCAGGCCAGCCGGCGATAGTCCAGGGTTTTCTTCCACTGTTTCAATGCCAGTTTTGACTGCTCCGAAGGCCGGCTTTTGCGAACCGTCCTCCCGTGTGATGCCGAATGACTGCTCCAAGAGCCCCTTGACGCCGGGCATGTCGCGATACATCCAGATGCCGTATCCCCGGACCCTTCGCAGAAAGGCAATATCCTCGTCATCCCGCCGCTCAAATGCGGAGAAGACCCTCCGAAAGAACACCGCCTGTTCGGCTTCCGTTCCCCGGGCGTGATAACCCTTGTCCGCAAGCCCTCGTTCAACTGCCGATGAAAAGCCATTTTCCGTAATGAATACCTCCTTGTTCCCCGCGTAGTTTTCGATCCAGAACTTCGCCACCTCGAGCAGGGCGGCCGGTGAGGTGGCGTCGCCTTGAGTCTGGGCGTAGCAGTCGATGGCAAAGAAGTCGGAGGCCGCAACCACATCCAAAAGCCACGGCTGAGGCTCGTGGAACGGCCGTGCCGGAGAGCCAAGCAGCGCCTCGCCGGTGTCGAAGGGATTCGTATTGACGCAACATCCGATCCTCAACTGATCCGCCTTGCCCAAAGACCGTGCCGTCTCGCGGCAAACCTGCGCCTCCTCCAGAAACCAATCCCGGTAAGCCTGACGAATCTCCGGCGTTCGCGGCCTGGCAAACCAGAGAAACTCGTAGTCCAGCAGCAGGCTGATGCTTCCAGCCTCCTCAAGCGCCCGGGTGACAAATTCTGTGAGGAACTTCTTCGCCATCCGCCGGGTTTCGGGGTTCCGGATATCCTGTTCATAAAAGGCAGGGATGGCGTCCATGCCTTGTGGATTGAGTGCGCGGGTAAAGAAGGTATTTACGTTGGTGATCACGCTGCTCCCCGCCAGGTGGGCCCGTTTTTCGGACTCGAAAAATTTCCCCCATTGCAGTTGCCCCGGCGCTTTTTCGATCTGCGCCCACTTGTAAAAACTGACGCGCTCGAACGGGCGAGGGCCGAAGTCCCGAAGGATCTCCCCGGAATGGATATAATTGGCCCAAAAGCCAATCTGGAGTCCGTCAGGATTCGGAACAAAAGAAAGCCGTCGGATGGATTGAATGGAAGGCTCCGAGGCTCCGAGCAACCCCAGCCCCGCCAGCAGCGATCCGGCGATCACAGCAACCCGCAATATTGAACCGCAAAAGCTCAAGAGTCGGATAGAAAAGGCGTCCGGTTTATACATTCTGACACAGCGCTTGAGCGCAGGCCTCCGGAGACAGTCCTGCGGGGGGCGCGGTGAGGGATCTCATCGTTATACTCTCTGCGCCATTGCGCAAGTTTCTCTTCGGCAACTGCTCCCAAAAGATCGGACCAAGGAAAGCGAGGAACCAAGCGGCCACAATGCGGGACAGGTTCCATGTTCCGGGATTTGGGTTGCCTTGCCGGGATGTGAGAATGAACGGAGTGAATCCCACCATGTCCCGACTGCCGAGCATTCAATTCCGATGGCCGAGCTTCCTGACCGGAACGGTAACCTCCAGTTGGGACGACGGCACCGTCCATGACCGGCGACTGGTGCAGCTTTTCCGCGAGCACGGATTCAAGGGCTCGTTCTACCTCTGCAGCGATCGTTTTTGCGATCAGGAGGGCGGTGATCCCCGCTGCATCTCCTCGGAGGAGGTGCGGACCTTGTACAAGGGGTTTGAAGTTGGTTCCCACACCGTCACTCATCCCCGCCTCTGGACGCTTCCGCCGGAGGTGATCTTTGCCGAGATGGTTCGGGATCGGCAGGTTCTGGAAGCGGTCGCCGGGGAGATCGTCACGGGGTTTGTTTTCCCTTTTGGCCGAGGCGCATCCGGCGACGCCATGCTGCCGCTGGCAAGACGCGCCGGTTTTCTTTATGCGCGGCGTTCCTCTCCCGCCAAGGTCCATGAACCGCCGGCAGATTTTTTCAACTGGGATACGTCGTGTCACTGCGGTTCCGAACTCGCGGAGCAATGGGAATTTTTCAAGACACGGCAGGAGTCCGATCGCCTCTTCAATATCTGGGGCCACAGCTATGAGTTTGAGGAGCAGTGGGGCTGGCAGCATATCGAAGATTTCCTTCAGGACGCCGCGAGGCAGGATGGACTGTGGTTTGCCACCCATCGCCAAGTCTATGACTATATCTCCGCATGGCGCGGGATGCTCTGGTCGCTTGATCTCGGTCGCGCTCACAACCCCTCCGCCACCCCGGTCTTTTTCACATTCAACGGACGCGAGATCCGCCTCCTCTCGGGAGAATCGACGGATCTCTAGACGCCGGATTTACTACTCTCCCAATTTTACCTGAACATTTGCGATGCCCTCGATTACCGAGCAGCCCAGAGGCCATGCCGAAGCTCCCCCCACGCGGCGCGAGCTGATATTTTATACGCTGGGAAATTCCGCCGTGGTCATGGGAAACGGGCTCATCCAGAGCCTCCAGTTTCCCATCTTCAACATGCTGCTGGGAGTGAATCCCGGCATGATCGGGACCATCGCCGGCATCGTGCGCCTGTGGGACGCCTTGATCGATCCGATAATGGGCCAGGTCTCGGACAACACCCGGACGCGATTTGGGCGCCGCATGCCATTTATCCTGGTCGGCGGCGTGCTAAGCATGGCCTGCATCGGGTTATTCTACTGGTGCAGCACCGACTGGAACAGCACGTCGATCCTGATCTGGTTCGGGGTGGTGACGCTGCTCTTTAACACCGCCACCTCCATCATCAGCGTCCCCTACTATGCTCTGGGGATCGAGATGGGAACCGACTATGATCAGCGAACCCGCGTGGTCGCATACCGCAGTCTCGGGGACAAGGTCTTCGCCATCTTTAGCAACTGGTACTTTCGCTTTACGGAGCTTTTCGCCAATGCCCTGGTCGGTGCGCGCTGGCTGGCCGGTCTGATCGCGGTGTTTGGCATCGCATCGACCTTCGCTCTCGTAACCCGGAACCGCGAACATCGTTACAAGACGGTCGCCGCCACCAAGAGCCTGCCGGAGAATTTCTGGAAAACCATCGGCTCTGTCCTGTCCAACCCGGTCTACCTGCGGCTCCTCGCCATCTGGACCATTCTCACCCTGAACACTGGCGTATTTACCGCTCTCGGAATGTACCTGAATGTTTACTTCGTCTACGGAGGAGACAAGGCGGCGGGAGCCACGCTAGGAGGGGTGGTGGGCACGCTGGGACTGGTGCTTTCCGCTCTGGCGATCCCGCTGACTAAGTATCTCTGCGACCGCTTTGGGAAACATCGCGCCCTCGTGGTGGCGCTCTGGCTCTACGTGGCCGGGAGCATCCTGAAGTGGTGGTGCATCGATCCCGCCCACCCATGGATGCAGCTCGTACTCCCCTTCTTTTTCTCGATCGGAATCTCCTCGATCTACATCGTGATGTCCGCGATGCAGGCGGATGTCGTCGACCTCGATGAACTGCACTCGGGGCGGAGGCGCGAGGGGATGTTTGGCGCCATCGGAGGCTGGGTCATGAAGATGGGTGGCTCGCTGGCCATCATTCTTTCCGGCTGGGTCGTGGTATGGACCGGGTTTCATATCAGCGATGGTGCAAACCAGGCCAACGGCGTGTTCTTCGCCATGAGAGTCAGCTTCAGCCTTATCCCTGCCGTGGGCAGTCTGCTGGCCCTTTTCGCCATTCGCGGATGGCCATTGACCCGTGAGCGATGCGAGGAAATCCGCGCAGAGCTGGAAAAGAAACGCTCCGAGGCAGCCTGACCCTAAGGCGCAGGTTCCCTGCGTACGTCGATCAGGGCGATCACGTCGTACCGCGTCCGCTGGCGAGCATCCGTGGCCGCCGTGATCAACAATGTCGCTCGTTGGTCCGCCGGGAGCTTTATCGCACTGGAATCGATCTCCTTCCAGACGCCGTCCTGCACCGCGACGGAAAACGGAACAGTATCCCGCCGGGCTCGCGCCGGGGAAAGGTTGCGTGTTTCGCCGGACTCAATCACCACGGAGGAGTCAATGGTTTTCAGGGCTGCCGGACGATCGCTCGCATTGATGACTCTCATTGAGCCGAAGGGAAATGCCGACTCGTCCGTGTCCAGCACGGTGGTCTTGGCATTGACAAATCCCTTGTCCCGCGAAGCGCGCAGCAAGACGATTGCGGCTGATCCGGCGGACGGAGAGATCGAGGTGATCCTGGCATCCGCCGAGGGTTTGGAAAAGAGCTCCAGCGGTTGGCCCTTGGGAAGCGCGACCGGATTGGCGGGCCGATTCACGGGAAGCACCAGGGGCAGAAAAGACATGTCCCCGCCGCCGCGAACGACCGGAGCGCGATAGTACACCGTGGGGTCCAGGGATTTCACCGAGCCTTCCGCTCCGGCGGACTCCGCCTCCGTGGCCGGCCGGTCAATCAACAGCACTGTGAATGTCGTCTGCGGCTCGACCGGAGACGGCTGGGCCGACAGCGATGCCGAAGGATGCAGCAGCGCAAGGACAGCCATGGGTATATAATATCGCACCTTCATCTAGACCTCCTCGGGAGTGAGCCATCGAAACGCAATGATCCGGAACAGCCTCCCCAGCGACGCCGCAGGATCTCCCGCGTTGGCGGGCCGCTCCGGCCAGGCGAGATCCTCGGGATCAGTCGATTTCTTGAAAGGCTCGGGATATCTCTGCACGATTGCCTCGCACCAGGCCCGGGCCTCGATGCGACCGGTGCGGGGATTCTTCACCTCCCCGTAGGCTCGAACACGAAAGGTGTCGCTCCGCACGGTCAGGATCGGGGCCAGGGCCTGAAGCACGTCCGCCTGGGTCAGGAAGCCCGGCACCCCCGCTGCCGTATAGTACCACTCCTCCCCAAACATGGCCAGCCGGGGTACCACGGCTCCTTGCAGGGCGGAATCATCCACATTCACATCAGTCCGCGGATCACCCACGTACGTCCGCATCTGCGCCGGGGTATAGAACGATCCTTCCGTGCCGGAATCGTAAAACGCTCCATTGATGGCCGACTTGCCATTGACGGCCTGAAGGCTGCTTCGATCGATGGCTGCCTGCAGTGCGCCGCGCAGGCCGGTACGGGAAAGGGCTGTCTCCGTGAAGGGCGAGGCGCTCAACTCGGGGGCGAGGCGGCGATTGACGAAGTCGGCCATGGCGACAAAAGGACCGCGCTCCTTGATCTCCGCAACGATCTCGCGAGCCAGCAGGTCGACCTCCTGTTCCGAAAGGCGGCGAGCTCCGGTGTAGGCCTCGGCGAGCTCTCCCGCAGGTTGATTACCCGGGGGAACAAGAAATCCCCCCGAGCCATTTCCTGGTTTCAAAAGGCGGCTGAAAACAGCCTGATCTGCATTTGCCGTGGCGTTGTTAACCTTGAGTCCCAGCCTCGACGCCAGCACCGCTTTCCAGGCTTCGACCGAGGTGGAGTTCACGTTGAATGCTCCGTCCGTCAACAGATAGGCGGCTCCCAGCCGGAACCGATTCGCGGGAGACCCCAGGGCATTGTAGTCCCCTCCCTGACTGCTTCGAAAGCGGAGACGGCTGTTGGGAAGCGCCTTGTCATTGTCCAGGTAGCTCTGTGAGACGGCGCCAGAACCCTCCAGCCCGCTCAGGAAGAAGCGATCCCACAACGCATCGTTCGCCATGTAGGAGGCGTCGTAGATGAGGTTGAACCGGTCCTGGGAGCTATTGGCAGGCTTGGGTGCGGGGTACCTGTTGAAATACTCCACATAGGAGGAATTGCTGTAGTTATAAAACCCTGCGTAGCAATCGCGCCCGGCCAATGGAGCATAGACCCAGGAGTTTCCAAAAATATAGGATGGCTGGTTGTTATGCCCCGATAGATCCGCGTGCTGAAACCAGCCGAGGCTGCCAAGTCCATCGGGAGGCGCAAAATCAAAAGCCGGGCTCTCATATCCCAACTGGCTCCATGAAAATGCGCCGCTGACCAGGCCCGCCGGCTTTACCGCCGGGTTCTGATCCTCGTAATCGTAAAAGAGCGACTCGAGATAATCTCCCCCCGTGTAGCGGATCTGGGGCGGGGCGAATGCCGTATTGTTCACGCCCGCGGTGCCATCGGTGAAATTCACCCAGTTGCCATACCACTTGACCAGATTGTAGGCACTGGCACCGGAGACTCCGACGCCGAAGCGGGACGGGACGGAGAACTCATCCCCTGAGCGCATATTGGAATACAGATACCCGGCAAGAAATCCCCCCTGGGGTCCGGCACCGTTCGTCGAACGATGCACCAGCGGACGCCGATGAAACTGGCCGACCGGGAGCCGGGTGTCCACCTGCACTTTATGCTGAAATTGTCCTGCGCTGAAAGAAAGGCCCAACGTGGCGGCCGTCGAGTTGGCCAGCCAGCCAACAGGCATTGGCCAGTTGGAGATGATCTGCAGCGGCTGGCCGAGCGCGGAAGCCGAGGATGCCTTGTGCAGGGTGACGCCTCTGGGTGCATCCTCATAAGTCGACGGATCGGACGGCGGCGTGGGTACGCTTCCGTAAAACCTCATGCGGAACGACGTGGCGACCGTCGGCGCCGCGCTGATCTGGAGCGGAGTGCTCCCGTCGGGCAGCGCGGAAATCTCGAAATAGCCATTCTGATTAAGCACCGATGGCGAGGGGTTCTTGACATTGGTCTTGTCGCCGAACTGCTGACTCACCTGGCTGAAGTCGCACACCATGTCCATGACCTGCTGAACGCTTCCGCTGTTTTGCAGGGTAAAGACTTTTGATGCGCCAGGAGGCAGCGAACTCTCCGAGGCCGGAATCCTCAGGTAAATCGCGGAGTCGCCCGTAGCCGTATTTGCCGCCATAAGGCTCGCGCTTACGTCAAACTTCATCACTCCGCCGACATTCGCCGTGTTTGGCGGATCAGCCAATAGCTCAAAGAGGGCATCGTCATCGACGCGGATGCGAATGATGTAGGACACGCCCGGCAGCCGGACATTGTAGGGATTGTAGAGCGTGATCACGGGGTGGAACCTCAGCCGCACCTGACCGGAGTTTGCCGGGATCGTCTGGGGATAGGTGGAGGCAGTCGGGAGATCAAAGTGCAGCCACGCGGGCCACTCGCATCGGGTAATGACGGGGAAAAGTCCATGCTGCGTATCCGTTCTCGGCTCGATCTGCGGATTGGATGCGTCAATACCATCCCATGAGCGAAGAATCCCCACCCGGGGAAGATTGGAGCTGGACGTGGGATGAAACCCTGGGAACCGGGTCCGAAAGGGCGCTCTCGGGTCGTCGACCGTTGCCGCGGTATCCCTGGGGTCTTCGTAAAGCAGATCGGTATCGCTGATATAGCCCGAAATGTTCCCGCTCCCGAGGTAGACCGAGAGGTCCTCCTTGAGGCCTCCTTTTTTCACATCGGCAAGCACGCCTCGTGTATAGAGGGTGAGATCATGGAAGCGGCGCTTGAAGTCCGCGCCCAGCTTGTCGCCGCCGGGCAGGTAGTTCACCTGGGAGTCCGCAGAGAGCCGGAGCAGGCTCGACGCAAAGCTTGAGTCCGAGGGATCGTAGCCATCGGTGGCGAGGTCGGAATTCGTCGACGTACCGTCAACGACGCCGATCCCGAGCTTTTGCGACGAGGCGAGGCGAGCCTGATCGAGCGATGCCCCGGAGAAGGTCTGGCCGAGCGAGGAGAACTCCACCCCGGCCTGAAACTTTGCCTTTATTCCCTCATCCCCGATCCAGAATGCATAAGCCCCGGCAGCCACGTCGGGCTGGGCGGCGGTCGGATTCCAGATCGGAACCTTGGGAACCACCACCCCCTCCGCCTGATCGTTGGCCAGATCGACGGACCCGCTGCCCAGCAAGACGACATGAGCATCGAGATCCGCCACCCCCGTGACCGTTCCGGCCGAGGTCAGGCGGGCGGGGTAGTTGAGCGGCGTCACGTTGTTCGTTTGTGACTCCGCTCCGCCGTTTTTCCTGCGCCCCCCGGAGATAAGCCAGGCGAGAGGCTCGGGCGACACCTGGGTTGCCGAGGAGCCGACATTAGAAACGACACGGCCGGGCTTGGCGGGGTCCGGGATGTAGCGATTTCGGGAAACATCCCAGACGCCGCTCCAGTTGCGGCCGGGAGTTTGCGCCGCTGCGTTGGTACTGGCTCCCGGAAGAAAGGCGGGCTCCCAGGTGGTTGTGTTGGTGTTACGATTCAGCTCGGCCGGGGCTGTTACCCGCTGGTCCGGCCCGGCGGTTTCCTGAAGCAGGGTAATCGCGTTCTCGAGGCCGAAGATCGCGTTTCGCCGCGCCTCCGCTGCTTTCTTGGCATTGGAGGAAGTGAGAGTCTCCACCCGGACAAAGATCGCCGCGCCGACGAGCACCACCACAAGCAGGGCGATGACCAGCAGCGCAAGTATGGTGGCAAATCCTCTCTGTTTGATCTTATTCATGGGTCAGCAGGAAAAGCGGCGTGCGAGCATCAGCCGTGTCGATATCCAGGGTCAGCTTGTCGCCGGAGGCCGGCTTGAGCACCCGGGGGCTAGCTGGCAGGGGAAGGCCTCTGACGTCCACGCCGAGAAGGGTCCAGGTCCCGGCCAGAGCATTCTTGACGGTGACGGAGGCGCGTACCGGTTCCATGATGACGGGACCGGCCCCGGGGTTGCGGATGCTCCAAACCGTGGGATGCACCCCGCGAGGCTCCGTACTGCGGTCAGCGGTCTGACCGGTATTGCGCGAGCGTCCGACGAAGCCCAGGAGCAGCTTGCGCGAGGTCGTAATCGGCTGGCCGTCGAGCGTGGTGACATAAACCACGCCATATCCATCGGCCACCCGCAAAATGACTGAAGCGTCCTCAAATTCCGCACGAGAGAGCGAACCCGCCAGGGCGACGGACCTCGCGGTCGAGATGCGCATGTGATCCGACGGCATATCGATCTCCAGCGATCGGTCCGGCGTGGAGATCTTTCCGTCAGGAGGAGCATCCTGTGATCGGGCCAGTTCGCCGGAGTCCAACCGTGCCACCACCTTGCCGCCAAATGCCAGCCAGCCGGGCAAGCCATTTCCGCCCGCAGGAATCGCCTGTGTTGCCGATGCGATGTCGTCCGGCGAGACCAGCCTCCGGCTGAGAACCACCGGCGCCTCGGCAAGATCACCGCGCAGGAAGAGATGGCGCCCGAGCGGAAGGATCGCCAGCACCGAGGGATTTTGCAAAGCTCTCCCTGGCAGGGGGACATCACTCATGGGCGATCCCTCCTCGGGAAACCGGTCGAGCTGGCGGTGCAACACTCCATCCCAACCCTGGATCGCTCCGAGTGCCAGGGTGCGGAGCACGCGCACGAAATTCCGGTCTCCCGGCCAGGCTCCGATCGCATCCCAGACAATGAAAGGCTTTCCCTCCACCCGCTGAAATGGCGTCCGGAACGTGGTGAGCGACGCCGCAGAGATGGGCGAGACATCCAAGTAGAGCGCCCGATCAGGGTCCGACATCGTCCCGGTCTCGACGAGCTCGGCACGTTCCTCGATCACGTCGAGGCTGGCGGCAGTACGGGTCTGCAGGTCGCGCAGCCATGCCGGGGAGGTCCAGGCAGTCGCGCTCCATTTCGCAGGAGGGAGGATTTTTTCCGCCGCAGCCCGCCGGGCCAGGAACCACTCGGACTGGAACTGATCAAGAAAGCGGAGCTGATCGGCGATCCTCCGGCGAAACCGGGGCGAGGCGGCGAGAAGGTTGCTGGTGCTAAGGAACTCGACGCGTCCGCGTTCCATGCTCTCGTCGAAATACAACGGACTGGCCTCGCCCGGCATCTGCCAGGCCTCTTTCAGCTTTTCTCCCGAGCCGTAACACTGCCGAAGCCAGGCGCACCAGCGATTTTGCAACATGCGATGGTGCGGACGGGTGAGAAAGTCCTGGTGGTATCCGAATAGCCCTCCCTCGAATAATATGGCGCTCGGCCCCATCCGAGCAGAGGTCCCGAACGACTGCCAGAAATCCCCCAGGTCGCGCTCCAGCAAAGCCGTGGCCGCCTCATCGACAAAATAATACTCGGGATAGCCAATATTCAGCTCGCGAAAGGCCGCCACTCCCTCGTCGGCATGATAGACGCGCCCTCCGGCCAGGGTGACGGAAATCGCCAGCCCGTGCTTCTCGCATTCCGCCAGGAGGTTCCTCAACCCTGTTCGCAACATGTCGCCGGAAGGCTTCGCAATGAGCGGATCGATGGGAGCAGTCCGTACTCCGGTGTATCCCAGATCTTTCAGCAGCCGCACGGTCTGCTCCGCCTGCTTCTGCTCCGGAGCGCTGAGGCTCTGGCCAAACTCCATCAACAATACGCGCCCGGTTGCCGCCCCACCCGCCTCGGCACCCCAGACCGGGGCATCGTCGACCTCCACACCGGCACGCGCAGGCTCGAACCAGCCAGCCGTGGCAGATGGCTCCTCCGTCCAGGCTGGGGGTGCAAACGCCAGTGAGGCGGGCTGGTTCGACAAGGTCAGACCCAATATCAGAAGCTGTCCGCGCATGGGAGCCCCCTCAAGGACGACAGACCGCACCGACGCGCCGGGTCTCGTCAGTTCCAGGCCGGTCAGGTAGACGCCGACCGGCACTCCCGAGCGATTTTCCCCGCGCCATGCTACGCGAGATTGGTTGCGGCTCAAGGGATACCACCATGGTCCGGTCTGGGCGTCCTGGACAAAAGAGAAGCGGTCTTCCTTCCCATCCTCGTATGCGACCGTAACGGTCGCCAGTTCGGACGGCGGATCATCCCAGGCATGAGCGGAAAGAACAAACAGCGTCTTTCCCGTGGCGCCATTTGCCGGGACAGTCACGACCGGTGGGGCTTTCGGCCACGCCTTTCCCGGCAAAGCGAGGACAGCCGGACCCTCGCGCGGTATGTCGAAAGGCACGCCGAGAAATGTCTGCGACCCGACAGGGAATCCCTGCAGCGAATTCTCCGGCCCCTCGTCGGTCCACCCTCCCGATCCATCCGCCGCGACCGCGTCATCGAAACCGATGATGGCTATGCCCTTCAAGGAAAGTGGCGTATCCGCCATCGTCGGACGGATGGACAACACCAGGAATGCTAACAAGGAAAAGACTCTCATGGTGCGAAAATCGGTATGCGCTTGGAAAACACCTCACTCGTCGCAATGGCATCCTGCCATGCCTGGCCGCTGAGACCGTTCAGCCTCGCCGCGACCTTGGGCTTCAGCAGCCGGAGCGACACCTCAATAGCCTGGAGACGGGCATGGGGGTAGACCTGCGAACCTGAGTGGATCACCCCGTCGGGGCCAACGGAAAATCCCTCCGCCGGATTGCTTCGATAATTAATGTCGCTCGACTCGTCGACAAACTCCGCGATCACCTGAAAGGCCACGACATTCTCTGCGACGATATCCTCCGGTCGCACCGCGGTGAACCCCAGCACGCCCGTGGCCCAGAAGTCTGTCTCCAGATTGGCCACGGCCATGTTCTCAAAGGTATCGCGCGGATTGATCGCCGTCCTCAGGAGAGCATAGCTTTTCCTGCTGCCGCCGGAAACCATGGGATCGAGATACCCCATCATGTAGGAAACTGCGATCGGGCCGGTGATCCGCGAGGAGGAGCTGGCCGGATCCTTGGGGCGCTCTCCAGGCTGGCAGAAGATCATCAACCGCGAGCCATCGATCGTTCCCCCGCTCCCGCCCGTCACGGAAATCGGCGCGATGCGGAGCCACTCCGAGTCGTCCCCGCTCACAATGACGGTCTGGATATCCCGTGATATCCAGTCGAGCGCAAGCCGCGCCTGCATATTGGCCGTCATGCGATCATTCGCCAGTCCCCATTGGTTCAAGCTCGCGGTGACGACCTGCACCGAGAGCACCAGCACGACCGCCATGACCGCGGTCGCCACGAGTAATTCGACCAAGGTGAATCCCTGGTGGCGCAATCCGGCGGACAACAACCCGCCGCGCCTGAAACGCACGATCTTCATTGGCGGGGCTGAAGGTTCCGATGAAAGGTCCAGCTCATGGCAGGACGGGTCGACGACTGCCCGACCGCGAGGACGGCGACCTCCATGCGCACGGGAAAACTTGCATTCGTCGCCGCAAACATCGCCTCGGTGGAGGCGTCCAGATTTGCCCGGTAAAGAGCCACTCGATAAACTCTCCCGCTTTGCACGCTGGCGACAGCTGGAGAAGCATTCGTCCATATGAGGCTGTTTGTCTGGCCGGGCGCCGTGCCGAGATAGCCGTAGAGTAAAGGTCGGCCGGAGGCCTGAAGGTTGGTCCCGGCGGGAATCCCGGCGATCTCCGCCCGGGAAAGCTGGGACACTCGCTCGGCTGCCGAATCGGCGACGGCTACCATACCATCACGATCCACGACATCCCGCACGCCGCTCAGGGCGCTGCCAAACAACCCCATCACCGCCACCACGACAAACGCGAAGATGCCGATCGCGAGCACCACCTCGACCAGGGAAAATCCCCGGGCCACATGCCGTTCGGAGATCATAGGGCGCCAAAAGCATCCCGGATGTGCGCCGGATCAGAAAATGCGCTGACCTGTCCCGAGCGACGGATCATCGCCGCCTGGAGAAGGTCGGGATTTTTTCTCACCCACTCCGTGCCGGTATGCCTTCCCAGGCCAAGGACGAGGATCGCCCCGGCATTCTCCTCGCAGGTGCCCTCGGGATCAAACTCCAGGTAGTACCACGTCCTGTGCTGATTGCGAAAATCGAGAGCCATCGTCGGCGGCGGAGCCGAGGTGCCGCCCGCAGTGGAGGAAGGCGACTGGCCATCTCCGACGAGAAATGTCGCGCCATCGGGCAGCAGGGCCGGCGTGCCCGCAACCTCCCAACTCCCATCGGAATTCTTCACCGCCACCGCGATGAGCCTGCGACCGTTCTCGCGGTCATTCCCCGAGTCAATGAGGAGGCGGGCCGGTGCATTCCTTGCTATCGCGGTGGTGCGCGCCGCCTGCGTCTGGGAGATCAACACGCTCAGGGCGGTCTTCAGCTTTGCGCCATCGCTCCCACCCAACCCGCTGGAGGCGACGGCCGCGAGGAGGCCAATGATCGCGATCACGACCAGCAGCTCCATCAGCGAGAAGCCGCCTTCGGCAACCAGCCTGCGGCCTGGCTTTATCGCGAGCGGACCTTTACGTCGAGACTGCGTCCTGGACAAAGAAAGGGTGCTCATGGGGGACTAAGCGAAGTAAACTCTGCTGCGGGCCTGGGGGGAAGTCATCGCCATATGGGCCTTGTCCCATAGTGCAACTTCATATAGTTTATTTGGCAACCCTCCCGAAAGACCAGTCTTTTAACCTAATGAATGCGGAGAACGCCTCTGTCCCATCTCCGGTGAACTACCGTCGTATAGCCGAGGCCTGTGGCGTGGGAAAAACCACCGTGGGACGCGTGCTGCAAGGGACAGGCTATGTCGCGGAGAAAACGCGGGAAAAAGTTCTCCAGGCAGCGAAAAAGCTGGGCTATCGGCCCGACCCGGCCCTTGGCGCGCTGACACGCCGACGCTGGCCTCTCGGAGCCAAGCCGCAAACAGCGACCCTGGCATGGATCCATCAGCCCTTGCTGCCTCCCTCCCATCAGCTGGCACCGGAATTTGTCGGCGCCCGGCAGCGTGCGGCGGAGCTGGGCTATCAACTCGAT
Source organism: Verrucomicrobiota bacterium (assembly GCA_017305195.1). GTDB lineage: Bacteria > Verrucomicrobiota > Verrucomicrobiia > Chthoniobacterales > Terrimicrobiaceae > Terrimicrobium. The sequence continues at coordinate 267,344 of JAFKMU010000035.1, read as the reverse complement.
GAGTTTTCCCTGGGCGACTACCCTACCACCGCAGCCCTCGGTCACGTGATTTATCACCGCGGTATCCGCGGTGTGCTCATCCAGGCCTTCCGCGATGGCATCAATCTGGAGCTGGACTGGGAACATTTCTTCACCATCTTCGTCGGCCCGGAAAACGATCTGGCGCGAGTTCATAATGTGCAGGCCGATTTCCGCTCCGCCCTGCACCAGGGAGTGCAGGCCTGCTGCTCGCGGGGCTACCAGCGCATCGGCATCGCGCTGATGAACTACCGGGCAAGCGGCACGGATGTCCCCTTTCACGCCCAGGCGTTATTTGAGATCGACCGGCTCGGCCAGACTCTCGGCGCACAGCCCGCCATTCACCACTACGAACCCAGCGACGACTCCGTGCGGGACTTCGCCACCTGGGTTCGCCGGGAGCGACCTGATGTGGTGATCTCCACCAACGTCCAGCCCTACTACTGGTTGACCGGAGGTGATTATTTTGATCGCAGGCTTCGCGCTCGGCGCATCCCGGAGGAGATTGGATTTCTTTGCCTGCGGGACATCACCGAGCTTCCCGATTGCTCCCAGGTGAGCCTGCGCCCGGTCGAACAAGGCCGCCAGGCTGTGGACCTGGCCCATCAGCAACTTCAGCACGGAATCGTGGGACGCCCCGAGATCCCACTTCGCCTGCTGGTTCCGCCTGTGCTTATTCCGGGCGCCACTTTGCGCCAGCGTTAATCTGCAACGCAGTCTCAAAAAGCCCAACCTCTGACGCAGGTCCATCGTGCGCATCTTCTAAAGTCTTTTACGGGTTTACGCATTGTGACTACCAGTTGAATAAAGCTAATTGAAGGAGCATGAAACGCCTCCCTCTCCACCTCGTAGTAGCTTCCTTTGCGATTGCCTCCGCGCACGCAGCCACGATCGTTGACTGGGGCGGCGACTATGTTGCCACCGGACAGAGCCTGAACATGGGAACATCCAGCGTTTCCGGCAACCAGAGCACCTGGGATCGCACGGGAGCGACCGCGCTTTCGCCCGCTGCAAATTATAGCGGACCCGCCTTTTACGGAATCATTCAAAATAATAGCTCCAACGGCCCCGCCGCCAACATCTCGCAAACTCAGGTGGTGAACAGCGCCTCAGGGGACACCATCACCGTGGGATGGACGAGTTCTTCCTTCACGGACAAAACCGTGCTCGGATTGGTTTATATCAAGCAATCCAGCTTTCTATCCTACAACACCGGTTCGGTAACCTTCGATAGCACCAGCTCCATTAGTATCGCAAAGCCAACCGGAGCAGGGAACAACTACTATGTAAAAGCCGCTGTTCTGGCTAACGGGCAATGGTATCTTTCCAACACCTCGTCCCCCAATGCCCAATACTCTGCGGGACTAACCATTAACAACGCCGCGACCGAAATGTGGGGAGCCTATACCGCAACCGCGGCATCGCTCGCGACACTGCCGAGCTCCTACACCACATCGGGATCTTCGCTCACCGATATTACCGCAGTCGGTTACTTCTTTTTCGCGAACCGGACCGGCGGTGCAACGGGCAACTCCAGCGTGGCAGTCTCCGACATCACCTTCTCAGCCGTTCCCGAGCCGTCGACCATGGTGCTCGTTGCCATTGGCGGGCTCTTCCTCCTGCTTCGCCGCCGCAGGCACGCCGCTATTTGAGCCGCTTTGGAGGGAAGCCTGCCCTCGATAGCCGGAGGCTCCCCGATTTCTCAACCTTGAGGAACATCCGCCACTGCGCACGGGTGGCGGCTTTGGTCGTGAGACCACAGCACTCCGGCAGCGCGTGAACACTGTTCACGATTGCCTTGTTTTATGAACACCGCTCCCGTGCCGCCTTGGGCGGCATCCGCCGTATTCTACGAAATCTATCCCCAGACGTTTCAAGACTCCGATGGCGACGGGATCGGCGATATCCCGGGAATCATTTCCCGCCTGGACTATATCGCGTCGCTGGGCGCCAACGCGATCTGGCTCAACCCGGTCTATCTGTCCCCCATGCGTGATGCCGGTTACGACGTGGCCGATTTTCGCAAGGTCGATCCTCGTTACGGGACATTTGCGGACGTGCAGCGTCTCTTCGACGAAGCGCATCGCCGAGGCATGCGCGTCCTCATGGATTTCGTGCCTGGTCACACCTCGATCGACCACCCCTGGTTTCAGGAATCGGCTCAGGCGAGAAGCAACGCCCGGTCCAACTGGTACATCTGGACCGACAGTGCATGGAATGACGGGGGACCGGAATGGCGAGGGCGCACCGTCCATGGCTTCTCGGATCGCAATGGCAACTACCTCATCAACTTTTTCTGGTCCCAGCCCGCGCTGAACTTTGGCTTTGCCGAGCCCGATCCCGCCGAACCGTGGCAACTGCCAACCACGCATCCCGATGTGCGCAAGCTCTGGGATGAAATGAGGGATACCATGGTTTTCTGGATGAAGGCTGGAGCCGACGGATTCCGCGTCGACATGGCCGGGTCGATCACTCGCAGGGATCCAGATGGCCGGGAGGCGCGCCGTTTCTGGGCGGAGGCTCGCACCGCCTGCGAGGCGATCAATCCCGACTACTTCACCGTCGCCGAGTGGTCCGATCCTCGGAGAGCGCTCGACGGGCGTGGGCTCCACGCGGATTTCCTTCACTGGATACCCACCTACGAAAACCTCTTTCGCAAGGAGCTCGGGCGCACCCCGGGCGGGCCTCGCCGCCAGGGAGGCGCATCGTGGTTCGACCGGGAGGGAAAGGGAGACCTCCGCGGATTTCTCGACGATTACCTGGACCACTACGAGGCCACGAAAACCCACGGGTGCATTAGCATTCCGGTTGGGAATCACGATCTTTCCCGCATCAGCCTGCTGCGGGATGATGACGACCTCGCCGTCGTCTTTGCCTTTCTCCTCACGATGCCCGGGGTGCCGTTTATCTTTTATGGCGACGAGATCGGCCTCAAGCAGGTCGATGACGCTCCGGTCCGTGAGGGTTCCTATCCTCCCCGGGCTGGCGCTCGCGTGCCGATGGCGTGGACGGAGAACGACCTCAACCGGGGCTTCTCCATGGCGGAGGTTGGGAAGCTCTGGGCTCCAATGGATACCCGCTCCGGTTCACCCAGTGTCGAGAGCCAGCAAGCCGACCCTGGCAGCCTCTGGCATCGGGTGCGCCACCTGATCGCCCTGCGCCGCACCGAGCCCGCCCTGCGCGCCACCGCAGGATTCCGCGTTCTCTTCTGCGAGCCAGGCCGCTATCCGTTTGCCTTCCTGCGGGAGGGAGACGGGCAAAAGCTGCTCATCGTGCTGAACCCGTCCGGTGCGAACCAGGAAGTCATGCTTCCAGACCGGCTATCCTCAATCCGTCCTCCCCTCGCGGGGGATGAGATCAGGTTATACACCGAGAATGCAGGGGGCACCCGCTGCGTTGTCGGGCCGGTCACCTACGGAATCCTCCCGGTGACCGAACCCGATAAGGTTTAGCCTGTCTTTTTCGCTACGACTCCGAGGCGGCGGGGCCCCGGCGGATCACACGGAATCCCACCCAGGACCGCCCCACTCCGGGATGTTCCTTGGAGTTCATCCTGTGTGGGCTGACTCCCGGCGGGTAGGCAAAGTTGTTCCCGAAGCGCACCTGTCCAAACAGGCTATCCCCTCCATAGGTCCACTCGGAGACATTGCCCTGCATGTCATACAGGCCGGTACTGCCGGGCTGTCGGGTGCCGACCGGATGAGTTTTCATCCCGGAGTTCGTTGAAAACCAGCCCGCCTCCTCGGACTTCTGCGGCTGCTCGGCCGCCTCGAGCTCTGCGATCGTGGGAAGCCGGAAGCCGGTGTTGGTCGCGACCGTTTTCCATTTCATCACAGCCGCGGTATCCACCGGCCTGCCCGCGTAGTTCCCGGTATTGGGATAGTGATACTCTGGATACATGGCCACGCGAAAGGGCGAGGCCTGCCGGACCGGCTGTCCCGTCGCTTCATCGACATAGACGGGGGCGAGCCCCAGCAACTCGGAGAGCGCATTGCTCCACACCGCCGCGTCCTGCCATCCGATGTTGGTCACCGGCTCATCGGGAGTGTAGGCCGGGTTGGGCGACAGCGGGAATGTCATGCTCCCCATGTCGCCGGAAAAGTTGAACCGATATCCCTTTTCCTGCTCCGCCCAGTTGCGCACGAGAATCCACAGCCTGTAGGGAATCTCGGTCCCTGAAAGTGCGGCTGGATAGGCCTCCCCGCCCCGATAATCCTTGTTGGGATTGTTGTTATCCGGCAAGGAACCGGAGACGTCGACCAGGTGCAGCGTCTTGCGCGCCATGACCTGCAAATCCTGGACGGACATCGGAGATTCCGCGGGCAGCACGACTCCATCGGCGACCTGCCGAGGGGGTCCGCCAACCATGGTCGCGGGAACAACACCGCTGCCATTCCGGACCACGCGGAACCCGATGTCATAAGCGCCCCGGGCAGGTTCCGAGCCAAATGGCATCAAGGATTTCTCCGCTTTTGCGAAGCTTGCCCCGAGAACGGCGTGAACCTTTTCCGTTGCCGGGTCGAAGGAATCTCCGCGCGCATCCCAGACATATTCCGCGACATTGGAGGACATCCCGGCGAGCCCCCATGCGTTCAAAGGCTGCGAGGCGACCGGAGAAGTGCCGTTCGCAGGGCCTCCTCCCTGCGGCGCGGCAGTATTGCCTCCCGCCTGGGCCGCCCACGTCCATTCGGATATGGTCGGCAGGCGGTATCCGGCGGCATCTTTCCTCCAGTACACCGCCGGTCGCTCTCCGCTCTTTTCCAGATGCGCGCGATCCATGCCGGAGCGAAGCGGCTGGGTGAACGCCGCATCTGCGTAATAGGCGGGAACGAGCCCCTCCGACTCGGAGAGGGCATTGCACCAGAGCACCGCATCGTGCCAGGTGATGCCGGTCACCGGTTCATCCGGGGTGCAGGCTCGATCCGCGGCCAGCTCCATGCTGCCCATCGCCCCATCCTTGATAAAACTGTATCCCGGTATCTCCTTGTCCTTGTGCTCGGCGGGGAAATTGCTCGCCCGCTGGTTGGTCACGGCCCATCGCCAGACCTTGAGCCACTGGGCGTAGGAGGTCTCGGTCTTTGCCACCCATAGCATGGGAGACGATGCGCTGGCTCCCAAGGGCGCCATGTCGACCAATGACGACGCTGCTCCCAGGTCATGAACGGTCGCCCGGGCCTGGACGGCGTTGAACTTCAATGCGATGGCTTCGCCGAGTCCGTTGGGCAGTTTCCACAATCCATCCGCCACCGGATGACCGGTCGAGAGATTGCGCTGTGCGAGGAACCCGACAGCCTCGACATTATCCAGCGCCACTTTCGAAAATTTCGCATCATCTGCATTAAAGAATATCTCGTAGCCAGGCCTGGGATCATAGGGCGCCCATTCCGTCTGGGTCGGGTCGAGATAGTGAGTCTTGCGGACCACCGGATTGATGGCGCCATTGGGCGTTCCCTCCCCTCCGGTCAGGTCAAACGCCTTTGTCTGATCGCCAAAAGTGGCGCGCGAGACATAGAACTTCCCGGCGCTTTTTACGACCCAGCGCCCCCAGTCGATGCCGCCCCAATATCGCGAGATGAACACCCCGATCATGTCGCCCGGCTCGAAAGAAACCCGATGCGCCGCCCCGCCATTCAGGAAGTCGTCCTTTTTCCAGAGCACCAGCAGAGCTCCCGCAAATCGCTCCTTCTCAGGTTCGCGCTTGGATGAGGGCATGGCCATGAGGTTCCAGTCATCCCGGAGTTCATGATTCTGATTGATATGCCCCTCCGTGGCTCCCCGGGGACGCAGAGGCTTTCCGTCCTCGCCATTCGGGACATCGGTCACCTGCACCACCGCTCCGCCGTAGAACGTCGCCGAGGGCAGGCTGTAGTCATAAACCAGCGTGGTGGGACTCAAGGGCTTGTCCATCGAGAATGGCCAACCGCCAGTGTAGTCATCATCGGTTCTGCCGTTGTTATTGATATCGATCTCGGCGATTCGCTGGGCGGGCTGCCCGGCCTGAGCCGTTGTCTCCCGATACCAGCCGGCACCCCAATCGTGCCCCCAGTCAACGATCAAAGGGCTGCCGGCGCGAACTGCGCCAAGAGCAACAAGAACACAAAGAAGCAGGAGGAAACGGATCTTCATTTTTTATCAGAGGTTTCGAAATTCCCGCTAGCTATAGTCTTCACGGCATCCAGCTTCGGAGTGCTGGTTTGTTGCATATTCTCGATCAGCCCCCAGTAACCGGACATCCCATAGGCGCTGACGTGACTGTAATAGACAAACTCCCCGCCTCCTGCGGCGGCCCAGTTGGCGGCAGATCGCTTATAGATCTCTCCCATGCGCGGGTCCCGGTTTGCTGCGATGAACAGTTCGTTGAGCTGCTTATCCCGTTCCTTGTCGCCGCTCGAAGGCGTCAGATGCTGGCCTCCTTCATAGGCGACGAGGCGAAGATTTTTCTCCGCGGCGATGGCCGCATTGCTCTCGATCGCCTTCTTGTTTGACGAATCAATATCCTCTCCCAAGCGGGCGAAGACTCCTTCAATCCCCTCGGCCAGCGTACGATCCGCGTCCTTCTTCGAGCCGAGAAAATGACCAAAGTAAGGAGCGATGGCCACGGCTGAAATCACTCCGTCGAGCACCCCGCTTCGCAGATAGCTCTTGGTGACATATGGGTTGGCCGACTGCGAGCCAATCACAGGGATGAGCCGGGCGTTGTCGGCGAACTCGTCCCGGAAGATCTTCAGCGCCTTGGCCGCGCTCAGGGCCTCCATGTCCCAAAGCATCGCGTAAAGCTCCTGATTGCGCCGGGACTCCTCCATCTCCCCCGCCCTCACCTTGGCATCAAATGCCTCGGTCGCCTTGGCCTTGAAGTAGTTCGTCTGGGGGAATTGAAAGTTCCAAAGTTCGTTGGAGTATTCCACGTAGACTTTCAGCCCGGGATCGAGTCGCGCTTTCACGAGTCGGGCAAACTCCCGGATGTAGCCCTCATCGGCGAGGTGCGGGATGCAAAACCACGCATCCGCATGCAGCTTGTTGCAAAGATCGACGCAAATCTCGATCGGCACCCCGTTGGGACGAGTCCATACCGCCGAACCCATGGTCGTACGATCAGCCCAGGATACCTGCTTCGACCCATTGGTCCGCATCCAATCCATGAACCGCAGGGTGCCGAACGGTTTCAGGCTCTCAAGAAACACCTTGGTAAACGGTCCGTCAGCCGGCAGATCACGGAGCAGCTCGACATCGGTCACGCCTCCCTCGGTTTGTTGAAAAGCGAGACTGAGAAGCGTCTGCCGCTCGGGCACGATCACCCGGGCGGTCGAGATCCGCGTGCCGGAGTCATATTGGTAATCCTCGACCTTTCCGCCGTCCGGAGCAGAGACGCTGGCGGGGCCGCGAAACTTCAATTGATAGACACCGGCGAGGTCGGGCACGGCGGCATTGATCACGATCGCCGCATCCTCAAGAGGCCATCCCTGCGGGTTCAACGACACGCCGCCCGCTTCATAGCGTTTGTCGACCCTGGCCCATCCCCGCGCATTCTTCATCGCATCGGCAAAAGGAAACATCGGCGTGTAGTCGGAGTTTTGCCCAAGGTTGATGCCGACGGGAAACTTGCCTTCAGCATGGCACGAGAGCAGGGCCATCGCCATGGCCCCGAGCAGCGGGAGGATTTTCATTGGAGAAAAGTTAATCGCGCGGGATGAATCCGATAATGCGAATCTGCGAAAAAGACTTCGGATTTCTCGCCCGCGTCCGCCGCGCTCAGCGTTGATGCCCGGAGGCGGCGAAACGCTTGCGGTACGTGCCCGGGGTCATGCCCGTCTCCCGGTGAAAGAACTGGCTCAGGTACACTGCGCTGGAAAAGCCGAGTTCATCGGCAATCTGCTCGATCGACCGGCGATCCCGCCGCAGCATTTGCTTGATCGCCTCGATTTTCACCCGGTTCAGCTCCTGCAAGGGAGATCGGTCAAGGACCGCCCGGAATCGTTTTTCCAAACCCCGGCGGGAAACCCCGCAAAACGCCGCCAGTGAGTCGATATCCAGTGCTTCCTTGATCCGGGACCGGATTTCCTGGATCGCTTTTTCCACCACCTCGTCACGGCACCTGATGACTTCGGTGGACTGCCGCGTGACCAGGTCGGGCGAGTCCAGGAAAACCGGCTCCGATGGAGGCTTTCCCCCCTCCATGATCTCATGCAGCAATTGCGCCGAGCGGAAGCCGACCTCCTGCCAGGGGAGCCGGATGCTGGAAAGCGCCGGCTGGGTCGCCAGGCAGAGGATCTCGTCGTTATTTGTCCCAAGAATCGCCACATCCTGAGGAACACGGAATCCTAGCTGAGAACAGAGAAAGCCGATTTCATGGCCGAAAAAATCCTGCGGGCAGTGGATCGCGATCGGCTTTGGCACCCGGCGCAGCCATTCCATGGGAGCAGCCTCGCCGAGCTTCGAAATCCGCTCCTTTCGCACCGAGGTGAACTCGCAAACCTCCACTTTGCGGCCCTCGTTAGCCAGCTCGTCGACGAATCCTTTCTTCGTCCACTCCGAGAAATCCTCATCCTTGAGTCCATAGTATCCCAGGTGAGGATAGCCGGAGTCGAGAAACTGCCTCGCAGCAAAGCGTCCCGTTTCTTCATGACTCGGGCCCACCATGGGCAGACCCTCCATCGGCCGCCCCCCGTGAACATTGATCGCGGGAATCCCGAGATTGGCCGCAGCCTTGGCAAGCTCGGGTCGTCCGAAGCGACCGATGATCCCCCCGGTGCGTTCATTGATCGGCAGAGACCGGATGACCTCGGGATCGGTATTAACAAAAAAGCAGATCCAGTGATGCGTCGGCAGGGCGAATCGATAGATGCCCCGCGCGATCTCGCGATTGTCGAATCGCTGGGGAGGAAGAGCGAGGTAGATTTCCCGATAGGGGCCAGCAGGGTGGAGATTCGGGTTCATCAGCGACGTAGACAGCGGGGAGGGACGCCGCTCACACTACCATGTCGCGAAGTCTCTTCCTAGCCTGAACCTCCGACACACCATTGCGCGACTGCACCGGATCACCCAATGGGACGTCCGCGCGAGAGCCGTGCGTCCGCATGGAGACCGAGAGCGGGTACTCTGACAGCCGCCCCTTTGGCCGGACCACCACCAGGATTTCCTCCGGGTGGTGTACGTCGACAAGCAGCCGCCCTTCGCGCACCACCCAGTCCACCGCGATCGGCCCGCAGGGATGAGCAACCCGCCCGGAAACTCCATCAAGCGTCGCACACTCCGGGGCGATGATCATGACCCGGGGATCCCCGGGGAGCGCGGGCCGTACGCCGAGCGTGTACTCCGCGAGAAAGGGCACCGCTCCGCTCGACCACCCATGGCACATGCTGTCCCGGCCCTTGGCCCCCTGCATGAGTCTTTCCCACAAGGTCCAGGCCCCGCGCCTGCGCATGAATCCATAGTAGCTGCGAATCGCCTGCTCCGCCGCGGCGATGCGACCGGCGCGCTGAAGCGCGATGAGGGCATAGTAGAGAAAATACATCTCGATGCGCCCTGCCGGAAAACTCGTGTCAACCCGGAGATGTTCGGCCAGATAATCCGCCGTGCGGTCATCACCCATATCAAGGCCAAAGGCCAAAGCGAGGGTATTGGCATGCAGGGCAGGCCCTTCATATGGCACTCCATGGAGAACGCTTGCGTAAAACCGGCCTGAGCGTTCATTCCAGAAGGTCCGCTGGTACGCCTGTTTCACGTCGGCGGACTCCGTCCGGAACTGAGCTGCAGAATCATGCCGCCCGGTCGCCTCGGCCATTTCCGCAGCGCAAACCAGCGCGTGATAGCGGAAGGCATTCAGGCAGGCATTTATGCCAGAGCACTCCTCCGACGTTGCCCCCCAGTCGATAAAGATACGCTGTCCCGGACGCACCTCCCACAGGCCAAGCGAAGATACCGACCACGCCGGGCTGGCAAATATTCGCGTGATGGTCGGCCAGAGTTCCTCCACCAGAGCGAGGTCTCCGCTCTCGGCCCAGTAGTTGCGCAAGGCGATGATCCAAATGAGGGTGTAATCAACAAGCGGCTGATCGTGGGAGGACGGTGCCACGTCAGGCAACTGCCCGTTTCGAAATTGCGCCTGCGACCATAGCCGCAGACACCACGGGTCCAGTCGCCAGTCGGAGGTGATCTTGCGAGTCGCATGTCCCTGCACCAGGGCATCGCCAAGGTACAGCCCCTGCTCTCTCCAGGGGTCGATCCAGCCGTCCGCCATACTCGTACGCAATGTCCGGTCGGAGGCGCTCCATGCCCAATCGATATTCTCATCACCGGAGTGGAACTGCCCGGTCTCCGGATATTCCGCGCAAGCGGAGCGGACTCCTACACGATGCACCGTGACGTCGCCGACTACATTGCGGAAGGTAAGCTGCAAGTACCGCCCTCCCCGGGGGTGAAAGGTCTCCACCGTCTGAGCGCCCTCTTTCAAGATGAACCGGTCGGCTGAGTTCAGCAGCGGGTTACAAAGAAAGTACGCAGGCGTCCCGTCCTCCCTCAGCCGCTCATCATAGCCGACATCCATCACGGTGCCGCCGGGAGCCTCCACCTCCACGCGGGCATGCCCGAGAAACTCCTCCCCGAAGTCCAGCACAACGGTGAAGTCCCGGTCTTTCGTCACACATATCGGCGCAGAGAGCGGGCTGCCGGGCGGCACGAGGTCGGACTCAAGCTGATCCCAGGCAAGCTCCTTGGCCGGTGAAAGGGGGGAGACAGCTCCCGCCGGACGCCAGGGAAAGAAATCACTCCCCACCTCCGCAAAAGTCCTCGGGGGATATTTCCCAAGATCCTCCGGGATCGTCGCATCGGGCAGAGGGCGACCCAGAAGAAACGGCGCCTCCGCATCCGGCAGCGCAAGAAGCCGCAATCCGCCATCTGCCGGAATCTCGATCTGCCAGGTCCAGCAGGCTCCCAGCAACTCCGGCAACCCGAAGCAAAAATTCCATCCCGGTTGGAGATGCAGCTCCGTGATCTCACGGTTCGGCGTCGGGCCGGAGGCTGACGATTCCAGCCAGATGCCATTAAGAGCGAGCGGCCCCCACCCCATGAAGGCCGGAACCGACCGGGCTGCGGGTGAGTAGATATGGAAACAAACAGGCTGTCGTCCGCCAGCACGATCAGGCCCGCGAAACCCGCGGCGGATGTGCTGCGATGACAGCGTCGCACAGCGTACCAGGCTGCTCGGAGACAACATCTCCAGACTCGGGCCGGCAATCTGTGCCGCCGACGGGGCGCCCCAGTGCCCTTGCTCCTTGCGTTCGACGGGAGCATTCCAGTCCGTCTCGGCAACACGCAAATCGCGCAGTTCAACCGGCCCCTGGGCAAAACTGTAAGGCTCCGCATCACCATCCCATGCCCGGGATACGGCCACTCTCCAGCCGGAAGGCAGGTCCAGTGCAAGCGCCCCCACGCTGCCGCGCACGGCGAGGCCGCCCATGCTGACGACAGCCTGGTAGGAGGGCGCTCCCCGGGAGTTCACCTCGATCCTCAGGAGATTCCGGCCTTTTCTCAGCGCACCTCCGAGATCGTGACTCACATAAACCGGATGCCGTGGCAGGAAGCGTGGAGGTCCGTAGCCGATGATCTCACCATTGACGATCAACCGAAACCGGGTGTCGGCAAAGATCTCTATCCAGGCTGCCCCTGGAACCTCGTCCAGGCAAATCTCGCGCTCGAAGACACAAAACTCGTTGCGCCCTCCTCCTTCCGGGGCATACCAGAAGATGGACCACGAGACGGCATCGCTGACTTGCTGCATGACTCAGGAAGATGCGTATCACCTGACCTGAGGCATAATCCCGCCATCGGGGCCATGTCCCACACGGGATCGCCTAGGAAAAAACAATGCCGGTCGCGTGCCGGAGGTGGAGATCGATGGCATCGCCGTCAGTCACTTTTTTCCCGTTGAGAAAAACATCCTCGAACCGCACTCCCGAGACCTTATGGTCCGGGGAAAAGCCTCCTATTAGCGAAATGGAACAACCTTCATTATAGATGGACCCTTTCACCTCGATTTTCTCCAGCCGGATGTTTCGGATATGTCCTCTCGATTCATCGCGATTGTACCGGGAGTGAACGATGCGAAGGTCCACGAGCTTGTCCCAGTAGTGCTCGACCCGGATGTCGCGCCACGTGATGTTTTCCACCACCGCCCGGTCTCCGTTGTGAATGGAAAACACCGCTCCGTCTCCATTGGCCTGGATCACGTCGATATTTTCAAACAGGACCTCGCCCACGCGATCCGCGCTGAGTTCGTAGCCGATTTCCATGACGTTGCCGGGCTGGCCGTTGAGAAAGGTACAGTCCCGCACGATGACATCGGCGACATCACCCCGCCAGTCATGTCCATCCGGAGTCAGTAGCGACTTGACCGCGATGTTGTCGTCATCATTGCGCAGGCAGCATCGCTCGATCAGGACGTCCCGGGAGCCGCAGATGTCGATCCCATCCGACGACATGCAGGAGCCAATCTGCTTCAAGCCCCGCACCACCACATGCTCGCATCGTGCGAGGACCAGCATCCACGTCGTCGGATGGACCATGATGATTCCTTCCACGGTGACATCCCGGCAGTTCTCAAAGACAATCGACCTGACGAACTCCCCAGACACGTTGTCATGGTACGAGCCATCGAGAATACCCCCTCCACAGATGCGTACTCCCTCGGCATCCCGGCAGACGACATTCCCGCGCACCACGGAACCACGCTCGATATACAGCGTATCGCCGGAGAAAAGATCGATCTGCCCGGCGTCATAGACCTTGCCTCCGCCAAAGTATCGCACCTGGCGTCCGCCCGGCCCAGGGAGACTCTCATCGGGAGCGTCGATATAGAGAAAAAGCGGCTTGCGGTTCGGCAGGACGACGCAGAAATGGCCCGGCTCCCTGATCGAAAAAGTGAGCGTTTCGCCATTCACCACGGGCCGGATATTCCGGCGGAGCGGAGAGATCGTCGCCCCGATCGCGCCGCCGTCTACGCGGACCACTATTTCGCTGGGCCGGGTCATTTCCCAACTGGCAAAATCTGCCTTCCCTGCATCGAGACAGGCGACCGTTTTCCCGTCCACGGTGACCGCGTAGGTTTGCGAGGGTACGAGAAGCGTCTGGCGGGGGCCTTCGGTCCGGGTGGAGGTGTTTTGCATCTTGGATAACCCCATTTCTCCCGCCGCGCACCGCCGGATGAATCCCTTTACCGAGGGTCATGTCCCACAATCGGGGTACTCGCTTTTTCAGGAGGCCGTGGCATCATCATGGAAACCCCCGATCCTGATGAAATACCTGCAAGTGCTGTGTGCCGGGCTTTTTCTTTCCGCGGCATGGTGCCAGGCCGATGTCACCATTGAGGCCGACGGCGTCTACATCCTCACCGGAAACTGGATGTACTGGAAGGAGAAGAACCTTCTCGCTCCCTATGGAAAGTTCAACCGGGGAGAATTCGATGCCATCGTCTTCAAAGAGAAGGCCAATGAATTTGATGGCGTCAAGGAGTTGAACAACACCCCTGCGACCATCAAGGCCCACGGCAAAGTCAATCAAGGTGAACAGGCGAGAAAGGTGCTCGTCATCACCGACATCATCGAGATCGACGGTCAGGCCGCGGCTTCACCGACGCCAAAAAAGTAAAGGTGCGGACAGCCGGCGCCAAACCGCTTTCATCCCCTGCATCGCTTCATGGTTGAGAACGCAGAGAGACGAATCGCGTTGTTCATGCCGAGGTTTGCCTGGGCGATCCGGGCCGGAATCACCCGTTACTCGGCTCCGCCCATGCTCTGGGATACGATTAACTACGAGCGAAGCCCTCAGGCCTTTCTCGATGCACGCAGGTGGCATCCGCATGGCTGCATCGGGATGCTGGGGCGGGTCGATCTCGTAAAGCACGCCCGTCGCCTGCCCTGTCCCATCGTCAATATCCACGGTGGGCGCATGCTGCACCGGGGCGCCCAGGTCGGCTGTGATCACGAGGCCATCGGCGCCATGGCGGCAGACCACCTGGCCACGCTGGGCTTCCCGCAGTTCGCCTGTATTGGCTTCCCCGGGGAAGACCCCAATGACGACCAGCGGTTATGCGGATTTCTCCGGGCACTGCCCGGCAGGCAGGTTGATGTCTTCGACGTGAACTTTGCCTATCCGGGATACAAAAGGCGCCGGGGCGCATTGATCGAGCCGGACGACGAGACCTTGCATCGCTGGGTCGGGTTCCTGCGAAAGCCCTGCGCCGTCTTTGCCTCAGGCGATATGATGGCCGCCCGGGTGCTGCGCGCCGCCCTTCATCTCGGCATTCGTGTGCCGGAGGAAATCGCGATCCTCGGAGTGGGAGACATCCCCGAGTTCTGCCTCGACCAGCCGATCCTGATCTCGAGCGTTATCATCCCCTGGGAGCAAATCGGCCACGAAGCCGCCGTGCAGCTCGATCGCATGATGGAAGGCGGGGATGTATCCCCAGCTCCGGTGCGATTCCGCCCGACCGGAATCGCAGTGCGGAGATCGAGCGACACCTATGCGGTCGGCGACCGGGTTATCGCTGGCTTGCTGCGCTACATCCGGACGCATGCATGCGAGGGGATAGGCGTCGCCGATCTCCTGACTCAAACCACCCTGGGCCGGCGCGTCCTCGAGCGGAGATTCCGTTCCCTCCTTGGCCGATCTCCTCACGAAGAAATCCAGCGTGTGCGCCTGGACAAGGTCGTCCAGATGCTGCTCCACACCGACGCCACCCTTGAGACCATCGCGGGTGAAAGCGGACTCGGGTCAACCTCCCGCTTGAGCGTGGAATTCAAAAAGCGCTTTGGCCAGTCCCCCGGGGCGTATCGCAACAGCTTCCAGCCGCGAAGCTAGCAGCCCTCGCGAGAAAACGGCAGCAGTTCCAGAAACGGATCGTCCGATTTCAGGCACCAGGTCAGGAGCACCCCGCGATGCCGGAGCAGTTCGGAACGGTACCGCTCATCTCGCGCCAGATTGCAGGTCTCGCCCGGATCAGCCTCCAGATCAAACAGCTGCTCGGTCGATTCGCCGGGCGAATACGCCATATACTTGAATCTTGCCGAGCGAACCATGCGCCCCTGGATCTCTGGCCGATCCTTGTCTGCCGCCAGTTCGCATATCACATGATCCCAGCCCTCCCCGTGCTCGCCCGACAGGGCCGGTCGGAGACTTTTGCCCGGGAGTCCGGCTGGAGCATCAGCTCCGGCGAAGTCACAGATGGTCGGCAGGAGGTCCAACCCGGATGCCAGTTGGCTGACAGTGAGCCCTGAGGCAATGCCGGGACCCGATAGGATCAGAGGCACTCCCACCACCTCCTCGTAAAGGGACTGCTTGGTCGCCCATTGATGAGCAGCGACACCCTCGCCATGATCGGAAGTGAATATCACGATCGTATTCTGCCGCCAGCCGCCAGCCGCCAGGGCGTGCAGGACAGAACCTACAGCCCGATCCACCTGGGAGACGAGATGCGCATAGGTCTGGAGATAGGTCCTCCATCGCGCCTCATCCCAGTCGGCGCAGGTCGCCAGTTCGTGACCGTATCGCGTGTTTTGGCGACGCAGCCGCAATGCCTCAGGTTCGCCGGGATCGGCGGCGAAGTTGTCGGGTAGCGGTGGGAAGTGCTCGACATTGGGACTCGTCGATACCTCGTCGACCACGTGGTAGCAGATGTCGTGGGGATTGTGGAGCGACACGCCGAGGAACCACGGCTTCGCCTGCTTGGCCGCCTGCCATCTCAGGAAAAACTCGGCGTCCATGGCCGTGAGAAAATCCGTCTGGTCGCCCAGCGCGCACCACGGCACCTCGGGAGTCAAAGGACGGTGATGGAACCCATGGGCGTCGACTTTCTCCCGGAGAAAACTCTCCGGAAGATGCCACTTTCCGGTCCAGGCCGTGTAATAGCCCGCGGAACGCAGCACCGAGCCGATGGTCGGCAGATTCATCCGCAGCGGATCTCCATTATAGACTACTCCGTTCTGATGCGGTGGGAGGCCGGTTACCATCGCCGCCCGGGAGGGTCCGCACACTGGCGCGGCGCAGTAGGAGTTTACGAACCGGACGCCTCGTCTCGCCAGCGCATCCATGCCCGGCGTCTCGACCCAGCGGTTGCCCGCGCAACTCATGGCGGCAGCCGTCTGCTGATCGGTGAAAACGAGCAGGATATTCGGTCGGGGATCAGCCGCCCGCAATCTGGCCGCATGTTCCCTCAGAAGCTCATCCTTCGGGCCTGAGGCGGTGATATCCGGATCGCAGTTCATGGCCTTGATGGATGAACTCAGTTCCCCTTGTCTCGGGCCACGCGCAGCCCGATAAACGAGCGGGCAGCCCCGGTGTATTCGCGGAAATAAGCCTTGTTGCCCTTTGGCGGAGTCGGGGATTCAAAGAAATAGCCGTCGCCGTTCACACGATAGTCGACCATGGAGTTGACATGGGACGCCGACGGGTCCCAGCCCCACTCGAGCACATTCCCTCCCAAGTCGAACAGTCCTGTCGGGCTCGCGCCTCCGGTGCCGACCGCGTGAGTGCGTCCGTCCGAGTTCGCTCCCGTCCACTCGAGTCCATTCTTTCCCGGCGTGTCCGCTCCCGCGGCGGCGCGAAACTCATCATAGAGCGGCAACCGGTAACCATCGCTGGCAGGGTCAAAGAAGATCAGCGTCGAGAGCGCCGTGTCGGTCTCCTCTCCCGCCCGGCGGTTCTTCTTCCACACAGGATTCGGATAGCCCGCGCCGGCATAGGTCTCGAGACGAAACGGCGAGACCGCGCGGAAGACGCCCTTTTTCTCATGATCGGTGAAGTAGACTGGAGAAGCATTCATCAACTCCGAAAGCGCATTACTCCACGCCACGGCATCGTACCAGGAGATGTAGGTCACCGGCTGATCGGGCCCGAACTCCGTGTCGGCTTGCCGCTCCATCCGCATGCTGCCGATATCTCCAGGATAGTTGAATCGATATCCCTGGGAGGCCGACCATGCACGCACCCGGTTCCACAGGCCATAGGGGATCTCCGTCTTTTCCAGATAAATCTCCCGAGGAGAACGAGGCTTGTCCGCAGCCTGCTCCACCGGGGACCCCGCCGCCCCCGGACGCTCGAGAAACTTGTCGTCCAGCGCCTTCGCTCGCGTCGTGTTGCGCTCCTGGATACTGAGCGGATCGATAAAATCCCGCTCATCCGCCAGCCCGGCGCCAGGCACCCCAACCATCACCAGATGCTTCTTCACGTATTCCCTGATACCCGCCACGTCCGCCGCCGAGCCGGGCTCCATGACCGCCCCGCGCTCGATCTTCCATGCGGGGATTTCCCCCGAGGAACCGGATGAGGATTTCCATGGACCGCTGACTACGCGAAACCCGATGCCATAGGAGCCATGTTCAAAGGGCGTCTCTCTTCCGAAAGCGACATTCTGCGGCTGCCGACCCGCTGCCGTGGTAAAATCTCCGCCGAGCGCGAGCGCCTCCGGCACGGTGGCGGGATTCACACTCGCTTCCTGCGAGGGCCAGACGTATTCCCACACATTGCCATTCATGCCGCACAAACCCTGCGAGCCGGGCTTTTGCGCCAGCGTGGACTGAGTCGTCCCGCCGGAGTTAGCAGCGGTCCACGCGGGGTTGTCCTCAAACCCCTTCCCTCCGGCCAGGGCAAGCGCCTTCCACTCCGCCTCGGTCGGAAGCCGGTAGCCCGTGGCCTCCTGCTTCCAGAAAACCTGCATCGGCTTGCTCTCGACATTGTCCCGATCGAGCGTGCGCCGCAAAACCGCCTTTTTCTCCGCGTCCGTATAGTAAGCGGGCTCCCTGCCCTCAACTTCGGACAGGGCGTTGCACCAGGCCAGGGCATCTAGCCACGTCACGTCTGTGACAGGTTCACCCGGGGAATGCGGGTTGTCGCCCACACGCATCGACCCCATCGAGCCATCCCCCTGGAAGCAATAGCCGAGGTCGCCGAGATCCCGCCCATACTGGTTGGTCACCACGATCCGACGGATTTGCTCCCACTGGAAAAACGAAATCTCCGACCGTCCTGCCGACAATCCGACAGATGCCACATCGACCATCGGGATGTGCGTCGACGGCATATCACCATTCCCGACCACCGCATCACAGCGAAACGCGTACCACTTCACCGCGATCGGTTGATTGGGACTCAATCCGCCCGGCACAGCCTTGACCGCCGGAGTGAGTTCCCTGGTGACCAGGAACCCCACGGCGGCAACATCCGTAAACCGGTGCGCCTGGAAATCGGCGGCCCTATGATCGAAGGAAAATGCATACGGCGGGCGGGGTTCCCATTTTGCCCATCGGGTGGCATTGGGAAGCAGGATATGCGTGTGGTGAACGATCGGGTTGTCCTTATCCTGAAACGTGAACTGTTTGTACTGATCCCCAAAGGTCTTTTCAGAAACATAAAAGGTCTCTCCATCACGCACCACCCACCGCCCGGCATGCACCCCGCCCCAGTAGCGGGATACATGCACGGCGATGAGGCTCTTGTCGTTGAACGATACGGGCTGGCTGGCACCCCCGTTCAGGAAATCCTTTTTCTTCCAGAACCACAGCGCATAGGCTTCGATCTCCTCGCCGGGCTTGAAAGCGCCTCCCTGCAAGGCCATGAAGTTCACATCATCCCGAAAGGCATGGTTTGCATTGAGATGACCTTCACTGAGTCCGCGCTCCGGGTTGTTTATGGTCAAGGTGATCAACCCGCCGTAAAAGACTGCGTTCTTTTGCGTCGTATCATAACGAATCCCGGGAGGGTTCAGCGGCTCGTCGAAACTCAGCGGCCACGCTGAAACAAAAGTACGCCCCGTCTCATGACGCGAATCGCCTCCCATGGTTTTTTCATAGGCGATTTTCTTTTCGGGCTGTTTGCCTCGATAGGGAATCTCCCCGCTGCCCAGGTCGGAACCAAAGTCAACGATTCGCACGTTCCGGGATTCCGTCCCGGCAAAAGCGGATGCCGCCAAACTCGCAGCACATATCCAGGGGAGAAACTTCATGACACTTAGCCAAGCGCATTTTCGCCGTCTCGTCGACGCGGCGAAGCGTCCGGATTCTTGCTGTTTTGCGTCATTTGTTCAAGCGGTCGCCGACTGGTTCCGAGAGCCTCCACTCTTGCAGCGCGGGGGAAAGACTCTTCGCCCATTTATTCCACTCGCCCAGAAGTTCCTCGACCTTCGCCGGTTCGACCGCCGCCATGTCGCGCGATTCCCCGGGATCGCGGTCGAGATCATAGAGAGCGATGACGCTGCCGCCATTCGGCTTCTCGGTTGCATAGAGTTTCCACCCCTGCTTGATCACGGCGCGAGACAGGACTCCTCCCGGCCCGGTGTACTGAAAGCACCTTGCCTCGGGATTGCCCGAGGACGGATCTGTCAGCAGCTTCTGCAGGTCCCTCCCTTCAAACCCCGCCGAGACCGGCAGCCCCGCCAGTCCCTCTGAAGTCGGAAGCAGGTCCCAGGCGGCAAATGTTCCCGCATTCCGCGCGCCGGCAGGAATCACGCCGGGAAGACGTGCGAACATCGGCGTGCGGATGCCTCCCTCGAGAAGCTCGTTCTTGTGACCGCGCAAGGGCGCATTCCTTCCGCCGCCATTGGCCGGGGCGCCGTTGTCGCTGAGGAAGATGACGAGCGTGGACTTGTCGAGCCCGAGCTGCGCGAGCGTATCCAGCAACCGGCCGATATTATCGTCGAGAGACTTCATCACCGCCGAGTACATCGCCTGAGGCTGCCCGCTAAACCGGGCCTGATAACTTGCCGGAGCATCCAGATAGTAGTGAGGCGCATTGTAGGCCAGAAAGAGAAAGAATGGCTTCTCGCGATTCTCCTGCAAAAACCGTATGGCCCTGTCGGTATACAGATCGGTGGTGTATCCCGGCTGATCGGCCTTCGTGGTATCCTGATAAAAGTCCAGTTTTTCGACGCCACCGACCTTCTTGGTATGCGAAAAGTACCCCGTTTCCCCCCAGAGAAAACCGTAGAACTCGTCGAACCCCAGCGCATTGGGGCTGGATCGCGGCCTATCTCCCAGGTGCCACTTTCCAATCAATGCCGTGCGATAGCCTGCAGCCGCAAACTCCCTGGCCGCATTAGGAATCTCCGCAGATAAACCCGCCTCATACCCGGGAAGAAGCACCGACTCCACCCCGCATCGCTGGGGCGTTCGTCCCGTCAAGAGAGCCGCCCGGGATGGCGAACAGACAGGGTACACATAGGCATGGTCCATGGTGACTCCCTCTCGACCGATGCGATCAATGTTCGGAGTGTCGTAGTTCACACTGCCGGTAGAGGAAAGGTCGCCATACCCCATATCATCGGCGACAATCCACAGCACATTGCGATGACTGCTATCAGCGGTCGGGCCAGCCAGACTCCGCGCCGTCACCAGACCGGCGATGCCAGCCAATGCGGAGAGCCGGAGCCATGTCTGCGACAGTCGGCCCCGCCCTCCTGCAACGAAATCTCGCGACAGCTCCCGGTGGATATCAAGAACCTTCACAGGCCAAGCATCCCCCATTCCAGCCCGATTTACGATACGCGTTTGCGTCTGCGTTGTTGCTGATTTGCGCGGCTCTTCCTGCTCGATCCGGAGGCCAGCGCCCGGTTGGATCGGATCAGTTTGATCCGTTGTTCCACCGAGGCGGCCGACCGAAGCCCGTCCGACGGGGTCTTCATTACATAATCCAGCAACCGCGGAATCGTGCTGGTCGCCACGTGGAGGCGGGTGTCGCTCGATGCATAATAGATCAGCACGGTTCCATCCCCCCGCACGACCCATCCGTTGGAGAACACCACGTTGGAGACATCCCCGACACGCTCCGCGCCGATGGGAGCTATGAAATAGCCCTGCGGCTTGGTAATGATCCTCGAGGGATCAGTCAATGATGTGAGGAACATATAAAGGACATAGCGCAGACCTGCCGCCGTGTTTCTCACGCCGTGAGCGAGATGCAGCCATCCGGCCTCGGTTTTCAAGGGCGCAGGCCCCTGGCCGTTCTTTAGCTCGTTGATGGTATGATAGGCGCGCCGATCGATGATGCTCTCGCGCCCGGTGACCGCCTTCTCCATGCTCCGGCAAAGCGTCCACCCGATTCCACCTCCCGATCCGGTGTCGATGAATCCGTCCTGCGGGCGGGTATAGAGGGCATATCGTCCCTGGACAAACTCCGGGTGCAACACCACATTTCGCTGCTGCGCCGACGGGGTCTTGATGTCGGGAAGGCGCTCCCAGTTGACCAGGTCCCTGGTCCGGACGAGGCCGCACTGGGCCACCGCGCTGGATTGATCCGCAGGCGAGGCCTTGGGATCGCGGCGCTCCGTGCAGAAGAGTCCGTATACCCAGCCATCTTCGTGAGGAACGAGCCTCATGTCATAGATATTGGTGTCCGGTTCAGTCGTTTCCGGGATGACGCACGGCTCCTCCCAGAAGCGGAAATTATCAATGCCGTTCGGCGATTCCGCGATGGCAAAGAAGCTCTTGCGGTCCCAGCCCTCCACCCGCACACAGGTAACGACTCTTCCCTTCCAAAGGATCGCCCCGGCGTTGAAGGTGGCATTGACGCCCAGCCTTTCCTGGAGAAAGGGATTTGTCTCCGGGTTGAGATCATACCGCCACTCCAGAGGGACATGGCCGGGAGTGATCACCGGATGCACATACCGGTCGTACACTCCATTGTACCAAGTGCGATCCAGCACATTGCGACGTGAGAGCAGCGTCTCGTGGACTTTCCTCAAGCGGGAAAGCTCGATGGCGAACTGGGTTTTTTTCATTGGGAAGAAAGAAAGGCGGGATGCGGACTAAAGAGTGGCCATGATCTCGGTTCCATCGCGCAGCGCGGTGAACGGGATGAACGTTCCGTCGATCTCGGTTCCGTCAACGAGAAGGCGGCGAACTCCGCGATTCCTGCCGTCCGGATTCGTCACGCTGATGTGCAGAGTCATCTCTCGAAACCGGCGCCTGACCTTGTATCCCGGCCAGCTGGCTGGAATCGCCGGATCAATGCAAATCCCGTCCTCACGCGGGCGGATCCCGAGCAGATGATTCGTTGCGACATAATGAGCCCACGAGGCCGTCCCGGAAAGCCAGGGCACGCGGGAGCGCCCGAACCGTTCGGAAAATTGCGAGTGCGTGCTTTGGCAATGCACATAGGGTTCGATCTCCCGGATCTCCGCCCTGTCATTTTGCGCCGCCGGAAGGAAAGACCGATAGTAATCCCACGCGACCTCCACGCTCCCGGCCATCAGTTCGGCCAGTACCGCCCAGCTTTGCGTATGAGAGAATATCCCGCCGTTTTCCTTGTTGCCGGGATTGAAAAGGACCGCCCGCATCACCTCTACGGGCGTCTGCTGGAAAGGCGGCGCGCACATGGCTACGCCCCAGGGCGACGCCAGCCGGGATCGCACGGCAAGAAGGGAGCTCTCCGCCTGCGCCTCGGAAGCCGCTCCGGAAAGGATCGCCCACGCCTGGGTATTCAGATAAAGCTGCCCCTCAGGTTGCGTCCGGGTGCCGAAGGTCGTTCCATCTTCCGCTATCGCCCAGATGAACCACTCTCCATCCCAGCAGACCCTGGCGATCTTCTCATCCAGCTCGCCCAGTTTTTCCCGAGCCCAGCCAGCATCCTCCATGCGCCCGCGGCTCGCTGCGATCTCTGCAAAAACGTTCAGGGCGAGACGCAACTGAAAGGCGACAAAGACCGACTCGCCACGATAGCCCAGCTTGAGGCAATCATTCCAATCAGCCAGGAGACCGCAGGGCAGGCCGTTCGCTCCGGATCGTTCCAGATTGAACTCGATCGCCCGGCGCAAATGCCCCAGGACGCTCGCAGACCCCGCATCCGCGAAAGGCACCACCTCGTCATAAAAGGCCTCGTCCCCACTCTCTGCCACATAAGCCGGGATGGCATTGAACAACCACAGACAATCGTCCGAACGATAGTGAGCAGGAGGCGTCGATCGCATTTCCCCCGGGATATGCGACCATGGCCGCACCTCGGGTTGAGCGCCACCGGTCGCGTCCTGCGCCGAGAGCATGAGAAGCAGTCGCTCGCGAACCGCCCCCGGCTGCATCAGGGTCACCCCCAGACAGTCCTGCACCGAGTCGCGATACCCAAGTCCGTCGCGGTGATCTCCGGTGTAAACAAGCGAGCACGAGCGCGACCACTCAAAGGTCATGAGCGCATTGTAAGCTCCCCACGTATTGACCATATGGTCAAACGCTGGCTCCGGCGTCTCGACCTGAAAGCAATCGAGCAGTCCTCCCCAATGAGCCTTGAGCGCGGCCATCTCGCCGTCAACCCGACCGGCCTCGGCGTAGGAGGCGGCAATCCGCTGGCCAGAGTCTCCGGCGCGCCCTATCCCGAGCAGCACGAGAAGGGTCGCCCGCTCGCCCGGCTCCAGGTTGATGCGGCTCTGGATCGCGCCACAGATATTGTCCGAAATCCCGGCGCTGTTTGAACATTGCCCGGCCTGGACCGCTGCGGGATTATGAAAACCGCCATAACTGCCCAGGAAGCGCTCCCGGTCACAGTCATAGCCGGTGACAACGCCGCCGAGCTGCGTCATCCACCAGTGCCGGGACTGGTCGCGGTTGGCAAAATTTCCCGGATCCTCCGGCAGTCTCGCACAAGACGATGCGGCGATGAATCCATCCGCCCAGCGGGCCTCGGCAATATACTGGGTATACTGGAGGTTGAGCATGTCATTGACCAGGTTCCACTCGGTGGTGAACTCGCAAAACGAGAACACATCGAGAGACCGGGCGCGATCACTGCCATTTTCCACCACGAGCCGCCAGACCTCGTGCTCCGCTCCGAGCGGGATATAGTAAAGCGATTCCGAGCGAATCCCTCGATAACGGCTTGAGATCACGGCGTACCCGGTGCCGAACCGTGTCTCCGTCTCATACTCTTCCAAAGGCTTCGCCGTGGCCTGCCAGGCAGCCGACCAAAATTCGCCTGTCGCGTGGTCGCGCAGATAGAACTGCCGCCCCGGCAACTCGGCTGGCACGCTGTTGTAGCGATGCCTCAGGATTCTTCCCTCCGCGGGAGATCGCGTGAAGGAATACCCGCCCGCCCCCGGAGTCACTATCCCGCCATAGCGGCGGGACCCCAGGTAATTTGACCAGACGCGTGGCGTATCCGGTCGCGTAATCACATATTCCCGGTTCGGTCCGTCAAAATATCCATACTGCATAAGCTTCGGGTCTTTCTCCAGACAAGTACGTACCCGAGATGTCGCTCCGTTCCAAGCAAACCTCGAAAATCCCGCTAAGGGTGCTGTCCCATGCGAGGTGCGGTTCTCCATAAAAGCGGCTCACGGAACCGGAAATCTCCGACGTGCAGGCTATCCTTGGCGGGTGAAGGGAGCCGCCACGAGTCATTCCCCGCTGACGCCAAAGACGCAATACACGTGACAAAGGAAATCAGCCGCCCAAGGCGAATCAGTCAATACCAAGGGAGGCTTTTTCGGGCGGTCCTCGGGCAGGAAATTCCCGCTCTATTCGATACAGTCTTGTCCGCGTTCAAAATCAGCGCCGCATCTCCAACCCAACCCTGCCACAAGGCCGGGACCAGTCGTAACATCACGCGGTCGAGGATATCGACGAAGGACTCTCCGGGATCAGTCGCGCACAGCGGAGATGCTTCTCACGGCCAGGCCGCCGAGAATGAGGAATCCAAAGAAGACCAATCCTTGCGTCACGGCGAAGGCGGGCTCGGCTTGCGTGGGAGCGAGGGCATTGAGAGCCGGGAGCCGGGCAAAGAGCTGCGCAACGAGGACGAAGAAGTTCAGGTAAAGAGCCAGAGCGGCGGTCACGAGATATGCCGTCTGCCAGCGTCCCGAGAGCTTGCGCCCATAGTACGCGTACACCGCGACAGCCAGGAGAACCGCCGAGATGCCTCCCACCGCATAGGCCGGGGTGAAGCCTTTGAACGGAAAGAAAAATCCCGTGAGGCTGGTAAGAGCCGTTGTCGCAAGAAAGAACGCCGTGAGGCTGCGGAAATGCTTCCCCGCCAGCCAGCCGCCGAGCACGACCAGCCCGGCGAGGATGCCCGCCAGGCTGATGATGACATGGACGAGAGTGAAGACGTTGAGCGCCATGGCCGGATGATCAGGCTCGGATGAACTCGAGCAGATCCGCGTTAAGTTGATCCTTGGCCGTGTCGCCGAGGCTGTGCGATCCGCCGGGGTAAGTCTTCAAGGTCGCCTCCGGCACGAGCTTGGACGACCGCAACGCGGAAGCTCCGATCGGCACGATCTGGTCGTCGTCCCCGTGAATGATCAGGGTCGGCACATCGATCTTTTTCAGATCCTCGGTGAAATCAGTCTCCGAGAAGGCCTTGATGCAATCGTAGGCATTCTTGAAGCCGGATTGCATCCCCTGCGCCCACCAGGATTGGATCAGGCCTTGCGAGACTTTGGCCCCAGGGCGGTTAAAGTTGAAAAACGGCCCACTGGCGACATCGAGGAAAAACTGCGAGCGGTCGGCCAGATACGCTTTGCGAAACCCGTCGAAAACCTCGATTGGCAGTCCACCGGGGTTCTCCTCCGTCTTGACCATGATCGGCGGCACCGCGCCCATCAGCACGACCTTGGCCACCCGAGAGGTACCGTGACGACCGACAAACCGCGCCACTTCGCCGCCCCCGGTAGAGTGCCCGATCATCACGGCGTTCTTGAGATCGAGAGCCTCGAAGAGCTCCGCCAGATCGTCGGCATACTGGTCCATGTGATTGCCATCCCACGGCTGGCTCGAGCGCCCGTGGCCGCGACGGTCGTGGCCGATACAACGATAGCCCTGCGCGGCGAGGAAAAACATCTGGTTCTCCCAGGCATCGGAGGAAAGCGGCCATCCGTGACTGAAAGTGATGGGCTGTCCGTCTTTCGGACCCCAGTCTTTGTAATAAATCGTCGTGCCGTCCTTGGTCGTGATGGTGCTCATGGGTTGTGGAGTAGATAATCCCTGTGGGTGCGTTGTCCAAGCCAGATGCGTGCCAATCCCGGAACAGTCCGGGCTAAAGCAGCTGGCCGGTCGCGACGAGGGCCTGGCCATTGACCCACCGCGACGCACCGGAAGCCAGAAAGACCACGATCGAGGCAATATCCCCCGCCTTGCGACCGGTCCCAGCCGACTTTTGGGATTCTCCATTTCGGTCACGGAGTCACCGGTGTGCGTTCCCTCCGTCGCCATAAGGCCCGGATTCACGACGTTCACCCGGATGTTGCGAGACGGGAGCTCCCGCAAAAAGGTCGCGGATGGAGAGCGCGGAAAAGGTGGATTTTCTCGTAAGCTTGATGCCCGACCGCTCAAAAAACAGGTCGCCAACAGGCCATCGCACCCGATGCCACGGTGATGGATTCACTCGTCGCGGCCCGAGCCATGGATGCTCCGGATTTCGCCTGTGAGATATTGACTGCTACCCGGGAATCCCCGCTCCGTTCATTGGACACGGACCAGGCCCGCCTTCGGCAAGTCAGCTCGGGAAGGCGCGTCCGGGTCCGTCTGATGTCCTGATCCCGTCACCTTGGAAAGGACCCCCTCGAGCAAGGGCGTCATGAGATTCAGCTTTTTCATCTGGATGACAAAGTTCCAGAGCGGCTCGAACTTTTTCCAGCCGCTGGTGTAAAAGAAGTGCTTCAGCTGATGTTTGAGCGATCCATGGAACAGGCTCGATCTGGCGATGGCGCCCCATCGATAGAAGTCCCGATAGGCGCGATCGTAGCCGGACTTCAGCTCTGCTGAACTCATCCCCTCCGGCCGGTAGACAACGTGGCGGGTATCGTACAGATCCCAGTCGTCGGTCGTGATCCTCCCTGCCGCTTTCATCTTCCGGTAAAACTCCGTGCCCGGATACGGCGTCGCGATATGAAATGTCGCCGTGGTGATGCCCTTGCTGACGGCCCACTCGACCGTTTCCTCAAAGACATCGCCGCCGTCACCATCCAGGCCGAAAACGAAGCTTCCATTGATCATGATGCCCAGATCGTGGAGACGCTGAATGACCCGGTCGTAATCCCTCCCGAGATTCTGCCGCTTGTTGCTTTGCTCCAGGTTCTTCGCGTTCAGGCTCTCAAAGCCAATGAACACGCTCCGCAGCCCGGCATCAGCCGCTCTCTCGATCAAATCCCCCTCCAGGATGGAATCGACCGTCGCCGCTCCCTGAAAGATCCTTCCCATCCCTCGCATTCCCTCAAAAAGATCACGGGAAAACCTCCGGTTGCCCAGAAGGTGATCATCCAGAAAGTAAAGATGCCTCCCCGGCAACCGCGCGATTTCGGCCAGCGCCTCATCCACTCGCTGTACATAGAAGGATCGCCCTCCCTCAAAGAACGCGTCCTTGTAGCAAAACGCACAGTGGTGCGGACACCCGCGAGTCACCACGATGGAGTTTGGCACGAGATAGAGCCGCCGATCGATCAGGTCTCTCCGGACTGGGGGTATCCCGGCCAGGGTGCGCGACCGGGAGACATATCTGCGCTCTGGCTGTCCTTTGCGGAAATCGCGAAGGAACGCCGGGAATGTCTCCTCCCCGGGACCGAGGAAAATCACATCGGCGTGTTTTTCCGCCTCCTCAGGCAGCGACGTCACATGCAGTCCGCCGAGAATGACAAATACTCCCTTCTTTCTGTAGTGATCGGCTATGGCATATGCCCGATAGGCATTGGTGATGTAAACCTGGATCACCACCAGATCGGGGACATCCTGGAGATCCAACGTCTGGACATGCTGATCGACCAGCTCCGCCTCGTCCTCCGGAGAAAGATACGCCGCCAGAGTGGCCAGGCCGAGGGGCGGGAAAAGCGAATACTTGATGGGCCGCCAAAAGGGGCTCTCCGCCTCCGTCAACGCAGGAAGGATGAACTTTACCCTCATCGGGCTTTCCCTCGCTGGAAGACTCCTGTGGTGCAGGCCGCTGTTCCTGATGAGGAAGACTTTGTCATGTTCCGGTGGGTACCATGAGTATGTGAAGAAATGATGAAGGGCGCGTGAAATCTCAATGGTCCCCCGGCACTGCGGGAGGCTGCCGCGCATTTTTTTGGAGGCCGGACAAATCTGGCGTATCCGTACGAAACAGCTTTCCGTCCCAGGCCAGGAATCCGAAGCTCAAACACCTCCTATCGTCACCCATGGAAAACAGCCCATCCTCAGCCCGCTTGCCGCTCGCAGGCATTCTGGTTTCCGACTTCGACGGCACGATCTCGCGAAAGGACTTTTTCGATCTCGTGCGCGCCCGCTGGCCCATCCCCAGGGATGAAGACCCGTGGGAGCGCTATGTTGCCGGGGAGATCACGCACTTTCAGGCGCTGGCGCGGATTTTCTCCCGCATTCGATGCACCGAGGCGGAGTTGCTCGCCCTTGTTGACCAGATGGAGGTCGACCCTTGCTTTGCCTCCACCGTCCATGAACTCCAGCGCCGCGGCTGGGAAGTGGTCGTGGCCTCGGCGGGATGCGCCTGGTACATTGAGCAGCTCCTCGCCGGGGCGGGAGTGTCGATCCGGGTCTTTAGCAATCCCGGCACATTCCATCCGGAGACCGGCCTCGTGATGAGCCTCCCTCCCGCCTCCCCGTTCTTCGATCCCGGCACGGGAGTCAACAAGCTCGAGATCACTCGCGATGCGCTGCACCGTAGCGATTGCGTTGCTTTTGCCGGGGATGGCCGTCCGGATATCGCCTCCTCGCTCCTCGTTCCCGCGGAGCGCCGCTTCGCCCGGGGCTGGCTGGCGGAGGAACTCACCGCGCGGAAGGAAGGATTTGTCGGATTTGACTCCTGGACTACCATCCGCGACACGCTCCTATGCTGAACCCGAGACAAACCGCCATCCCCACCCTCGTCCGGGTCAAACCCGGGGCGCTCGATCGCGTCGGCATCTATGCCACCCGGCACGACTTCCGGCGAGTCGCCCTGTTTTACAGCAAGGACATCGTCGAGGAGTTGCACGACGCCCTCACCACCTCGCTGGTCGCCGATCGCATCGCCATCGTCAGCCAGATCGCCGTGGAGTCGGCCAGCTTTGAGGATGCCGCGGAGTTTGCCGTGACCCTGCCGTCCCGCGTCGACGCCATCATCGGTTTCGGCGGGGGCAAGGCCCTCGATGTCGCCAAGTACGTCGCGTTTCTTTCCCGCCTGCCCTACATCGCGGTGCCGACATCGCTGTCCAACGACGGCATCTGCAGCCCGCAGTCCAGCCTTACTGTGGGAGAGAAGCGTCGGTCGTTTCCCTCGGCCATGCCGATGGGCGTCGTCATCGACACTCAGATCTGCCTCGGGGCACCCACCATCCTTTGGCACTCCGGCATCGGCGACCTAGTCGCAAAGTTCACCGCCGTGGCGGATTGGAAGCTCGCCTTTCACGCCAAGGGCGAGCCGGTCGACGACTTCGCCGCGCTCCTCTCCGATGCCAGCGTCTACCAGTTCATCGGCAGGCCAACGCACGATCTCGAGGGCATCCGGCTCCTGGGTTCCGCCCTGCTGCTCAACGGCATCTCCATGGCCATCTGCGGATCGTCCCGTCCCGCCAGCGGCAGTGAGCACCTCATTTCCCATGCCCTCGACAGCATCAGCCAGCGTCCGCGACTCCATGGGTTGCAGGTGGGCGTGGCGGCGTATCTGATGAGTCTCATTCAGGATCAGGGAGCTTCGGCCACCATCGCCGGGCTCTTTGAGGCCACCGGCTTCTGGCAGGCCGTCGAGGCCGATCCCTTTGACCGCTCCGAGTGGCTGGAGGCCGCCCGCATCGCCCCCGCGATCAAGGCCGACTTCTACACCGTCCTTTCCTCGCGAAACTGCCTCCCCGCGATCGAACATGCGCTCGCCACGGACGCGCGGCTGCAGCGTTGCTTCCGCTAAGTTTTCTCCAGACGCGAGAGGCATTTCCGCATGCCGACTGCGGGCAAAAAACACGCCCGCACCCGCGGAAAGATTGTCAGTGGGGAAACCCTGGCTAGGCTGCGACGTCATCACTACGAGATGAACAACGGAGAACGACCTGATATTCCGGACGCTCTCACGCGCCGTGTCGCACGCCATCTCCTGCCTGCGATCTCCGTAGCGTTTCTCCTAAACTATCTTGATCGGTTCAACATCTCATTTGCCGGTCTCCAGATGGAGGAGTCACTGGGCCTTTCCCCGCTCGGCTTTGGCTGGGCCGGGTCGTGCTTTGCCATCGGCTATCTGCTGTTCCAGATCCCCGCCAACATCGGGTTCATGCGAATCGGCGCAAGGCGCTGGCTCGGGCTTCTCGCCATTGGCTGGGGATCGATCGTCTGCCTCACGGGCCTTGTTCGCACGCCGATGGAGCTTTACGTCGCGCGGTTTCTTCTCGGCTCGGTCGAGGCGGGTTTTGTCCCCGCCATCGTGCTCTACCTCTCCTGGTGGTTTCCCACGCGGATGCGCACCCAGACAGTCGCGATCTACGCCCAGGGGGTGCCGATCGCCGGCATCATCGGCGGACCGCTGGCTGGCTGGCTGATGACGATTTTTTCCACCCCGGGCAGTTCCGAAAGCTGGCGCGCGCTTTTATTCTGCGAAGGTGCCCCGTCAATACTGGTCGGCCTGTGGATCCTGGCAACCCTGCCGGATACTCCTCGTGATGCCAGGTGGCTGTCCCCACCGGAGGCCGCCGGGCTCTCCTCCGCGTCGACCCTGGCCGGGGAACCTCCCCGCCCCATCACCCGGGCGCAAATCCTGAGCGCACTGCGCTCACCCACGGTGTGGCGGCTCTGCGTCACGTATTTCCTACTCGTGGGCGGCACTTTTGGCATTGTGCTCTGGCTTCCTCAGTTTCTGCGCCGTCCCGGCTGGGAAAGCCCGCAGGTGATCGGCTGGATCAGCGCGATCCCGTGGACCTTCGCGTCTGCGGCGATCATCGTGGCCAGCCGCGTCGCAGATCGCACCCGCGGCTTTGGCCGCATCGCCGCGATCTCGGCGGTTTGCGCCGCCACGGCCTTCGCTCTGGCCGGAGTCGTCCAGGACCGCTGGCTCGTTCTCGGTCTCATGACCATCGCCACCGCTTCCATGCTCTCCCTCTCGGTCACCTTCTGGGGGCTGCCCCCGGAGGTTCTGGCCGGTGAAAGGGCTGCCGTGGGGATTCCGATCATCAATGCCGCGGGGTTTATCGGCGCGCTGATCAGTCCGGTTGCCATGGGATGGATCGCTCAATCGCTGGGCAGCCTCCGAGGCGGCATCGTCCTCAGCGGAGTCTTCCTCGCCGGATGCGCCATCGCCTTGATCTCCTGGCGAAGGCAATTCCGAATTCCGTAATTTCAGAACGTGATTCCGGTCTCAAATCCGATCACCACCGCAGTCGGATTCGCCCCCGTCGCCCCGGGATTCACCAGGACCTGCAGGTCGGGAGAGACATAGGCCCAAGGCGTGATCGAGAAGGAATAGGTAAACTCCAGCGCCATCTCGTTGGTCGGCCCCGGATTTCCTGCAGACTGCTCCATCTGCCTCAGGTCATCGCTAAAGAAGGCACAGGAAAACGCCACCCCGCATTGATCCCGCTCCCGTCCGGGAATCAGCCCCTGGTAAAACGCACCACCCATGAAAAACCACGGCACGTAATTGCGGTCTGGCGGGAAATACGTCACCGAGCCAAAGAGAGTCAGCCCCTCCTGCCCTCCCACCCCGCCGGGTTCCCGGTAAACCATCTGGCTCGCGGTCGCGTACATTCCCCAGTTTCCCCAGACCTGCCCGCCCGACTGGAAGTCATCATAGGCAGCCGTGGAGATAATGCCGCCGATCTTGTAAGCACCCGGCTTCCCGCCCAGCCATGTCTCGGGTCCGCTCCCGGGGGAAGCAGTCGCCTTTCCATCCGGCGCGACATTGTAAGTGCCGGTGTACAAGCCCAGCTCCATGATCTCGATCGTACCGGAACGCGGGCGCATCGAGAAATCGCACCCATGGGCGCTATTGATCTCCAGCGAGGTGTCGGCACTGAACACCCCGGCGAGGAAATAAGCGTACTCCACTGGCTGTACATTCGCCAACGCCCCCCACCGGGCGGAGTTTGTACCTGTGAAAGTCACGTCATTGGAGATCGCCCCGGGATAGCCGTTCATCGAGGCATTCAGAAAGAGCGACGCCTGCGGGATGTGGGCAAAGGTGTTGTTCAGCACCAGCCGCCCTGCGGAAACCTGGACCTTATCGTCAAAGCCCTCCCAGCTCAGACTCAGCTGCCCGAGGCGGAAACTGCGATTGGCTTCCGAGACAGGGCTCATCAGCGGAGTCGACCCGACAATGTCCGCAATGAAACTCCCGTCCGTCTGCCGGGCGGAAATGGAGATCGACCATCCGTCGAGTCCGATGAGCTCGCCAAGGTCCAGGATGGCGCTCATGAACAGCACATCCATGTAGGCGGCGCCCTGCGACTTGCCCCCGAGCACGGCCCCCATGACCGATCCGGTGTAGGTCCCCGCGAGCGTCACGCCATGCTCCAGCGCCCAGGGACGAAAACCGAACATCGGCCCGAGCGCCTGCGGCTGATCCAGCCAGCCCTTTTGCAAATAGTCCTCCGCCGAGATGTCCCACTGAAACATGAAGGTCGACTGCTCGCTCCGAAAAGGACCGACCCGCCCCGTGCGCCCATCGGCCGCGATCTGGGCCCCGGCGTTCTCCGACAGCATCACAGCCAGGGCAAGGAGAGCCGCTCGAAATGTCTCGCGCAGCAGATTCAGCCCGCCCGCCTCATGGCTCCTGTCGCACATCTTGCGGAGAGTCCTAGGCGGGTTACGAAATTTGACAATTCCAAACGAGACTGGCTTTTCGCCCGGAATAAAGAACACTATCGTCCCCATGAAATCGTGGGTGGTTTACGCCATTATCTCGATGGTCTTTGCGGGACTGACCTCGGTGATCGCCAAGATGGGCCTCTCGGGTATTTCCGGTGAACTCGGCCTGGCGATTCGCACGTGTTTTGTCTTCGCCATTGTTCTCGGCTTTGCCTTTGTCGTCGTGCCCGCCCAGCAGCTCGCAACCGTGACCCGCGACAATCTTTTCTGGCTCGGCATCTCCGGCGTCACGACATCGCTCTCGTGGATTTTCTATTACAAGGCGCTCAAGGACGGTCAGGTCTCAACCATTGCGCTCATCGACAAGGGCAGTATGGTCATCGCCGTCGTCTGCGCCTATTTCATCCTCAAGGAACAGATCACCTGGCGAACCATCCTCGGAGGATCGCTTATGCTTTCCGGGCTGCTTGTGATCGCCAAACGTTAACCGTCCTCGTTCGGCAGCCGCTCAAAAGCGTCGAGTCCTATCCCTTCCGGCGCTCCTCTTTCCAAGCTCTATTTGCCCTGCTGGGAAATGCTCTGCCAAGCTTCAAAATAGCGCTTCCCGAGCTCCTTCAACGCCTCGGAGCTGAAATGGAGGCCATCGCCTTTGTCCCCCAGCCCGGTCGACGAAACCACCGCCGCGTACGGCACGGATGAGGGCAACGCATTGATCGCCTCGTTGATCTGGCGAGCGCTGGGAAACTTGGGAACATGCCCTTCCTCCATGGTGTATTGGCCGATCTCCCCGACGATGAACGGCACCTCGGGTTGATCGAGCGCCTTTCGAAATCCCTCGGCCACCGCGATCAAGCTGGCCTTGTAGGCCTCGGAACTCGTGATCCCCGATGCCTCGGCCTCCCCCTGATGCCAGAGGATGCCGCGCAAACGGCCCTGTTTCATCGCGAGCTTGGCCCGTCGCACCGCCGCCTCAAACAAATCCCCGCCCGGTTTCCACCGGGAGATCGGCGTACCGCCAACCGCGCAGGGGATCAGCCCGACCATCATTCCAGGTTTCCCATCAGCCACGAGCCTGGCAAAGGTGAAGCCCAGCCCCACTCCAGCGATGTCCGGCTTGTCGAAGTGAACCGGCTCCCCCTGCAAAACCCACCGGTCCTCCTTACCCAGCACAAGAACGCGCGGATCAGGCTGGCGGTCAGCCGCAGTCAAAGCGCCGCGGCCCGCCATGTTGGACTGGCCAACCAAGAGAAAGAGGTCAAAGCGATTCGCATCGTCCGGGACCTGGACACCACCGACTCCCTCTCCCGACAATGTCTCACCTGCCCAGCAAGCGAGCGAAGAAATCGAGAACAGAACCGAGAACAGTCTCTTTATTTTCATGAATGGGGAGTGATGAGGAGAGTGCCTTGGAGTCTTGTGAATTTTGCGAATCTTGCGAGGAAATAAACACAGGATCGAGGCCCTTGGCGCCCGCGTTTGTGAACGTATTATCGCGCACCTGAGTCCCTGGGGAATCGACCACCACGATATCCCTGTCGCGTGGGATCGCACCTCCAAAAAGCGGGATGCTGGGTAAGGCTCGGTTGCAGTCGGATATCCGGTTATCCGCGATCAGCCCATCGGAGAGCCCGCTTACCACGATGGCCTCGGCCGGCCGACACATCCCCAGGTCGTCCTTCTCCCCGCCGCCTGGATGGACGGAGAAAGCGCCCCACCCCGCAGCGTAGGGAAAGCCGTCAAGCGATAGCCCTGCGGATCACGCCGGGACCTGGTCCAGCCCGCCGCGGCGCATGAGATTGCGATACACAAAGATGGCCGCCAGCAGGGCAAAGGTCGCAAGGCAGGCCCCGATGGCAAAGGTGTAGCGGTATGTATCGTGCGTCTGGTCGATGAGGATGCCCATCGTCGGCGAGAGCGTCATGGTCGCGAGCGACATCACGATGCCGGAAGCCGACGCAAATTGAGCGTACTTGATGCGCGGGAAGAGCCGCTGGCCCAGCGACGCCGCACAGGTAAAGTAACACCCGGAAAGCACCCCGTGCAGCACCCAGCCGACGAGAAAGGTATCCGCCGTGCGCGCAAACAACGCTCCCCAGAACGCCACAGCAGCATAGCCGACGAGGCAAAACATCACCATTCGCAGCGGGTGAAAGAGATCCACCAGCCACCCGAGAAAATACGCCAGGCAAAGGGAGATTGCAAAGGTCAGCGCAAGCGATTTGCCAAACATATCCATGTCGACGCCCAGGCTCTTGGCGTAGGGAATACTAAAGGTGTTCACCGGCGAAAAGGTCAGCCCGGCTGCCATCAACATGACAAAAACGGCCAGGAAATAGGGCTGGCTGAAGCACTCGCGAAAGTACGTCTTCATCTCTCCGATCGCACCGCGCCTGCCGGGCTCCACCGGAGGCGGAGGAGGATACTCGCCCTCCTTGACTCGCAGGCAAACCCAGAAAAACGCCACGCCGTAAAAGATGCCAACCGTCACGAGAATGAGGGTGAAATGATGCGGTACGTGACCGAATACCCAGTAGTTGAAGATCATCCCGTCGATGAGGCTGACCGCCCGGAAGAGCCCGTAAAACCGGCCCAGCAGCGGCGTCGGCACCACGTCATTGACCAGCCCGCCAAAAACCGCCTGCCCCGCGATGGTGGCCACCTCAAAAGCCGCCCAGAAAACGCCAAAGCAGATCAGCGAGACAAGCATCTCGCTCTCATTCGGGAAATGCGAATGAACCCAGCGCGCGATGATCGGCGTAAAGCCCAGGCCGATCATGCCCGCCGCCGCCAGCGGCGTGGTGATGAGCAGAAACGGAATGCGCCGCCCGAACCTTCCGCGATGGCGGTCCGACTTCACACTGATCACCGGCCCGAGCACCAGTCCGATCAAGGCGGGAAACGAGCTGATCAGCAGACCAAAAAGAAGATTGGGCACATTCAGCTGGCTCAGGTACCACTGCGCCATCGGGCCCACCGACCGGTCGCGCATCGACCACGCGAAATCGCCGAGCAGCAGCCACGCGAAAAGGATGACAATGCCCGTCGAGGTATAGGCCAGCGTGCCCGCCCGCCAGATGCGCGGCTGGCCCGGCGCAGAATGCTCGGGATTGGGGGGAATGGCCGTGACGTTCAAGATTGTTTTTCCTTTTCCCTCGGATCACCTCGGGAGAAACTTGCGCGGGGACAGAACCACGCTGCCTGGGCGTCGTCCTGACTTGCTAACCTTAGGAATGCTTTTCCCCGCGCGAAAGCGGTATTTGGTTGCGCTATTCTTCTACCTGTAGAACCTTTCTGGTATGTCGACCAGCCCCCGAGTCACGATCCGCGACATTGCCCGCAAGGCCAGCATGCATTTCACCACCGTCAGCCTGGCCCTGCGCAACAGCCCCAAGCTGAAAATCGAGACCCGGGAGAAAATCCAGAAGCTGGCGGAGTCGATGGGCTATCGCCCCGACCCGATGCTGGCGGCGCTGAACGCCTACCGGCAGGCCAATCGCCCGGTGCACTATCAAGCCTCGCTCGCCTGGGTGCACAACTGGGCCAATCCCGAGAATCTCTACGGCTGCGAGGAGTTCAACCAATACTACATGGGCGCCTGCGACCGCGCAGCCGAGCGCGGCTACAACATCGAGGAGTTTGCCCTGGCCAAGGACGGCATTACGATCGACCGGCTGCACCGCATCCTCCGCGCCCGCAACATCCAGGGTACGCTGCTTGCTCCGCAGCCCTCGGCCAAGAGCTTTCTCGACCTCCGTTATGACGAGCTCTCCGCTGTGGCCTTCGGCTTCAGCATGCGCCCCGCCGTACTCCATCTGGTGACCAACCATCACTATCACACCATGATGATGCTCATGGAGCGGGTGCTGGAGTTTGGCTACCGGCGGCCGGGATTGTGCATCCCTCGCGACTGGAACTACAAGGTCGACTGCGCCTGGCAGAGCGTCTTCCTGCTTTTCCTGGATGAACACCCGGAGCTGGCCCGCATCCCGATCTTCTGGGCGACCTGGGACAACACCCACGACGCCGGCCTCGCCGCCTGGATCAGTGAAAACCGGCCCGACGTGATTCTCGCCTTTAACGAAGCAAAAGCCGTCGTGGAAAACGTGGGCTTCCGCATCCCCCAGGATGTCGCCTTTGCCAGCGCCTTTCTCAACAAGGACGAGAGCATCATGAGCGGAGTGCACCAGAATGACTACCTCATCGGCCAAAAAGCCGTCGACATGGTGATCGACATGCTCCACCGCGGGGAGACCGGCATCCCCCGCACGCCGGTGCGGATGCTCGTCGAGGGCGAGTTTTACCCTGGCACGACCATGCCCGACTTGAGAAAAGCCTCTGAAAAGACAGGCCAGCAGACTGCGGCTAGGTCGCGCGGTCGTAAACTTCCAGCGTCACGCGGTTCTCAACCATCTCGCCGCGCAGGTATCGCTGCAGGTTCTTCATAGCCTCCTGTCCGCAGCGGGGATAGGTCTCCCACGTCGGCCCGGCCACATGCGGGGAGAGCAGGATGCCGGGCTGACCGCGCAAGGGCGAGTCCACCGGCAGCGGTTCGTGCCGAAAGACATCCAGGCCGATCCGGAGCCGTCCCTCCGCAGCGAGCTTGATCAGAGCGCTTTCATCGACCACAGCACCACGGCCGACATTGACGAAAACGCCATCCTGCGGCAGCAGGCGCAGCAGATCCTCGGTGACAGAGTTGCAGCTCCGCTCATTGAGCCCCTCGCATTCGATAAGGATTTCGCTGTGGGAAAAGAGGGAGCGGAGGTCGGGGCATGGCATCACGCCAAACTCCTCCATCATCGCATGCGGCACGCCATGGGAATACGCCGCCACGTCCGCATGAAAGGGTCGCAGGATGGCCGCCAGTTCACGAGCCACCGCGCCGAAACCGTGCAGGCCCACCCGTTTGCCGCGCAGCACCCTCGTGCGCAGGCTCGGCATCATTTCAAACATCGACATCTCCTTCTCCAGGCACTCGCCCCACATGGGCAGCGAACGCAGGAGCGCCAGCACCATGAGGAAGGCATGCTCCGCCACAGCCGTGCTCGCCATTGTACCCCAGTTCGTCACGAGCACCCCGTCCTCGATCCATGCGCGAGGCACGCGAGGTTTCACCGAGCCGGTCACGCTACAAACATAACGAAGCGAAAAATCCTCCTCCATCCCCCACGCCTCGGGCAGCCGGGGACAACTCCAGGCCGTGACCAGGATGGTCGGCTTCAGGGTTTTCAGCGCATCCTCGATCGTATCTGCGTCGACCAGCGAGGTATCGAGCCAGGTTTCCCGCACGGCTGGATTCTTCAGCCCAAACGGCCCATTGCGAAAAAACAGTCCTTTCTCGTCCTCCGTCATCGCCAGAACGACATGCTGCGAGACGGGCGACACACCATTCCGGTGCGCTTTGACGGCGGCATCACTCACTTCCATGAAACTGCCTCAAGGATACGTCCATCCTCCCCACCAGCAAAGGCGCAGGTCCAGCGATTCCATTCATCCTGTAGAAAGCCGCACAGGCTCTCCGCGCCTTACTTCGCCGCCCGCAGACGACGCCGGAGCTGGTCCTGATAGAGCGATGCCGGCACGAGCGAGTCGCCCTTGCCCACGCCCTCGACAAAGTCGTCCGAGTCCACCTTGTCGCACGGGCCGCTGGTCCCGATCACATAGCCATCGCCGACCTGCTGCGACCACACCACGGCCTGGCGTTCCTTCGAGTACCTCAGCCCCTTGGAATTCCAAAAGACCGACTGGGTCGTCGTCACGCCGTGCACGGGATTCCCTCCCCACGGCCGGTAGTATCTCGCCTCCAGGAAATCGCCGTCGCACGTCATCTGGTCGAGGAGGTTCGACATGGAGAGGAACATGTGAAAGTCCGACCCATGCGAGCCGTCCTTGGCAAAGCAACGCGAGATGACATTGCCGCTGCATGCCATGGTGCCGAAGTCATAATTGTGCCGTCCAGCCTCGGCTCGGCAGTTGATGATCAGGTTCTCCTGCCCGTTATGCGTGAAGAGATAGCCGTTTCCCCCGCCGCCCTTGTACTGGGAAAAACCCATCGAGCAATCCTCCACCGTGACAAATCGCGACCGGCGAAGCGCTATGCCACTGGAGACCAGGTGAATGTTCGGATCATTGCCCGGAGGCGCATAGGATTTCACGCCCTTGATCCAGCAGTTCTCCGCATTCTTCAGGCTGATCGCCCCCGAGCCGTGCACATCATATCCCACCGTGCCGGGTTTGTTAAAATCCTCCTCCTCCGTACCCGTTCCGGGATGTTGCTTGATGCCGATGGAAAAGTCCTCCAGCCCGCACTCCTCGATCAGCTTGCCCGGGATCTTGACCAGACGGCCGAGATCGTCCACTCGCACGGGATAGCGCAGCGGCACGTCGAGCGTCACCGAGGATTTCGCCGGGTCGACGCTTTCGATGCGGCGGCAAAACATCAGCGTGCGGTTCGGCGAAGCCGCCCCCGCCGGTTTCCACTTGCCCGTCATCTCGACTTCGTCGATGAAGCGCTGGGTCAGGTCGCTCCTCAGCACCACGAGGTCGCCCGGGGAGAATCCCGTCACGCTTTTCAGGAATATCTCGCGGGATTGGTTGGGCGCGTCCTGGGCCAGCGGACTGGCGAGGATGCCATTCCCCTCATCCCTCCAGTCCATCGGCTTGTCCGGCTCGACCGAGATCACGACCTTGCCGCGCATCATCGGCGTGTCATTGAAGAGGAAGGTCTTGTCCGCGCCCGCTCCGCGCAGGACGGTCTTGTCACCGCGTATCCTCAGCACGTAGTCCACCGTGCCCTGCGGCTGGATGCGATAGGTGCCCGCCGGCAGAAAGACAATCCCTCCATCGCCATCCGCCGCTGCATCCAACGCCGCCTGGATGTCGCTGGTCGAGTCCTTGCCGCCCGTGGGGTCAGCCTGATAGGGAGGTTTCGTGACGTCGATGACAGGGCCCTCGACATGCGGCACGGGCTTCTCCCCGCGATGATAACCCGCGTAGGAAAAGTCATGCAGGAAACGGCCGGAGGCATCGCGGAATCCTGGCTGCCAGTCCGCCGGATACAACGCAGACCTCCAGGCGGCCTCCTGGGCCGGCAGGAGGGACGCTGAACCAATCGCGGCAAGCACGCACAACAAGGGGA
Source organism: Verrucomicrobiota bacterium (assembly GCA_017305195.1). Taxonomy (GTDB): domain Bacteria; phylum Verrucomicrobiota; class Verrucomicrobiia; order Chthoniobacterales; family Terrimicrobiaceae; genus Terrimicrobium. Next base: position 227,471 of record JAFKMU010000035.1, on the reverse strand, counting down.
ACTTCATAGCTCCGCTGAACCTAAAACGAATCCCTCCCGGCGCAATCGCAGGCTCACGGGTTTCCTTTCAACGTGTAGACAACCGGCGTCTACAGTTTGAAAACATCGGCAGTCGCACACCGTCCCCACCATGTTAGGTTGTCTCCACGCAGTTCGTCCCATGAAATTCCTCCTCCCCGCATTTCTCGCGCTTGCCGCCTTCACCACAGGCTTCACCCAGGCTCCCCTCAATCCCGGTTTCGAGGACGGCGCGACAGGATGGTCGCTCGACGCCATGTCGGCTGTCGCACCGGAAGCAGCCAATACCGGAAAGCTCGGCCTTCGCATCACAGACAACAGCCCCGATGCCGGTTCCGCCGCGACCAGTGGAAAGATCCCCGTGACGCCCGGGTCCACGGTGGAACTCCGGTTCCAGGCGCGCACACAGACGGCGGGATTCATCGGTGTATATCTCTTCTTTTACGACCAGGCGGGCAAGCTCATCAAGGAGGAGTCGCAGCGCGCAGGCGCTGGCCACCCGGTGGTGGGAGTCTCCAAGGCCGATGGACAGTGGAGCCCCTTCTCGCTGAAGGCCACCGTCCCGCCCAATGCCGCCGATGTTGCCATCTGGGTGCATTCCTTCGGCAAGGCCGTCGGCACAGCGGATTTTGATGACTTTGAGTTTGAAGGCTCCAGCGGCCCGGCGACTGCCGCCGTCCAGGCCCCGCCCCCCGCGCCCAAGGCCCCTGTGGTCATTCCGCAGCGCGCGAAACCCCCGCTCATCGTGATCAAGATCGACGACTTCCGTCCGATCAACAACGGCAACCTCCACGGCATCTGGCCCAAGGTCGTGGACTATCTTGCCTCCAAAAACGCCAAGGTCGGCATCGGGGTGAATCCCGAGAAGCTTAACGAAGCCACTCCAGCCCTGATCGAGTGGGTGAAAAAGCAGCACGACTCCGGCGAGGTGGAGTTCTGGTTTCACGGCTGGGATCACGCCATGCACGACGTCGGCGGCGTGCAGTATAACGAATTCAACCAGCGCCCCTACGACGAGCAGAAGAAGCGCTTCGACGACGGCCAGGCCATCACCAGGGAAAAATTTGGCTTCACCTACAACACTTTCGGCCCTCCGGGAGGAGCAAGCAACGGCTTTGCCGATGCCAATACCTACAAGGTCATGGCGGACGAGCCCGACATGAAGGTCTGGCTCTACCCGCAGCCGATGGACAAGGCCGCCCAGGATCTCCAGGCCGGCGGCAAGGTCACCGTGCTCGACCGCGTCTGGGCCGTGAACCTGGAATCCAAGGTCGGCCAGCCCGATTTCCAGCGCTTCCTTGAGGGTTATGCCAAGAATCCGGATCGCGAATACTTCGTCCTCCAGGGACATCCCATGTCTTGGGGCACGCCGGAGAAATGGGCTGAGTTCACCAAGATCATCGACTTCCTCGTTGAGCAAAAAGCCGAGTTTCTCACTCCCTCCGAGCTCGCCGCCCGGGTAAAATCCGCCAACTAACTCCCCTCCCCGTGAAAGTCATTCTCGCCTGTCTCTCGCTCGTCTCGATCTCCTGTCTTCATGCGCAAGTCCTTTCCAATCCCGGCTTCGAGTCTGGGCTGGAAGGCTGGAAATCGACTGAAAGGACACCCATCACCACCGCCATCAAAGAGGCCGCCCGCACCGGTGAGATGGGACTGAGAGTGAATGACGCCTCCGAGACGGACGGAGCACGATTTGCCTCCGATGCCTTCACTGTGAGCCCCGGCCAGAAGGTCACGATCAGCTTCTGGGCTCGTTCTCCTCAAGGGGATGTCGCCGCCGTCTCGCTCCAGCCCCTCGGCGCCCGCAATCGCCCGATCATGGGCGAGAATGGACAGCCACCGCTCGTGGTTTCCATCAAGGCCTCCCCCGACTGGAAACAATACAAGGCCTCCTATGCCGTCCCCGACGAAGCCGAGGCGATGATCATCACCGTGCGGTCCTGGAGCCGATCCAAGGGCGTCGTCGACATCGATGACTTCGAGCTGACCGTCGAATAAGCCGCTTCCCCATTTCCTTGTGAAAATCCTGCCCCTCCTTCTGCTGGTCGGCGGCACCCTTTGCGCCGGAGAAATCCCCCTTCCGCTGCCCAATGGAAGCTTTGAAACTGGCCTCGACTCCTGGAAGCTGGATGGCCCCGCCTCGGTTGCCACTATCCAGGCCGATGCGGCCATGCTCGGCGTCAAGGGCCTGTGCATACAGGGCGACCCAGTGCGCTTTTCCCTCACGTCCGCCGCCGTTCCGGTCACCCCCGGCAAGACCTACAAGCTGAACTTCTGGTCCAGCAGCACCAAGGCCCTCGAACAGCCTCAAAGCAATGTCGACGCCAAGCTCGTCTTCCGCAGCGCCGACGGGAAAGAAATCGCCGCCGCCCCGGCCAGCATCCGCAAATGGCCGGTCGCCATGGTGGCAAACACCTTTTTCGCCGAGGAGTACACCATGGCCGGAGCCGCCCCGGAGGGAGCCGCCACCCTGGAGGTGAAACTATCCTCGTCAGGCAAAGGACCGGTGGGACCAGTCAATTTTGACGACTTTTCCCTCGCCGAGCTGGACGGCGCGCCGGAGCCACAGATCGCCGAGGGCGGCGGGCATCCCGTTCCGCCCTTCGACCCACAGCTCCTGAAGACCCTGGAGGACGAAATCAAGGCCGCCCCCTATCGCGGCAAACAGCCGCCGAAGATCGTGATCAAGCTCGACGACTTCGGCGCGGCCGGCAGCGGGGTTCATGCCCGCTGGAAAAAGGTGGCCGACTACGCTGCCGCCAAGGGCATCAAGGTGACTTTTGGCATCATCGGCACTCGCATCCAGGGCGATAACATCGCGGACTTCGTCGCCTGGACGAAGCAGCAGCACGACAGCGGGCGCATCGAATTCTGGAACCACGGATTCGATCACGCCGAGCGCAAGGACGGCAACAAGCGCATCATGGAGTTCGGGGGCGAACCCTACGAGCACCAGAAGCAACACATGACCGATGCCAACACGCTGGCCCGCGAAAAGCTCGGCTTTCCCTACGTTTCCTTCGGAGCGCCTTTCAATGCCACGGATGAAAACACAGTGAAGGTGCTCGCCGAAGATCCCGATATCAAGGTGTGGATGTATGGCGATCCTCGCAATCCCGCGGGCAAGAAGGTTCTCATTCGCTGCGGGACGGTCACGCTCGAAACGCCGACGCTCATTCCCAACTACGCCGCATTCATCGAGGGCTACGCGCACAATCGCGGCGCGGAATATTTTGTCCTGCAAGGACACCCCGCCGGATGGGGTGATGACCGCTGGGAGCAGTTTACCAAGATCGTGGAGTTCCTCATTGCGCAAAAAGCGGAGTTTGTCTTCGCTTCGGACTTCGCGGGCAAGTCCTGAGCCCTAGCGTCGCAGCCGCGCGGCGACCCGCGACGGCGGTTCACCCATGACCCGCCGAAACGCCGTGGAAAAGGCAAAACAGTTTTCATACCCCACCGCCTGCGCCGTGGCCTCGACCGTGTAGCCCATGCCGAGAAAGGACACCGCCTCCTGCATGCGCAGCACCGTCACCTGCCGCACGGGACTGCATCCGGTTTCCCGGTGACAAATCCGCCGGAGTTGTTCAGGCTCCAGCCCGGCTCGCTCCGCCAGCCGAAGCAGCGTCCACCTCTCCCCGACCGTGCGCCGCACCTCCTCCCAGAGAGGCCAGAGAAGCGACGCAGCACCATGCCTGCCGACGCGCAAGGCGTAGCGGTCGACCAGCCCGACCCAATGCTGCAAAACCTCCGGCTCCTGCCGCGAGGACATCTCCAGCCTCAGGCCCTCGAGCGCAGCCGCCAGCGGACGCGGATCGACATCGCGCAGCAGCGGTTCATGCCGCTCCGCGGATCGGGAGCCCGCCCATACCACCCAGCACACTTTCCACCGGGCTGTGGCGCGGTAGGCATGAGCGATGTCCTCCGAGGTCACATAGGCTTTTCCACCGGCACACTTTTGCCACCCCGCCGCAGTCCATACCATCCCCTCGCCCTCCAGGCTGACCAGCACCTGGCGCATCGCGGGACGATGCCGGACAAAGGAAAAGTCTTTCCCCGTCTCCGAGATCCCGGCCAGCGTGATGCCAAATCTCTTCAAGATCGGACACGACACAGGATCAACGATCCACTCTCGCGTATGCTTTCCGATCGAGTGGATTTCACGAAGGTCCAGGTGGATTCGACCCATGTTATCAGACGCCTGTTTATGCGAGAGATACGGAAACGCCGAATATTATGCAACTCTCTCCCTTTCCCCAATCTGTCGCCGATAAACGCTGGCCCGCCGAGCAGGCCTGGGAATGGCACCACTCCCACCCCTGGCTCGTGGGATGCAATTTTCAGCCAAGCAGCGCCGTGAATCAGCTGGAGATATGGCAGGCGGAGACCTTTGACGAGGCCGCCATCGACCGGGAGCTCGGCTGGCTCGCCGGGCTGGGCATGAACACGATGCGCGTCTTTCTCCACGATCTCCTGTGGACGCAGGATGCACAAGGACTTCTGTCCCGTATTGACCGCTTCCTCGATATTTCAGCCAGACACGGCATCTCGCCCCTGCTGGTTTTCTTCGATAGCTGCTGGCATCCGTTTCCCCGTCCCGGCAAACAACGGGAGCCGGAGCCCGGGGTGCACAACAGCTTCTGGGTGCAGTCCCCCGGCCGTGAGATTCTCTCGACGCCCGGCGCGTTCGATGCGCTCCAGGAATACGTCACCGGCGTCGTCGGTCACTTTCGCGAGGATTCTCGCATCATCGGCTGGGATGTCTGGAACGAACCCGACAATGAAAGCCCCTGGTACACCCCGCGCGAGCTGGGCGATGCCAAACCCGAAATCGTCTTTCCGCTGATCGTCCGGGCCTTTGACTGGGTGCGCTCCGTCCAGCCCATTCAGCCTGTCACCTCGGGCGTGTGGAGATTCGACGCGGGCGGACTCTGCCGCGAGTATCCCATCGCGCGCTTCCTGCTGGAGGCCTCCGACATTCTTTCCTTCCACGTTTATCTCCCCGCCGGGTCGACTGCGGATGTGGTCGGTCATCTTCTGAGTTATGACCGCCCGCTCTGGTGTACCGAGTACCTGGCCCGCACCATCGGCAACACGCTTGAGGACACCCTGCCACTGTTCCATCGCCACAAGATCGGGGCGTTCAACTGGGGCGGAGTGACCGGCAGGACGCAAACGCTCTTTCCCTGGGATTCGTGGAAAGCCCCCATCCTTACCGAGCCCGACCTGTGGTTCCACGATCTGCTCCGTCCCGACGGCTCGCCCTTCCGCGAAAGCGAAGCCGTCCTGTTTCGCACGCTCACCGGCAGGAGTTAGCCATCATCGCCAGCGGCGGAAAAGCTTTCCTCTTTCTACAGAGAGAAATTTCAGCCGCTGGCACTTGGCCTGCGTCGCGGGCAGAATGAAGAAGTGCCGTGATCCACGGTTGCCCAGCCGATCCCCTTTCCGCCATGATGCTATTCAATATCTTTCACCGCCCGGGCGCGGGCGCTCACTACGATATCTATCGCCAGCAGCAGGAGCTCGCTCATCAGCTCGGCCTGAAGACCACCATCTTCCTGTACTACAGCGATCTCTTCGATCCTCGCGCCATCGCCGATGCCATCCGCGACCGCGACACCTATGGCGACGAGATTTCCCTCGCGCTGCATAATCTCACCGGCCCGGGGATCACTGAAATCTCCAATGGCCAAATCGCCCTGTGGCTGCTCGATCGCGAACGCAAGGAGCAAATCCTCGCCAGGATGATTGGCAAATTCGCCGAGGTCTTCGGCGCCAACCCCACCTCCATCGGGTCCTATCATCTCGACTCCTCCTGCCTGGAAATCCTGCGCCGTCTCGCACCCGAGGCGCGCACGGTAATCGGCGGGTGCTTCGAGGAAGGCGTGCGCGTCTTCCATGGCTGCAATCACTCATGGTATCTCTTCAACGAAGGCATGCCGTGGAATCCCTGGTACCCCAGCAAGACCCACGGCCTCCGCCCTGCCCGGGATGAAGAAGACGCCTCAGGCGTGGTCGCGGTGCCTCACCTCGTACGCGACATGTCGCTGGCCTTTGAGGGACGCAACGACTTCTGGGCGAGCCACCCGCCAAATGTCATTCGCGGCATGGGCAATGATGCGACCTTCTGTCCCTACGACCTGAACCTCGTCGACCAATACCGCATGCAGGCGGAGTGGAATGGCGGCTACTCGTACTACAACACCTTTGTCAGCCCGTCCTGGCTCGACTGGAATCATAATAGCGAGTACCCGCCCGAGGTTGCCTGGGAGCTGTACCGCAAGTTTCTCACCTATATGGCCAGCCTCAAAAAGGACGGCCAGCTGGAAGACCTGACGCTCTCCGCCTACGGCGAGCGCCACCGGCAGATCCGGCCCGTCGGCCACGACGAGGTCTATCTCGCCAAGGAACTCCTCTACGGCAGCGGCAAGCATTACTTCTGGTTCGTCGATCCAGCCTATCGGGTCACGATCGACGCCACGCAGGGTGGCTCCATCGGCGACCTCCGCCCTTATGCCGGACAGGCGCCCGTGGCCACAGGACCCGATACACCGCACCGCGATATCGGCAGCTATCCGTACCTGATCCAGTCCCAGCATCGCGCAGGCAACGCCCACCATTGCTATGATGGAGCACGCACCACTTTGCTCATCAAGCATGGAGAGCAGACGCTCGATCTCTGCAACTTCCGCGCAAAGGTGGCATCCGTCGCCCGAGCCGACGGCAAGGTGAAGATCGCCCTCACTCCCGTGCGTTTTTCCTTCTCCGACGGAGTAAGCGGAGACCTCACCACGCGGTATGAATTCGGGAACGGAACCATCACCGTTTGCCGGGAGCTCTCTGGCCTTCCCGCTCAGGCCGACCTGGAACTCATTGAGTATTTCAAGGGAGCGCCCGGCCGCACCGAATACCCCGAGGATCTGCATGGCATCGTCCTCGAGGCCAACGGCTCGTCGCCCGTACATCGCGACTTCGATTATTCCGGCCAGTGGAGCGAGGCTCCCGGAGCCACCGAGGTCGCAGCCCTCATCCCGCATGTCCGTACGCGGCTTTCCCTGCAAAGCGGCTCTGCCGTCAGCGGCCGAGTTCACGCCGGACATCTCTTCAGCCCCTACTTCACCCTCCAACTCGCCCATCGCCTCATTGGCAATGGCACCACTTGCACATGTCTGAATCTAACCTCTATCGCAGCCTGATGCGGTGCCCCGTGTGTTTCTCACGGGATACCGACGTTCTCATGATCAACACTGGCAACGAGTTCCACTACTGCCCGAAGTGCAGCTTTCAGGGCATGGAGTCGGAAATCCGCGGCATGTACCGCGACATCCAGAAGAAATTCCATAATATGGGCAAACGTTTCACCCTGGAGGACCAGCGCGCCCTCTAGTCAGAGTCCGCTTTTCGACAAAAAAGGACAAAAGGCCGGGAGCCGGAAATGGCTTCCGGCCTTTTTCTTGGGAAATTGCGCCGCTCCTCCGGCACCATCCATAGCCCGCGAGGGTTATTCCCGCTCCTTCGTTCGACTATTGAAACTGCCGAAATCCCCTGGAATCCGGCAGCCTTACGGCGCAAATGTCCGGTGCGAGCGCATCCTCCACCGGTAAAAGCTGTCTAGCGAGAGGTTCGCGCTCACGTTTGAGGCGAAATCCGGGATAGCCGTATTGTTGGAATCGACGAATCGTTCGAGCACCGTCGAACCTCGGTAATCACCCGTGATCACGTCCTTGCCTTCGTCCCAGGTGTTTGCCGCAGAGCCAGCACGTTTCCGCAGGGACTGGGCGCGGAAGTGCACCGTATAGGTGTTCGATTTCGTGGTCAGCCGCTGATAGACTGTCGTATAGACGCGTTCGCGTGAATTATCGCCGGTGAGGCCTCTGGAGGCCCAGTAACCCGCCATGCCAGCATCGATGGTGGTGCGGGACGATGTATCGATCGTCGCATCATCGGGAATGATATGCAGGTCGCAGATCTCCGCCGCCGCCCGGAAGGCGAACAATCCCGTGCCGTCGGAGTTGTCGAATCTCTGCTGAAACTGCTTCAGTGTGCCTGCAAGGTTCACCGGATGCCGGTAAACCTTGTCGGTGAAGTTTCTTTTTGCATCCTTGTAAACGCTATTGTAGTCCGCCGTGGGCACGGAGATCACCCGCTCGTTCTCGAGGGCCGCATAGATGCCTGTATCACGCCGTATGTAGGTGAACGGGATGATCTGGGTGTTCATGTTGATCTTGCCCGCAGTGGAAAGCGGTTCGCTGATCGCATAAGGCTCGACCACGGGCATCCAGAAAAGGTCCATCAGAAGATAATCGGGATTGTTGATGAAACTCCCATTGGATGCCGCATAGCCCGGATGCGTCGGCTGACGCCGGAAAAGCAGAGTCTGCCAGCCCAGCCCCCGCTTGAACCCGGTGGGCAGGGACCCGAACATGCCGGGCGAAGGCATGATACGCGCTGGCGAGGTGAAAGTCATGCTAAAGGTCGACACTTTATTATGCCCGCTATAATAGGGTGGCGCATAACCAAACCCGCTCGAGGGACTGTTCAGCGCAGCGAGATTTCCCTGGTCGGGTTCATTGAGGAATCCCCCGTCAGCCAGGTTGCCGATCCCATTGTCCCAGTCTCCGCTAACCCTGGCCGCGTCGACGGGAAATGGCAGTTTGGGAGCTGGCTGGTAATTGAAGGGATACGTTTTGCCTGCTCCAAAATCGGCAAACGTCCCCGAGTTGCCAGAGGAAGTTGTGTAACCGCCGAAACCCGACCCCGCGTCTGCAATGACGGTATGAGCCATGCGCGCAGTCCCCGATTTAGGATGCGATTCATACACCGTCGAAGGGACATCTTTCATCATCGCCAGCAATCGGGGATCCAGCGTCTGCCTTGGGGTTCCCTCAGAGGCAACCACCGAGTGAATAACATCGTTGGCACGGTCGATGACCGGTTGCAGCTTCGCGTCATTACTCTTCTCGTCGAGAGTATTCAGTCTTCCTTTGTCTTTGTAAACGTATCCCGCCCCGGCGCCGCTTCCCTGGAATGACCACGCCGGAGCGCGCAGCGGGCTGGCCCCGGCCGTCGGGCGAGGCAATGCCGGCACAGGCATCGTTGTTGATGGAAAATTCAGCTTGATCGTCTGAATGGTATCGCCGGTCGTCCGCTGCTTGACGTTGATCGTGAGCGTGGAACCCGCAAGCGTCACCTTCGGATTGGACGCAGCAACCTTCACTGTCACCGGCTCACTCACGAATGGGTATTGCTGGTTTTTCACACCGCTGCCGTCGACCGAATCGCTAAAGTTAGCGTCCTTCGGCAGCCGTCCACCATTGCGAGCGCGGACCTGACGCTGAAAGAACGCCCAGTTGGCGCCGATATTGCCGCCCGCGTTCACTTTGCCGCCGGCCCATTCGGAATTCGGTCCGAATCGATACACCCCGGCATCGGCGTCGACCTGCCGCCCCAGCGAGGGAAAGCCCAGATTGAGCGCCTGGGTTTCCTCATTGCCGCGGATCGTCCAGTTCTCCAGCCCGTCGATGGTCACTTCAATATCCGGATGCATCGGCACCGATCCATGCATCGGCGTAAACGGATCGAGAATCAAAGCAGCTTCGATGCGGAGCTCCTTGGTTCCATCCGCCGTGTTCTTTTCCAGCGGTTTCCCCGTCACCAAAGTCCGGTTGGTGACAGGGTCGTTGGAATCGGCGAAGTCAGGATCCGCCGTGCAAATGAGCCAGACGGCCACCTCGGGAAAAGTCACATAACGGCCAAACCCGCGGGTGTCATCGATCTCAATCGGGACGACCTCCGCCATTCCGACCCCTGCTTCTCCCGTACCCGGTGCGAACTGCTTGGTCTTGTCGGTAAAGTTCAGGTCGTTCAGGTTCGTGTTGCGAATGTAGTCAAAAATCTCGGTAAGGACTTGTCCGTGATCTGCACCGAACTTGGATTTTAGATTTCCCCCAAATCCCGGCACAGGACGGGAGGTCAACTCTTTCAAATAGGAATACAGCGTCTTGTTGCGCGGCACCTGCTGATAGTCGTTGGTGGAGCTATCCTTGTCCTTGCGCTGGAAGTAATACGGATCGCCATTCAGCGTACCGCAGAAGGCGATGAGCTTGTCAAAGGGCGACCGGCGGCTGACATCGGTATGGATCGGCCAGCAGACCACCCGTGGCAGATTGAAGAGATTCACCTCGGGAGCCCGGCTCACGGCGGTCAGGAAAAACTTTCCCCGCTCGATGTCCTCTTTTTTCAGCGAACTCCCGGGATTGCGCGAGTTATCAAAAATCAGCTCGTCGATATCGGCATACAGCCGGTCCTGGTCGAGTTTCACCGGCTCAAGCGCATCGGTGGCGGGACGGGTGAGATTCAGCGAGCCGCCGGGGTCAATGCGCGGCGCGATCTTGTAGTATTCGTCGTACTGCGTGGCGGCCCCGCCTGAGGCGAGGCCGGAAAACACCGTGGAGAGATTCACGCCCGCAGGATGCCCCGGGTAGCCCTGAAACTCGTTTTTCACGGGCTGGTAAATGCCGAGATTCTGGTCGCCGACGGTGTTGAACTTTGGCACGTCCCAGTAGGCGCCCTCGGAGGCGGTGTTGACGTTCAGTTTGCAGGTCTCGTCATCCGTCCAGAAGGCGATGCGCCCGACGATGGGGTTGTCCTTGGAGGCGCCGGAAATGGTGGCCAGGTTGCCCGAGGACGACGCATCCGGGGCAACCACCTGGCCGTCCTCCAGCACGTAAAGCCAGCGCACCGGCATGGGTGCCGGGTTATTCACGCCGAGATAGCTCCCCTTCGGGGCCGAGTTGATTTCAAACCCCTCGACCTTGCCTTCGGCCGACGGGTCGAGGATGGGCCACATGTCCGGCGTGCCATCGAAGTTTGCATCCACCGGCGAGTTGATGTCGGTGAATACGCCTGGACTGGCGTACCAGTTCTTGAGCGCATCGACCTCCATGGCAGGATTGAGCGCCCCGGTCACCTGCATCGTCCCATCGCTGTAGAGCTTGAAGGATTTCGCCGGGCGGCCCGCCTCGTCAAAAGTGCGGATCAGCCCCGGCTGCGACGACCACGCCACCGTGGTGCCCCCGGATGTCGCCGCATCGATCTGGGCCTGCACGAGCTGCACCGCCGTGTCGGCCAGAAGTTTGGCTCCCACAGACGAGGCGTATCCCCCCGCGGCAGATCGCTCGGTGGTCACGCGGGAGAGGATTCCCATCACGAGCGCCAGCACGAGAATCATGATGGCCAAGGCAATAATAAGCGCAGCACCCCGACTGTTGCCGAGGCGCGATGAAGTCAGTTTTCTCACGGTCTATAGGTGCGTACGCGACCATTTACCTGATCGACCTGGATCACGGCGTAGTTGTCCGGCACATCAGTCTTCGACGCATCGCGGTCCCGCACAACGGTCACAAAGTTCGAAGTCGTGTCAAACCCGAGGTCGGTCCCGCCGCCTGGACGAAAACGAAAACCGCAATACTTCGTATTTCCTCTCCCGGGAAACACTCCATTGGTCTCGCGGATCGACGCGCCCGCGATCAGGGGCGACATCTTGGAGTTGGAGGCCATCACCGTGCCATCCGGCAGCCACGAAATGCGCGAGATCGGGCGATAGCTCGTCACGTCGTTCGGGGCGGGCGCCCACAACTGCACCCCGGCATAACCGGGCTGGCCGCCGTCGCGCCAGACAAAGCGCACCTGCACCTCGCGGTTCTTGCCCACGGCCTCCTGCCTCGCGTAGGCAAACTGGTCGGCCACGATCTGTCCCGCCCGCGTCATCGACGTGCCGCCCGTGATATTGTTCATGGCAGGAATTGCCAATACCGCGAGGAGACCGATGATCGCCACCACGACGAGAAGCTCCACCAGGCTGAAAGCACGCATCCTCATGGCGACCATTTGGACTCCCGCAGGGATACCGTGGTGGAGAAGACTCGGAAACCGATGTTTTTATCCGCCAGCCGGTCCTGGAGCTTCTTGAGATCGTCACCATACCTGGTGACATCATCGGTGAAAAGGCCTGCCAGCGCAGCGGTGATGTCAGCTGGCGCAGCAGATCCCTTTTCCAGGCGCTTGGCCGAGGTCTCGTCGATGACGACGAGGGTGAGCTGCAGGTTGGGCGGGAGCTGATGCGCCTGAGCAGGCTGCCTGGGAGGAGTGCCGCTCCAGGCATCAGCCGTGCGCGAGTCATAGGTGTAGTCGTCGGAGATCTGGGTGCCCGCGGCATCATCCTGGGTGGAAAGCCGCGGCCACACGATCAGGGCGATCACATTTTCCGCCACCGCCCGCACCTGTCCCTGGGACAGCGGAGTGGTCGCCCAGGAGTCCCCCGACGACGACGTAAAGACCGAGAGCTTTTCCGCCGGGGCGCTCAGCTCCATCAATCTCCAACGATACCGCGACGGGGTGGAGAGAAATCCCGGCTTGGACGAGTCGTCATCGCCAAAAGCCACGAAGTACCCGCAGGCGCTCAGCAGCCCGGGGAGCGCACTATAGTCGGCATTGGACGACAGTCCGGTGGGCGCGATAAAGAAGATCGCCTGCGTGGCCACGGCGGAGATGCCCGGAGGCATTCCGGTGATCAGCGACGAGGCCGGACCGCAAAGAAAATGCAGATCGGAGTAACGACCGTACTGATCTGGAACAAACGTCGAGGGCGAGGACGACAGCCGGAACGGTTTGCGCGAGCTGTCGTAGTAGTCCCAATAGGTATTCAGCGTTGCCCGGCTCAATCTCGCGGTCATCACATCAAACGCGGCACGCGCGTCCTGGAAGGTTTCGATCTTGGCATTGGCCTGTCTCCACGCACGGGAGCTGCTGCTGATGATCGAGCCCGTCATCACAAGGATCATCGCCAGCAGGGTCACCGCCGCCAGCACCTCGAGCAGCGTGAATGCGGCTGGATGCGTCGCCTGTCTGTCAGCGGGCTGCCACTTGAATCGCATACCAGACAACCTGGGCGTTTGGCACATTGCTCCGCGTGATGCCGATCCTGATGCGCTTGAGATGATCCTGCATCTGCGCGATGTCGGCATCGGCGCTCAATCCCGGCAGGGAGGGTGTCGACTCCTGGACCTTCGCTGTATAACGAGCATCGGCATCCGACGCGCCGGCCAGCAACTGGCCCTCCTGGTCAAATGTGAGGGTCTGTCCCGTGAGAGAAGCAAACTCGGAAGTGGCGACTCCCGCCGCGATCCGCTGCAGGATCTGCGCATGCACCGTCTGATCCATCGACTCGCGCAATGCCCCCAACCCCGCAGGCAGCAGGCCGATCAAGGAAAGCAGGCTCACCGAGATGATTCCCAGCGCCAGCGTCACCTCGACGAGAGAGAAGGCTGCAAAAGACTTTTTCATATGCCTTGGGGGAGTGAGCACGAACGAAACATACTACCGGTGTTTATGGATTACCAACTCGTTTAGGATTCAACCTGTAGAAATACCCTAATGATTCACCTCGCATGGGTTAACGCCACCGAGGCCGCCGGGACAACCTGCCGGGGAAAGTCGTCAAACCGGTATTGCGGCCGCCAGCCCAGGCGCTCCATGGTATAGGAGATATCGGCATGTTCCTCGGCCTCGGGTCCGGCCAAGAGGTAAAATGCCTCACATCCCAGCCCTTCCAGGAGCAAGGCAGCACGGGCGGCCGCGGCGATATCGCGAGGGTCGATTGCCTGCCAGTCCACCCCCGGCTTGCGGTTTCCATACTTATCCACGAGGTCATCGCCGTTCACGACATAGGCCGGGCGCAACATTGCAACCGCCATGCCGTACTGCTCATGAAAATACGCCGCGGTAGCCTCCTGCAGGGTTTTGGTCAGGGCATAGATCCCGTGAGGCGACGGCGGCAGATCCCGAGAGAGGAAGCGCCGTGCGGCGAGATCCCGGCCCACCACCGCGGTGCTGGAGATCAGGACGACCCTCTTCACCCCGCGCTCGGCGGCGACCTGCAGGCACAGGGCGGCACCCTTGACATTGATGTCAAATGGGATCGCCGGATCATCGTACATGCCGGCACGATTCGGCGCCATGTGGCCAATAACCAAAGCCTCCACACCCTCCATGGCGGACTCGAGTGCGGCACGATCCGTCACCGAGCCTTGAATCACCGACTCCCCGTGCACATCGAAGGGTCGGACCGGAAAGTCCCGCTCAAGGACCTCGACCAGGTGGCGGCCCAGGAACCCGGCGGCTCCGGTGACCAGCACCGGGGAACGCAATGAATGTGTTGTCATGACTGCTCAGCGCTGCACCGCGGCTGGTGCTGCCTCGGCTTTGAGTACGATCTTCTGCTGCGGCTTCGGCGGGGAATACTGGTGCGTCATGCCCTGCACGAGGTCGAGCTGCTTCGCGCTCTTGAGATTGTTATAGAGCACCGCCACTCCCGACGGCGGGCAGACGTAATCCCCCAGCCCGGCCGTGATCGTCACAGGACAGGCAATACGCTTCGCCATATTGACGGAATCATAATACCCGAGGCCGTCGGCGTAGTCGGGACGCCAGCCGCGCAAACGCCCCGCCGTCACTCCGCCGAGATCGCACATCCACGGTACATTGACCATGCACTTGGTCACGTCCTTGTCCAGAGCCGCGCCAGACAAGGCCTGGAATCCTCCCTGGCTCCCGCCGCTGACGATGAGATCCTTGCCGTTCCACTCGCGCTGGGCCTTGAGAAACTCCAGCGAGCGGAGCACGCGCAGGATCATGCCATTGAAGTACGAGGTCTCCGGCTTTGCGTTTTCGTCGTTCTTGAATCCGTATTTCTCCAGACCCAGCCCCTTGTAATACTCCGGCTCCCTGCCGTTCTCGATGCCATGGGCATTGATACAGAGCATCATTGTCCCCGGCGCGGTGTACGGTTTCGCCGATGCAATGCCGTACCCCATGTAGGCCCCGTTGGCGCGCAGCGATTTGGCTGAGGCATCCCGGGGCTTCGTCAGGTACCCGGAAACCGGCTTGCCCCCGACGCAGTCGATCTTGACGTCATAGGTGACATACGCCGGATCGGCTGACGGCACCTCGGTCATGGTGAACTTGAGCGGCACTTCTTTCAGCCGCTCGACCTGAGCCTTCCAGAACGTATCGAAATCCGCAGGCTCCGGCACGCCCTGCACGAGCTTCTCAGGCTCGACCCCCGCCCCGCCATCGAAACGCACGGGTATCTGCTTCGCTCCCACGACCGGCTTGCCCGCCTCGTCCACCGCCTCCACCTGGATGCGGACAAAACCCGGTTTGTCTGTCGAGGTCGTGATCACCAGCGGCTCGGCGGCTGACGCCATGGCCTCGCCCTGCTCCGTTTTCCCGTCGTCGCCCGTTCTCGTCCACCGCAGCTTTATACCTCCAGCCGGATGGCCATCCTCCTGCAAGCGGACCCTGAACACCATCGGCTCGCCCGGCAGGTAAAGAGCCGCCTCCTTTTCCGTCGTTCCGGCAAGAGTCCATTCACCCGCCCGGGAGGCCGAGACGGCAAGCAACAGGGCAAGGATTCCAGACAGCGTGTATTTCACTGGGCGAAAGCGCATTTTCATAAAAAGGAGGGATCGGTTTTCCCCTTATGTTAACCCTGGCGAAGGGGAACTGAATCGCTTTGCCAGGTTAAGTCATTCACACTGGAGAATTCCTTCCCTCTCCCCTGAGGGGCAAAGCGCGCCCCTCGCGCAAGAGTTCCGGCTCATTGGAAAATCACGCAGATGGATATTCAGTCCATTCCCGGCGAAATGCCTTTCCTTCAGGCAAGTGAAGAGCTTCCACAGGAGGAACTCACGGACTCCACGCATCCATGACCCAGCGCCTCCTCACCGCGCCGATCCTCTCCCTGCTCCCCGCCCACGCCGCCGTCATCGTCGTCGCGCCCTCCTCGACCACGACGGGCAGCATCCAGTTCACCGAGGATATCACCTTTACGACAATCTCACCACCACGTACGGCTATATGACGCCAAATGATGGCTATCTGTTTCACACCAGCATCGCAGTCAGTGTCGGCGATACCTTCACGATCAAGCAGGGCTCCTACACTCTCGACAAGGCCTCAAACTTCAACCCCGGCGTCACGCAGACTTTCACGGGCAACATGTTCCTCACCAACCAGTCCGGCGTGACCATCAGCACCACGACCGTCGTGCCGGAACCGGCCACGCTCTCCCTCCTGGCGGGCGCGTTCGCTGTCCACGCATTTATCCGCCACCGGCAAGCCTGCCCCCCCGCCTCCAGGGACGCCCGGTCAGCCCTTGACCGCGTACTGGAAGACGGCAGCCACCAACGCCAGGCCGAAGAGCACAAACACCCAGAGAAAACTCGCAAGAAAGAAGTTCTTCTTGCTCGGCTTGGTCCCGGACGACAAGGCCCAGTAGATGGCCATGATGATGTTCAGGATCGGGATGGAGAGGATCAACAATGTCCAAAACCAATCCGAGATGCTCACCTCGTCTTCACTACGGTTTGGGGGCGTGCTCATAGCGCCCGGTACATTAGCAAAGTTTGCCCCGGTGTTTTAGCAGAAAATGCAACCGATTGAGCACCTGCGTCTCTCCCGCAGGATTCGGCTCATTTCCCCATTGATAACGAATCACTTGCTCCGCTGAGGCAGCTCCCGTCCGTTCATCAGATTCCCAGGCTTTCTGCGGATTCGCGGCATCCGGGATGTTCTCCACACCTTCCCACAAGGGTTGCGGGTGATGGTATCGCTAGGAAAATTGCGACCGTGCCCTCCTGGGCGTTAACTCTTTGCTGACAAGGATCGTCACTGGAGTGTTACTGTATGCTTTCATCCAGGGCCGGAAATCCCGGGCCGGAAGCGCATGCCCAATCAAAAAGACATTGCCAGGGTACTAGGAATCAGCCAGGGCGCCGTTTCGCTCGCCTTGCGCGGCGAGCGCTCCGTGTCGGTCGAGCTCCGGCGCAAGGTGATCTCCACCGCGAAAAAACTCGGCTACCGTCCCAACCCCTACGTGAGCAGCCTCATGACCCAGATCCGGGTCTCGCGCAAGCCGAGTGAGCAGGGGGCCATCGCGCTGATCGTTGACCGTTACGAAAAGGACGAGTGGCTGCGCCACGAGTCCTACAGCGTCTATCATCAGGGTCTCGTCCGCCGCGCGCATGAGCTGGGGTTTCAGATCGAGACGTTCTTTCTCCAGACTCCCGGGCTCACCGCCAAGCGCATCGACCATATCCTTTATGCCCGCGGCATTCGCGGCCTCATCCTCGCTCCCCCCTATTTCGGCAACCGCCGCCTCGGCATGACCTGGCAGCGTTACGCTTGCGTAGGGACTGGCTATGCCTGGGAGCAGCAGCAGTTTGACCGCGTCGCTCATGATCATGACCAGAATGTCGTCCTAGCGATCCAGAACCTCCAGCGTCTGGGCTACCGACGCATCGGGCTGGTGCTACCGAGTTTTTTCGCCAACGGACGCGGCACTCGCTGGCTCGACGGCTTCCTGCTTTGCCAGCATCGCATGCCAGCTAAAGAACGACTGCCGGTTTTCGTCGGAGCACCGGAGGAGAATTCCCTCCCCGGCTTCCGGCGGTGGATTTCCCGGTGGAAGCCCGACGTGCTGCTCACGCTCTACGGGCATGAGCAGGAGTGGCTCGACACGTTGGGGCTCGCCGTCCCGCGCGATATCGGGCTGGCCTGCCTGATTCGCCCTCCAGGCAAGCTCCTCGCGGGCATCGACGATCGCTATGGCGCGATCGGCGCAGCCACGGTGGAGCTCACGGCATCGAAGATCGGTTTCAATCATTACGGTATTCCCGCCATCCCGCGCCTCATCCTCATCGAGGGCCGGTGGGTGTCGGGCCGGAGTGTGCGCAAGCTTGGATAAGGCGATTTTCCGCATTTCAGTTACTAATCGATATTAGTAACGCGTCATTTGAAAACCGCGAATCCGCGGCCCTAAGTTGCGAGCGTTAATCGCGTATGACTCGCAAAGACCTTCCCCAAGACATCCTCGATCAGATCGCCCGCGGCGTGGTGATACCCGCCTGCCCCCTGGCTCTGACGAATTCCCGCAAGTTTGACGAACGCCGCCAGCGCGCACTCATGCGCTACTACATCGACGCCGGAGCCGGTGGTGTCGCGGTGGGCATGCACTTTACGCAATTTGAGATCCGCAAGCCGGGCGTCGATCTTTTCGAGCCGGTCCTGCGCGTTTGCTCGGAGGAAATCGATCGTTACAGCGCCCAGGTCGGACGCCCCATCGTCAAGGTGGCCGGGATCAACGGCCTCACCGACTCCGCGCTGAAACAGGCGGAACTCGCCCGCGATCTCGGCTATCATGTTTCCATCGTGTCGATGGCCGCCTTTGGCGCGGCGATGGAGCAGGAGCTGATTCATCACATTCGCGAACTCGCCAAGGTCATGCCGCTCTTTGGCTTTTACCTGCTCACCGGCGTGGGCGGCATCAAGCTGCCCTATGCCTTCTGGCGCGATCTCGTGGAGGTCGAGAATGTCGTGGGGATCAAGATCGCCCCCTTTGACCGCTACGGCACCATCGACGTCGTGCGCGCCCTGGCGGATTCCGGCCGGGAAAAGGACGTGACGCTCTACACGGGCAATGACGACAGCATCATCTACGACTTTGTCACCCCGTATCGTTTCGGGTCGGCGGAAACTGCCCGCACCGTGCGCATTCGCGGCGGCCTCCTCGGCCAATGGGGCTGCTGGACCAAGCGCGCCGTCGAGCTCCACGAACGTCTGCTCGGCATCGTCGACAACGACGATCCGGTTACTCCCGAGCTGCTCACCCTCTCCGCCCAGATCACCGATGCCAACGCCGCGCTTTTCGACCCATCCCATGGCTATGCCGGAAGCATCCCCGGCGTGAATGAAGTCCTGCGCCGCCAGGGTCTGCTGGAAGGCATCTGGACGCTGAAGCGCGAGGAGGTTCTCTCGCCCGGTCAGGCTGAGGAAATCGACCGTGTCTACGCCGCCTACCCGCATCTGAACGACGACGACTTCGTCAAAGCCAATCTTGATCGCTGGCTGGCCTAACAATCTGTCCCTCCCTCTAAACCCCATGAGCAAAATTCTCACCCTGGAAGACGCCCCGTTACCCTCCTCGTTTCGGGACGAAGCACATATCGAGGAATTCCTTTCCATCCCGACCCGCGGTCTGGTGGAGGACTACTCCAAAATCAGCGGCGACATCCTCGTCCTCGGCGTGGCCGGCAAGGTCGGGCCGACCCTCGCCATGATGGCCAAGCGCGCCGCACCCCATAAGCGCGTGATCGGCGTGGCCCGGTTCTCCGACCCGGACGTGAAGCGCCGCCTTGAAGCCGCCGGGGTCGAGACCATCGCCTGCGATCTCCTCGATCGTGATGCCGTCGCCGCGCTGCCGCGTGTGGAAAACGTCGTCTACATGGCGGGAAAGAAATTCGGCACGGTCGGCGGCGAGCCCTTCACCTGGGCGATGAATGCGGTCGTTCCGGCGTATGTTGGCGAGTTCTTTTCCAACACCCGTTTCGTCGCCTTCTCGACGCTCTGCGTGTATCCGTTTTCGCCGGTCAATGGCCCCGGAGCCACGCCAGACGACACGCCGCCCACGCCGCTCGGCGAGTACGCCAACTCCTGCGTCGCCCGCGAGCGCGTGTTCCAGTATTTCTCGCAAAAGACGAACAGCCCCGGCCGCCTGGCCCGGCTGAACTACGCCATCGACTGCCGCTACGGCGCGCTCATGGATGTCGCGCTCCATGTCTATAACGGCACGCCCATCGACATCCGCACCGGCGTGGCCAATTGCATCTGGCAGGGAGACGCCATCTCCCACATCCTGCGCAGCCTCGTTCACGGAACCGTGCCTGCACGCGCCATCAATATCGGAGCGCCGCAGACCACCAACATCCGGGAGGCCGCCAACCGCTTCGGCGAGCTCTTTGGCCGCAAACCCGTCTTCCTCCACAGCGAGGAGGACCGCGCCTGGCATAATGACTGCTCCGAAGCGCAGAATCTCTTTGGCGATCCCGTCATCAATCTCGACACCATGATCCGCTGGAATGCCGACTGGCTGCAGCGCGGCATGCCCCTCCACAACAAGCCCACCCACTACGAAGAGCGCGAAGGCGCGTTTTAACATCCATGTCCCCCACGCTTCTCCACAACTATATCGGCGGCTCGCCGTCCGCCTCGACCGGCTCCTCCACCGCGCCGGTCTACAACCCCTCCACCGGCGAGATCATCGCGCTGACGCCACTCTCGCCCGCCGCCGATGTGGATGCCGCAGTGCGCATCGCGACGGAGGCCTTTGCCAAATGGAAGGAAACTCCGGTTTACAACCGGGCGGCCATTCTGTTCCGGTACAAGGCGCTCCTTGAGGAAAAATTTGCCGAGCTTAGCCAGCTCATCACGCGCGAGAATGGCAAGACGCTCGCTGAAGCCCAGGGCGACCTGCGCCGCGGCATCGACGTGGTGGATTTCGCCTGCGGCATCGCGCATCTGATCAAGGGCGAATCGGTCGGGCAGATCGCCTCGACGATCGACGGGGTCAGCACCTACGAGCCGCTCGGCGTGTGCGCGGGCATCACGCCGTTCAACTTCCCCGCCATGGTGCCGATGTGGATGTATCCCGTGGCCATCGCGTGCGGGAACACCTTCATCCTCAAGCCGAGTGAAAAGGTGCCGCTCACCGCTTTGCGTCTGGCCGAGATCTTCACCGAGGCGGGCCTGCCTGCGGGCGTCCTGAATATCGTGAATGGCGGCCGCGACGTGGTGGAGTCGCTCTGCACGCACCCCGGCATCTCGGCGGTGAGCTTCGTGGGTTCCTCCCATGTGGCCGAACGCGTGTACCAGCTCGGCTGCAACACGGGCAAGCGCGTGCAGGCCGCGGGTGGCGCCAAGAATGTCATGCTCGTCATGCCGGACGCCGAACCCGACTCGACCGTGCGCGCCATCATGGGCGCGGCCTTTGGCTGCTCGGGCCAGCGCTGCATGGCGGGATCGATCGTCATGGGCATCGGCGAGGCAGGGCAAGGCGTGGCCAACCGGCTGCGAGACGCCGCCGATGCGCTCAAGCTTCATCCCACAGACACGGCGCCCGACAGCGAAATGGGGCCAGTCATTGACGGCGCCGCCCGCGACCGGCTCTTCGCCGCGATCCAGAGCGGAGCCGACGAAGGCGCCCGCATCGTGCGGGATGGGCGCGAGTCCATTCCCTCCCAGGGCTTCTTTGTCGGACCGACCATTCTCGACGAGGTGACTCCCGGAATGAACCTCGCCCGCACCGAGCTCTTCGGCCCCGTTCTTTCCATCGCCCGGCCTGAGTCCCTCTCGGCCGCGATTGACTGGGTCAACAGCAGCTACTACGGCAACGGCGCAGTCATCTTCACCCGCAGTGGCGCAGCAGCCCGCGAGTTTTCCCGCAAGGTGCAGTGCGGCATGATCGGGGTGAACGTCGGCGTACCAGCCTCCATGTCGGTATTTCCTTTTTCCGGCTGGAATCGCTCATTCTTCGGCGACCTGCACGTGCAGGGCATGGAGGGCATTCGTTTCTACACCCGGCAAAAAGTGGTCTTCAGCCGCTGGGACGACACGTACGTCCGCACGATGGGCTGGTAACAATTCCCGAATACCATGACCGCCCCCATTCTCTCGGCACGATTCGACATTCCCTCCCCCATCATACATGGAGGCGGATCGCGCCACCGCCTGCCAGACCTCGCCAGAGAGCTCGGTGGTTCGCGCGTCCTGATCGTGACCGATCCCGGCATCGTGCAGCTCGGCGTCGCCGCGGAGATCAGTCGTCTTCTGGAGACTGCCGGCTTCAGCGTCGCGGTCTTCGACGAGGTACAGCCCGACCCGACGGATAAAAACGTCGACGCCGGAGCCGCAGCGGCCGCAGACCATCGCGCTGATCTCATCGTCGCACTTGGCGGAGGTTCTCCCATCGACACGGCAAAGGTGGTCGCGGTGCGCCAGGCGAACCCGCAGCCTCTGCCGGAGTTCATGGGTCTGCACAAGATCAAGAATGCCGGGCTCCCCTTGATCGCGATTCCGACCACGGCAGGCACGGGCAGCGAGGCAACCAAGGTGGCAGTGATCACCGACACGGAGAGACAGGTCAAAATGATGATGCTCAGCGCGCCGCTGCTGCCGACCGCCGCCATCGTCGATTTCGAACTGACCATGGGCATGCCCCGCGCCCTCACCGCCGCCGTCGGAGTGGACACCCTTACACACGGCATCGAGGCGTATGTTTCGCGGAAGGCCAATGCCCTCACCGACCCGCTCGCCCTCCAGTGTATCGCCTTGAGCGCACGGCATCTTCTGGAAGCCTGGAGCAATCCCGCCAACCGCGCCGCCCGCGCGGGAATGATGCTCGCCGCCACGCTCGGCGGCATGGCTTTCTCAAATAGCAGCGTCTGCCTGGTGCATGGAATGAGCCGCCCCATCGGCGCGGTTTTTCACCTGCCGCATGGTTTGTCCAATGCCGTGCTGCTTCCCGCAGTCACCCGCTTCTCGGTCGAGGCGGCTCTTGGCCGCTACGCCACTGTCGCGCAGACGGTCGGGTGCGCCCCGTCAGCGGACGCGCCAGACACAGCCTGCGCCAAATTGATCGCCTGGCTGGAGGCCCTGAATGCGGCCCTCGAGATTCCCCGCCTTTCCGAGTGCCGGGGAGTGACGCAGGCCACATTCGACGCCAGCGTGGAAAAGTTGTCCACCGATGCGCTGGCCTCCGGCAGTCCGGATAACAACCCAAAGGTTCCGACCGTCGCAGAGATCGTGCGGATCTACCGCGAAGCCTGGTAGCGTCGGATCACCTCGGACATACCGCCGCCTTTAGCAGCGAGTTCCATTCCCCGATGCCATCCGGAGACGGTGGGGCGACGGCGAGGCAAAGATCACCCCGGTCGTCGAAGCATTTCAGCACGGAAACCGGCGGATGATCCTGCAACTCCGGAAGGTGGTGAACGATGACGCTCTCGAAGGTCTCGGGATCATAGTGCAGCCCGGTCGCGTCATCGCTGGCAAACATCCAACCGCTCGACGGGGCGAGGCGATGCGGCGTCATGATGGAGGCCTGGACCACGCCTTCGTTGCCCGTCATGAGACGAACCGGAAATCTCCGTTTGCGCGCCTCCAGCAGGAGGAGGGACAGCGCGTTTTCCTGCACCTCGTCGGCCTCCTCGATGCCAAACCAATGCCTCTGCTGCACCCGCCGCCAGCGGTGCGCGAGCGCGGCCATGGGCGCCTCGGCGGGACGGGGAAAGCCCTGGTGAAACTCGGTCCAGATCACCATCTGCTCCATGTCGGTGGCCGTGGTGGTGCAGACCTTGTGCAGCACCTCGCCGCGCGCATCCAGAAACTCGGCGAAATAGGCAAAACTGTCGCCCCGCTCCTCGATCACCATGCGGGCCGAATGAAACGGGGGGAAGTCAATATCAAAGGTATCCTCCGGGCTCCGGGCGTGGATGTAGTCGGAAGAAAACCGCAGTTCAGGATACTCCCGCGTCTGGCCGAGCACGGCGCTGCCGTTGCGCGTGATGACGAGGCTTTCACCCCAGGCCCGCAGCCCGTAGAGCATTTGCGGCCAGCGGTCATGGAGAGAAACCTCCATGCGCGGCCCGCGCACGCGGATATGGGTTGGTGAGACCGCTTTCATCAACTGGCGGTTGATTTCACAGCATCCCTCGAGACGCGAGGCGGTGGGACGATTAAGCGGGAAGCGGTCCGATGACATAAGTTTAAGGTCCGAGAATTCCGGGGGGAGGTATCCACGGCAGCGGCCCTATATGTTCCCCCCGCCGCCGTGGATGGTGGTGAGATTACTTGGCGGTCGGCGAGGCGGCGGGGGCAGGGATCGCCTTCTCGTCGAGTTCCAGCAGCGCGACCGCGTGGCCTGCGGCCAGCTCGACATAGCCGAGAAAATCCTGCGCGGTCTTTTCCTCCTCGACCTGCTCGTCGAGGAACCACTTCAGGAAGGAGAGCGTTTCAAAGTCCTCGTCCTTCTGAGCCTGCGAGTAGATCTTGCGGATCTGGGCACTGACGATGCGCTCCTGCTCGAGGGCGGCCTTGGCGGCGCTCACGACGGACTCGTATTCGAAGGGAGGCTCCGGCACGGCGAGCACCTTGATACGGGCATCGCGGTCGGCCAGATACGTATAGAAACGCATGGCGTGCCCATGTTCCTCGAGTGCGGCGGCGTGGTACTTGGCGGCGAAGCCCTTGAAGGGCGTCGTCTCGTACCATCCCGACATCGCGAGGTAGATGGCGTGGGAGTAGAGTTCGTTTCGAATCTGCTCGTTAAGCAGGTCGACCAGGATTTGGCTGCTGATCATAATAGATAATTAAGGTTACGCCGCCCGTCGTAGCCCAAGGCCGACGGCGGCGCAAATGGTTTCCTCCCAGGCGCCGATGAGCGAGGAATCCGTCACCGGAGCCGAAACGTGCCGGGCCAGTCGCCCACCGCCGCAGGAGGCAAGGATGGCGTCAATACCTCGCCCGGCCTCGCCCTCCCCGAGCGACAGCGCCGCGTACTGGAGACGAGACAGGCTGCCAGAGTCGAGGGAGCCCGCGAAGTCGGCAAAATCCAGGACCTCCTCGCGGGTGCCGGGCTCGGTTTCATCCGTGCAAAGAATGAGCGTGCGCTCGGTCAGCACGTGGCTCGCGAGGTAGCGGGAGAACCCGGCGACGGTGACGTCGTGGCCATTGCTGAACAACGCCGCGGCGAGGTCGAAAGCGACGCTCATGGCGGCGTCGCCCGCCTCCGTGTAGAGAACCACGATGCTTCGATTCATGCCGCCTCGACTTTCTCCGCGAGGCGCGGGACGAGTTGATCCGCCCACGGCGCGAGCTTCACATCCTGGTCGAGATCGCACTCCTCCATGGCGATGAGGCGCTCCGCTCCCAGCCGCTCAAGCTGCGTGTCGATGTCGCG
Source organism: Verrucomicrobiota bacterium (assembly GCA_017305195.1). Lineage (GTDB taxonomy): Bacteria > Verrucomicrobiota > Verrucomicrobiia > Chthoniobacterales > Terrimicrobiaceae > Terrimicrobium. The sequence continues at coordinate 202,603 of JAFKMU010000035.1, read as the reverse complement.
GCCGAACTTGCAAAACTCGTCGTAGCATTTGTCACCCAGCGCAAAGACGGCGTATTTGAGTCCCGGCAGCGAGCCATCGGCCATGGCCTGCAAACCCTCGTGGAAAGGAATCGCGTCATCCGGCGGCTCGCCATCGCCGAAGGTGCTGACGACAAACACGGCAACCTGCTCTTCAGCGAGCTTGCCAGCCTTGTAGTCATAGAGGGTTTTGGTGCGGGCGGCGAGGCCGCCCCCGGTCAGGCGCTTGAGAAGGGTCTCAGCGCTCTCCTCGGCATTTCCCGTCTGGGTCGCGAAGAATATGGTTATCATAAAGTATTAGCTTTCGCTCTGCTTCTTCGCGAGGAAGAACGAGCCGATGACAAGTGCCGCGGCGATGGCCTGCGCCGCCAGGGTTTCCACCGTGGGAAACACGGAGAACCACAGCCCCAGCCAGTCTGGCATCCACGAGAGCCACGGGATTTCCGTGGTGGGAATCCAGTGCGCGAGCTGCATCTCCTGCGCCTGCTCGCCCACCATGATGAGCAGCACGCCGCCGAGCATGATACCCGTCAGTTCCAGCATGCGGCGATAGGGCAGCTTGTGATGCGCAATAAAGGTCAGGATGGCCACGATGCCCGCAAAAAAGACACCGACCAGCGCACCGAGATAAACCGTCTGCGCGCCAAGGCGCAGGCAATACGATTGCAGAAACAGCACCACCTCCACCCCCTCGCGGTAGAAGGAGGCAAACCCCAGCAAACCAAGCCCCCAGGCCACGCGAGCCGCCGTGACCTCGTGCTTTTGCTCGCTCGCCAGCAGTTCCTTTTTCTTCTTGTTGTGCATGGCGATCCACCCACCCCAGTAGAGCTTGTGGAAAAACCAGTTCATGACGATGAGGAGGACGATGACGGCGAGCAGTCCCGTCCACGCCTGCACCTGGAGAGCATCGAGATTGGCCGAGAGATCATGAACGACATTGATGGCAATAAACCAGGTGATGACCGTGACAAAGGCGCCGACGCCCGCGCCGACCCCGACCATCTTGCGCCCGCCTTCATTCTTGCCCACCATGCTGGCCGTGATGGCCGCCAGGACGAGGATGCACTCCAGCCCCTCGCGGAAAACCAGCACGCCGATATCGAGAATCGCGGCGAGCGAACCGTCCTGCCTCGTCGTCGGGTCGGGACTCCCGCCCGATGTCAGGAAAACCCACGCCATCAGCGCGACGAGCGCCAGCAGCGCAACACCCAGCGCAGACTTGACCCAGACTGGCAGGGGCCTGGGTTTGACCAGGGCGATTTCCGGAGTTGTGGCGGCTTCGGCACTCATGTTGGCGAACGTGCGCCATCTATGCCTCAAATCACCAACCTCCGCTGCCGGACGCTTGCGTTAGTTTAGCCCCACCTTGCGATGGGGCTCACTTTTGTTAGCGAAACAGCTCGACCTCGCGATGGCTGACGACCGGGAGACCGGCCTCGGGGTACTCGAAGATCTTCCCTTCGTAGTTGCGAATCACCACCTTTTCCTGGTCGTGGTAGAGCACGTACGAGGGATTGATCGGCACCTTGCCGCCGCCGCCGGGAGCGTCGATGACAAACTGCGGCACCGCATACCCCGAGGTGAACCCGCGCAGCGCCTCGATGATCTCGACACCCTTCGCCACGGAGGAGCGCAGATGCGAGGAACCCTGAATGAGATCGCACTGGTAAAGATAATACGGGCGCACGCGGCAAAGCAGGAGCTTGTGCACCAGCTCGCGCATGGTGTCGACGTCGTCATTCACCCCGGCGAGGAAGACGCTCTGGTTGCCGAGCGGGATGCCATGATCCACCAGACGCCCCAGCGCCTCGCGCACCTCGGTGGTCAACTCGCGCGGATGGTTCACATGCACGCTCATCCAGAGCGGATGGTACTTTTGCAGCATCCGGCACAGCTCCGGCGTAATGCGCTGAGGGAGAAAGATCGGCACCCGGGTGCCGATGCGGACAAACTCGATATGCGGGATGGCACGTACGCGGCTGAGCAGGCGCTCCAGCTTTTCATCCGAGAGCAGCAGCGCGTCGCCGCCGGAGAAAAGCACATCGCGCACCTCGGTGTGTTTCTCGAGGTAGGCAAAGGCTTCGTCGAAGTCCGTGTGCAATTCCTGCTCCCCCGCCCCGCTCACCACGCGGCTGCGGGTGCAGTAGCGGCAATACGAGGCGCAGCGGTCGGTCACGAGGAAGAGCACGCGGTCCGGGTAGCGGTGGACGAGCCCCGGCACGGGCATGTGGCTGTCTTCGCCGCAGGGATCAGCCATTTCCCACGGGGCGGTGTATCCCTCCTCCATGCGAGGAATGACCTGGCGGCGGATCGGGCAATCCGGATTATCCGGCTCGATCAGGTTGAAAAAGTGCGGCGTGATGGCGAGCGACAGCTTGTTGCCCGCGAGCAGGACACCCGCGCGCTCCTCGGTCGTGAGCGGGATCAACTCTTCCAGACGGGCCAGAGTCGTTACGCGGTTCTTCAACTGCCATTTCCAGTCATTCCACTGTTCAGGCGCCACATCAGGCCAGTGACCGGGCGCATGGGAGACAAACCGCGCGTCCGAGGGTCGGATAGGGTGAGACATTTTCTGTGCGAAATAGGCTAGGCGGCCCGGGTGCGTTGTCAACAGGGGTGTGGCCTCATCCCGGCCTCGGGGACGAAAGAAATTTCACCGCCTCGACATTTGAGCCGGGTGCTGGTAGGCAGAAGCTTCCCTGCAATGAGCGAGCTTACCACCACGATTGCCGCCGCGGCCGCGGCCGGAAAAATTCTCGAGTCTTCAGCCAAGAATATCCAGGCCCTGCTCAGCAAGAGCACGTCGCCCCTCAACGAGGCGGTGATCCGGGAACTGGTGGAAACGGAAAACTGGAAGGAGTTGGACAACAGGTTCTTCCGCACGCTCGCCTTCGGCACGGGCGGCCTCCGGGGCAAGACCATCGGCGCGACCCTCACCAAGGTCGAGGCTGGCACACTCCAGCCTCTCGATCGCCCGGAGTTCCCCTGTGTGGGAACCAACGCGATGAACTACTACAACATCAGCCGGGCCACCCAGGGTCTGGTCGCCTATGTGAAGGAGCACTTCGCCCGCAGCGGACGCGAGGGCAAGCCCTCCATCTGCATCAGCCACGACACCCGCTATTTCTCCCGGGAATTCGCCGAACTGGCCGCCAAGGTCATGGTGGAGAATGGCGTGGACGCCTATCTTTTCGAGGGGCCCCGCTCGACTCCTGAGCTGTCCTTTGCCGTTCGCTATACGAATTCCCAGGCCGGCATCAACATCACGGCCAGCCACAACCCGCCTCAGTACAACGGCTACAAGGTCTACTTTGAAGACGGCTGCCAGGTGACCGAGCCTCACGCCTCCGCGATCATCGACAAGGTGAACGCCGTCGAGAGCGACAACTACGCCCCCGTCACAGCCGCCGAGCAGGGCAAGGTCATTCCCATGGGCGAGGAAGTCGACGAGGCCTACATGGCTCGTCTCGAAAAGCTCCCGCTCAACCCCGAGCTCATCCGCAAGGAGAATTCCCTCAAGGTCGTCTACACCCCGCTGCACGGCGTGGGCGGCGTCATCATCAAGCCGATGCTTCAGCGCCTCGGCTTCCAGTTTCTCACCGTCGAGTCGCAGGAGGTGCCGGATGGCCGCTTCCCGACCGTCAAGTCGCCCAACCCGGAGAACGCCGAGGCCCTCAGCCTCGCGGTCAAGCTGGCCGAGGAAACCGGCTCCGATCTCGTGATCGCCACCGACCCGGATGACGATCGCATGGGCATCGCCGTTCGCAATGACGAGGGCAAGATGGTCCTCCTCACCGGCAACCAGATCGGCTCGCTCATGGCGTGGTATCGCGCCTCGCAGCACTTTGCCCTCGTCATCCTGACCAAGGAAAACGCCTCGCGCGGCGTCATCATCAAGACCTTCGTCACCACCGACTTGCAGAAGGCCATCGCCGAAAAATTCGGCCTCCGCACCGTCGAGACGCTCACCGGGTTCAAGTACATCGGCGAGAAGCTCGGCAAGTACGAGGAGCAGATTCCCGCCGAACTGCGCCAGAACTATCGCCAGCTCTCCGAGGAAACCACCCGCGACCTGCGTATCAAGCACTCCTCGCTCTACGTCTTCGGCGGCGAGGAGAGCTACGGGTACAGCGGCTCCGATTTCGTCCGCGACAAGGACGGCAACTCCGCCGCCGTGATGATCGCCGAGGTCGCCGCCTACGCGAAGTCGCAGGGACTCACCCTCGTCGGCCTCCTCGACAACATCTACCGCGAGTATGGCTACTACCTCGAGCGCGGCGAATCCCTCACCATGGAAGGCGCGGAAGGCGCCGCCCAGATCAAGAAGCTCGTCGACTCCTACGCCGCCAACCCGCCGACCACCCTCGACGGAGCCGCCGTGGTTTCCGTTCAGAACTTCGCCACCGAGGAGATTTACGACAGCGAGGGCGTCCGCATCCCGGCCGAGGCCATGCTCATGATCACGCTCGCCGACAACCGCCGCATCGCGGTGCGCCCGTCCGGCACCGAGCCCAAGATCAAGTACTACATGTTCGCCGCGCAGAAGCCCGCCGAGGGACAATCCTTTACCGCCGAGGAGCTTGCCGCGATCAAGACCAGGGTCGCCGCCTCCATCCAGAGCCTCTGGGAGACCCTCAAGGCCGACGCCGACGCCCGATTGAAGTAACTCCGGCCCGGGAATTCCCGGTATTTTCTCCTTGCTTTCGCGCAGGGTGCGACTAGCGTGTCCACCCTTGCGCTGAAATAACGCGCCGTTGGTCCTGCGGCAGGCATCTTCGATGATCTGCCACTAGCGCACAGGGAAACCCGGCGAAAAGAATAAGTATCCCATGCCAATTCGTCTCGGACGATTCGAAATGCCCAAGAGCCTCACCAAAGATGAGGCAACGGCTACAGACACGTACGCGAAGTTCGTCGCGGAACCCTTCGAAGCCGGTTACGGCCACACGCTCGGCAACTCGCTGCGCCGCGTGCTCCTCTCCTCGCTGGAAGGCGCCGCCATCACCTCGGTCCGCATCGAGGGAGCCTCGCACGAATTCACCAGCCTCCCGGGCGTGGTGGAAGACGTCGTCGACATCATTCTCAACCTCAAGAAGGTCAAGTTCAAGGCCCCCGACCATGAGACCCGCACCGTGACCCTTTCGGTCACCAAGGAAGGCGCCATCACGGCCGCCGACCTCCAGCTCGTGCAGGGCATCGAGGTCGTCAACCCCGACCAGCACATCGCCACCCTCGACAAGAAGCAGAAGTTCGAGGCGGAGTTCGAAGTCAAGGTCGGTCGCGGGTTCGCCACCGGCGACGAGAACAAGTCCTCGGACCAGCCGATCGGCGTCATCGCCATCGACTCGATCTTCTCGCCTGTCACCCGCGTCAAGTACGCCGTGGAAAACACCCGTGTGGGTCAGCGTACGGACTACGACAAGCTCATCCTCGACATCTGGACGGACGGTCGCATCACGCCTGACGAAGCGCTCCTCCAGGCCTCGGCCATTCTTCGCCATCACCTCGACGTGTTCGTCGGTTACGACGACACCAAGGTCGAGTTTGACGAAACCCCGGAGGAAGTCAGCCAGGAGAACACCCGACTCAAGAAGCTGCTCAACATGAGCGTCAACGAGATCGAGCTCTCCGTTCGCGCTGCGAACTGCCTCAACAACGCCAATATCACCACCGTCGGCCAGTTGGCCATGAAGACGGAGGCCGAAATGCTGAAGTACCGCAACTTCGGCAAAAAGTCGCTCAACGAGATCAAGGACAAGCTCCAGCAGCTCGGTTTGGGCCTCGGCATGAAATTCGAATCCGGCCTCGTCGACCCCGTCGGCGAGCTCAAGTAACCAGCCATGCGCCACCAAAAGAAAACTGTCAAACTCGGCCGCACCGCCGAGCACCGCAACGCGCTGCTCGCCAACCAGGCCTGCAGCCTCATCGAGCACGGTCGCATCAAGACGACCCTGGCCAAGGCCAAGGCCGTCAAGCCGCTCGCGGAGAAGATGATCACGCTTGCCAAGCGTAACAATCTGCACGCCCGCCGCCGCGCCCTCGCCCTGCTCCACAACAACAGCACCCGCACCGTCAAGGCGGTCAGCAAGCTGTTTACCGAGCTCGGCCCCCGCAGCGCCACCCGCAACGGCGGCTACACCCGCATCATCAAGCTTGGGCCCCGCCCGAGCGACTCCGCTCCGATGGCTTACATCGAGTGGGTAGATCTTGCAGTTGCCGTGGAGGAAACTCCCGTAACCGCAGTACCTGAGACGAAGCCCGTCAAGGCGAAAGCCGCGAAAAAGCCCGCTTCCAAGGCCAAGGCCGAGGAGAAGGCTGAGGATTCGTCCGAGAAGACGGAATAAGGTCGTCTTCCGATACCTCCCGTTGAAGAGGCGGACAGTTCACGCTGTCCGCCTTTTTCTTTGCCCTCGTCTCGCGTTTTCGAGATACATAGACGTTCGCCCTTTAAACCCAACGACTCTGAATGGAAGGTAGTTACGCCGATTTTCTGGCACATTCGCTGGAGTGGATCCGCCATAGCGGGTGGGTCGGCGCAGTCTGGTTCGTCGTCCTCTTCAGCGGCACGTCGTTTCTCTTTCTTCCCGCGTCGTTTCTGACCGTGGGCGCAGGTGCGATCTATGGATTCTGGATCGCCGTTCCCCTCGTCACCGCCGCCTCCACCCTCGGCGCGGCCGCCAGCTTCCTCACCAGCCGCTATCTTGCCCGCAAGTGGATCATGCGCAAGATGGGTCAGGACGCCCGCATGCAGGCTCTGGAAAAGGCCGTCGGCAGCGAAGGCTGGAAATTCATCCTCATCAGCCGCATCTCGCCCATCGTGCCGCATACCTTCGTGAGCTATGCCGCCGGGTTGACCCAGATCGGGTTCTGGCGATTCCTTTTTGCCTCGTTCCTCGGGTTCATCCCGATGAGCGCCGCGTACTCCTATGTGGGAGCGCTGCTGGGTTCCGCCGTGCGGTCCAGCGCCAGCCTCACTCCGCACGATCCGGTGACCTGGACGCTCTACATACTCGGACTCATCGCCACGATCGTCGTCATTGCGTGGTCCGGCATTGCCGCCTCCCGCGTCTGGAAGGCCTGGGTCACCACCCGCGAGGAGCGCAAGGCTAGTTCCACTCCGGATGATCCGGAGCTTCCGCGAGAAGCTTCAGCGAGGGACTCGACGCCCGCATAATGGCGCGCCAGGCGTCATCCGGCGACTCCATCTCAATGAGGTCGCGCGTGGGCTTCATGACGATCCACGCCTTTTGCTCGATCTCGCCTTCCAACTGCCCGGCGCTCCATCCGGCATAGCCGAGAAAGACGCGCAGGCTCGACAGCCAGCCATTGCCGATCTCGATCTCCTCCAGCCCGGTGTAGCTGTGAAAGACCACGGACGAGGGGCTATCCTGCCACTGGAGGTTGGCGATCGTGACCTGGTCCACTGCGACCGGTCCGCCGTAATAGGTCTCGGCCTGCTGGAGAGCAAAGGGCACCTTCGAGGCGGCGATCTCGCCGAGCGTCTTGCGCAGGGGACGGTTCAACACCAGCCCGACGGCTCCATCCTCGGAACTGTGATGGGAAAGGAAGAGGATGGTGCGCCGGAAATTCGGATCGGTCAGGCTGGGATGCGCCACGAGCAGCGAGCCTGTCAGATTAGCCGGGGCGGAACCATCATGCGCCATGCTCTCCACTATTGCGCCGCCCCCGGCTCGGCTCAAGCGCGCTCTTTGCCATCGCTTCCGCGCCCGTCGCCGCTATCATGGTTCCCGTGCCGCCGTCCTCTCCATCCGTCGGACTCCTGGAGACCTGCCTGGAGGTTGACGACCTTCCCCGGTCCCTCGATTTCTACACCCGTTTCTTCGGCTTTCCCGTCATGGTCAACGAGGGCCACTTCTGCGCCCTCGACGTCGCAGGCCGCAGCGTGCTCCTGATCTTCTGCCGGGGCCGCCAGCACGGCGGCCAGATGTCGTGCGGGCGCATCCCTCCCCACGGCGGATCAGGCACGTCGCATATTGGCTTTTCCACCTCGGAGGCCGACCTGCCCGCCTGGGAGGCAAGGCTCGCCGAATGGAACATCCCGGTGGAGAGCAAATTCACCTGGCCCACGGGAGGCACGAGCGTGTTCTTCCGCGACCCCGACGGCCACTTGCTGGAGTTTCTCACCCCGCGCGTCTGGCCGACGTATTAGCGCGCGCAGGCCCTCATTCCGCCGCAGGGAGACCGCGTCAGCGATCCTCTCCGATCGACGCCGGGAGCATGATGCTTCTCTCGGCGAACGCGTTCCCCGCAGTGTCATCCAGGCCCTGCTGACAGAGGACGGACGCCAGATCAACTCTTTCCGCCGGCCTGGCCCATGGAGTTCCGAGTTCCGAGGGAAGCCGCTCGCGGTCAAATGCCGTCTGGAAGGTTTCGACCAGCCCCGGCAGGTATACGAGCAGATCATCGGCAGAATGAAGCGGCCGCTGGGACAGCTCGTTCGACGGAAAACGATGCACCGCCATACGCTGGATGCCGTCGACACAGACGGTCAGCGCGACGGCTGCCTCCGGACCGCAAAAGGCAGGCTGGGACCGGGAGTGCCCGCATCGCTCCAGGCAAAACCGGAGTTTTTCCATGGGATCAGCATCCGGGTCGCCGTAGTTAATGCGCCGACCCGTATTGAGGAGGGCCTCGATGGAGCCGCCGACCGGATAGCGGATCGTTCCCCGCTCGAATTTCAGCTCAAAAGCCGGCCCGGCATTTCGATCCACGCAATGCGAGGTGAAAAACAGGATCTCAGGAACCTCATCCGTGGTGATCCGGCAGCACGCCGTGTCAAAGTTCTCGATTTCATTGCCGCGATAGCACTCGGCCTCGATGAAAACAGGACGCGCGGCGCTCTCCATGCTGAGGCCGCCCAGGAACAGCATATTGTGGAGATAATGGGCCGTGGCGTTGTTCACCGGGCTGTCGTAGACCGGCCTGCCCGCATCATTCGTGATCCGTCCACTCCAGTCATTGCGCCCATAGTATGCACTGCCCCGCGGCCAGGCGACACGAGTCTTGAAGAGTACCGGCGCGCCAAAAATGCCGTCGAGGATATCCGCCTTGAGCTGCCGGATGGCCCGGCTGAAGGACCACTGGTAACCGATTTCAAGAAACCGCCCCGCCGCGTCCCGAGCCTCGATCATGCGCAGAGCCTCCTCCACCGTGGCGCTGATCGGCTTTTCGCAAAGCACGTTCATTCCGGCCTGCAAGGCGAGACAGGAGTGCTCTCGATGAAAGACAATGGGCGATGAGATCACGGCGAGATCCGCCCGCCCTCCCGCACCGAGAAAATCGCCCAGACTTCTATATTGCCGTACTCCCCGGGCCTGGAGCGCGTTCCAGTGCTCGGTGGATTCCGCGGTTGGGTCGACGACCGCCGCGAGCCTGGCCTCGGGAAAACCATCCAGCGCCGAGACGTATCTCGCGCCATACCCCCCGATACCCACCAAAACCACATCTACCAATTTCATGTTTCTGTGAATGCCTGAGTCCCGGGGAGAACATCGTGCCATTCAAATTTAGAAAGAGTTCTTCAGGTTCTCATACGTTCGGTTGCTGAAGCGGGGCCGGATGTCTATTGGATGGCGCCCCAGAACTGGTTCAATCTTTGCTCGGTCGGGTTTCCCTTGGGCAGATTCGTCCGGGATATGGTTTCGAGGTGCCCATCCAGGAAGACCACATTGGCCCTCTTGCCAGTATGCTGATCGTAAAACCCCGTTTTTTGCTGGCTGTTCCACACGTTCTCCACGCTGGCGGGACCGACTTTACGCTCCGGGGCTCCTCCAGTCAGGAAGTTGCCATCCATGAAAAATGCCATCCGCGCCGGGCTGGCGACCTGCTGGATGCGGGCGACACCGCGATCGAACGGGCTGTAACGCTGGCCGTTCTCCGTGCCGCAGGCGTAGATGTTGATGGAATAGCTGCGGTTCCAATCCGCATTCGGGCCGACCGCGCGAAACGAAGCCGGGCAGCTCACCACCGTGGCCCCCTTCTGGTTGAGCATCGTGTCGCGATATCCCAGGTAGGGCAGGATGGAGCCATCGTGATTCTCGCTCGGGAAACGCCAATACATCGCGTCGGGCATCGCGCCGCCGTGATCGTTGATCCAGTTGAGCCCGGCCAGCGAGAGATTTCTCAACCGCGAGGCGCACTGCGCCTGATCGGCGTTGGCGCGAACGCCGCTCCAGGCAGGCAGGGCAAGCGAAGCCAGTATGCCGATGATACCGATGGCGACGAGGAGTTCGACGAGAGTCCAGGCTGCCGGGTGATTGCGACGATGTTTCATGGGGGGGGAATGAAGTGAGGGGGATTATTCGCGAGGTCCTGTCTCCGGCATCTTCCAGGGTCGGCCATTCAAGCCTGCACCAACCGTGTGGATATCCGCCGCGCCGGGAAATGCCGCAGTGGCGGAGGGCACTCCCGCGCCCGGCAGGTCCTTCCAGGGCGCGCCGTCCAGGATATCCTCCGCATTCTGCGACATGCTGGCAATCCACGTGCTGCTGGATTCCGGAAAGACAGTGCCGTCGGCTCCGGCGAACACCTGTCCCCGAACGCCCCCTTCCGGAGCATAGGCCCAGGCATTGTGAGAAAAGGCAATACCTCCGCCGAGATCCTCCTGCTGGCGGGAGAATCCCGCAGCGACACTCACGTTATTGACGAAGCGAAAATTCTCAAACTTCCGCTCCGGCGGCTGCACCCGGGTCAGGAACTCTCCGCCCGGAAAGAAAACCGTATTGTTAAAGACGACCACCCCATCGCCGGGCGCACGCACGACATCCCGGGGAAGGTCTTTCATATGGCTGTTCCAGGGCGCCTCCCAATTCTGACTGCTCGCCCCGGCTTTGAACCATCCAGGCGTCCAGTCGCTAACCGCGGTGATGAGCTGATTGAGCGCGAGGTCGCTCTGGACCACGTTGTCATAGATATAGATCGACCCCGGCCAGGGCTCGCCGCCCAGCGGCTGCCAGGAGAAGGGCTCGACGACATTGACGATGTAGTTTCCGTAAATCCTCATGCCAAAGGCATGGTCCTCGCTCTCGACCGCATTGTCCACCAGCCGCTCAAGCCGGTTTCCGGTCACCACCAGCCCCTTGCTCCAGCGTATGGCCCAGGTGGAAAGGCCTTCAAATGCATCGTGGATGTCGTTATTGCGCACGATCCAATCGGACCCGACGAGATTGCATATCCCCGTTTCGTAGGTGTTGTTATTGCCCGCGCCGTTGCCCTTGCGCGACCACCAGAAAAGAGGAAACCTGGCTGCTGCAGCCGGGATACGCCCCTCTTTCCTGAGTTCCAGCAACTCGATCATGTCATCATAGGCCGGGTACTGATGATAGTCACAAAACTCCACGGTGACGCGATTGGAAGTCACCGAGGGATCGGCTGATTCCCGCCGACCGGAAACCCCCGCGCGGCAGCCGAGAAACCACGAGTTTCGCACGACCACATCGCTCCCATCGACATACACTCCAGCGTATCCCGGCGTCTCAAAGGTAAACCCATCGACGACGACATGCAGCGGTTTGTTGCCGCGCAGGCCGAGGTTGAAAAACAAGGGGCCATCGTAGTTGTTCCCCGCATAGCCTCCGCCCGTCCGCGGTCCCACACAGATCAGGTGATCCGAGGGATTCGGCGAACCATATTTGCCAGAGACATGCAGCCGGACGTAGAGCATTTGCGCCTTCTCGTCGTAATAGTAGCCATGCCGTGGACCGGGATTCCCATCTGCGGTGACAAATGTCTTGAGCGCATCCAGAGAAGCGTACGGCTGCAGGTCCACGCCGGAATAGAGAATACGGCAGGTGGGACGCGCAAGCGCAGCGCGGTAAAGGCCAAGGCTCTCATCGACAACTGTCCACGGCACCGCTCCCTTCCGGAGAGCCGGTTCCGCGTTGGTGATGATCACGGCATTCTTCTTGCGGCTTGCCGCTTGGATCGTTATCGGGCGGTCGGGCTGCCCGGCGATGTGGAGGTCGATGGGGCCTTCATAGACCCCCTCGGCCACCGTGATGACATCGCCCGGGCCAGCTCGGCGGGCGGCCTCCTGAATCGTAGCCAGAGCGTGCTCCGCATCGGGAGAACGACCATCGGAGGAATCACTCCCCTTTTTCCCATCCACATAATAGACATCGGCGTGAGCCGCAAAAGGCAGGCAACACCCACAGAACCACGCCAGCAATCCGGTGACAGGAGGGGGAATTTTCACGATGGTCTTCCTTGGTACGCTACGTCTCCCGTGATGTTCAGCGGCAGCGCGACATGCGAAGGATCATAGCCAGCGAAGCGCCTCCCATCATCAGCATACTGATGCTGCGCGGTTCCGGCACGGCGGAAAGGCTCCGAACGTCGGCATCGGAGAGATAGCTGTTCCACACTGCGGCAGACTCGATCAAGGTGCCGTCGGGCACGATGTAGGCGCTCCCACTGCTGCCGTTGTTGATCGAGCCAACCTGGAAATAGCCCGAGCCGATGCTGTTGGAAGTACTGATGGAAGCCGGAACATTCGCGGTTGTTTCCATCGAATCCAGCAGGGTTCCCGTCACGGGATCGTAAAGATCGATGCGCAAGACGTTCGAGGGATCGAAGCGCATGGAGATGTCGTACCAGGAGGATGCTTGCAGGGCGTACGACGAAGAGTTTGTCAGCTGAGTGTTGTAGGTCGTGCCGTCAGCAGACAAGTACCCCTGCAAATGTCCGTTCGTCATTTGCAGGGAAATCCCGCGCTGGCTGTTGACGGGCCGACTCCGCGTCATGAATGCCACCGTACCGGAGGGAATGCTCCCAAGATTCACCCGCAACCAAAGCGTTTGCGCTCCGCCGATTCTCAGGCTGGCGGCGTTGGTCTTCAGGACATTGCTTCCGTCAAATGCCACCGCCTGGGTGCCGGCATTCACTGCCTTGATCCCGGAAACAGGATTGAACGTGGGAACAACGGTCGGCGTCATCCCGGCCGTGGTTCCGGAAACGTCCGTGAGATTGATTGAGTGGGTGCCATCCAGATTTCCTTCGAAATCCCAGTAAGCCACCGCGTCGTCGAGTAAAGTCGCCCCCTGCAATGAACCGAAACCGATCAAAAGGAGAGGGAGAACAATGAAAGAAGAAATCGCTCTTTTCATGAACGGGAACGTAAGAACGCAATTCAGTGTAATCAATATTGAATTGCGTTTTTCAATACAAAGTGTATCGATATTCTGAGAATGAGCGCTTCGTCCAAAGTCACCGAGTTACTCCGCCAAAAAGCCCTTTCCCAGGCGCCGGGAGAAAAGCTGCCCTCAGTGAGAGCGTTGATGAACCGGTACGACACCAGCCTGCATTCCATCAACCAGGCACTGCGCCAACTCGAAGCAGAGGGTTTGATCACGACCAAAAAAGGCAGCGGCATCTTTATCAATCCTCAGAAAGGCGTGCGCTATATCGAGCTGCATCGCCCGCAATACCCCTCGCCTACGATGGACGTGAAGGAAATTTCGCTCGATCGGGCTGTCTCCCAGGCAGGATGGAAACTGATCATCAAGAGGCAGCCTGTGAACGGCGATGATCCGGATATCCGCCCGCATGTCCGGACCTGCGCCCACGTGGTCATGCCCACGATCATTGAATCCAATCCCGGATTCTTCAAAGAGATCACCTCCCAATCCTCCCCCATCCTGGCCTATGGCCGGTCGGCCGGGCCTTTCCAACTCGACTATGTCACCGGCGATGACCACAGGTATATGAGCCTGCTGGTGAAGCATCTGCTGAGCCTGGGCCACCGTCGTCTGGCCCTTCTGGAGAATGAGCCGCCATTTTTCTCCATCACGCAGCGGAGCGAGATTTTCCTGAACCTCGTGGATCTCTTTGATCTCCCCAAACCCGTAGTGATTCCCTGCCATACGGAGCCTGGGGAAAGCAGCCTCCACCGCGCGTATGGAGGCCTGAAAGAGCACCTGTCATCGAACAAGGGGAAGCCCGCATTCACCGCTCTGATCAGCGCCAGTTCCGCCGGGGTTATCGGGGCTCTGCGGGCATTTCACGAAACCGGAATTCGCGTGCCCAGGGATTGCAGCCTGGCCTCATTCGGCCTGGAGGCCAGCAATTCTCTTCTGGTCCCCTCCATCACTGAAGTGGGAGTGACAGATGACGACTGGGGCCAGGGAGCGGTGCAGGTGCTCAAGCAGCGGTTCGCCGATCCCGACGCCGCGCCCATCGGGCTCAAGCTGACCCCGGAGCTTTTTGTCCGGGAATCGACGGCTCCCCCGCCATCGCGCTGATCAACCAGTATCGGGGAAGGATAGCCCCCCCGGAACCGCCTCAAGCGTGAAGGCACTGAGGCCCCCGCTGTTACGCCGCGTGCTTGCGCAGCGGGATGATATTCGGGAACGACGACGCGGGTTTCTCCGCAGCCTTGAGCCCCGCCCGCTCGACCTGCCGCCGGGTGCGAATCTCGAGTAGCTCAAGATCGTCCTCCCATTGACTGATCTCCCGCCGGGATTCACGCACGTACTGTGCAAGCTTCCGACGTTCCTCATTGAGATGCCTTTGATACATCCAGGCCAAAAAGCGATGCCATGCTTTCATTGGTATTTCCTCCGTCGCGAAAGAATCGCTTCCCTCGCGAATGCCGGATGGCCTGAGCCCGCTATCGGGGCCTAGCGAACGATGCCGCGCTTGCTGGCTTCGATGAAGGTCAGCAGATGCTCGAGATGGGAATTCGTCGGGAGCTGCTCGCGAATGGATTCGCAGGCCTGCTTCACGTTGAGATTCGACCGGCAAAGGAGACGGAAGGCCTCGCGCAGGGTGCGGATTTCCTCCGCCGCGAACTCACGCCGCTCCATCCCGACCTGGTTGATCCCGCGAAGCTCCGCCGGGTTGCCGTCGGCGATCATGTATGGGGCGACGTCCTGCACGATCTTCGTGCAACCGCCGACGATGGCATGGCGCCCGATGCGGCAAAACTGATGCACTCCACTCAGGCCGCCAATGACCACGTGATCCTCCACGATCACGTGACCGGCAAGCGTGCCGTTGTTTGAGAAAATCACATGATTCCCCACCGTGCAGTCGTGCGCGACGTGCGCGTAGGCGAGGAAGTTATTATGGCTGCCCACGACCGTCTTGCTGCCGGGCGCGGTGCCGCGGTTGACGGTGCAAAACTCGCGGAACGCGTTGTCGTCACCGATCTCGAGATAGGTCGGCTCCCCGGCGTACTTCAGGTCCTGGCTGCGCTGGCCGATGGATGTATACGGATAAAAGCGATTGCGCGCCCCGATGGTCGTCGGCCCCGCGATGGTCACGTGATTGGCCAGCACGCACTCATCACCGAGCGTCACGTCTGCGCCGATGACACAATACGGCCCGATCTCCACCCCGGCGCCGATACGGGCCGAGGAGTCGATGATTGCGGTCGGATGAATGCCGGCCATCGCGTGATTATTTGTCGATCAGGCCGAAGAGCAGTTCGCCCTCGGAGACCACCTCGCCATTGACCTCGCAGCGGCAGGCCGCCTTGCCGAGGCGCTTCTTCGCGCTCAGCATCTCGCAGTGAATGAACAGCGTATCGCCAGGGAAGACCGGCTTGCGGAACTTCACCGAGTCCGCACTCATGAAATAGCCGATCTTTCCGACATTCTCGGTCCGGCGCATCATCACGATGCTGGCAACCTGGGCCATGGCCTCGACCTGGAGCACGCCCGGCATGACCGGGTGCCCGGGGAAGTGGCCTTGGAAATACGGCTCGTTGATCGTCACCGCCTTCACGCCCACAGCTCGCGTGTCCTCGACCAGCTCGATGATGCGGTCGACCATGAGGAAAGGATAACGATGCGGCAGGGTGCGCATGATCTCGTTGACGTCGAGCACGCCGCCCTCGGCGGCGATCGGCGTCGGAGCCATCGCGACGTAATCGAAATGGCGCTTCACCAGTGCGCGGGCCAGCTCGGTATTCGGGCCGTGGCCTGGCTTCACCGCGACGATGTGACCGCGAAGCCTGCGCCCGGAGAGCGCGAGGTCGCCGACGATGTCGAGTATCTTGTGACGGACAAATTCATCCGGGAAGCGCAGCGGCTCCTTGCTGAGTACGCTGTCTCCACGGGCGACGATGGCGTTCTCCAGGCTCCCGCCACGGATCAGGCCCTTGTCCATGAGCGGCTTCACGTCCTCGTAGAAAACAAATGTGCGGGCCGGCGCGATCTCCTTTTCGTAGAAATCGGGAGTGATCTCGGCACTGAGATACTGGGTGAAACGCCCCTCGGGGCCGACCTGCGTGCAGGAGATGCGGAATTTCGTATCCGGCAGGATGGTGAGGATGGAATCTCCCACCTGCACCGAGATCGGTTCGCGCGGGGTGAAGTAGCTGCGCGGCGCGTCCTGCTCGACGATGCCCGCTTCCTTGATGAGGGCGACATACGCGGCGGCGCTGCCGTCGACGATCGGAGGCTCGTTGGAGTCCATCTCGATGAGGGCGTTGTCGACGCCGAGACCCGCCAGAGCGGAAATCACGTGCTCGACCGTGTGAATCTTGACGCTGCCATCGACGAGGGTGGTGGCACGCTCGACCGTCTTGACGCTTTCCACCTTGGCATCCACCACCGGTTCGTCAGGCAGGTCGATGCGCTTGAACTTGAAGCCATGGCCTGCCGGGGCGGGACGGACTGTGAGGGTGACGTTCTCGCCGGTGTGCAGGGCCGTGCCCTTCAGACTGGCAGACGATGCGAGCGTACGTTGTTTATCCACGATAACTAAAAAAGCGGGGTGGCTCAGGCCGGGTGGCTGAGCAGGTCCATGTACTTCCGGTGGCCGACCCGGAGGCGGGACACGAGAGCCCGGCCGATCGAGGCCAGGAGGTGAATGGCGGCTCCGGGCTGGAGACCGGCCAGCACGCCAAGGGTCATGCGCGTGATGCAAAGCAGTTCACAATCCTCAAGGGCTGTGACATCAGCCGTGCGCGGACCGTCATCGACGAGGGCGACCTCCCCGAAGAAATCGCCTGCCTGCAGGACCGCAAGCTCCACCTCGCCCTCGGGGGACGGCACAGTCACGCGAGCCGAGCCGCGCAGGATGACATACATGCAATACCCCTCGTCGCCGAAGCTGACGATCTTGGCCCCGGTGGCGAACTGCTCACGGGAACTCTGGTGCAAAAGCGTCTGGAGCTCGTCGCGGTTGAGTTCCGCGAAAAGCGTAAGCTTCGCCCAAAGCGCGTCGTCGCAACTCGGGCAATGACTGTCAGAGGATTTTTCCATCAAGCATCCGGATGTGGAGCGGAGCCAGAGCGGCCAGCTCACTGCTGTGGGTGACAATAATCATCGTAACGATTTTTTGGGAAGCAATCTTTAGGAGGGTGTCCGTCACGCGGGCGGCGTTCTCGCTGTCGAGATTGCCGGTGGGTTCATCGGCGAGGAGGAGCCTCGGCCGCCCCGCGAGAGCCCGGGCGATGGCCACGCGCTGCATTTCCCCGCCGCTCAGTTGATGGGGAAAATGCCCCAGCCGTTTGCCAAGGCCGACCAGATCGAGCATCTCCTCGGCGCGCGAACGGGCTTTTTTGGCAGGTTCGCCCCGCAACAACAGCGGCAGCTCGACGTTTTCCTCCACCGTCATCGATGGGAGTAAGTTAAAGAACTGGAACACGATACCGAGATCATTGCGCCGATAGGCGGTCAATTGGGCATCCGTCGCGGTGTGCAGCGGCAGATCGCCGACCCAGAGTTCGCCAGAGTCCGGTTTATCCAGGCCGCCCAGGATATTGAGCAGCGTGCTCTTCCCGCAGCCGCTCGGCCCGGTCACCGAGGCAAACTCCCCTGCAGACACCTCCAGGTTCACGGCATCCAGCGCCTTCACGGCGGCTCCTTCGCGGGAATAGATTCGGGTGACGTCCTGGAGTCGGATCATGGTAGGGTGACTACCTTGCCGCGTGGCCATGCAGAATCAAGCCGACTTCCACATCCTGGGTGAAACCGCCGACTATCTGGCGGTCGACAAGCCCGCCGGCCTGCTGGTTCACCCCTCGAAGCCCGGCGGCCCGCACACCCTTTGGGATGGCCTGCGCGACCTCCTGGGCTACGAACTCGCCACGGGCGGGCAGATTTCCATCATCAACCGGCTCGACCGCGAGACCAGCGGCGTCGTGATCGTGGCCAAGAGCGCCGAGGCCGCCCGCGCCGCCGGGATCGCCATGCAGCGCCGCGAGATGAAAAAACGCTACCTCGCCCTCGTCTTTGGCTGGCCGGACTGGGAGGAAACGACCGTCAACCACCCGATCTGCCGCCGGGGCGAGGTGGAGGAGTCCATCGTCTGGCTGGAACGGATGGTGCATCCCTCGGGACAGCCCGCAGTCACCCGCTTCCGGGTCCTGGAGCGTCATTCCCGCAAGGGCGAGCCTTTCGCCCTGGTGGAAGCCGAGCCGCTAACTGGTCGCACCCACCAGATCCGCGTTCACGCCGCCTCGCTGGGTTTCCCCGTCATCGGAGACAAGCTCTACGCAAGAGGTCGCGACAAATACCTGCGCTTCATCGACGAGGGTTGGACGGATGCGCTGGCCGCCGATCTCTGGCTGCCTCGACACGCCCTGCACTGCACACAGATGGTTTTCAGGGACAACGTGTGGGACGCCCCGCTGCCCAACGACCTCGCCGCGCTTACCAGATGATGCGCCCCTGGCGCTCCTTCGTAATGCCCCAGGCGATCTCCTCGGCGAGCTTCTGCCGTACGGCGGCGGTCTGCACGTAGCGATTGTCGGAGGGATTGGAAAGGAACCCGAGTTCGCAAAGCACAGCGGGACGGCGATTATTGCGCAGCACGTAGTAGTTGTTGCGTTTCACCCCGCGATTTTTCGTGGGATAGACCGTCTTGATTTCCTGGAGGATATTCGCTGCGAGCCGACCAGACCGCGAGGAGTAGTAATAGACCTCCACGCCCTGCGGTTTGCGCTTCGGAGCCCAGTTGTAGTGGATGCTCACAAAGATGGCGTCGCTTTTGCGATTGGAGATCGCCGTGCGTCCCCCGAGCGGCACGAAGTAATCCGCATTCCGCGTCTCGATGACGTTAAAGCCCTGCTTGCGCAACTCGATCGCCAGCCGACGCGCGGTGTCGAGCGCGAGGACTTTCTCCGGCTGACCGGAAACCGACTTCGCCCCGCGATCATGGCCGCCATGCCCTGCGTCGACGATGACCGTGTGAAAATTTCCCGCCCCCGTTATGTAGGCGGGACCGGCGCAGCCGCCGAAGAGGAGCAGAAGCGACAATCCGACTGTGAGGCATAACCAGGTCCTGATGGTTGTGAGTCGGTTGCGTGTGGAATCCATTTTACATCACCCGTGTTCCGCTCCCGGGAACGTGCGCAACGTAAAGGACTCGCCGCGCAAAGCAACAATTTAGTCTCGCGTCGGACCTCGTCCCGGGCGATGGGTAAAGTCATGCTGGCCAAACGAATCATCCCCTGCCTCGACGTCACCGATGGACGCGTGGTGAAGGGCACGAAATTTCTGGAGCTGCGGGACGCCGGCGATCCGGTGGAGTGCGCCCGCGCCTACGATTCGCAGGGTGCAGACGAGCTGGTCTTTCTCGACATCACGGCCTCCAGCGATGGCCGGGCGACGATGGTCGACGTCGTCTCGCGCACGGCGGAGCAGTGCTTCATGCCCCTCACCGTGGGCGGCGGCATCCGCACCGTCGAGGACGTGCGCACCATGCTCATGGCGGGCGCGGACAAGGTCAGCATGAACACCGCCGCCATTCACAATCCGCAGCTCGTCGCAGATGCGGCCACTTATTTTGGCTCCCAGGCCATCGTCGTCGCCATCGACGCGAAACAGGACGGCCCCGGCAAATGGCGGGTTTACACCCACGGCGGACGCCGACCCACCGAACTCGACGCCGTCGAATGGGCCGCCGAAGTGGCGCGCCTCGGAGCGGGAGAAATCCTCCTCACCAGCATGGATGCCGACGGCACCTGCGATGGCTACGACATCGGGCTGAACCGCGCCGTGAGCGAGCGCGTGAGCATCCCGGTCATCGCCAGCGGAGGAGCGGGCACGCTCGACCACCTCACCGAGGTGCTCGACAAGGGCCGGGCCGACGCCGTGCTCGCCGCCAGCATCTTTCACTTCGGCAAGTACACGATTCACCAGGCCAAGGAACACCTCGCCGCTCATGGCGTACCGGTGCGTCTTTGAAGGTTTGAGAAATCCGCCGGGGTGGAGTACAGGTAACCGATGAGCGATTGCGCACACACCTTCACCGTCGACTCGATCCTCGACCGCCTGCGCGGGGAAGGAATGCGCGTGACGGGCAGTCGCCGGGGCATCCTTGAGGTGCTCTTCGAGGCTGGGCGTCCGCTCTCGCTCCAGGAAATCCAGGACGAGGCCGCCGCGCGCGGCGAGGGGCCGGACTACGCCACGGTCTTTCGCATGATCACGCTGCTGGAACGCCTGCACGTCGTCCACAAGGTGAACCTCCAGCGTTCCTGCAGCTACTACGAACTGCACGACCCCGCCAAGCACTACGATCACATCGTCTGCACCGAGTGCGGCAAGGTCGTCCTCCTCGATCTCCCCTGCCCTCTGGCCGAGGCGGAGCACTTCATCGCCGAGCGGTACGGGTTCCAGAACCTGACCCACTCCCTCGAGTTTTTTGGCAAGTGCCCGGAGTGCCTCAACGGCTCGGCGAAGCCGGAGACTCAACCAGCGGCCGCAGAATAGCGCGCCAGCTTCCGCGGAAGATCAGCACCACCACGCTGCCCGCTGCAAGCAGCACGTCGCGCCACATCGCCAGGGCCATTTTCTCCGCCGAGGGAGCAGCGTCCTCCGTGCCGAAGCATCCGCACGAGACAATGATCTGATTCGAAATGGCCCAGCCGATGACGTAGCAGAACATCAGGCTCAGCCCGAGAATCAGGACCGCCCCGATGCGCGGCAGCCCAAAGATGATAAACAGCCCGGCCAGAAGCTCCGTGTAGGGCAGGAGCAGCGCGATCCAGTCGTAAGCCTCCGGCGGGATGAAGGTAAACGGCATGAGCGTGAGGGCAAAGGACTCGGTAGCCATTGCCTTGATCCCGCCCGCGTAGAGAAACACGCTCCCGATGGCGATGCGGAGGATGACGAGCAGGATATTCGCGGAATACTTCACGACACTCCCCCGCAGATCCGGTGCACCGTCGTGATGACGCGATAGGCCATGTCGACATTATGCACGCGGAAAAGCCCGGCCCCGCGTCGCATTCCGGCCACGATGCAAGCCGCCGTGCCCACGTCGCGGTCGGGCGGATTCGAGATGCCCAGCACCTTGCCGATCACGCTTTTTCGCGAGACCGGCAGCAAAACCGGCCGCCCGAAGCGCTCCAAAGATGCCGCCTCGCGATACACCCGCAGGTTGTCCTGCACCTGCTTGGCAAAATCGATTCCCGGGTCGAGCAGGATGGCGTCGCGCGACACCCCGGCCCCTAGCGCCCGGGCGATACGCTCTTCAAAAAAATCGCCCATCTCCGCGATCACGTCCCGGTACTGGATGTGTTTATGCGACACCTTGGGCTCCCCCATGGTGTGCATGATGAGAAGGGCCGCGCCGGATCGGGCGCAGAGGACGGCATTCCGGTCGTCCGGCAGGCCGCTCATGTCGTTCAGGATGTCCCCGCCAAGTTCCAGCGCCGGGCCAGCCACCTCGGGACGCCAGGTATTCAGAGAGAGCAACGGAGGAAACACCTGTTCCTCATCCCGGGGCGTCACATCGCGGGAAACTTCACTGAACCTCTTGATAAAGGGGGAGATACGCTCCAGCTCCTCCTCGGGCGTGATGGCCTCGCGATTCGTCCGGGCGCTTTCGCCGCCCACGTCGATGATGTCCGCCCCCAGTCGCACCAGCTCGCGGGCTTTTTCCACCGCCCAGTCCTGATCGACCCGCCCGTCTCCGGAAAACGAGTCGTGGTTGATATTGAGGATGCCCATAATGAGGGGCCGCCGGGGAAAACGGATGCGGCGATCGCGGGCTGTCAGTTCCATCTTGTTTGCATTCTCTCCCAGCGTGGGGTGTACTGGCAACAGCCATGAGTTTTATTGATTCGGTTTTCGCCAAACTGAAGAGGCACCCGAAACGCATCGTTTTCCCGGATGGCGACGATCCCCGGGTCGTGCGTGCCTGCCATGCTTTTTACGAAAAAGACGCCGGTATTCCGATCCTGATCGGCAAGCGCGATGTCATCGAGCGCATCGCCCTCACGGAAAAGGTGAGCCTCGACCACGTAGCCATCATTAATCCCGAGACGGCCAGCGAGATGCCGGTCTTCTGCGAGCGCCTCGAGAAGCTCGAGCGTTACAAGAAGATGGGGATCAACGACGCGCGCGCCCTGCTTTCCAATCCCAACTACTTCGCCGCGATGATGCTCCAGCACGGCCAGGCCGATGCCCTCGTCGGCGGCGTGCACAGCTACTCCGGCTCGCTCCTGCGGCCGCTCATTCAGCTGGTGAAGCCCCTTCCCCATGCCCCGCTCATCTCGGGCTGTATGATTGCCGAGGTGGACGAACGCTTCGGCGACGGCGGCGTCCTTTTCCTCGCCGACTGCGGCGTGGTGCCCGATCCCAACATGGAGCAGCTCGCCTCCATCGCCGTGCAAACCGGCCTCGTCGCCCGTCAGGTCTTTGGCCAGCGCCCGCGCGTGGCCCTGCTGAGCTTCTCGACCAAGGGCAGCGCCCGCACCCAGTCGACTGAAAAGGTATCGGGGGCCGTCGTCATCGCCCGCAAGCTCGCCGATGAACTCGGCGTGGAAATCGCCGTCGATGGCGAAATGCAGGCCGACGCCGCGCTCATTCCTGACGTCGCCGCAAAGAAGATGGAATCCAGCCTCGTCGGCGGACAGGCCAACGTGCTCATCTTCCCCGACCTGAACAGCGGCAACATCGCCGCCAAGCTCATCCAGCACCTCGGCGGAGCCCGGGTGTATGGACAGATCCTGCTCGGTCTTTCCCGCCCGGCGGCGGACCTTTCCCGCGGCGCCACTGTGGAGGAGATCGTCTCGGTCGCCGCAGTAGTCGGCCTCCAGGCCATCGAATACCGCAAGCTGTATCCGGCGGAAGAACCTGCCGCGTAAATGTCGCAGGTGATCAACGCCGTCACACCCCGGCTGTTCATCGCGGCGACGGAGCAGAATACCGGCAAGACCACGACCGCCGTCGGCCTCTACGCCGAGCTGCGCAAGACCTTTGAGCGCATCGGTTTCATAAAGCCGGTGGGCCAGCGTTTTGTCGATGTCGAGGGCAAGCAGATCGACGAGGACAGCGTGCTCATCCGCGATACCTTCGGCACGCAGGTGCCGATTGAGGACATGAGCCCGATCGCGGTCGAGCCGATGTTCACCCGGCGATACATCAATCACGCCAACAACGAGGCCATCACCCGCCGCATCCAGCATTCCTTTGACCGGGCGGCGTGGGAAAAAGATTTCGCCATCATTGAGGGCACCGGCCATGCCGGTGTGGGCAGCGTCTTTGACCTATCCAATGCCCGCGTCGCCCGCATCCTCAATAGCAAGGTGCTCCTCATCACGCCGGGAGGCATCGGCCGCCCCATCGACGAGGGAGCGCTGAATGCCGCGCTCTTCGAGAAGGAAGGCGTCGAGGTCATTGGCGTCGTGATGAACAAGGTGCTGCCGGACCGACTGGAGTCCATCGAGGAGATCGCCCGGCGCGGGTTTGGCCGCCTCGGCCTGGAGCTTCTCGGCGTCCTGCCCGAGGAGGAGATCCTCATGCAACCCTCGCTCCAGCAAGTCTGCGAGCACATCGGCGGCGAGACTTATCACGGACGGGAGTACGCCCGCAACCGCGTCACCTACACCATGATCGGGGCAATGAGCTCTGCCAATCTGTTCCGCAACGTCATCCCCGGCACTCTTCTCGTCGTCCCCGGCGATCGTGAGGATGTCGTCCTGGCGGCGGTTTCGCGTTCATTGGAGAGCGATGGCGGCCCCTTCTGCGGCATCGTACTTTCCGACAACCTGAAGCCCAGCGACCGCCTCATGGAGATCATGAAGGACGCGCCGCTCCCGGTAATCGGCTCGAAGCGAAACAGTTACAGCATCGCCAGCCGCATTCATTCCATGACGGTGAAGACACTTCCCGGCGACACGGAGAAGATTTCCCGCATCCAGAATCTCGTCAGCGAGTACGTAGACGTCCCCCGGATTCTCGAGAAACTCGGCATCAAGGGTCCCTCGAGTTCCGCTGCAATCCATTGACAGCGGCACGAGGGTTGCTTGTAATGCCAACCCTATGAGGTTTCCGCTGCCACTGACGGCGAAGATTGCAGGGTATATCATCGGGAAAAAGCTGCGGGGAGTGGACAAGTTCGCAACTGTTTTACAGTTGGAACCCCTCCATACGTGCAACCTGACGTGTACCGGCTGCGGTCGCATTCGCGAATATTCGACGTCGCTCAAGGACGTCATGAGCCTGGAAGACTGCCTCGGCGCCGCCGAGGAGTGCGGGGCGCCGATGATCTCCATCTGCGGCGGGGAACCGCTCATCTATCCCCACATCGAGAAACTCGTGGAGGGACTCCTTGAACAGGGGCGGATTGTCTACGTTTGTACAAACGGCATCTTCATGCGCAAAAAAATGCGCGAGTGGCTCGCTTACGAGTACACGCAGAACAAGGACGCCGTGGAGGTTTTCCTCCAGAAGCTCACGAGCGAGGACCTCATCACCCCGGCCCATGCCGAGGAGGTGCGCAATCCGAAGAACCCGCCGAGCAGCCACGTCATCCGCCCAAGCGGCTGGATGTACTGGAACGTTCACCTCGACGGCCTGGAGCGTACGCATGACCTCATCGTGGAGCGCGAGGGCGTCTTCAAGGAATGCATTGCCGCCATTCGCATGGCCAAGATCCTCGGTTATCAGGTCGCGACGAATACGACGATCTACAAGGAAACCGACATGGCCGAGATCGAGCAGATGTACGATTACCTCTCCTGGCTCGACGTCGACGGGCACACCATCTCGCCCGGCTACGACTACGACGCGGCCAAGGAGGACATGCGCAAGCGCCTCAATCTCGAACCCGAAAATTTCTTCCTCACCCGCGCGGCGACGAAGGAGAAGTTCAAGGACATCCGCTCCTGGGGGGAAAAGTACACGCTCTTCGGCACGCCGATCTATTTCGACTTCCTCGCTGGCACGCGGGACCTCACCTGCTCGGCCTGGGCAATCCCCACCCGCAACATCCGCGGCTGGAAGGCCCCCTGCTACCTGATGACCGACGGGCATTACTCCAGCTACAAGGAGCTGCTCACCAAGACCGACTGGGAGAAATACGGCGTGGTCGACGGCGTGGCCCGCGACAAGCGGTGTGAGAACTGCATGGTGCATTGCGGCTATGAGCCCAGCGCCACGCTCGGCAGGTGCGCCCAGCCCGGCGACACGTGGAAGAACATCAAGTTTAACTTCGGCACCAAGCCGCCCCGCCGCCTGGAAGGCGCGACCGTCCAGGCCTTCACCGGCGTGAGTGCTGGCAACGGACACAAGACCGGCCGACCACAGAAAGAAGCCCAGACCGCAGCATGACCCCACTCGCCCGCCCCGTGTTCCCCTTCGAATCTCCCGAACTCACGCTGCTCGCCGAGCCCAAGTCGGTCGAGGAGTCCATCGCGAAGGCTCAAGGGAACCTGCTGCGCCAGCAGCGGGCCGACGGACACTGGGAGGCCGAACTCCTCGTCGACAGTACGCTCTGCTCGGACTACGTGCTCTACATGCACTGGTCCGACCGGGTCGACGAAGATCTCCAGCGCAAGTGCATCGCCCACATTCGCCGCCGTCAGTTGAGCGATGGCGGGTGGAATATCTTCATCAACGGCCCGAGCGAGATCAACGCCTCGGTCAAGGCGTACTTTGCCCTCAAGCTCGCCGGACACTCGCCCAACGCGCCGTGGATGCGCGAGGCCCGCGCCAACATCCTGCGCCTCGGCGGCATTCCCGCCACCAACACGTACGCGAAACTTTATCTCGCCCTCCTCGGCCAGTTCCCCTGGAAATACGTGCCGACGATCCCGCCGGAGATTTTCCTCTTCCCGCAGTGGTTTTTCTTCAATCTCTCGGAGATGTCGTCGTGGACGCGCCCGATCCTCGCGCCGCTCACCATCCTGAATCACTTCAAACCGACGCGCACGCTCCCGGCGGAGTTTCAGCTCCATGAGCTATACCCGGCAGGTCTGGAGAATACCGACCTGTCGCTCAAGAAGGAGCCGCGTTTCTGGGCCTGGCGCAATTTCTTCCTCCGCTGCGATCAGCTCCTGAAGATCTACAACAACCTGCCCTTCCATCCCCTCCGCCAGCATGCGCTGAAGGTGGCGGAAAAGTGGATGACCGAGCGCATGGGCGAAGGCAGCGAGGGACTCGCCGCCATCTTCCCGTCGATGCTCAACTCGATGATGGCGCTGAAGGTGCTCGGGTACCAAGACGACCATCCGCTCGTGCAGAAGGCCGACCGCGATTTCGCCGGGCTCTTCGTCGATGACCCGGAGGATTTCCGCATCCAGCCCTGCCTGTCCCCCGTGTGGGATACGGCCATCACCACGATCGCCCTGGCAGAGTCCGGCCTCCCCGGCACCAACGAGGCAATGCAGCATGCCGCGCAGTGGCTGGAGGATCGCGAGGTGCGTTTCGTCGGCGACTGGGCGCAGCGCGTTTCCGGCATCGAGCCGAGCGGCTGGGCCTTCGAGCACGACAACAAGTATTACCCCGACACCGACGACACCATGATGGTGCTCATGGCGCTGCGGCATGTCCCGGCCAGGGACAAGGTAAAACGCGACGCGCAGTTCCAGCGCGCGCTGAAATGGCTCCTCGCCTTCCAGTGCGAGGACGGCGGCTGGGCGGCCTTTGACAAGGACGTGACGGCCCGCTGGCTGGAGCATGTGCCCTTTGCCGATCACAACGCCATTCTCGATCCCACCTGCAGCGACCTCACCGCCCGCGTCCTCGAGCTGCTCGGGTACATCGGCTATGATCGATCGAGCACGGTGGTGAAGCGTGCCGTCGCCATGCTGCGCCGCACTCAGGAGACTGACGGTTCCTGGTACGGACGCTGGGGCGTGAACTATCTCTACGGCACCTGGCAGGTGCTGCGCGGCCTCGCCGCCATCGGGGAAAACATGGACCAGGAGTGGATTCGCCGCGGCCGTGACTGGCTGGAAAGCTGCCAGAACGAAGACGGCGGCTGGGGCGAAACCTGCGAATCGTACAATTTCCCGGCTCTCAAGGGGCGCGGACCGAGCACCGCCAGCCAGACCGCATGGGCACTCATGGGCCTGTGCGCCTGCGGCGACGCCTCCCGTGAATCCATCGAGCGCGGCGTGGCGTACCTCACGCGAACTCAGGAGCCGGATGGCTCCTGGACGGAGGACTACACGACAGGCACCGGTTTCCCGTGCGTCTTTTACCTCAAGTACGAGATGTACCGGCAGCACTTCCCGCTGCTCGCCCTCGCCACGTACCAGCAGATGGTCCAGCGCTGAAGCCAGCTACTGCTCCGGGCTCATCAGAGCCGCAAGCCGACAGCGCAGGCGGAAGAAGAAGCTGTTGCCCTCAAATTTGGCCTTGAGGTCTTCCTCGATGCTGCGGGCAAAATCGGCCTCGAACATCTTTTCGACATCCTTGGCAAACCGCAGATCCTCAACGGCGGCGGCCAGTTCGAAGTTCAGCATGAACGAGCGATAGTCGCAATTCACCGAACCCACGATCGCCACCTCGCTATCCGCGAGTATCACCTTCTGGTGCATGAAGCCCGGCTGATACCGCCAGATGCGCACCCCGGCTTCGTGCATCATGGGATAGAAGGTAAAGGACGAGAGCCAGGGCAGAGTGTGGTCGATCCCCTGGGGCAGAATGATGCGTACGTCCACCCCGCGCAGCGCGGCGTGGGCCATCGCGGAGCGCAGCGCGGGATCGGGCACGAAGTACGGACTCGCAATCCAGAGCCGCTCGCGCACGTCATGAATGATCTCACAAATGACGGCGGACGAGACATTCCAGACCTCGGCCGGTCCCGAGGCAAAAGGCAATACACGCTCCTCACCCACCACACGGGGGCGGATCGGGATTTTCGGCACCTCGCCACCCGAGGCATAGCGCCAGTCCTCGGCAAAGGACACCTGGAGGGATTGCACCGCCGGCCCCTCGATCCTCATGTGCGTGTCGCGCCAGGCTCCGAGCGGGCCAAGCCCCATGTATTCGTCGCCTGCATTCAGCCCGCCGAGGAAAGCGGTGTGACCATCGACGACAACGAGCTTGCGATGGTTGCGGAAATTCACCTGAAACCGGCGGCCCATCTGGCGGTTGGTGACAAAGGATTTCACCCTCACGCCGCCGGCTTCCAGTTCCTCAACGAACGACTCAGGCAGTCCCTTGGCTCCCACGGAATCATAGAGCAGCCAGCACTCCGCACCACGGGCCGAGGCCGCGAGGAGGCGCTCCTTCAAGCCGCGCCCCACCCCGTCGTCGTGCACGATGTAAAACTGGACGATGACGTAATCCTTCGCGCCTTCAATCGCCGCATAAATCGCGTTGAATGTCTCCTTACCGTCGACGAGGAGCTTCGTGCGATTGCCATGTGTGACCGGGAAACGGCGCAAATCCTCCCCCAGCCGCTCGGCATCGCGGTATTTCGCGGAAAAGTGCGCCCGGAAGGGAATCATCGCCTCGCGTGTCGCAGCCATGAAATCATCCAGTTCCTTGCACTTTCCCGTTCCTGCTCGCACGTAGCCGGAGAAGCGGGATTCGCCAAAGACGAGGAACATCGGCACGGCGATATACGGCAGGACCAGCAACGACAGCCCCCAGGCAATCGATGCCTGCGGCGTGCGGGAGATCATCACCGCCTGAATGGCGAAATAGATGCCCGCCGCCTGAAAGGCAAACGTCACGATGGAAACAATGATGGCGATCAGTTCGAACATACGGGCGCAGGTACCTCTATCGCTTCGCAGACATCCCGCCAACCCGGGAAATTCCATACATTGGGAAAGCCCTTGCACTGATACGGCTTGGCCGCCTGGATGCGGCAGTCGCGGCCTTCGAGGAAAACACACTCGCCAGTCGGCTTGTCGATCAGGGCCAGACCGTCCCGGGCAGGCCGCAACCGCGTGTACTGCTGGACAAACTCATACTCGCTCAGCCCGAGGTAAGCGGCGATGTCCCGGATGTCCGCCTCGCCCAATTTCACAAAACCCGGCCAGCGACAGCAGTTTGTGCACCGTTGACAGGCGTAATACACATTGGGAGCTGAGGAATCGGGCGTTTCGGACATCGTCGCCGCACACCATAAATTCTTTTTCTTTTCTGGCCAGCGCGCATCTCCTCTTGCGAATAGGTCTCAACTGCATAAAATAAGAGCACGACCATGTGTTCCAGCTTCCAACTCGCCGGGTATCCCACCAAGACGTGGCGCCATGACGCCGCCGGGATCGTGGAGGAACTTTTCCGCACCACCTCGCCGGAGCATTGGGACATGCTGATCGACCTCCGGCAGGAACTCCTGCATGGCCGGAACTGGAACACCACGTTTGACCTGTTCCTGAAATGTCGGCTGGCGCTGGAAACCCAGCACTATCTCCCCTTCTACCGCCTGCGGAATCTCCTCGCTGGCAGCTTGCGCCTGGAGGCTCATGGCGAGGATGTCGGGCTGGCCCGCATCCTGCGCCGGAAGCATCGCTCGCTGGCGGACATCCGCCGCCACATCACGCGCGATCTCTTCGAGCACGAACTGGTCGAGTCCCTCGATCACCCGCTGAAGCTCGAGGTCGTCGAGCGGGTGTAGTCGCTTGATTTTCCCCAACAAAAAAGGCCGGTGTCTCCACCGGCCTTTTTGATTTTCGGGAGTCTGGATCCGCTTACGGATGAGTCATTTCCTCGGCCTTCACCCATTCGGCGAATTGCTCGGAAGTGACGTAACCGAGAGCCATGGCGGCCTCCTTGAGGCTGGAGCCGTCCTTGTGCGCCTTCTTGGCGATCTGGGCGGACTTGTCATAACCGATGTGCGGGTTGAGCGCGGTCACGAGCATGAGCGAGTTCTTCACGTACTCGGCGATGCGCTCGCGGTTCGGCTCGATCCCGACGGCGCAATGCTCATCGAAGGAGATGAAGCCGTCGCTGAGGAGGCGGACAGAGTTGAGGAAGTTGAAGACGATGACGGGCTTGAAGACGTTCAGCTCAAAGTTGCCCTGCGAGCTGGCGACGCCGATGGCGGTGTCGTTGCCGATGACCTGCACGGCGATCATGGTGATCGCTTCGCACTGGGTCGGGTTCACCTTGCCCGGCATGATCGAGGAACCCGGCTCGTTCTCCGGGATGGTGAGCTCACCGAGGCCGCAACGCGGGCCGGAGGCCAGCCAGCGAACGTCGTTGGCGATCTTCATGGCGGAACACGCGAGCGATTTGACCGCGCCGCTGGCGAAGACGAATTCGTTGTGCGACGAGAGCGCGGCAAACTTGTTCGCGGCGGAGACGAACGGCAGGCCGGTCAGTTGGGCGATGTATTTGGCCGCCACCTCGCCGAAGCGGGGGTGGCTGTTCAGGCCGGTGCCGACAGCGGTGCCGCCGATGGCGAGCTTGTAGAGGCCGGCCTGGGCGTCCTCGACGCGCTTGATATCGTCATCGAGCAGGGTGACGTAGCCGGAGAATTCCTGGCCGAGCGTGAGCGGCGTGGCGTCCTGGAGGTGCGTACGACCGATCTTGACGATGCTGTCGAATTCCTTGGCCTTCTTGTCGAGCGTATCGCGCAGACGGCGGGCGGCAGGCAGGAGTTTCTCATGCACCTGCACGGCGGAGGCGATGCTCATCGCGGTCGGGAAGGTGTCGTTCGACGACTGCGACATGTTCACGTCGTCATTCGGGTGCACCGGCTTCTTGGAACCAAGGACGCCGCCGGCGATTTCAATCGCGCGGTTCGAGATGACCTCGTTGGCGTTCATGTTGCTCTGGGTGCCGCTGCCGGTCTGCCAGATGCGCAGCGGGAAGTGGTCGTCCAGCTTGCCCGCGATGACTTCATCGGCGGCCTGCACGATGAGCTTGGTTTTCTCGTCGGACAGCTTGCCGAGCTCGTTGTTCGCCAGGGCGCAGGCTTTTTTCAGGATGCCGAGCGCGCGGATCAATTCCGGCGGTTTGACGTCGTTGCCGATATTGAAATGGATGAGGGAACGGGCGGTCTGCGCGCCCCAGTAGCGATCGTGCGGTACGGAGATTTGGCCCATGGTGTCGGTCTCGACACGGTGGGTCTCACTCGGAGAGAGAGGTACGTTTGTGCTCACGGGCCATGACGATACCCGGTGCTCCGCAAGGACGCAAGAAACCCCGCCAAATATTAGCGAATGTAATAGTACGGGTTGGGTAACTTGACCGCCGTACGGGCGTATCCACCCTCCAGATCGCTGAATTGGTCTCCCATGTTCAGGACGATGACGTGCCCGGCCTCGGTCAGCTTGCGACGGACGCCGGACTTGAAGGGAACGATGGAAGGCAGGCTGTAATTGTCGGGCTTGAGAAACAACCCGCTCCAGCCGGTGAAGCCTGCGGCTTTGAGCTGACGCACGGTATCCGCGCGAACAGACTCCACACGACCGGTGATGAGGTAGATGGGAATCCCCGCCGCTCGGGCCTTGTCATAGATGGCCTTGGTCGGAGCCAGGGCGGGATCGTCATGCGTCTTTACCCAGGCAAAGAAGGTGTCGAGCTTCACATCGAAGCCCTTGGTCGTGAGATACGCCCAGTTGCTCAGCAGCGTCTCGTCGATGTCGAAGACAACCGCCATTTGCTGACGGGGCTGCTTGCTGGCAATCGCCCGGTCCAGAGCGACCGCGCCATGCCGCGCAGCCTGTGCAAAGCATTTTTCATAGTCCCCCGAGTCGTGCCATCCGACAAGCTGCTGCTTGTATAGGCCGAGGTTGGGGCGCGGCTCGCACGGAGCGCACCCCGCGAAAACCGCGACCAGACCGACTGCAGCCAGCAGGCGTCTCATGGGAATCGCCGCAGAACTAGGAGCCGTAGGACCCCTCCACGCGCTCGGCCACGTCGCGGAAGCTGTAGTCGACCTCGTAGATTTCCTTCATGCACTCGATGCACTTGTCGGCTTGACCCATCTTCTCATAGACGATGCCCAGCTTGTAAGTGATCTCCTTCTTCGTAGCGTCCATCTGGTAGAGCTCGCTCTTGGCTTTCTCCAGGATCTTCGAGGCGAGGTCGTACATGCCTCGGCCCATATAGCATTCGCCGAGGAGGCTCATGGCGCGGAGGCGCACACTGGGGTTCTGCTGGGCGCGCTGGAGTTCCTGGATGGCGTCCTTGTAGTTGCCGGTGGCAACCAGGATCTCGCCAAGCTCGAAACGGAGCATGAGATCGGTTGGGTTGCGCTCCACACGCTTTTGGGCTTCCTCGAGGAGGAGTGCGGCACGCTGGCGTTTGATGTCTTCCAGCTGGGTGGCGTACTCGGCGGCCTCAGGGGTGCCGCTGTTGGCGGCGAGGTACTCCTCGTATCCCGCGATGGACACATCGTACTGCTTGATGCGCAAATCACTGAGCTTGCGGACGAGCGAGGTATCGGAACCGGAGGTCAACTGGACGGCGTAGTTGTACCAGTTCACCGCAGACTCGAGGTCCTCCCTCTGCTCATACATCTCGGCGATGCGGCGGGAGACGTCGACATTCGACGGGTCCTGCTCGACGCGGGCATGGAGGTCGGCGAGGAGGTTGTCGATCATCTCATCACTGCGCACGACGCGATTCTGCTGCTCGAGGGCGACCGCCTCGTCCTTGTTGCGAATGAGATCGCGGTAGGTCGTTTCCTCTTTTTCCCACCCACCCCGCTGCATGGAGGCGGCGGCGGCGGCGTCCTTGCCACCCTTGACGGCGGCGAGATCATTGGGCGTCACCAGGATGATCTTGTTGTAAACATCGACAGCCTTGTGGGGCTGGCCAGTGGTCATGAAGAGCTTGGCCAGCTCGTGCATCGTCTTGGTATCCTTAGGATTGCCCGAAATGATGGTCTCCAGGGCAAACTCCGCGACCTCCGGCATGTCGGCGGCCAGTGCAGCGTCCTTGAGGAGTTGGTTGGCCGCCGGATTGTGCGGCTCGTTTTCCAACGTCTTTTCGATGGTATCTAGCGCGGCCACCGGATCCTTCTTGATCAGGCTCTGGACCTTGATCGAGTTGAACGACGCTCCGGAAAGTCCCCCAAGCAGGCTCTTTTTTCCGGAGTTTTTGGCCACTGCAGCCTTGCGGACGAGCTGGCGGCCAACGAGGAAATTCGGACAGGCTTTGAGCACTCCCTGAAGTAATTGAATCGCGTACCCGTAGTTTCGCAATTCCATGGCGCTCATGGCCTTGAGCCAGGGGGCGCGTTGAGCTTCGGGAAGTTCTTTTTCAGTAATGACGGGCATAGGTCGGGGTGAACGAACAGGTGCAGTTACGGGGTAGGAGCCTGCGAGGTCGGCGCAGCCGGAGCCTTCGCACTTCCTTGACTATTAACAAACTCCGTCAGCGATTTCCACTCTGATGCGGCCCCTTGGGCAAAATCGGCTGTTCCGTGCTCGTAAAGCACGACGAAACCAAAGGTGAAAACCGCCAGCAAGGCGACGCGGAGCAGCAGGGCGAGAAGGGACATCATGGCAGGATGGTGGGTAAAATGGTGAAGGATCGGCGCAAGGTCGCTCCGGGGGCGATGACCTGGATGCCGGGTTTGTTTTCAAACGTCGTGGGCGGGTTGGAATCCGGAAGCCCCCAGCAGGGCTCGACGCAGAGGAAGGGGTGCATGTCGCTCCAGAGGGTCACGTAGGGAGCCTCGGAAAAATCGAGAGATACCCGGCGACCGCCGACCGGGTCGTCGATAACCAGCGTGCGTTCCGGCACACCCGCGAGACCCAGGATGTAGGACCCCTCCAGGTCGGCGGCAGGAAACGGCGACTCGCCTCCGTCGTGCCGGATCTCCTGGATCTCCCCGTTGAGAAAATTTCCCGGCGCCATGTGCCGGGCGTAAACCCCGGGCGGCAGGAGAAGTTTCGCCGTAAGCGGCGAACTGACCGCAAAACCCGGATGCAGTCCGAAGCTCACATGAGCGTCGAGCGCAGGTTCTTCGTTGAGAAAGGCGAACTCCAGAGTCACGCCGCGCTCGGAAAGCGAATATGTCAAAGCCAGCGAGACGCGAAGCGGGTAGAAATCGCGCGGCACGCGGTCGGCCGGGACACGGTAGGTGAGCGAATTTTCCCCGACCTCTGGCGCGTCGAAGGCGAAAGCGCGGAGAAAGCCATGGTTGCCTCCCTGGATGGGATGACCGCGGTAGTCCGAGTGCTCCTGCCAGAGACGATGCAGGTAGTAGCCCATCACGGTGGCGTGATTCGCCCATCCGCTCGCGGGTTTGGCCGTCTCGCCGTCCCGGTAGAGAAAACCTTTCCAGTCGCCCGAGGGAGCCTTGGCGGCAAGGCTGATGAGCTCCGCACCCTTGCGATTAACCGCGATCTTGAACCGGTCGCCTGTCAGGATGTCCAGAGTCACACCGTCGGTGACGCTTTCGGAGTAGTCAGCCATGCAAGCGATGCAAGCATGTTGCGCCCTGGAGATCAAACACTGCCATACCCTACTCGCCTCGATAGGCCTCCGCGACAGTGCGGGCTAGGATCTCGATGCCCTCGCGCACGACCTGATCCTCCATGGCAAAGCTGAGGCGGATGCACTCGTGAGCGTGCTGCCAGTCGGCCGGCATTCCCACCGCAAAGTAATGACCGGGAACGATCAACACCCCCCGATCCTTCAGCCGCACGTAGAGCTCCTCCGCCGAGATCGGCAGCCCGCGGAACCAGAGCCAGAGAAATAACGCCCCCTCGCTGACATGGACATGATAGTCGAGCGAGTCGTCGAAAAATTCATCAATCCAGCCGAGCGCCTGCTGCGATTTCGCCTCGTAATACGGACGAATCACCTCCCGACTCAGGCGGAGGATGTCGCCATTTTCCAAGATCGGGCGCACGAGAACCTGGCCGACGTTGCCATTGGCGAGGCCGACGACCGCATTGAGCGAGCTTACCGCCCGAATGATCTCAGGCCGCGCCACGATCACCGCCGTACGGGTGCCGGGCAGGCCGAGCTTTGACAGGCTCAGGGTCAGAATGATGTTGTCGTTCCAGATCGGGCGCACCTCGTGAAAGATGATGCCGGGGAAGGGCGCGCCATAGGCATTGTCGATGATGAGCGGGATGCCCGCCTCATGCGCAATGCTGTCCAGGCGCAGGATCTCGCCGTCGGTGAGGACATTGCCCGAGGGATTTGTCGGTCGGGAAAGGCAGATCGCCGCTGTGCGCTCAGAAAGCGGCAGGCGGCCAAAGTCGATGTGATACTTGAACCGATGGCCCGGCAGGAACTCAATATCCGGCTCGGCTGATTCGAATAATCCCGGCGCGATTCCCTGGTTGGCATACCCGATGTACTCCGGCGCGAGCGGGAGAAGGACCGTCCGCTTCTCCTCCGCGAACTGGCCCGCGAGGAGGTTGAACAGATAGAAAAACGCCGTCTGGCCGCCAGCGGTGACAACGACGTTTTCCCGGGTCACCGGCCAGCCGTACTCGCGGGCGAGCAGGCCCGCCACGGCGTCGCGAAAGGCGGTATTGCCAGCCGGAGGGTCGTAATTTGCCAGCATCCGGTCGTAGGCGCCGCCATCGGCGAGGAGGTCGGACATGCGATGTCTCCAGACCTCCTGCACGGCGGGAATGTGCGCGGGATTGCCTCCGCCGAGCATCCGCATCGCGCCCCGGGCGTCCGCGAGGGCATGCCCGAGGTCGTCCATCAGTTCTTCAATACCGCTGCCGGAGGCTAGCGCGCGGCCGAATTCCGATTTTTCCAACACCCGGTGGATGCTGACAGCGAGGAGGTTGGGACGAAACAGAAAAGTTTCCGTTTTAGCAGGGAGGGGATTTGCCGTAAGTTTGATGCTCCATGACGTTCTCAGAAACATACGCCGCGGGTGAGTGCTTGAAGTCCCCGCTGGTGCAGCGTTTTGCGCGGCTCATCGAGCCCTGCAGCGATGCCACCATCCAGAGAATGGCCCGCGAGTCCTCCGCCCTCACCCGCCGTCACTTTGGAAAGACGATGCGTTTGTTCGCACCGATCTACCTCTCCAACGAGTGCATCAACTCCTGCTCGTACTGCGGATTTTCGCGGGAAAACGCCATCCTGCGCGTCACGCTCGAGATCGACGAAACCGCCCGCGAGGCCGATCATCTCGTCAAAGAGGGCTACCGCAACATCCTCCTCGTCGCGGGTGAGCACCCGAAATTCGTCTCCGGCGACTACCTCCTGCGCACGATGGAGCGCCTGCGCCCCATGGTGCCCAGCCTTTCCCTGGAGGTCGCCCCGATGGAAACCGAGGAATACGCCCCCCTCGTGAAGGCCGGGGCGGACGGCCTGGTGGTCTATCAGGAGACCTATCACGCCGAGACCTACCGCGAGATGCACCTCACCGGGCCGAAGAAAGATTACGCCTGGCGGCTGGATTGCCCGGAGCGCGCGTATGCCGCAGGCTTCCGCCGCATCGGCATCGGAGCGCTTTTCGGGCTCTGGAAGTGGCAGGAGGAAGCCATTGCGCTTGCCGCCCATCTTGAGCACCTGCAAAAGAACTGCTGGAAATCGCAGCTCACGGTCAGCATGCCTCGCCTGCGCCCGGCGGCGGGGGAATTCCAGCCCCGCTACATCCTGCCCGACCGGGAATTCATCCAGGTGATGTGCGCCCTGCGCATCTGTTTCCCGCATGTCGGCATCGTCCTGAGCACCCGGGAAATGCCCGAGCTGCGCGATGCGATTGCGCCTCTCGGCGTGACCATGATGAGCGCAGGCAGCCACACCGAACCCGGCGGCTACACCGGCCAGGGCAAGGACAAGCTGCACCAGACCGTGCGCGGCAAGGCTCAGGAGCCGACCGGCGGCGAAAGAGCCGAGGAGCAGTTTGCCATCTCGGATGCCCGTCCCACCGCCGAGGTCGCGGACCGCCTCCGCCAGCTCGGCCTCGAGCCCGTCTGGAAGGACTGGGACCCCGCCATCCTCAACGCCGCGTGAAGACGGTAACGGTCAATGGACAGCCGCGCGAAGTCGCGGCCTCGACAGCGGCGGAACTGGTCGACGAACTCGACCTCCCCGCCCCCACCGTGCTGGTGGAGTTGAACGGCAAGGCGCTCCATCGTTCCGAGTGGCCCACGGAGGCCGTTTCAAACGGCGATCAGATCGAAATCCTGCGCGTCAGCGCGGGAGGCTAGACGCCTACCGTCAGTAACTATTCCGCCCGCGCGACATAATCGCCCATGTCCACGCCGAAGCGGCGGTCGTCGATGGAGGGCGTCACTTCGGAGTATTTCTGGCCATCCCAAACGACCAGCCTCATACGAGGATCTGTCGTCATGGCTCGCACCATCAGATATTGATCGAAAGTATCCGTCCGATATCCATCGAGAGCGACGATAATCATTCCGCGCCTGAGTCCGTTGCGCTCCAGGAATGCGTTGGTCTCGCGAATAAAGACGCCCTTGGGGGGAGGAGCAGAGAAGGATCCCATGGTGACCTCCTGGATGCCGCTAGGGAAGATGCCGACCATGAGCCGCTCATACCGGTCCCGATCAACGTACTGCGGAACAACCTTCATGGCGCGAATCAGGTGCGCCAACTCTTCCAATGGCTTGCCCTTGCTATATCGCTCGTCACACTTCCGAGCGGTATCCAGGGCCCCGCTCCACCGACCGGTAGCCTCCTGCAGCCAGATGTAGGATTGCAGACCAGTGTAGGAAAACGCCTCCGCAGCATCGGCTCCCACTTTTTCAGCCATCTCGTCGTCACCTTTGGCATGGAGGTATTTCACCAGCCATAAAGCATTGTTGGCAGTCCTGACCCGGTCACGAGCCTTCTCAAAGCCGAGCTGGTAATACTTGGCAGCTTTTTCCGTATCGTCCCGCTCGCGGAAATAGAAACCCAGATCGAGATATTCATCAGGATTGATCTCGGCGACCTTGGAGGAGTACTTTTCATATTCCGCAGGCTGGTCGTAGTAGGCATTGGCCAGTGTGCGCATGGCCACAAGACGAAACCCCAGCATGTCCGCCATGTATTTTTCGAACATCGCCGGTTTGATATGGTCATGGCTTGAGCCGTTTTCGATGTAGGCGAGATTGTACGCCAGCCGAGAGGAGTAAGGCGCGCGATCAAGCAGCTCGGTCATCCACACTTTGTCCGTCTCGTCTCCTACACCGATATCATACAGTCTGGTCTCCTCCTCAAACGCAGTGCCGGATGGAATTTCCGGGTGAAACCACCTGTGCCAGTCCGGCACCTGGGCTGGGACGTCATCTCCATTCTTATTGAGACGCAAGGAGGCCCAGAGGCTCGGCGTCACCATCTCGGGCTGTTCCTGAATGATCTTCCGCAATGGATCATTCATCATCTCATACCGGCTGGCATCGCGCTCGATGGAGCGTTCCAGAAACGGCTTATATCTTAGCGAGGGAAGCTGACTCACGATAAATACCTTCACCTCGGAGGCTCCATCTTTGACTCCCCACATATCATTGAGAAAGCCATAGAGTGAATCGAGCCCCTGCATCAGGCTACGTTGCTGCATGCCTGCCACCAAATTACGGCCCGCGACTTGCATCTTCAGCCCCCCATCCTTGGCAGAAGTAACCGGCGAACCCTCTGGAGTATCGAGATACTCCTTCAGCCATGACGACGTTTTATCAGACGGGTCGTAGCCCTCGCCTTTAGCGACATAAGCAATCTCCTGCAACTCGGGAACCAGAACAGGCTTGGAAAAGAGATGCCCTCCACTGACTGAGAGATTCCGTTCGTTTGCGATACGGCAGTAGCCCAGATCGATTTCTTCGAGTTTGATCTCCTTCAGGAAATCGATACCTGTGTATTCGTCGACCGCCATCGTGAGCGCCCGGAAATACTCATGCTGCAACGCGGGGCTTCCCATGGCTGCAGCCGAGCGACCCGATCGCCAATCCATGGAATTGCGAAGGCGGATGACCTCCTTCCAATCAGCCAGCTTTCCCTGCGAGGGTAGATTCATGGCCAGCGCATCCCTTTGCTGTCCGCACAAAGTCAGGCGTAAGGCTTCGGCAATCTTCATGCCAGGAGATTCCTTCGAAACTCCCAGTACATCTGCCGCAGCCAAAAAGGCGGTCATGCGATTAAGAGTTGGCCGAATGTCACGAAACATCCCCGAGTGATCATTGAAAGCCAGCACCCCACATAGAATAGCCGCCTGCAAGTAGCCCTCACCCGAGCCGGGATGAGCCTGCAGGAACTCGGAGATCCGGCGATTTTCCTCCGAGAAAACCACGATATCCGGCGAAAGCAGTCTAGTCAGCAAACCCTCCGCCGTCTGATTGGACAAAGCATTATCCGGCGCAGGGAGCATGAGGCGAGCCCATTCGCGGTAGGTCTCGGGATTCCACACTCCAGTCTTCCCGACAGCCAGGGACGTATTCACTCCATGCGCCGCAACCTCGTAAAGCCCTGCCGAGGGATAGGCCAACACCACATCCTCGATCTTTTCCCTTTTCGCCAGCGCTCCAAAGTCCGCCAGATATTGAGCGATCGACCGCACGGTCCAGCCTTCTTCTGTACGCATCAACCGGGCCTCATCACGAACCGCCGGAACACCAGTGCTCATCACAACCGTCGAGGCGCTTTGCTCGACGTAGTAATAATATCCCAAGGTAACCACGAGTCCGAAGACCCCCGAAATCGCGACACAGGCCGTTACAGGTGAGACTTTCACTGGAGCACGCTTAGTGGCAACACTCTGTCCGCACCCACCTGCACCGTAAAGGCAATTTCCCTTTACAGACTAAGATAAAAACAACGCAACAGGTCGCTTTACCTTAGTTAAACATCACAAATATCTCGTGCGACATTTAGCGTTCGTCACCGAGCGCAGCCTTGAGTCGTGAGATCGTGGCAAGAGCTTCATCGACCGGGCCGAGCACGCAGACATGGCCCATCTTGCGACCGGGCCGGGCCTCGGCTTTGCCGTAGAGGTGGAGCTTGGCCTTGGGCTCGGAGAGGACGATATCCCAACGAGGATCGCCGTCCTTCCAGAGATGGCCGAGGATGTTCCACATCACGACGGGCGTAAGCAGCTCGGGCGAGCCGAGCGGCAGGCCGCAAACTGCGCGAAGCTGCTGCTCGAACTGGCTCGTGGCGCAGGCGTCGAAGGTGTAGTGGCCGGAATTGTGCGGACGCGGGGCGAGTTCGTTGACAACGAGCCTGCCATCACGGGTCAGGAAAAACTCGACCGCCAGCAGGCCGACGACGTCGAGCGCGACGGCGATTTCCCGGGCGAGCTTTTCCGCCGCCTCGGCGACCTCGGGCGAAAAGCGACCGGGGACGATCGAAAGATCGAGAATGTGGTGGGTGTGGATGTTCTCCGAGGGCGGGAAGGACACCGCCACACCGTCGACCCCGCGAGCCACGACCACGGACAGTTCCAGTTCAAAAGGCACCCAGGCTTCCAGCACGCCGCGCGGCGCACCGAAATTCTCCCAAAGCTGCGCCGCGTCAACCGGGCCGCTGAGTTTTACCTGCCCCTTGCCATCATACCCGAAATCGGCCGTCTTCAACACGGAAGGCGTGCCGATCTCGCTGATCGCCGCCGCGAGGGATTCCGCAGAGTCGACCACGCGGAACTCCGCATGAGGAAAGCCATGCTGGCGCAGGAAGGTCTTTTCGCGCTCGCGGTTCTGGCAGATGTGCAGCACCTCGCCGCGCGGACGCACCGGGCAGATCGACTCGACTGCCTGCACCGCGCTGAGCGGGATGTTCTCAAACTCAAAGGAAATCGCGTCCACTCCGGAGGCAAACCGGGCCAGCGCGTCGGTATCCGTAAACGAAGCCGTCACCTCGACATCGCTGATCTGGCCGGCCGGGCTGTCCGGATTGGGCTCAAAAGCGTGCACCCTGTACCCCATCCGCCGGGCGGCGATGCCAAACATGCGCCCGAGCTGGCCTCCGCCGAGGATGCCGACGGTGCTGCCGGGGTTGATGGAATTCCTTTTCGCCGGAGCATCGGCTCGGCTAGGGTGCTCGTTCTCGTTCTGCATGGTTGACCGTATTACGTACTTTCTGGCGCTGGGCATCATCTCGGTAATCCGATGTCTGCCACTCGGCGCGGCCTTTGTTCTCGGCCAGTCGCTCGGGGCGCTACTGTGGGCCATCCTGCCCAGCTATCGGCGGCTCGCAAGGGAAAATCTCACCCGCGTCTTTGGCGAGGAGAAAACCCCGGCGGAAATCCGCGCCCTCACCTTCAAGCACTTCACCACCCTCGGGGCCAACAGCGTCTGCGCCCTGAACATTGCGGGGGCTCCGCAGAAGGTGATCGCCAAGGCTGCCTGGATCTCCCACCCCGAACGTCTGCAAAAGCACCTCGCCGCCGGACGCCCCGCCGTCATCGCCATCAACCACATCGGCAACTGGGAGCTTTACGCCCAGATGGTGTTCATGATGCCGGAGATCAAGTTTGGCACGGTCTACCAGGCGTTGCGCAACAAGCCGCTCGACGACCTGATCAACCAGGACCGCCGCCGCCTCGGCGTGGCCACCTTTGACCGCAAGCGGGGCTTCAACGAAGCCATCGCCCTCCTGCGCCAGCCCGGCGTGGTCGGCGTGCTGGTCGACCAGAATGCCGGGGACGGCGGTATTTTCATGCCGTTTTTCAACCGCCTGAGCTCCACCTCGCCGCTCGCGGCCACTCTGGCCATCCGCACGGAGGCCGCCGTGGTGCCGATCGCGATCTTCACCGAGGGCTTCGCCAAATGGCGCGTCGAGATCAGCGAGGAGGTGACCTACGATCCGGCCCAGCCCGAGCAGCTCACCCTCGATATCAACAAGGCGCTCGAGCGCCAGATCCGCGAGTCGCCCGCCGACTGGTTCTGGGTTCACAACCGCTGGAAAACCCCGCTCCCGCACTTCCTTACCGTCACGCAGAAGCGCGGCGTGTACCTCCCGGAGGGCGAGAAGGAGAAGCTGAAGCCCTTTCGCATCGTCGTGCGCTCGCCGAACTGGCTGGGCGACGCCGTGATGAGCTTCCGCGCCGCCCGCGCCTTCAAACTGGGCCGCCCGGATTCCCAACTCGCCATCCTTACCCCCGCCAAGCTGGCCGGGCTCTGGAAACTCGTGCCCGAGGTGGACGAGATCATTCCCTTTGAGCCCAAAGAGTCGAT
The DNA here is from genome assembly GCA_017305195.1 of Verrucomicrobiota bacterium. Lineage (GTDB taxonomy): Bacteria > Verrucomicrobiota > Verrucomicrobiia > Chthoniobacterales > Terrimicrobiaceae > Terrimicrobium. Next base: position 160,377 of record JAFKMU010000035.1, on the reverse strand, counting down.
TTTCTCCGTGGCGAAGAAAATCCGGGGCCGCTTCGACGTGGCCGTGCTGTTTCCGAATTCGCTCCGCAGCGCCCTCGAGGCGTGGCTGGCAGGCATACCGCGCCGATTCGGCTATCGCGGGCACAACCGGGAGTATTTCCTCAACCAGATTCCGTCCGAGAAAAAGAAGAAGAAAAAAAAGGCGGCTCCGAAGCCCGAGCACCATGCGGACCGGTACTTCACGCTGGCCGAGAAGTGCGGCGGCGTTGAACCCCCGCCCCTTCCCCGCCGCAGCCGTCCGGCTCCCGGCAAGCCCGTCATCGGCATCTGCCCCGGCGCGGAGTACGGCCCGGCCAAGCGCTGGCCAGCAGAGAGTTTCCGCAAGACGATGGACCTGGTCTCGGCCAAGCTCGACTGCAAGTGGGTGATCCTGGGCGTCGCCGCCGATCAACCCATCGCCACCGAGATCCTCGCGGGATTCCCCGGCGAGGCGGAGGACCTGACCGGCAAGACGTCCCTCGACGGCCTCGTGGAGACGCTGGAAACCCTCACCGCCCTCGTGACCAACGACACCGGCACGATGCACCTCGCGGATTTCCTCGGCGTGCCGCTCGTCTCGGTCTTCGGCTCCACGGAACCCGACCTCACCGGCCCTCGCAACGACAAGAGCGTGGTGATCCGGCATCGGGTCGAGTGCAGCCCGTGCTTCCTGCGCGATTGCCCGGTGGATTTCCGCTGCATGGCCGCCGTGACCCCGGAGGAAGTCTCCAGCCGCGTGCTGGAGCTGGTAAATGGTGGGCAGTGAGGGGATCGAACCCCCGACCAATAGTGTGTAAGACTACCGCTCTACCGCTGAGCTAACTGCCCTTAACCGATGCAAGCCAGTATAGTGCTACAATCGCTCACCCTTTCAAGGAAGACATTGTAACCGCGATCCCCAAAGTCACGCGGCAAAACGCGAAGAGCTGCGGGTCTCTGGCAAGCTCAGCGTATTATGCATCAGCCAGAACGCGAGGCAAGCAGATCAAGCAAGTTCTTGAAACAAAACACCTTGCCAAAGCCGCCCATCCATCAACGGATTAGGGCGGACTAAAAGAATCTGTAGCTGCTGCCCGGCGGCGGCGCGAGCCGCCCTGAAGCGTCGGTCGCTTGGGCAGTATGCCAAACTTTGCGATGATCGCACCCGCAGCAAAAGCCTCCGCAAGACAAGCTCCCGTTCCCAACCCGGTAATCGTCTGATTTCCGCTATCGAAAAGAAACTCCGCCGTCGACCGGATGAGGGAGTTGTTCAAGGTGATGGCCACTGAGATTGAGCTGCCCGCTGTGGCGACAAAGTTTCCACTGGAGGCTCCACTGCCCGGTTCCGTGGTGAAGGCCAGGGCCGAGATATCCTTCACCGTACACGAGCCGGACTTGAAAAAAGTCGCCGTGTTCAGGTAGCCCGCCGTCTGGTTGGCGATGCTGGTGTAAAACTTGCCGCTGCTTGAGGAATCAAAGAGAACGGCTGTTCCCGCGAGCTCGCCGTTGATTCCGACATTCCCCAACACCGCCCAGGGAAATCGCAGACATCCCATTCAACGCCCCGAGGGAGAGCCTAGTGCCACCACGCAGGCTCTCGTTGGAAGACGACTCCGTCGCATCCAGAGTCGCCGCTGAATCAATCGTCTGGGGGCTTGCCTCATTGGCGCCGAGCAGGATCAACCCGCCCGATCCCGGCACAGAACCGCCCGACCAGTTTCCATTCGCCGCATCGGCCCAAGTACGTCTGGCCGCATGGGGAGAGGAGGAAACCTACTTCTCCACCGGCACGACGATGCCACGCATGATGATGTTCTGGCAGAAAATGAACACCAGCAAAGTGGGAATGGCCGCAACGATAAGGGCTGCGTAAACGATGCCCTGGCCGCTGGTCTGCTGCAACTGGAAGAGCCAGACCATGAGGGTCCACATCTTCGGATCCTGGCAGATCAGCAAGGCGAACATAAACGCCGCATAGGCATGGGTGAACGCCCCCAGCGCGATCACGGCCAGGATCGGCTTGGACAAAGACATCGTGATATTGAAAAAGATCGTGGGCTCGCTCGCTCCGTCGATGGCGGCACTCTCGTAAAGCTCGCGCGGGAGGGAATCGAAAAAGCCCTTGAGGAGAAAGATGTGATAGCCATTGGCCAGCCCGGGAAGGATCAGCGCCCAAAAGGTATTGAGCATGCCGAGTTCCCGCAGGAGAAGGAACATGGGGATCTGGGTCACCATGGCGGGAAACGCCATGGTCATCATGAGAAAGAGGAGCACCTTGTAGGTGGACCGGGGCCGAAACCGGCTCAGGGCGTAGGCGGCGATCGGGTCCACGGTGAGAGCGGCCAGGATGGACAGGGCGCAGAAGACCAGCGTATTGAAAAGGCCCCGTCCGTTGACGACGAGGTAGTTCCACACGTCGACATAGTTGCGCGTGGTAAAGTACCACTTCAGCCAGCCCTGCATCCCCTGGAAATCCGCAAACTGGACCGACTGTTGCGGCATCGGCACCACACCCCAGGAGGAGTGCGCAGTTCCCAGTCTGTCATTCATCGCAGCCAGGTTGCCGTAGCGCTGGCGGAGATACTCCCGGAAGGCAAAATCCGGTCCCGCAAGCTTCACGGCTTCGATCGGAAGCACGTGTCGGATGCCAGCGGCTTCGTCGGTCCAGCCCTCGAGAAATCCGTCCCAATCCGTCTTGCCAAGGCCGTCCGCAGGGCGGGTGGTGGGAAAGGAGACCTCGTCAAAGCTCGCGAGTGACGTACCACGGCGCTGATTGAAGGCCACGATATCGCTGCGATACTTGGCGCGAAGATAGGCTTGGAAAGCCGGGGCGGCCCCGGGGTCAACCTGCAAAAATGCGGGGTTCACGACATTCCGCACAAAAACCTCGTAGTCCTTGCGCAGTCCCGGCGGCATCTCGGCCGCCGAGGGTTCGAGCGGGACATCGCCCCAGGAGGAAAATCGCGTCCCGAGAGCGCGGTTCAGGTCCTCAATAGCCCCCCCATGCTCTCCGCGCAGGTAGCTGCGGAAGAAGTTCGACAGATCCAGGTACGCTCTCCACGTGACCGGCTGGGAGAGAGAGAACTCCTCGACCCTCTGGGAAAATGGAGTCGCCGCATCGGTGACGAACCGATTGAGAAAGTTCGCCGGCACGACATAGAAGGCCGATACATTGGGAAAGGAGGTCTGGTACTTGAGATTGATCGCCTCAATGCTGCCGTTTTCCTTCAGCAGTTCGGATCGCAGCTTTGCGAGGTTGAACGGCACTGCGTTCTTGCTGACAGGGCATTGCAAATAGGCGAGGACGAACCACGCCACGTTCTCGCTCTTTTCCCGGCTGGCGACAAACAACCGCCAGTCCGCATCCAGAGGCGACGATTTTTCCGGGGGATTCACCTGCAGGAAGGTCGCGTCCCACAGCCCGTAGGCGTTCTGCATCGCCACGCTTCGCTCGTTGAAGAACCCCTCGAGGTATTTTTGGTACAGAGCGGTTTCATTGACGAGATAGCGCGGCACCACGGTCACCTCGGCGGCATCCAGCGACGTCTTGGTGCTGCCGCTCAGCATGAGCAAAAAGGGATACACCATCGTCACCACACCCGCTGAGAGCAGGATGTAGATGGACCAGATCAGGAGACGCGACTTCCATTGTCGACGCCCGATGAGAGAGATCATTGGCATGGGTTTATCTTCCTCCCGTGGTGCGAAACTCGACCTTGGCGAGCATGCGCAGTTGATAGACCGTGAAGCCGATAAGCAGGAATCCCAGCATCCACGCCATCGCCGTCGCCGGACCAAACTCCAGGTACACAAAGGCCTTGTAAAAGATGTTCAACGGAGCAACCTCGGTATTGGCCTCTCCTCCCGTCATGGCCAGCACATGGTCCGCGGACCCCAGCCACGATCCGATGAATGCGCCGACGAAGCTGATCATGATCAGCGGGCGCATCATGGGAATGACGATGGTGATGAGCTTGTCCAGGAAACCCGCTCCGTCGATCTCGGCCGCGTCGTAGAAATCGTCGGGGATGCCTTTGAGGGCGGCCAGGTAGATCAGGCACCCGGGCCCGGCGCCGGCCCATATTCCCGGCAGCACGATCGACAGCATCGCGTACCGGGGGTCTTTCAGCCATTGAATCGGCTCGGGCAGCGTACGAAAAAGGCCGGCCAGCCCATAATCCTCCAGTACTCCCCAGGGAATGCTCACCATGCTGAAAAGGAAAACGCCGCCGATAAGGGCCGAGATCGCGGCGGGAACCATCTGGCCGTGAAACCGGAACCGGTTCGCCAGCACCAGCGTCAGCGACAACACTGCGAGCCCCACGCCGACAAATACGATGGCAGGCAGTTTCAGGACAAAGGCATTGAGCGGCGCACGCGGTGTCGGATCGTAGAACTGCTTCCAGAGCAGAAGGGTCACGAGTCCCGCCAGCACCGCGGGCAGATAGAACATCAGACGGTAAAACACCTTACCCCTCGGCACCTCCTGCAGCAGGATCGCCAGGATGATCGGCGGCAGAAATCCGAACACGAGCGAGATAAAGGAGAACCGCAGTGAGTTCCACAGCGACTGCCACCACAGCCCATCCCACAGCATGTCGCCAAAGTGCTTCAACCCCACCCAGGTCGACCCCTCCAGGATACGGTAGTCCTGAAACCCCATCACGGAACCCGCCATCAGCGGATAGTATTTCCAGACCAGGATCGAAAGCAGCGCAGGCGCCAGCATGAGGCTGATCGCCAGCCCCCGCCGGAATCCCATCCGTCCAGGCACCGAGGAAGATTGCGATCCGAAAGTCTGGAACACCCGGAAGAAAACAAATCCAAATGCCGCAGCCACGCAGGCAAGGAATATCGCGGCCACGATGGAGCGCGTCCTCCGTTCCTCCGGCGTCACCTTGCCGATCATCACGGCGTTGGCCCGCTGCTCACCGCGCTGAAGCAGCTGCGCGAGATAGTTGATGCGTTCGCCGGGCTCCTTCGGCACGCCGTTGCGCATGGCCGCCTCCGCCGCCTCGCGTACGGGGATGCCCAGCATGCGGTAGGCCAGGTTGCTGTTTTTTCCGTAAGGCTCCGGGCGGCCGGTCTCCGAGGCGATGCGAAACACCTCCGCCCAGCCCTTGGGCGCGAGGCGGGCGACCTCGGAATATCCAAATCGGTTCAGATCGCGCGGGCTGACAAAACGCCCCAGCCCGGCCTCCACCAAAACGCGCGTGCGCACCGCTCCCGCGGCGTCGCTGTCCTGGTAGGCGATATACTCCCAGGCCGCATCCCTCACCACGGGCGAGGCGATCTGCGAGTAGATGCCGAGCATGCGGCTGTTCAGCTCGCCTGCACGCTGCCCGGTCGGCCCTTTCGGCACCGGCACGATGCCGACCACGTCCGGGTTCAGCCCGGAGATGAACTGCTCGTCCATGTAAACGAGGTTCATCCCGACCTCGCCGCGCTGCCATTTGTAGTCGCCGAGGCGCTGGTCGTTGAAAGCATAACCACGCATCCATTGCCCGTCCCTGGTCTGCCAGAGCTCCTGGGTCAGTTGCAGATAGTAGTCCAGGGCCTTCGCCGCCTCCTGACTGCCAAAGACACACCGCCACTCATCGGCAGCCTCGTCGTACTCCATCACCTCGCCTCCGGCGGACCACAGGAAGGTGGAGAAGTTCCACCCCGGATCGCCGCGCAGCAGCAGGCCGCTGCGACTGCGGGAGGGATCAGTCAACACTTTTGCCGCGTGCAGCATGTCGTCCCACGTCCAGTCGACCGTGGGATGGGCCAGCCCCGCTTCGTCAAAGAGATCCTTGCGGTAGGCGAGCACCCGCCCCATGAATCCGCCCGTGGGCATGGCCCAGACATGTTTCTGGCCATCCGGCCCCTTGCGCTCGATGACGGGCCAGATCTTGGGGTGCACGCGCGCCCGTTTCTGGGCCTCGCTGAAGGAGTTGAAGTACGGGTCCTCCAGCTTGTCGAGGGGATAGAGGAAACCGTTCCGAATATAGGTGTCGGATTTGCGGAAATTCACATACAGCACATCCGGTGGAGAGCCGCCCGCGATGGCCATGAGATCGCTTTCGACCCCCTCGACCTTCAGCCCGGAAAAGGGAACCAGCCTTATCGCGACATTTTCCCAGTCGTAAGCCCCATATTTCTTCGGATCGGCCAGATAGCGAGGAAGGTACTTCTCGCGAAAGATACGGGGAAAATCCGCCTCAAACTGCCGCACCACTGCGATCTGGGCGCGGGCAGCGGCAGAGTTGTCGCTCGGAACCGGCAGGTTCGGAACGACCACATTGATGAGCGGCCTCCCGTCCACCACCTCGACCTTGCCTCCAGCCCGAGCCATACCCGCCCAGCCAGTCAGGAGCAAAACAAGAGCAAAAAAACGGCTAACGGACATAAGGATGCGTATGGGAAAGAAGCTGAATGCTGAGGGTGAGAGCGCGCGGCAGATGAAACGGGTCCTTCACCGGCAGGGCAATAAGTTCCTTGATCGGCTTTCCCTCCCGATCGAGCCGCTGGATCCACTCGCCCCGGCCGTCGCCGTGATGCGCGAGCGACCAGTCCAGCACCCGGCCAGACCATTCCTCGACCCATGGCTCCGGGCGAAGGCGTCGGCACAGCGCCAATGCGTAGAGCGCCTCGCAATGCACCCACCAGAGTTTTTTGTCCGCATTAGCATACCACGTCGGCTGCCGGCCATGGCTGTCCAACCCGAGAAAGATACCGCCGTACTCCGCGTCCCAGCCCGCCTCGAGCATCCAGCGGATCACCTCGATGGCCTGCCCCTCAAGATCAGGCCGGCCCCGGCGGGACGCCGCGTGAATGACAAACCACATCGACTCGATGGCATGCCCCGGCACGACCGCACGGCCCGGAGGCGTGTCCACAAACTCATCCGACGGCCCGAGGTGCTCGATCAGGGTTTCCCACTCCGGTCGCCGGTGGCGGACCATGATGCGCTCCAGCGCCCAGTCGATAAAATCGGCCACATCGCTTTCCTCACCGCCCTCCAGCAGTTCATTGGCCGTCTCCAGCGCGATCATCGGAGGTCCATGCACCCAGGCGGTTCCGGGCGGAAGGGCATAGGGAGCTATCGTATTAAAATAGGGCTGCCGGATCTCGGCGGCGCTTTGCCGGAACAAACGCAGAGCCTCATCCCGATAGCGCCGCGTGCCGGTGGCGAGATACAGTTCATTCAGACCATAGGCCAGGAACAGATCGGCATAGACGCTCGTGTGCCCCTCCAGCACCTCGCCGCTGCGCGACATGCGGAAACATACCCGCCCATCGGCCAGGATGGCATGCGCCAGACAGAACTCCGCCGTCCGCTCCGCGATCTCCAGGAGCTCCGGGTCCGGTGAAAGGCGGCGGTGAATCGCCGCAAAGGCCCATATCCCCCGCCCCTGCGACCACGCAAATTTCTCCGAGCTGACCGGGTTTCCCGTTTCATCCATGCAGGTCAGCAGACCGCCATGAACCCGGTCGATTCCGTGTTTCAGCCAGAACGGGACGACTCCCTCAAAAAGAAATTGGCGGTAGAAACTCAACAAAGCTCCGCCACGCTAAATAAATCCCCTGGAGGAACAACACGCAAAGGACATGTCATCTTTCCTTACAACAGCCAGCTTGTCAGCCAAACCGACAAGCCATGATCCTTTCCTTTGCAGGGGTTTGATCATATAAATCCTCTCCCATGGTTCGTTACCTCCGCCTTCCCATGGTCGCTCTCATGGCGAGCTCCACCTTGATGGCCAATCCTCAAGACGAGAAGCTCGAGCTTCATCTGGCCTTTGACGAATCAACGGGCACGCCTCAGATCCAGGATACGAGCGGAAAGCACCGCAACGGCCAGACCAATGAAAGCAAGGATGCCGACGGCACTCCCTCGACCCAGACCGTCGCGGTGACGCCGGAGGGGCGCTACCGCCTTCTCACCCAGGGATATCTCCCCAACCGTCCGCTGGAGGTGACGCTCCTGTCCCGTGGCGGAGAAGAGATCCCTCTGACCGCAGGAACGGACTTCGAAGTGGTTGGCGGCAGCATCCGGCTGCTCCGTTCCGGCATTCCGCCCAACTCCAGGCTGCGCTATACCTACTATTATGAAAACGCTCCCCTGGTCCACGAACCGGGCATGCAGGGCGATGCGCTGGGGTTCGACGGGATCAATGATTGGGTCGACGTGCAGATCAGCGAGCCTATCGACTTTTCGGCAGGCCTGACCATTTCGGCATGGATTCGCCCTGACAAACGCAGATCTCCCATCGAGCTGCTTCTCAAGATGGACAACGGATGCGGCATTTCGTTTTACGAAAATACTCTGGCCTTTCTTTACGCCGGATCATTTCAGAGCTCCGATACCAAGACGGACCGGGTGACCTTTAAAAATTTCACCCGCCCGACCGGGGAATGGACGCACATCGCGGTCGTCACCAATGGTTCCGACGTCCGGCTCTACGTCAATGGAGTGGAGACCGATGTGGCCACGAGTGTCCTGACGGGGCCGGCTCAGAATTCGCCGCAGCTGACATCCGTCCGCATCGGTGGAGGGTTGTCCTACAACTACAAGGGGCTCATGGACGATCTCCGCGTGTACAGCCGTGCTCTTGATGCAGCGGAGATTGCCGCCCTTGCCAGCCCCGCCAAATGAAAACTTTCCTTCTCAGCATCATCCTGCTGTCCGGGCTCGGAATCTCAAGCGCCCGGGCGGATGGTCCAGCCTCTGCCTATGCTCAAAGCTCCGGCCTGCCGGAGAAGTGGACCGCACCCGACGGCATGGTGTTTGCCCTGATCCCTCCCGGCACCTTCACCATGGGTGGACAAGGTGCATCCGACGCGCCCGCGCACCCAGTCACGATTTCCAAACCCTTTTATCTCGCAACCACGGAGATGACACAGAGCCAGTGGAGACGCGCCACGGGCAAGATTCACTCGACCTACTTCCCCGGGGACGACCACCCGATCAACTGTGTCACCCAGGTACAGATCGTGCCGATGCTCAAGGCCCTGCAAAATGAGATCCCCGGAGCGCGCCTCCCCACCGAGGCCGAGTGGGAGTATGCGGCGCGAGCCGGTAGCGCCACAGGGCAGGCCGCAGACCTCAACGCCATGGCCTGGACTGCGAGCAACAGCAACAATACCGTGCAGGCTGTCGGAAAGAAGAGCCCGAATGCCTTCGGCCTCTACGACATGCAGGGCAACGTGTGGGAATGGTGTTCGGATTTTTACGATCCCGAATATTACCTGCGCGCTCCGGAGCGCGATCCTGCCGGGCCGCAGAAATCCCTCTACCGCTACGTCGTGATCCGCGGCGGGTCCGCCCTCTTCGGGGACGAGGCCAGCGACATCGGCAACCGCGCCTTTTCGCAAGCCGGTCGCCCCCGGCCAGATCTGGGACTGCGCCTCGCCTTTGACGTGACCGACGCCTTTCGCCAGACCCTCGCCTCCCCATCTCCCGCCCGTTAGGATTCCTTCCAGGATGCACCCGCTCGACTGCCAGCACATTCTCTATACTCCTCCCGGGGCTCTTTGCGGCACCCTGGGAGACTCCCAGGTCTTCTCGTGGGAGGGCCGTTTTCATCTATTTCATCTGGTCCTGCCCAATCACAGCTTTATCGCACATGCGACCTCGCACGATGGTTTTCACTGGCAGGCCGAGGAGGCAGCTCTTTTCACGGGCCGCAATGGCAGCTTCGATGATGACATGCTCTGGACGATGCAAGTCATCCGCCACCCGGAGAAGGATCTCTTCCTGATGTACTACACCGGGTGCTCCCGCAAGGAGCATGGTCAGATCCAGCGCATCGGCCTCGCGACCAGCCCGGACCTGATTCACTGGGAGCGCCACTCCGAGAAGCCCATCCTTGAGGCCGCCGCACCGCACTACAATGCCAGCCTTGACCGGGTGGGATTCGTCTCATTTCGCGATCCCTATGTATTTCACGATGACGAGGGTGGGTGGCACATGGTCTTCACCGCGCGCACGGCGGAGGGTGATCGCTTCCTTTCCGGCTGCGTCGGCCATGCGACATCTGTCGATGGGTTTGAGTGGAAGCTGGAGCCGCCGCTCTTTGCCCCGGGGGAATGGGAGGACATGGAGGTGCCCTGCATCATCCGGGGTCCGGAGGGCTGGGCGCTGTTTTTCAACGACTTCACCCGCGCCACCACGCACTGCCGCGTTGCCAGCGATCTTGCAGGCCCATGGCGTCGCCCCAGCCACAGCCAGCTCCTCCCGGCCAATCATTTCGTCTGGAGATTCGCCGAATGGCGGGGCCGCACGCTCCTGTGGAATTCCCTCCGCGCCACGGCCAACTGGCCGGTCCGTTATGTCCCGCACGGCACGGCCTTCACCCTGCAAAGCCCCGCCCGGGAATTGGTATGGACTGCTTCTGGAGAGCCCTCGCTACGTTCCTGGGAAGCATGGGAAACTCTCGCCACGGAAGACTGGCAGACCTGGTCCGGTCCGGAAACCCTGAGCGGCAATGGCAGAGCCGCGATCTTTCATCCCGGCGCCTGCGACCACTTCATCCTCGAGGGCGAGCTGGACGGCTCCGCCTGCGCCCGGCTGGGCATTCTCTTCCGCGCCGATGAGGTCGGCGAGCAATACCAGGCCGTGGAACTCGACCCGCCGAACCAGCGCGCCGAGCTGCATCACTATCAGATCGCCCGCCCTAGTGTTCCACGCCTCAAGTTCAAAGGCCCCACCCTGCAACAAAGCTCGGGCTATCCGCCCCGGCTCGATCGGCCAGCCAGGTTCCGGCTCGTCGTCTGCGGCGAGTACATCGAGTTCAGCCTCGACCATCAGATCCTCCTCTCCCACGCCAGCTATGCATTGAAAGGCAGCCGCGTCGGGCTGTTTCAGATCGAAGGAACCGCCGCATTCCGAAACCTCCGGGTGCGCCGGCTCGCTCCCCCGTGGCAGGAGCCCATCCACTCATGACGTCCTTTCCATCGGTCAACCTGCTTGACCTTTCCGCCGAGGCGATTCGCGCCCGCATCACCCAGCCAACCCTTCAGCGCCTGACCGGACTTTACCTCGCACAAGCGCGCTCTCTGCTCGATCCTTCTTCGCCACACTTTCTTGATCACCAGAGGCTGGAGAAGCCCTTCTGGCGGTCGCGCGCAGGCATCTTTGTGGTTCCGCCCGCAATGCAGATCCTCTCGCTTGCCGGAGCGATCACGCAGGAGAAAGCATTCAGCGAGGCTGCTCGCGATGTGCTGCTCGCCATCATCGACCACGGCCTCGCCGACAGTGCATCCCTCGCCTGGGGCGTGACCACCTCCGGCTGGCGACACGGCGAGGGACACGACAAATTTCTTCTCGCCCTTGGCGTATGGAGCGTCCTTGAGTTTGCCGGTGATTCGTTCGCCGCAGACGACCAGGACAAGGTCCGTAAATTCCTCGAGGACTCTCTGCAAATCAGCCTCTCGCTTACCCTGCAGGACAATGCCAACGTGACCAACAACCGCGGCGTGCGCGGCCTGGCGGCCTCCGCCCTCTGGGCCCTGATGCTCGATGCCTTCGCTCCCGCCGCGAACCGCGACGCCATCGTGAGCCGGGCGTGGATCAGCCTGGAAAAGCACCTGTACTTTGTCTTCGACGCGCAGGGCGCTCCCTACGAGGGGCCAGCCTACGCCGGGAACACGTTGGGGAGCCTCACTCTCGTGGCCGAAATCCTCCGCCGCGCCGGGCAGCCCGACCTGCTGCTCCATCGCTCGCTGGAGCGCCACCCGCGCTACCTCGCCTATGAACTGGTGCCGGGGCAGGCCACGGTCAACAATCTCAATGACTCCCACGCCCAATGCGGCAGCGTCAGCGGCTGCCTGCACCGGATGGCCCTCCCCGGCGGCGAAATCATCGGCTGGCTCGCCCGTCAGCTCGACCTCGCCCCCGAGCGCATCAGCGAGGGCGAGTTGGCGCACACCGCAGCCATTCGCGACTACGTCAACTTCCTGCTCTGGTGGGATGAGTCGATTCCCTCCCGGTCGCCGGGAGAACTGCAATGGCCTGTATCCGCGGTGTTCCCCATCCGCGGCGTGGTCTCGCATCGCACCGGCTGGGATTCCTCCGACATCCTGGTGTCCCATTTCTGCGGTCGGCAGGAGGTCCTCTGTCATCGGCAGGGTGATCAAAATCACGTCGCCCTCTCTATGGGTGGCGAGCGGGTGTTGGTGGATGCCGGTTACGGCGATGAACAAAAGGACATGAGCCAGAAAATGAACCGCTGGTTCGGGCTGACCGAAGCGCATAATTGCGTGCTGATCGACGGCCTCAACCAACGCGGGGTGATCGAGGCGCCGGGCTGGGGCGAAGGCGAGATGCTGGAGTTTGGCAAGGACGATGCCCGGTCGTATTCCGTCGGCGACGCCTCCTCAGCCACGGGCAAGGATCATCGCGTGCGCCAGTCCCTGCGCAAGGTGACTCTTCATCGCCTGGAATCGGCACCCGTCGTGACCATCCTGGACACGAATGAGCGCGATGGCGGCACATTTGTCACCGAGATCCTCTGGCATACCCATCCCGACAACCGCTGGTCGATTCACGCCACGGGCGGGATCATTCATACGAAGACGCTCGACTGCCACGTCTTCGTTTTCAACCTCCGCGACGAAACCTTCCAGACCTTCGGTGAGGACGGGTTTGGGCGCCCGCGTTTGCGCGTCCGCGCGGAAAGCGCGCTGAGCGAGTTTGCCACCATCCTGATCCCGCTTCCGCAAGGTCAGCCATCGCCCACCGTACACCTCACCGGCCGGAGGCTGACGATTCAGTTTCCTTCCGGGCCGGTCGCCCTGGAGCTTTAGGACGGTTTCAGAAAAGCTGCAGGATCTCCGTCCTGAGATCAGGAGCGCTGGTACGAGACCGGCGCTCTGCTCAGTCTGAAGCAGCGTCGTCTGTTTCCTGCTCTGTCTCACCCCCGGCGGTAGGCTCCAGAGTTACGGATTTCGCGTCGCCACTCCATCCAATCCGCGCCTCGCCCCGCACGACGAGCGTCCATGGAGCCGGAGATTTTGCCGGATCGAGTGCGATCACCGCGCTGACGTTCCGAGCTCCGGCCAGCACCGAGGCACTGCCGGCAAGTTGATTCCGAGCGTCATAAACCTCTACATTGCCGACGGTACCCCGCTTTTCCCACGTCCTGCCGTTGTAAGTCGCCTCAACCTTCAGGCTCAACGGACCAGCCCCGTCGACCTTGAGCAGCGCAGTGGAGGAACCGAGATTAATCATCCTGTCCAGCCTGGGCACCGCTGTGGCCTTATCGATCGATGCCGGCTTGAGCTCGGTCTCGGGATATTTCAGACCTGCATCGATCAAGGTCTGCAAATAATAGGGAACGAGCTGCGTCTGGCTGTGTGTCGGTTTGAAGATGCGCTCGCCGAATCCATCCAGCGGGTCGCCAGGGTTGCGATAGATCTTTCCAAACGTTGGCGAGGCCTTGGGCAGAAACATTTTCAGATACGCCACATCCCCCGTCCAGCGCCAGGCAAGCGCGGCCAGTTCAAAGTGGGTATAGTTCAGCGTGTTTCCCACCTTGAGAACGTCCAGTACAGGCTGCTGGATGCGTGGGTCGCCCGTGAGGTTCCAGTATCTCATGACCCAGCGGTCATGAAAAAACGGATGCGCCGGAAAGGAAGGGACCTCGGAGAACGGTCGGCTCAACATGGCGTCGCTGAGCTCGTGAATATAAGCAATGGCCTGAGGCTCCCACGTATTTTCGTAAAAGCTGATCACCTCGCCCAGCGTCGTACAGACCTCGCGGCTTCGCTCGGTCGGCAACGTCACCCGGCCGAGGGACTCAAACCACTTTCTCGCGAGATTCAGTCCGCTCCTCTCGCCAAAGAGCAGATAGCGAAACAAATTGGAGTCCGGGTTGATGAAGTGCGCGGCCACCTCCACATAGTCGTCTCCCACCACCTCGCCCTCCCGGGCCGAGCCCCATGGTGTGAAACCCTTCACGTGATAGTTTGCACCCGGCAGCTTGCCAAGCAGCGTCCGATTTTCATCGGAGTAATTGACTGTTCCCACGTCCATGAAGTGCTGCGACGCATTGTTGGCCCAGTCCTTGTTCCGAAAATCCGCCGAGCGGAAGTACATGAAGTTGTAGTCCCAGGGGTTTTGATAATGGCTGTTGAGCCACCAGCGATGCGCCTGCGGCCGCAGCGTCGTAGGGCTCCAGTTGTTGTGCAGGTCGGGCCAGATCCACATACCGTAGTCTCCGAGATAATCCACCGATGAGGTGAAACCATGGAAGGCCTGCGCCCAGAAGGCGTCCCAGGAGTCGGTGACTCCCTTTTGCTTTCCGGCAAACCTGCCCTCGACTTCGCTCAGGCCATTCCAGACCGGGTCCGATATCCCATGGAGGTTGGCGGCGTACATCCGGTTCGCTGCTGCCGCCGTGGCGTCCGGAATCGCGGGGGCAAACTGCAGACGGAAATCCGTCGTGATCGCCATGCCCATGCCGTTGCCGGAAAGCGCATTGATATCCTGGTTCTCGATAATCGGGGGGTATACCCGGCGCATCGCGTCGAAGTACTTCTGCGGAAACTTGAGATCGAGGTACTTGCCCTGATGGGCGTAGCGGATTTGATGCAGGTGATCCGCGCTGAGCTCCTCATCCTCCGTAAAGCTGACCCGCCCGTGCTCGGGCCACTGGTAGACGACAAGGGCATCGGGGCTCCATGCGATTTCCTTGGGAAACAACTGCCAGAGATTTCGTACGCTGACCTGTGTGGCGCCCGGCGCACCGGAAAGGGTCACCCATCCATCGGCCCGCTTTGCCGCGGTCGAGGGGCCGGAGGAGTCCTCCACCGCCACCTGGTCCGGGCGTGGCTGGATGATCCATTTCGTCGTGACCGGCACGCTGATCGCCGGTTTTCTCTTTTTGGGATCGACCGGCGGCAAAGCGGGGATTTCGCCCGAGAGCGCTGAGCCATCCAGACCGGCCGCCCATTTCTTCGCATCCACCACCGGCACGGAGAATCCCAGGCGAGCGAGCTTCTTCTCATCCGTGTTGAAGGTCAGGATCGTGCGCTGATGAACGTCGATCCAGGGCTGGCCTGCCCAGGCGGTAAAGCGGATCTCGTAGCGGCACAGCCGCTCGTTTCGCGGATTCGTCAACCACCCGGTCGCCAGCACCGTCGCGCGCACCGGCCCTTGCTCCTCGACCCGCACCTCCGCTGTCTCGTCGAGAGCGGATTGAAAAATCACCTCCCGCTCGTCGACCAGGAAGGGGCCGCCCTCGCCCTGGACGAGCGGTTTTTCCTGGCCAGCAAGCTTGACCAGCCGAATCCCCGTGAAGGGTGCCTTGCCGATTTCAAAAGTGATCGCACCCGTGCTTACCGCGATCTCCGTGCCTGTCTCTGTGACGGCGAGCGGCGAGGTGGCGGGCGGCACCTTCTTTCGCACCACCCGGTACTCCGCCGGTCGACCGCCGTCGTAGCGGGCGAGGAAACTCAGCCCGAGCCATTTCACCTGCTGGCCGGGATACCATGTCGCACGCTGGGTGAACTGCGCATCGACCGGCCTGCCATTCTCGAGCAGCGTAAACTCCTCCGGGCTCTGTGCCTGGTGGCGCGGAATGGGAATGCCCGTGATGATCGGGCTGGTCTGCCGCCCTGTCTCGGGCGCTGGTTGCAGGATGAGCGGAATCCCGTCGTCCGGGATGGGCATGGTGTTTCGCCTTGATGAGCTCCTGGTAAACTGCGCGGGGCGAAGAGTCCAAACCTCGCCACCCGCCTCGAACTCGCCGGTCATTTCATAAGTGCCGACGGGCAGCTTATCGATGTGAATGAGCGCGGAGAACTTGTGCTCGGCCTTCACCTCCTGGCGGTCAACGATCTTGCCATCCGACTTCAGCTCCAGCCGCACCGCGCCAGCCACGGGATTCCCCGGCAGCGGAGTGAGGCAATAGATCAGCACCTGGCCGACGGGATCATCGGAAAAATACACCTGCCGGTCCGCGAGGATCTCCCTTCGGAACGGGATCTGCGCCCGTTGCGTGTCGTAGGGGGTGAACTTGAGCGGGAGCTGGCTGAGCTTCCCCGAGCGGTCTGCGAGCGACGCCTCCTCGGCTGGCGTGAGCTGCGCCGGGCGGATCTGCTGGAGGAACTCGGCCCGCGCCCCGAGCACGCCCGCCACCACGCCTAGCACCACCAGGGGAAATCGTCTCATCGTTCCTGCTTGCTTGATGACGGCGTTCATGGCGAAACAATCCTTGCTGTCAGTCGTTCTGACATCTCAATTCTCCTGCCGAAAAGCCCGACATCCCCGCTATCCTCCCGACCAAATGAAGATCCTTGTCACCGGAATCAACGGCCGATTTGGCATCGCCATCGCCCGGCTCGCCGCCGAACGAGGCCACGAGATCATCGGTGTCAGCCGTAGCGGCTGGCCCGACGCCCAGCCCCTGCCTCCCGGTGTCACCTCCCTTAAGCTCGATACGGCGGACATTCCCGCCATGACCGAGCTCATGCAGGGATGCCAGGGTTTCATCCACACCTCCGGCCTGCATGGCTCCCACCTGAAGACCCATACTCTGGGCGACTTTTTGGATATCAATGTGACCCAGGTCGGCAGGCTCCTCTCCGCCGCGCATTCCGTCGGGCTGAATCGCGTCTGCCTTTCCTCCACGTTGCAGGTGCATTGCGGCTACACGCAACGCGCTTCCGGCTCGATGATCCTGGAGGAGTCGCTCCCTCCCCGCGGCGATACCGCCTATAGCATCAGCAAGCGAACCATGGAGATCCTCGGCGAGGAAATAGCCCGGGTCTACGGCCTCTCCGTCGTCTCTCTGAGGCTCGGAGCCTTTGGGTATCTCGACGATGCCGCGCTCGGTCCGAAGCTCCTCAATCTCGCCATCTCGGCCTCCGATGCCGCCCGGGCCGCCTACCTTGCGGTGGAGAAATCGGGCTTCCAAGGCGAAGCGATCATCGTGGCGCCGTCGTCCCCGTTTCGTCAGCCGGATATTGCCGAGGGTCTGCTCAACCCCGAGGTGGTGGTGGAACGCTACTACCCGGGCGCCATCGCGATCCTCCAGCGGGAGGGACTCCCGGTGACCGCAGCCCAGTTCTCGTCCGTCTGCTCGATCCGCCGCGCGCGGCTGCTTCTGGGCTGGGAGCCGCAGCTCACCTTTGAATCGTGGCTGCGTCTCAAGGGATGGACCGGCGCATCGCCGCAGCCGGAGAATCACTGACCTCCGAGGCGGGGAAAGGTCTCGCCTTCATAAAAGTCCGCGATCACGGAAAACAAACCCGGCCGGGTGTACCCGCTGTCCAGGATCTCGGAGAGCATTCTCAGGAATTTCTTGAAGAGCCGCTGCTTCTTGATCGTGTAGCAGGCCATCGTGGGAATCACGTAGTCGATGTAGTTTTCCCGGCCAATGGAGATCAGCCCATAATGCGCACCGGGTTTGAGATCCTGCGCCCGCAGGACCGAAAGCGTCATGAGCGCGTGCTTAGGCCGTACCACGAGAATCAAGGGCGGCTGCTCGTCTCCCCGCTTGCTCCGCATGATCTTTTCCACCGCGCGGCGCACGCCATTCATCGTCGTATCGTGCGAAAAGATGGCAGAATCTCTTTGCGGATACTTTTGCTGGACCTCCCCAAAGAAACGCGCCGTCTCGGAGGTCTGCCGGTTCGCCGGGATCAGCAAATACGGCCCCGAATAACCTCGCTGTTTGGCCAGCGAAAAGGAATGCATCATCACAGACTGCATGTCCATGGCGAGAACGGGGACGACTGAGGAGCGTATGCTCGGAGCCAGGGCCAGACAGGGCAGGCGGCTGGCTTCAAACCACTGGAGGACATCCGCCGGCGGCCCGATCAACACCCAGCACCGCTGCTTTTCCCGAGAGGTCAGCTCCCGCAGGGCGGCCGGGGTGGTGATGTTGGAGTTGGAGACGATCCTTACCTCGTACTTGGACCCCGCCGCGAGCTGGATCTGGCTCATCAGGGAGAGGGAAAAGGGGGACAGCTCATCGAGGGGAGCAAAACCCAGCACGGTCACGCCCCTCGTCTCGCTCTGCACCTCGGCGCTCACCTTTTGCGGAACGATCCGATGGTTCTGCCCGCGGGAGGATTCAATCAACCCGGCCTTTCGCAAGATCTCCAGCGCATCGCGTATCGTCGGCCTGCTCACCTGAAAACGCCGAGCAAGGTCCAGTTCAGACGGAAGCGCATCTCGCATCAACCCGCTTCTGATTTCCTCCTGCAAGATATCGCCAACTTGAGCCACTAAAGAATACCGGCGAGGAATCGGGTCCATGAGGGAATATAAGAATAAGAATTCAACGATTCCGCCATGTCCAGCGACAAGTTTGGAGAACTGACAAGCGAAGAGGACTTCTGAATAAGCGCCCGGCACGGAAGATGACTGCATGAATCCAGTCAGGCTAGGTCTTGTTGGGATTGGCGGCTTCGGCGCCAATCACATCCGAAGTTTGCAGCGACTTCGTCAAGACCGGACAGTAGAGCTCCTCGCAGTCGCAGATCCGGCGCACAGCCGCCATGAGGAGATGCTGGCTCCGCTGCGCGACCAGGGAGTCTCCTGCTACAACGACTACCGGGACATGCTCGACCTGGAGTCCGGACTGGAGGCCATCATCATCTGCACCCCGATTCCCCTGCACAAAAGAATGGCGATCGACGCGCTCCAGCGAGGGCTTTTCGTCTATTTGGAAAAGCCTCCCGTCATCCTGTCCTCGGATCTCCAGGACCTGATCGCCCTGGATGCCCACCAGCGTACTGCCGTCGGCTTCATCGGCGTCTCACACCCGGTCATGCGCGCCTCCAAGGAGCGTCTCATGCAGGGGGCCTTGGGCGAACTCCTGAGCATCCGGGTGACTGCCAGCTGGCCCCGGCCATCGTGGTACTACCAGCGGAGCAACTGGGCGGGGAAGCTCTCCATGAACTCCGAGCCGGTCTTCGACGGACCGGCCACCAATGCCTTGAGCCATTACGTGCATCTCCCCAGCTTCCTCGCAAATACCGGGACCATCGCTCATGCCGACCTGCGCTGGCTGGAAGCCGAACTCTATCGCGCCCGGCCCATCGAAGCCTATGATACATGCTGCCTCCGCGGTGAATTTCAAAACGATGTAGAGTTCTGCATCGGCCTGACCCATGCCTGCCGCCACCGAACCAACGTGGAGATCCGTCTCATCGGCACGAGGGGAAGCGCGGCCATTACCGTCGACCGCACAACAGTGCACTCCACCCTCGTCGGCCCGGACACCGAAAACCCCGTGGTGCTGGATGTGAATCTCCGGAATTTTGCCCGGGGCGTGCGATCTGGCGAGCGCTTCTTCACCACCATGGAAGACTGCATTCCCTTCCTGGACATCGTCGGGGCGATGTGGCCGTCCTCCGGCGGCATTCACAACATCCCGGCTCCTCACGTGACGACGTGGACAGAGGAGCCCAATACCATCTTTCATATCGCAGATATCGAGTCCGCCCTCGGGCGAGTCCTCGATGGCGCCACGTTCACCGAGCAGGGTCTTCCCTGGAGCATTCGTCCCCGGCGAATCGTCCCTGGCCAGTATCCATCGGCAGATCTCAGGATGGCTCTGCGGGCGCACTCGACCCCTTCCGCCGAAATGGCCCAGGTCCCCGCATGAAGATCACCCGCATCCTGGCGACGGAAGTGCACGTGCCCTTCCGCTCCGGCTGGACCGACAGCCCGCAATACGGCACCAGTTCCTGGAAGACGCTGAGCAAGTGGATTCTTGAGATCACCACCTCCGACGGCCTATCCGGCCTCGGAGAAACTCCCAGAGGCATCGGGCGGGCGGCCGTCGAGCGAATCGCCCGCCATTTGCTCGGACGCGATCTCGGATCAGTCAATCTTTCCCAGATCATGATCCCGCCTGGCGGGGACGGGTACGCCCTCTCTCCGGTCGACAGCGAGAATCGCGGGCCGGACTGGGAATACCACATCGCCGATCGCACTCCGTTCTTTGGTTTTGAGATCGCACTCTGGGACCTCATGGCCAGGCGCGCCCGCTTGCCACTCTTCCAGATCTTTGGCGGAGCCTGGCGCGACCGCGTACCCATGGGATTCTGGATCGGCCGCATGACTCCGGCAGACGCGGCGAGGCAGGTTGAGATCGCCATGGAGATGGGGTTTCGGAGCTTGAAGATGAAGGCTTTCCCGCAGGATGATATCGCGGGCATCGTCCGGGCGGTCCGCTCCGCCGCCGGATTTGCCATGCCGATCGTGATCGACCCCAATCGGAAGTTTCATCGTTTCCGCGAAGCTCTGGATATTGACTTCTCCCTTCGTGACCAGACCGATATCGCTTACGAGGACCCATTCCCCTATCATCCGGCGGAGTGGCAGGAGTTTCGCCGGGCCACCGGCAGGCCCTTGATCCTGCATGCCATCGCCGCCGGGGTCGGGGCTGATCCCCACCGGGTGGCGCAGGATGGCGCCTGCGATTACGTCAATATCAGCCCATTTTCCGCCCGCGAGATTCTCACCGATGCCGCCACCGCCGCCCGGCATCGCCTCCTCCACTGGCAGGGAACGGGCCTCGACCTCGGGATCATCGACGCCTTTCTGCTTCACACCTCTGCTGCAGCGCAGACCGCCAGCCTCCCGGGTGACGCCATCGGCCACCTGCTCCGCGAGGATGATCTGATCGAGGAGGACCTCAAGCCGGTGGAAAGCGCCATTCCCGTTCCGACCGGGCCCGGGCTCGGCGTCACCCTGGATCGCCGCCGCATGGAGTCCTACCGGGTCGACCAGATGGATTTCACTCTGCCATGACAACGGAAACCCGACTCTCCCACAGGCTCCAATCTCCCGAGCCCATCACCTGGCTCTTCGCCGGGGATAGCATCACCCACGGCTCCGTCCATCTGCTTGAGTTCCGCAATTATGTGCAGCTGTTCGAGGAGCGAATCCGCACGGAACTCCGCCGGCACTTTGATGTGGTGGTGAACACCGGCGTCGGCGGCTGGCGCCTCGCCGACATCCTCACTCACCGCGAGCATGTGATCTTCCGGTTCAAGCCCACGATCGCGAGTCTGGCGATCGGGATGAACGACGCCGCTCACGTCCCGGCCGACCAGATCAGCGAGTGGGAGCAGGCGCTGGATGGCCTGCTCCGCGAAATCCGCTCCTCCGGCTGCGAAACCCTCATCCTCCACACGCCGCCTCTCGTCGATACGCTCTCGCAGCGCCCCATGGCTCAGAAGCGCCTCAACGTGCCGCTTTTCTGCGAAGCCATCCGCCGTCAGGCCTCGGCCCACGGCGCCATCCTCGTCGACCATCAGGCGTTTTGGAACGAGCGCATGGCGGCCAACGAGAGAGTCGTCCTTTTTTCGCAAAGCGATACCATCCATCCCAACACCTATGGCCACCGCATGATGCTGGAGTGCCTGTGCCGCCAGCTCGGAATCTGGAACCCCACCAGCCCGATAGGCCGCCTCTTCCAATTTGTCTAGGCCTCTGCCACGCTAACCCGCTTTGTGAAACCTCTTCTTCCCGGTTATCGGATCGCCTGCCTCATCGCCGCGGCATGGCTGACCCACGGCACAGCCTTCCCTGCCACCGACACCATTGCCCCAAACTACAAGATGGAATCCTCGATCTTCTACGCTCCCGAGCTGAAGGACACTCCCGGAGGCGAGCGATGCTCGCTGGATTTCTACCATCCCACGGAGGCAAGGGACTTTCCGATCATTGTCTATTTCCATGGCGGGGGATTGACCGGCGGCAACCGGTCCATCCCAAAGGAGCTGACCCAAAAGGGATGGGGCGTCGTCGCCGCCAGCTATCGCCTCAGCCCGATCGTGCAGCATCCGGCATATATCGAGGATGCCGCTGCCGCCATCGCGTGGACCATCAAGAATGCAAAATCCTATGGAGGCGACCCGTCAAAGGTCTTTGTCCTGGGCATCTCCGCCGGGGCCTATCTCGCCGCCATGGCCATCCTCGACAAAAGCTATCTCGCGCGCCACGAGATCGACGCCGACCAGGTGGCGGGTTTGATTCTCGTATCCGGCCAGGTCATCACCCACCAGACCGTGCGAAAGGAGCAGGGAATCGAACCCAGTAATTTCCGCCCCACGATCGACCGCTTTGCCCCGCTCTATCACATCCGCAAGGATACGCCGCCCACCCTTTGCGCCACGGGCGACTGGGAAACCGACACCCTTATGCGCGCCGAGGAAAATCTGTATTTCGTCTCCATGATGAAACTGGTCGGCCACACCGACATCCGGCAGACCGTGCTAAAAGGCGCCAACCACACCCGGGCCTGCAAGGAGTCCTGGCCCGAGGTCATCAAGTTCATCAACGAAAAGCTCCAGCAGCCGCAGCCGGCCAGTCCCGCAGGCGCATAGAGCAGCCCGGCCAAGCAGGCGCGACCAATCACATCGCCCGGCAGCGGCGCCCGGGACTCTCCCGGATCGCCGCCGCCTTATGGCAAAAGGAACTACGCCGCAACCAACTCGCCGAGGGCAGGCAGGGAAAACGGCATATCATGCGCCTCGGCAACCGCCGCCACGGTGACATGACCATTCATGACATTGATCCCGCCATGCAAGGCGGGATTGATCCGGCAGGCATTTTCCAGACCGTTGTTCGCGATCAGTTCCAGATAGCGGAAGGTGGCATTGTTCAAAGCCTGCGCGGCAGTCCGGGCATAGGCTCCCGGCATATTAGCCACGCAATAGTGGATCACCCCCTCCACCTCATAGACGGGCTCGTTGTGCGTCGTCGGGCGGGAGGTTTCCGCGCAGCCTCCCTGGTCGATCGCGATATCCACCAGCACGCTGCCTGGCTTCATCAGCGAAAGCATCTCCCGGCTGATCAACTTCGGTGCGCGCGCTCCGGGCACGAGCACGGCCCCGATCAGCAGGTCCGTCTCGGGAAGCAGCTCCAGCAGATTGGCTTCGGTGGAGTATAGCGTGTTCGTGGTCTGCATCGTAATATCGAGGAACCGCATCCTCTCGAGATCGACTTCGAGGATCGTCACATCCGCGCCGAGTCCCGCGGCCATCCGGGCGGCATTGATTCCCGACGTTCCACCGCCCAGGACCACCACCTTGCCCGGCAACACCCCGGGGACTCCGCCCAGCAGGACACCCTTCCCTCCGTTGTGCTTCGCCAGATAATAACCGCCAACGATAACGGACATCCGTCCCGCGATCTCACTCATCGGCTCCAGCAGCGGAAGACGCCGGTTTACCTCGATCGTTTCATAGGCGACCGCAGTGCAACCTGATCGCCGCAGCGCCTCGGTAAGTCCGCGACTGGCAGCGAGATGCAGATAGGTGAAAAGGATTTGCCCCTGTCGGAGCAGCCCATACTCGGCAGGGAGAGGCTCCTTGACCTTGACGACCAGGTCGGCGCGCGCAAAGACCGCCTCATGGCTGTCGACGATCTCAGCACCCGCCGCAGCATACTCCGCGTCGGAATATCCGCAGCCCGCACCCGCGCCGGTCTCGACCAGCACCTGATGCCCGCTGCGGCTTAGCTTCTGCACCCCTGCAGGCAAAAGCCCGACGCGATGCTCCTGTTCCTTGATTTCTTTAGGGACTCCAATGATCATAATTTTGCTAGGTTTTGAGAGTATCCCCGAGGGTCTCGGGGCGATGCAGGCGCTTGAGGGCGTCCAGGAGGCGGGCAGACCGATAGCAGGTGGTCTTGCCATCGAGACGATCACAACCCGACACCGACTCCGCCTCATCGGCGGCCTGAGTGGAAAACCAGCGGATGCACAGTTCATATGGCCCCTCCATCCCGACCGGCGCGACCGGGCTGAGGCGATGGATTTCCATGGCTTCCCGGATCCTGCTGCGAATGAGGCTCTGTGAAGCCCGTCCCGACAGGCAGATCTCGCTGTTTGCTCCCTGTCCCCATTTGACGGTTGCTGTCACGATCCCGGGGATGTCGGCCTCGGCTTCCTCACAGGCCGCCGCATCTCCGCTCAGGAAGACAACCGGGATACCCTTCAATCCCGCCCAGGCGGCGAGGTAATAGGTTTCGCCGATTTCCCGGCCATTCAGCGTCATGCGATCGATGGCCCGGCTGTCGAAGGTGTGGTTCTGATTACCGTGCGCCACGCCGCTCCGCGCATGCTGGCCTACGATCGCAACCACGTCACAGTCCCACACCGGCCCCAGCAACTGCTCTCGCGTAATCGGGCGCCCATGCAGGAGGAGGGCTTTCTCGTGCAGATGATCAAAACAGATCCCTCCCGGCCCATGCCCATCGGCCACGAGAACTTCCGACGCTCCGCCCTCCAGCAATCCCTCCACGGCGGCGTTGACCTCTCCGGTCAGGCGACGTTTGGCCTCTTCATGATACTTTCCCTCCGGGTAGGAGTGCAGGGCGTGCGATGAGACTCCCGCGACACCCTCGATGTCGGTCATGAGAAAAACCTTCATCCCGCAACTTTAGGTCCCGGTTTTCCAAGGAGACCATGTCATTCCCGAAGTAAGAAAACCCGACAGCCCACGACTTGTAAACACTACTAACAAGTGCTTTCAGATCGCTCCGGCCATGCTTCTCATCCGAAATGGCGGCAGCATGCATGTCACCAACCTCTTCTCCCTCCGGGGCCGTGTGGCGCTGATCACTGGAGCCACGGAGCACCTGGGCTACTACTCGGCCGAGGCCCTTTCCGAAGCGGGAGCGACCGTCATCATCACGTCCCGCGACAAGGCTCGCGCGGAAAAGGCCGCCGCCACTCTCTCCGCCGCAACCGGGCAGGCTGTCGAGGGAGTCGCCCTCGATGTGGCCAGCGAGGACTCCGTCTCCGCCACCTTCCGGTCGCTGTCAGAACGTCACGGACGACTCGACATCCTCATCAACAACGCCAGCGGCCGTGGCACGACACTGGCGGAGTCCGCCTATGCCTACCACCATCCGGAGGAACAGCCGCTCGCTCATTGGGACTGCACGATCCGGCAGAATCTCACGAGCACCTTTCTCTGCTGTCGCGCTGCTCTGCCGCTCATGAAGCAGCAGCACTCCGGCTCCATCATCAACATGAGCTCGATCTCTTCGCTGATCGGCCGGGATCGCTCCGTTTACGCCGACTCTCCCGACCTCGTGCCCAACACCGTGGACTACACCG
Organism: Verrucomicrobiota bacterium; assembly: GCA_017305195.1. GTDB lineage: Bacteria > Verrucomicrobiota > Verrucomicrobiia > Chthoniobacterales > Terrimicrobiaceae > Terrimicrobium. Next base: position 135,304 of record JAFKMU010000035.1, on the reverse strand, counting down.
CCGCCAAGGCCGGAGTGATCGGGCTGACCGTCGATCTCGCCGCCCAGGTGGGCAGCCACCAGATCCGTGTCAACGCCCTGCTGCCCGGCGGATTTCAGCGACCCACCCATCCGCCCGAGTTTGTGCGTCGCTACTCCAGCCATACCATGCTCGGCCGCATGGGCGATTTTTCCGCAGACCTGAAAGGCGCCATCGTTTTCCTCGCCTCCGACGCCTCCCGCTACGTTACCGGCCAGACACTCGCGGTCGATGGCGGCTTCCTTGCCTTCCGATGAACTCCAAGCGTTTGATCATTGCCGGCATGGGCTCGATCGGCCTGCGTCACGCCCGGCTGTACTCCACCCTTCCCGGCCTGCAAGTGGAGGTCTGTGATTCCCGCGAGGAAGGGCTTCGCGAAGCGCGCACCCTTCTCCCGGATGCCCCGCAGTGGAGCGACTACTCCGCGGCGATTGACTCCCATCCTGACTATGTCCTCATCGCGACGCCCCATCAGGCGCACGCGGAGATGACCTGCCTCGCGCTGAAAAACGGCTGTCGGGTGCTTTGTGAAAAGCCCATGAGTCATCGTCTCGATGAAGCCTCTCGCATGACAGCCTGTGCACGGGAAACGAGCTCTCCGCTCGCCATCGGTTTTCACCTGCGTTTTCATCCCTCCGTGGTGCGCCTCCGCGCCATGCTGCAAAGCGGTGAAGCTGGAGCCCTCCTCAGTGTCCGCTATCGGGTGGACTCGCTGGTAACGCTGGAAAACTCCCGTTCCCGCTACCAGGAGCATCTCCCCGGGGCTCTGCTGATGGACTACAGCCATGGCCTCGATCTCCTTCATCATCTGCTCGGTGCCTCTCCCGCGCAAATGCACGCCCAAGGCACAGCGGGAACGATTTCAGGATACTCAGCCAATCCCCTGGTTTTCAGCGCTCTCTTTTCCTATCCAGCTTTTCAGGCCGAGCTGCATCTCAGCTACACAGGCAAGCCGGAGATTCACTGCCTGGAATTAGCCACCACCAGGTTCAACATCCGTCTCGAGCTTAACAGTGGCTCCTTTACCCGCCACCGAATAACCGACGGCGCCATGGAGGACCTCTCGTTCGCATTTGAACGGGATGCTCTCTACCTCGCCCAGTGGGAGGCTTTTCAAGACTTCTGCGACGGCCTTCCCAGCCCGATCTGCTCGGCGGAGCAGGCACTCGAGACCAACCGGATCATGTCGCGACTGATCGAGCAACTTGTTCGCGGCGCCTCGCCATCCCCATTTCCAATCATTCCCGCCATCCAACTCACCTGTTCATGACCGCCACCTCCTGCCCTCCAGCCCCCAAGACCCCAAGCATAGATCGCCCCCGGCTGATCGCGGCTCCCTTCACGCCGCTCCTGCCGGATGGTTCGGTACATTTCGAATCGCTCGGAGAATACGCCGCGCGCCTCTCCGCTTCCGGAGTGGCCGGAGTCTTCATCGGAGGCACATCGGGCGAGGGAATGTCCCTTACCCGGGAGGAACGCATGCAACTGGCCGAAACATGGCTGGCTGCCGCCGGACAGAGCCTCAGTGTCATCGTGCACGTCGGCCATACCAGCCTCGCAGAGGCCAGGCTGCTGGCGGATCATGCTCGGTCGATCGGAGCGCACGGTATTGCCTCCATCGGCTCCGTCTTCTTCGAGCCCTCCTCCCCCGCCGCCTGGGTGGACTGCTGCCAGGCAATAGCCGAGGCCGCTCCCGCGACACCGTTTTATTACTATCACATGCCATCCATGAGCCGCATCCGGACAAAGGCCGGCAGCCTTCTCCCCGAGATGGCCCGCGCCATTCCGTCCTTCGCCGGCATCAAGTTCACCCACGAGGATCTCGATGATTACTCCGAGTGCCTTCGTCTGGCCGGGGGCCGTTACGAGATCTTCTTTGGTCGCGATGAACTCCTGCTCACCGGTCTGTCGCTGGGGGCCAAGAGCGCCGTAGGCAGCACCTACAACTTCGCCGCTCCTCTCTATCACAAGACCGCGCGGCTCCATTCCCTCGGCCGCGCCGCCGAGGCTGAGGAATGGCAGGCCCTTTGCACGAGCGCCATCGAGATCATGATCCGCTGCGGCGGGCTGAGCGCCATCCGAACGACCATGAGATTCTGCGGTTTTGACTGCGGACCGATGCGGCTGCCCTTGCGGGCGATCAACGAAAACGCGGCCACCGTCCTCCACAAGGAGCTGATCGATCTCGGGTTCTTCGATCGTCTGGAACAAGCCCGCGCCGAGCTTTCACAACCCTAACCTCCGACGCCCGTGCCTTCGTCTCTCGAAATCCTTTCCGAAATCCCTGGGCTGCCTAAACCCCGCGGACCATTCTCCGCCGGCATCATCTCGGAGGGGCGTCTGCTCCACGTCTCGGGACAGGGACCGTTCAGCCCGAGGACCGGTGGATTCGTCCGAGGCTCGATCACCGAGCAGACGCAACTCACCCTCGAGTGCGTCCGACGCGTCATCGAGCATTGCGGAGCAGATATCTCCGATGTCGTCAGCTGCCGGGTTTACCTCCAGCCCCTGGATAAACAGACATTCGCCGCGATGAATGCAGTCTATGCCGACTTCTTTGGCACACATCGCCCAACCCGGACAACCATCGGCGCGCAGTTGCTCGAGATCGATGTGGAAATCGACTGCATCGTGCGCATACCGCAATGAAGTACGCCGACCTCACGTCGCCCGAGATTGGCCGGATCGCGCAGACGCACATCGCCGTCATCCCGATCGCTGCACTGGAGCAACATGGCAACCATCTGCCCGTCATCACAGACGCAGCCATCGCCGACGAACTCGGCCGCAGGATCGAAGCGCTCCTTCCGGAAACGATCGTCCTGCTGCCCACGCTCTGGTGCGGCTCATCGCATCATCACCTGGGCTTCCCCGGCACCGTCAGCATCAGCAGCGAAACCTATACGCGGGTCCTGGTCGATATGGCCGACTCATTGATTGCCGCCGGGTTTCGGCGAATTTTCTTTCTGAACTGCCATGGTGGCAATCAAACACCCTTTGCGGAGGCTCTGTATCGGCTCAACCTCAAGCACAAGGGCGCGAGCGAACCCTGGATCGCGGCAGCCAGCTATTGGAATCTCGCCGCCCCGGAGCTTGCCGCCCAGACATTCATGGCAACCCCCCGCCTCTCTCATGCCTGCGAGTACGAGACGTCCCTCATGCTCGCGATCCGCGCCGACTGGGTGCGGAATAACGCCACCGGAGAGACAGAGGGCATCGGCTCCCAATATTACGATCCTCTCGGCTACACGCCTTCGCGCGTCGTGGTCTCCCAAACCTTTGACCAGCTCTCCCAGACAGGAGCGCTCGGCTCTCCAGAGCTGGCAACGGAGGACAAGGGAAGACAGCTTTTCACGCTCCTCGCATCGGCGGTTGCCGGATTCCTTGAGGAATTCGCCACCTGGAAGCGCCGGGAATTTTCATCATGACTCGTTTCAACTCATCAAGCAATCAGACGGCCATCATCACCGGGGGCGCCGATGGATTGGGCAAGGCGCTCGCCCGCAAGCTCGTCCAGCAGGGAGTATTCGTCTCCTTGTTCGATCTTAACGAGACCAGGCTCCGCGAAACATCAGCCGAACTCGGGGAATCCGCCGACTGGCACGTCGTAGATGTGACCCAGGGCGAACAAATCCGCTCCGCGGTGGAAGCAGTGCGTCAAAAACGAGGTTCCATCGAGATCCTGGTCAATTCCGCTGGCATCACCGGGAAGACCAGCCTGAAGTCCCACGAAGTCCCCGTCGACGACTTTGACCGCGTCTTGAGTCTCAACACCCGCGGCACATTTCTCTGCTGTCAGGCCGTGCTCCCCGTGATGCTATCCGCCAGCTACGGGCGCATCCTGAATATCTCCTCGATCGCCGGCAAGGAGGGCAACGCCGGCATGGTCGCCTACTCCACCTCCAAGGCAGCCGTCATCGGCATGACCAAGTCGATGGGCAAGGAGTACGCCGAGACCGGGATCACCGTCAACGCGCTCGCTCCAGCAGTGATCCAGACCGCCCTCGTCGATGCCATGCCCTCGGCCCAGGTCTCCTACATGACGGACAAGATCCCCATGAAGCGCTGCGGCACGCTGGAGGAGTTTGCCGACACCGCCGCGTTCATCGTTTCTCCCGCCAACAGTTTCACCACAGGGTTCACCTTCGATCTCAGCGGTGGACGCGCAGTTTACTAAAGTCATGTCCATTCGAACCGTCATCAGTTCCAACAAGAAAATTTCCGGAGCTTCCGCAGCCCGCCACGGAGCCGTGCTGATCCGTGAGGCCATCGCGGAGCGCGGAAGAGCCAATATCATTGTTGCAACCGGGGCATCGCAGTTTGAGATGCTTCAGACGCTCGTCGGAGAGGAGCTTCCCTGGAACAGGGTTACTGTCTTTCACCTTGATGAATACGTCGGCCTCCCCATCACGCATCCCGCCTCCTTCCGCCAGTATCTCTGGGAACGCTTTCACCGGCTCCTGCCCAATCCTCCGAACCAGTTTCATTATATCAATGGAGAGAGCGATCCCGAGGCAGAGTGCGACCGGCTGGCAGCCCTGATCACCGGGCATCCCATCGACGTCTGTTTTGCCGGCATCGGAGAAAACGGCCATCTCGCCTTCAACGATCCTCCGGCTGATTTCCAGACCAGCCGCCCTTATCTGGTGGTGAATCTCGACGAGGCCTGTCGTCGCCAACAGCTCGGCGAGGGCTGGTTTTCCTCTCTCGATGCCGTCCCACGGCAGGCCATCTCGATGTCGATCCGCCAGATCCTCAAGTCACGATCCATCATTCTCACCGTACCCGACCTCCGCAAAGCCGAGGCCGTCCGCAATACGCTGGAACGCCCGATCAGCCCCGACGTTCCGGCTTCCATCCTGCAGACGCACGTCGGCACCACCCTGTATCTGGACCCGCCCTCGGCCTCGCTGCTCAAGTAAGGCATGGATTTTTTCGACATCCAGGTCAACGGGTACGCCGGGGTTGACTTCAACCAGGACGGATTGTCTCGGGTCGACCTCATGCATGCATGCGGGCGGCTCCGCCGCGATGGCACCCGTAAGATCCTCGCCACGATCATCACGGATAAGCCGGACACCATGACGCGAAGGATCGAGACCATCGCCCGGCTAAAGGCGGAGAACTCCCTGACCGACGAGGTCATCGCGGGCATCCACATCGAGGGGCCCTTCATCTCTGCGCTGGCGGGCTTCCGCGGCGCTCATCCGGAAGACGCCATTCTCCCGGCAGACACGGGCCTCATGCGTGAACTCCTGCAAGCAGGCCGCGGTCATGTGCGCCTCGTGACGCTGGCACCGGAGCAAGATCCCTCGGGATCAACCATCCGATTCCTTCGCGACCAGGGCGTCGCCGTCTCCGCAGGCCACACCGATGCCACCCTGGAGGAGCTCCGGAGCGCCATCCGCCACGGGCTGAATCTTTTCACCCATCTCGGCAACGCCTGCCCGGCGCAACTCCCCCGGCATGACAATATCATTCAGCGTGCTTTGTTTCTCAGAGATCAGCTCACTCTCTGCTTCATCGCCGATGGCGTGCACATCCCCACATTTGTCCTAAAGAACTACCTCGATCTCGCCGGGCTGGAGAGATCCATCGTGACCACCGACGCCATGGCAGCCGCAGGGCTCGGGCCTGGCCGTTACACTCTCGGCCGGTGGGATATCGAAGTCGGACCCGACCTGGCCGCTCGCGCTCCTGGTGGCAGCCATCTCGTCGGCTCAGCCGCCAGCCTCCCCTATGTCTCGCAGAAGCTCACTGGCGAGCTGGGTCTTTCGGAAACCCAGGTGATGGCTCTTTGCCGCGACAATCCCCAGCGCGCCCTTTTTATCCCATGAAAATCATCCGCTACCAAACTTCCGACCACCAGATACACTTCGGCAGGCTCCTTGCATCCGGACAGGCCGAGCGCCTCTCGGGCGATCTGTACTCCGGTCTCACCCCGACCGGGACCCAGGAGGCCATCGTCAAACTGCTCGCTCCGCTGGAGCCCACGGCGATCCTTTGCATCGGGCTGAACTATCGCCACCACGCCGCGGAAAGCGGAGCCAAGGCACCTCAGATGCCGATCCTCTTCGTGAAGGGAATCAACACCCTGCAACACCCCGGGGATCCAATCGAGATCCCGACAAAGATGGCGAGCCGGGAAGTCGACTACGAGTGCGAACTCGCCGTCGTGATCGGTCGTCCCTGCAAAAATGTGCGCAAGGAGGACGCCCTCGATTATGTCCTCGGGTACACCTGTGCCAACGACGTGAGCGCACGAGACTGGCAGCTCAAGATGGGCGGCGGCCAGTGGTGCCGCGGAAAATTCTTCGACACGTTCTGCCCGCTCGGCCCCGTGCTGGTCACGACGGACGACATTCCCGACCCCAACCAGCTCGGGATACGGACGATCCTCAATGGCGAAACCGTGCAGGATTGGAACACGAATGACATGATCTTTGACGTGCCGACTCTCATCGAATTCCTCAGCGGCAGCACCACGCTCCTGCCCGGCACCGTGATCCTTACCGGCACGCCCCACGGCGTCGGCATGGCCGCCAAGCCACCGCGCTGGCTGAAGCCTGGCGACGAGATCACCATCGAGATCGATCATATCGGCCGACTGACCAATCCGGTCACCGCCGAAAAAGCCTGACGTTCATCTCCCATGAGAGACCCGGGCAGGCACAGGCAGCGGCCTGCCTGGGTTCATGGAGATCTCGACAGCTCCGCTGGCACTGGAACACGAAACGTGACCGGGGGCAGCTCGCCCGGCAGGTGGAGTTCGAGCTGGTAATCCTGGCGTTTGCCGTTCACCACCGGCGGCAGCGGTGGCGCGGGAAATGCCGCTGTAAACTCGCGACTGTCACCCGGCGCGATCGTCTCGGCACTCTTGATCCATCCATAGTTTGGCTTGTTGGGAAAGCGGCGACTCGCGGGAATCCTGCCTCCCGTACGGACATCTTTCAGCCAGCTTTCCTTGGTGGTGAAAAGAGAGACCGTCTGGTCGGACGACTTCGCCGCCTTTCCAAGCTCCAGAGGCCGGGATTTCGCAGCGGTGATTTTTACGCCCAGTACCAGCTGGCCATCGACACTCCATCCCGATGCGACCACCTCCACCTTGGGCTGGTCCTGCTTTTCTTCCGCGGATTTTGCCGTCATGACGAACAATGCCGACAGCGCGATGGCGATGAATTTTCGAGTCGAGGTTTGCATGATTACTAACGCTGGATTTCCTCCATGCTGACGATCCGCCAAAGGTAGGGAAATGGCGGCTTCATCGCCGGGTGATATTTGGCATCCACCGGATCGTCTTCCGTACCGATGACTCCATCGGGCCCCGGGTTGCTGGCGTTTCCGGGTACACCATCCGCTCCAAGATCGATGAACCGCTCGACGACATACCGACGACGCACCTCGGCGGTGACGATATCTCCCGGTTCAAATTCTCCGTAGCTGGTATTGGCGGCCTTCTTCTTCACCGACCTCGCCACGACCCAGATGGAAAAGACATTGCTTTGCGTGGTGGTCGCACCAATCACCTGCCTGAGCAGGTCATTGCGCGATTGAGCCTCCGCCGCCACTCCCTTGTAGGTATAGGCATCGATCTCGCTCAAATCAGCCACCTGGCCAGGCAGGACAAAAGGACCATCTGCCGCCACCCGGTTTTGAATCGCCGCGACGAGCGCATTGACTTGCGAGTCGCTCAGGGTTGCATACTGAGGCTCGTCGGCTGCGTTGTAACCCTGGTTGACCCGCACATTGTGAAAGAGCGCCTCCACCGGAGCCGTGCGTTTGGGAAACTGGTCACGCTCGGTCTGGCTCAACGTCTGCGAAAATGGGAACGGCACCGCCGGGTTGTTGATGTTGATCTTGCCCTCCGTCGCCCCGCCGAATGTCAGATGCCGCTTCGGCGTGGCCGCTTCACCCACCCGAAACGGAAGCTGCGGCAGGAATGGTACCGTGAACAAATCCAGCATCGCCCAGTCCGGATAACGGCCCTTTTGCGTCGCCTGTCCAGAGCCGGAAGCCGGCGTCAGACTCAGGCTTCGCCATGGCGTGCCCTTCTGCCGGGAAAGTGGGACGGCAAGGTCATCCGGCGCAACCCCCGTACGTACATAGTTCAATGCGCCGATCGAGGGAAAGCGCGACTGCTTTGGAAAACTCACATCCAGCCTGGGCATCCAGATCGACAAGGGGTCGCCCCCCTGTGAGGCCAGAAAGCCATGATTGGCTCCATCCAGGTAGGAAAAGGCCGTCGTACCACTCGTCTGCAGGGTTGCATCTGCATCGGAGTCCGCAACGATCCAGTCTCCCGGGAATTTGTTAACCAGCGGATCCTTGACGTAACCATGCCATACGTGCTCGACCGCCGGGACGGGAATGCTAAATCCCGTCGGCACCGGGATCACCGCCTCCTTCAGCTCTGCCCGGATGCTTAGTGGATCCTCGTTAGTATAGATATAGCTCGAGGTGCCGCTAATTGTCCGGTAGTCGCCGCGCAGGCTGTCGAGGGGAGCGACGTCCCAGTTTCCAAGTATCGCTCCAGCGCCACCGGCTTGAGTCCACAGCACGATGCCGCCCGAGACGGGAAACGCGGTCATCGCCGGATCATTCGGGCCATATAAGGTGACGCTTCCCCGATCGGTCGCCGGCACTCCATGGTATTCACCCGGCTTCCATACCGCGCCCGTGCTGCTGACGCTCGGAAAGGCAAATGGCGGCCGTCGATTTCCGGAAGGCTGCGAGTTGCTGGAACCTCCGCGACCATTACGGTAGGGATGATAGACTGCATGCCGGGGATCGGGATCGGTCGAGTTGTAGCTCAGCCCTCCCAGGTCGATCCCGGTGATCTGAAAAAGGTTATCCATCCAGCTTCCCCCCAGCACGCAACCGTCGGCAAAGACCTGCTCGACTGGGTTCAGGACGTAGTTGTTCCCATTCTGGCCCGTGCGCCAGTATCCTCCGAACTTTTCATCCCACGGCATTCCCTCGTATTGCGTGGGAAACCAAAACTCCAGCTTCGGATCGACCTGAACAGCCGGGATGTTTGTGACGCGGGGCGGTGGCCCCGCTCCGGCCGGATTGGTCGCCGTACGCACGGCATCAAAGGAAACTGTGAACTCCGTAAACTTCGGCGTGCGCCCAAGGCCGATCGCATTTTTACCACTCACCATCCCGGTCGTGACCAGTGATGGCAGATTTCCCCCTCGCGCCTCATCTCCCATCGCCGCCCTCGTTCCGATATCCAGGATCTGGAGTGCGAGGGAGTCGATCTGCCGATCGTTATATTTATCAGCAAATCCCCCGGCGGCACTCCCGCTGAAACCCGGCCAGGTGAAGGCTCCCTGGAGAGAATCCTCTCCCTTTATCGCCTCGGCGATTCTCTTGGCAAAAATATAGTTCTCTGGATTCGTCCCCGACGGCGCACTTGAGAGGAACTGTGCGTTATCCAGATAATAATGCCGGCCATACTGGTAAAATGGCGCCTTGCCGGGCAGCGCGGATTCGATCTGCCGCGATGTGGGATAGACAAAGTTGATCGGGTCCGTGATCGAGATGCGCTTGGCATCCGTGCTGCCCGAGTACGCCAGATAATTCGTCAATCCCGAGTCGAGCGCCACGCCATAGGCATTGGTCAACCACGACCGCACCAACCCGTTGGCGGTGGCTCCGTTCGAGGAAAGCCGCACAGCGGGAAAAAGATAGATCCTCGGGTCCCCCATAAAGCTGATCTCCGGAGCCTTGCTGTAGTGAGTCAGAGCAAACTTGTTCCTTTCAAAAAACTCCTCGGAAGCCTCGCCGTTTTCCGCGGCCATGGTGACCTCGGCTGCGGAGTTAAATCCACGATTCCAGGCGTACTCGCTGATCTTTGCCGCCTGCGCAGTGCTGATGCGGGAGCCGTCAGGCTTCCTAAGCGCCTCCAGACTCACCTCTGATGGAGTGCCAAAGCCAAAGCTCAGATTCGAGTCCTTCTTGCTGCCGTCCGCAATGTTGATGTTGATCTTGCAGCTCTCGTCATCAACCCAATAGGCCACCCGGCCAATGATCGGATTCTCCCGCGAGGCTGTGCTGCCGGGATCTGCAAGCAAATCAATCCATCCGACTTTCATAGGAGCTGCTCCGCCGGAAGACGCCGGTTCCGCGATGGGATGCTTCCCCTGGTAAGAGGGCTTGTTCAGGTCGACGCTGTTGACATCTGTCGCGCCCGGCACATCCGGCCCCGGCAAGGCAGAGAAGAGATCGACATCCTCATACGAGGAAAGGTTGCCTGCCGGAAAGATACGGATCCTGCCCGGCTCCGACGACCATAGCCGACCTGTCTGCATGCCCGCCTCCGTCGCATACTTGAGCTTGGCCAATGCCGCGTCCGCCCCCACGTTGGCGAGGGCGCGGGCAACGGTGGCATTCAGAGCCAGCCGCGATGAACGCCTTTCCGTACCTGCGAAATGCAGGAAAGCCACACACAGGATGGTCACCATCACGACGGCGGCTAGGATAATAATGAGCGCAGAAGCGCGATCTGATCGTTGGAACTTCATTCAAGGATCGGCTGTCAGGATGGGAATGATGCGGACGGAAACCGTAATCGATTTCGCCCCGGGATTATCGGTCTGCAACGCGCTAGCGAAGGCATTTAGGTCCTCATAGAAGGTATCCGGATTGCGGCTCGTACCCGACGAGGGAAGTCTCGTGATCTTCCGAGCGTCACTGGAGGAACACGTAACCATCCCGACCTCGACAAAGGCGGGCAGCGCAGAGAAATCCGTGGAGGGGTAGCGATTGCGATCGGTCTGGAAAGCCTTGCGTGAATCAAAGGAGGCTTGAAGATCCGTCCCCGCGGCCGAGAGCTTGATCGGGTTGCCGGTTGCATCCAGACATCGCACCCAGAGCCCGAGCACGCCGTCGGCCACCCATCCCTTGAAATTCTGAGCAGTCTGCGGAGACTCGCTCGTCGGAGCAAACTCCGGGGCCAAAGCCTTGTACCAGGGAGTTCCGCCATTGGTGGAAAGGAGACCAAAGCGGTTCGTGTCCGATTGCTCCACGTACAGGCGACGAAGCTGGAAGCGGTTTTGCTTTGGGTCCGCCGTCACCAACTCTCTTTGGACAAAATACCCCGCCATGGCCAGGTTGCCATTCTCGGAGGAACCTGCCAGGGGTGCCTGCCAAAAGATGGAATGCGGGTTAGCATAGGCAGTATCGAGATCCGCGGGGTTGACGAGGAACTGCAGCGAATTCGTGGCCGCTCGGTTGTATGGCAGTTGTGCGCCAGACAAATCCCGCCCAATCAGATCAAAACACTCCCGGGCAATGCGCGCGGCCTCCATCTTCGACATGCTGCCCGAGGAGAGGGACCCGGTGCGGTCGATCACATTAAAGATGAGCACGAGCAGCATGGAGAGGACCGCCACTCCTGCCAGCAACTCGATCAAAGTGAAACCATTGCTCTTCTTCATCACCAGGCTCGTCTGCCGACCAGAAACCGCAGGGATTTCCCGTACTGCGGAGCCGGGTATTCTATCGCCACGGTCCACGTCCGCAGGTTGACGCCGCCCGGCAGATCAAAGAGGGAAGCCATCGTTACGGAATCCACCGCGGTCCATTTGGCCCGGAAGTACACGGACGGGTCATTGGAAGCAGACAACGGCATGCCCGTAAGGTCAAAATAGTGATTGGTTCCATTAACCGTCGACAATTCTGTCGCATCGATAGTGTTGAGGCGGGCGGAAAGATTGCCCATCACGCTGGCGAGCGAGGAATCCACCTGAGACTCACGTACGGAGGTAAGCGCCACTTGCAGCAACCCGATCAAAGCGACGATACAAAAGGCAAATATCCCGATCGCCACGACCACCTCGACCAGGCTGAAGCCCCCGGTGGACGAAGGAGCCCGTTTAGTCTCCAACGATCTTGATACGACCGGTGTTTTCCTGGGCAACAACAACGTAGTCATTCACGGATTCCTTGGTTTGTCTGCGAATGGCTACACTCGGCGCTATCTGGGGGGCGTCAATCGAACCATTAGGACGGTAGATGAGATAAAAATAATCGGTAACCTTTTCTCCCGCGAGCGGTATATCCAGGCCAGCGCCCAGCCCCGCCGTGCCGGATCGATAGAGCGAATCCGACTGATCTCGCTCGAACGGGACCACGCTGATCTCATTGCCAAACAACTGCCACCGCGATGCCGGTTTCCAACGCAGGGCTCCGTCCTGCCACGATCCCTCCAGCAGCATGATCGCCTGAGGCTTTTCCGAATGGACGCGCGCAGCAAAAACAACAGCCACAGGTTCCCCGGAGCTAAGGGCAAGCTGACGGGCGGATAGCAGAACATCCGCCACGAGGCTGGCTCCATTTGCTGACGCCCGGGAAGAAGAAATTCCCGAAAGCGCCGTGATAGCAAGACCTCCCAGGGTCGAAATAATTGCTATCACCGTTAATAGCTCAACCAGGGAAAACGCCCTCGTCTTGAATATTGGGAAACGCTCAACCCTACGCTCCCATGAATAACAACAGTCCCTCGAAGTATCCATGATCAATCACAGTATTCCTGAACGATAAATTATCAAGAGCCAGCAACTTGTCGGTTTCCCTGACAGCCAAATGTTGAAAAATCGGCTCTCCTGCTGCGCGAGGAAACGCGTCCGGAAAATCCTCCAAAAAAGGAGTAAGGGCGACGCGCGCCCGACCGGGACAGCATGGGCCATCCCGGTCGGCGAGAGCCTCGCTAAACGATTCGGTTGGTCGTCACCGGATCGAATAAGTGCACCTTGTTCACATTGATCGCAAACTCCTGGCGGTTTCCGGTCTCCCGCTGAAGCATCATTGTCGAGGTGCGACTGATGATCGTATGCGCCCCGGTCTGGAGGTAGAAATAAGTCTCCGCCCCCATTGGCTCGACCATATCCACCACCGCCTGGAAGGAACTTCCCGCCGCCGCCACGCCGGGAGCGACCCGATCGCAATCCTCAGGCCGCACGCCCAGGATCGCCTCCTTGCCGATGTATGCGGCAGCAGCCTTGCGATCACCGAGCTGCAGCTCCACGGCGCCTCCCTGGATTTCCTTGAAAACGACGGCTCCTTCCCTGCCTGCCAGAGTGCCTTTCACAAAATTCATCGGCGGGGTGCCGAGGAAGCCAGCGACGAAGAGATTCACGGGCTCGCTGTAGATCGTGAGCGGAGCGTCCACCTGTTGGATAAAGCCATCCTTCATCACCACGATGCGGGTGCCCATGGTCATTGCCTCGACCTGGTCGTGGGTCACATAGATCATCGTGGCCTGCAGACGCTGATGGAGCTTGGTGATCTCCGTGCGCATCTGCACCCGCATCTTGGCATCAAGATTGGAAAGCGGCTCGTCGAAAAGGAACACCTTGGGCTGGCGGACGATCGCGCGCCCCACGGCCACTCGCTGGCGCTGCCCGCCGGAGAGGGCCTTTGGCTTGCGCTCCAGATATTGCTCGATGCCCAGGATCGCAGCGGCATCCATCACTCGGGAGTGAATCTCCGCCTTTGGGTATTTTCGCAGTTTGAGGCCGAAGGCCATGTTGTCGTAGACGCTCATGTGCGGGTAGAGAGCGTAGTTTTGGAAGACCATGGCGATGTCGCGATCCTTCGGCGGAACGTCGTTCACCCGCTTGTCTCCGATGGAGACATCTCCTTTGGAGATTTCCTCGAGACCCGCGATCATTCGCAAGGTCGTGGATTTTCCACAGCCGGAAGGGCCGACGAAGACAACGAATTCGCGATCCTCGACCTCCAGATTGAAGTCTGTCACCGCGGTGACATCCCCGCCATTTTCTCCCGGGTAGATTTTAAAGACATTTTTCAGGCTGACTTTTGCCATTGTGATTATGTGTGTGAGGTTTGATGCGCCCTGGGTATTTAAGTTCGCCGATGGGCCGTCGGGGAACTGTCGAATAAGAGGCCGAAGCTAGAATGGCGCTAGTTGGAGGTCAATGCCTTCCGGAAAGCGCATCTGACAGACAAGGAAGATGTCGTCATTAACCGATGGGCGAGATCTTATCCTATCTCGATACTGAGATAGCCAATGAGTTGCTGGAGTTATGCTAACTACCTGCTTCCTAACCAGACTGCGTGCAAACAGGAATCCTCCCATGAGTTCCCGATATCCGCGCATGCAGGAGCGGGCTCAGTGAATTCCGTCACGCAGCTCCGCGAAATTCTTCACGGGACCCAGCCCATCATCCCATGCAGTTAGGTTCCCACATCCGGACTTTGCAAAATCAGGCCGGGAACGAGCGGCATGGTTTGATGTCCGCTCCGCGAGAAGATGTCGGCAGGAAAATCCCTCGCCAGCCGCGCGCGATGATTTTCCGGTGTTCGCCGGATACTGAAAGCTGGCGCAGTCCTGCTGCTCGCGAGTTACCGCGAGCCGGTCCAGTCGCCTTCGAAGCGTTCTTTCCGCCAGGAGTTGGAGTCCTCGACACGGATCAGATTTACGCCGCGGCCGGACACGATGTAGGTGTAGACGCCTGGAGCGCTTTCGAAGCGAGTCGCCTCGTTGGCAGAAGTATCGGTAAAGGTAATCCGGTTGCCCTCGAGGCTGTAGCGACCACGGAAGGCTGGCACGGCCATATCTTCACCGAGATAAATGGCGTAGGTATTGCCGGGCAGGATGCGCAGCTCGATGGAACCTTCGCCTTTCAAGCCGCTGCGCCGCCAGGTGCCGACGATGGCCGGCCATTCGGAGACGGCGATGCGCGCGATTTTCCAGGCTCCATCCTCCCAGATCCAATCCACCGTCACGCGTTCCTGGATGTTGAAGCGCCCGGGGGCGCTGGCGATCATCGTGCTGCGAGTCGCGGCGCGAGTCGGCAGGGAGTAGACCATCTCGGGCTTCGTGAAGGAGATGGTATACGGATCGAGCGCCAGTGCGGTGAGATACCCTGAGACACCAGAGCCGCGCGGGGAGGCGGGCAGCTGGATCGTGGCGTTGCGGGCAAACTGCTCGGTGAATTGCTCATGCCGGGCGGAATTGTGAGCCTTTGCCACGGTGGAAAGCCGATCGCCGAGCGAGGTGGGGTCCACGGCATGAATCTCCGGTTCACGATGGGCACAGGACGCAAGGAGCACCGCTCCCGCGAGAACAAAAAACGCGCGCATGGCGATCTGATAACTGCTCCGAAGCCCGGAGCAAAGCGAATCCCTCAAAATCTTCCCTTACTCGATCACCGGGACACTCACCGTCACGGCCGGGCGGAACGGAGTTCCGGAGGTCTTGGGCGGCTGAATGAGGCTCAGAGCGATGAACTCAGGGTTGATCGGGGAGATGAGGCTGTATCCGCCCTTGCCATCGGGAAGCATCGGCGTGCCCCAGCGGCCGCGACAGACGACTTCGCTGGCCAGAATGCGCTCGCCGCGCAGGGTGTGATTGTACATGTCGACCGCAGCGGTCGAGGACTGCGTCGTGGTGATGGGCGCAATATAGGCGCCTCCGGCGAGAAGAAGAGGAAGCATTTTGGGTTAAGGAACTACTGTCAGTTGATACCGGCTCGCTCCCGCGAGGGCAAGAGCAATCACCGCCCCCGATGCAGGCCTCATGGAAACACGCATGAGGTGGCAGCCAAGAGGGGAAAAGAAGAAGGGCCGACCTTTGCAGGACGGCCCTTCGGGTAAAATGCGTTGGGGAAAAATATCAGGCCTTTTCGACCTGCCAGTACTCGAGGTCCACCGGGGTCTCACGACCGAAGATGGTAACCGACACGCGCAGCTTGCCGCGCTCGGGATCGATTTCCTCGACGATGCCGTTCTGGTTCTGGAACGGACCATCGGCCACCTTGACCTTGTCTCCGACTTCGAAGCTGATCTTTGGCTTGACGGTGTCCTCACGCTCGCGGACTTGGGCCAGCAGGCTCTCGACCTCCTTGGTTCGCATCGGGGTCGGGCGATCCTTCGAGCCGGCAAACCCGATCACGCCGTCCGTTTCGCGGACGAAGTACCAGGTCTTGTCGACAAGCTGGTTGTTCTCATCCAGCAGGTGCATGTTGACGATCAGATAGCCGGGGAAGAATTTCCGAGTCGTCTCGGTCTTCTTGCCGCGCTTGATCTCCTGCACGCGTTCCGTGGGAATGAGAACTTCGAACACATAATCGCTCATCTCCTCCAGTTTGATGCGGCGGATGAGATTATCCTGCACTTTCTGCTCCTGTCCGGAGAGAACGTGCACGACATACCACTGGTCTCGGGGTGCGATCGGCATGTGTAATTACTGTCTCGTCAGGAAACCGACGATATTGATGAGGAAGAAATCAAAGAGTGCGATGTAAGCGCCCAGGATAACCATCGCAATCAAAACCACCATGGTCGAATCCGCGAGTTCCTTGTAGCGCTTGAAACCTTTTTCATTGGGGTCCCAAGGCCACTGGGCCTTGCCGAGCTCCACGCGGACCTCGGTGACAAACTTGCGGATATTACCGAACATGAATGGGTACGAATTTAGGGATGTATGGAATAATGCCTTTGCTCAGGACAGGAGGGACTCGAACCCCCAACCGACGGTTTTGGAGACCGTTGCTCTACCAATTGAGCTACTGTCCTTTGGCAAAAGAGGCTTTAACTTATTCCAGAATGTCCGCCACGCGTCCAGCACCGACGGTGCGGCCGCCTTCGCGAATGGCGAAGCGGATCGTCTTTTCCATGGCGATCGGAGTGATCAGCTCGACCTCGATGGAGACGTTGTCACCAGGCATAACCATTTCCACGCCCTCGGGGAGCTTGATGGTGCCGGTCACGTCCGTGGTACGGAAATAGAACTGCGGGCGGTAGTTCGAGAAGAACGGCGTGTGACGGCCGCCTTCGTCCTTGCTCAGCACGTAGATCTCAGCCTTGAACTTGCGGTGGGGCTTGATCGAACCGGGCTTGGCGATGACCTGACCGCGCTCGATGTCTTCCTTCTTAACACCGCGGAGGAGCACACCGACGTTGTCGCCGGCTTCGGCGGAGTCGAGGAGCTTGCGGAACATTTCGATGTCGGTGACGGTCGTCTTGACGGTCGGCTTGATGCCAACGATCTCGACTTCTTCCATCTTCTTGAGGATACCGCGCTCGACACGACCGGTGGCGACAGTGCCGCGACCTTCAATGTTGAACACGTCTTCCACCGGCATGAGGAAGGGAAGATCCTTCGGACGCTCCGGCGTCGGGATGTATTCGTCAACGGCGGACATGAGGTCGAGGATCAGCTTCTCGTACTCGGCGTCTCCTTCGAGAGCCTTGAGAGCGCTGCCCTTGACGATCGGGATGTCGTCGCCAGGAAATTCGTATTTGCTCAGGAGTTCACGGACTTCCATCTCGACGAGGTCGAGGAGGTCCTTGTCGTCCACCATGTCCACCTTGTTCATGAACACGACGATCGACGGAACGCCGACCTGACGGGCGAGGAGGATGTGCTCGCGGGTCTGGGGCATCGGGCCGTCTGCGGAGCTGACGACGAGGATAGCACCGTCCATCTGGGCCGCACCGGTGATCATGTTCTTCACATAGTCGGCGTGTCCGGGACAGTCGACGTGCGCGTAGTGGCGGTTGTCGGTCTCGTACTCAACGTGAGCGGTGTTGATCGTGATACCGCGCTCTTTTTCTTCGGGAGCAGCGTCGATATCAGCGTAGTTCATCGCCTTGGCTTTGCCAGCCTTGGCGAGCACGGTCGTGATCGCGGCCGTGAGCGTAGTCTTACCGTGGTCAACGTGGCCGATCGTGCCAATGTTGACGTGCGGTTTTGTTCTTTGGAACTGTTCTTTTGCCATCTTAAGGGTTGCGTTTGGTTTGACAGGCGCGTCGTTCTTCAGGGGTGGAGCCCATGACCGGGATTGAACCGGTGACCTCGTCCTTACCAAGGACGTGCTCTACCAACTGAGCTACATGGGCATATAAGGCCTGAGCCATAAAGAACTAGGACGCATCTGCGTTTTTTGTCCATCTGCAAAAGGGCGTAAAACCCTAACCGTTGTCCCGTATTCCGCGAAACGGCTAGAGTCTTCATCCCTTATTGAAGAGGGACGGAAAACGTACCAAACGCGAAATGCCTGTCAAAATGAAAAACATCCCCCGAGTGAGATTGCTGCGTTACGATTTCTCAAGAGACCGGTGGAAGTTCCCCGGAATCGCGCTAAACTCCGCTCTGAGGCCATTTTATGAAACCTTCCCTCCTCCTGGCTGCGCTCGTCGCCCTGCTGGGATTTTTTGCGTCTCCCGCTCCGGCGCAGACCCAATCTCCGGTCACTTTTGACACTTTTTTCCAGGAACTCTCCCCCTACGGCGAGTGGATCAATGTCCAGGACTACGGGATGAGCTGGCGGCCGAAGGTCGATCCGGGCTGGCGGCCTTACACGGATGGACGCTGGGCGCAAACCGACGCCGGGTGGACCTGGATGTCGAACGAGCCATGGGGATGGATCGTATATCACTATGGCCGCTGGACTACTCTGGACGACGGCGGATGGATCTGGGTGCCGGGGTATGAATGGGCTCCGGCCTGGGTCTCCTGGAGAACCGACGATGATTACGTCGGCTGGGCTCCCCTACCCCCCGAAGCGGTTTGGCAGCCTTCCTCGGGGTTCTCAACCACGGTCGACGTGTCGTACAGCATCGGGCCGCAGTATTACAACTTCTGCCCCGTGCAGCACCTCGGCTGGCCCGCCATGCGTCCGGTGCTCCTGCCGGTCGGGCAGAATATCACCATCATCGGGGGAACCGCGAACGTGACGATCATCACCGTGCGGAACAACGCAATTTACTGCGCCGGACCCGATTACGACCGGATCAATCGCCGGGTGCAATATCCCATCCCCCGGTACCAGCTCCAGCGCTGCCAGAGCACAGATGGCTGGCCCGCATCGGTCGATCGCCAGAATCTCCTCAAACAAGGGGTGCTGCCCGTCCTCGCACCAAAGGTTTATCCCATATTTTCCGCCACGACCCAGCGAAGTATCACCAGCCATGTCTCCCGCCCACGGAGCACCCCCGGCCAGCGCGTCAACGCCCAGCCGACACCGGCAGGGCAAGCGACGGTCATCCAGCCCTCCCGCCGTGTCGTTGGTTACCCGGTAGCCGGCATTCCAGTCACCACCCCGCCGCAGAACCAGGCGGCCACGCCGACACCGGCACAGCAATCGAACGAAGCCCGCCCGGGCGACCCCCGCTACCGTCAGCAGCAGGCCCAGCAAGCCCAGGTCGAGGAGAACGAACAACGGCGTCGAAACCTCCAGCAACAAACCCCGCAGCCCGACACGGCGACCCGCATCCAACAGCAACAGCAGGAGATGCAGGATCGCAACCGCAAGATCCAGGAGGCCCAGCAGGAGCGGATGCGCCAGATGCAGCAAAGCCAGATCGACCAGCAGCAGCGCCAGACGGAAGCCCTGCAAAAACAGCGCGACGCCATGCAGCAGCAGCTCCAGCAGCAACAAGACCGCCAACGCCAGCAGCAACAGTATCAACAACAACAACCGCCCTCACGTTCCCAATACCAGCCCCGATCCCAGCAAACACCTCCGCCGGGAAGCGGGTGGAAAACCCTGAACAACTACTAGAGGAGCTCAGGGACGGCGTTGCCGGAATCCGCGAGCGCCCTGCGACGGGAAAGCGAGGAGCCGGAGAGCGGTCAAAAAACTCCCGGTAAAGCCCGGCCAGCTAGCGGCGGGCGCCGTAGGCGTTGTTGCGATCGACGAGAAAGAGATTCGCGCCGCGACGCTGGAGGACGAAGGTGTTGTTGTCACCGTACTTCGTCCACGGACCAGCGGGGACATCACGGGCCTCGACGAACTTCCAGTCGGTCACATCCTTGTTGCCCATGCCGAGGTAGTCGCGCACAGCCGGAGAGATATCGAGACCGGCGCCCTGGTTGAGATTCGGGCGGGGACGGTCGTTTCCAAAAACGTACTGGAAGTGATCCGTGCGGAACGGACCGCAATCCTCCCACTGGGCATAGCAAATGCGGCTGCCAAAACGGATGGCGATCCAGCGGCCTTTGCAGACGGATTTGCCCGGGCGTTCGAAGGCCTGCTTGAACCACGGGATGACCTTGCGGGACTCGGGCTTGGTCGTACCCCTCGTCACATCATTATACGGGAGGGCGACGTAAAAGGGATTTTGGCGGGGAACGAAATTGGCGGGGAGGAAGTTGCGGCGCCGGGAGGGGTCTGGATTGTCATAACCGCCGTAGTTGCGAGCCCAGAGCGGATCCCACGAGCTTTTGTAGTTCGGCACCGGATTATTGACGGTGGGACGCTCGCCAACCCAGAAAACGGTGGTCATGATATTGCGTTTCCACGGGTAGCGGTTGAACCCCGCTCCCGGGCTGGATGGCGTAACCACCTGGGGTGCAACCTGCAACAGGGCATTTTCGCGAAGTTTCATCGCGAATTTCTGGAAATCGAGACTCGAGGCTATTGGCGACTGAGCCTCAGCCGCAAAAACCGACGAGATCATAGCCAGTGCCAATACTGTTGGTGCAAGCAGCTTCATGCCCTGGGAAAAGAACGGGTAGTATCGTTGCGGCGAACGCTTGCCGCAACCGAAAAAGTTCCCATGCACCTGGTTGCCTCTGAGGATAAAGACTCCCGACCCGTGGTCTTTTACGCTTTTTTAACGTCCGCAGGAGGGCCTTTAACTCACAGTGAGAGCCGATATTGCCGGAGAATGGGGGCATGTTCGCATTGGACATTCTTCAGGCCGCGCTCTTCGCGGCGGCACTCATTCTATTGACTCCCCCGCTGGGCCTGTACATGGCCCGGGTATTGGAAGGGCGGTGGCGGTTTCTCGCCCCGGTCGAGACAGCCATCTACCGGCTCTGCGGCATCCGCGAGCTGCGCGAGATGAGCTGGAAGCAATACGCGGGAGCCCTCATCGCCTTCAACGTCATCGGGCTGGCGGTGCTCCTGGCCATCCTGATGGGGCAGGGATTCCTGCCTTTGAATCCGCAAAATCTGCCGGGAATCAAGTTCTTCCTCGCGCTGAACACCGCGATCAGCTTCGTGACGAACACGAACTGGCAGGCTTACTCGGGCGAGGCGGCGATGAGCTACTTCAGCCAGATGGCGGGCCTGACGGTGCAGAATTTCGTAAGCCCCGCCGTGGGCGTGGCCGTGATGCTCGGGCTTATCCGGGGATTTGTCCGGCGCACGGGTACGACAGTGGGCAATTTCTGGGCCGACCTCGTGCGCACCGTTTTGTATGTACTACTCCCGCTGGCGATCCTGTTTTCCATCGTACTGGCTGGCCAGGGCGTGGTGCAGAGCCTCTCGGGTTACGTCACAGCCACAACCATGGAGGGCGCGCAGCAGTCCATTCCCATGGGCCCGGCCGCCTCGCAGATCGCGATCAAGCAGCTCGGCAC
Organism: Verrucomicrobiota bacterium; assembly: GCA_017305195.1. Classification (GTDB taxonomy): domain Bacteria; phylum Verrucomicrobiota; class Verrucomicrobiia; order Chthoniobacterales; family Terrimicrobiaceae; genus Terrimicrobium. The sequence continues at coordinate 113,946 of JAFKMU010000035.1, read as the reverse complement.
GAATGGCGGCGGGTTCTTCGGCGTGAACAGCGCGCATCCCTTTGAGAACCCGACGCCGCTGACGAACTTCCTCGAACTGCTCGCCATCTTCCTCATCCCGGCGGCGCTCACCTACACTTTCGGCCTCATAGTCGGCGATAGCCGACAGGGCTGGGCGCTCTTTGGCGCGATGTTCGTCCTGTTCCTCGCGGGCTTCGCGGCAAGCTGGTGGGCGGAAAGCCAGCCCAACCCGGTCACGCATGTCCCTATCAACATGGAGGGCAAGGAGCAGAGGCTCGGCGTGATGAACAGCGTGCTGTGGTCGACCGTCACAACCGACGCCTCGAATGGGTCAGTCAATTCCATGCACGACAGCCTGTCGCCCATCGCCGGAATGGTGGCAATGCTCAACATGAAGCTCGGCGAGGTGATCTACGGGGGCGTGGGTGCGGGCATGTATGGCATGCTCATGTATGTCCTGCTGACGGTCTTCATCGCCGGGCTGATGGTGGGCCGCACACCGGAGTACCTGGGCAAGAAGATCGAGGCGCGCGAGGTGCGTCTCGCCGTCATCGCGCTCTTCGTCCCGAGCGGCCTGATCCTCGTCGGCGCGGCCATCGCGTCATCGATCCCCGCCGGGCTCACGAGCCTGGCCAATGCCGGACCGCATGGGCTGAGCGAGATCCTTTACGCCTTCGCGTCGGCACTGGGCAACAACGGCAGCGCCTTCGCCGGGCTCACGGTCGACACGCCGTTTTACAATCTCATGCTCGGCGCGGGGATGTTGATTGGACGATTCATCGTCATCATCCCGGCCCTGATGATCGCGGGCAGCATGGTGCGCAAGACCGCCGCACCGCCCTCGCCCGGCACCTTCCCGACGAACACGCCGCTCTTTGCCGCGCTCCTCGTGAGCGTGATCCTGATCGTGAGCGCGCTGTTCTTCCTGCCCGCCCTCACCCTCGGCCCGATCTCGGAGCACATGGTGATGCTCCAGGGCCGCACGTTCTAATCCATCGACTCACATTATGAGTGCTTCCAAGACTGACTATTCCCAACTGATTCCCGCGGCCATCCGCGATTCGTTCCTCAAGCTCGATCCGCGCGAGCAGGTGAAAAACCCCGTCATGCTCGTGGTGTTCCTCGGGGCCATCTGGACGACGGTGACGCTGTTCACGAGCTTCTCGGGCTTCAACCTGCAAATCGCGATCTGGCTGTGGTTCACCGTGCTCTTTGCCAACTTTGCCGAGGCCATGGCGGAGGGGCGCGGCAAGGCCCAGGCCAACGCTCTGCGACAGGCCCGCACCCAGACGATGGCGCGCCGACTACGCAACGGCGCGGAGGAGCGTGTCGCCTCGACGGAACTCCGCAAGGGCGATCTCGTGGTGTGCGAAGCGAACGACCCGATCCCCGCCGATGGCGAGGTGGTCGAGGGCGTGGCCTCGGTCGACGAGGCGGCCATCACCGGGGAATCCGCCCCGGTCATCCGTGAAAGCGGCGGCGACCACAGCGCCGTCACTGGCGGTACGCGCGTATTAAGCGATCGCATCGTCATCCGCATCAGCGCCGATCCGGGCGCGGGCTTCCTCGACCGCATGATCGCGATGGTCGAGGGCGCGCGCCGCCAGAAGACGCCCAATGAGATCGCCCTCGGCATCCTGCTCGTGAGCATCACGGTGCTGTTTCTCTTTGCAGTCTTCACCCTGCCCGCGTTTTCCGCCTACAGCGAACAGGCGGCAGGACAGCAGGGCGTTGTCAATACCAGCGCCCCGGTCCTGGTTTCGCTGCTGGTGTGCTTGATTCCCACGACCATCGGCGCGCTGCTCAGCGCCATCGGCATCAGCGGCATCGACCGCATGATCCGCCGCAATGTCATCGCCACCAGCGGCCGCGCGGTCGAGGCGGCGGGCGATATCGATGTGCTGCTGCTGGACAAGACCGGCACGATCACGCTGGGCAACCGCATGGCGACGGCCTTCCACCCCACGCCGGGCGTGGAGGAGCGCCAGCTCGCGGAAGCCGCGCAGCTCTCGTCGCTGGCCGATGAAACCCCGGAGGGCCGCTCCATCGTCGTGCTGGCCAAGGATCTCCACGGCCTTCGCGCCCGGGACTTCCTGCCCTCGCACGTGGACTTCGTGCCCTTCACCGCGCAGACCCGCATGAGCGGCATCGACATCAAGGTCGACGACCACGGAACGCCCATGACGCCGCGCTGCATCCGCAAGGGCGCAGCCGAGGCGATCCGCCAGGAGGTCGAAAGGCTGGGCGGCAAATTCCCTTCGCAGGTGCGCCACGCCGTGGAGGCCATTTCCAAGGCCGGAGGCACTCCGCTTGTCGTGGCGGAGGGCGTGACCGTGCTCGGCGTGATCCACCTGAAGGACGTGGTGAAAGGCGGCATCAAGGAGCGCTTCAGTCAGCTCCGCAAGATGGGCATCCGCACCGTGATGATCACGGGCGACAATCCGACAACGGCGGCAGCCATCGCGGCCGAGGCAGGCGTGGATGAGTTCATGGCCGAGGCCACGCCGGAGATGAAGCTCCAGCGCATCCGCGCCGAGCAGGCCGAGGGACACCTCGTGGCCATGACGGGCGACGGAACGAACGACGCCCCCGCTCTGGCCCAGGCCGACGTGGGCGTGGCGATGAACACCGGCACGCAGGCGGCCCGCGAGGCGGGCAACATGGTCGACCTCGACAGCAACCCGACGAAGCTCATCGAGGTCGTCGAGATCGGCAAGCAGCTCCTCATGACCCGCGGAGCGCTGACGACCTTCAGCATCGCGAACGACGTGGCAAAGTACTTCGCCATCCTGCCCGCGATGTTTGCGGCCTTGTATGCTCTGAAACCCGGCGCTCCCGGTCCCCTCGCCGCGCTGAACATCATGGGCCTGCACTCGCCGGAGAGCGCGATCCTGAGCGCGGTGATCTTCAACGCCCTCATCATCATCGCCCTCATCCCGCTGGCCCTGCGCGGCGTGACCTACCGGGCGACCGGAGCGTCACAAGTCCTCCTGCGCAACATCATCATCTACGGCATCGGCGGCGTCATCGCGCCCTTTGTCGGCATCAAGCTGATCGACATGCTGCTCGTGGCTCTTCACCTCGCTTAAACCCATGAAAAACATCCTCATCGATTATCTCGTCGCGCTCCGGGCCATCGTGGTCTTCACCGTGCTGACCGGCCTCGCCTACCCGCTGGCCATGACCGGCCTCGCCCAGGCGCTCTTCCCGCAGGCGGCCAACGGCAGCCTCGTCGGCCCGGCGGGTCAACCCGTCGGCTCGGAGCTGGTCGCGCAGAAATTCACCGCGCCGAAATACTTCTGGCCCCGCCCCTCGGCCTCCGACTACGGGGCCGTGCCCTCGGGCGCAAGCAATCAGGGGTTCACCAGCGCAAAGCTGGCGGCGGCAGTGGAGGAACGCCGCGCCACCCTTGGCCCCAACACGCCAGCCGATCTGCTCTACGCCTCCGGCAGCGGACTCGATCCACATATTTCCCCGGAGGCGGCGGAATACCAGGTCGCCCGGGTCGCGGAGGCTCGCCAGCTTCCGCCCGAGGTCGTCCGCCATCTCGTCGCGAACGCCACCGAGGGGCCGCAGCTTGGCTTCCTCGGTCAGGCCCGGGTGAATGTTTTGCTGCTGAATCGTGCGCTGGATGCGCTAAAATAGTCCGGTGAACGACGAACGGCGGCCCGATCCCGACGCCCTGCTGGCGGGAATCGCCAAGGCGGAAAGCACCCGGGGACGGCTCAAGGTTTTCCTCGGGATGTGCCCGGGCGTGGGCAAGACCTACGCCATGCTGCTGGCCGCCCAGCAGCGGCAGGAGGAGGGCGTGCGGGTGATGATCGGCTATGTCGAAACCCATGGCCGCATCGAGACCATCGCGCTGACCACCGGGCTGCCACATGTCCCTCGCCGCCAGATCACGCACCGCGGCGTGCAGATCGAGGAGTTTGACCTCGACGCGCTGCTCACCGCGCGGCCTCAACTCGCCGTCATCGACGAACTGGCGCATACCAACGCCCCCGGCTCCCGCCACCCGAAGCGCTGGCAGGACGTGGAGGAAATCCTCGCCGCCGGGATCGATGTCTACACCACGCTCAACGTCCAGCATGTCGAGAGCTACCGCGATGTGGTGGCGCAGATCACCGGAGCGCCCGCACGCGAAGCCGTGCCGGATTCCCTCCTCGATCAGGCGACAGAACTCGAGCTGATCGACATCTCCCCCACCGAACTCCGCAAGCGACTCGGCGAAGGCAAGGTCTACCTCGGCGAACGCGCCGTCACCGCCTCCGACAATTTTTTCCGCGAGGGAAACCTGAAAGCCCTGCGTGAAATCGCCCTGCGAATTTCCGCCGAGCGGGCGGATCGCGACGTGCGCGACTACCTGCGCACGCAGAGCATCAGCGGACCGTGGAAATCCAACGAGCGCTATCTCGTCGCGGTCGGCCCGAGCCCGTTCTCCGGCCATCTCATTCGATGGACGCGAAGGATTTGCAGCCTCACGCATGGGACATGGATGGCGGCCTTCATCGACAGCGGGCGGGCGCTCTCCGACGAGGAGCGCACGCGCCTGGAGCGCAACCTCGCGCTGGCGCGCTCCCTCGGCGCCGAGGTCGTCACCTATGGCGGGGAGGATGTCACCGAGACGCTGCTGCGCGTCGCCCGCGAACACAACGTCACCCAGATCGTCGTGGGCAAGCCGCTCAACCATCCCCTCCTCGATCTCCTGCGCGGCGGCTCGCTCGTGGACAAGCTCATACGCCGCAGCGGCGACATCGACATCTATGTCGTCCGTGCGGAGAAAAGCGCGGGCGGCTGGCGGTTTGATCTGTCGGATTTCCGGCGTCCGAAATTCGCCCGTGAGATGGGCATTGGCGCTCTGATCGTGCTGGCCACCACCGTGCTTGGCCTCACGATCCGGGATTCGGTCGGCTACATCACGGTCGGCCTCATTTACCTGCTTTCCGTCATCATCGGGTCGACCGTGCTCTCGCGAGTTCCCACCCTCGCCACGGCAACCCTCACCGCGCTGGCGTGGAATTACCTCTTCATCAAGCCGTACTACACCTTTTACATTCGGGCGCCTCATGACGTGATCCTCTTCGCGACATACTTCATCGTCGCTCTCGTCATGGGGCACCTGAATGCCCGCCTGCGCCAGCGGGAAAACGCCGAGCGGCGACGCGAGCAGCAGGCGGTGGCGCTCTATGAATTCAGCCGCGACATCGCGGCGGCGGAAAGCGCCGAGGCTGCCGCACAGCACCTCGCAACCCACTGCTCCAGCCTGCTCAACACCTCCGCCACCGTGACGCTGGAAAACGACGGCACGCTCGCGGAAGCCGCCGGACCGCAACTCGATGCCAACGAGGTGGCCGTGGCCGATTGGTGCCTCCGGCATGGCGAAGTCGCTGGCAAGTTCACCAACACTCTGCCGCAGGCAACGCATTTCCATCTGCCGCTGAAAAACGCCGAACGCGTCTCCGGCGTGCTTTCACTGCTGCTGGCTCGTCCGCTCACGCTGGCCGAACGCCAGCTCGTCGAGACCTTCTCCACGCAGTTCGCGTTGGTCTGCGAACGCGATCAGCTCCTGCGCCAGGCGCAGTCCGCCGCCGTCGAGGCGCGCTCGCGGGAATTGCAAAAGACGCTCCTCGACAGCGTGTCGCATGAATTCCGCACGCCCCTCGCCGCCATTTCAACGGCAGCGGATGGACTGTCTAATGACATCGGCGACCGCCGGGCTCTGGTGGGCGAGATTCAAATCGCCTCCGCCCGCCTCAACCGCATCGTGAGCAATCTCCTCGACATCACCCGCATCGAGACCGGCGCTGTACAGCCCCGGCTGGAATGGTGCGATCTTGCCGAGATCGTGGATGAGTCGATACTACGCGGAGGCGACGATGTGCGCGGGTGCGATATCTCGACCTCCATCGGGCCAGGTGTCGCTCTGGCCCGTGTCGATGCCGCACTCATGGAGGAGATATTGACCAATCTCATTCGCAATGCCGCCCAACACGGCAGCGGCATGCGCATCACGCTAGAGGCAGACGGGGAGATCGATGGACTGAGAATCACCGTGAGCGATGCCGGTCCGGGACTCGGAGACAACCCGGAGGCGGTATTTGAAAAATTCCGTCGTGGCTCCTCGACGGCCTCAAAGGGACTGGGGCTCGGCCTCTCGATCGTGCGCGGATTCGCCGAGGCGCTCGGAGGAACGGTGACGGCGGAAAATCGCCCGGAGGGCGGAGCACGCTTCATCCTGCGCTTGCCGGTCGAGACACGATCTGCGGAGAATCTCATCACGCCATGAGCAACATCCTCGTCATCGACGACGAACCGCAGATCCGGCGGCTCGTCCGCCTCGTGCTGGAAGGCGTGGGCCACAAAGTCCGCGAGGCCGCGACCGGTCAGGATGGGTTGGTGGAGGCCGCGTCACGGCAGCCTGACGCCATCATTCTCGATCTCGGCCTGCCCGATCTCGATGGTGTGACCGTCCTGCGCCGCCTGCGCGAGTGGACACTGCTGCCCGTGCTCATCCTCTCCGTGCGCGACGCGGAGGAGGACAAGGTGCTGGCTCTCGACGCCGGAGCGGATGACTATGTGACAAAGCCCTTCAGCAGCGCGGAGCTGCTCGCCCGACTGCGCGTCGCCCTGCGCCGCGCCACCCCCGCCAATGATCCCGTGATCGAATGCGGCCCGCTGCGCCTCGACGCCGCCGCGCGTCTCGCCTGGGTGAACGGCGAGGAACTCCCGCTCTCCGCCACGGAATACTCTCTGCTACGCGAACTCGCGCGGCACGCCGGAAAAATCGTCACGCACAAGCATCTCCTCGCCACCGTATGGGGGCCCAACGCCACCTCGCAGAGCCAATACCTGCGCGTGTACGTGAGCCATCTGCGCAAGAAGCTCACGGAACGCGGCTTCCCCGCCGAGGGATTGCGCACGGAAACAGGCATCGGATACCGCCTGCAGGATACGACGGAAGAAGCACGCTGACGGATTTTGTTCCACGCAGTTCTCCATCGTGGAACTTTTTTGCGCCGATGCGGGGAGCGAAAGGGAGTCTGCGATTGACATCCCTAGATGTTGTGGTGAATTCAAATTTAATTCTCCACGGACCACAATGCGTTGTCCCAAATGCGGCTCACTCGAAGATAAAGTGATCGATTCCCGCCTGTCGAAAGACGGAGCGAGCATTCGACGCCGCCGCGAGTGCCTTGATTGCGAGACACGCTACACGACCTACGAGGAAATCGAGCGCATCGAGTTGCGCGCCATCAAGCGCGATGGCCGCCACGAACCCTTCGATCGCCACAAGCTGAAAACCAGTCTGGTCAAGGCCTGCGAAAAACGGCCCATCGGACTCGATCTCATCGAAAAGGCCGTGGAGGACATCATGCAGGAACTGGAGGCCGAGCAGAAACGGGAAATCCCCACTCGCGAGATTGGCGCGAAGGTGATGGAGCGTCTGCACCTCCTCGATCCCATCGCCTATGTGCGATACGCATCCGTTTACCGGCAGTTCCAGGAGATCGGGGATTTCATCGAGGAAATCCAGAGCTTCGAAAAACGCGCCGTTCGCACCCAGGCACAGCCCGAACTCTTCAAGGCATGATCGCACTCCGCAACAACCTACCGCTCGTTTGCTTCCCTGATGGCCGCATCATGAACTTCGAACGCACCTGGCTCGCGACCTCGCTGGCCAAGGCGGCCGAGCGCGCCGGGTACAAGAAGTGGTGGCTCGCCTCGCATGTGACGGAGAGCGTGACCAGCTACTTCGAGCAGGATTTCGGCGAAAACACCGTGACGATCACCGGCCTGGAAAAGGCCGTGCAGTCCGTGCTCCAGGTCATCGGCTACAGCGACGTGGCCGGGGAATTCGCCGCCAGCCCGCCGCCCGCGCGCATTTCTCTCGAGGAACTGGCCCGCCATGCCGGCCATGGATACGAGCTCGCGTTCTTCGACCTCCTGCGCTCCCGCGTGCGCGAGGCGATCGACGCCAAGGCCCAGCGCCTGGAAATCTGCGACGCCCACACCGGCGTGAAGCTGCTCCGCTCGGCCAAGGTCTGGCGGCGCGACTGCTCGGGTCTGCTCGAGGAGATCGTGAATTTCGTCCGCGAGGAAGTCGTCTCCGCCCGCAAGGAGGAGATGGAGATGCAGCTGTCATGACGCTTTTCGAAAAGATCATCGCCCGCGAGATCCCGGCGCAGATCATTTACGAGGACGACCTGAGCATCGCCATTCGCGACATCAATCCGCAGGCTCCCGTCCACGTGCTCATCATTCCCAAAAAGGTGATCGCCCGGGTCGGCGAGGCGCAGGCGGAAGATCAGTCTCTTCTCGGCCACCTGCTGCTCACCGCCGCCACGGTGGCGAAGCAGGAAGGTCTGGAAAACGGGTTCCGCATCACCATCAACCAGGGTGCGGATGGCGGCGAGACGGTTCCCCACATGCACGTGCATGTGCTCGGCGGACGCCCGCTGGGCTGGCCTCCAGGCTAAAATCCTCTTGCCTGTTCCTCACGGCGCGTAGAAATGCATCTTTCATGCCGCCGATCGTCTCGACCACCCTGCTCCTGATTCTGTCGAATCTCTTCATGACCTTCGCGTGGTACGGCCACCTGAAGACGATGAAGACACAGCCGCTCATCTACGCGATCCTGGTGAGCTGGGGTATCGCGTTCTTTGAGTACATGCTCCAGGTGCCGGCCAACCGCATCGGCTCCAGCATGCTCACCCTGCCGCAGCTGAAGATCATGCAGGAGGTGATTACCCTTTCCGTCTTCGTGCCCTTCGCGGTCTTCTACATGGGCCAGCCAATCAAGCTCGATTACCTCTGGGCCGGCCTCTGTATGGTGGGCGCGGTTTTCTTCATCTTTCGCTCCGCGTAGACGCGAAACGGAAATCTCACCGGCCTGCTCTCAGAAAAAAGCAGGAGCGGTGAACTCGTCGTCCACCGCCCCTCACACACCAATATTGTAACAGGTGTCGCGCGCCGGTTAGCGGTCGCACTCGCCCATCACAAAGTCGAACGATCCCAGGATGGTCACGACGTCGCTGACGAGGTGGCCGGGCAGGATCTTGGGAAGGATGCTGAGATTCACGAAGCTTGGGCTGCGAATCTTGAGGCGGTACGGGACGCCGCCGCCCTTGGAATGAATAAAGAAGCCGAGCTCGCCCTTCGGGTTTTCCGCGCCGAAGTACACCTCGCCTGCCGGGGCGTCGACGCCCTCGGTGACGCGGATAAAGTGGTGAATGAGCTCTTCCATCTTCGTCAGCACGTCGGTCTTCACCGGGAGCATCTGCTTCGGGTCGATGACGTTGATCGGGCCGGTCGGGAGCTTGTCGATGACCTGCTCAAGGATGCGCAGGCTCTGGCGCATCTCCTCCATGCGAATGAGATAGCGGTCGTAGCTGTCACCCACGGTGCCGACAGGAACCTCAAAGTCGTATTTCTCGTAGTCGAGATACGGGTTCTTGCGACGCAGGTCATGATCGACGCCGGAACCGCGGAGGTTCGGTCCGGAGAGGGCGTAGGCGATGGCATCCTCCTTGGAGATCACGCCGACATCCTTGCATCGGTCGACGAAGATGCGGTTGCGAGTGAGCAGACCGTCGGTTTCCTCAAGGGCGGGCTTGAAGGTGCGCATGAACTCCTTGAGCTGCGGGAGGAATGTCTCCGGCAGGTCGTGGGTCTGGCCGCCAACACGGGTGTAGCTCGTGGTAAAACGCGCGCCGCTGAGGAGCTCGACGAGGTTGTAGATCTTTTCGCGCTCGGTGAAGGTGTAAAGGAAGACGGTGACGGCGCCGATGTCCATCGCCATACACCCCACGCCGAGAAGGTGCGAGGAAATGCGTGCCAGTTCGCAGCAGATCACGCGGATGGCTTTGCCACGGGGGGGGAGTTCCCAGCCCATGAGCTTTTCCACCGCCAGGGCGTAGGCGACGTTGTTGGCGATGGGAGCGAGATAGTCCAGACGGTCCGTGTAGGGAACGAACTGGTTGTACTGCATGTTTTCGGCGATTTTTTCGTCGCCGCGATGCAGGTAGCCGACGTCGGGCATGCCGCGCTCGATGACTTCGCCATCGAGATCGAGGACGATGCGGAGCACGCCGTGGGTCGAGGGGTGCGACGGCCCCATGTTCAGAGTCAGCGTTTCGCCGAGCAGCTCTCCGACTTCCTGTGCGTCACGCACGCTCTGAAGGCCCCTGGAAAGAGCATCGGGATGTTCAATTGTCGTCGCCATTTTTTAAAAAGTCCTTATCCGTGTCGGAATATCGTTTTGTGGGTAAGTTTCCAAGAAACTCTTACCAGACGAATACCGCAATCATGAATATTTCTTCGACTGAAAAAGCAAGCCCCCCCGTGCTGGTCGTCGTAGGAGGAGGATTCGGGGGGCTCTCCGCCGTCAAGGAACTGGACGGCAAGCCGGTCAGGATCATCCTCATCGACCGCAGCAATCACCATCTCTTTCAACCACTCCTTTACCAGGTGGCCACGGCGGGCTTGTCCCCGGCGGATATCGCCCAGCCGATCCGGGCCATCCTGCGGAACCAGGAAAACGTCACCGTTGTCCTCGACGAGGTGACGGAAATCCGACCCGACGCCCGCAAGGTGGTCACGGGAGACCTGACGTTTCACTACGATTACCTCATCGTGGCGGCCGGGGCGCGGCACCACTATTTTGGCAACACCGACTGGGAACCCCTCGCCCCAGGCCTGAAGAGCCTCGAGGACGCGGTGGAGCTCCGCCGACGCGTGCTGCTCGCCTTTGAGGTGGCGGAAAAAGCCCCCACGCCCGAGGAACGTGACGCCGCCATGACCTTCGTGGTGGTGGGAGCGGGGCCGACCGGTGTGGAAATGGCCGGGGCGATTTCCGAACTCGCGCGATTCACCCTGCGCAAGGACTTCCGCCGCATCAACCCGGCGGAGGCGAAGGTCATCCTCATCGAGGCCGGGCCGCGCGTGCTGCCCACCTTTGACCCGTCGCTCTCCGAGAGCGCCGCGAGGCAGTTGGAGAGCCTGCATGTCGACGTGCGGGTGAACAACGCGGTCAAGCGCATCGCCGAGGGCGAGGTGCAGGTCAACGATACGGTGATCCCGACCCGCACGGTCATCTGGGCGGCGGGCAACAAGGCATCGCCCCTGGCCGCCATGCTCGGCGGCGAGATCGACCGCCAGGGCCGCACGAAGGTGAACCCCGACCTGAGCATCCCCGGCCAGCCCCATGTCTTCGCCATCGGAGACATGATCACGACGACCTTCGACGGGGGGAAGCCTGTTCCCGGGGTCAGCCCGGCGGCCATGCAGGCCGGACGTCACGCCGCCCGGAACGTCCTGCGGCTCATCCGGAAGGAAGCCACGGAACCGTGGAACTACTTCGACAAGGGCAGCATGGCGACCATCGGGCGCAACGCCGCCGTGGCGCAGATCGGCGCGTGGAAATTCAGCGGCCTGCTCGCCTGGGCGGCGTGGGTTTTCGTCCACCTGCTCTTCCTCATCGGCTTCCGCAACCGCTCGGCGGTCTTTCTCCAGTGGACATGGGCGTACTTCACCTACGGAAAAGGAGCACGCCTCATCTCCGGTCCCGCGGGACGATGGGGACTCCTCAACCGCACGAAAAAGGATTCATGATCACAGGACGCATTGCCATCGTGGGCTCGGGGTCGATCGGGCTGTACTACGGCGCAAAACTGGCCGCGACCGGCCATGATGTCGCCTTCCTCATGCGCAGCGGGCTGGAGGAAGCGCGCAAAGACGGCATCCGCGTCTACTCCGAGACGACGGGCGATGTTCATCTCGACCGGCCTGCCGTCTTCGCCATGGCGGAGGAGATCGGCCCCTGCGGGCTGGTCATCAACTCGCTCAAGGCCACGGCCAATGACGTGCTGGCCCGGGCGATCCCTCCCCTGCTCGGCCCGGATACCGCGCTATTGACCCTGCAAAACGGCCTCGGCGGCGACGAACTGCTCGCCAGCCAGTTTGGCGCGGAGCGCGTGCTGGGCGGACTGTGCTTCATCTGCCTCACCCGGAAAACTCCGGCCAGCGTGAACCACGTCGGCAAAGGAAAGCTCTCGATCGGCGAATTTGACCGCCCGGTCTCGGACCGCCTCCGCACCCTCGCCGAGGCCTTCAACGCCGCCCGCGTTCACACCGACGCGGTGGAAAATCTCGCCGAAGAACGCTGGCGCAAGCTGGTCTGGAACATCCCGTTCAACGGTCTCTCAGTCGCGGCCGGGGGCGTCACGGTCGATACCATCCTTGCAGACCCCGCCCTGCACCAGCGCTGCCGGGGGCTCATGGAGGAAACCATCGCCACGGCCAACGCCCTCGGGTTTCCCATCGAGAAAACGTATGCCGATTTCCAGATCGAGCGCACCTATCCCATGGGGCCATACGCGCCCTCGACGCTGATCGACTGGCGGGCGGGGCAAAAACTCGAGGTCGAGCCCATCTGGGGCGAGCCGCTGCGCCGGGCCCGGGCCGCCGGGGTGCCCACCCCGCTGCTGGAGACCCTGTACACCGAACTCGTCGCCATCAACGCCGCGCAGCCATAACAAATACCCGCGTTATTCCCTCGCGGAGTGCGATTTGTGAGGGAGGATCGCAATTTCCGGTGCGCTTCGCGGAAAAAATCTGTTAAGCGTGCGGGCTCGCTTCATGCCAGACGAACCCGAGATTCCTGATGAAGAGCTAGTCGCCCGCACCCGTGCGGGGGACCCGGACGCGTTCTCGGACCTCGTCGTGCGCTACAGCCCGCGACTCTACGGTCTCGTGTACAACATGACCTCGAACCACGAGGACACCAATGACCTGTTGCAGGAGATTTTTGCCAAGGCCTACCGGTCGATCAACGGTTTTCGGGGAAATTCCTCCTTCTATACCTGGATGCATTCGATCGCCGTGAACATGACGATCAATTTCCTCAAGAAGCGGGGCCGCCGCCAGGGCATGAGCCTGGATGACGTCGACTCCAACATCCAGAATGACCGGGAATTCATCGAGATCACCTCGGGGAACGACCCGCGCCACGAGGCAAATCTGAGCGAGCTGCAACAAAGATTGAACGAGGCCATGCAGAAGCTGTCTCATGAACATAGAGCGGTCGTTACGATGTTCGACATCCAAGGCATGCCGCACGCGGAGATTGCCAAGGTGCTCGGGATTTCGGAGGGAACCGTTCGCTCACGACTGTTTTACGCACACCGCCAGTTGCAAAATTACCTGGAAGAGTTTATCAAACGCTGACCACCGCCATGGGAGAAAATCCTGACATTTCGAAGTTACTGCGCATGAAGCGGTACGAGCAACCTCCTCCGGGGTATTTCGAGGACTTTGTTCAGGAATTTCACCGTCGTCAGAGGGCGGAGCTTTTGCGTCGTCCGACGTGGAAGATCGTCTGGGACCGCATCTCGGCCATCGCGCCAGGGTTCCATGTCCCGCAGTACGCCTACGCGACGATTGCCGCGCTGGCCGTCTGCGCCTCCGTCGTCATCATATCCCCGCGCTCCATCTCGCCGACCAATACGCTGGCCAAGGCTGACCCGGGCGTACCTGCCATCTCTCTGACCTCACGACCTGTAACCATCGGCGATACCCTTCCGGTCTCGGCACGAGCTGACGGGTCGCTCCCTCCGCATTACGTGCTTCAGGCCCGGCCCGTGAGTAATGAGCAACCGCTCAGTTTCTAAACTCACGCACCACAGCGCCCCGGTATGGGCGGCTGCCGCTGCTGTCGTCCTGCTGTCCACTCTCGGCGCCCGGAGCGAAGACGATCTCGGCAACAAGATCACCTGCGAGGTCAATCGCGTCTTTCAGGAACGCCAGAGCGCCGTCGTCCGGGTCGAGGCTCTCGACCATCACGGTCGCCTCACCGGCACCGGGTTCTTCACCGATCCCTCCGGCACGATCTACACCCTCTCCTATATCGTCGCGAACGCCCAGGAAGTCATGATCGTCCGCGGAGATGAAAAAATCCCCGCCAAGGTGCTGGTGGCCGATCCCCGCAGCGGCATCGCCCTGCTGAAGGCGGATATTTCCTCCCCCTTCATCCCGCTGGGAAATTCCCGCAAGCTCGCCCTTTCCTCGCCGGTCCTGACCATCGGATACACGCCGGGATTTTCCGACACACCGAGCTTCGGCATCGTCGGTGGGTTTGACCGCAAGTTTCTCGGCAAATACTTCACCACGACCCACATCCGCGCCAACCTGCCCGTACAGGCCGGATTTGGCGGCGCTCCGCTTCTGAACCTCAACGGCGAAGTCGTGGGCATCATCATCGCCGGGGTCGGCGGCGGCGCATCCTGCTATGCCGTGCCGATCGAGGCAGCGGAGAAAATTCGCATGGACTACGCCCGCTACGGCGAGCCCCGCCACGGCTGGCTCGGCGTGAAGGCCGAGGAGCAGGACGTCAAGGTGGATGGCTCTAGTGTCCGCATTTCCGAGGTGGGTTCCGACACTCCGGCCGCCCTGGCGGGATTGAAGCCCGGCGATGTCCTGCTCCAGATCGGCGCGGTGAAGATCACCGAGCCCGAGGACATCATCGACGCCAGTTATTTCCTCACCGCCGGAGACAAGGTGGCGGTGGAAATCGTGCGCGACGGACAGAAAAAGACCATCGAGGTCGAGTCCGCCCGCCATCCAGCCACCGGAGTCCCCTCCTCCCCGAACGAACTCGTCGGCCAGGTGCCGATGTTTATCTTCCAGTAAGTCTCCCTCTCGGGAGCTTTCAACAAAAGGAAGCAAAGGAAACGAAGGGATGCTTTGCGTGTTTGCGGAGCGGAGTTTTTTTGAGATGTGGCGAACGCATGGATTCGTCTGGCTGGCGTGGCGTCGGAAAAATATCGGTGAAAAACGCTCTCGCTACGGCACGGTTTCGCGATGAGAAAACTGTTTTTACGATACCGGTTCTGATTGGACTCGGTAAAATCTTCCCTGCCTTCCCCTTCGTTTCCTTTGCTTCCTTCTGTTGGAAACGCCTTTGAGCCTCAGGCGGCGGCTTCTGCGACGTGCGCGAGGTGGGTGGCGGCAATGTCGTCCAGTTGGGCGATGCTCTGGACATGGGAAAGGCGTTCGCGCAGGCGCGCGCCTTCGGGCATTCCCCGGGTGTAGGCCATGAGCCGGGCGCGCATCGCCTTCATCGCGATTTTCTCATCACGCCGCCAGACGATCTCGCCTTCGCAATGCTCGCGGATCATTTTCCAGCGCTCCTCCATGGTCGGAGGAGCTGGAGACTCCACGCCCGCGAGAGCGGCCTGGATCTCTTCAAAAATCCACGGCGAGGCCATCGCGGCGCGCCCGATCATCACGCCGGAAACACCGGTTTCCCGCTTGCGGAGTAAAACATCTGCGGCGCTCGTGATGTCGCCATTGCCGATCACCGGCACCTTCACGGCGGCAGCCACCTGTGCAATGACATTCCAATCCGCCTCGCCGGAATACCCCTGCTCCTTCGTGCGGCCATGCACGGCGATGCGCTGGATGCCGGATTGTTCGAGGATGGCTGCGGTCTGGGTGGCGTTGACGGAATTGCGATCCCACCCGATGCGAATCTTCGCCGTCACCGGCACCGGCGCGGAGGCCTTCACCACCGCCTCCGCCACCCGCGACAGAAGCGGGCAGTCCCGCAGGAGAGCCGATCCGCCGTTTTTGCAGACCACCTTGTTCACCGGGCAGCCGAAATTCAGATCGAGAAAATCTGGCCGCACCCAGTCGATCACGGCGCGGGCGGCCTCCGCCAGGCGCTCGGGTTCCGCCCCGAAGAGCTGCACCCCGAGCGGGCGCTCCTCCTCGACGAACTCAAGGTAATATTTCGTCCGCTCATTGCGGTGCAGGATGCCCTCGGCGGAGACGAATTCCGTCGTGAGCACGTCGGCGCCCTTCGCCCGGCAGATGCGGCGAAACACGGTGTTTGTCACGCCCGCCATGGGCGCGAGAAAGATGGGAAAATCCGCCGACATGCGGCAGCTTAGCCCGCGATCAGCAGTTCGCCAACCTCTTGCTGGATCGCCGGGATCTGCTCAAGGGAGAGATGCGGATTGCGCAGGACGAAGGTTTCCCCTGTTCCCGCGCGCTCGTAGACGAGCATGTCTTCGTCGGAGGAGTCCACGGGACGCAGCACGCGCTTGCGCTCCAGCATGAGGGCCAGGATGTAACAGATGTTATTCCGCGCGGGGTTCTGCTCGGCCAGCATGCGGCGCAGCAGGCTCTCGGCGTCATCCTTGGGCAGCGGCTCCGGCGGCGGAGGGGTCGGAGGTTCGTACTTCGAACGCCAGAAGGAAAACGGCTGGATGTTGTCGTTGCGCGACTGCCACGCCTCCTCGGAGAGGTCCTCGCGTCGAAAGCCGTCTCCGTCGCGGTAAAGCAGCGTGTAAAAGAAATCGCCCTCGGCGAACTCCTTGCCAGTCTGCGCGCAGGTGTGGGCGCGCGATTTGATATCCCAGTCAGCTTGCATTTACGACATCCAGGGCAGTTTGAGCTTCGGCAGGTCGCGGTTCGTCGACCGCAGCCAGAGCAGGTAGAAACCGATCACGGAGAAGATGGCCAGCGGACCCCAGGTGGCAAAATACGGGTTCATGCGATCCCCCTTGCCGAGCGCGACGAAGAGGCTGCTGACAAAGACGAGGCCAAAGAACAGGCCGATGGCCAGAGCCACGCCGCCGAGAATGCCCCGGCGGGAATAGACGATGCCCATCGGCGCGGCGATGAGGACCACGACGAGGCACACCCACGGAAGCGCCCACCGGTACTGGAGGTGCGTGGTGAACGGCGCGAGGCGCCGCTCGGGGAAGTCACTGTTGAAGAACAGATATTCCTTCAGCTCGGGCACGGACAGATACTCCGGCTTCATGACCGAGCTGGCGATGCGCGGCGGAGTCTCGCTCCAGCCGGAGAGCACGATCTCGTCCTTGAACTCGGATTTGATGATATCGCCCGAGGGCGTCATCTCCACGTGGCGGGCGCGGTTGAGAATCCAGTTTTTCGTGATGGGATCGAAGGCGCCCTTGTTCGCGTACCATACCTGCACGATCTTGCCGTCGGCGTTCTGCTGGATGATCTCAAGATCGTCGAGGCGGTTGTCGTTCACGTAGACGCGGCGGATGAACCACGTGCGATTGTCGTCGCGATTGCGGAAGAGATGGGCGTTGATGCCGCCGATCAGCTTCTTGCCTCGCTTGATCTCGCGCAGCATCTGCTTTTTGATCTGCTCGGCATGGGGAGCGGACTCGTAGTTGAAATAGGCGGTGATGGCCGTGAGCACGAGTCCCACGGCAAAAAGCGGCATGAGGATGCGCACCACGCTCTGGCCCGCTCCCAGCATCGAGATGATCTCATTGGTGCGAGACATCGATGTGAGCGAATAGAGGAGAGCGAGCAGCAGGCCGATCGGCAGACAGATCACGACGATCTGCGGGATCTGGGACATGTAGTAGGCGAGCAGAACGTCAAAGCCAGCCTTGCCCTGCATGAAATCCTGGAGATTGTCGCTGAGGTCAAAAATAAACCAGATGGCGATGAAGCCGAAAAAGCAGTAGATGAACGGCAGCAAAAATTTCTGCAGCACGTATCGGTCGAGTATTTTCATCAAGTACGAACTCCCACCTTTAATGTCCGCCGTTAGCCCCGTCAACTTCCCGCACCCCGCGCCCGCAATCCCATGATCTCCCTGCACACCGACGAAGCACGCGGCGAGGAGGGAGTCTTCGAGCGGGAAATTCGCGAAATTTTCTCTCCCAACGGCCTGCTGGCCGCCGCGTCCAACTACGAATATCGCGCCGAACAGCAGCAAATGGCCGTGGAAGTCGCCCGCGTCCTGGAGCAGGGCGGCCATCTCGTCGTCGAGGCGGGCACAGGCGTCGGCAAGTCGCTGGCCTATCTCATCCCCGCCGCCCTCCATGCAGCGGCCACGAAACGCAAGGCCGTCATCTCGACCCACACCATCGCCCTGCAGGAACAGCTCATCTACAAGGATATCCCGCTGGTCCAGAAGCTCTTACCAGTGGAATTCGAGGCCGCGCTCCTCAAGGGGCGGCATAACTACGTCTGCGGCACCCGGCTCGACCGGGCCATGACGCAATCCGGCGACCTGTTCTCCCCGGAGCAGCGCAAGGAGCTGGAGCGCATCCACGAGTGGAGCCTCACGACGAAGGACGGCTCGCTGAGCGACTTCATCGAGCAGCCCGACCCGGCGATCTGGGAGGAGATCCGCAGCGAGCAACACCTCTGCTCCGCCAAAATCTGCGGGCGCAACCCCCGGTGTTTTTACCAGGCGCTGCGCCGCCGCATCCTCTCCGCCGACATGGTGGTGCTCAACCATGCGCTGCTTTTCACCCTGCTGGGCGGGGTCGATGAGGGCGAGGATCGCGCGAGCGGCATCCTTTTTTCCAATGATTTCGTGATCTTCGACGAGGCTCACACTCTGGAGGACGTGGCCTCGCGCCATATCGGGATTGAGATTTCCCAGCTCGGCCTGAAGCGCTCGCTTCAGCGGCTTTACAACCCGCGCACCCGCAAAGGGCTCTTTCAGGCGATGAAGGACGGCTCCGCGTGCAGCGTGGTGGCGGAATTGCTGCCCAAGTCGGACGCGTTCTTCGAATCGGTCTCGGAACATTGCGAGTTTCGCAAAGGGCGGGAGTTTCGCGTGCGCGAACCCGGCCTCGCCGACGCCTCGGAGCTCAGCGACGGGCTCGTGCGCATGAGCGAGTACCTGAAGGTCCAGGCCGGAAAGACCGAAGACGACGTGCGAAAGTCGGAACTCCAGGACGCCGCGCGCAAGATCCGCGAGGCCCGGCAGGGGATCGTCGATTTCCTCGAGGTGGGCCATGAGGACTACGTCTACTGGGTCGAGCAATCTGGTCGCCGTGAGACGTACTGCAACCTTCGTGCCGCCCCGATGGACCTTGCCGACACCCTGCGGCGGCTGCTCTTCCGGGACAATGCCTGCACCATCATGACCAGCGCCACGCTCTCCGTTGGCGCAGGAAATCTCGGGTACTTCCGCAATCGCGTCGGGGCGCAGGATGCCCACGCTGTCCAGATCGGCAGCCCCTTCGACTACCAAAAGCAGATGTCGCTGCACCTGGTGAAGCAGATGCCGGAGCCGAAGGACCCCGGCTACCACAAGGCGCTGGAAAAATGGATCGCGCACTTCGCCGACCAGAGCAAGGCGCGCGCCTTCGTCCTTTTCACCAGCTACCAGACGATGCGCCACGCCGCCGAGGCGCTGGAGGGACACTTCGCCGACAAGGGCTGGACGCTCCTCGTTCAGGGCACGGGAATGCCCGCCGTGCGCATGGTGAAGGAATTCCGCGAAAATCCGCACAGCGTGCTTTTCGGCGTGGACAGCTTCTGGGCCGGAGTCGATGTGCCGGGCGACGCCCTGTCCAACGTCATCATCACCCGCCTGCCCTTTGCCACGCCGGACCACCCGCTCACGGAGGCCCGGCTGGAGGTCATCGAGTCGCAGGGGGGACGGGCCTTTGAGCAATATTCGCTCCCCGAGGCCATCCTGAAGCTCCGCCAGGGCGTTGGCCGCCTGATCCGGACCAAGTCGGATACCGGGATGATCGTCATCCTCGACAGCCGCATCCTCAGCAAGCCCTACGGCCGGTCCTTCCTCCGCGCCCTGCCCGAATGCCCGACCCACATTCACTAGAGGAACCGCGCCCGGCCCGAAGCCTCTGGCGCACCGCGCTGGCGGTCCTCGCCTCCGCCCTCGTGCTGGTCGCGCTCATCGCGGGCGCGACGACATGGTGGATGACCCACAGGGTGACGGCCCAGGCGCGCGATGTGGCCCGGGCTGTCGCGGAGGAGTTTCGCCAGGCCTTTCAATTGACCCCGGAGGTCCGGATCAACTCGCTCGTAGTGGTCGCCGCCAATACGCCCGCCGCCGAGCTGATGACGATGCAAAAACAGGCCCGCGTGCGCCACGCCTGGAGCCAGACATGGATGCACAGCACGAAGACCATCGAGGTCGAGGCAACCTTTACGGCCCGGGCGGGATTTGACCTGCACGAGCCTTTTCGCGTCACCATCGACCCGGCGACCGGCACGGTCATTACGCAACTGCCCCCCGCCCGCATCCTTTCCCTCGGCATGAGCGACGTGAGCGTGCCCCGCGATGAGGATGGATACTGGAACAAGCTGACCCAGCAGGACCGGGAGCAGGCATTTCGCGAACTGGAGGAGGAGGCACGGAAGCAATTTGCGGACTCCGACCTGGTCGCCGAGGCGTCCCGCGAGGGCGAAATCCGCGTCCGCGCCCTCATCCGCAAAGCGATGGACCCGGGTGTCCCCATCGTCACAACTCCCGCTCCCGCGCCGCGCTAAGGCCCGGGCTTCCCGCAGATAAGGCGATTTTTCCTGCCCCCGGGCTTGCAACGAGGCGGCCTCCGGGGCGAAAATGACTCGACTCGGCACAGAGGCCCGTTCAGGGTCGCCGACCCATTTTTCATGAAACATCGTCTCCAGAGAGTGTGCGAAGTGATCAAGCGTGAGCTGGGCCTTATCATGGTCCGGGAACTGACGTTCTCCTCGCCGTTGGTCACCATCAGCGCCGTCGACATCACGCCGGACCTGAAACAGGCGCACATCTTTGTGAGCGCAATGGGCTCTGCGTCCGACCGGAAGAACGCTCTAAGCGTCCTCGAAAGCAATCGCGCGCTGATGCAGAACGAGCTCTCCAAGCGCGTGATCCTGAAAAACACGCCACACCTGTATTTCAAGTTCGACGAATCGATCGAGCGCGGCACACGGGTCTTGAACATCCTCGAGGAACTGGACCTGAACGAGCCGGAGAAATGAACGCCACGTTCGCGGAGATCGCCTCCGCCCTCTCCGACAAGCAGCGCATCCTCGTCGTCAGCCACCTGCGCCCCGACGGCGACGCCCTCGGCTGCACCATCGCCTTTGCCCTCTGGCTCAAGAGCCTCGGCAAGGAGGTCGTCACCTGGAACGAGGACGGCATGCTCGACAAGTTTCGCTACCTCCCCGGCCATGAAATGGTAACGACTCCTCCCGAGGAGCCGCAGGCCTTTGACGCCGTGGTGGCGCTGGACAATTCGGTCAAAAAACGCCTCGGCACGGTCATTCCCGCCATCAAGGACGGCGCCTTGTGGATCAACATCGACCACCACATCAGCAATGATGGATACGGCGACCTGAACTACATCGACCCGTCGTCCCCGGCCACCGGCCAGATCCTTTGCGAGTTCTTCCGCGACCGGCAGATCGCCATCACGCCCGAGCAGGCGGCCAACCTATACGCCGCCATCTCGACGGATACCGGCTCCTTCCAATACGCAGGCACGGGCCCGCGCACCTTCCAGGCTGCGATGGAACTCGTCGCCGCCGGGGTGAATGTCGCGCAAATCTCTCGCGACATGTACGAGAACCAGCCGCGCCGCCGCCTGGAACTGCTGCGCCACGCGCTGAACGGCGCAGAGTTTTCCTGCGAGGGGCGCGTTGCCTGTTTTTCCCTCACCCTGGCCGATGTCGATCGCCTCGGCGTCCTGCCCGAGGACAATGAAGGCATCATCGACCACCTGCGCTCTGTCGAGGGCGTCATCGCGGCGGTTTTCTTCGAGGAACTGCCGGAGGCCAAGGTGCGCGTGAGCGCGCGGTCCAAGGACCCGAGCGTCGATGTGTGCAAAATCTGCGCCCTCTTCAAGGGGGGCGGCCATCCTCTCGCGGCCGGCGCCCGTGTGCGCGGCGGACTTGAGGAAGTTAAGGAACGTTTTTTAGAAGCTGTTTGTCATGAAATCCGCAACCGAAATTGACGGCGTTCTCCTGGTCGACAAGGCCCAGGGAATGACGTCGCACGACGTTGTTGCCATCGCCCGCCGTGTCCTGAACACAAAGAAGGTGGGCCACTGCGGCACGCTCGACCCGATGGCCACCGGCCTCCTCATCATCACGGTGGGCCGCGGCACGAAGATCCAGGACCTCCTCATGAGCGAGGACAAGGAATACTACGGTACGCTCAAGCTGGGCGAGACCACGAACAGCCAGGACGCCGAGGGCGACATCCTCGAAACCCGTCCGGTGCCGGATCTTTCGCGCTTCGACATCGACGAGGCCTTTGCCAAATTCCGCGGCGATTTCTACCAGACGCCGCCCATGGTGAGCGCGATCAAGAAGGACGGAGTGCCGCTCTACAAGCTGGCCCGCCAGGGCAAGGAGGTCGAGCGCGAGCCGCGGTTCGTGCGCGTCTACGCCTACGACGTCACCGAAGTGCGCCTGCCGGAGATCGATTTCCGCGTCGTATGCAGCAAGGGCTTCTACGTCCGCACCTACGCCCACGACATCGGCGAGACTCTCGGCTGCGGAGCGCACCTCTCGGGCCTGCGCCGCACCAAATCCGGCCGCTTCGCGGTCGACGGAGCGGTGACGGTGGACGAACTCAAGACGCTGCCGCGCGAGGAACTGTATTCCCGCATCCTCACGCTGCCCCAGGTCTCCCGGCTGCGCGGCGCCTGATCCGAAACCCGCTGATTTCTCACCATGCGCGTCCTGCATTCCGTCGATGAACTGAGCGGAGTGCCGGGACCGCACTGCATCGCGATCGGCGCGTTTGACGGCATCCACCTCGGCCACCAGGCCCTGATCGGCCAGATGCTCAGCCGCGCCCGCACGCTGCGGGCGACGCCGGTGGTACTGACCTTTGACCCGCACCCGAGCCGCATCCTGCGCCCGGAGAACGCCCCGCGCCTGCTCACCTCGACGCCACACAAACTGCGCCTCATCGAGTCGCTGGGCTGCCCAAACATCCTGCTCATCCCCTTCAATGCCGCTTTCGCCGCGCAGGACCCGGAGGTTTTCGTCGAGGACCTCGCCCGTCACGGCCTGGCTCTCGTCTGCGTGGGCCGGGACTGGGCCTTTGGCCGCAACCGCTCGGGCAACGTCGCCCTGCTGCGCCAGCTGGGCGCGAAACTCGGGTTTGAGACGGTGGAAATCCCGCCCGTCTCTGTCGGCACGGAAATGGTGAGCAGCACGCGCATCCGCCGCGCGGTGGAGGAGGGAGACTTTGACACGGCCAAGCTCCTCCTGGGACGAGACTATACCATCCTCGGCACCGTCGAGCACGGAGTCAACCTCGGCGCGCGAATCGGCTTTCCCACCGCCAATCTCTCCGCCCACAACGAGCAGTTCCCGCCCAATGGCGTCTACGCCGTGCGCATCCTGCGGCAGGGCCGATGGCTCGACGGCGTGGCCAATATCGGCGTGCGCCCCACGGTGGACCAGGCGGGCCAGCGCAAGCTGGAGGTGCACATCTTTGATTTCACGGAAGACTGCTACGGCGAGGACGTGGAGGTGCGCTTTGAGCACTTCCTCCGACCGGAAAAGAAGTTCGACTCCCTGGATGAACTCGTGGCGCAAATCCGGAGCGATTCCGCCCAGGCCCGCGAGTTGCTGGCCAACCACCGGTAGGGGTGGAGTCCCGCGACCCTAGGAAGACAGCAGCGCGGCGCGCATCGCCTCGATCGGCGCGGGCCGATTGAACCAGATCTCGAAGGACAACGCTCCCTGGTGCAGGAGCATCGACATGCCATTGGCCGTACGGGCTCCAGCGGCCTGCGCATCCTCGAGCAAACGGCTGCGGCCTGCGGCGTAGACCGTATCGTAGACGAGGAGATTGGCCGTGAGCAGATGCGCGGGAAGGACCGGCGGGTCGCTGCGCTTCATGCCGACCGAGGTGGCGTTAATCACGAGATCGACCTGCTCGATTTGCGAACGCAGGGCGGACTCGTCCAAAGAAATCGCCTGGATGCGATCGATGGGGCCAATGAGGCGGTCCGAACGAAAATAGGGCGACAGCTCCGTGGCGAGCGCCCGAGCCTTGTCGACCGTGCGGTTGGCGAGCACGAGACGCTCGCAGCCCTCGCGGGCGCATTGCACGGCGATGGCCCGGCCCGCTCCCCCGCCAGCTCCGAGCAGGAGGACGCGCAGATCGCGCAAATCGACAAAAAACTCCTCGCGCAGCGCACGAACGAGGCCGGGGCCGTCGGTATTGAAACCTAGCAGCTTCCCGCCATCGACGGCGACTGTATTGACCGCGCCCGACTGGCGGGCGTACTCATCCGCCTCGTCCACCGTGGCAAGCGCGACGGCCTTGTGCGGGATGGTGACATTCGTTCCGAGAAACCCGGCGGCCGGAAGGGCGCGAAAGGCCTCGGCCGCCTGATCAGGCGTGACATGAATCTTCACATACTGCGCGGCGATGCCGCAGGCCTTCAGCGCGGCATTGTGAAAGCCGGGAGACTTGGAATGCGCCACCGGGTCGCCAAAGACGGACAGGCGCGCGGGCGGGTCCAGCTTTTGCAATACGCCGGACTGGAGATCGGAAAGGGTGTAGATGTCTTGCGTCACGGTAGGCTCCCAGGGAGAGCGTGTAGTATTCCCTACCGGGGAACGGTCGACAACCCCCGTTTCAGATTCGCCGCATGGTCGTTTCCTTCTGGAAACGCTTTTCGTCCGGATCGAGGTAGTCGAGCGTGTAGTGAAGGCCGCGGCTTTCGCGGCGCTTCATCGCGCAATCCACGATGAGCGAGGCCACGTCAACGAGGTTGCGAAGTTCCAGCAACTCTTCGGTAATGGTGAAGTTCCAGTAAAACTCCTGGATCTCCGCATGGAGATTGCGCAGGCGGGCGGCGGCGCGCTGGAGGCGCTTCGTCGTGCGCACGATGCCCACATAGTCCCACATGAGGCGACGAATCTCGTCCCAGTTGTGATAGACGACGACCATCTCGTCGACATCCTGCACCTGGCCGGGACGCCACTCGGGAAGATTGAAATCGACGCGCTTCGGGCGGCGGCGACTGGTCTTTTCGTAGGCGCGATGCGCGAGGACAAGGCCTTCGAGGAGGGAATTGCTCGCGAGGCGGTTAGCTCCGTGGAGTCCGGTGCAGGCGACCTCGCCAATGGCGTACAGGCCGCGCACGGAGGTTTCGCCACAGAGATCGGTCTTCACCCCGCCGCACTGGTAGTGCGCGGCCGGAACGACCGGAATCGGCTGCTTCGTGATGTCGATGCCGAACTTCAGGCAGGTCTCGTAAATCTTGGGGAAGCGATGCTGGATGAAATCGGCGGGCTTGTGCGTGATGTCGAGATAGACGCACTTGCTGCCGGTGCGCTTCATCTCCGCGTCGATGGCCCGGGCCACGATGTCGCGGGGAGCCAACTCCTTGCGGGCATGATGGCGCTCCATGAACCGGCGGCCTTTTTCATCGCGCAGGATCGCTCCCTCGCCGCGCACGGCCTCGGAGATCAGGAAGGACTTCGCCTCGGGATGGTAGAGGCAGGTCGGGTGAAACTGGACGAACTCCATGTTCGCGATCATCGCGCCAGCACGCCAGGCCATGGCCACGCCGTCGCCGGTGGCGACATCGGGGTTCGTCGTGTACAGGTAGACCTTGCCGCATCCGCCCGTGGCGAGCACGGTCACATCGCTGCGGAAGGTGTGCACCTGGCCCGTCTTTTCATCGAGCACGTAGACGCCCACGCAGGCATTTTGCATGGCGTAGCCGAGCTTGCCCGTGGTGATGAAATCCACCGCCATGTGATGCTCGAAGACAGTGATATTCGGGTGATCGTGAATGCGGGCGACCAGCGTGTTTTCGATCTGCCAGCCAGTGGAGTCCTGGAAATGGAGCACGCGTCGCTTTGAGTGGCCGCCCTCGCGGCCGAGATCGAGCTCTCGCTCGCCATTCTCGAGCTCACGCTCGTCAAACTGCATGCCGAGATCGATCAATTCCTTGATGCGGGCGGGGCCCTCCGTCACGACGACGCGCACCGCCTCCTCGTCGCACAGCCCGGCGCCGGCCACGAGCGTATCCTTGATATGCAGGTCAAAGGAATCCTCGTTGCTGATGACACAGGCGACGCCGCCCTGAGCCCAGGCGGTATTGGAGTCAAAGATCTCGCGCTTGGTGATCAGCGCGACGGTTCCCTTCTGAGCGGCCTTGAGGGCAAACGAGATGCCCGCGATACCGCTGCCGATGACGATATAGTCGAATTCCTTCATGGACGCGGAAGCACCGCGATATTGTCGATGAGACGGGCCTTGCCGAGAAACACAGCCGCTGCCAGCCGGGCCGGCCGGCGGAGGGATTTTGCGTCCTCCAGCGTTTCGGCGTCGACGAGTTTGAGGTAATCGACGCGCGCGCCGGGAATGCGGGAGATGAGCTTCATCCCCGTGTTGAGAATGGCGGCGGGCGTCTTGCGCTGCGCTGCCACCTGGAGCGCGGCCTGGATGCCCGGCGCGACAGCGCGCTCCTCAGGCGTGAGGTAGGCATTGCGGGAACTGGTAGCCAGCCCGTCCGCCTCGCGAATGGTGGGATGGCCGACAATCTCGATGGGAAAATTCAGGTCACGCACCATGCGTCGCAGGATGGCGAACTGCTGGTAATCCTTTTCGCCAAAGACCGCAATGTCGGGCTGGATGATGAGGAAGAGCTTCGCCACGACCGTGCAGACGCCGCGGAAATGTCCCGGACGCGAGGCGCCGCAGAGATGGGCCGAGAGGCTGCTTTCATCGACAATGATCGAGCGATCCCCGGCGTACATCTCCTCTGGAGCGGGAGCAAAAACGAGGTCGGCTCCGCTTTCGCGGCAGACCTTCACATCGCGGGCGAAGGGACGCGGATACGAGGCAAAGTCCTCCTTCGGGCCGAACTGGATCGGGTTGACGAAGATCGAAACGACGACCTTGCCCTTGCGGCCCGCGAGCTGGCGGGCCTTGCGAATGAGAGCAGCGTGACCGTGATGGAGCGCGCCCATGGTGGGCACGAGAACGACCGGGGCGTTGCGCGCCGCTCGCAGAGAGCGACGGGCCACGGCAACGGTCTTGGCGATTTTCACGGAAGCCGCAGGGAACTACGGGGTCGCCACCGGCGAAGCGGACGGAGCCGCACTGGCAGCCGGGGAAGCCGAAGCCTCAGGAGCGGGTGTCGCCGAGGTCTCAACCGCGACCGGCGAAGCAGCCGGAGCCACGGAGGCGGCAGGCGCCGCAGCGGGCGTGCCAGCCACAGCAGGAGCGGTAGCGGCGGCGGCGGCCTTCAACTGGCGCTGGACGGCGGTATCACCGGCATCCTTGCGGGCGTAGGCCACAGCCAGGATCAACGTGAGAACGAAAAAGGCGACGCCAAGCCAGACGGTGAACTTGGCCAGGACATTGGTCGTCTGGGCGCCAAAGATATCCTGAGTGACGGACCCGCCAAACGCGGCGCCAAGGCCTTCGCTACGGGGAAGCTGCATGAGCACCACCAGCACGAGCAGCAGGCACACGATCACGTGCACGGTGAGCAGGAAAGAAATGAGCAACGACATAACTGGAGCTCGGAAAAATGAGGGAACTTGTCGTGTTTGTAAAGGCCCTTCCCTCGAAACTCTTGACCCCATGAAATCCGCATGAGAACCTCCCCCTTCCTCAAATCTTACCAAACGTGGACCTTAAAGAGATTCGCACATTGATCGACCTCATGAAGAAGAACGGCCTCGCCGTCTTCAAAATGGAGCGTGAAGGATTCAAAATCACCCTGAAGACCGCTGGCGCCGAAGGTCCGACCCAGATCATCACGAGCGGTGTCGCACCCGCTCCGGTGGCAGTCGCCGCCGCTCCCGCCACCCCCGCAGCCGCAGAGGCCCCGTCGAATCTCAAGGAAATCAAAAGCCCGATGGTTGGCACGTTCTACGCCTCCCCCTCGCCCGACTCCCCGGCCTATGTCTCCGTCGGCCAGGAAGTTACTCCGGATACCGTCGTCTGCATCGTGGAAGCGATGAAGGTGATGAATGAGATCAAGGCCGAAGTGGCTGGCGTCATCGCCGAGATCTCGGCTGAGAATGGCAAGCCGGTGCAGTTTGGACAGGCGCTCTTCCGCGTCAAATAACCTCCCGTCCGGCCACGTCGCCGTCCGCCCATGTTTAAAAAAATCCTGATCGCCAATCGCGGCGAAATCGCGCTGCGCATTATCCGCGCCTGCAAGGAACTCGGCATCCAGACGGTCGCCGTCTACTCCGAGCCCGACGTCGAGAGCCTCCATGTCCAGTTGGCCGACGAGGCCATCTGCATCGGCAAGGCCCCGAGCTCCGAGAGCTATCTCAAGATCGACCGCATCATCAGCGCGGCCGAGATTGCCGATGCCGACGCGATTCACCCCGGCTACGGATTTCTGGCCGAGAACGCCCATTTCGCCGACGTCTGCGCGAGTTGCAACATCAAGTTCATCGGGCCTCCGGCGAATGCGATTCGCCTCATGGGCGACAAGAACAGCGCCCGCGAATGCGCCCGCAAGGCCGGCGTGCCTGTCTCCCCGGGCAGCGACGGCACGGTCGACTCCGAGTCCGAGGCCCTTAAGATTGCGAAGAAAATCGGCTTCCCCGTGATGATCAAGGCGGTGGCTGGCGGCGGCGGACGCGGCATGCGCATCGCCACCGACGACGCCACGCTCATCAACGGCTACCACTCCGCCCGTCACGAGGCGGAGAAGGCCTTCGGCAACGCGGCGGTGTACATCGAGAAATTCATCGTCAACCCGCACCACATCGAGTTTCAGGTCTTCGGCGACGAGCATGGCCGCATCGTTCACCTCGGTGAGCGCGACTGTTCGCTCCAGCGCCGCAACCAGAAGATCGTCGAGGAATGCCCCTCCCCGCTCATGCGGCAGGAGCTCCGCGACATCATGGGCAACGCCTCGATCCGCCTCGCCGAGACGGTCGGCTACGCCAATGCGGGCACCATGGAGTTCCTCGTCGATGACGACGGGAACTTCTACTTCATGGAGATGAACACCCGCATCCAGGTTGAGCACCCGATCACCGAGGAGGTGTATGGTTGCGACCTCGTGAAGCAGCAGATCCAGGTCGCCGCGGGCGAGCATCTCTCCGAGCACGTGATCAACGCCAAGCCGCGCCATCACGCCATCGAGTGCCGTATCAATGCCGAGGACCCGGAGCGCAATTTCATGCCCTGCCCCGGGCTCATCGAGCTGTACTACGCCCCGGGCGGCCGCGGCGTGCGCATCGATTCCCACGCCTACGCAGGCTATCCGATCCCGCCAAACTACGACTCCATGATCGCCAAGGTCATCACGACCGCGTCGACCCGCAAGGCCTGCATCGCCCGCATGTCCCGCGCGCTCAACGAGTACATGATCACCGGCGTGAAAACGACCATCCCCTTCCAGCAGCAGATCATGCAGAACGCAGACTTCCAGGCTGGCAAGTATAACACGGGATTCGTCGAAAAACTGCTCCAGGCAGGCCGCTAAGGCGTCAAAACCCGCCATTTCGAGAGGAGTTGCCTCCTGTTTCGGTTTGACAGAAACGGGCAACTCTCCACTATCAACGTTTCCTCTTTTCATGCGTCATACCATATCCATCCTCGTTGAGAACAAGACCGGCGCTCTGGCGCGCATCGCCGGCATGTTCAGCGGCCGCGGCTTCAACATTGATACGTTGAACGTCGGCCCCACCCTCGACTCCTCCGCCTCCCGGATGACGATCGTCGTCCGCGGCGATGACAAGGTGCTCGAGCAGGTCACCAAGCAGCTCAACAAACTGGTGGATGTCATCGACGTCCAGGACTTCCAGGACGAGGAATATGTCGACCGCGAGCTCGTGCTCCTGCGCGTGACGGCCACCTCCAAGACCCGTCCCGAGGTCATGCAGATTTGCGACATCTTCCGTGCGAAGATCATCGACGTCCAGGCCGAGACGCTCGCCATCGAGCTCACTGGCAGCGACAACAAGATCCGCAAGTTCCTCGCACTGATGGACCGCTTCGGCATCAAGGAACTCACCCGCACCGGCAAGGTCGCCCTGCCGCGCTCCAACGACTAATTTCCCCTCCAATCAATCCATTCCATGGCTAAAATCTACACCGACAAAGACGCAGACCTGAAAGTATTCAAAGGCAAGACCCTCGCCGTACTCGGCTTCGGCTCGCAGGGACACGCCCACGCCCTCAACCTCAAGGAGAGCGGCGCAAAGGTCATCATCGGTCTCTATCCCGGCAGCAAGAGCCGCAAGGTCGCCGAAGACTACGGTTTCAAGGTCTATGACACCGCCGAGGCCGTGAAGCTCGCCGACGTCATCTTTGTCGCCCTGCCCGACACCAAGCAGGCATCCGTTTACAAGAAGGACATCGAACCCAACCTGACCAAGGGCAAGACCCTCCTCTTCAGCCACGGCTTCGCCATCCATTTCAAAACCATCGTTCCGCCGAAAGACGTCAACGTGATCATGGTCGCCCCGAAGGGCCCGGGCCACATCGTCCGCCGCCAGTTCACCGAGGGCAAGGGCGTTCCGGCGCTCATCGCCATCTACCAGAACCCCGGCAAGGACGCGAAAAAGATCGCTCTCGCCTGGGCCAAGGGCGTCGGCGGCACCCGCGGCGGCGTGATCGAGACCTCCTTCAAGGAAGAGACCGAGACCGACCTCTTCGGCGAGCAGACCGTGCTTTGCGGCGGCGCTTCCGCCCTCGTCCAGGCTGGCTTCGAGACCCTCGTCGAGGCGGGATACTCGCCCGAGATGGCGTACTTCGAGTGCCTGCATGAGCTCAAGCTCATCGTTGATCTCATGAACGAGGCTGGCATCGCCGGCATGCGCTTCTCCATCAGCGAGACCGCCAAGTGGGGCGACGTGACCGTCGGCCCGAAGATCATCGACGCTTCCGTCAAGAAGCGCATGAAGGCGGCCCTCAAGGACATCCAGACCGGCAAATTCGCCAAGGATTGGGTCAAGGAGTACGAAGGCGGCTACAAGAAGTACAACGCCCTCCTCAAGGCTGGCGAGAAGCACCCGATCGAGAAGACGGGCGCCAAGCTCCGCTCGCTCATGCCGTGGATCAAGAAGCGCGACATCAAGGGCGCCCAGGCTTCCTACAAATAAGCGTTTCGCAAAACCCTTCCAAACCCCGCGATGGAGTCCTCTGTCGCGGGGTTTTCCCGTTTTGGGCCCTGCCATACGGAACAGGCACAACCTTGTCGGTCAGGAAGTTTTGGTAAAACGGCCGGGATGGTTTATACTCCTCCGAACCAATGGGTTTGTCGCTTGGGCAGCAGGCGACTTCAATCCGCCACGATTCCGATATTCCTCCTCTGGAAAGGGGGAAAATCCCAATCACGTCCTATCAAAATGCCCTAATGCCTCGAAATGAGGCATTTGAAATTTCCCATGACACGCTGCCAAGCGTGTGCTAGACTAAAAACTCGTATTTATGCAAAGAAAAAGTGCGTTCTCTCGTCGTCTTCCGGATCTGGTGACTGAAGAGTTGGTAGCCGCTCTATCAAAGAAAGGAGCTTCCTTCGAATTCAAGCAACTCTTTGACGTCGTTCACGAGCGCCTGCGTGCCCGCAATGCCGCCAGCGGAGGTGAAGAAATGCTTCGTCTGCGCGCCTATGAAAAGCTTCAGAATCTCGTTTCGCGCGGAATGGTGAAAAAGACAGGCAAGAAGTACCGTGGCCTGGCTTCGCTCGCGAAGGCTCTCACGCCTCCCGACGCGGCTCCGACAGCTCCTGCGGCTGCAGCAGCTGCGGCAACTGCGAAGTAACCGCTTCCGGATTTCTGTTTTCCAAATAACAAAGGCGGGCCGATGGGTCCGCCTTTTGTTTTTCCGACAGGCCATCGAGAGATGGGTAAATCCGCTCTGGCCGGATCGCAAAACCGTGAGCCACCGACCTTTTCGGCGGTCATAAAAAACGCCCTCTCAACTTTCGATCTTCGCGCGCGCAGGTCGGCAGCAACGAAGAGCCGCCATCGAGCGCGCGGCATGGGCTGAGCCCGCAGCGCCCCGCTTTCCCGCTCTATTCCTGAAATCCCCTGGGTCTGCCAAGGATCTCTGTGAGGATGACGGCGTCGCGAAGCGACCCCGGCTGCTGGAGCATCTGGCGCACGCGCGAGGGCTTCGCGGCGTGATTTGCCTCGGCCGCTGCGGAGGCCTCAAGAGATTTTGCCGCCTTGCGCTGCCAGTCGTGGAGCTTCGCCCGCTGGGCGGGAACGACAGGCGTCGGCTGCCGATGAACCGGCATTTCTCCCGCCGCCTCCATTTCCCGCACGGTGCGCACGAGCGGCGGCGGTTGCACCATCTCACGCGGCTGGGCAGGGAGTGGCGGAGGCGCGGCTTGCGGCCGCTGCACGGGCTGCGGCGGCGCATCCTCCAAGGGAAGCCCGAGAGCCTCCATGAGACGCCGCATGTTCTCGGCGGGATCGCCTTCAGTTTCCGGTGCCTCGTCGCGCTGATCGTAACGGCGCGAGGCGACCGGCTGGGTGGATTCCTCGCCACGATCGACCCGTTCCTGCTGCTGCCGCTGTTTCCGAGCCTCGGCAGACTTCTGAATCATCCAGTTGACCAGGCTGATGAGCCCGATCACCAAAAGGAGGATGACTTGTTCCATGGCTCGGGCGGCTTATGCGCCGGGCTGGGACTTCTCGGGAGCGGCGATGGACTCGCGCATGCTGGTATCGGACTGGAGATTCTTCATCTTCAGGTAATCCATGATGCCGAGATTGCCGCTGCGGAAGGCCTCGGCCATGGCCATCGGCACCTGGGCCTCGGACTCGACGACCTTGGCGCGCATCTCCTGCGTACGGGCCTTCATTTCCTGCTCGCTGGCAACGGCGGCAGCACGGCGCATTTCCGCCTTGGCCTGGGCGACGACCTTGTCCGCCTCGGCCTGCTCGGCCTGGAGCTTGGCGCCCACGTTGTCGCCGATGTCGACATCGGCGATATCCACGGAGAGAATTTCAAAAGCCGTGCCGCTATCGAGGCCCTTCTGGAGCACGACTTTGGAAATGCGGTCAGGATTCTCCAATACGTCTTTGTACGAAACCGCAGAACCGATCGAGGTCACGATACCCTCGCCGACACGGGCGATGATGGTTTCCTCCGTTGCGCCGCCAACGAAGCGGTCCAGATTCGATCGTACGGTGACACGGGCGCGGACCTTCACGCCGATACCGTCGCGAGCCACGGCGTCGATGGTGGTGCGGCCGCCGCTCTGCTGCGGGTTGGGGCAATCAATCACCTTGGGGTTGATGCTCGTGCGCACAGCCTCAAGCACGGTCTTGCTCGTGCCCTTGATGGCGAGGTCGATGGCGCAGGCACGGTCAAAGTCGAGCACGATGCCCGCCTTGTGCGCGGCGATAAGGGCGAGAACCACGTTGGTCACGTTGCCGCCCGAGAGGTAGTGAGCCTCCAGCGCGTCGGTCTGGAGGGGAATGCCCGCCTGGACGGAGGTAATACGATTGTCAACGATGAGCGCGACCGGAACGCGGCGCAGGCGCATGCCGATAAGTTTTGAGAATGGCACCGGCGACCCGGCGATCTTTGCGCGCAGCCAGACCCCGAAGAAGTTGGCCAGTACGAACACCAGGATGAGGAATACGACTGCGACAACTCCGACGATGATATAGGTGATGAGGGGTAACATAAGCGTGGTTGGCTAAGTTCGGGCGGGAGCTTATGCAGATTCGCCAACTGCGCCAGCGGTTTTTCGCACAATCGTCCTCAGCCCCTCGTGGCGAATGATCTCCACGGCATCGCCGGCTTCCACCAATTCCCCCTCCGAAATCACATCCAGCTTGCGCCCGTCGAG
This sequence comes from Verrucomicrobiota bacterium, assembly GCA_017305195.1. Taxonomy (GTDB): domain Bacteria; phylum Verrucomicrobiota; class Verrucomicrobiia; order Chthoniobacterales; family Terrimicrobiaceae; genus Terrimicrobium. The sequence goes on along the minus strand of JAFKMU010000035.1, from coordinate 80,380 downwards.
CAGGATCGTCCCGGCGGGACGCAACGGCGTGAGCGCCTCGCCAATCTGGCCGAGCAGTCCGTCGGCTCTGGATTTATCAGCGGGCATGGGTTCCGACGCCAGGATGAGTTTCCGGCCGATGGACGTGCGGGGAAAAAGCGCCATCCAGGCAACAAAACCCACGGTCGACCCGACGAGCACGACCACGAGCGTGACCGAGCCAACAAAGGTCCCGTGCTTGAGATAGGCAACGACGACGGACGCGACCAGGCTGAGCGCACCAAGGATTCCCAGCACCATGCCCGGAACGAAAACCTCGGCGGCAAGAAGCAGGAATCCCACGATCCCGAGCACAATGATCCAATCAATCCCGGCCATCGCTAGTTGTTGTCATCATCGTCCTTGGGGCCGATGGTGCGCTCTCCGGTCAGCACCTCCTGCACGGTGCCCGCCGTGCGCAGGGTGACATTTTTCACATTGTTCGCGGTACGTTCGACGATGCCGGTCGCCGTCCCGATGACTCCGCCGATACGGCGTGTCGGACCATCGGAATCGCCCTCTGGCGAGGAATGCCGCACGACCGTCGTTCCCTCAAGGGGCTGGACGACCGAGCCGTCCTCGGCGGAAATCTTGAGCGTTCCGACCTGGGCGCCCATGTGGTCGTAAAGCTTCAGCGTCCAGACCGGCACGCCGGAAACATTGTCCGCCTGCAGGGCATAATCGAGCCAGTGAAACCCGATGGCCTGAGCGCGGGCCTGCTGATCGGCGACCTTGAACGCGGCGTCGGAGTCGGTATTCAGCCGGGTGAGCTTGATCGGCGGTAATGAGGAAATACCGCTGAAACCACGCAGAGGCGTGCGCTGGGAAACAATCACGTCGCCCGACACCACCACCTCGCGGACGCCGCCTCGGGCCTGAGGGTCGCTGTAAAGGATCGTCCACTCCGACGGGCGGGGCTCGCCCCGGGTTCCCGTCAACTGCACCAGCGAGCCGGTGGAGGCCACCTTCTGGGCGGTACGCAACGCCGCAAAGGCGCTGCCTCCATCCGCCGCCCGGGTGGAAAGGAGCGACATTGCGAAGACCGACACGAAGACAAGACCGCGCAGCATGGGGGAAGTATCCCGCAGAGGCGGAAGTTTTCCAATGGAAAATCGACACTGGAAAGCGGGCGCGTGAAGTGCCAAGGTGCCGCATGCCGACGTCCGAGGTCGAATCCCTCCGCCGATCCGTCCAGATCTACAAGGGGCTGGTCGAGGTGAGCGGGTTGATCAACTCCATCACCGACTACGACGAACTCCTGCGCGCCGTGCTAAACGTGGCGCGCCGCGTCATGCGCGCCGAGGCGGCCTCGCTCTTCTTCTGCGGGGAGGACGACGACTGCATGGAACTGGCCATCTCCTCGTCCTCCGACGGTGAGTACGTAGCACCAAAGATCCGCGTTCCGCGCGGCCGGGGCATCGCCGGGTGGGTGGTCCAGCATGGCGAGAGCCTGCTCATTCCCGATGCCTACGCGGACGAGCGGTTTTACAAGGAAGCCGACAAGCAGACAGGCTTTCGCACACGCTCGATCCTGTGCGCTCCGCTCAAGCAGGACGACAAGATCATCGGCGTGCTCCAGGTGCTCAATCCCACGGACAAGGAGAGCTTCGATGCGCAGGACCTGGAGGGGTTCACGGCGTACTCCGACCTCACCGCCACGGCCATCGAGAAGCTGCGCACGCTGGACCGGTCCCGCGCCCAGGAGCGGGTCGAGCGGGATCTCTCCATCGCTGCGGAAATCCAGCACGAACTCCTCTCCCGCGCCCTGCCGAGCAGGCTGCCCGGGGCGCTCTTCTCCGCCCATGCCACGCCCGCCTCGAATGTCGGGGGCGATTTCTATAACTTCTTCGTGCGCAAGGGAGAGGATATCTACTTCGCCATCGGCGACGTCTCCGGCAAGGGCATACCCGCCTCGCTCCTGATGGCCCAGACGCTGAGCGCGATGCAGTTCGTCTTTGCCGCGGCCACCACCCCGAGCGAGGCCCTCTCGACCCTCAACTCCACGCTGCACGGCCAGATCGTGCGCGGGATGTTCATCACCACCCTGGTCGGACGCCTCGCGCCCGCCGAGCAGCGTCTGGAAATCGCCAGCGCGGGACACTGCAAGCCGATCCTGATCCATGGCGACGGAAAGGCGGAGGAAATCGCCGTGGAGCCCGCCCTGCCCATGGGCATCCTCCCCTCAGTGAACTATCGCCAGCTCACGTTGGATTTGCACAAAGGCGATTGGTTGGTTTGTTATACGGATGGTCTTTCGGAGTCCCGTGATGAACAAAACGGCCAGTTTTTTGGAGACACCATCGTGGAGCGTCTCAGCGCCACGACCTACCTCAACCCGCAGCAAATCGTCGACCGTCTGGTCGATCTGGAGGCGGCCCATCGCGGTGATGGCGGCCGGCTCGACGATCTGACGATCATCGCCGGAGGACTGGCATGAAAAACACCGTGGCGTTTGAAAGCGATACCTGCCGGCTGGCGGAGGTGCGTCATTCCGCCCGGGCGTTTCTGGAGAAATGCGGCTTCGAGGAATGCGCCGCCGAGCTGCTCGTGCTCGCCCTCGACGAGGCCTGCACGAATATCATCCGTTACGCGTATGCGAACCAATGCCGCCCGGTGCGTCTTGAGATGGAGAGCCTGACCGACCGCGTGCGCTTCACGCTCCGCGATTACGGCCAGCAGTGCGACCCGAAGCTGATTCGCGGCCGCGAGCTGGAGGACATCCGTCCCGGCGGGCTCGGCGTCCATATCATCAAGCATGTCTTCGATTTCGTGGAATATCAGCCGTGCGCCAAGGGCACGCGGCTCGTCATGGAGAAGCGCCTCCCCCAGCCTGCCGAGGGCAGTTGCTGCTAGGGCATCGTCCCAATCGGGGCGGCTCGGGGAATCAGGCGTCGATCTGGCCGGGAGCGAGGCCCAGGGGCAGCGGCACGGGCCGCACCATGGCGCTCCTCAGCTCGACGTGGCGTCCGCTTTCCGAGGCATCGAGGATGGAGTGCATCAGATCGAGCACGTGGTAGGCGACGCGTTCATTCGCGCGATGCTCGCGGCCTGAGATGAGCGCGGCCGCCATATCGGCCACACCGAGACCGCGGCTGTTTTCCGCATAGCCAAACTCCAGGGGAACGGAACGCCAGTCCGCGTCGCCGCGACGGCGCAGCCAGACCTCTCCGCCGAAGGTATTCGGGTCCGGCACGCCCAGGGTTCCCTCGGAGCCATAGATCTCGATGCGCGGCAGCCTCGACGCCTCCACGTCAAAGCTCGTCGTGAGCGTGACGACCGGGCCGGATTCAAAATCCATCACCGCCGAGACATGCGTGGGCACTTCGACCTCGATCATCTGCCCGGCCAGAGGCTGGCTCGTGATCTCGCGGCGCTTGAAACTCACCCGGGCCGACGCCGTGACCCGGCGCACCGGGCCCAGCAGCGCGGTGAGCGCGGTAAGATAATACGGCCCCATGTCAAAAAGCGGGCCCGCGCCTTTCTGGTAGAAAAAGGCGGGATTCGGGTGCCAGGACTCCGGCCCGCTGCCCAGCATGAAGGCGGACCCGGCCACCGGCACGCCGATCGCCCCCTCGTCAATCAGCCTGCGGCAGGTCTGCAATCCTGCCCCGAGAAATGTATCGGGAGCGCACCCGATGCGGAGATCCTTGTCGCGAGCCAGGCCGATGAGATCGCGCGCCTCGCGGCGGCGGAGGGCGAGCGGCTTCTCATTGTATACGTGCTTGCCCTTTTTCAATGCGGCCCAGGCGATGTCGCCGTGGGCGGAGGGGACGGTGAGATTGATGACCAGCGCGACATCGGGAGAGGCCAGCAGTTCCTCCACCTCCTGCACCTTGGGAATGCCGTACTCCTGCGCGAGCGCCTCGGCCCGCGAGCGATCGAGATCGGCGCAGGCCACGATGGCGAGATTGTCAAACGTCCCTCCCGCCTGCGCGTAGATTTTGCTGATGTTCCCACAACCCACAATGCCAACCGGAAGCCTGCTCATAGAGTCGCCAAAAAAATTTCGCCACAGGGCTAAATAATCCGCCGGGGGGAAGCGAGCCTATTCTTTCCAGCCCGGACTCGACAAATGGCAGAAACTGGCTAAGCTAAGAATTGCAGTGTCCCCTCCCCTCGCAGAATTCCTGGGCACAATGCTGCTCGTCCTTCTGGGCGACGGCGTCGTTGCGAACGTATTACTCGAGAAATCCAAAGGCCAGAACTCCGGCTGGATCGTCATCACCGCGGGTTGGGCGTTTGCCGTGTTTATCGCGGTGGCTGTGGTTGGCCGTATCAGCGGCGGCCACCTGAACCCCGCCGTGACCATCGCGCTCGCCACTGTGGGAGCCTTCCCATGGGCCGATGTGACTTCCTACATCGTGGCGCAGATGGCCGGGGCCTTCGTCGGCGCGGCGCTCGTCTGGATCATGTACTACCCGCACTGGGCGGGCACGCCCTCCGGCGAGCTGAAGCGGGCGATCTTCTGCACCGCTCCGGCCATTCGCAACACTCCGGCGAACTTCGCCGCGGAGGTAATCGGCACATTCGTGCTCCTCTTTGGCGTCCTTGCTTTCCCCAAGGGAGCGTTCGTGACGCCTCCCACCGGGTCCGTGATGATGGTTGACCTCGGGGCATTCGGCGCCCTGCCGGTCGCCCTCCTCGTCTGGGTCATCGGCCTCTCCCTCGGCGGCCCCACCGGGTACGCCATCAATCCCGCCCGCGATCTCGGCCCCCGTCTGGCCCATGCCATATTGCCTATTCCCGGCAAGACCGACAGCGACTGGGGCTATGCCTGGATACCCGTCGTCGCACCCATCGTAGGCGGCGTGCTGGCAGCCGTCCTCTACATGGCGCTGGGCAAATACTAACTTTTTTCAACTCTCCCCCATGAAATACATCCTCTCCCTCGACCAGGGCACGACGAGCTCGCGTGCCATCGTGTACGACCAGAACTGCAAGGCCGTGGCGGTCGCGCAGCAGGAGTTCACCCAGCATTTTCCCCAGCCCGGCTGGGTGGAGCATGACGCCAATGAGATCTGGGACTCCGTGGTCAAGACCTCGCGCGAAGCCATCAAGAAGGCAGGAATCGCCGCCAAAGACATCGCCGGCCTCGGCATCACGAACCAGCGCGAAACCGTCGTCCTGTGGGATCGCAAGACGGGCGAACCTGTCGCCCGGGCCATCGTATGGCAGGACCGGCGCACGAGCGATTACATGTCGGCCCTGCGCGAGGCGGGCAAGGAACCGCTCATCCAGCAAAAGAGCGGCCTGCTGCTCGACTCGTACTTCTCCGCCAGCAAGCTGCATTGGCTGCTCCGTCAGGTTCCCAACGGCCATGCCCGGGCCGACGCCGGGGAGCTCGCCGCTGGCACCATCGACTCCTGGCTCATCTACAAACTTACCGGGGGCAAAACGCACGTGACCGACGTGACGAATGCCTGTCGCACGATGCTGATGAACATCCGCACGGGCGAGTGGGATCCCGAGCTCATGCAGCTCTTTGCCGTCACGCCAGCACTGCTTCCGAAGATCCTGCCGAGCAGCGGGCTTTTCGGCGTGTGCGACGCCAGTCTGTACGGGCACGAGATCCCCATCACCGGGGTGGCTGGCGACCAGCAGGCGGCGCTCTTTGGCCAGCTCTGCGCGAAGCCGGGATTAGTCAAATGCACCTACGGCACCGGGTGCTTCATGCTGCAATTCACCGGCACCGACCCCATGGCGAGCCACAACCGCCTGCTCACCACCGTGGCATGGAAACTCGGAGACAGTCCGCTTGAGTACGCCCTGGAGGGCAGCGTCTTCGTCGGCGGTGCGGCGATCCAATGGCTGCGCGACGGCTTGAAAATCATCCGTACCGCACCCGAGGTGAACGAACTCGCCGAGCAGGTGGCGGATTCCGGCGGCGTGTATCTCGTGCCGGCCTTCACCGGCCTCGGCGCACCCTACTGGGACTCGACCGCTCGCGGCGCCTTGCTCGGCATCACGCGCGGCACCACGGCGGCGCATCTCGCCCGCGCCACGCTGGAGGGCATCGCCTACGAGGTGACCGATCTGCTTTCCGCCATGGAAAAGGACTCCGGCCGCAAGATTACCACGCTGCGAGTGGACGGCGGAGCGAGCGCGAGCAACCTGCTCATGCAGATGCAGGCCGACTCGATCGGCGTAAAGGTCGAGCGCCCGAAGAATCTCGAAACCACCGCCCTCGGAGCAGCCATGATGGCGGGCCTCGGCTGCAAGCTCTGGAAGGATGTCGACGAACTCAACTCCATCCGCGAGGTCGACCGCCTCTTTACCCCCATGACCGATGCACGCCAGCGCAAGGCCAAGCTCGCCACCTGGCGCAAGGCCGTGAAGCGCGCGCGCGGCTGGGAAACCTCACACACTTTATGAACCGGAATCACCTGATCAACCGCCTCTCGGCGGAACCCGAATGGGATGTAGCCATCGTCGGCGGAGGCGCGACGGGGCTGGGCGTGGCCGTCGATGCCGCCACGCGTGGACTGCGCACCCTCCTGCTGGAGGCGGACGACTTCGCCAAAGGCACATCCAGCCGCAGCACGAAACTCGTCCATGGCGGCGTGCGCTATCTGGAGCAGGGAGACATCCCGCTCGTGCTGGAGGCCCTGCGCGAGCGCGGCCTGCTGCACCGCAACGCGCCCCAGCTCGTGCATCACCTCTCTTTCATTGTTCCCCGCTATCAGTGGTGGGAGGGGCCGTTCTTCGGCATCGGTCTGAAGGTCTATGATGCCCTCGCCGGACGACTGAACCTCGCTCCGTCGAAGCTCCTTTCCCGCGAGGAAACGCTCGCCCGCATTCCCAATATCGAGCCGGATCACCTGCTCGGCGGCGTGGAGTATTTTGACGGGCAGTTCGATGATTCCCGCCTCGCCGTGAGCCTCGCCCAGTCGGCGGTGGATCATGGCGCGTGCGTGCTGAATTACTTCCGCGTCACCGGTCTGCTCAAGGAGAAGGACATGGTCAGCGGCATCGTCTGCGAGGATCAGGAAACACGCACGCGGTACGAAATCCGCGCCAAGGTCGTGATCAACGCGACGGGCATCTTTGCCGATTCCATCCGCAAGATGGATGACGCCGCCGCGATCCCCGCCATCCAGCCCAGCCAGGGCGTCCACCTCGTCTTTGAGCGGGACTTCCTGCAGGGCGACTCGGCCATCATGGTGCCGCATACAGATGACGGTCGCGTGCTTTTCGTCATTCCCTGGCACGGCAAGGTGCTCGTCGGCACGACCGATACGGCCATGCAGACGCCGGAACTGGAACCCAAGGCGCTTGACGAGGAGATCGGCTTCATCCTGCGCAACGCCGCCCGCTATCTCGCCCGCGACCCGCAGCGCTCGGACATCCTGAGTGTCTTCGCCGGGCAACGCCCTCTGGTGCGCCCTCCGGGCAAGGACGGCTCGGCCACCAAGGCCATCTCGCGCAATCACGAGGTGCTCGTTTCGGATTCCGGCCTCGTCACCATCGTGGGCGGCAAATGGACGACCTACCGCAAGATGGCGGAGGACACGCTCAACCACGCCTCGCTCATCGGCGGCTTCGATAATCGCCCGTGCGTGACGGAAAACCTGCACCTGCACGGCTGGCGGAGTCCGCACGCCGAGACGCTGCCCATGTATCTGGAGGTCTACGGTTCCGACGCCACCAAGATCGAGCAACTCGTGGCGGCAGAACCTTCGCTGGGCGAGAAGATCCACCCGAGGCTCCCGTACATCCTCGCCAACGTCATATGGGCGGCTCGCAATGAGTCGGCCCGCACGCTGGAGGATGTGCTCTCGCGCCGCACGCGCGCCCTGCTCCTCGACGCCCAGGCCTCCAGCGAAGCCGCTCCCGCGGTGGCAAAACTCCTCGCCGCCGAACTCGGCAAGGACGATGCCTGGGCAGCAGAGCAGGTGGCGGCGTTCCAGAAGCTGGCGGCGGACTACCTGCCCAAGGCGGCCTGATTCCGTACTCCCGGGACGGCGGGCTTGAAACCCGCCGCCCGCTTGGGCTTGTGCGAAAGCTCCCCGGCCTTTACACGAGGGGCGGATGATTGCTTTTTTCCTGCGCAGACTGGTCTCCGCCATGGCGGTGCTCTTCTGCGTGGTGACCATCACGTTTCTCCTCATCCGCATCGCGCCGGGAAGTCCCTTCGATGCGGAGCGCAAGCTGCCGCCCGCCGTCGAGAAGCAGTTGATGGCCAAGTATAACCTCGATGGCTCGCTCTGGGATCAATACCGCAGCTATCTCGGCAAGCTCCTGCGCGGCGACCTCGGGGACTCCCTCAAATATCGCAACCGCACCGTCGCGGAGATCCTGGGCCAGACGCTCCCGGCCACCATGATCCTCGGCAGCGCAGCCCTCCTCATCGCAGTGACAGGCGGCGTGGTCATCGGGGTGACGGCGGCGGCGGGCCAGCATACCTGGCGCGATGCCGTGGCGATGCTCATCGCGCTGGCGGGTATTTCGCTGCCGACCTTCATCATCGGGCCGATCCTCGTGCTCATCTTCGGGCTGTGGCTGAAATGGCTGCCGGTGGGGGGCTGGGGTTCGCTCGCCACACTCATCCTCCCGGCGGTGACGCTGGCCATCCCCTACATCGCCTATGTCGCGCGGCTCCTGCGCGGCAGCATGATCGAGACGCTCGGCCAGGATTTTGTCCGTACCGCCCGGGCCAAGGGCCTCCGCGAGTACGTGGTGCTCTACAAGCATGCCCTGCGAGTCGCCATCCTCCCCGTCGTCTCCTACCTAGGGCCTCTAGCCGCGAATCTGCTCACGGGGTCGATCGTGGTGGAGACGATCTTCAACATCCCGGGCGCGGGCGGATTCTTCGTAAACTCGATCCTGAACCGCGACGGCTTCCTGCTCGGCGGCGTGGTCATCATCTATTGCGCGCTGCTGGTGATCTTCAACCTGCTCGTCGACTGCCTGTACTCGGTGCTGGATAGGAGGATTCGTCTCGATGGCTAGTGCGATTCGCTTTTTCAAAAGCAAGCCCCTCGCCACCGTGGCGACGGGCATTCTGGTCGTGATCGCCCTGGCGTCCTTCCTCGGCCCATGGCTCCTGCCGCCATCGTATGCGATGACCAGCCCGGAGTCCTTTGCCCCGCCCAGCTGGCGGCATCCCTTCGGCACGGACCTGCTCGGGCGCGACATGTTTTACCGGGTGCTCTCAGGCGGGCAGATTTCGCTCATCGTCGGCATGGCGGGCGCGCTCGTTTCCCTCGTCATCGGCACGGCCTACGGCCTCGTCGCCGGGTACATGGGCGGACGCATCGACAACGTCATGATGCGCATCGTCGATGTGCTCTACTCGGTACCGCGACTGATCTTCATCCTTGTCTGCATCAATGCCTTCTATGCCAGGCTCCAGGGTCTCGCGGAGTCGCTGGGATTTGACTGGCTCGTGGGCTCCGCCCGTATCGCCATCCTCGTCCTTTCGCTCGGAGTGATCGAATGGCTGACTCTCGCCCGCATCGTGCGCGGCCAGACGCTGGCCCTGAAAAACCGCGCCTTTGTCACCGCCGCCGTGGCCCTCGGGCAGACCACCCCGGTCATCATGTGGCGGCACATCCTGCCCAACCTCATCGGCGTGGTGCTGATCTACCTCACGCTCACGATTCCCGCCGTCATCATCGACGAATCGTTCCTGAGCTTCCTGGGCCTTGGCGTCCAGTCGCCGCAGACGAGCTGGGGTTCGCTGCTTGCCGATGGGGCCGGAGCACTCAATCCGTTGCGTATCCGGTGGTGGCTCATCGTCTTCCCGGCGGGAATGATGGCGCTGACCCTCCTTTCTCTCAACCTCCTCGGCGACGCCCTCCGCGACTCCACCGACCCCAAGGCCCTGAAGCACAAATAGTCCGGAATCCCCCTCACGCAACCAGTTACAAAAACGGTTGCAACTGGTAGCTTGTCACGCCACAATATGGGGTGGGCATGGATAAAGCGTTAAAGCACCGACGCGAAACCGCGGCCCGGGCCTCCTTGCGTGAACACATTCCTGGTTTTCTCCGGGATTCCGTCGTTTGGGGTCTGGTCCTGTTTCTGTTGGTGGGCGGGATCACCTTTATGGTCTTCGCCCGGCAGAGCGACTCCCGGGTCACGGAGAGGCTCGAGCAGCTTCGCGCCCAGGGGCAGTATGCCGCCTCGCTGGTCGACCTGAGGGCGCACTCGTGGTTGCGCGAGGCGAACCAGACGACCTCGCAGCCCTTCACCGCCCTGACTGAGCGCCTGCAACGCATCCGCGATTTCTATCCTGGCATCGGCAACCTCTTCACGGGCCGGCAGGAAAACGGCAAGGTGCAGGTGATCCTGAAGACCTACGACCCCGCCAAGGGGCCCGACCGCGACCATGTGGTGGGCAAGGTTCTGGAGCCAGCCCTGTCGCCGGACAGCCCGGAGTACAAAGCCATCTCCGAAAGGCAGATCTTTACCACGGCAACGCCAACACTCCACCCCGGCTCCCGGTGGCTGACGGTCGTCGTGCCCTTGCAGAATCCGGAAAACGGCATCCGGGACTTCATTTACCTCGACGTCAACATGGACGATATCGACGCCCAGGCCGCAGCAGCCCGCAAGCAGCGGGACCTTGCGCTCCTGATCGCGGCGGTGATGGCGGCGGTCGCCGGGGCGGCAGCCTTTTCCTGGCGGTCACAGTCCTTTTACCGCCAGGCGCTGGCCACGGCGGGACTGCGCGAGAATGAAGAGCTCTTCCGCAGCACGTACGAACTCTCGCCCGTCGCGATGTACCTGACCCAGAAGGACGGGCAGATCATCCGCGCCAATGCGGCCTTTTGCCAGCTCACTGGCTACACCGAGGAGGAGTTGCGCGACCTCGACCTTTCCAAGCTCCTGCCCAAGGAGGATCTCAAGAAGGAGGCGATGAAGCTCCTCGACATGGAGACCCACCAGATTTCGCAATACCAGATCGAGCGCCGCTACGTCCGCAAAGACGGCAGCTGCGTCTGGGGCCTGGCCAGCGTGGCCATCGTGCGCGACAGCGACCTGAATATCTCCCACTACATGGCGCAGGTGGTCGACATCTCCGAGCGCATCGAGGCCGAGGAAGTCGTCCGCCTGAGCGAGGAACGCCTGCTCCTGGCGACCGAGGCGGGCAGCGTGGGCACGTGGGACTACGACCCGCGCAAGCGGACCTTTGTCTGGAACGCCGTGATGCACCATATCTACCGCACGGACGCCAACGAAAAGCCTCCCACCTTTGACAAATTCCTGCTCACCGTGCATCCCGAGGATCGCAACGCCGTGGAGGCCCGGTTCCTGCATTGCCTGACCTCCGGGGAACCCTACCGTCAGGAGTTTCGCATCATGGTGAAGGATCAGGTGCGCCACCTGCGCGAGCACGCCGTGGTTTTCCGCGACGACGATGGCCGCGCAGTCCGCGCCGTGGGCACGGCCATCGACATCACCAAGGAGAAGGAGGAATCCCAGGAGCTCATCCGCGCCAAGGAGGCCGCCATGGCCGCCGACAAGGCCAAGAGCGAATTCCTCGCCGTGATGAGCCATGAAATCCGCACTCCGCTCAATGGCGTGCTCGGGTTTGTCTCGATGCTGAAAAACACCCCTCTCGACAGCGAGCAGCAGAGCTACGTCGAGACGATGGAATCCAGCGGCCAGGGCCTTCTTTCGCTGGTCAACGACATCCTCGACCTCTCGAAGATCGAATCGAAGGAAATCCACGTCGAGAGCTCGACCTTTGAGATTCGCCCCTTCATCCGCCGCATCCACCAGCAGCTCCAGGCGCAGGCCATTCAGCGCGGGCTGAGGTACGACTACTTCGTCGAGTACGCGGTGCCGAAGAACATTCACACCGACCAGATGCGGCTCGGCCAGATCCTCACAAACATTCTCGGCAACGCCCTGAAGTTCACCGAGGAAGGCTCCGTCGAGCTTTCCGTCACGGCCAAGCCGACGGGGGTCTTCCAGCGAAACTGGGAATGGCGCTTCACCATCCGCGACACCGGCCCGGGCATTCCCCAGGAGGGGCTGAACAACCTCTTCAAGCTCTTCTATCAGGTCGACAGCTCGGCCACCCGCCGCCATGGCGGCACCGGGCTGGGGCTCGCCATCTCGCAACGGCTGGTCAAGCTCCTCGGCGGCGACATCGAGGTACGCAGCGAGGTCGGCTATGGATCGGAGTTCACCATCGTGCTCACCGCCCCGCGCGGCGCCAGCACGAACGCCCTCGAGGTGCTCGCCCCCCCCGCGAAGGTCCGCGAGCCCGTCCAGACCACCAATATCGCGGGCAAGCGCATCCTCGTGGTGGAGGACAACCCGGTCAACCGCAAGCTCTGCGCGCTCCAGCTCAAGCGCCTCGGCTGCGACGTGGAATTTGCCGAGACCGGCCTGGAAGCTCTCGAAAAGGTTCGCCGCACCAGCTACGACGCCGTGCTCATGGACATGCAGCTTCCCGACCTCGACGGCTGCGGCACCACCAAGCGCATCCGCCGCGAAATCCTCGGCGGCGACCGCCTCAGCATCATCGCCCTCACCGCCAACGCCATGCCCGAGGATCGCAAACGCTGCATCGACGCCGGCATGGATGATTTCCTGAGCAAGCCGCTGCAATACGAGACCCTCGCTACGACGCTCTCAAAATGGGTCAAGTAGCCCGCCACATCGCCCAGGGGTAAAAAAAGAAGCGTCTCGTCCGATCCACCGGATCCCGACGAGACGCTGCCGTGCATGAAGAGTGAGGCCATAGCGTGGCCCAATCCGTCTTTCCCGTCTATCGGGACACACCCTGAATGGGGAATCGGAGAACACCAATTCCGCTATCGTATCAGCTATTCCCCTGGCAGAGATCGGCTTCCGCAATGGCGCGAATCGACTGGGCTTCCGGCAGGTACTCCTGCATGCTGGCAGGCTCCCCCCGGGGAATGCTGTGGATCAAACACTCCCGACACACGCATGAGCTACGACCTTTACATCACCAGTCCGATCACCCTGGAGCAGTTCACCAGGTATTTCGGAGAACGACCCGGCTACAGTCTCGAAGGGACTCAGGCGTGGTATTCCAACGAAGAGACAGGCGTATATTTTCACTTTGATCACAACAGCCAACCAGTTGAGGAAGACGACGAAATCGCTCATTCGGTGGTTTTTATCATTAACCTTTTCCGCCCCGGGTATTTCATCCTTGAGGCCGAGCCCGAAGTAACCCGGTTCGTAAAAACATTCGACTGCTCGGTGTATGATCCCCAAAATTTCGGCGTGGAAGACAGCCGCTATACGGCTGAGGCCCTTGTCCGTGGCTGGAAACACGGCAATGAGTTTGGCTACAGCGCCATCCTCGATACCGATGACGCGCCCGCACAGATATTGACCCGTCCAGCCAAGGAATTGGAAAGCGTCTGGGCTTGGAACTTTCATGCCAACGTACGAATGGAGGCCGCTCAAAAGGACATTTTCATTCCTCACATCTTTTATCTGCTCCTCGAAAATGAGCTGCGTTCCGCATGCGTCTGGCCGGATGCGATCTCCACTCTGATTCCCGGCGTCGACCTGCTGATAATCCCCCGAAAGCAACTGGCTCCCAGGGCATTCTTTTTTGGAAAGCAGCGGGAGGACCGCTGCATCATTTCCTTCGCCGAAGCGCTTCCGATAATCGCTCCTTACCGCACCGATGAGTACGAGATCCCAGCTTTTGAGCTGCCATCTCCGGCCACTCCTGCGGCCATGAAGAATTTCGTCAAGGCGCTCTCTCCAGACACCACCCAACCTGCGCGCTTACCGATGGACCAGATTTATGATCGGGAACTCGCGGTCAAGTATCTCAGAAAATGACGCGCATCCCTACTCCGCCGGGGCGAGCGAGGCGGGGCGGGTATTGCCTGACCTGTCAATGAAGCGCCCGTCGAGGCGAATATCCCGGCCTTCGCCCTCGATCTGAAAGACCCCGACACCGCCGGAGACGGCGGTGGCGAAGCTGTTGGCCAGCAGCAGGCCCCGACCCTGGACCACGGTTCCGTCGGTGGATACGCTGACCGATTTCAAGGCGTCATCACCGCTCACCTCGACCTTGGCAGAGACGTTGACCCCAGGCTGGCCCTGAAGGGTTCCAACATAGTTGCCATTGATCCGAGGGGCCGCAAAGCGCGGACCCGGCAGATCCGGCGAACCGATGCGAATCGTCTCCGTGCCCGCCCGGTCGGCGCTCTCCGAGGTCCAGACACCGGCAAGCGTCTTGCCCTCGGCTTGCGGGACGATCTGGTACAACGCCAGGCCGCCGCCATCCCGGGAAACGCCGAGCGTGGTGCCGATGAGCAATCCCCGCCCCCGCGCGATCCCACCATCGCGATTCCACTCCATGGTCACGACATTGCCGACGGCGCTGATGCGCACCGTGCCCTCATAAACCCGACCGTCAGGATCGACGCCGGAACACGCAAACTCCCCCTCCAGCGAGGCCGCATCCAGCGGCACGCTCCGGCTCTCTCCATTCTCGTCGCCAGCCTCAGGCTTGCGTTCAGAGACGCTGGTGACCTTGGCCAGCAGGGCATCCACCTCCAGGTTCGCGGAAAAATCGACCGGGGCGGAATCCGAATGCAGCGGGTCGAGGCTCGACGCCCAGATCCGGAGTTCCAGCGACCGGTCGCCCGTCCAGCCCACCGCCTCGATGCCATCGGCCACGATGCTGCCGCGCAGCTTCTCGATGGCGACCGTCTGCCGCTTCGTCATCGGCTGGATGGTCACCGAGTCGATATCGCGCTTCGACACCCGATAAATGAAAACCTGCCGGTCGTGGGGGGAGCCGCCATTCACCGCCAGATAGGCGCGATCCGGCGACCAGAAAAACTCGGGTGTCACATCGCCCTCGGCGAAATAGGCATACTCGCTCTCGCGAGCTTTCTCATCCCACAGGAGCCCAATGGCGCGGTTGGGATTGCCATTATCGACAATATAGTAGCGCCTCTCCCCGATCGCCCCAGAGGTCTGGATATCGAGGCAGGCGAAAAGCGTCGTCGCACTGACGGCAACCAATCCTGCGATGATCCATCGGGCAAATCTCATCGTGTCTCCCAAAAACGCTCCCAATCGAGGCGCCCCGCCTTTCGGCATGGGTCGCAACTCGCTTTGCGGGAGGATGTGCTTTAGTTAACCCCGGAGCGACCGCAAAGCAAGGAATCAGCGTAACCCGCTTTATATCAACATGTTGAATTTCCAGCCCGATCTCCGGAAATAAAAAATCCCCAAGGCGGTCGAAACCACCCTGGGGATTTAAAGTGAGGTAACGGAGTCGTCTTAGGCGACGGGCTCGACGTTCACGCGACGACCTTCACGGTCGAAGGAAACGCGGCCATCGACGAGCGCCCAGATCGTGTAGTCACGTCCGAGACCGACGTTGCGGCCGGGGATGAACTTCGTGCCACGCTGACGGAGAATGATGTTGCCGGCGGTCACAGCCTGACCACCGAACTTCTTGACGCCAAGACGCTTGCTGATGCTGTCGCGTCCGTTCTTGACGGAGCCTTGTCCTTTTTTATGGGCCATAAGCCTGGATTAAGCGGTGATGGTTTTGATTTTGAGTTTCGTGAGCTGCCGGCGATGGCCCACGGTGCGGTGGTAGCCTTTGCGGCGCTTGTATTTGAATGCGATGACCTTGTCGTCTTTGATCTGTTCGACCACTTCAGCGACTACGGCTGCGCCCTGGACGAGCGGTGTGCCAATGGAGAGGTTCGAGCCGTTGGAAACCAAAAGCACTTCCTCGAACTTCGCCTCCGCGCCCGCGTCGAAATCGAGTTTCTCGACTTCGATCACGTCACCTTCCGCGACGCGGTATTGTTTGCCACCTGTTTGAATGACTGCGTATGCCATGAAATAACCTCCTCTGTAGGAACTGGCGAAAATCTCACACCAAACTTTTTGCAGCAAGCCAAATTTTTACCTTGCGAAAACTTTCCCAAAACGCAACATTGCCACCCCTTTCCCGCTCGGGTGGTGAAATGGCAGACACGTACGTTTGAGGGGCGTATGCCGCAAGGCATGGGGGTTCAAGTCCCCCCCCGAGCACTTTTTCTCTTTTATGACTTTCCTCCTTCGAGGGAGTCAAAAATCCAGAAGGCATCAGAATTTCCTTTGAATCCTCTTTGAATCCACGGCGCAGCTCCCGTCTTTTATTCGCATTTTTCCCGGTCGTGTGTGATTTTGAGACAGCGACTCCCTCCCCAAATGGCACAGCAACTCGATGGCGTCCTTTTTCAGGTCAAATTCCGCTCGGCACCGGGCATTCCGGCGCATGCGGTGCGGAATTTCATCGTGGCGGCCAAGCAGTTGCCCGCTTCGGGTACGGTAGGATTTTTTCAGGCGGCAGTGGCGGTATTGGATAAATCCGGCGCGCTGACGGATGCGAATAACTCGCTCGCGGTGGATATCGATCACCTCCAGCGCATCCACGTGATCATCGAGGACAGCTCAGCCGTCGCAAAGATGTACGAGGACGAGAACTGGATCTGCATCGACCAGGACAAGATGCCCGCCTAACCGCAACGAGGTAGGGCCAGCGTCCCGCTGGCCTGCGCGGTCGAGTGAAAAATCCTCTCTTCGCGACCTATTATTTTCAGTCGGCCCTGCGAGCGGGGCGGCGGGACGCCACCCCTACAGCTCTCGTGCGGCGATATTCCGCCTAAACCAGCAAAACCTCCCACTCGATCGAGCCGTCGTCGAGGACGGTCAGCCATGCCCAGGAGCAGGGGGCTCCGTGGTTGGGCTTGCCGATGGTGCCGGGGTTGAGGACTCGGGTGGTATTCACCATTTCGTCGCGGGGCACGTGGGTGTGGCCGTGGAGGAGGAAATCCGCTCCGCCGATGCGGGCCGGGGCGGGCGGGATGTGGATGAGCAGAAAGGTGCGGCCATGGCGCTCGAGGAGGAGCTTTTCCGGGAGGTCGAGCGTGTAGTCGTTGTTGCCCAGCACACCGTAGAAGGGGCGGCCGAGTTCCTTGACCGCGTTGAGGGCATTGAGGTCGCAAAAATCCCCCAGATGCCAGATTTCGTCGGCGGCGGAGATGGCCTCGGCGACGTGGGCGGGGAATTTTCCGTGGGTATCGGCGATGACGGCGATTTTCATCAGCGCTGGTAAATTACCCCGCCGCCCCGTAATGTGAAGTTTTGTATGTGGAATACCGCCCATGAGCATGTGTTGAAGCTCGTCGCCTACGAACCCGGCAAGCCGGTGGAGGAACTGGCGCGCGAGATGGGCTTGCAACCCTCCGATATCATCAAACTCGCCTCGAACGAGAATCCGCTCGGCCCCTCGCCCAAGGCGCTCGACGCCATGCGCGACGCGCTGGAACGCGCCCATTTCTACCCGGATGGCGGCGGCTGGGCGCTGCGCGGGGCCATCGCCGACAAGCTCGGCCTGGACCGCTCCAATGTCGTTCTCGGCAATGGCTCGAACGAGATCATCGAATTCATCGGCCACGCTTTCCTGCGTCCCGGCGACGAGGTGATCACGGCGCGCCACGCCTTTGCGGTCTACAGCCTGATGTCGCAGCTCTTCGGCGCGCGTTCGGTCGAGGTGCCAGACCCCGGCTACACCCACGACCTCGACGCCATGGCGGCGGCGATCACACCGCGCACACGCCAGATTTTCATCACGAATCCGAACAATCCGACCGGCACGATGGTCGGCCAGGAAGCGATCGACCGCTTCATGGCCAAGGTGCCGGATCACGTGCTGGTGATCTTTGACGAGGCGTACTACGAGTTTGTCGACAATCCGCCGGACGTCCTGAAGTACGTCCGCGAGGGCCGCCATGTCGTGGTGATGCGCACGTTTTCCAAGATCCAGGGTCTCGCCAATCTCCGCATCGGCTACGGCCTCGCGCCGAAGGAAGTCGCGGAGGTCCTGCAAAAGACCCGCCAGCCGTTCAATGCCAATGGCATCGCCCAGGCGGGAGCGGAGGCCGGATTGCGCGACGACGATCACATGCGCCGCACCCGCGAACTGACCCACGAGGGGCGGGCGTATTTCCAGGACGAGTTTGAAAAGCTCGGGCTGGAGTACGTGCCGAGCTTTGCGAATTTCGTCCTCGTGCGCGTGGGCGATGGCGACGCGGTTTTCCAGGCGCTCCTGCGCAAGGGCATCATCGTGCGCGCCATGCGCAGCTACAAGCTGCCCGAGTGGGTGCGTGTCTCTGTCGGCACGAAGGAGCAGAACGAGCGGTTCATCGCGGAGTTGAAAAACCTCGCCGCCCAGGGACAGCTCGCGCAGAAGCAACTGGCGAACGCCTGACGTGCTGGCCGAGGACACCATCGCCGCGATCTCGACGCCTCCCGGAGAGGGAGCCATCGCGGTGATCCGTGTCTCGGGGCCGGACGCCATTCGCGTGGCGGAGAGCATTTTCCGCCCGCGCAAGGCCGGAGCCGCGCTCGCCGAGCGCGTACTGCATTTCGGCTCATTTCATCGCGACGGAGAAAAGCTCGACGAGGGCCTGCTCGCCGTCTTTGCCGCGCCCCGCAGCTATACTGGGGAAAACATGGCCGAGATTCACGGCCACGGCGGCGCGCTGGTCAGTTCCCGCCTGTACGAGGCGGTGCTGGAGGCCGGTGCGCGCGCGGCGGAGCCGGGGGAGTTCACCCAACGCGCCTTTATCAATGGCAAGATGGACCTCACCCAGGCCGAGGCCGTGATGGACGTGATCCGCGCCAGCACACCCCGCGCCCTCAAGGCGGCGCAGGAGCAACTGCGCGGCCGTCTCGGCGACGAGATCGAGGCCATTCGCGCCCGGGTGCTCGCCGTGGTGGCGCACCTCGAGGCGTATATTGACTTTCCCGAGGAGGGAATCGACCCGCATGTGGGCGCCGATTTGCTCCGCGACATTACCACGATCCAGGAGCGCATCACCGCCCTGCTCGACACGGCGGAAGAGGGCCGCATCCTGCGCGAAGGCGTGCGCCTCGTGCTCTGCGGCGCGCCGAATGCCGGGAAATCCAGTCTGCTTAACCGTCTCCTCGGCTTTGAACGCGCCATCGTGAGTGCGATTCCCGGCACGACGCGTGACACGATCGAGGAATTCGCCAGCCTGCATGGTCTGCCCTTCCGCATTACGGACACGGCGGGCCTGCGCGAGACGGATGATGTAATCGAGCGTGAAGGCGTCGAGCGCGCCCGCCGCGCCATGGAAAACGCCGACGTGATCGTGCGCGTGATCGACGCGACGGAAACCAGCGACCTTACCGGCACGGAAAACGAGCTGGTCGTTTTCAACAAAGTCGACCTCCTCGCCAGCCGCGACGGCTTTCCCGTCCAAGCCCAGCCGGTTTCCTGCACCACGGGTGAGGGCATACGCGACCTGGTCGACGCCATCGTGGCCCGCACACGGGGGGCAAATGTCGAATCCCCCACCCTCGCGGCCATCAACGCCCGGCACCAGAGCTGCCTCGTCCGAGCCCAAAAGGCGCTGGCCCAGGCCACGGACGATCTCGCCGCCGGGCGCGATCCCGAGCTGGTCGCCCTGCCGCTCCGCGAGGCCCTGCAGGCCGTGGGCGAGGTCGTCGGACTCGCCGACACCGAGGAAATCCTCGGGGAAATTTTCAGCACCTTTTGCATCGGAAAATGAATATCTACGAATCGGTCCTGCGCCCCGTCATGTTCCGGATGGATCCGGAAACGGCGCACCATTTCGCCCTCGACCAGCTCGCCACCATCCCGCCACAGGTCCTGCAGCTCATCTTCGGCCCCGCCCCGGCGCAGCCGCGCGAGGTCTTCGGCATCACCTTCCCCAACCCCGTCGGCCTCGCCGCCGGCATGGATAAAAACGCCACCTCGCTCGCAGGCTGGGAGGCGCTCGGTTTTGGCTTCGTCGAGATCGGCACGATCACCGCGCACGCCCAGCCGGGCAATCCGAAGCCGCGCATTTTCCGCTATCCGCCGCTCGGAGCGCTCGTGAACCGAATGGGGTTCAACAACGACGGCTCCGAGGAGATCGCCCGCCGTCTCACCCGCCTGAAGGAAGCGGGCGAATGGCCGCGCATCCCCGTGGGTGTGAACATCGGCAAGTCGAAGATCACCCCGCTGGAGGGAGCGCCTGAGGATTACCTGACCAGCTTTCGCCGTCTGCGCGCCTTCGGCGATTATTTTGTCATCAACGTCAGTTCGCCCAACACCCCCGGCTTGCGCAACCTCCAGGAGACAGGCCTGCTGCGTGACATCGTGCGGGCCATTCGCTCCGAGGACGCGAAGATCCCGCTGCTGGTGAAAATCGCCCCCGATCTCGCGGACGAGCAGGCTTTTGAGATCGCCGCCATGGCCGAGGAGGAAAATGTCTCCGGCCTCATCGCGACGAATACCACCATCGACCACAGCGCCCTGGCGGGCTTCCGCGACGAAACCGGCGGCCTGAGCGGTCAGCCGCTGCGCACCCGCGCCAGCCAGCTCCTGCGCGACCTGAAGAAGAAAACGAAGCTCCCGATCATCGCCTCCGGCGGCGTGATGGACGGAGATTCCGGCAAGGAGAAGTTTGACGCTGGGGCCAGCCTCGTTCAAATCTACACAGGCTTCATTTACCGCGGGCCGCAATTGATCCGCGCCATATGCCGCGCGGCTGCGTAACGCCTCCACCACATCACTTTATGACGACAGACTGGAAATCGATCACCCTCACGCTCGGCCACTCTCCCGATCCGGACGACGCCTTCATGTTCTATGCGATGAAGGAAAACAAAATCGACCAGCGCGGCTACAAGTTTGAGCACATCCTGCAGGACATCCAGACGCTCAACGAGCGCGCGACCCGCGGCGAGCTGAACATCACCGCCGTCTCCATCCACGCGCTGGCCTACGTGCTCGACAAGTATGCCCTCCTGCCCAGCGGCGCCAGCATGGGCGACGGCTACGGCCCGATGTTTGTCACGCCCTCGACCGTGGGACTGGCCGATGACGCGGACGACGAGGCCCGCAAGCAGTGGCTCCTCGGCAAGAAGATCGCGATCCCCGGCCTGATGACGAGCGCCTTCCTCGCCGCCCAGCTTTATCTCGGCAAGGGTTTCAATTACGTCGTGGTGCCCTTCGACGAAATCTTCGATGCCGTGAAATCCGGCAAGGCCGACGTGGGTCTCATCATCCACGAGGGCCAGCTCACCTTTGCCAATGAGGGCCTCAAGCTCGTGGTCGACCTCGGCGAATGGTGGAAGCGCACACGCGGCGGCATCCCGCTCCCGCTCGGCGGCAACGTCGTCCGCAAGGACTTCCCGCCCGAGGTGCGCCACGAGCTGAGCGACATCCTGCGCGAAAGCATCGCCTACGGCCTGGAGCATCGCCGCCCGGCGGTCGTGCACAGCATGGCCCACGCCCGCGGCATGGACATCCCGCTCGCGGACCAGTTCATCGGCATGTACGTCAACGACTTCACGCTGGATTACGGCGACCTCGGCCGCAAAGCCGTGCACCAGTTTCTCAAGGAAGCTGCCGACGCGGGATTGATCCCGACGATCGAGCACCTGGAGTTTGTCGAGTAACGCACCCGACAGACAGAACTTACCAACCAGCCGGCTGCTGACCTAGTGGCCGGCTGGTTTTTTTTCGGGCTGCTCGGCGACCTTCTTCGAGGCCTCGTCGAGCTTGGCGATGAACTCCTTGTTCTCCGGGTCGAGCGCCAGAGCCTTCTGCCAGTAGAGGACGGCCTCGGCCGTCTTGCCGAGCTTGTGATAGGCGTCGGCGACGTGGCCGTAAACGGTCGGGTCCGGCTCCGGCAGGGCCTCGGCGGCGCGAAGCAGTTCCGTGAGCGCCTCCTGGTATTTGCCCTGGTGGTAGTAAAGCCAGCCCAGGCTGTCGATGTACGCGCCATTGGAGGGCTCCATCGCTAGGGCGCGCCGGATCAGGAACTCCGCCTCATCAAGGTTTTTGCCGAGATCGACCCACATGTAGCCGAGATAATTGTACGCCTCTCCGGCGTTGGCCGGGTCGAGGTCGATGCTCTTCTTGAGCATGGTGGCGGCGAGCTCGTGATTGCCCGCGCGCTCGGCGGCCCCGCCGTAGTCGAAGTAAAAGCGGGCATCGAGCAGGTCGGGCTGACTGTTTTCCGCCTCCTTCTCCGCCTCGGCAAAGGCCTTCACGGCAGCATCGTGCTTCCCGGCCTGGCTGAGCGAAACGGCATAGAGATGCGTGATGCGGGCGACACGGGGAAAATTTCGGCGGGCTTCTGCGAGGGTGGCCGCCATTTCGTCAAACCGCTTCATGCGGTAAAGGAGGTCAACGACGACGGAATAGCGGTCGATGTTGCCGGGCTCGATCACCACGGTCTGCCGGGCATTGACCAGCGCTTTGGAATAGTCACCGCTCTTCGTATAAAGATCGGTGAGGATGACGTAGCTCTCCAGACTGAGCGGATTGGCCGCCACGACGGCCTCGAACTGCTCGATGGCAGGCTCGACCTGGGCGGTTTCCAGATAGCAGCGGGCCAGCTTCTCCCGGGTGCCAACGGAATCCGAGCGCAGCTCGATGACTCGCTTGTAGTACGGGATCGCCTTGTCGGTCTGGCGGGAGATGACGTAGAGGTCGCCCAACTTGGAGGCAACGTCCAGCTTGTCGCCGCCGAGCGAGGCGGCCTGATCGAGGAATCGGTTGATTTGTGCGACTGTCGCGCCGTCTGGCGGCACATTGTCCCGCGCCGCGCCGCGAGCTGTCATCTCCGCGAGGGAGAGCCAGAAATCGGGATCGGTGCTCTTGGACTTCGCCGCGCGATCGAGGACGAGCTGGGCCTTCGCGGACATGCCCTGGCTCTGGTACGTCTCCCAGAGGAGTTCGTAGCCATCGGCGTTTTCGGGCGCGATGTCGACCGCCTGCTGCGCGTAGCGCGCGGCAAGCTCCGGCTTTTGTAAATGACGCAGGTAGATCGTCGACAGGGCGAGGTACGGGGCCAAGGCCTTGCGCTTCGCGGCGATGGCATCCTTCAGCACGCTGGTGGCCTCGGCCGTCTCTCCACGGCGCAGATACTCGTATGCCACCTCAATGGCGAGTTCCGAGCAGCCGGGATCGAGGTCGAGGACCTTCCGCTTGCTTTCGAGAGCCTTTTCAGGGCCGGCACTCTCCTCTTCGAAGATGCCGGACATGAAATACGCGAGCGCGTCGGCCTGCCGCCTGCCCTTCTCGTTCAGATCGGGTGCCGTGTGGGGCATATCCGCCGGAACGAGATCGGCATCGGCAGCCCGGATCGGGCCTGCGACGAGAATAAAGCCTCCAAAAACAAGGGAGGATGCCAGCCAAAGCACTCTCTGGGAGGCTCTGGGACATCCACACCTGTTCATGGCGGAGACTTTATCCGCTAGGACTTGTAGCGCAACCGCTTCTTGTGACGATTTTCGCGCATGCGCTTGCGACGCTTGTGCTTCGCGATCTTCGCCTTTCTTTTCTTTTTAAGTGAACCCATGAACAGTGAATGTACTTCTAAACTAGTAGACTACCTTGTTGAGCGGATATTCGATAATCCCCTCCGCACCAAGGGCTTTAAGTCTGGGAATGATCTCGCGAACGACCTTTTCTTCAATGATCGTTTCGACAGCAACCCATCCAGACTGGGCCAAGGGCGAAACTGTAGGATTTCGCAACGCAGGCAGCGCCTCAAGCAAATTCTTCAAATTTGCATCGGGTAAATTCATCTTGAGTCCGACGAGGTCGCGCGCGTTGAGGGCTCCCTTGAGGAGAAGCGCCATATTTTCGAGCTTCGCGCGCTTCACCGGGTCGGCCCAGGCCTGCTTGTTGGCGACGAGAACGGGGAAGGACTCCATGAGCGTCTCGACGATGCGCAGCTTGTTGGCGCGGAGCGAGGAGCCGGTCTCCGTAATGTCGACGATGGCGTCGACGAGATCGGGAACCTTCACTTCGGTCGCACCCCAGGAGAACTCGATCTCGACGTTCACCCCGGCTTTTTCAAAGAACCGCCGGGTCAGGCCGACGGCCTCGGTGGCGACACGCTTGCCCTCGAGATCCTTCACGGAATGAATCTCGGAGGCCTCCGGTACGACGAGCACCCAGCGGGTCGGGCGGGCGGTGGCTTTGCTGAAAGGCAGTTCGATGATCTCGTGGACGTCGGAGGCATTCTCGGCCACCCAGTCGCGGCCGGTGAGACCCGCGTCCAGATACCCATGCTCGACATAGCGGCTGATTTCCTGGGCGCGGAGCAGGCGAAGCCCGAGCTCAGGGTCGTCGACGGACGGCCGGTAGGACCGCTTGGAAGTGGAGATCGAGAAACCGGCCTTGTCGAAAAGGTCGATCGTCGACTCCATCAGGCTGCCGGAGGGCAGGCCAAGTGTAAGGATCTGTGACATGAAAGGGGCGACGATTTAGGGCCAATCGCCCCCCTCACGGCAAGGGAAAAGGATCAGGTCGAGGAGCGGGCTCAGTCTTCCCGAAAAACTTCCGGGTCCTTGTCGGACTCGGATTCCAGCTTTTCCTGAGCTTCCCGGGCTCTCTCCCGGCGCAGGCGACGCTCCAGCAGACCAAGAGTGATGCCATAGCTGATGGCAGCCGCAGGGGCGGCCAGAAAGAGCGATCCGACGAGCAACGGCAGGCCGACATTGAGAAACGTCGTCCACTCCAGCATCTGCCCGAGTTTCAAATGCAGGCCATGGGTTTTCGCCGGGATACCGTGCATCTGCCCGAGATGGCTGAGCACAAAGACACCGATATCGTACTCGATCTTGAGCAACACCGGCCAGAGCGGGGTCACGATATCGTGGAGCGAAACCGCGATGACCGCGGCGATGGGATTGACGCGAAAAATATAGGCCAGGGCGAGACACAGCACGGTCTTCAGCCCGAAGAGCGGGGTAAACCCCATGAACATCCCAATGGCGACGCCGCCGGCGATGGCATGCGGTTTGTCCTTCAGAGCGATGATCTTGCCGGGCATTGCCTTGAATTCGCCCAGCACTTTCCTACCCCTATCGGACAACTTCATTGAGCGAAGTCCTAAATGACCAGGAGGCATCGTTCCAGATTGAATTCGCCACGGGGCGAATCTATCCTGAAGGGCTATGACAATGGCGGAGGATTATCGGGAGGGAGATTCACCCTCCAGTTTCCAGCGATGGATCATCCCTGCGTTGATCCTGTCGATCCTCCTGCATGTCGGTTTGCTCTACTGGGCCCGCCTTACGCCGGTGGTGAAATCCGAGAAGGAAGTCTACGAAAAAGTGGTGCCGCGCACCTTCCGCATCGAGCGAGCGCAAATTGACGAGGAACTCCTCAAGCCCGAGCCCGCCGAGAAAAAGCAGGTCGCCATGGCGCCGGATGCGGTGAAGCTGCCCGACGAGGCCCCGGCCTTTGAAAAGATGATGTCGCAGAATCCCGGCCAGCCCACCGCGCCAAAGATCGACCAGCAGATTCTCTCCGAGAAGCCCACCGCCGCCGCGACCACGATGGAGCGCACGCTGGCCGAAGCACAAAAAAATGGCACCCAGAGCGCACTGGAAGACCCGAAGGCAATCCAGCAGGCCCTCCTCAATGAAAAGCCTGCAGGCGGTGCGGCAGTGAGTGATCTCCTCGCTCCCGACACCATGACCGGTCGCGCCATTGCCCAGACCGGCGCCGAAGCCGGACGCAACGCCCCGGGGTTCAGCAATCTCGACTCGCTCCTGGCCCAGACCGGCCCGCTCACGGCGGAAACCGCGCCGATCCTCATGCCGACAGACCTGCTCTTTGGCTACAACGAGGCCGATCTCCGGCCCGAGTCGCTGGCCAGCCTGGAGAAGCTCGGCGAGCTCATCCGCCGCAACCCGCAGGCCGTCTTTCAGATCGAGGGGCACTCGGATACCTTCGGGTCCGACGCCTACAACATGGATCTCAGCCAGCGCCGTGCGGATAGCGTGAAGGCCTGGCTCATCGCGAGGATGAACATTCCAGCCGATCGCGTGACGGCGCAGGGATTTGGGAAGACACGGCTCATCGTGCCCGGTGGCTCGATCGAGGAACAACAGATCAACCGCCGAGTGGAAATCGTAATCCGAACGAAATGATCACCCCGAAGGAACGGGCCTTGGAGCAGGCCGCAAAGTCACTCCAGGAGAAGGCCCGAAAGAAGAAGGACGACTCGATCGAAATCTTCCGCGGTTTCCGCAAAATCGAGGAACACCGGCTGCGCATCTGGCACAAGTCCGGCGGCGGCGGCCGTGAGGTGGCCCGCCAGCGTTCCGACCTTGTCGACATCCTCTTTCGCGAGCTCTTCGACGGCATCGTACGCTCGGTCGCGCCCAAGGGACTCCCGGACAGCGTGGTGGTCGCAGCCTTCGGCGGCTATGGCCGCCGCGAACTGACGCCGAGCAGCGACATCGACATCATGTTTCTCCTGCCCCGCGCCCAGGTCTCCAAGGTGACGGAGGAGGCAATACGAATGACGCTCACGGCATTGTGGGACATCGGGTACAAGGTCGGGCACTCGACGCGCTCGATCCCGCAGGCCATCAAGCAGGCGAACTCGGACCTCGTGACGAAAACCTCGATGCTCGAGTGCCGCTACCTCACAGGCAATCGCGAGTTGTTCAACGAATTCAAGGAACGCTTCGTCGCCGAGTGCGTGGAGGGCAAGGAGGCCGAGTATTTTGCCTGGCGTCTCGCGAATCAGAAGGAAGTCCACGAAAAGAACGGCAACAGCGTCTTCATGCAGGAGCCCAACGTGAAGAACGGCATCGGCGGCCTGCGCGATTACCAGAACATCCTCTGGATCGGCTACTTCAAGGAACGCGTGATGACGACGGCCAAGCTCGCCGAACACAAGTACCTGCGCGAACCCGAACGCCGCGCGCTGGAAAAGGCCTACGATTTCCTGCTCCGCGTCCGCACGGAGATGCATTACGTGACGGGCCGCCCTCAGGACGGGCTCACGCTCCAGCTCCAGGGCCGCGTCGCGTCGGACTTCAACTACCCGCAACGCCACATCCTCCGCCGGGTGGAGGCGTTCATGCGCGAGTACTACACAAAGACCCGCGAGATCCATCTCATCACCGACTCTGCCATCGAGCGCATGAAGCTCGTGCCGGAAAAGGGTTCCGCCCTGCTCGGTCTGTTGAAACCGAAGGTGGAGAAATTCGACGGCTTCATCTCCCGCAATGGCAAGCTGTACGCGGAGAACCGCGAGACCTTTGCCGAGGACGTGTTTCGCATCATCCGCGCCTTTCTGCACATCCAGGTCCGCAAACTGGAGTTGAGCCCCGAACTGACCGATTCCCTTCGTCGCAGGCTGCGCCTTGTCGACCGGACATTCCAGTACTCCCGGGCAACACGCGAGACGTTCCTCGCCATCCTCTCCCGCAAGGGCGAGGTGGGCCGCATCCTGCGCGAGATGCACGACCTCGGTTTCCTCGCGCGGCTGGTTCCGGAGTTCGCTCCCCTCACCTGTCTGGTGCAGCACGAGTTTTATCACCGCTACACGGCCGACGAGCATACGCTGGTCTGCATCGAGAAGCTCGACGCGCTGCTCTTTGCCGAGGAGGAGAAATTTCGCGGCTACCGCTCGCTTTTCCAGAAGCTGGAAGACCCGGGCATGCTCTATCTGGCGATCTTGCTGCACGACGTGGGCAAGGCCGCCAACCAGCGCCACCACGAGGACGCAAGCGCGATCCTGGCCCAGAAGGTGGCCCGCCGCCTCCAGCTCTCCTCCGAGCGCCGCCGCATGCTCATCACACTGGTGAACTCGCACTACGAGCTCTCGTCCACCGCGCAGAACCGCAATCTGGACGACCCGGCGACGATCGAGGAATTTGCCCGCATCGTCGGCAATCGCGCCAATCTCGACGCCCTCATGCTCCTCACCCTCGCCGACGGCATGGGTACCAGCGACCAGAACTGGTCCGACTGGAAGGAAGGCCTGGTGTGGATTCTCTACCGCCGGACGAGTGATTACCTCGAGGGCGGTCACGAGGCGCTGGAGCGCCTGAAGAAGGATCGCGGCGAGCTGAAGATCGCGGTGAAAGCCAAGCTGCCGAAGGACTACGGCGAGGAAATCGTCGCGCACTTCGCGCACATGCCCGACCGGTATTTGCAGATGTTCGACGCGGACCAGATCGCGCAGCACCTCAAGATTTTCCGCTCTTTCATCGAGACGCATCTCAAGAAGGACGGCGTCGACGCCCTCGCCCCGTGCTTCAAGTGGATTCCCAAGCCCGACCTCGGCCACAGCGAGGTCTGGGTGTGCGGCTGGGACCGGCCGCGCCTGCTCGAGCGCATCGCAGGAGCGTTTCTCTCCGCGCAACTGAACATCCTGAGCGCGGACATCTTCACGCGCGGCGACAACCTCGCCATCGACATCTTCCGCGTCTGCACCACACAGCTCACCCCGGTGACGAATCCCAAGGACTATGCCCGAGTGGAAAGCTGCCTGCAGGATTCGCTCGCGGTGGAGGACTACGATTTCTCCTCGCTGATCCGCAAGGACACCCGCATGCGCAGCTACCGCATGTCGCAGGAGGCCGAGCTGCCGAGCAAGATCAACGTCGACAACATCTCGCACCCGAACTACACGCTCATCGACATCCAGACCCCCGATCGCCTCGGCCTCCTGTATGATCTGCTCCGCGCCTTTGGCGAAGCCGGGGTCAACATCGAGCTGTCCCGAGTCACCACGGAGATGGAGGTCGCCATCGACAGTTTTTACGTGACGGTGAAGGACGGTCTGAAGCTGACGGATGAAAACGCCATGAAGCGCATCATGAAGCTGCTGCGCCGCGCGGCGATCCGGCCCATCGGATGACGCCGCGCTTCGGAGCGCTTTTCTGGAGACAGATCGTGCGCCCGTCCTGGCGGCGTCCGGCGCTGACACTGCTGAATGTCTTCAGCATCGCGCTCGGCGTCGCCGTGTTCCTGGCCATCCAGGCGGCGAACCGCAATGCGCTCCAGAGCTTTCGCAGCGCCGCCGAGCTGACCACGGGAAAAGCCGATCTTGAGATTCGCGGCGACATTCCCGAGGAGGTATTTCCCAAGGTGCAGGCCGTTTCCGGAGTGCGTGCCGCCACGCCGATCGTCGAGGGGCTGGTGGTGGTTCCCGATCTTCCCGGAGAGTATCTCCGCATCCTCGGCGTCGATCCGTTTACCGGGCGCGACCTGTTTGCCTTCGACCTGCAGGGAGCCAACCGTGAACCGCTGGATTTTGACAAATGGCTGGCCGATCCCGAGGCCATCGCCATCCAGCAGGATCAGCTCACCGCGCTCGCTCCAGCCATGCGCGATGGCAATATCCCCGTGCTCGCCGGCAGTACACGGCGCGAACTCAAGCCCGCGTTCACCTTCGCCGCCAGTCATAATCTCGCTGGAGCCGACCCGCGCGTCGCGGCGATGGACATCGGCTGGGCCCAGGAACTCCTCGGCAAATCCGGTCATCTTTCCTCCATCCAGATCCTCCTTGATTCCCCGAAAGACGAGGCCCGGGTCACTGTGGAACTCAAGTCGCTGGTCCCCGCCGACGTGATCGTGGCTCCACCAGTCACGCGCACCCGCGAGGTCGAGTCGCTGCTCGGGTCCTTCCAGCTCAATCTCACGGCAATGAGCCTCGTCTCGCTCTTCGTCGGCATGCTCCTCATCTATAACAGCGTGAGCGCATCCGTCGTGCGTCGGCGGCCCGAAATCGCCATACTCCGCGCCTGTGGAGCCACCCGCACGGAGGTACGCCTGCTTTTCCTCGGTGAGGCCGCCTACGAGGCGCTGCTTGGCTCCGCCCTCGGCATCGTGCTCGGCCCCGTGCTCGCCAGCCTTGTCGCTTCACCCATCGAACAAAGCGTCTCCAGCCTTTACGAGGTCGTCCGCCTGGGCACGAATTCCCTCGCTCCCAGCCAGGTCGTGCTCGGGTTCGCCGTCGGTATTGGCGCGTCCCTCGTGGCCGCGTGGCGACCCGCCTCGGAGGCGGCCACCTGCGATCCCGCCAAGGTGTTACACCCGGGTGCAGCCGTTGAGCAGCTCGCGCCCCGCCGTCCATGGCGCCTTGCTGCCGCCGCAGTCATCCTGTTCGTTGCATTCCTTTCCGGCGCACTCTCCCTGAAACTCGGTTCGCGCTGGCTGCCCTTCCTCAGCGCAGGCGCGGTGCTCGCGGGGTTTGCCCTGGTCGTACCCTGGCTCGCGGCCGGTGTGGCCGCCGCCTTCCGAGGTCGCGGAGTCTATCTGCGCATGGCCTCCGATCACCTCGTGCGCGCCATGCACCGCAACGCCGTGACGATCGCCTCACTCGCCTCGGCGGTGGCTCTGACCATCAGCGTCTCGGTGATGATCCACTCCTTCCGCGCCAGCGTGGCCAAGTGGATCACCCACACCCTCCAGGCCGATCTCTACATCTCCCCGGCGGCAAATGATGTCGGCGGCTTTGAGTCCTACCTGCCCGCCAACGCCCTCGACTGGGCGCGCTCGCAACCGGAGACGCTGGAGGTTTCCGCCTTCCGAGAAATGACCGTCCGCTGGCAGGGCCACCAGATCGGGCTGACCGTCCTCGATGGAAAAGGACGCGGAGACCTCGAGTTCCTCCCCGGCTCGTGGCCGGACGCGCGCGAAAAGTTTCTCAGCGGTCAGGCCGTCGCAGTTTCAGAAAGCCTGTACACCCGTTACCGCATCAGCACCGGGGACACGATCACCCTGCCCACGCCCTCGGGAGACCAGCAGTTCACCGTCTGCGGAGTCTTCCGCGATTTCACCAATGAGCGCGGCGTGATCATGATGCAAAATTCGCTCTTCCAGAAATTCTGGCACGATGAGCGCTGGCACTCGATGGGCATCCGCGTGAAGGAAAACCGCGATGCCGTCGCGCAGCGATTCCGCGCCACCTTTGGCGACGAAGGGCAATTCGTCGTGTACAACAACCAGTCTCTCCGCCAGCGCGTCTTCGAGATTTTTGACCAGACGTTTGCCGTGACCTCCGTGCTGCGAGGC
The DNA here is from genome assembly GCA_017305195.1 of Verrucomicrobiota bacterium. Taxonomy (GTDB): domain Bacteria; phylum Verrucomicrobiota; class Verrucomicrobiia; order Chthoniobacterales; family Terrimicrobiaceae; genus Terrimicrobium. The sequence goes on along the minus strand of JAFKMU010000035.1, from coordinate 49,524 downwards.
ATCGCGGTGATCGTGGCCATCATCGGCGTGCTCTTCTCGCTTAGCGTGCTCGTGATGGAGCGGGAACGCGAGGTCGGCGTGCTCCGCGCCATCGGAGCATCGCGTCCTCAGGTGCTTGGGATCTTTCTCGGCGAGGCGGGATTGATCGGCGTAACCGCCACGATCTGCGGCGTCGTCTCCGGCATGGCGCTCGCCATGGTGCTGACCTGGGTGGTGAACAAGGCCTTCTTCGGCTGGTCGATCGAACTCACCTATCCGCTCGGCCCGATCATCACCACGCCGCTGTGGCTCATTCCCGCCGCCCTCATCGCCGCGCTCTTCCCGGCCTGGCGTGCGGCGAATATCCGCCCGGCCATCGCGGTGCGTTTCGAGTAGTTCCTACTCCGCGCCAGTGTGGCAGAGAGCGGTCCAGAGATTGCCGCCAAAGTATTCCTTCACCCGCGCCTCAATCGCCGGTCCGTCGACGGCTTCGTTGAGAATGGCGAAAACGGTCGATCCCGAGCCCGACATCGCCGCGGCGCGCACCTCGGGCTGCTCCATGAGCCAGCGACGCAGGATGGGCAGAAAGAGAAACTTCTCAAACACGGGTCGCTCCAGCGAATTCACGATGCGAATCCACCCGAGGTCAGCCTCCGTCTCCCACTCTCCCGGCAGCGAATGCGAGTCGCGCCAGCGTTTGTAAGCCCATGGCGTTGGCACGCCGAAAGGCGGCTTGATCAGTAAAAGCGGGAGCGTCTCGGGAATCTCCGTCGGCTCGATGATCTCGCCCCGTCCCCGGCACCAGGCCGGCAGGGTGCGAATGAAAAACGGAATGTCCGACCCGATGCGACTGGCGAGCTGCTCCAGATCGGGAGCGCTCATCCGCGTCTCAAAAAGCGTATCCAGCGCGACCAGCACGGCGGCGGCGTCACTGCTGCCCCCGCCGAGCCCCGCGCCCATCGGCACGCGCTTCTCGATCTCGATATGGGCGGCAAATTTCAGCCCCGTGGCCTCGGAGAAAATCTGAGCGGCCTTGACCGCGAGGTTCGAGTCTCCGGTCGGCAGGGTCGGGTCGCTGCTCCGCACCTTCACCGTGCGCCCGATGGAGGTCTCGATGGTGATCTCGTCCGCGAGGGAAATCGGGACCATGAGGGTCTCGATATCGTGGAATCCGTCCTCGCGGCGACCGAGGATGCGGAGTTGCAGGTTGACTTTCGCCGGTGCGCGCAGCTTCATGGCGCGCGCATCCTGTGCCAATGTCTGCTTCCGCTAAAGAAAAATTCATCGTCGCTCTGGACGCCCCAGACGCCTCCTCCACGTACCAACTCCTCGACCGCCTGGGCGATGCGGTCTCCTGGATCAAGGTCGGCCTCCAGCTTTTCACCGCCGAGGGCCCGTCCATCGTGCGGGAACTCAAGGCGCGCGGGTACCGGGTCTTCCTCGACCTGAAGTTTCACGACATCCCCAATACAGCGAAGGAAGCCGTCGCTTCCGCCGCCAAACTGGGTGTCGATATGACTACGATCCACCTCGGCGGCGGAGCCAAAATGATTGCCGCAGCACAATCGGCCGTCGGCGACTCCGGCATGCTCATCCTCGGCGTGACGGTGCTGACCAGCTTTGACCAGGCGCAACTCGAAGGCGTCGGCGTAAACGATCACGTGGAATCCCAGGTCAGCCGCCTCGTGCGTCTCGGCTACGACAATGGAGCCCGAGGCATCGTGTGCAGCCCGCTGGAGTTGCCCGTCCTGCGAGCCACCTATGGCAATGAACTCACCATCGTCACGCCCGGTGTGCGCCCCGCTGGCGGAGACAAAGGCGACCAGCAGCGCGTGATGACCCCGGCGGAGGCAATTCGCGCCGGAGCGAGCTATCTCGTGGTCGGCCGTCCCATCACGGGAGCAGCCGATCCCCGCGCCGCTGCGCAGTCCATCACCGAGGAAATCGCCTCGGCGTAATCAGTCGCGGAAATTCTTGAACGCAAGGGCGACTCCATAGTCGCCCGCGCGCAGGGCGGCGATGACCTTCTGGAGGTCGTCGCGCTTGCCTCCGGTCACGCGGATCTGGCGATCCTGCAGCGAGGCCTGCACCTTGAGATTGAGCGCCTTGATCGCCTTGTTGATCTCCTTGGCCTTGTCGCCATCGAGCCCCTGCTTGATCGCGAGTTCCTGCCGGGAATGGCCGAGAGGCGAGATGTCGGGGTCCTTCTGCTCGATGTTGCGCAGGTCGATATTGCGCTTGGCCAGCTTGCCGATGACGATTTCGCGGAGCGCCTTCATCTGGGCTCCATCGTCGACCGTAAGCAGGATCGATCCCGTCTTGGGATCGATCTCGATGGTGGTGGTGAGGCCTTTGAAATCAAACCGCGAGGAAAGCTCGCGCAGCGATTGATCGACCGCGTTTTTGACCTCCATGCGGTCAACTTCGGAAACTACGTCAAATGAGGGCATGGCGTCAGGATGCCATCGGCGAGCGCGTGCTGCAATATTTCGCCAAGGCTGCGGCGAGGTCGGTCGTTCGGATCGGCTTGGCAAGGTAATCGTTCATTCCGGCCCGGAGGCACTTCTCGGCGTCGCCCTGAAGGGCCTCGGCGGTGAGAGCTATGATGTAGCACGGCTTGCGGTGCTGGATTTTTTCACTCTCGCGGATGCGCGCCGTCGCCTCGAGCCCGTCGAGTTCCGGCATCTGGATGTCCATGAAAACGAGGTCGATATCGGTCTCCGTGACGGCCTCGTAGGCCATGACGCCATTGGAAACGCTGCGAGCCTGGATGCCAAACTTGCGCAGCAGCGCGGAGATAAGCGCGGCATTGACCTTGTTGTCCTCGGCCACCAGCACCCGGGAGGCCGCCAGGATTTCGTTCACGCCGAGGGTCGAGGGCGCTGCCGACCGGGTCGGATGCTCCAGCGACACTCCGCCGACGGCGAGCTTGACCATGAAGACAAACTCCGATCCGGCCTCCCTCTCGGGGTTGACCCAGATGTCTCCGCCCATGAGCTGACAGAGTCGGCGGCAGATGGTCAGGCCGAGCCCGCTGCCGCCAAACTTGCGGGCGGTCGAGGGATCGAGCTGGTCAAAGCTCTTGAAGAGCAGCGGTTGCTTCTCCGGGGGAATACCGATTCCGCTGTCGGTCACGCTGACGCGGAGGAAAAACGCCTCGATTCCCGTGGGGGAGAAAAACCGGTCCGTAGCCTTCGTGATCTCGCGCGAATCGCCGAGGGAGGCATGGATATGGATGCGGCCGGAGCGGGTGAATTTCACGGCGTTCGACACGAGATTGGAAATCACCTGCCGCAGGCGCATGGAATCGCCCACCGCGGTTTCGGGCACGCCATTGCCGACCTCCCAGGTGAGAGAGGTGCCATGGTCCCGCGCCTTGGGCACGAAGAGTTCGCTCGCCTCGCGAATGCACTGCGCGATGTTGAAACCGACATTCTCGATGGTCAGCTTGCCCGCCTCGATCTTCGAAAAGTCGAGCACATCGTTGATCACGGTGAGCAGCGACCGGCCGCTGGAACGGATCGTCTCGACGAAGCTTCTTTGCTCCTCGTTCATCTCGGTCTCGGCGAGGAGGTCGGAGAACCCGAGGACGCCATTGAGCGGAGTGCGAATCTCATGGCTCATCATGGCGAGGAACTCCGACTTGGCCCGGGTGGCGACCTCGAGTTTCTGGTTGAGCGAGATGAGCGCCGTGTTGGAATCCAGCAGCTCGCGCTGGCTCTCGCGCAGGGCGCGCATGGCCTCGTCTCGGTCGAGTTGTGCGAGATAGGCGGAGGAGTGGTAGCGCACCCGTGCGAGCAGTTCCACCCGGTCGGGGAGCTTCACGAGATAATCATTCGCCCCGGCGGCAAAGGCATCGCGCTTCGTCTCAGGCTCCTCACGGACGGAAAGCACGATCACCGGCACGGATCGCAGGGCTGGATCGGCGCGGTAGAGACGCACGAGGTCGAGACCGCTCACCCCGGGCATGACAAGATCCTGCAGGATCACGGTGGGCCGGATCTTGCGCGCCTGGTCGAGGGCGGAAGCGGCGTCGGCGCAGAAATGGAAGTCGATGTCGTCCTCGACGGCGAGAGCCCGCCTCAGGGATTCTCCGACCAGCGCCTGGTCGTCCACGAGCAGGACCATTGCGCGGCTAGGGTTGATGAGTTCGTTCATGGGATTGGCGAGTTGCTCCAGGCCTCAATACGGCTGGCGATGCGATCAAGGGGCAGAATCTCCCGGGCAGCCCCGTTTTCGGCGGCTGCGCGGGGCATTCCATAAATGGCGGCCGTGGCTTCATCCTGAGCGATGGTCAGGTGACCGGATGTGGCGAGGCGCTTGAGGCCGCGCGCTCCATCGCGTCCCATTCCGGTCAGGATGATGCCCAGGAGCCGGGAAGGACCATGCGCTGCGGCACTCTCAAAGAGTACGTCGACGGAGGGCTGATAGGAAAGATCAGGCGTGTCGGTGTAGCGAAGCCGGTGATAGCTGAAGATGAGGTGACGCCCACCCTTGGCCACGAGCACCTCACCGGCGACTGGCTCCTCACCATCCTCTGCCAGACGTACCGGTAGCGGAGACCGCGCATCGAGCCACGATGCCAGCTCGGAATCAAATCGCTCGTCGATATGCTGGACAATCACGATGGCGACCGGCAGGGAGGCAGGCAACTGCTCCAGGATCGTCATCAAGGCGGCCGGCCCCCCGGCGGAGGCTCCGATGAGCACGCAGGAATCCGCCGCGCGCCCTCTCCGCGCCGCGAGCGGATGCCGCCTATGGATCGACGAAGGGGTCGCAATGGTAGCGACCGAACGAATTTTCTCCACCAGGATGCGGCGGGCTTCCGCTGCGCCAAAGGACGGCGTGCTGACGGCATCGATCGCGCCCGCGCCCATGGCTTCAAACACCGTCGAGACATTGACATCCACGGACCCCGTGACCACCAGGATCGGGCATGGCGTCTCTCGCATGATCTGCCGGGTGGCCTCGACTCCCCCGAGCCCCGGCATGAAGAGGTCCATGAGAATGATATCCGGCAGGTCGGTGCGGCATTTTTCCACCGCCTCGGCCCCATCGACCGCCACCCAGGCTTCGGCAAACCCCTCCTCTCCCTCCACGACGTCGCGCAGCATGGCCACCGCGACGGGAGAATCATTGACGATGGCGATGCGCATCATACCGCCGACGAATGCCCGAGCAACTCGCGCACCGCTCCCAGGATGGACTCGTCCTGATAACTGGACTTCGTAAGATAATAATCCGCCCCGGCTTCCAGGCCCCGGACGCGGTCCTCCTCCCGTTCCTTGTAGGACATGACGATGACAGGGAGATCGCGGAGTTGAGCATTACCGCGGACGCGCTTCACGAGTTCGAAGCCATCGAGCCGAGGCATATCGATATCGGTCACCAGCAGATCGTATTTCCCCGTGCGCAGGGCATTCCAGGCATCGGCTCCATCCACGGCGGTATCGACTTCGTAACCCTGGCCGACGAGGAGCTTGCGCTCGAGTTCGCGCACCGTGAGCGAGTCGTCCGCCACCAGGATGCGGTGGCCCGGGTCGGTCCGGTCCTCTGGGAAAAGCGAGCGTTGCTGGGAAGCAGACGAGAAGTTTGCGACGGTCACAGACAGGTCATTAATGTCGAGGACGATGACGATTTCCCCGTCCTCGAGCAAGGCGGCGGAGCTGACATCCTGCGTGCGGCCCAGCCGGCCGTCGAGACGCTGCAGCGAAAGCTCCTTCATCCCAAGCAGACGATCGACAGCGAGGCCGATGCGTCCCTGCCCGGAGGGAATGATCACGAGGTTGATCGCATCGCCGACGACGTCTCCCGCCCCCAACTCCAGCACCTGCGCCGCGCTAAAAATCTCCACCTTCTCCCCATCGAGGAAAACATGCTGAATGCCGCCGATGGGATGTACGTCGGCCCGAGTGACCTCCACGATGCGCTCAATCCTCGCGAGCGGAAACGCATACCGCTCGCCTGCCACCTCGACCACCGCGGCGCGGACAAGGGAGAGGGCCACCGGCAGAATGATCTCGCACAGGAATCCCCCCATCGCACTTTGCCCCAGGCGGATCGATCCCCCGACCTCATAGGCCATCGAGCGTACGGCATCGAGGCCGACGCCACGCCCGGAGATTTCCGTGACGCGCTCGCTGAGGGAAAAACCAGGCAGGAGAAGAAACTCGGAAAGCTCCTGATCGCTCATCTGCCGGGCATTCTCCTCAGCGGAGAACCCACGCCGGATGACCGCCTGGCGGATGGTCTCGACACTCATGCCCCGGCCATCATCGGCCACGGAAACCCTGAGCCAGCCCGCATGATGATGGGCGGTGATCTCCAGCCGCCCGGACGGGGTCTTCCCAGCCGAGAGACGTTCGGCCGGAGTTTCCAGTCCATGGTCCAGGGCGTTGCGGATCAAATGCGAAAGCGCACCCTCAAAGCGGTCGATCATGTCGCGGTCCACCTCGGTATCTTCGCCCAGGATGACCAGATCGACCTCCTTGCCCAGATCCCGGGCGAGGTCACGAACAAGCCGGCGCAACGCTCCGGCGACGTCGCCAAAGGGGCGCATGCGGCAGGAGAGTGTTTCCCGATAAATGCGACCGCAGAGTTGCAGCAGATGGCGATCGTGCAGATCGCGCCGCTCGCTCTCCTCGGCTGCCAGCGACTGGCAGGATGAAGTCAATGCACCAGCCTGCCGCAGCAACTGTCGCTGCCTCTCCGTAAGGTCGGAATTGCGAATCTCACCCAGGACCGTTTGCAGAGAACGGAGCGCCGCGCGCACCCCCGTCACTCCCGGCCCGGTCTCGGCAGCCGACACCACCGCCTGCCCGGCCAGCGCCAGCAGGTTGTCGAGCCGCTCCGCATCAAGCCTGACATCTTTCTTCGCATGCTCCGGCTCCGGCAGGGAAACAGCGGGGACCGGCTCCGGTGCAGGTACGGACGGGCCCGGTAAGGGGACGGAAACAGATTCCACACACTCACTGAGAAAGCGCTCTATGCGCTCGGCTCCATCGTCCCGCTCGGGAGCGATGCTCAAGTCCCGCAACAGATCGACTCCGCTCAACAACACATCAACCGTCCCGGCGACCGGGGCGGCATTGGCCTTCTGTCCCTTGACGAAGAGGTCCTCCATCGCATGAGCCACCCGCACCGCGCCATCATTGCCCACGATGCGTGCCGCCCCCTTCAAGGAATGCGCCGCCCGCATCAGGATTTCGAGAAGCGGAGCCACGTCGCTGGCTTTCTCCAGCCGGAGAAGAGTATCCGAAAGAATCGCGCACTGCTGCTCGGCCTCCGCACGGAACAGCTCTTCCATGGAATACCCGCTCAGATCGTCGCCTTTCATTCGATGGCCTCCTGCAGGCTCGCAACCAGACGCTCTCCATCAAGGCACACCACTGGCCGGGCGGCATGAATGGCGACACCTCGGCTCACCCCCGCGAGCGATGCACTGGCGTCATCACGCAGTCTTTGGAGCGCGGACAAGTCAATCTCCTCCAGTCCCAGCGCGGAGCGCACCCGCACCGCGACCTGTGTGCGCCGCCACTGCAGGATCAGCATTCGCGCGCCAGCCTCATCCCCGGAACTGGAGGGGGAAGTTTTGAGGAGCCGCTCAAGATTCACGCATACGATGACGCGTCCATCCGCATTGAACAGCCCTTCGATATTTCCCGCCACGCGGTGTGGAATGCGACGCACCGATCCGGCCGGCAGCGTAGCCGAGACGAGATCCGGAGGAAATCCGAGCCAGTCACCTCCCACGAGCGCAACCAGCAGGCGCTGCCCTTTCGAGTGGTCCTTCGCGATCTCGGGAGGCCGCGCGATGTCGGCGGCCCATTCCGCGCGCAGTTCCGCAGGCAGGAGCCGGGCGGTGTAATCCTGCTTCATGAGGACATCCTCTTGGCGACGCGGCGCTCGAACCGCCCGGCAGCGTCAGAGCGCCCCTGTTTTCGCAGGAGCAGTGCCATGTGATGCATTGCTTCCTGGTGCGCAGGTTCCAGGTAAAGCGCCTGCCGGTACTGGGCCTCGGCCTCGGCGACATTGCCCAGGGATTCCTCGATCAACCCAAGGAGGAATCGCCCTCCCGCGTCGTCCGGCCTGGCTGCAAGCACCCGGCGCAGCAGTTCGCGAGCATCGTTGACCCGCCCCTGGTCGGCCAGCTTCCGAGCATCCTCGACCGTCATCTCCGGAGGCACGGCATCAGTCGTGAAGCGCGGGGCGGAATAGCCAATGGCGCGGCGACGGGGTGCGAGCATGATCGGCTTGGGCTTGATCGCCGAGGGGGCCATCGCCGGATCGTTCGTCGCCGTTACGGTGAAGCTCATTTCCATCCCGGTCGTCCGCCACCCGTAGGCCGCCATCGCCGCGGGCTCAGCCGGCCCGAGAAAAAGCATCCCGTCCGGCTTTAATGCGCGATGGAGCAGATCGGAGACTCGCTGCCGGCTGGGATCATCAAAATAGATCATCACGTTGCGGCAAAAGATCGCGTCCCAGCAGGCCACGTCCTCCATGAGCAGGAGATTCGAGCGGCGAAAATCGATCAACCCGAGGTATTGACTGCGCACCCGCCATCCCACCCCGACGGGCTCGAAGAAACGGTCCCGCCACGGACCGATTTTCCCACGAAAGGAGTTTGACCGGAAGACGCCTGCGCGGGCTGTCTGGATCGCAGAGTCGCTCAGGTCGAAGGCTTCGACCTGAAAATCCCGGGGCTTCCACCCAGCCTCGAGGAGAGCAAACGCAACAGAGTACGGTTCCTCACCCGTCGAACAGGCCGCGCTCAGGATGCGAAGCGGACGCGTTTTCCGCTGAACCGCCCATTGGGCTAGAACGCGAAACGACTCTTCATAACGGAAGAAAAATGTCTCCGGCACCACGAAGTCTTCCAGGAGCGACCGCAATTCCGCCGGCGACGACTGCAGTTTCAACAGATAATCCTCCAGCGATCCATCAGGGGCGTTCCGGCGCTCGATGGCTTTGACCAACTGCTGGCGGCCCGCTCCGGACGTTTCAAATCCGGCATGCTCGTTCACATAATCTGCGATCTGGTCGATCACGCCCATGCCGCCTCCCCTGCCTCGCACCAGTCGAGGCTTTCAAGAACATCATCAGGCAATACCGAAGGCAACTCGATGCGCTGAATAAATGAACCGCCCGCAGGCGAAACATCCCCCAGGCTCGGATCGGCCGAGGCTCCGGGGGAAATGAAGGACTCTTCCGGAACAACCGATATCCCCTCGACGCATCCGACCAGGATTCCCAGCCGCCCGGAACGCAGCCCGGCCACCTGACTCAGGATGATACGGGAACCAAAGGCCTCCGGCGTGGGAACCCCCTGAAAGAGCAGACCGAGATCGACCACGGGAACGGACTGCCCCTGGTAATTCAGCACGCCGACGAGTCCCCGGACCGCACCGGGCAGTGGCTTGAGGGCGGCATAGGGCAGCACCTTGTCGACCGTACCAGCCTCCAAGGCGTAGGTGTCGTCTCCGACGCGGCAAACGACATAATGCATATTACCGCAGTTTGAACCGGGAAACCGCCTTCTGAAGGCCTCCCGTCGCCTCGTTGAGCTGCTCCACCGCCCTGTTGGAATCCCGGATGGCATCCGCCGTCTGCCGTGCCGCATCACCCAACTGGACAAGCGCCTCACTGATCTGGGCCGAGCCCTGGGTCTGGGTACGCATGCCCTCGTAGACCGACTCGACGCTGGGAGCAAGCAACTGGACCTGCTCGATCATGCCGTCGATCTGGCGGGTGACATCAGTCACCTCATGGGCATTGCGGCGCACCTCCTCCGAGAACTTGTCCATCCCCATCACGCCGGCCGAGACCGAGGCGAGCATCTCCTTGACCATCTGCTCGATGTCGAGCGTGGAGGCTGCCGTCTGGTCGGCAAGTCGGCGGATCTCGGAGGCGACCACGGAAAAACCCCGCCCGTATTCCCCCGCTTTCTCAGCCTCGATGGCGGCATTGAGCGAGAGGAGATTGGTCTGGTCGGCGACCTTGGTGATGGTGGTAACGACCGAGTTGATGGTTCCTGCACGATCGTTCATCTCGCCAAACCGCGCGGTAATCGCAACTGAGGCATCGATGATATGCCGCATGACCTGATCCATCCGCTGCAGCCCCTCTTTCCCATCGACGGCGAGCCCCACCAGTCGCTGGCAAACCTCGTTCATATTATCAGCCGCCTTTAGCAGCTCGGCAGCAGTCACGCTGATCTCCCTGGACGTGGCGCTGATCTCCGTCGTCGTGGAGGCCATCTCGCTGGCCGTGCTTTGCTGCTGCTTCGAGGCGGCGGCGATCTGCACGGCGGACGAGTTCACCTGCACGCCAGAGCGCTGCACCTGCTCGATCAGGTCGGAAAGCTTGGTGACCATGCCAGCCTGCGATTTGCCGACCACATCCTTGTCGGAGAGCGGCTTGACCTCGACCGTCAGATCGCCGGAGGCAAGGCGCTCGCTCAGGTTTGCCGACTGCCGCAGAGACGCCACCATTCTCTCAAAGGAACGCGTAAGGGCATGAATTTCCTCGAGCTTGGATTTCTCGGGAAGCTTCACCTCAAGGTCTCCCTCAGAAACCAAACGGGCCGCCTCGGTAATCTCCTCGACGGGCCTGAGAACACGCCTCGAGGTCACTATGCCTGAGAAAATCATGACACCGACAGACAGCGGGATGCCGATCGCGAGCACATCGAGCAGAAATGCAGCGGCGCCTTGCGCCTCGTCGTTGCGTGCTACCTGCTCATTGAGTTGCGCCTGCTTGATGGCGTCCAACCGCTGGCGAATGCGCTCCATCGCTTCCTTGCCCGCACCCTGATTGACAATCTGCAGCGCGGCGGCGTCTTGCGACGCCCGTCTCAGATCGATCGTGCGAGCGAGCTCCGCCAGATTGTCACTCACTGCCATCTGCAATTCCGCGACTCCCTCCTGCCCGATGACCGATTTTTCCACCAGACGCTTGAGGGTATCGAGTGCGGAAGGAAGACGAGACACCGCTGATCGATAGGGTTCCAGGTAAGGCTCGGCCCCCGTGAGCAAGTAGCCACGTTGTCCGTTTTCCGCATCCTGAACCAGATTCAGGATCTGATCGGAAGCGATAATGATCTGCGTCGCATTCCGTCTCTGATTGAACGCATCGAGCATCTGGTGTGACGTCCAGTACGCAGTGACGCCCAGAGCGATGACGAAGAGGAGGGAAATCGCATAACCCGCAGCGATCTGGCGGTTGATAGTCCAACGCATAACTATCTTACCACCCTAACGATTCAGCGGAGATAGCGCAACGTTGCAGTCTATTTCAGACGAAAAAACCCTTCCGCCGTCTGGGTGGTTGCGGAGGCCAGATCCTGCAGGGAGATCCCCCGTTCGGCAGCAATCTTTTCCGCCACGAGCCGGGTATGGGCCGGCTCACACCGCTTTCCCCGATATGGAACCGGGGCGAGGTAGGGGCAGTCTGTCTCCACCATGAACTTGTCCAACGGCAACGTCACGGCGCATTCCCGAGCCAGGCCTGCGTTCTTAAAGGTCACAATGCCGGTGAAAGACACGAGATGTCCGAGATCGAGAATCTGGCGGGCCTGATCGGGAAAATTGCCAAAGCAATGGTAAACGCCACGCACCTTGCCCGTGTAGGGTTGGAGAAGGTCGAGGGTATCGTCCCAGGCGTCACGCTGATGAATGACGACATTGAGGCCGAGTTCCACCGCGAGGTCGAGCTGGGCTCGGAAAGCGTCGGCCTGGGCCGATTTATACGCCCCATCCATCACGGCAGCCTGGGCATCCTCGGGGCTCTCGGCCTGGAGGGCGGCCAGCGCGGGGGAGGACTGGAGCGCTTCGCTGGGCAGCCGGTGGTAATCGAGACCGGTCTCGCCGATGGCGGCGACCTTCGGGTGCCGGGCGAGTTCGCGCAGGGCGGGCAGAAAATCCGGGACCTCTTCCAGGACATTGGTGGGGTGCACCCCCACCACGGCATAGACCTGCGGGTACTTCTCCGCCAGCGCGATTGCCCGGGCGCTGCTCTCAAGCCCGGTGCCGATCGTGATGACCCGCGTCACTCCTTCATTGGCGGCACGAGCCAGCACCTCGTCGAGGTCCTGCTGAAAGTCCGGGTAATCGAGATGCGCGTGGGTATCGATGAGCATGGACTAAAGCTGGCACATCTTTCGATGGGAAGCGAGGGCGGAAAGCCCCCCGCTCTACCACTGGACGACGGAACTGGCGTAGGTCAGACCACCGCCAAAGACCACCATGAGGATGTAATCGCCGACCTTGAAGCGACCGAGGCGGTTGGCCTCGTCGAGGGCGATGGCGACCGCCGCAGCGGACGTGTTGCCATACTTGTCGAGATTCATGTGGAATCGCTCCAGCGGCAGGTCCATGCGGTCGGCCAGGGCCTCGATGATGCGGAGATTGGCCTGGTGAGGGATCACGCAGGTGAGGTCCTCCACCTTGAGACCGGCGCGGTCGAGAGCGGTATTGGCCGCCGTCATCATGGAAATCACCGCCTGCTTGAAGGTCTCACGACCATTCATGTGCAGGGTGTTCAGGCGCTGGTCGACGTTCTCCGCCGTGATCGGCACGGCGCAACCGCCGCCGGGCATGTGCAGGATGTCGCCGTAGTTTCCATCACTGCCCATGAAGGTGTTGATCACGCCATGGGAATCCGCCCGATAGCGCAGGATGGCCGCACCCGCGCCGTCGCCGAAGAGCACACAGGTGTTGCGGTCATTCCAGTTGACGATCGAGCTGAGACGATCCGCCCCGATGACGAGGATGGTCTCGTAGGTGTGGTTGCTAATGAACTGCTGGGCGACCTCGATGCCGTAGAGAAACCCGGAGCAGGCCGCGGAAATGTCGAAACACGCCGCGTTTTTCGCACCCAGCTGACGCTGGACGTGACAGGCCGTCGAGGGGAAAAAGGTGTCTGGCGTGACCGTGGCCACGACGATGAGCTGAATCTCCTCCGCCGTCACTCCCGCCTGCTCCATGGCACGTTGGGCGGCCTTGGTCGCCATGTGGCTGGTGAATTCTCCCTCGGCCGCGATACGGCGCTCCTTGATTCCCGTGCGGGAGACGATCCACTCATCCGTGGTGTCGACCAGCTTTTCGAGGTCCGCATTGGTCAGGACCTTCTCGGGGACATAGCTGCCGGTTCCGACGATGGAAACGGAGCGGGAGGGCTGGCGCACTTTACTGCGCGGCGAGTTTTTCATGATGGGTGTCTATGGCCTCTACTATGCGCTCATTGACCCGTTGGGCAACAAATTCGCGCGCAACGCGCACCGCATTCTTGATGGCCGTAGGAGAGGAGTTGCCGTGCGCCTTGATGCAGACGCCGTTGACGCCGAGGAGCGGGCTGCCGCCATACTCGTCGGTGCTGGTCTGCTTGCGAATCGCCAGGAACGCGCCCTTGGTCAGCCACGCGCCCAGCATGCGGACGGGAGATTTGATGATCTCCTTCTTGATCCACTGGAAGAGCGACTTGGCCAGGCCTTCCACGGTCTTGAGGAGGATGTTGCCCACAAAGCCGTCGCAGACGACGACCTCGACGGGGTCTTTGAAAAGCCCATGTCCCTCGACGTTTCCGGCAAAGTTGATGGGCGCCTGCTCGAGAAGCTCGTAGCAGGATTTGGTAAATTCGTTGCCTTTGCTCGCCTCGGTGCCGATGGACATCAGGCCCACGCGCGGCTCCTTGTATCCGAGAATCTCGCGCACGTAGATGCTGCCCATGATCGAGTAGCCCACGATGTGCTCGGGGGCGGGATCGATATTGGCTCCGGCGTCGATGAGCAGAAAGCCCTTGGGATCGGCCGGGATCACGACCGCCAGACCGGGACGATGAATCCCGCTCAGCGTACGCAGCTTGATCGTCGCGGCAGCGACGAGCGCGCCGGTATGACCGGCGGATACCACGGCATCCGCCTTCCCTTCCTTGATGAGATCAACCGCTCGGCTGACCGAGGAGTCCTTCTTCTTCCGGACGCTCTCGAGACCGCTCTCCCCCATCTCCACGACCTGCGAGGCATGATGGTACGAGACGCGATCGGCGACTCCGCTCAGGTCGTGCTTCGCTACCTCCGCACGGACCTTGGCCTCGTCGCCGACAAGAATGACGGTAAAATCAGGATACTGACGCAGCGCCTGGACGACGCCCGCAACGGGGTTCGCGGGGGCATAATCACCCCCCATGGCATCCAGAGCCAGCCTCATTGAAAGAGGAGGGGCCGACGAGCGGCCCCTTGATCAATTTTTGCGACTGTGCTGAACAAACCAGCCATGGCGCGCCGTGAACTACTTATTCAGCAGCGTCGACGGTCAGGACCTGGCGTCCCTTGTAATATCCGCAAGCCGGGCAAGCGGTGTGGGAACGCGCGGCGGCGCCGCACTGCGGGCACTTCGAAAGCTTCGGCGCATGCCAGCGATTGGCGGCCTTGCGGGTGCGAAGGCGCATCTTTGAGGTTTTACGTTTAGGAACTCCCATAATCAGTCTTTATTTTTCAGTTTGTCCAAGGCATCCCAAGCAACAGCGCCTGACGACTCGGTTGCAGACGCCCGCGGAAAGCTGGCTGGACACGCCCTTTCCCCCTCGGCATCACATCGTGGGTACGAGGGAAGGGCAAGATGAATATCTTCTCGAATTTCCTCCGTCAAGTCAACCAACTCTCGTCCATCCAACTCTTTTTGGAGGGCAAAAGGGTCGATCCGGACCTTTGTGGGGAAAGTTTCGAGGCAGGCGACGCATCGGAGCTCGACCTCCACCTCCAGCCACCCGGTGGCAAACAGCCCGCCCTCGGACAGGCCGACATCGAGCGCGTAACGGACAGGCGACAGGGCCTTGGCATCCGCCTCCTCGAGGCCGAGGAACGACGCATCCTCCTCCCCCTCGATCAGCAAAGTGCTGCCCTGGGGGATCTGGTGCAGGTGAACTTTCATTATCTAGAATACTTCTCCTTGAGCAACCGCACAACATTGGGCGGCACGAAAGGGCGCACATCGCCCCCGAGCCTGGCCACTTCCTTGACGATGCGGGAGCTGAGATAGGTGTAATCCTCCTTTGGGGTGAGGAAGATCGTCTCGAGCCGGGGCTCCAGCCGCCGGTTCATCAGGGCCATCTGGAACTCAAACTCGAAGTCCGACACGGCCCGCAGGCCGCGCACGATGACGTAGGCCTCCTGGTCGCGCGCAAAATCCACGAGCAGACCGTCGAGCTGACGCACCTCGATGCCGGGAGCGCCCCCGAGGGCCTCCTCGACCATCGCAATGCGCTCCACCTCAGTGAACAAGGGCTGTTTCGCCTCGTTGCAGGCGACCGCCACGACCACGGAGTCAAACATCCGACGAGCCCGGAGGATGATATCCAGATGGCCGAGCGTGATCGGATCGAAACTGCCGGGATAGATGGCGCGGGTTACTCCCATTCGATGGTGGCGGGGGGTTTGCTGGAAATGTCGTAGCAGACGCGATTCACGCCATCGACCTCGTTAATGACACGAGTCGAGATGCGGGCGAGGATATCATACGGCACGCGCACCCAGTCGGCGGTCATGCCATCGCGGCTCTCCACCACGCGGAGGGCGATGGTGTTTTCATAGGTGCGCTCGTCGCCCATCACGCCCACGGACCGAACCGGGAGCAGGACGGCGAAGGACTGCCACACCTTGTAATACCACCCGCTGGCCTTCATCTCCTCGAGCACGATGGCATCGGCCTCGCGCACCATACGGAGCTTTTCCTCCGTGATGTCGCCGAGCACGCGCACGGCGAGACCCGGACCCGGGAAGGGCTGGCGATGCACGACCTCCTTGGGCAGACCAAGCTCGGCACCCACCTCGCGCACCTCGTCCTTGAAGAGCTGACGGAGGGGCTCCACGAGCTCAAACTTCATGCGCTCGGGCAGGCCGCCGACATTGTGGTGGCTCTTGATCAGGGCCGCCGGATTGCCGGAGATCGAGACGCTCTCGATCACGTCGGGATACAGGGTGCCCTGGGCGAGGAAGCGGTATTTGCCGGGCGAGGACTTCTTGAGATCGCGGGCGGCAGCCTCGAAGACCTTGATGAACTCGTTGCCGATGATCTTGCGCTTCTTCTCCGGGTCGGTGACGCCCTTGAGCTTCTTCAGGAAGATCGCCGACGCGTCGATGGTCTTCATGCGGATGTGGAAATTGTCGCGGAAGAGCTTTTCCACCGCCGCGGTTTCCCGGGCGCGAAGCAGGCCGTTATCGACAAAGATGCAGATGAGCTGGTCGCCGATGGCCTTGTGAATAAGGGCCGCCGCGACCGAGGAGTCCACCCCGCCGCTGAGGCCGAGAATGACCTGACCATCACCCACCTGCTCGCGGATCTGCTGGCAGATGCGCTCGATGAAGGAGCCCATCGTCCAGCTCGGCTTGCAGCCCGCGATACGATGGACAAAGTTCTGGATGATCTCCTTGCCCTTCGGCGTGTGCGCCACCTCGGGGTGAAACTGGAGGCAGAAAATCTTGCGCTTCGGGTCGGCGATGACAGCGTGCGGAGAGTTCTCCGTCTTGCCGATGGCGCGAAAGCCCTCGGGCATCTTCGTCACCTTGTCGCCATGGCTGTTCCAGACGTCGAGGGTGGCGGGAAGGTCGTGGAAGAGATCGGAACGACGGTCAACCTTCAGGCTGCCCGGGCCGTATTCACGACGGGCGGAGCGCTCGACTTGACCGCCCAGGTCACGCGAGACGAGCTGCATGCCATAGCAGATGCCCAGGATCGGGATGCCGAGCTTGTAGATTCCCTTGTCCGCCTTGGGCGCGCCCTTGGCGTAGACACTGGCCGGGCCGCCGGAAAGGATGATGCCCTTGGGCGCGAGCTTCTTGATCTGCGCGGCACTCGTCGTGAACGGAACGATCTCCGAGTAAACGTGGCACTCGCGGATGCGGCGGGCGATGACTTGCGTGTATTGGGACCCGAAATCGAGAATGACGATCTTGTCCTCGGGTGTGGAGGATGAAACGGACATGAGAGTTGTGGAGCGGAGATGCTGGGTTACTGGTAGTCGGAGCCGAAGCTGTCGGCCGTAGGATTATTTGGCACGATACGTCCCTGACCCTGAATGCCTTGCTGGAATTGCTGCCCCACGTCGCTAACGTCCTGTTCCGCTACGGAACAGCCGCCTACGAAGAGCAGGGACATAATGCCCATAAGAATTGTCACGCATCTCACGCGCGGATATTAGAAAGGACGACCCTCGTATGGCAACTATCATTCCGCCGGAGCAGCTTCTTGGTTTGTATGCCTCCGGTTGGTTCCCCATGGCCATGGCGGATGGGTCGATCCGGTGTTTCTCCCCCGATCCCCGCGGCATCGTGCCGCTCGACGACTTTCACATCCCCCATGGCGCCCGAAAAACTCTGGAGGACCCCGCCTGGGAGATCCGCATCGATACCGCCTTTGAGACCGTGATGCGCGCCTGCGGGGAGCGCGAGGAGACCTGGATCGACGAAACGCTCATCCGCAGCTACGTCGCCCTCCATCGCATCGGCGCCGCGCACTCCGTGGAGGTCTGGCGCGACGGAAAGCTGGCCGGTGGCCTGTACGGCGTGCGTCTCGGGGCGGCGTTTTTTGGCGAGTCGATGTTTCACCGCGTCACCGGAGCATCCAAGGTGGCGCTCGTCCGCCTCGTGGAGCGCCTGCGAAGCGGAGGCTTTCAACTTCTCGACACCCAGTGGGTGACTCCCCACCTGAAACGCTTCGGCGCCCGGGAAATCTCCCGGCCGAAATATCTCAGAATGCTATCCAAGAGCTTATCTGCAAAGGCCTTATGGCCACAGATCATCCGGACAGACGATTGCACTTAAACTGCTTGAGCCTTAGAGCATCCCATCGCATACTCCGACCACGATGTCTGCGCTGATCGATTGGGAACAACTCGACATGATCGCCGACGGTTTCACCCCAGATTTTGTGGAGATCTACCGGGAATTTGTCTCGGAAATGCCGGCCCTGCTTTCGCAACTGCGGGACAAGGTGCTGGCTGGAGACGCCGTGGCTGCCGCGAAGGTCGCACACCAGATCAAGGGAAGTTCCGCGAACTTTGGGTTCGTGGGCGTGAGCCGTGCGGCGGCAACCCTGGAGCAAAGTGCGAAGGCCGGTTCACTCGCTGACGCCAGCGCCCTGCTGGGCGATGCGACGCAGAGCTTTGAACAGGCCGTCACCGAGGTGCGCTCTCTGCGAAACGCCTGAGCGTTACCAGGGATAAACTTCGCCGTCGCGCCCGAAGAAGCCGCCGCTTTTATCCAGCCCGAGCCGGGTCATCGTCCGAAACAGGGACCCTGCGGACTCCTCCACGCTTAATGGCGCATTGGAGCCGCCCATTTCCGTCTTCACCCATCCCGGGCTGAGGGCATAAACCGGGATCTTCTCCCCCCGGTATTCCGCCGCCATGGCACGCGTAAGCATGTTCAGCGCCGCCTTGGAAACACTGTAGGGATAGTAGTCCGCATCGGTCTTTTCCGAGATCGTACCCGCCCCCGAAGAGATGTTGATGATGCGGGCAGAGGCAGACTTCCGCAAAAGCGGGAGAAAGGCGCGTGTGACCCTGGCCACGCCGACGACATTGGCGGCAAAGGCTTCCTCAAACCACTCCAGGGGCGTGTCTTCCAATCGCTCGTTGCCATCACCCGGAAAGACAGCGGCATTGTTGACGAGCACGTCGATATGCGGGAAGCCAGCCGCTATCGTCTCAGCAGCCTCCCTCACGGAATCGTCGGAAAGCACATCCAGAGGGACCGCATGAATGGCCGGATCGCGCGGGACATCCGAGGTGCGGCGGGCGGCAGCCAGCACCTGCCAGCCTTCCGCGGCAAATTTCGCCGCCAGCCCACGCCCGATGCCGCGCGAAGCGCCCGTGATGAGGACGATGCCCGCCGCCATGATCAATCCGGGATCTTGATGCCGTCCTGCTGGAGCGCGGCATCGTAGAAGTTCGCCTGGAAGCAGGTGCGATTGAGAAAGACAGCGATCACCGCCGCAATCATGAGAGCGGGCAACACATGAATCTGCCAGGTCATCTCCATCACGATGAGGATCGAGGTGATGGGGGCGCGAACGACCGCGGCGAGCGTGCCGGTGATGCCGACCAGGGCGAGGAGGACTTGATCATCCGGAGTGAGGTGCATGAAAGGAGTCGCAACCCCTGCGACCACGAGACCAGCCATCGCACCAAAGAAAACCATGGGAGCAAAGATCCCGCCGCAGCCGCCCGTGCCGTAGCACAGGCTCGTGGCGATCAGCTTGCCGACCAGGAGGACGAGCGCAGCCTGCCAGATCACCTCGTGATTGAGCGCCTTTTGCAGAGTCACCTCACCGAGGGCGAAGACCCCGACATAACCCACAAGGCGGAAGCACAGCAACGCCACCAGACCGGCGAAAAAGGCGCCCAGGGCCAGTTTGAAGGGCATGGGCAGCTTGATGTGTTTCATGCGGTTGCGCAGACCGAGCGTAAAGTACTGGAACGCGAGTCCGCAAAAACCCGCGAATACCGCCACGACGGGAGACAAGGCCATGACTTTCCAGGAGATCAGCAGATCTTTGCCGATCGGGAGAGAGGCCTGATCGTGGCTCAGGAAAAAGACCACGCTGGCAGCGAGAGCAGCCGCCAGGAGCGAACGACCGGCAAACTTGTGCTGGTTCTTGCCGCCGGCGATTTCCTCCAGCACGAGCGTGACGCCCGCGAGCGGGCTGTTGAATGCCGCGGAAAGCCCCGCGGCGGAACCCGCGCAGACGGCGTTGGCCTTGGCCGCCTTGTCCTCGCCCAGCAGATTGGCAACCTTGCTGGCGACGGCCGCGCCGATGTGAATGGTGGGGCCTTCGCGGCCCAGACTGGAACCCGTTCCGATCGAAAGCACGCCGCCGAGGAATTTCACCCAGATCAGGTTCCAGGAAAAATCCAGGCGCCCGGAATGATAGGCCGCCTTCACCTGGGGAATGCCGCTGCCGGGAGCATCGGGAGCGAAGCGCGAGATGAGGACACCCGTCAATGCCGCGCCCGAGACCATGAGAAAGATCGTCGTATAGCCAAACCACCAGGGATTTTCGGTGGAGGGAGTCCAGATGAGGTAATCAAATACCCGCTCCATTGCGATATGGAAAAAGACCGCCACGAGACCAGCACACAAGCCAATGAGGGCGGTTCCGGCGATCTGGGAGAGATTGCGCCGCACTTCAAGTTTCACACGACAAGAAGGGCAGGAACCGCCGGAGGCGGCAACGAAAAACATTCCCGCGCCTCGCGCCCTAGATGAGATCCAGCTGATCGAGCCCGGCCTGAATCGCCGCCTTTTTCCGGCGGGAGCGGGCAATAACCGGCTCGCCCTCAGCGTTGAGTTCCGCCTTTTCCAGGTTGTTGAGGATTTCCTTCGCCCGGTTCAGGACGACATCGGGCAAACCGGCCAGCCGGGCGACCTGGATGCCATAGCTCTGGTCGGCGCGGCCTTCGAGAATCTTGCGCAGGAAGATGACCTGGTCGTTCCACTCGCGCACGGCGACATTGAGATTGAGCACCCCGGAGCGGGTGCGCTCGAGGTCGGTGATCTCGTGGTAGTGGGTGGCAAAGAGCGTGCGGCATCCGATGATGTCGTGCAGATGCTCGGCCACGCTCCAGGCGATGGAGAGACCATCGAAAGTCGACGTACCGCGACCGATCTCGTCCAGGATGACAAGGCTGCGGCTGGTGGCGTTGTTGAGGATGTTCGCCGTCTCGTTCATCTCAACCATGAAGGTGCTCTGCCCCTTGGTGAGATCATCGCTCGCGCCGACACGGGTGAAGATGCGATCGACCAGTCCGACGTGTGCGGATTGCGCAGGCAGGTAACTGCCGATCTGGGCCATGAGCGTGAGGAGGGCCACCTGCCGGATGTAGGTGGATTTACCCGCCATGTTCGGCCCCGTGATGATCGCAAAGCGGTGGCCGTCGGTGTCGAGCGAGGTGTCATTGGGTACAAACCGCTCGCCGGTGGATTGAAAGTCCAGGATCGGATGTCGCCCCTCCACGATCTCCAGTACGCCGGAATCATCCACGACAGGTCGGCAGTAATGCAGCTGCCGCGCCGTCTCGGCGAGCGAACCCAGCGCATCGAGCGCCGCCAGCGAAGAGGCTGTCTCTTGAATGGCGGCAAGATGACCGACCACGAGGGCGCGAAGTTCCTGGAAAATCTCTGCCTCGCGGGCCTTGGCGCGTTCGTCCGCGCCGAGGATCTTGTTTTCGATCTCCTTGAGCTCGGGCGTAATGAAGCGCTCTCCATTTACCGTCGTCTGCTTGCGCACGTAGTCGTCGGGGACCGACGGGAGATTGGCTTTGGTGATCTCAAGGAAATAGCCGAAGACGGAGGTGAAGCGCACCTTGAGAGACTTGATCCCCGTGCGGGTGATCTCGCGCTCCTGGAGGCTGGCGATCCAGTCCTTGCCCTCGCGGGAGGCCGAGCGAAGCTCGTCCAGCGCGGGATCGAAGCCATCGCGGACAAACCCGCCATCCCGCAGCAGCGCGGGAGGCTCCTCCACCACGGCACGGGCGATGCTTTCCACCAGCTCGGGCAGCGGGGAAAGACGATCAGACAGCGATTCGATCAACGGGCTGCCGATCGAGCGCGCAGCGTCAGCGACGGCGGGAACGAGCGCCAGAGAAGCGCCGAGCGCAGCGAGATCGCGGGCGTTGCCGGAGGAGCCGTTGAGCCGCGAGGCGGCGCGCTCGAGGTCGCGGATCGAGCCGAGATGCTCGCGGAGTTTTCCCAGCTGAAGCGAATCCTCCAGCAGCCGGGCGATGGACTGCTGGCGGGCATTGATCGACTCCGCGTCGCGCAAGGGATGGAGTATCCACTCGCGGATCATACGCGCGCCCATCGGGGTCACGGCGCGATCGAGCACGCCCAGGAGTGTCATGCCACGACCGCCGCGCGACTCCACCAGATCGAGGTGAGCCTGTGTCACGGCGTCAAGGACGAGGTATTGACTGGTCTGGTAGGCTTGGAGCCGCCGGAGATGCGAGGCGCTGCGCCTCATCTGGCGGGTCAGGTAATGCAGGAGCGCCCCCGCCGCGCCCACGGCCGCGCGCATTTCCGCCACGCCAAAGCCATCGAGCGAGTGAACCTGGAAGTGCTCCAGCAGCACCTCTGCGGCCGGTTCGGGTTCGAAAATATAGCCGTCGAGGAAGTTCACCCCGGCCACGCCGCGAAAGAACTCCTCCTGATGCGAAGGCGCGATGGTTTCCGCCGGGGAGACGCGGGCGAGTTCGTTGAGAACCGAGGCGAGGTCCGGCAATTCTGCCACGCGAAACTCCCCCGTGCTGAGCTCGCAATATGCCAGCCCGATGCCGTCCTTGCGCTGGCAGATGGCGGCGAGGTAATTCGGCTTGCGGTCATCAAGGCCGAAATCATCGAGCGTACCCGCGCTGAGCACCTGGGTCAGCTCGCGGCGGACGAGCTTGCCCGCCTGCACCTCGCCCACCTGGTCGCAGAGGGCGACACGCCAGCCGCTTTTGACCAGCTTTTCGATGTACCCCCGGGCCGAGTGCGACGGCACGCCGCACATGGGCATCTCGCCGCGCTTGGTCAGCGCGACATTGAGAATGGCCGACGCCTCCTTCGCATCCTCGCCGAACATCTCGTAGAAATCCCCGAGACGAAACAGGAGGATCGTGCGCGGCGGCAGTTCCCGCCGGGCGGCGAGATACTGCTTCATCATGGGGGTTTGCTTGTCTTCGGCCACGGCGTGGAGAGCTCGTGATTTACTAAGCGCTTTGCAGGAAAGTCGAGAGCGGACTCGTAGCCTCGGCGTGGTCGAGCTGGGTCGGCAATCCGGCCTCGACGGCCTCGCGGGCGGCCTCGACCGCCTTGCGGAAGGCCCGGGCCATCGCGATGGGGTTCCCCGCAGCAGCGACGGCGGTATTGACGAGCACGGCATCCGCGCCGAGCTCCAGCGCCTCGGCGGCATGGCTGGGAGCGCCGATACCGGCATCCACCACCACCGGCACGGTGGCCTGGCTGATGATGATCTCGATCTGGGCGCGGGTTTCGATGCCGCGATTGCTGCCGATGGGAGCGCCCAGAGGCATGACCGTGGCGGTGCCGACATCCTGGAGGCGCTTGGCCAGCACGGGGTCGGCGTTGATGTACGGCAGGACGGTGAAGCCCTCCTTCACCAGCACCTCGGCGGCTTTCAGCGTCTCGATGGGATCGGGCAGGAGGTAGTGCGGGTCGGGATGAATCTCGAGCTTCACCCATCTTGGCAGCCCGGCGGCGACGGCGAGACGGGCGAGACGCACGGCTTCCTCGGCGGTGTTCGCTCCGCTCGTATTGGGCAGGAGCAGGTAGCGCTGCGGGTCGATGAATTCCAGAATATTGGCGAAGGGATCGTTTTTGCCCGAGAGATCGGCGCGCCGGAGGGCGACCGTCACGATCTCACATCCGCTGGCGTCGAGGGCGTCGCGCATGACCTCATTGGAGGAAAACTTCCCCGTCCCCATGAGGAGACGTGAGTTGAATTCCCGGTCTGCGATTTTCAATGTGCCACTCATCCGCCCGTTTTAGTGCCGACGGGCTTCCTTCGCAAGTAGGGCGTCAATCGAGAATGATGCGATTGCGCTCCAGCGTCGATCCCGTGAGCCTCGCGTACCGGGCGACGGCGATGATAAAATCCGCCCGGGCGCGCAATTCGTTCACCTGCGCCGTGGCGAAATCCCGCTGAAACTGCAGCACCTCGAAGGTCGTCGACGTGCCGCTGGCGAGGCGGGCCTGCGCGGCGTCGAGCGTCATCTGGGCAAATTCCCGCGCCACGCGGCTGGCCTCGATGCGCTTGCGGGTGGTGTCGATCTCCCCGGCGGCATTATCAGCCTCGACAATGATCGCCTGCTCAAGGCGCTTGAGGTCCACCAGAGCCTGGAGGGTTTGGAGCTTGGCCACCTCCAGGTCGCCCTTGGCCTCGCGGTTCGGGATGGGGAGGCTGAAAATTGCCCCGATGTCCCAGGCCGTATTGCGGTTGCTGCCGTTCACGCCGCTGGCGCGCTGGACGCTGGAGAGGAAATTCGTGTCGATGCCGTTGAGCCCCAGGCTGCCCGTGAGATCGAGCTGGGGAAGGCTTTGGTTGCGGGTGAAAACGACGTTGATCTGGCGCTTCTGGATGCTGAGCAAGAGCTGGCGGTAATCGGGCCGCAGTTCAAAAGCGCGGGCGATGTCCTTTTTGCGGTTGATGTCGCCGACATCGGGCAGGACCGGCTGGGAAACCTCGACATCCGTGTCGAGCAGGCCGGAAATCTCATCGGTGACGAGCTGCTTGAGGAAGTTTTCATTGTTCTTCACCTCGCGCTCGGCGACGAGCACACGCTCCTCGCGGGCGGCGAGATCGGCCTTGGCCTGCATCACGTCCAGCGGCGACATCACGCCAATCTCGGCACGCTTTTCGTTGTCGTTGACGAGTTGGGACGAGAGATCGCGGGACCGCTCCTCCACGCCGAGATTCTCGATGGAGAAGTACAGTTCGGTATAGGTCGTGATGGTGTCGGTGACGACGTCCATGACCTGCTGGCGGAGTTGCCACTGGGAGATGGCCTGGTCGGCCCGGGCCACGCGCACGCTGGCGAGGTTGACGTCGGTGCCGAAGTTCTTCAGGAGCGGCTGCGTGACGGAGAAGCCGAGAAACGTGTTGTAGCTCGTGTACTGAGGGTCGCGCTGGGTGTTGTCGTTGATCGTCAACGAAGGGCCGATGTCGTAGGTCAGTCCGGTGGGCGTGAGTCCCGCCACCGAGATATCCGCCTCCTGGCCCGTGGTGCGGGCGAAGAGCGACGGGTCCTCGCCCCCGGGCAGCGACACGGGATCGATGAGATTGTTGCTCAAGGTGCGAAGCTCCTGCTCGCTGTGGCTGTAGGTGTAGGACGCCTCCAGCACAGGGTCAAACTTCCCGGTCGAGCTCACCTCCCTCGCCTTGGCGATCTTGGGCGAAAACTCCTCCACCTTGATGCGAAAATTCTTCGCCAGCGCGTACTGGACGGCTTTCGGCAACGAAACGTCCAGCGTATCGGCCTGCGCCACGCCAGCCTGACAGACCAATGCCGCCGCAATGAAGGTTGCCTGAGGGAGTTTCATGGAGCGCGCCAGTCTAGACCGGAACGGGAGAGGTTCAAGCGAATCGAAACTCCTCCGGCGGCGGCGCCTCGAAAGAAAGCCGCTCCCCGCTCACGGGATGATCGAACGAAAGCTTCCAGGCGTGGAGGAGGTGCCGGTCCCAGGCGCCTCGCTTACCATAGACCGGATCGCCTGCCACGGGATTGCCGAGGAACTTCAGGTGGACGCGGATCTGGTGGGTGCGGCCTGTTTTCGGATGGCACTCGACCAGCGAGACGTTGTCCCGCTTGCCCAGCACCTTGTATTCGGTGAGGGCGAGACGGCCCCGGCCGTTTCTCGCGATGGCCATCATCTGGCGGTTCACCGGGTGGCGGCGGATGGGCTGATCGATGGTGCCAAAGGTGCGCTTCGGCACGCCATCGACCACGGCGAGGTAGACCTTTTCCACGCCCCGGTCGGCAAATTGCTCCGCCAGCACGCGGTGGGCGACATCATTCTTGGCCACGACGAGGCAGCCGCTGGTCTCCTTGTCGAGACGATGCACGATGCCCGGGCGCTCCTCGCCGCCGATGACGGACAGGCTGCCGCAATGGTGCAGCAGGGCGGAAACCAGCGTGCCGTCGACATGCCCGGCGCCGGGGTGGACGACCATGCCCGGCGGCTTGTTGACCACGATGATGTCGTCGTCCTCGTAGAGGATATCCAGGGCGATCTCCTCGGGCTGGGCCGACTGGCACTCGATGGCTGCCGGGGCTTTCCAGACGATGCGATCCCCCGCCCTCAGGGTCTCGGAGGGACGAGCCGGAGCGCCATTCAGGAGGACGTACCCGGTCTTGATGAGAGACTGGAGTCGCGAGCGGGAAAAGTCAGGAAGGCGCAGGGCGAGGAATACGTCCAGCCGCAGCCCGGCGTCGCCGCCTTCGATCAGATATTCCGGCTCCGTGCCGTCAAAGACGATTTCCGGGGGAGAATTTTTTTGCGGATTGCCCATGAAAGGTATTAAGTGGAAGGTTAAATCACCTACCCCAGGAGCGAATGTTAAGCGAAAAAAGTGGCGAATCGCAGGGCGAACAGGTCGACAACCCCCAGGAAGAGGTCGAGAACCTAGCCGGAGAAGGTACGTTACCGGAAGCGGAAATTGCACCTGAATCTGCCGACGCTCCCGAGGAGGAACCCGCCGCGGAGGCGGAAGCTCCCGCCGAACCGCCCATCCTGGAGACCGTGCCGGTCGAGGAACAGGTACCAGGCCAGTTGCTGGAGGCCTGCCCGAGTTGCGGCACCCTGATGGATGTCACCACGCAGGAGCCTTTTGCCAAGATTTACTGCCCGAGTTGCGGCCAGAATCTCCGGGCGCGCCGGCAGTTCAACAATTTCCAGCTCATCGAGCACATCGGCGAGGGCGGCATGGGCGCGGTGTTCCGCTCCCTCGATTGCAACCTCCATCGGCAGGTCGCCCTCAAGATTCTCAAGAAGGAATGCGCCGCCAATGCCGAGGAACAGGCAAAACTCGAGCAGGAGGCCCGCATCACCGCCTCGATCAACCACCCGCATGTGGTGAAGATTTTCTCCTTCGGCCAGGACCACGGGCAGTTCTATCTCGCGATGGAGCTGGTCGAGAAGGGTTCGCTGGACCAGCTCATGACGCTCCAGCACCGCGTGCCGGAGCTTCAGGTGCTCAATGTCGGCATCCAGATCGCGGAGGGCCTGGAGGCGGGGCTCGAAAAGGGCCTCATCCACCGCGATATCAAGCCGGGCAACATCCTTTTCTCCGATCCGCACACGGCCAAGCTGGTGGACTTCGGTCTTGCCGTGGTCATGGACGAGGCGGCTTCCGTGCGAGGCGAAATCTGGGGGACTCCGTACTACATCGCCCCGGAGAAGCTCGACAACCAGCCCGAGGATTTCCGCAGCGACATTTACAGTCTCGGGGGCACGCTGTTCCATGCCCTGGCCGGACGCCCGCCTTACGAGGCGGAGACCGCCTCCATGGTGGCGCTGAAACAGCTCAAGAGCCAGCCGGTCAGCCTGCAATCCTTCGCGCCCGACGTCTCCAGCGAGACGGCCTATGTGATCAACCGCATGCTGGCCAAGGACAGGGAGGACCGCTACCCGTCGTACCGCGAGCTGATCGACCACCTTTCCTACGCCCGTCACAAGCTGCTCGAGCGCACGCAAAAACCGCAGCAGCCCAAGGCCCGCGTGGTCATGGAGACGCAGGAAACGCGCAACCTCTCCGCCTACCTCAGCCTCGGGCTCATCGCCACCATCATCATCGTGGGCGTCCTGCTCTGGGTCTTCCGCGACAAGCTCTTCGGCGACCGGCTCGCCGACGTCGGCGCGTCGAGCAGCCAGACCGCCGGGTCGAAATTTGACGAAGCCGAGGGGTGGAAGTCCCTCCGCGAAGGCGTGAAGCTGATGAACAACCGGCAGTTCACCGAGGCCGGGGAGGAATTTCAGCGCCTTGCGGAAGCCAGCGGCATCCCCCAGC
Source organism: Verrucomicrobiota bacterium (assembly GCA_017305195.1). Lineage (GTDB taxonomy): Bacteria > Verrucomicrobiota > Verrucomicrobiia > Chthoniobacterales > Terrimicrobiaceae > Terrimicrobium. The sequence continues at coordinate 21,988 of JAFKMU010000035.1, read as the reverse complement.
CGCTCAAGAACTGGGCATTGATGAACCAAGGGCTGGCCCTCATGGCGGGCGACGAGGCGGAAGCTGCGGCCGCTGTGTTCAACAAGATCGCCAAGGCCGGGCCGTTCTCCTCCGAGTCCGAGCAGGCGCCGCTGGCCAGCTTTTTTGTCGAGGCGGCGCGCACTCTGGCGAGCCCGAAGTCGACGATCGCCAGCGAGATCGACCGGGTTTACTCCAACCAGAACTACGAGGCGTTCGGCCTTCTCTGCTTCGCCATGCACGACTGGGTCCTGGGTCAGTTTGACGACGGCGGCCCGCTTTTCCGCACGTTTTCCCGGAGCACCGGCGTCGCTCCCCGCTACGACTGGATCACCGACTACAAGAAGCTGGCCGAGCCTTACGTGAAAGACTACGCGCTGCTCTCCAGCATCCAGACCAGCCTGGAAAAGGTGAAGACAGCCAGCGACGCGCAAAAACTGCTGTCCCAGGTAAAGGACGCCCAGTCCTCAATCACCACCGGCAATAAAATCGCGGAGCGTTTGCAGGAGATCGAAAGTGAGCTGAAGGTGAAGGGCGCAAAACCGTAATTTTCCCGCCTTTCCATGAGCGAACCGAATCTTCCTTCACCCGAGCAACTCCAGCAAAAACTCCAGGAATTCCTCCGCGCCAGCCTCGGCGGAACTCCCGCCAACCCGGGTGTGCAGGCCGAACCCGTCCCGAACGGCGAGGGCGCGGAGCCCGACACGGACAAGGTCGAGTTTGACTTCAATCACCGGCCCAAGGACATCAAGCAGCACCTCGACCGGTTCGTCATCCAGCAGGCCGACGCCAAGAAGGCCCTGGCCATCGCCGTCTGCGACCACTACCACCACGCAAAATACGCCGCATCCCTCCCGCCCGAGGAGGCGGCCAGAGTGGAGTACGCCAAGCAAAACGTGGTCATCATCGGCCCAACCGGCGTCGGCAAGACCTACCTCGTCAAGCACATCGCCGACCTCATCGGCGTGCCGTTCGTGAAGGCCGACGCGACGAAATTCAGCGAGACCGGCTATGTCGGCGGCGACGTGGAGGACCTGATCCGCGAACTCGTCCACAAGGCCGACGGCAACCTCTCCCTCGCCCAGTATGGCATCGTCTACATCGACGAGATCGACAAGATCGCCAGCAGCGGCGAGTCGATGGGCCGCGACGTGAGCGGGCGCGGCGTGCAGACCGCCCTCCTCAAGCTCATGGAGGAAACCGAGGTCCCCCTCCGCAGCGCCAACGACCTCCAGGCCCAGCTGCAGGCTGCGATGGAGTTTCAGCGCAAGGGCAAGGTCGCGCGCGACTCGATCAACACCCGCCACGTCCTTTTCATCGTCTCCGGCGCTTTTGACAAACTCGGCGACCGCGTCGCCCGCAGGCTCCGCCACGCCCAGATCGGTTTCTCTGCGGAACCGGCCAGACAGCCCGAAGGCTCCGACCTGCTCCGCGCGGCGGAGACCCGCGACCTCGTCGACTACGGCATGGAGCCGGAGTTCGTCGGCCGCCTGCCCGTGCGCGTGATCTGCGATCCGCTCAGCGAGGACGATCTGTTTGAAATCCTCAAGCGCTCCGAGGGCAGCATCATTCGCCAGTACGAGCGGGCGTTCCACGCCTACGGACTGGAGGTTTATTTTGAGGACGACGCCCTGCGCCGCATCGCCTCCCGGGCGGCCCATGAGGGGACCGGAGCGCGCGGACTGCTGACCGTGTGCGAGCGGATTTTCCGTGACTTCAAATTTGAGCTGCCGGGTTCCGGCGTGCGGTCGTTCACCGTGACAGCCGCCCTGATCGACGACCCGAAGGCCGCTCTGGAGGAGCTTTTGCGAGCCGGGCATGCCGAGCGCGAAAAGGCCCTGCAGGCCATTGTCACCGAGTTTGCCGACCGCTTTTCCGCCGAGCACGGGCTGCGCCTGACCTTCGAGGAGGAGGCCGTCGCGCGCATCATCATCCGGACCGGAGAGGAGAACATCGGAGTGCGGGAGTTTTGCGAGCGCGCTTTTAAGGACTACCAATTTGGTCTTACTCTGATAAAGAGAAACAGCGGTCGCATCGAATTCTCCGTGCCGTCACGGGCGGTGGACCATCCCGACGGCGTGTTGAGCGAGTGGGTGGTGGCATCCTACCGGCAGCCGCAACCTGATTCCGCAACATGAGATACCTTAAGGCAACCATTCTTATCGGCACCATCAGCACGGCCATCGTGACCGTGCTCTTCGCTGCCGGCTGGGTTTCCACCACCCCCGACCTCATCCTCGACAAAATCTACGCGCTGAAGCATGCGACCACCGTACCCGTGCTCGCGCAGATCCTGCTCATGGCGTTCTTTAGCTACGCCATTGCCTGGACGACGGTGGATATCACTCGCCCTTCGCTCAAGACGATCGTGGCCGTCGCCACGATCCTGCTCCTGCTTACGGGGTCCAAGGTGCTCTCGCTGTACAATGTCTTTTTCTCCCCCTTCCCGAGCGTCTTTGCGGTGCTCATCGCGTACATCGTGGGCGTGATCTATGGCCGCAGCGGCAGCGGATCGCGCAAGAAGATCCTCGAGCGGCTCTTTGGCCAGCGCATCTCGCGCTCGGTCTTCAACCAGCTCGTCAACGGCTATGAACCCGTCAGTTTCCCCGGTACGCTCACCGAGGGCACGGTGATCGTCTGCGAGGTGCAGAATCACCGCGAGCTGATGGAACTCCTTTCGCCCGAGGACTATGCGGCGATGACCAACCTCTATCTCCAGACCGCCTCCGATTACCTCGTCGAGGTCGGCGGCTACCTGGACGAATGCACGGGCGAGAGCCTGCGCGTCGTCTTCGGCACTCCGCTGCCGGATGAAAAGCACGCTTCCCGCGCCTGCCGCGCCGCGCTCGACCTGATGATCCGCCTGGACAACCTGAACCGCGAATGCGACGCCACCTGGCAGCGCCGGTTCGACTTCCGCATCGGCGTGAACTCCGGCGAAATGATCGCCGCCGCCTACGGGGGCAGCCGCCTCGCGAACTTCAGCGTGGCCGGTCCCGCCGTGGAATTTGCCCGCCGCCTCTGCGCCGCCTGCGCCACCTACGGGTGCCGCATCCTGGTCGGTCCCGAGACCTTTGAGCAGGCGTCCGACACCTTTGAAGCTCGCCCCATCGAGGTGCTCAAGGCCGCCGGAGAGCGCCGCCGCGTGGAGCTTTACGAAATCCTCGCCCCAAAGCACAGCCTCTCGCCCGAGCGCGAACGCAGCCGCGACCACTTCTGGCGCGGCGTCATCTACGTCCGCGACAAGAAGTGGGAGAAAGCGATCGAGGAATTTTCCAAGGCCCGCATCACCGGCATTCCCGACCCCGCGCTCGACTACTACATCCAGCGCGTGGAGCGTTCCCGCCGCAGTGAGGACGAGGCTGCCAAGGGGGAGATGAGCCTCTTCGGAGCCTGATCCCGCCTCGCCGTACCTGTCTCTCATGCGGCCGGTCGACTATCCCGAACCCTTCCGCCAGCTCGCCCGCCAGCTCCGGCTCCTGCCCGGCATCGGGCCGCGCAGCGCGGAGCGCATCGCCCTGTGGCTCACCGCCGCCAAGGACGCCAAGCCGATCGAGCTGGCCGAGAGCCTGCGGGAAGCCGCCGAGCACCTGAAGCCTTGCGCGCAGTGCGGGTTCTTCGCCACCGAGGAACTCTGCGAAATCTGCCGCGACGAGACGCGCCAGCCGGAGATTTGCGTGGTGGAAAACGCCACCGACATCCTGCCCATCGAGCGCACGGGATTCTTCCGGGGCAGATACCATGTCCTGGGCGGACGGCTCGCTCCTCTCGACAATGTCGGACCGGAAGACCTGCGCATCGCGGAACTCCTCAAACGCATCGCCGAGGATCTGCCGACCGAGGTCATCCTGGCTCTCAGCGCCGATGTGGAGGGCGAGGCCACGACGAACTACGTCGCCGAAATCCTCACCGGCCTTGAGGTAAAACTCACACGCATCGCCCACGGTCTCCCCGCTGGCGGCGGGCTGGAGCACGCCGATCCCCTCACCTTGCAGCGGGCCCTGGCGGGAAGAAATTCCCTCAGGGTTTGACACCCCCGCCGATTGCGCCGATTCTTTGCACCCTATGCCAGCGCCCAAGATTAATCCCGAGCTTCACCAAGCCAAAAAGCCGGATTGGATCAAGGTACGATTGCCGTCGAACCCCGTCTTTTTCTCGACGAAGACACTCGTTTCCGACCTGAAGCTGCATACGGTCTGCGAGAGCGCCCAGTGCCCGAACCGTTGGGAATGCTGGAGCCACGGCACCGCCACTTTCATGATCGCTGGCGAACGCTGCACCCGCGCCTGCGGGTTTTGCGCCGTCGCCACCGCCAAACCCCTCCCCCTTGAGGAGGACGAGCCCCAGCGCGTGGCCGAGGCGATCCGACGCCTCAAGCTCAAGCATGTCGTCATCACCGCCGTCGCCCGCGACGACGTGGCCGACGGAGGCGCCCTGCACTTTGCCCGCACCATCGAGGCCATCCGCGGCGTCGATCCCGATATCATCGTCGAGGTGCTCACGCCGGACTTCAACGGCAAGGACGACCCGATCCGCGTCGTGGTCGACGCCAAGCCGAACATTTTCAACCATAATCTGGAAACCGTGGAGCGCCTGACCCCGATGGTCCGCTCCCGCGCCAAGTACCGCCTCTCGCTCGACGTGCTGCGCCGCGTGCGTGAGATGGACCCCGAGGCCATCACCAAGAGCGGCCTCATGCTTGGCCTCGGCGAGACGGAGACCGAGATTTTCCAGGCCATGGACGACCTGCGCGAGGCCAATGTCACCGTGCTCACGCTCGGCCAGTACCTCCGCCCCACCCCGCAGCACCTGCCGGTGGTCGAGTACGTCAGCCCCGAGACCTTCCAGCTTTACGGCGACATCGCCCGCAACAAGGGCTTCGAGTTCGTGGCCAGCGGTCCGCTGGTGCGCAGTTCGTACCACGCCGCCGACTTCAACCCGGTCCAGGCCAAGAAGAAATAGCCCGCCATGCGCTGGCGCATCGTGGCCGTCGGCAAACCGCGTCTTTCCTACGCCCGAGACGGCATCGAGGAGTACCTCTCGCGCCTGCGAAACTTCGGCTCCGTCGAGGTAGAGACGGTCAAAGCCTCGACCCAAGACAAGGAGGGCAAGGCTCTGCTGGAGAAAAGCGAGGGATGCTTCCGGCTCGTCATGGATGAACGCGGAAAGATGTTCACCAGCCGGGCTTTTTCCGCAGAATTGGAAAAAATCGAGCTGCATCCCAAAAAACCGTGCGCCCTCATCGTGGGTGGTGCGGATGGATTGATCCCCGCCGTGCGGGAAAAAGCCGATCTCGTCTGGTCGCTCACCACCGGCACGCTCCAGCATGAACTGGCGCTAGTCGTTGCCCTGGAACAGATTTACCGGGCCTGCACGATCAAGGCCGGGCTCCCCTACCACCGCGACTGATCCCCTTCGGTTGACTTGGCTGCATCCATCTGGCATTTCCAATCGTTGCGTGTCCGATGATCTCCGTCTCGTCTTTCCTCAATGAAGCAAGCGGCTCCAGCAGTCCGGCCTCCGGCCATGGACTGGCCCGGCTGGCCAGCGACCTGCGGGAGCATGCGGCAGCAGTGCCTCCTCCCGCAGCCCTGCGCTCCCGGGTGATCGAGCGTGTTGACGCGGAACCCCCGCGCGTGGAGACCGACGCCGAGGGCCGCATCGTCGCGATCAATCCCGCCTTTACCAGCCTGTGCGGCTATAGTTTCCCCGAGATCCGTGGCAAAAAGCCCGGCAGCCTTCTCCAAGGCCCTGAGACTGACCCGGCCCAGGTGGAGGTGCTCCGGCGGGCGGTGCGCCAGGGAGAGGCTTGCGTGGCACGCCTGGTGAACTACCACAAGAACGGTTCCCTCTATCGGGTGGAGATTTCGGTCGAGCCGATCCGAGACAAAGCGGGCGCACTCACGGGGTTCCGTGCCGTCGAGCGCAAGCTCGCCTGATCCGTCGCCCTATTCCAGACAGCCCATCAGGGCGCTGGACAGGCTGGGATACCGGTAACGGTAGCCGCTCTCCTTCAGTTTCCGCGGCACGACGCGCGAACTGTCGAGCAGCAGGCTGGAGAGACGCCCAAGAGCCAGCCTCATGGCAAAAGCCGGAGCCGGGAGGAAAGCCGGGCGATGCAGGGCGTGGGCCAGCTGGCGCGTGAACTCGGCATTGCGAAAGGGCTCGGGCAATACGGCATTGACCGGCCCTTTGAGATCGTCTTTCTCCAACGCCCAGAGAAACGCCCCGGCCACATCCTTCACATGAACGCCGCTCATCCACTGGCGGCCCGACCCGAGATTGCCCCCGAGGCCGAAGGAAAAAACCGGCTTGATGAGGTTCATCGCACCGCCCTTGCCGAGCACAAATCCGACGCGTACACAGACCACCCGCACCCCGTATTGCTCGGCATGGTGGGCCTCGGCCTCCCAGCGCTGGCACACATCGGCGAGAAACCCGCGTCCGGCAGGCGAGGATTCGTCGGCCAGATTCTCCCCGGTATCGCCGTAGAATCCGATGGCGGAGGCATTTACCAGGGTCTTCACTGTATTGCCTTCGCCAGCCATCGCCTCGACTAGCCGCCGTGTCCCCAGGACGCGGCTGTCACGAATCCTGAGGCGTTTGTCCGGAGTCCAGAGTCCCATGATGGATTCGCCGGCGAGATTGATGACGGCATCGAGGCCGGATAAATCCGGTTTACTCCGGATCGACCAAAGCCGTTTGTCACCCCGCGCCCGACGGGAGAATTTGATGATGTCGTGCCGTTGGGACGCATGCTCGCAAAGCTCGGCCCCAATGAACCCCGATGCCCCCGAAATCCCGATTCTCATCCCTGGTTATACGTTACGACCCGAACTTTTGCTTCAGCCATTTGTAATCAAACTTGTCGCCCGGGCAGTCCGTCGGTTTGGGGTTGATGACCTTGTGGGGCAGCACGGTGGCGGGCTTGCCCTTGACCTTGCCGACGCGGCCGCGGAGGTACACGAGGAGTTCGTCGAGAGCGGCCATCTGGGCCTTGGTCGGGCGGTCGCGATTCAGGTCGCCGACAAGGCAGATGCCTATGGAGATATCGTTGAGGTAATCGCTGGCGACGTGGCCGCCATTGATCTGCCTGCGCCAGCGGTCCCCGATCTCAATCTCGCCGTCGCCGGAGGAGGTGCCGTTGCCGATGACGAAATGGTAGGCGAGGCCGTTCTGCATCTTGCGGACGCGCCGGTGATAGAGATCAAAGATGCGGGCATTGCCCTGCCGCGTGCCGCTGTTGTGCACGATGATGTATTTCCAGCGCCCTTTCTTGACCCTGGCCTGGTCGATGGCGCGGCGTACAGAGGGAGTCAGGTATTTCCAGCGTTTGAACCAGCCGCCGATGTTCTTGGCGGGAGGCTGCTCGCCCTGGTCGGCTTCGAGTCCGGATTTCTCGATGACGATGGGTGCATTGAGCGGCACCCCGCCCGGGGTCTTGCCCTGCGGCACCTGTCCGCCAGCCGCGGGCTTGATATCCTCTTCCGAGGGTTTTTCGGGAGCGGGAGTGGATTCTTCCCGCGCGGGTTTCTGCGGCGGCAGAGGAGGTTCCGCCTCCTCGCGGGAGATTTTCTTTGGCGTGGGTGCCGGAGTGCTTTCGTCCTTGTCCGGCTCGGTTTTCGAAGGTCTGGCCGGCTCTTCTTCCTCCTTCACCTGCTTTTTGGGAGTCGGGGCCGGTTCTTCCTCCTCAGGCGCGGGGGTGGGTTTCGGCTTCGGCGTGGGAGTCGGGGCGGGGCGCGGCGTGCTGGTGGCGCGGGGCTTGGGACGCGGGGTGGAGGAGGCGGCGGGCACGGGGCGGATATCCTCCCGTGCCTGGAGGAAGAGCTGGCGTTTCTGCTCCTCGGTCATCTGGGCGCGGGCGGAGGGGGCCAGGGCGGCCATGACAAAAAACAACAAGCCGCAAACCGTTACGATGCTCCGCATTACCCGCGCACGGTAGCAGATGAGCACGGTCAATCAAGAATGCCCGCACGTTGATCTTTGGGAAATTCCGAGGTAGACTGCGCCTCATGAAACGAGGTCTCCTCGCGGTCCTCCTCGCCCTCCAGTGCTCCTTTGCCCAGACCCCGCAAAACCCGATGGTCACCGAGGGCATCGCGGCCTTCAAGAAAGGCGATTACGAGAACGCCCGCATGCTCTTCGACGCCGCTCTGGCGCAGAATCCCAAGGATACCACCGCGCAGAATTACGCGCGCGTGACTGCGATGAAACTCAAGGCGAGCGACTCCGGCCTGCAGGGCGCGTTGAAGAAAGTCATCCTTCCCAAGGTGGAGTTCACCGACGTCACGGCCAAGGAGAGCGTGGAATACGTAGTGCAACGCATCAAGGCGCTCACGGAAGGAAAACAGAATGTGAGCCTGGTCTGGATGGTGCCCTCCGATTTCCCGGGCAAAGTCACACTTTCTCTGCAAAACGTCCCGGCTACCGAAGCGCTGCGCTACATCGCCGAGATGGCAGGCCTCGAGATCGACTACGACAATTACGCTCTGAAGGTCAAACCAGCCCAGACCGTTCCGCCTGCCGGGACTTAGGCGTGCCGGAGTAGAGCACCTTCTCCAAATACAGCCCTTCCGCGGGCGCGACGTGGTTCCACTTGGGCGAGCCGTCGCGCAGGATGGCGCGCAAGTCGTCGAGCGACGCTTTCCCTTGGGCATGGCGCACCACCGCGGCGGTGAGCATGCGCACCATCTTGTAAAGAAATCCCCCGCCCTCGAAGCGCAGCGAAAAAAGCCCCGCCTTTTCTGTGATCGTGATCGAGGTGATCCGCCGTACGGTGCTGTGGATGAGGCCGCCTCGATTCGCGGCAAAGGCGGCGAAATCATGCTCTCCCACGAAGATTTCCGCAGCGGCGCGAAGATCGCCCAATGCCAGCGGCGAGGCCACATGCCAGACGCGACCCAGCTCCAGCGGAGGCAGCACCTGACCGTTGCGAATGAGATACCGGTAAACCTTGCCCGTGGCGGAGAAGCGGGCGTGAAAGTCCTTTGCCGCCCGGGTGACGCGCATGATGCGGACGCCGGGCGGCAGGTTGGCATTGAGCGCACGAAGCCACGCGTCGAGGGGGAGCGAATCGTCCGGCGCCTCGGCATGAGCGACCTGCGCCAGAGCATGCACGCCCGCATCGGTGCGGCCCGATCCCTGCACGATCACACGGTCGCCGACGATCTTGCGAAAGGCCGCCTCGATCACGTCCTGCACGGCATCGCCTCCGACCTGGCTCTGCCAGCCGGCGAAGGGTGCGCCGTCGTACGAAATGACGAGCTTCAGCCGCATGCGGCCTGGGAATCCAGCCAGCCCTGGAGGATGATCTGCGCGGCAGCCTGGTCGATGATGTTCTTCTGGTCCTTCGCCTTGCGGCCCGACTCGCGCAGCGCGCGCTGGGCGGAGACCGTGGTGAGGCGCTCATCCCAGGCGATAACCCGGCAGGAGACCTTCCCCTTCAGCGCCTCGATAAAGACGCGGGACTTCTCGGCGGCGGGGCCGAAGCTGCCGTCCATGTTGCGAGGGACGCCGACCACGACCCCGACGACGGAGCGTTCGTTGACGATCTCCGCGATCCGGGCGACAGGGTCGCCCTTGCGGACATCGATGGTTTCCAGCGGGTGAGCCAGCATGGCGAGATCGTCGCTGATCGCCACGCCGCAGCGCGCGTCACCGGGGTCCACACCGAGATATTTCTTCGTTTCCATTTCCAGTTGAAAATCCGATACCACAATCCTACGTTGCGCAAGCACGTACCATGTCTTCCATCTCTCTCAACAAATTCGGGGAAAATGTCCCCGTGACCAGCATCGTCGCCATTTCCCAGGCGGCGGTGGGTTTTGGCGTCGGCCTGCTCCTGGCCGATAAGCTGGGCCGCACGGCCCGTCAACGCACGGCCCTCGCGCTCATCGGTGCGGGTGCCGCGACGATCCTGCCCTTCGTGGCCGGGATCATCAGTAAAACCTCTCCCGTGTCCAACCGGAGCATGGAACGCCGCCTCGCGAGCATCCGCCGCGATACCGGGCTCTCCAATGGAGAGGAAGCCTATTAGGCTCATCCTCGCCTCCGGTTCCCCCCGCCGCAAGGACCTCCTCGACGAGGCCGGTCTTGCCTTTTCCATCGAGAGCGCTCAGGTCGAGGAGCTCTCGGGCATCGAATGGACTGCGCGTGAACTCTGCCTCGCCAATGCCGAGCTGAAGGCTGGCGTGGTCGCGCATCGTATTCCCGACGCCGTCGTCCTCGGGGCCGATACCGTCGTGGCGCTGGATGATCGCGTCTTTGGCAAACCCGCCGACCTCGACGAGGCCCGCACCATGCTCTCGACGCTCTGCGGGCGCGTTCACGAGGTCTTCACCGGCGTGTGCCTGATGCACCGGGAAAGCAACCGCGTGTGCCGGTTTCTCGAAGCCACCCGCGTGCAATTTCGCCCGCTGGAGGATGTCGATCTCGACGACTATCTCGCCACTGTCCACACCCTGGACAAGGCCGGAGCCTACGCCGCCCAGGAAGACAACGGCCGCCTCATCACCTGCATCGAGGGCCTGATGAGCAACGTCATCGGCCTCCCCATCGAGCGCGTCCTCCACGCCCTGACAGAACATTTCCCCCAAACCCTCACGCCCAAGCCGCAGGACTGACGGAAGGCCGGAAGGCTTTCAACAGAGCCGAGGCTTTGCGAGACAGGCGGAGCCAACGAAGCAAAGGAAACGAAGGACAAGGCAGAAGGCCTTTCACAGAAGGTCGCAAAGACCGCAAAGGTCTGGCATTGCGTGCTGGCGAAGCGGCGACTGCACATCAAGGACGCTTACGCAGTGGCTGTTTTTCAACGTGCCAATGCCGCCCGTCGTGAAATGGACTTCACCTCTCCCAAGGCTTGATGGTCGGAGAATCTATTTTGCCTTCTCCTTTGTGTTCTTTGCGCCCTTCTGTAAGAAGTGCCTTGGTTCCCCATCTCTCAGTGTATCTGGAAGTCTCGGCTCTGGACGGCTGCACATGCAGCCCCCCTTCGTTTCCTTTGCTTCCTTCTGTTTAAGGAATGCCCTGGAAAAGGGTGCCTCAGTGGCAGCAGGCGGGGGCTCCCGGCGTGGGAGAGGGAAAGACGTTTTGCGCTTTCACCGGCTGGCGCTCGCAGCCGGCGACAAGAACAATGAGAAACGCGAGTGCAACCCCCAACAGCGGGTTCACTCGACGATCTCCAGCGTGGCCTTCACGCCACGCTTGTGCCCTGCTGCGCTGAGCAGGGTACGAATGGCCTGGATGGTATGACCACCCTTGCCGATAATCTTGGGCACGTCGGTCTTGCGGAGCGCCAGGTGGTAGACCACCCTGTCCTCGACTTCCGTCTTGGTAAGGACGATCGCCTCGGGGGCCTCCACGAGGTTGCCAATGACGAAGCGCAGGAATTCCTCCATGCGACCGACGATGACAGGGCCGCAGCTTAGGCTGCGACCGGGGTGCTCTTGCGGGCCTTGTTGATCAGGCTGCCAACGGTCTGCGAAGGACGGGCGCCAACACCCACCCAGTATTCCGCACGATCGAGCGAAAGGGAGAAGTTCTCACCCTCTTTTTTCGGGTCGTAGGTGCCGATGATCTCGATGAATTTTCCGTCACGCGGGCTGCGCTGATCGGTCACCACGATTTTGTAGTACGGGTGATTACGGGCGCCTTCGCGCTTGAGTCGGATTGCAACTGCCATGATGTCTCTGTTGGTTTAAATGGTTGTTTTTAGGTCCGCGGGGGCGGTTTAGTTCATTCCCAGCATTCCGCCCTTCCGGGCCTGGGCCATCAGTTTTTTCATCTGGCCCATATTTTTCATCATCTTGCGCATCTGGGTGAAACGCAGGATGAGGTTGTTTACCTCGGTCACGGTGGTGCCGCTGCCACGGGCGACCCGCTGGCGGCGTCGTGCGTTCAGGATGTCCGGACGCGTTCGCTCCTGCGGTGTCATGGAGAGAATAATCGCCTCCACCCGTTTCAACTGACCTTCGTCAATCGAGGAACCTTTTAAATTAGCCATTCCCGGCAGCATGCCAAGGACATTTTGCAGGGGGCCCATTCGTTTGAGCATCCGGAACTGCTGAAGGAAGTCCTCAAGGTCGAAGGTCGCCTTGCGAAGTTTCTCCTCCATCCGGCGCGCATCGTCCTCGTTGATGACCTCGGCGGCCTTCTCCACGAGGCTGACCACGTCGCCCATGCCGAGGATGCGCCCGGCAAGGCGGTCGGGGTAAAACTGCTCGAATTGCTCGATCTTCTCCCCGACACCGGCGAACTTGATCGGCTGCTTGGTGACCTCGCGCAACGAGAGCGCGGCGCCGCCGCGAGCGTCGCCATCGAGCTTGGTCAGGATGATGCCGGTGAGGCCGAGGGCGGCGTGAAACTTTTCGGCCACGTTGACCGCCTGCTGGCCGGTAGCGGCATCGCAAACAATCAAAATCTCCTGAGGCTGAAGGAATTCCTTGAGGCGACGCAATTCCTCAATCAGAGGCTCGTCGAGATCCTGGCGGCCGGCGGTATCGTAAATCTGCACGTCTCCCGGGGTCTGGTTGCACCATGCGACGGCGTCGCGACCGACCTTGAGCACGTCGGTTTCCCCCGCCTGGGGCTGATAAACCGGGACGCCAACCTGTTCGCCCAAGGTGGCGAGCTGGGCAATGGCGGCAGGGCGGTGCAAGTCGCAGGCGATGAGCAGCGGAGCGCGGCCCTGGGATTTCAGGAGCCGGGCGAGCTTGGCGGAAGAGGTCGTTTTGCCCGCACCGTTGAGGCCGACCACGAGGATGCGGGCGGGCTTGGTGAGATTCAGCGGAGCGGCATCGCCGCCGAGGAGGGCGGTGAGCTCATCCTGGAAGATTTTGACGATCTGCTGGCCGGGAGTGACGCTGCGCAGCACCTCCTCGCCCATCGCCTTGTCCTTGACCCGGGCGATGAAGTCCTTGGCGACCTGGAAGTGGACGTCGGCGTCGAGCAGGGCCATCCGGACATCGCGCAACGCATCGGTGATGTTTTTCTCACTGATGCGCCCATGTCCGCGGAGGTCCTTGAAGACGTCCTGCAATTTGTCGGAAAGACGGGAAAACATAATTCAAGACAGGACTGAACAGAAGGAAACGAAGGAAGCAAAGGAATTATGCACGCCTCGCAGATGACGGAACGCCGTATCGGGACTCAAACCAAGGCAGGAACGAACAGAAGGAAACGAAGGAAGCAAAGGGTTTTGGGGCGTCGTGGCTCGACGGCTCGCCGTGAGAGGACTCAGAAAAGAATAGATCCTCGGTCGATTTATTTCCCTGAGGAACCCGGGAGCATCATGCGGTGGATGCCGCTGGTGAGCTTGGGTTCGTGGAAGTTGATCAGGAGGCCGAGAGGGACGTTGAGCAGCTTCATGTAGCTGAAGAGCTGGGCTTTGTGGACGGGTAAGACGTCCTGAACGGATTTAAGTTCGACCAGAAGGCAGCCCTCCACCAGCAAGTCGAGGCGGAGGGTTTCCTCAAATTTCAGCCCCTTGTACTCGATGACGACGGGAGCCTGCTGGACGGCGGAGATTCCGCGAATGGAAAGCTCATGCACGAGGCATCTTTCATAGATGCTCTCCAGCAATCCGCTTCCCGTCTCGCGGTGAACCTCAATCGCCGCCCCGATCACCTCGTGACTGAGCCGGTCGGCTTTCAAAAACAAAGGATGCACTCCCGTCTGCCTTCCCCTTCGTTTCCTTCGCTTCCTTCTGTAAAAATCTGTCTTCCGCTACTTCACTGCGGCCCAGACGCGGTGGACGTCGTCGTGGTCGTCGAGGGTCTGGAGGAACTCGCCGACTTCGGCGGCCTGGTCGTCGGTCAGGGTCGGGAATTGCTTGGCGATGTGGCCGAGTTCGCTGGTCACGACGGTCCAGCCGTTTTCGGTGAGCCACTTGGTCGCGGCACCGGTGGCGGTGCGGTCGGTGATGAAGCGCGCGCCGAGCTTGTCGGCGGGAATGTCGTCGTTCTGCTGGTGGGTCAGCGGCTCAAAGTCATTGGCTCCGGCCTCGATGGCGGCGGTTTCGATGTCCGCGCTGGTGTCGGAATGGTAGGCCTCGACCAGACCGACGTGGTCGAAGAGGAACTTGTTGCTGCCGGAGGTGCCGAGCTGGCCCTTCTTGAAAAGGACGCGAATTTCCGGGGCGGTGCGGTTGTTGTTGTCGGTGTAGACCTCGACGATGACAGGCACCTTGTGCGGGGCATAGCCCTCGAAAAGGATGTGCTCCATCACGAGCTTTTCGTCGCCGACACCCGCGCCCTTCTTGATGGCGCGCTCGATGACGTCGCGGGAGACGGACTCCTTGCGGGCCTTCTCCACGGCGGTAGCCAGACGGGCGTTTCCCTCGGGATCAGCGCCTCCGACCTTCGCAGCGACCATGATTTCTTTGACGAGTTTTCCGGTGGCCTGCGACTTTTTCAGCGAGGCGACGGCACGTTTAGCGTGAAGCCATTGGCGACCCATAAGTCGCTCTCGTTTAGCAAGGCAGACCGTGCCTGACAAGGGAGGGAATCCGCCCGCCCTCGGGAATCAGGCAACGTTTCGCATTTGGCACGCGCAATTACTGGACAGGTCGCATGGGGTGGAGTAGCGGGGGAAGGGTCAACCCTTCACAACACATGAACACAAAAATCACGGAGTATCTCGGGGACAAGGCGGACTATCTGCTCAACCATGAATGCAAGACCATCTCGAAGGACTTGCTCCACCTGCCCGGCGGAGACTTCGTGGACCGGATCTTTGCCTCCACGGACCGCAATCAGCGTGTCCTGAACAACCTGAACTGGATCTACAACACGGGCCGCCTCGCCGGCACCGGGCATGTCTCGATCCTCCCCGTCGACCAGGGCATCGAGCATTCGGCGGGCGCGAGCTTTGCCAAAAACCCGATCTATTTTGACTCCGAGAACATCGTGAAGCTCGCCCTGGAGGGCGGTTGCAATGCGGTGGCATCGACTTTCGGCGTGCTCGGTTCCGTGTCGCGCAAGTACGCGCACAAGATCCCCTTCCTGGTGAAGATCAACCACAACGAACTGCTCACCTACCCCAACCAGCACAAGGAAATCCTCTTTGGCAAAATCGACCAGGCCTACGACATGGGCGCGGCGGCGGTGGGTGCGACGATTTACTTTGGCTCCGAGGACGCGAGCCACGAGATCGTGGAGATCGCCGAGTGCTTCGCCTACGCGCACGAGTTGGGAATGGCGACGGTGCTGTGGTGCTACCTGCGCAATTCCGCCTTCAACAAGGACAAGGATTACCACCTCTCCGCAGACCTCACCGGCCAGGCCAACCACCTCGGCGTGACGATCCAGGCCGACATCATCAAGCAGAAGCTCCCGGAGAACAATGGCGGCTTCAAGGCGCTGAACACCGGCAGCTCCAGCTACGGCAAGCTCGACGAGCGCATCTACACCCAGCTGACCACCGATCACCCGATCGACCTCTGCCGCTATCAGGTGGCAAACTGCTACATGGGCCGCGCCGGACTCATCAACTCGGGTGGAGCGAGCGGAGCGCATGACTTTGCCGACGCGACCTTCACCGCCGTGGTGAACAAGCGCGCGGGCGGCACCGGCCTCATCTCGGGCCGCAAGGCCTTCCAGCGTCCCATGGCCGAGGGCGTCGAGCTCCTCAACACCATCCAGGACGTCTATCTCGCCAAGGAGATCACGGTCGCCTGATTTGACAACGGGCCGGAGCGTAGTAGGAGGGGAGCACGCATGCGTGTTCTCCCGTTCCGCCTCCTCTTCGGCTTCGTCCTGCTGTTGCTGGTCGGAACGCTCGCGGCGGTCTTTTTCTCCCGCCACGAGTGGGCCTGGGCAATCGGCATTCTTTTCCTGAGTTACGATGCGGTGCTGCTCACCGCGATTACGACCCTGGCCTGGCGCGGGGTGGTGCGTTCCGAGGCACATCGGACATACCATGTCCCACCCCCGGAGCTAGCCGTGCTCGTTCCCTGCCGGAATGAGAAAAGCGTCATCTCCGCCTGCCTCGATGCGCTCATTCCGCAGATGCGCACGGGCGAAACGATCTGGGTCATCGACGATGGCTCGACGGATGGCACCGTCGCTTTTCTCACCGAGCGGTACGGCGTGGTGATGGACGGTCACTTCGGCGAATCCTCCATCCTTCCCATCCTGCGCGTCTGGTCCAAGCCCTCGTCGGGCAAGGCGAACTCCCTCAACGAACTCATCCCCCGCTGCGGCGGCGAGGTGATCGTGACGATCGACGCCGACACGGTGCCGACGTGGGATTCGCTCAAGGCGATCCGCGAGGAATTCCGCGACCCGGAGATGGCGGCGGCCTGCGGGGTTCTTATCCCGGCCTGCCGGGGCGGGTTCCTGGCTCGGGCGTTTGAATACTTCCAGCGCTCCGAGTACATGCGCGCCTATCTGTGGCGGCTGGCGTGGAGCCGGATCGATGCGATGGAGATGGTCTCGGGGGCCTTCGGCGCATACCGCCGCGAGGTCGTCGAAAAGGTCGGTTTCTTTGATCCGGCGAGCTGGGTGGAGGATTACGAGCTGATCTTCCGCATTTACCGGGAGGCGGGAGATTCCGGGAAAAAATGGCGCATCGGCGTGATCGGGACGGCGCAGGCGGTGACAGACGCCCCGGCCACGGCGCCGCTTTTCTGGCGACAGCGGTCGCGGTGGTTCGGCGGATTTCTGGCCACGCTCTTCGGCAACCAGGACATGGTGGCGAATCCGCGCTACGGCACGATGGGCGGCGTCCTGCTGCCCGCCAAGACAATCGACACCCTGCTGCCCTTTTTCTCCGCGGGCGCGCAACTCACCTTCGTCGTCCTGCTGCTGGACTCTCCGCGTGTGGCCTATGCGCTACTGGGACTCATCGCGGCCAAGCTGGTCCTCGACCTCTGCCTGCAAAGCCTGTCGTTTTTTCTCTATGCGCGCTGGCTGCGGCGGCCCGTGACGCCAGGCTGGGCGTTTCGCATCATCTCGGCCTCGCTGCTGGAGCCGTTTTTCTTTCAGCCGCTGCGCTACAGCGGAGCGATCCTCGGCTGGGTCGCGCTGTTGCGCAATCGCATGACCTGGACGCCCCAGCGGACGGCGGGAACCGAACTTCCCGACGCCGAGCAGGGATAATCTCTTTGCAAGGCGCGGAAATTGCTCTTAGTTCGCTCAGAATGTCGTTGGAACGCTCCCTTTTAGCCGCGCAAGGTTACATCGAGCTCGAGATGCCAGAAAGCGCACTCCGCGAGCTTAACGAATTGTCGACCAACGACCAGGACCGCGAGGAGGTACTCCAGATGCGCCTGTTTGTCCTCATGCGCCACAAGCAGTGGGACGATGCGCTCGACGTCTGCACCCGCCTGCGCGAGGTATGGCCGGAATGCACCACCGGGTACATCCACAGCGCCTTTTGCCTGCATGAAATGGGCCGCACCCGCGAAGCCAAGGACATGCTGCTCGGCGGACCGGCCATTCTGCTCAAGGAACCGACCTACCATTACAATCTCGGCTGCTACGCCGCGGTTCTCGGCAATCTTGAGGAGGCCTCACGTCACCTGGAGAAGAGCTTCGAGCTGGATAAAAAATTCCGCGAAATCGCGAAATACGACCCGGACCTGAAGGCGGTGCAGAATTTGCTCAAGGAGTGAATACGGTCGCTCTGGAGAGGGTACGCGAGGCTTTCGCGCGGAACGAGTCGCTTGGGTACGACGTTGGCGCGTCGGTGGCGGTCTGGCAGGGCGGGGAGGAAATTCTCTGCCTCAGCCATGGCTGGCGCGATGGAGCGAAGACGCTCCCCTGGGAGTCGGACACACTGTGTCTGATCTGGTCGGCCACCAAGGGGCTGGCCAGCGCCTGCGTCCTCCATGCCCTCGATCAGGAGGGTATTGATCTCGATACGCGGGTCGCCTTCATCTGGCCGGAATTTGGCCAGAACGGGAAGGAAACCATCACCCTGGCGGAGGCGCTCTCGCATCGTGCGGGGTTGTCGACGCTGGAAGACCGGAGCGTACAGCTTCTGGATTACCCCGGTGTGATCGCGGCCATCGAGAAACAGGCTCCGGTCATTCCGCCCGGTACAGCGCATGCCTACGGGCCTCGCACGTTTGGCTTCGTCGCCGATGAAATCCTACGACGGGTAACAGGCATCCCGGTGAGCGTGTACTGGCGGACGCATTTTGGCGATCCGCTCGGACTCGATGCCTGGATCGGGCTGCCGGAGGAATACCATTCCCGTGTGGCCCAGATGCTACCACCCCGGGCGCATAGCGACGGAGGGACGGAGGAAGCGTTCAACAAGGCTCTGGCTGACCTGAACTCCCTCACCCGCCGAGCCTTCAGCACCCCGGCATCCACCCTTTCTCCAACGGCGATGAATGCCCCGGCGATTCGCTCCGCGCAGCTCCCCTCCCTCGGCGGAATCGCGAGCGCACGGGCGCTGGCAAAGTTTTACAGTTTCCTCGCCAACGGAGCCGTGCGGGCCGACGGCCCGATGTATTCCGACAAGGCGCTGGCGTGGTTCCGCACTCCGCTGGCCAACGGCCTGGACCAGACGCTGCTGAGGGAAACCGCGTTTTCCGCCGGGTTCATGATGGACCCGCGCGACGAGGCAGGGCGCAAAACGCGGGCGATCTATGGTCCGTCGATGACGGCTTTCGGGCATCCCGGAGCGGGAGGCAGCCTTGCCTTTGCCGATCCGGAGACGGGGATCGGGTTCGCCTACGTGATGAACCAGATGGAGTTAGGCGTGCTGCCGAGGACACGGGCGCAGCGGCTGGTGCAGGCGCTCTACGATTTCGCGTGATTTCGGGTTGACTCCCCGGTTCAGGACGATAGGCTTTCCCTCCCGCATTAACTCTCGGGCACCTATGGCAAACGCAGAAATCATTCTTACAGCAAGCATCCCCAATCTCGGTGCGGAAGCCGATATCGTGAAGGTCCGCCGCGGGTATGCTCGTAATTTTCTTATCCCTCAGGGCAAAGCTCTCGAAGTGACGCCCACCGCGCTTCGCAAGATCAACCACCTCCGCGCGATCCGCGCCGAGCGTGAAGCTCGCGAAGTCACGGCAGCGGAAGAGCTCGCCAGCAAGATCGGCAAGCTGAATCTCTCTTTCACCCTCGAAACCGGCGAGACCGGCAAGGCTTTTGGTTCCGTCACCTCCAAGGACATCCATGACCGCCTGGTCAAGGAGCTCGGCATTGACCTGCCGAAGCACGCTGTCGACCTCGATCGTTCGATCAAGGAGAGCGGCGACCACGAGGTGCCCGTGAAGCTCCACCCCGACGTGACTGGCAAGCTGCGCATCAGCATCGTCACGCCGAAGGTCGAGACGGAAGACGCCGAGGGCGCTGAAGAAGGCGCCAAGGCTCGCAAGCGCACCGCGAAGAGCTAGTCACTCATCAGGACGATGGCCCAAGGTTCTCCGGCAATGTCCGCCGAGAACCCCGTCACCAGCAACGGGGCCGCCTCAGGAAAAGGCCGTCAAAAAGGACGGTCTTTTTCGCAAAAAGAGGCAGGTTACTTACCAGATATTCACAGGGCCCTGCCGCAAAGCATTGATGCGGAAAAGGGCTTGCTGGGATCGATGATGCTCGCCCCCGCGCGAGTCATCGACGAGGTGATTCAGCAGCAGGTGGGGGAGAAATACTTCCATCACCCCGCCCACGCGCGCATTTTTAACGTGCTGGTGGAGATGCGAGAGGCGAACAAGCCGGTCGACCTCATTTCCCTCACCCAACTCCTGGCTGACCAGCACATGCTCGACGAGGTGGGCGGAGCGGCGGCGATCTCGGAGTTATTCACATTCGTCCCGACGCCGGCCAACGCGGCGTATTATCTGGAGATTCTGCGCGAGAAATTTCTCCTGCGCGAGATCATCGGCACCTGCACGGAATACACCACCCGCGCCTATGAGGAGCAGGGTACGGTGGAAATCCTCCTGGATGAGGCCGAGGCCCGCATCCTGGCCATCGGTGACGACCGCTTCAAAGCCAAGGTTCCCGAGATGAAGGAACTGGCGATGGAGGCCCTCGACGGCATCGAGAAGATGTTCCAGAACCGCGGGGCGCTCACCGGACTGCCCTCGGGCTTCAGCGGCCTCGACCAGATGACGAACGGCTTGCATCCGGGTGAAATGATCGTCGTCGCCGCCCGTCCGTCGATGGGTAAGACGGCCTTCGCCATGAACATCGCCGAGCACGTGGCGACCGAGGCCGGGAAGGCTGTCGCCGTGTACAGCCTGGAAATGAGCACCCAGCAGCTCATGCAGCGTCTGCTGTGCTCGCTGGCTCGCGTCGACCTGAACAAGATCCGCAACGGCTTCATCGGGAAGCACGACATGCAGAACCTGATCCAGGCCACGACCAAGCTGGCCGAGTGCAAGATGTTCATCGACGACACGCCGGGCCTGAGCATTCTGGAGCTGCGCGCGCGTTCCCGCCGGTTGAAGGACCGGCACAACATCGAGCTGATCGTCATCGACTACCTCCAGCTCCTCAAGTCTCCCTCCAAGCGCGGCCAGGAAAACCGCCAGATCGAGGTGGCGGAAATCTCCTCCGGCATCAAGGCGCTGGCCAAGGAACTCAAGATCCCGATCATCGTGCTGGCCCAGCTCAACCGTAACCCCGAGTCCCGCACAGGCGAAAGCAAGGGCCGCCCGCGCCTGAGCGATCTGCGTGAATCCGGCTCCATCGAGCAGGATGCCGATCTCGTCGGCCTGCTCTGGCGTGAGGATTACTACGCCGACGACGACGAGGAGCGCAAAGAAATGGAAGGCCACGCCGAATTCATCATCGCCAAGCAGCGTAACGGTCCGGTCGGCGGCGTCCCCCTCACCTTCATCCGCCAGATCACGCGATTCGAGGATCGCGCCCAGGGCCCGGAAGAGGGCAAGTAGGCGGAACTTCGGAATTTTTACAGAAGGAAGCGAAGGCAGCAAAGGGTTGGGCGGAACGTGCAATCTCGGAACGCTACGAGCTTCAGGCGCGTGCCGCGAAACCGGGCAAACATTTTTACAGAAGATCGCAAAGGACGCGAAGAAGGGGCCTTGCGTGTTTGCGCGGCGGCGTTTTCCCCGAGAAGGAACAGCGAGAGAAGTCCGGAATCTTTGAAAACCGGATCTATATTACGCGAGTGAAGTTCATACGGTCCCAGTCCTTACCCAGAGGCTGAGCAGGCTTGGGAGCTGGCGGTGGCGGTGCGGCATTGGCCGCTGGGTCGCCGAATTTTTTACGATAGAGTGGCAGCAGCAGGTCAAAGTAGCGGAGAGCAAAATCGTCCGCATAAGCCTCAAGGCCTTTCATGCGACCGCCGCGTCGGTGTTTCCAGTCCTGATGATGTCCGAGCTCGTGCATGAAGACATGGAGGAGGCTGAAAGCGCGTGCCTGCGCCATGGTAAACCGGCAGCGAATGGGCTTTTCCTCCAGCGAGAACGTGACCCCAAGAGCGTCCATGTATGGCTGATGTTGCCGAAAATAGCGGATGGACATCGGAGCCCAGATGGCTTTCGTCCAGGCGCAGAGCTCGATGGTGGCGACTTTCCGCCTCCAGAGATCCCGGTGCCACCCGTAAACCTTCTCCGATCCGCCCGAGAGAACGATCTTTTCCACTCCCTGTAAAAGCTGATCCGCCTCGGGAATAATGCTGATGAACTGCTCCAGTTGCCGTGCGGAAACGACATGCCGGAAGCCGCGGCCAGCGGGCTCGCGGATGATCTCATAGGGACGCGGCTCGGAGACGTCCTCGCGGTTCTTGGGCGAGACGACGCCGTTGATCACCTTGGTGCTGGTGCGGCGGACGATCCGGGGCATGGGCTCTTATGACAAAACCCATGCCTCCCGGCCAAGCCGGGAATACCGCCGACTAAATAGTGTCGTCACGAGAATGAAAGCCAGATAGCCAGGCAACGGATGTGAACGGCGGCCAGGAAGGAGGCCGCATTCTTGGTGTAGCGTGTGGCGATGCCGCGCCAACGTTTGAGGTGGAGAAAGGTATTTTCCACCAGATGGCG